>NZ_MODY01000009.1:0-25370 GCF_001866145.1 Staphylococcus sp. LCT-H4 | reverse complement strand
GAGGTTTTGCCATTAAACTACACCCGCTTATTAAATTTATATGGGGCGGCTGATGGGAATCGAACCCACGCGTGTCGGAACCACAATCCGATGCGTTAACCACTTCGCCACAACCGCCAAAGAATATAAAACTTAATATTTAAAACTATAAATGGTTCAGGACAGAGTCGAACTGCCGACACATGGAGCTTCAATCCATTGCTCTACCAACTGAGCTACTGAACCATAATGGCGGTCTCGACGGGAATCGAACCCGCGATCTCCTGCGTGACAGGCAGGCGTGTTAACCGCTACACTACGAGACCAATAAAACTATGTAATTGCGGGAGGCGGATTTGAACCACCGACCTTCGGGTTATGAGCCCGACGAGCTACCGAACTGCTCCATCCCGCGTTAATATTATTAATAACGGCTACCCAACTAATATACCATGTTTGTTAACTGAAAGTCAACAACTTTTTTAAAATTAATTTAAATTAAGTTAATAATCATTTAAATTTCACATGCGATAATTGTTGTTTGGTCGTTAGTGATTACTTAAGACTTTTATAGTATATAAATTTTCCAGCGTATAGTCAATGCTTTATATAAAGTTATTTGTGTAAAAACGGATTATATATATAATATTTTAACTTTAGTTTCTTATTTATACAAAATTCTATCGTTTTTCTGTGCTAATCATCTTAAATTCTATGTTTTTCCTTATAATTTTCTTCAATATAGCTAAAAAACAATGCATCTATTTACATTGTTTTTTATAATAATAATTAGCTACTCATTAATTTTTGCATTTTTCCTTGTAGTATTGTAAACGTCCGAAAGCCATCCTCTTCCATAAAATGACCACCATTATCTGTAACTTTACACTTTCCGCCAAGAGTGTCCATTAATCTTTTAGTTTCTTCATATGCTACGTATTGATCATCTTTTGCACATAACCCATAAAAATTAGTAACCTTCCTTTTCACAACTGTATAATCAAGGACATGATCCTCTAAATTAATATTTTCATCAATATCTTGTGCATCATGCATAAAACCCGAAATGCTAAACAAACCTTCTATTTGCTTTATGTGAGCTTCTTCTAAAAATTTGAGTGAAGCCAGTGTACCCAAACCATGTGTTACAAAATATGTTTCATATTTATCTACATTTAATTGTTCTCTCATTTTATTAATCCACTGCTCAAGATTTCCACTATCTTCTACTGGTAAATTAAATAACGTGACGTTATAGCCTTCTAACACTAAATTATTAGCTAACCATTCGTACCAATGATTTGTCGAATCACCATATTTTGAATGTACAATTATAATATCTGTCATTAGCATTCTCCCCCTACCTAATAGCTTATATTATTATAACTAAATTACTAATATATTGTAATTATTATAAGTATCTCACAATTCATAATGAATTTTAAACTTTCTAAAGTTATATAAAAAAGTCATTTTTTCAACATTAGATATGACTAATATTGAAAAAATGACTTAATAAACCCATATTTTTAATTTAATTCCATTAATAATTCATCAACAGCTTGCTTCCCTTGTTGAATACAATCAGGTAAGCCTACAGCTTCAAAAGAAGCACCCGTAATACGTAATCTTGGATAACTATTGCGTATATGGCTTTGAATCTCATTAATTTGATTTATATGCCCAACGTGATACTGCGGCATACTGTTAGGGAGTCTATTCACAATACTAAAATCAGGATTCCCTTTAAATGTCATCATTTGGCTTAAATCTCTTTTAACTATAGATACAATTTCTTCATCTGTATGATCATCAACCACAGTATCCCCTGGTTTCCCGACATACGCACGTATGAGCACTTTACCTTCAGGTGTAGTAAATGGCCATTTTTTGCTAGTCCATGTACATGCAGTAATGTCTGTGTTACTTGTACGTGCTATTACAAAACCAGTTCCATCGTATGTGTTTTCAATATTAGCTTCATCAAACGCTAAGACGACTGTTGCAACCGTAGTTGACGCCATAGTATTAAAGTAATCTAACGCTGGATCTTTTTTAAACCACTTCATAAATGTTTGATGTGGTGTAGCAATTAGTAAACTGTCATATACAATATTTTCATGTTCTGTGACAATCTCATATTTTTTCTGATATAAGTTAATATCAGAAACTGGGGTATTGAATTTAATTTCAACGCCTTGATTTAAGACATATTCCATTAAACTTTCAATAAATGAACTTAAGCCATTTCTGAATTGCTTGAATTGCCCTTTAGGCGCTCCTGGGTAGAGCTGTCTTTGCTTTTGTCGTTGCGCTTTTTCATATTTCATACCTTTAATTAAACTTCCAAATTGTTCTTCTCTTTTTTTGAATTCTGGAAAAGTACTCATTAAACTTAAATCATCTATATTTGTACCATAGATGCCACCCATTAAAGGTTCAATGAGATTTTCTAAAATTTCATCTCCAAGTCTTTGGCGGAAAAAAGAACCTACAGAAATATCATTTTCTATAGTCATAGCATTTTTGAATAAATCCAAACCTGCCCTAAGTTTGCCTAAAGGCGAAATTAATCTTGTTTGTAAAAAAGGTTTAATATCTGTAGGTATACCTAATATAGATCCACCTGGTATAGGAAACAATTTATTTTTAGCATAAATATACGACTGACCTGTTTGATTTGTAATAAGGTCATTCCCCAAACCAATGTCTTTTGCAATATCTGTCATAATTTGTTTACGACCTAAATAAGATTCTGGACCTAATTCAATTGTATATCCTTCAGTTCTATATGTTTGAATTTTGCCACCTGCTCGTCCAGATGCTTCGTAAATGGTTACATCGATATCAGGTCGTTGCTTTTTAATGAAATATGCACTAGATAAACCTGTAATACCAGCACCAATAATTGCAATACTTTTAGTCAAGATGCTTCACGCTTCCTTTAATATACATTTTTAATTTCATCTACTATCGCACCGATGAAAAGTGGGTTTGTATCAGGCATAGTTGGACGGAAATAATTTACACCTAATTCATCACAAACAACTTTACATTCATAATCATTATCGTATAGCACCTCTAAATGCTCACATACAAAGCCTACTGGTGTATAAATATAATTTTTATAGCCATACTCATGATATAGATTTCTAGTTAAATCTTGAACATCTGGTCCTAACCAGGGTGTACCTGTATTACCCTCTGATTGCCAACCTTCTGCAACATGTATGATATTTGAATGTGCTCTTAATAGTTCAGCAGTATGATGCAATTCCTTAGGATAAGGGTCATTATTTTTCTCAATCAAACCTTTTGGTAAGCTGTGCGCTGAAACAACCAACACGGTTTCATCATGTTCAGTTTTAGGAATACCAGCTAATGTTTCATTTATTCTTTCAGTCCAATACTGTATAAATTTCGGTTGTTGATAATAATGCTCTACATGATAAAATTGGATTCCATATTTATCCGCTTCTTTAACAGCACGTGTATTATAAGAACCAACTGAAAAGCTTGAATAATGTGGTGCTAATACAACTGTTACAGCTTCTTCTATACCATCTTCATACATAGCTTTTACTGCGTCTTCGATGAATGGATGTATATGTTTGAGACCTATATAAAGCTTAAACTCTACATTGGTATATACATCATTAAGTGCATCACGTAACGCTTCTGCTTGACGATTTGTTGTCCCTGCTAATGGAGATAAACCTCCAATAAATTGGTATCTATCTTTTAAATCTTGTAATTCAGCATCTGTTGGCTTCTTACCGCGTCTAATATCAGTGTAGTAAGCTTCAATATCTGCTTCTTTATATGGTGTCCCGTACGCCATAACTAATAAGCCTATTTTTTTTGTCATTTTTAAACTCATCATCCTTCTGTATTAATAGTTTATAGATGTATATGACACAATTAAATGTAGATCTTGATTGCTTAAATTCATGTCGTACTATCTTTGTGTATATTGATGGACAAACTTAGTAATTTGTTTCAATGTTTCTGGTTTAACTTCAGGGAAAACACCATGTCCTAGGTTGAAAATGTGTTTCCCATGCGCTAAACCTTGGTCTAAAATCGGTTTTAACCTTTCTTCTATAACATCCCAAGGCGCCAATAAAATAGATGGATCCAAATTACCTTGAAGCGTCTTAGTAATGTTCATGCTTCCCGCTTCTTGAATAGAGAGTCTCCAGTCCAAACCTAATACATCAATTGGCAATGTATTCCATTCTTCAGCTAGATGACTGGCACCAACACCAAATAGAATAACAGGCACATTGTGCTTAGCCTTTATCCCACTAATTAATTTCTGCATCGCAGGTTTAATATAATAACGATAATCTTGGACATTTAATGCACCTACCCAAGAATCAAAGACTTGGATGATCTGTGCTCCAGCCTCTATTTGTGCAGAAGTATAAGTGATAGACATTTCTACTAAATGATCCATTAATGCGAACCATGCCGCCTCATCACGATGCATCATTGCCTTTGTATAATTATAATTTTTAGAAGGGCCGCCTTCAATCATATAGCTCGCCAATGTAAATGGTGCACCAGTGAAACCGATTAAAGGTACATTTAACTTTTCTTCTGTTAATAATTTAATTGTGTCTAATACATAAGGTACATCGCGCTTTGGATCAATGTTCCCTAATTTTTCAACATCTTGTATGTTTTTAATAGGATTATGGATAACTGGCCCTATTCCAGATTTAATTTCAACATCTACGCCAATCGGTTGTAGTGGGGTCATTATATCTTTATATAATACTGCAGCATCAGTATTGTAATTATCTACTGGTAAATGTGTTACATAAGCACACAACTCAGGTTGATGTGTAATTTCAAACAAAGTGTATTTCTCTTTTAACTTTCTATATTCAGGCTGTGATCTCCCAGCTTGACGCATAAACCATACAGGTGTGTGGGGTACCGACTCACCATTAATCATATTTAGAATTGTGTTATTTTTACTATGCACCTTAATGCCCTCCTACATTGTAATTATTCTTATTTATAATACCATATTGTGTTATCATGCGTATTTCAATGTGCTTAAATGTCATAAAAATGACAAACAGTACGTTTTATATATACTTAATTATTTGACTATTGTTTTCTATTAAAAATCAATTATAATATTATCAAAGCTTATTTTATATTTATTTGGAAAAATAGATGTATATATAGTAAGGTATAGAAGATATATACTTTCTTAAACAAAGCAAGGGGGAAAATCTTATGAAAATTTATGCATCTTATGGTACTTTTGGGTATTTAAACCAAATTAGACTTAATAATCTTAACCATAACTTATTACAATTTTCAGCTTCTGATTCTTCAGTTATTCTTGAAGAAACGGAAGAACAATCAGTATTGAAACAACCGTTAGTGTATGACATATTAATGTCGGATGGGACACTAGATGAAAACTATTTCTATTCTGTTATTTTCGTTCCAACATCAGAAGATCATGCGTATCAACTAGAAAAGAAATTAGAAAACGTAACTACTGATTTCAAAAATTTCGCTGGTTATAGATGTTATCGATTCTTAAAACCAGAACAAGGTTTAACGTATAAGATTTACTTTGGTTTTGAAAGTAGAACTGCTTACGAAGACTTTAAGTCATCTTCCGTTTTCAGTGAAAACTTTGACAAACTTGCTTTAAGCCAATTCTTTGGTTCAAGCGGACAGCATTCGAGTTATTTCGAAAGATATCTATTCCCAATTGATGATAATTAATTCGAATTACTACACTATTCAATATATAAAACATTAAAATGGTCACTATTCAGTATACTAGATTGATTATCTATTATTCTGAGTAGTGACCATTTTTTAATCTCTTAATAAAGTTTCTTGGTATTTGAGTTTTTTAATAACATTTCTTATTGTTAACCATCCTACTAATAGAAATAGTACTGAAAAATAACAATATTGAGGAAACACTATTGTATAAGCAATGATAAACAATATACCTATACTTAGCATCAATCGATTCAAAAATTGTTCATAGCCTTTAATCACTTTTGAATCTGTCACAGGCCATACCTGTGGCCATAAACCGTATGCTTGCTGTGTATAAAATTGTGCCATTTGTAATAGTATTATATACATAAACAAACTACCAATGATAAGCGTAATGATTGGATGTTGTAACCATAACATTAATACTAAAGCTATTATGACCAATCTTAAAATAATATTAAATGCATCTTTTCCTCTTGCAAAGCTGCGAATAAATAAATAAAGGTACATATAATCCTTATTAAAACGCTTATGTTTAGGCGTAGCTAAAAAAGAATCTAAATAGCTTCTACGCACTGCTGTTTCTTTCAGATGTTTGACATCAGTAAACATATTAACAAATTTGTAGTAATTCATATGATGTTGCTGTTCAGATTTTATCATTCTTTCCCACGGGAAGAGTTGTGTTTTATTTTGATTACGTAATAAAAGGAACAGTCCAACTAAAATTAAAATGGATGTCACACTCGAAATTTGTTTCGGCGCTAAAGCAACATAGTAACCAGAAGTAAATATAATGAAGAGCAAGACATAAATAGACCACCCTTCAAGCCGATATTTATACCATTGCCATTTAAGTAATAATCCCAAGTATGGAAATAATAGAGACAAAATAGCAAATAGAATATAAAAGTCATAAGTTTTATTATTAATCACATAAAATAATGGAAATAATACAATAACTACTAATATTTGAAATCCTATGCGTGAAAAGTAACTATAAAGCAAACTATGTTTCATGTAATCTGTCATATGTTTTTCAAATGGTAGTAAGAATAGTCTATCTGCATCTTTAAGTAAAGTCCGGATTGGAAACATAGAAGTAATGGCTAATACAATGCTTGCTATAAGGGAATAATTGACTCCTTTGGGAATAGCTTTTAACCAATCACCATATCCAAGAATAAATGCACCTAACATAATCACAAGAAACACAGAAAAGTGACCATTAAAAATAAATTTATTATAATAGCTCTTTTCTTTATTAATTTCTTGTTTTCTTTTACTAAATAATTGTTTGGCATTTTCATTCATGTGTTTTGGCCACCTTGTGTGACATGTATATAGATTTCATCTAATGTTTGCCCTGATAATCCGGTTTGCTCCCTTAATTCTTCTAAATTGCCGAATGCAACGATTTCTCCTTTATCCATTATTAAAAATCTGTCACAGTATCTTTCCGCAGTTGCTAATATATGTGTACTCATCAATACAGTTCGACCCTCTTCTTTTTTATCTACCATTAAATCCAACATTGATTGGATACCTAACGGGTCTAACCCTAAAAATGGCTCGTCAATAATGTACAATTCAGGGTCTACAATAAAAGCACATATAATCATGACTTTCTGCTTCATACCTTTTGAAAAATGACTCGGGAAAATATTGAGTTCATTTTCAAGTCGGAAAGTTTTGAGTAGCGGGCGCGCTCTATCCATCGCAACTTCCCTACTAATATCATAAGCCATCGCTGTCATATAGATATGTTCTTGGAGCGTCAATTCTTCATATATAACCGGTGATTCCGGAATATACGATAACCTCTTTCTATAACTTTCAACGTCTTGCTTAATATTTACATCTGAAATTATTAATTCACCTTCCATAGGTGTCAACAGACCAAGCATATGCTTGATTGTGGTACTTTTACCTGCACCATTCAAACCTATGAGTCCCACAATTTCACCTTTTGTTAATTCGAAGTTTATATTTTTTATTACAGGTCGTTTACCATATCCGCCTGTTAAATGTTCTACTTTTACTGTCATATGGCACCTCCACAAATGTTATTGTATCAAAAAATACAGTTTAGTCATAAATTTACTGCGAAAAATGACGGAAATAATACAGTAATGCTATAATAGTCAGTAACTATCTTACAAGGAGTGAAGATTTTATGTCTGAAACAGTCTTTAGCAAAATTATTGATGGTGAAATACCTAGTTATAAAGTATACGAAGATGATTACGTGTATGCATTTTTAGATATTTCTCAAGTTACAAAAGGTCACACATTATTAGTACCTAAAAAAGCTTCAGCTGATATTTTCGAAACTGATGCTGAAACTATGCAACATATTGGTGTTGCATTACCAAAAGTAGCAAATGCCATTAAAAAAGCATTTAACCCTGATGGATTGAATATTATACAGAATAATGGCGAATTTGCCGACCAATCTGTCTTTCACCTTCATTTCCACCTATTACCTAGATATGAAAAAGATATCGATGGTTTTGGTTATAAATGGGAAACACATGCTGAAACATTTGATGACACGCATAAAGCGAAAATCGCACAAGAAATAGCTGCTCAATTCGATTAAATATGCTTACCTCCTTTCATATGGGGTATATAAAAAATATTAACGACTATGAGATTATTTAGAAATGAGGAGAATTTTTATGAAAACAGCTCAAATTTTATTAGGAATTAGTGCTGGTGTTGCAACTGGTCTCGGCGTTGCTTTAATGAACCGTGATAAAAAAGCTTCTAACCAGTTTGACACGCAAACTAGAAGACCCACTGGCGCAAATTCTGAAGTTGAAAGAGAAATTAACAAAATTAAACAAAGCGTGAACGATATTGTTAATTACATTTCTCAAATCAAGTCAGAAAGTACCGAATTCGGAAGCTCTATTGGTGATGAAGTGAAAACGATGATTGGTGATTTCAAATCAGACATTGATCCTAATATTAAACACCTACAATCTCATATTGAAAACCTCCAAAATCGTGGAGAAGAGATTAGCAAAACATTCGAAAATGATAAAGATAAATAACACCAATAAATTATATGCGTACCACCGAGCATATTGCACTGTATACCTTAGATGAATCATTCAGGTATACAGTTTTTTTGTTATAAGTTATCATTCCCCCTCTCCCCTGTGGTGAATTGTTCATTAGTCAATCACCTTTATGCCTATAATAATTATTACTTTGTCCGCTCGATAATTATTGTGAAATTTGATGTATATTTATTATAAAATTAATCAGAATAAAATCCATTACGCGCAATGCTTTAAGCATCAAATTTACCTTGACGTTTTTGTCTTTAAGATAGATAATACGGGAGTATATATCATCGTAATTTATAAAGTGAAGGAGTATGATGCTGTAATGTATTTATGTTCACGCCAAATTGATATAAATGCACGCTTCGGCTTACCAAGAATTGCATTTTTAAGTTTTGTCACAACGATTATTTCATTTTTAATAGCATATGAAATTTTATACTTCTTTTCAAATACTAAAATAACAGATCGCTATTTTTTAATATTTTTAGTGCTTGTATTATTCCTATACCCTATTCATAAAGCAATTCATTTAATATTTTTGTTCCCATATTATAAGTCTTTTAAAAAATATAAATTAGTAAGACATAGACTAGTTCCTTTTTACAATACATATGTGAATACGCCTGTGAATAAATATTATTTTTGTTTTGATTTAATTACACCTGTTATTGTTATTACAAGTATATGCGCATATGTGAGTACACTTTTCCCTCAATACGGCCATTATCTCATGTTTCTTATCGCATTAAATATGGGTTATTCGGTCATGGATTTTCTATACTTAAAAATTATCTTATTCTCAAATGAAGGTACTTTTATTGAAGAACATCAAACAGGTATCAATATTTTAAATCGAGTTGAAACTAAATATAACCATCATTAACTATGCGTTCACTTACTCAGTGACGCATTTTTTGTAAAAATATACAATCTACTTTAAACGACTACTACTATAGTCCTAGAAATAAGGTTTCTTATTGGTGAATACATCATAATATGTTATATTTACGTTGTTATTCTTACAAAAGGAGTTTCCAACTATGAAATCATTAAAAAAAATTATACTTCCCGTTACAGCTAGTGCTTTATTATTAGGTGCCTGTGGTAACAGTGCTACAGATTCAAAAGAAGATACTATTATTTCATCAAAAGCAGGCGACGTTAAAGTTGAAGATGTCATGAATAAATTAGGTGATGAACAAATCGCCAACAGTTCATTCTCAATTTTATTAAATAAATTGTTAGCTGATAAGTATAAAGATCAAGTGAATACAAAAGACATTGATAAAGAAGTTGAAAAAGAACAAAAACAATATGGTGGTAAAGACCAATTTGAAAGTATGTTAAAACAACAAAAAATGTCTTTAGATGACTACAAAGAACAGAAAAAACTACAAGCTTATCAAAAAGAATTATTAAATGATAAAGTGGATATGTCGGATAAAGAAATTAAACAAGACACTAAAAAAGGTTCACATATCTTAATTAAAGTAAAAGAAAACGACGATGACAAAGAAGGTTTATCTGCTAAGAAAGCTAAGGCTAAAGCAGAAAAAATTCAAAAAGAAGTTGAAAAAAATCCAGATAAATTTGGTGAAATTGCTAAGAAAGACTCAATGGATAAATCTTCAGCTAAAAAAGATGGTAGTTTAGGCTATGTTATTAAAGGACAAATGGATGATAAATTTGAAAAAGCCCTCTTCAAACTTAAAGAAGGCGATGTTTCTAAAGTAGTTAAAACAGATTATGGTTACCACATCATCAAAGCAGATAAGCAAAATGATTTTGATAAAGAAAAAGGTAAACTCAAATCTCAATTAATTCAAACTAAAGTTCAAAAAAATCCTAAATTACTTACAGATGCTTATAAAGAATTATTAGATGAATATAAAGTAGATTATAAAGATAGAGATATTAAAAAAGCGATTGAAGATTCAATCTTAGACCCAGAAAAAATCAAGCAACAACAACAGCAACAACAGCAACAAGCTATGCAACAACAAGGTAGTTCAGGCATTTCTACTGGACAATAACGAAATTCAAAAGAGACACGAGCTAGCTCGTGTCTCTTTTTTATACCAATTTATCTCAAAATTCATCCTAATTTGTAGATATTAAATCACAATTCAATTTTTCTATTGGGCCACTCACACCTTATTTTAAACAACCGTATCCTTACGTTTATAATTTTATATATAAAAAAGTTACTAGAATCTTAATTCATTCTAGCAACTCTTGATATGATACCCTTTAGTCCAATGACACTGGTTTATAAAATTGTCTACCTTCTAGCCCAAATATACGTTCTGTAAATTGACCTTTTTCAGTCTTTTTATACGCTTTTTCAAACATATTCATTTTAGCATCAATATTATCAATAAAGAATAATATTTCCGCTTCCTTCATATGTGGTAATTTTGGAGAACCAAATTCCATTTTACCGTGATGCGCTAATATCATATGACGTAATAACAATACTTCTTCGCCTTCGATATTGAGCTCTCTAGCTGCTTCTGCTACTTCATCACTTGCAATCGATATATGCCCCAATAAATTCCCTTCAACCGTGTATGAAGTAGCTACTGGTCCACTCAATTCTTTTACCTTTCCTAAATCATGTAAAATAATTGAACTATACAATAAACTACGATTTAATAACGGGTAAATATCGCAAATTGGTTTAGCAACACGTAACATCGTTAATACATGATAGCTTAAACCACTGGAAAAATTATGATGATGCGTACTAGCCGCAGGGAATGTAAAAAATGCTTCCTGATACTTACGTATAAGATGACGCGTAATACGTTGTAATGCAGCATTTTCAATCTCTAACATGTAATGTGAAATTTCTTCTTGAATTTCATCGGGTGTTAAAGGCGCCCCATCAACAAAATCTTGTGTTTTCATGTTGTCATCTGGCGTGGCTAATTTTATTTTATTGATTTTCATTTGTTTTCTACCGCGATAATTAATAACATCACCTGTTACATGTACAATCTTTTCCGGTACTAACACTTTCATATCTTCTTTACTTACTGTCCATAGTTTTGCTTCGATATCACCGCTTTTATCTTGCAAATGAATCGTCATATAATCTTTACCTTGAGCTGTTACACCTTGTATTGCTTTATGAATCAAGAAAAAGTGATCAACAGAATCTCCAGGATTTAACTTTTCTACATTTCTCATTATTTACCGCCTTCCTCGTATTTATTCAATGTAATGATTTGTTTTGAAGGCACACTTGTATCTTTAATACATGTAAAGTATAAAATTTGATAACTCGATGGCATCTGCCTTAAATAATTCATCATAATTTCTTTTCTTTGTTTATCAAAATGCACAAATGCATCATCGATAATAACAGGAAAAGGATAGTATGGTTTTAATGTTTTAATTAAACTCAAACGTAGTGCTATATAAAGTATTTCTTTAGTCGATTGACTAAGCTCTACAGGCTCATACATTTGTCCATTTTCCTGTTTAACCATTAATTCATCATTTGCATATGTCACTTGTACATAATGTCCATTTGTTAAATGTGCAAAGATAGATGTTGCTTCGTTTATCACTTGTGGTAACCGTTTATCTTTAATTTGTTTAATATGTCCGTCTACAAGTGATTGTAGATAGCTTAAGCTTGCCCAATCTTTAGCTTCATCGTTCACTTTATTTTTTAGGATATGGAAACGATGACGTAGTTCTGATAAAGTCTTATCCGTTTCCATATCGGTGATTTTAGCATTGTACGTACTAACCTCTGATTGCATTTCTAAATACTGATCATTATACTCATCAACTTGTCGAGATAATGTTTCATCTTCTTCTTGTAATTGCGCCAATGTTTTGCCACTTAATCTTGAACTCAAATCATACGTATAACTTTGATTTTCCAAGTATTTCGTTAAATCATTGAAGCGATTCATTTGTTGATTATAGTCTTGATATCGTTGATGATGTTGATAATAACTTTCTTCATTCGAGACATTCACAAAGTTGAATAACTGTGTAATCACATTATTATTTTCATTCAAACGATTATGAAGCTGTGTCACTTCACTCTCAATCAATTTGATTTGTTCATCATTTCTATTCCATTTTTCAAGTAAGCTTGTTTTTTCTTTTAACCATTGTCCGATATCATGAAATAATGATAAAGCATTGAAATACATAAATTGATTTTTGGTTACTTCTCTAGCATGGTCATAATAAGCGTCTAATTGCTGCTGTAATGCTTTTTCTTGTACTTTTAGCTCACTAAGATGACTATCATGTGCTTTGATCTTATTCATTGTGCCAATACTATCAATAATAAGTTCATCTGACATTTTATCAGATAAATGTAAATCTGACTTCACTTTATTAATATTTTCTTGAGCAATTTGATAATGTTGTTGCGCTTGTTCCAAATTATTCGCTAAATAGTCAGCTTTTTTCTCTAGCGCATCTTTAGTTTTAATCGTATTATGCAATTGTTCTCTTATTCTAAATTGATCATCTAAATCAAAATCAAGATCATAATGCTCTTCTAAATGTAAAATTTGTCGTTCTAAATCATCAATTTCTTTAGAGAAAGTTTCACTGTGACCTACTTGTTTTGTTTTGACAAAGAAAATACCTATAATAAAAACTAAAGATAGAATAGCAAAAATGACACTAAAAATTAAATTAGCTGAAAAGAATGAGAAAACAGTTAAGCCTATTCCTATTACAGCTAAAATGATTAAACTCATACGTAATAAATTTTGTCTCTTATCATTTTCCCTTTGTTCCGTATCAAATGCCTCTTTCATCTTCTGATAAAGGTTACTCTTTTCTTGATGTTCAAATACTTGACGATTATATTGCTTTTTCTTTTCAAATGTCTCTTCTGGTACAGTATCTGCTTCTAAAGCGTCTATTTCGTTGTGATTCGTATCTTGATCTATGTTATTGTCTTCGATACTTCGTTCTAATTGTTGAATCAAAGCCGTCTGTTCTTGCTTACTTTTAATTTGGTCGCTCACATAGCTTTTCATAGCTTCTGAACTATCCACATGATGGTGTACATCCTGCCACCCAATATTTGATTGTAAACCTGAATTTTCACGTTCTTTATCCTGTATTTCTTTTTCAACTGTTTTGAGTTCGTATTCTTTTTGTTTAATTTCATTCTCTTGTTGATGTAAATGATTAAATGCATCTATATCCATTTGATTTGGAACATCTATCTTGTCATTCTCTGCTTTAAGATGCGCTAATCTTTCTTCACGTAATCCAATATCACGTTTGAGATTCTGTGTTTGTAATTTAGCAGATTCATAGCGATCTATACCTTGTTCTGGAAATTGAATCGGCTCAATATTAAGTTTTGCTTCCAATGCTTTCCATTCTTGAGCCTGTTCATGTAAGGCTAGCTCTTTTTGCTTTTGGTCATGCATCTTAGATAACTGTGCTAGATTTTGCTTCAAATTACTTAATCTCCGCTCAGATTTATCTTTATCATCTACCAACCGCTTGTATGTTGTTAACTTTGCTTCTTGTTCTCTAATTTGACTTTCTAATTCTTTTAATTGATCTAATTGTTGATTAATGATTGGATTACGTCCGTTTTTCTTGTACAACAGCTCTTTCT
This sequence comes from Staphylococcus sp. LCT-H4, assembly GCF_001866145.1. Lineage (NCBI taxonomy): Bacteria > Bacillati > Bacillota > Bacilli > Caryophanales > Staphylococcaceae > Staphylococcus > Staphylococcus sp. LCT-H4. The sequence continues at coordinate 10,934 of NZ_MODY01000009.1, read as the reverse complement.
TGTTATTTAACGTTTCACGCATGCTTGTAAACTCTGTCGATCCTAACGCACCAGCTTGTAATAAGTAATTTTGTAATTGTGTTTCATCCATGTGTTTATGAATATCTTGTAAACCAAGGACATCAAATGAAAATATACCTTGATATGTACGTTTAGAAATAAAATTCAGTTCTTTTTTCAGCCAAGACTCATCTTTAATCATACCATTAGGAAAGTATACTTTTACATCGCCTACTGCACTACCTTTTATACGTTCAATTTCAACTATTGATCCATTATCTTGAATAAGTGTCAGTTTACCGCCATATTGGTTACCAAGACGTGGCTCTAATCGTGGTTCGTTTTCTTTTTTTGTAGGAAAACCAAATAATATAGAATGAATAAATGCTTGAATCGTTGATTTTCCTGTTTCATTTTCACCATAAATTTCTGTAAAATGTTCGTCAAAGTCTATCTTTCTTTGTATAAATTTGCCGTAACCATAGATTTCTAAAGATTTAATCTTCATATTATTCTCCCCTCATATCTGACTTTAATAATTCCTCAGCGTGCTCAATTAAAGCACGTCGATCAAAGTTGCTATAGTTCTCTAGATATTTGGAAGCTTTAGGGTTTAAATATAAATCATTCATTGCTTGATCATACACAGTGTTATCTTCTATTAATTCTGGAGAGAATTCATTCACCAATGTATTTTGTTCCTCATGCTTATTTCTAATGTTTAAATCTTCTATGAATACAAACTGATGCTCGTTCTCTTCATAATCACTAACCATATCATGTATTTGAATGATATCTTGCTCAGTAATTTTAACATCTGAGTTGAGAATCACGTTTAATTGATAGATAGATTTTCCATTTATTCTTACTTTTGCTTTAAAGTTTTGTATTTCATCAAACAACCCTTGCTTCGTTGTTTTATCTGTTTCAATTGTTGCTTGTTCAAAACGAATAAATTGAGTTGGCACAAATTGAGCGTGAAGGTTTAGATTATCACCTTCAACCAATAAACAACCTTTTTCTCCTAACTCTTTAAAATGACGTCCCTGTATATTACCAGGATAATGAATCTGTGGCATATCACTGAGTTGTTGTCGTTCATGTATGTGACCTAATGCCCAGTAATGATAAAGCTTATTGTTTAAGTCTTCTAATCTAAATTCAGTATATCGATTTTGAGTGTTCGTCTTACTATATGTACCATGTAATATACCTATGTGAATGCCCTTTTGTCCTTGACTAGAAGGATAAGCATCAAGTTTATTTTCATAACTTGCATCATTTTGATAACTAAATCCATGTAGATAAATTTCTTCTCCGTTTTTAGTAATCGTTTGATAAGTTTCAACATTTTCTGAGAATACGGAGACATTGTCTGGCCATTCTGTCGCAACATGAGCTGACAGTGGATCGTGGTTTCCATGACATATATATACGAAAATTTGCTCTTTTGCTAAACGTTCAAATTGTTTTTTTAGAAATACCTCTGCACGTAACGTACGATTTTGCTGGTCAAATAAATCACCAGAAATAATCATAAAGTCTATTTCTTCATTCAATGCTAAATCTATTATTTTTTCAAAGCTCTCATAAGCACTTTTTTGCATATCATCAAATATAGACTGACTTAAATAACTTCTTGATTTAAATGGGCTATCTAAATGTAAATCAGCACAATGAATAAATTTTACCATACAGTATAGTTCTCCTTTATTTAAAGGTTTATTTACAATAATGCATGTGCCACAATTTATAAGCTGAATCGTCTTCTAGCCTATTGCTAAAATGTATGCACCCAATACTTGTATCTCTATATTTTACCACATAGTTTAATATTCAGTCGATAAAACAAAAAAGCTACAATACATAGAATGTATTGTAGCTTAACATTATAAAACTGATTAGTCAGCGTAGATTTCATCTAAAGGTTTAACAATGATTTGGTTAATTTCTTGGAAAATTTGACTCATGTTTTGTTCAGCAGTCATTAATTCAGAAATGTTAGAATCATTTTCGATTTTTTGAGCTTGTTCTTGTGCTTTTTGTAGCTCTTCTTCACCGATTTCTTCACCTTGCATTTGTTTTTGTTGGAAGTTTAATTGAGTTTCACGGAATTCGTCAAATAATTCTTTAGACTCTTGATTTTCTTTAACTTTTGCGTAAGCATTTTGGATTGCTTGGTATTCGTCACTCTCTCTTAAAGCTTGTTCTAATTGATTAGCATGATCGTGTAAATTTACTGCCATTGTGCTTCACTCCTTTTGTGTTTATGTGTTAAATCCACATCGATATTACAATAACATAATTTAATATGTTATACAAAAATTGCAATTACACCTTGTAATAAGCCAATAATACCTCCAAGTAAAAATCCTAACATCATAATTAATTTCAATTCTTTATTTGCAATATCAATGATTAATCTTTCGATATAATCAAGTTCAAATGTATTGACTTGTTCTTCAATCATTTGTTTTAAATTTATTTTTTTCATTATCGGTGTTATATGCTTAGAAGCATTGTCAATAATTGCATCTGTGATTGTTTGAGTCACTTTACTTTCTAAAAATGAAATAAAACTGGGCATTAAAGAACTTAATGATTTGTTTGAAACAGATTGTGCATCTATATAGCCGATAGCTAACTCTGTAGCCGAATCTTTAAATGAATCGAATTGTTCCACAGTGACTACTTCATTTAAGTGTTTAGATTTCATCGTTTGATATTCGCTATCAATAATTTGATTGGCTATTTCTTTAGCTTTTGGATGTTTCGTTAGACGAATTAATTCGTGTTGTATACGTTCAGCTATACTTTCTTTCGTCATAAACATCTGCAATAAGCCAACAATCTTCCCTTTTTCTTGGAAAAATGTTTCTAACATCGATGATATATCCGTAGCACCTTTATCTGAGCTCAAATATATTCTCGCTCTATCAAACAATAAGTCCGGTATTAAATCCACTTTACTATCAAGTGATTGCTCAATATCATTAGGTAAAATATCTTTTATAGCAGTATGTTGATAATCGTGATAAAAGGCATCCAGCTTTGTAGATATCACAAGGTTGAGTTTTTCATTAGCTAGTTGAGCTACATCAATATCTAATTTATCTGCAAAATATTGAATAGTTGAATGTTCTTGCTTCAACTTATCAATTTGATTAAGTAGTAAACTCTCTATTGCAGAACGTGATGCAGGCGCATTTAATTTAGATTTAATTAATGACTCTGTTAATAAATGCTCTTCGACAACTTGGCCAATCTTACTAGCTACTTCACCTCTTCGTTTAGGTATCAAACCTGGAGTGAAAGGTACACGTTTGTTAAAAATATAATATGTTTTAAATGGATGAAAGAGCATTCTAACTGCAATAACATTTGTTACGCCACCTATTAATGCACCTATGACCATCATAAACACAATAACTAAAAAAGCATGCATATTTTATTTCCCCTTTTATTTTTCAATTTCTACTATTATATATACAGATATATAACCATCATTTTTACATTGTATAACACTTAAGTTAATAATGTGTAGAATAATACCCTATTTATTATCATATGTAGAAGCTTCAATACTTTCTTTAGATTTCCATCAATAAAAAAAGACCTAAATCTTTGTTTAGGCCAAGTATAGTATAGTGACTAAATCATTCATATACAATTTTAAGTCTTATGCCACTCAATTATATAAATAATGATTCTTCTATCACAAATGAATTAATATATTATACGTGCATTAATTCTTCTTTTGAAATTCTGCCGAAATACGTTTCAGCTTCCCTTAATTTTGAAGTGCCAAATATAGGTTGAGTGTCTTTATTTAGTACGCGGTAGATATCACTTACTTTGTTACTTTGTAAGATAAAACCATTACGGCTATCAACAGTATTCCAGTAAATGTCACTTGTTGTAGCATGATTAGGGTATGCGCAGTGATTGCGAGAAATCGTTTGTACCATTTCTAAAGGATCACAACCAAATGTACTATTTAAAACATCTGAATCTCTAAACAAAGCACAAATTGACACACACGTTGTCCAGTTAGGTAATACTCTCTCTTTTTCTATTTGAACTAATGTCTTTTTAGAAAGACCAATAGTTTGGGCCATCGTATCTTGCGTATAACCTGCTTCAATACGAACCATTTTAAATTTTGTTTGAATTAAATCTGTGAAATTCTGTCTATCCATTACTTTAATCTACCTTTCATAAAAGAATATTTTATCCGGACACAAGAAATTGCAATAATACACGCTTCTTGAAACACAAATTACATCTTAATACAATTTTTAACAAAATAAAAGAGTGAAATGAAATTTTCGTTGTTTTTCGTTATTGGCGCAATTATCAAAATAATCAAACATATATGTTATTAGCAAATTACTGACCAACACCACGATGTTTGTAAGCGTATTATTTTTGGAAAATGTGTCATTTTTAAGTTTACTTATTACTTCTTTAAAGTAAAAACACTATTAACTATTATAGCTTATTTCTTTATTTTTATCATTGAATAAATACAAATTGATATAAATATATTAAAAAAAGCAATATTAATTTACTTTATTCAGAATCTTCATTATAATTTGAATTACTTTAAAATTTAGAGGTGTCCATAGAAATGAAAGACAAATACATATTATTAGCAACATGTTCCGATAAAGTTGGAATCACATCATTAATCACTAATATCATTTCAGAATATGATTCTAATATATTACATCTAGATCATTTTACAGAATATGATAATGCTCAAGATACAGAAGGAAAATTATATTTAAGATTTGAATTTGAAAAAGTCAATTTATTAAAAGCCGCTTTAGAGAAAAGTTTAAGTGAAAATAATATTGAATTTAATTTGTTCGATGACAGTGAAAAAACTAAAATTGCATTATTTGTATCAAAAGAGGATCATGCATTTAATGAAGTACTGCTAAGAGTACAACGTGGTGAGATTGCTGCTGAAATTGTTGCAGTCGTAAGTAATCATGAAAATAATAGACATTTTGCAGAGGCTTTTAATATCCCATTCTATTACGTACCAAGTGGCGACTCAAAAGCCCTGACAGAACAAAACATCTTAGATATTTGCGCAAAACACGAAGTAGAACTCATTGTATTAGCAAAATATATGCAAATACTTACTGACAATTTTGTGAGTCATTATCCAAATCAAATCATTAATATCCACCACTCATTCTTACCTTCATTTATCGGTGCAAATCCATATAAACAAGCATGGGAACGTGGCGTTAAACTCGTTGGAGCGACAAGTCATTATGTCACTTCTGACTTAGATGAAGGCCCTATCATAGATCAAGATGTGACACGTATTAATCATCGATATAACGTACAGGATTTGAGAAAAATTGGTCGTCATGTGGAATCAAGAGTATTAGCACAAGCTGTTGAATTACATGTACAACATAAAGTCATTGTCACTAACGGAAATAAAACAATCGTATTCGCTTAAACTGTGTACAAAATGTGACATCAGTTAATTTTTTCTTCTATTGTATATTAAATTAAAGAGAATTAACTCGTTTTTGTAATTATTATGCTATAGCAAAGTGACTAATTAGATTCAAGTCTAATTAGTCACTTTTAGATTTATATAATAATAAACTTAATAGTTGTTTGTATTAAGTACACTACTAATCACTTAATTACCTTTTTATATTATCGTGTATACGACGATGATTAATTTGATATTTCATTATCTTCTAATAAAACATCAAATTTGTTAACATATACGGCATTTCCAGCTATCTCTACATCATAACTACATTCGCTGGGTGAAACGTTTACTAATACTCGGCCATCTTTATTTATCTCATGTCCTTGTTCTACAATAAGCTTTAACGAGCCCCTACCAGTGCCTTGTTTATATCTTGCAAAATATACCCCCATAATTCCAGAAGCAGTTCCTGTCACTGCATCTTCTATTGTACCTGAGAAAGGCGACGAAAAATGTCTAGCATGCATGTCAGCATCTGAATCATAAGTTTCAAAACAAAATGGATGAATGGAAGCCTTAGATTTTTCATTTAATATGGTTGGAAATAAGCTGTTATTAGGTTTCATTGTTTTAAATGCTTTAAGGTTGTTAACTGGTACTAGAAGTGTCCATGCACCGGTACTACCATACAAAATTGGAAAGTTGCTTTCTAAATCGTCCTCGCTAATACCTATGGCATTAGCTAAATCTTTCTTAGATCCCTTGAACGCTTCAAACTGTGGTGCTGCTTGTTTCATCGTTATAACCACTTTATTGTCTTCAGACGAATCTACTTTAATATCTAAAACACCTACCTTTGTTTCGATGGTTACATGTCTTTTTTTCATTAATAGATTCATTGTTTTCAGAGCATAAATCATTGCGATTGTTGCATGACCACAAAGGTTCATTTCTTGTCCAGGCGTGAAATAGCGAATTCTAAAATCAGCTATATCGGACCTAACTAGAAATGCCGTTTCATTAAATCCAACTTTATATGCAATTTCTTGCATTTCATTATTATTTAACTCATCCCCATTTAATACTAAACCTGCAGGATTTCCTTTATTAGGTTTCAGAGTAAAAGCATCATAATGATAAACTGTTACATATTTCATATTGAAAAAACCTCCTTACATATATCATCAACAGTAAGCTGCATTATCTTATTAAGTTAATTTCATTTATAATTTTTTCTATAAATTCCTCTAAGTTATATATTTTTTCTTCATTTTCTCTATATTTACGTACAGAAATAGTATTATCATTTATTTCTTTATCTCCTATCACAATAGTATAAGGAACTTTTTGAAGTTGCGCGTTTCTAATTTTATATCCCATTTTTTCCTCAGTGTTATCAATATTAACTCTTATTCCTTTTGATTTCAGTCTTTTTTTAATGTTATCAACATGATCTAAATGGATTTTATTGTTAACAGGAATCACTTTAACTTGATTGGGAGCTAACCATAAAGGTAAATGACCTGCATAATGTTCAAGTAAAATTCCTAAAAATCGATCGATAGAGCCATAAACTGCTCTATGGATAACGACAGGTCTCTCTTTTTCATTATTTTCATTAATGTAACTTAAATCAAACGTTTCTGGCATTTGGAAGTCAAGTTGAATTGTTCCACATTGATGACTTCTACCTAATGCATCTTTAATATGGATGTCTATTTTAGGACCATAAAACGCACCATCTTTTTTGTTAATTGTATATTCTAATTGATTATAATTAAGTACATTTTCAAGAGATGTTTCTGCAAAATTCCATAAGTTAACATCTCCCATATAATCATCTGGACGTGTAGATAATTCAATATTGTAATCAAATTCAAAGATAGTATATACCTTATCAATTAAATTAAGCACATTAAGAATTTCATTTTCTATTTGGTTTCGAGTCACATAGATGTGGGCATCGTCTTGGTTAAAAGTTCTTACTCTAAACAATCCGTTTAAAGAACCACTAAGTTCATGACGATGTACTTGACCAAATTCAGCCATGCGAATAGGTAAATCTCTGTAAGAGTGATGTTCATTTTTATAAATGAGCATATGACCTGGACAATTCATAGGCTTCAATGCATATTTTATATCATCTACTTCTGTAAAATACATATTGTCTTTATAGTGCTCCCAATGCCCACTCTCTTTCCATAATGTTTCATTCATTATAAATGGTGTATATACTTCTTCATAGTCTTCTTCAAATTGTAGTTTTCGTAAAAAGTTTTGAAGTTCAAGACGTATAATTTGCCCATTATGCTTATAAAAGGGCATACCAGGAGCATGATCAGAAAATGTAAACAAATTGAGTTCTTTACCTATTTTTCTATGATTAATATTTTCGTATTTTTCAATAAATGTTTCATGATCTTTTAAAGCTTCTCCGCTAGAAAAAGCTATACCTGATATACGTTGTAAGGGTTCATTGTTTATATCTCTTAGCCAATTTGTAGATGAAATATTTATAAGTTTATAATTTTTGAGTTTTGATAAATTACTAATTATAGGATAACTAATTAACGATGTATATGCCCCTATTTGAGCAACTTTAATGTTATTATCTTCATTATTTTCAACATGATAATTCATATACTTTGTATCACTAAATATATGTTGTGCTTCTTTTTTAGGTATTTCAGATACTGTTATTGTTTGATTAGCATTTATAATATTAGAAAGTGCTTTATTTATAGTATTCAAATCTTCTTTATTAAGGTTTTTGAAAACAGTACGGAAATCACAATAGAAACCTTCGTTATTTACACCTAAATCAGCAATTTCAATTCCCTCAAATTGGTCTTGGATTATATAACTAATTAAAAAAGATAATGTATATTTTATTGATTTTTCAGCTTCTTGATCTTCAAAAGTAATAAATTTAATTTCACAATCTTTATTGAGTGGATAACTTAATTCTTTTAAAACTCCATTGACATATCCTAGGGCAGCTTTTTTTGAAAAAGAGCTACCAATATTTTTAGCAACATGAAGTAATGTTGTTTCTTGTGGCACCTCCAATTCATTATTATTTGATAATTTAACTTTCACATTATCTACAAACATTGATAACACTCCTTTTATTTATAATAAAAAAACTGCGCTTATCCCTATAGATATAGGGACGAGCGCAGTCTCGTGGTACCACCCAAATTCCCCTAACTGATTTGTTAACCAATTAGGACTCATTGAATAACGTAACATGTTATTAAACGATGTATTTTCATACATATCTCTAAAGTAGTAAAATATTAGCTTATATAGAAGCTTACAGCCGATGACTTCTAATCTCTTACTTTAATATAATATTTTTTCTTTATCTTTGATTTTAATTTGAAATTACTGATAAGTTTATATTAATCAATTTGAAATTTCAATGTATTTTTTCAAAAATAGTCATAATTGTTATTTCAAGTTACATAAAATGATTTTCGTTACTTAATATCATTGTATGTTGACTAACATATTTTCATACTCTAAAAGCTCTTCATCAGTATATTTACATTTTTTAATGTATAATCTAGGAAACTTTTCTGAGCTATGCTTCTCTTGATAAAGTAAATCAAACATTTCTAATTCTATTTTTGTATCTTCAAAAGTTAGAGTTGAATAATTAAATAGATCCTCAGCTTCTTGAGGAGCCATATTGACATAATATGAGCCTTCTTCATTTTTCCAACCATTTTGCATACTTAATTGCATGCGTTCATGTAGAACGATATATAATTTAAAAGCATTAGGTGTTAATTTTATATAGCGATCGCTACACATTAAAACTTTAGGCATTTGGTAGTAGTCTAAATTTTCATTACCACTATCCGAAAAAAATTGATCTTTCATGATTTACACCGCTTTCTATTAATATACTTGCGATTATATAATGCCATATTATTCCAAAATTACTTTTATAAAACTGTGAAATTCTCAATAGAAATAATACTTTACTATATATGCTCTAATACGCTTTTGTGAAAAATTTGTTGAAAGTTTGCTTTAGTAATAAGTTTATATTTTGGGGTCTTTCAGCGATTCTCCTCATAAAATATCCATACCATTCTTTTCCAAAAGGCATGTAGACACAGACGTTGTATCCTTTCTCTACTAAAGTATCTTGAAGGTTGGTGCGAAACCCATATAACATTTGAAATTCAAATTTACTTGTCGAAATATCATTTTCTTCTATAAAATATATAATTTCTCTTATTATATTATGATCATGAGTTGCAATAGACGTAAAAGCTCCGTCTAATAAGTGTATTTTTGTTAATTTTAAAAAGTTATTATCTATTTCCTTTTTCATTTGAAATGAAATATTTGCACTTTCTTTATATGCCCCTTTGACAATGCGTAACTTCATATTTTTATTTTGCTTTACATCACTTTCCGCTCTATATAAAGCAGCTTGGATTACAGTACCAATATTTGAATATTTCGCAGTGAGTTCATTTATAATATTCCAACTTGATTCTATATGATTAAAGTCTTCCATATCAATATTTACAAATATATTTTTTTGGTTAGCGTAATCAATAATTTTAGTGGCATTATTTAAGCATATCCCATCATCAACATCTAAACCGATTTGAGTTAATTTGATTGAAATATGACCATTAAGGCCTTTGAGATATATTCTATCTATGACGTCTAAAATTCGTGATGTTGCCTCACTTGCATCTTGTTCGTAGTAAACAAATTCCCCTAAGTTGTCGATAGTCACAGCCACGCCACGATTATTTAATCTATAAATGTTTGTTTCTAATTCAACTAAATTTGTTCCAGCTATAAATGAATGAATACCCAGCTTGGGTCCCAACTTCTTTGCTAGTTTATTTAAGTTACCACTTTGCGATAGTGAAAAGAGACACGATTTTATTACTGTCATAGAATTCCTCCTTATAAACATTAAATTATTACTTTCAGTTCTATACACTATTAATATTTTTGTTTTACATGTTAGATTTTATACCACTATTTTATAAAAATAAAATTCAAAGCAGATTATATAACACTAAGTGTAAGATTATATGACATATACTATATTTGTGGTGTTTCTGATCCAACCTTATTTTTGAAAATTTCTCTCTTCTAAAAGGATTATTAATAAAAAAAGATTAGGAGCAAGGTCCTAATCTTTTTCAAACTGTTTATGTCCACCTAAAAGGAAATTCAATATCATTAATTGTTCTGGTACTGTGTTTCGAGAGACTTCTGGATGTGATGTGATCATCTTATCTTTCATATTTATTTTATTAATGTTTTGTTCATCTATCCTGCTCGTTTCATTGTAATATAACGGGACTTTTTCACTACAAATAACATGTTTAATAAAATTATTTTGCTTACTCAAATTATCATTAATTGTTGGTACCAAGTCTTCCTTTCTATTATCCTTTAAAAATCTTCTATCATTTTGCTCTAA
>NZ_MODY01000008.1:0-37404 GCF_001866145.1 Staphylococcus sp. LCT-H4 | reverse complement strand
TTCCGCGAGAGTAGGACGTTGCCAGGCAGCATTATAGGATGCGATGAGCCGAGACCGAGAGGTCTCTTTTTTTATGCAATTTTTTATTGAGACTTTGACAGTTAACATAATATAAAAAAGAAGAGGCTTATTTCATGAGTCTCTTTTTTTGAGCATATAAAATGTTCGACTAATATTGTTATAAACTATGTTAGAATGTTAACTATTATGAACAGTTATAAAAATCAAATCTTGTATTTAGTAATAGAAAGTGGGAATATGTGATGTCAAAGCCTTTAACTAATAAGTTTAATAAATTATTGCGACAATCGCCAATTTCTCTTCATGTACCTGGTCATAAAAATATGACAATTGGTCAATTAGAGCAATTAGATTTTAAAATGGATATGACAGAAATCACGGGGTTAGATGATCTACATCAGCCAGAAGACGTTATATTAAAGAGCATGGAAGGCATATCAAAGCATCCTGACTATGAGGCTTACTATTTAGTAAATGGTACTACTTCGGGTATTTTATCAGTAATTCAAGGCTTTTCAGCCCAAAAGGGAAAATATACTATGGTGCGAAATGCACATAAGTCAGTCTTTCATGCATTGGAGCTAACCTGTCAAAATGCGCTATTACTAGAAATGGATATAAGTTTAAAGACAAATCAATATTTAGGACCTAACTTATCCAAATTACCTGACGAGATGCAAGACACTAAATTAGCAATCTTTACATATCCTAATTATTATGGTGAATGTTTTGACATATCATATACTATAATGAAATTAAAAGAGGCGGGTGTTCCAGTTTTAATAGATGAAGCACATGGAGCACATTTTGGTTTAGAAGGTTTTCCGAGTTCTTCATTAAATACTGGAGCTGATTATGTTGTGCAGTCTTATCATAAGTCATTGCCTTCACTTACAATGAGTTCTATACTTTTTATACATAAAAATGCCCCACAACGTAAAAATGTCATTAAATATTTAACTTATTTTCAATCTTCTAGTCCGTCATATTTATTGATGACAAGTTTGGAATTAGCACATGACTTTTATAAAAAATATGATAGTGCTTTGTTTTTTGAAAAGAGATACGAATTGATAAGTACATTGAAGCAGATTGGTTTGGAAGTTATTGAAGTGGATGATCCGTTAAAATTAAATATAAGTGGGAACGGCTATACAGGTTTTGAACTTCAAAAGCTTTTTGAAATGGAAAAAATATATATTGAACTTGCTGACAATAATCAAATATTATTGGTACTACCTTTATGGCATGAAGAAGATATGTATCCATTTGAATTACTGTTAGAAAGATTAAAAAATATTAATTTTGAAAAAAGAAAAGCAAATAATAAAACTGAAATAGAATACCTTACTGAAAAAGGTGTATATTATTCTGGTGAAATAGATAAGATACGTAACATAAACATTAATAAATCAGTGAATAAAATATTGGCAACACATATTGTTCCATATCCTCCAGGGATTCCTCTCATGTTTAAAGGAGAAAAAATAACTGAAAATATGGTAAAATTAATGAATTATTGGCAAGATAGTAATTTGAGAGTAGAAGGAATAAAAAATCATAAAATAGAAATTAAGGATGAATAATATATGTCAGCTTTTATAACATTTGAAGGGCCAGAGGGTTCAGGGAAAACGACAGTTATACAACAAGTAGCACAAAAACTAGGATCAGAATACAATATTGTAATGACTAGAGAACCTGGTGGTGTAAAAACTGGAGAGCAGATACGCGAACTTTTGCTTGAAGGAGATGGTATGGATGAACGCACGGAAGCCTTGTTATTCGCAGCCTCTAGACGCGAACACCTTGTAGGTAAAGTGATACCATCATTAAATGAAGGTAAGATTGTATTATGTGACCGTTATATTGATAGTTCGTTAGCTTATCAAGGCTACGCACGGGGTATAGGATTAGCAGAAGTTAAATCAATTAATGAATTTGCTATCGATGGATTGTATCCTGATATTACGATTTACCTTGATGTAAGTGTTGATATAGGACGAAAACGCATCCTGAAAAATCAGCGTGTGCAAAATCGTTTAGATCAAGAGAGTGTAAATTTTCACGAAAAAGTAGTTGAAGGTTATAAAAAAATTATTCATAATGAGTCTGAACGCTTTATCGTAATCGATGCTGATAGAAGTATAGAAGAAGTTGTAAGTGCAGCGTATGAATCTATCAGTAAATATTTAGAAAAATTATGATATAATATTGGGAAGAGGTGTTTAGTTATGAAAATGATTATAGCAATCGTACAAGATCAGGATAGCCAAGAACTTTCGGATAAACTTGTTAAACATAATTTTAGAGCAACAAAACTCGCAACAACAGGTGGATTTTTAAGAGCAGGAAATACAACGTTCTTATCTGGTGTTGAAGATGATCGTGTAGATGAAATGCTAAAGGTAATTGATGACACATGTGGAAATAGAGAACAGCTTGTTTCACCTATTACACCAATGGGTGGCAGTGCGGATTCTTATATCCCTTATCCAGTTGAAGTAGAAGTTGGAGGAGCAACGGTATTTGTAATGCCAGTTGAAGCTTTCCATCAATTCTAAAATCATGGTTGCTATATATAGTTGCCTCTCAAATTGCACTTAAATCAAAGGAGATACGAGTGATACTCTTTTGAAATGTGCTTTGTAGGGTGATTATGTATAAGCAGCCTTTTTATATAAAGGAGTATCTTTATGATGGATGAACGAGAAAGACTGACAAAAGCATACTATTCAAATAAACTATCACATGCTTATTTATTTGAGGGTGATGATGGTCAGAAAATGCAACAAGTAGCAATTGATTTTGCCAAACTTATCTTATGCAACGAGAACAACCAATGTCAGTTGAAAGTAGAATCATTAAACCATCCGGACTTTATGTATGTATCTTCTGAAGAAACAACAATAAAAAAAGATCAAGTAGAGCAATTGGTACATCATATGAATCAACTTCCAATCGAAGGAGACTATAAAGTGTATATTATAGAATCCTTTGAGAAACTGACTGTACAAGGTGAAAATAGTATTTTAAAATTTTTAGAAGAACCTCCTGAAAACACCATCGCTATTTTATTATCTACGAAGCCAGAACAAATTTTAGATACCATCCACTCAAGGTGCCAACATGTATACTTTAAGCCGATTAATAAATTGCATTTTATTGATAGATTAGTTGAACGTGATATTTCAAGACCTGTAGCTGAGTTACTAAGTACATATACGACGCAAACAGAAATAGCAGTTGCGCTTAATGAAGAAACAGATTTAACAGCACTTCGGAAAAGTATTGTTAAATGGTGTCAGTTATTACTGACAAATCGATCAATGGCACTTATTGCTATTGTAGATTTATTAAAGCAAGCTAAAAACAGACGGTTACAATTACTTACATTGGCAGCAGTTAATGGTTTCTTTGAAGATGTTATGCATGCTAAAGTAGGTATTATAGATGATGTGATCTATCAAGATTTACAAGAAGATATAAAAGGATATACTAAGAAATTAACATATAATCAGATTATTTTGATGTATGATCAAATAACTGAAGCACATAAAAAGTTGAATCAAAATGTGAATCCAACATTGGTATTCGAACAGATTGTTATAAAAGGGGTGAAATAACTATGCAAAATGTAGTGGGTATTGATTTTCAAAAATCAGGTAAAATGGAGTATTACGCGCCTAAACAATTCGATTTAAAAGTTGGTGATTGGGTCGTTGTTGAGTCTAAAAGAGGCATAGAAATGGGGCGTGTAAAGTATGAACCATTAGATGTAGCTGACGAAGATGTGATGTTGCCATTAAAACAAATTGTACGTCTTGCGACAGAAGAAGATAAGATGAAATATGAGCAAAATGAATTAGACGCTGAAGAAGCTATGAATTTATGTAAAGATACCATTCAACAGCAAAATTTAGATATGCGTTTAGTGAATTGTGAATTTACTTTAGATAAATCTAAAGTAATATTTAATTTTACTTCTGATGACCGAGTAGATTTTAGAAAACTAGTAAAGGTACTAGCTCAAAAATTAAGAACGCGTATTGAATTAAGACAAATTGGCGTGAGAGACGAAGCAAAGCTATTGGGTGGTATTGGTCCATGTGGCCGTTCGTTATGTTGTTCCACATTTTTAGGTGATTTTGAACCCGTATCTATCAAAATGGCTAAAGATCAAAATTTATCATTAAATCCAACTAAAATTTCTGGTGCTTGTGGTCGTTTAATGTGTTGTTTGAAATATGAAAATGACTATTATGAAGAAGCACGTGCGCAATTACCAGACGTTGGCGATGCGATTGAGACACCAGAAGGTAATGGCAAAGTAATAGGATTAAACATTTTAGATATTTCTATGCAAATTAAAGTAGAAGGTTTGGAACAACCATTAGAATATAAAATGGAAGAATTAGAAGCATTAAATTAGGAGGCTTTAACGACATTGAACCGTAGTGATATATTTGAAAAGCTAGCACATTTAGAAGAAAATATTAATCAAATTAATAGTGATATGTTTAATTTGAAAAATCTCACGGTCGAATTGATCGAAGAAAATGTTGCCTTACAAATAGAAAATGAAAATTTAAAAACTTTAATAGATAAAGAAGAAAAACCTAAAAAAGTGGAAAGTGGAAAAAAAGGACAATATAAACAGCCACTACGAAGTAAAGATAATTTAGCAATGTTGTATAAAGAAGGTTTTCATATCTGTAATGGTGAATTGTTTGGTAAACATAGAAAAGGTGACGATTGTTTATTTTGCTTAGAAGTTTTAAGTGAATAAGACTGATAGGGACTTTATAACAAAATAAATGCAAAGTGTGTGAGGATAAGGTGTAGTGATAGGCTTGATTATTAAGCATCGCTCGCTTATCCTTTTTTTTGGAGGTTAGTATGAACATGTTAAAAAATGGTGAAAGATTTGATTGTTTGATGAAAGAAAATCTTAAAATCATACAAAATGATGAGGTTTTTTCTTTTTCAACAGACGCATTATTACTTGCACATTTTACCAAAGTAAAGAATCGAGATAAGATATTAGATTTATGTTCCGGCAATGGTGTAATCCCTTTGCTGTTATCAGCTAAAGGTCTACAAAATATTGAAGCGATTGAGATTCAAGAACAATTAGTAGATATGGCTGAAAGAAGTATCAGTTTTAATGGTTTAGAAGAGAGGATTCATGTATACCATATGGATCTTAAACAGGCGCATAAACATTTTAAACCTTCACAATATAATGTGGTGACATGCAATCCACCGTATTTCAAAGTAAATCAGCAACATCAACATCAAAAAGATGCACATAAGATAGCACGACATGAAATCATGTGTACATTAGAAGATTGTTGTTTTGCAGCAAGACATTTATTGAAACAGGGAGGACGTTGCTTGATAGTACACAGAGCGGAACGTCTAATGGATGTCTTAAGTAGTATGAGACAGTATCAAATTGAACCAAAAAAACTTCATTTTATTTATAGTAAGCAAGGGAAGGTTGCACAAACAATAGTTGTTGAAGGTAGAAAAGGTGGTAATCAAGGACTCGATATACAAACACCTTTTTATATTTACAATGAAGATGGAACTTATACGAAAGAAATGAGAGAAATATATTATGGATAAACATTATATATATATTGTTAAGTGCAAAGACGGAAGTTTATATACGGGGTATGCAAAAGATATTGTGCAGAGAGTTGCTAAACATAATCGTGGGCAAGGCGCCAAATACACTAAAATAAGACGTCCAGTAGAGTTAGTTTATCAAGAAATGTTTGATACTAAATCGGAAGCGCTAAAAAGAGAGTATGAAATTAAAACATATTCAAGAACAAAAAAATTAGAATTAATAAGTGAGGGGTAACATATGGGGACATTGTATTTGGTAGGAACACCAATTGGAAACTTAGCGGATATTACATATAGAGCGGTGAAAATTTTAAAAGAAGTGGATTTGATTGCTTGTGAAGATACTAGAGTAAGTAAAAAATTGTGTGCACATTATGAGATATCAACACCACTTAAATCATATCATGAACATAACAAAGCACAGCAAACAGAATACTTGATAGAACAATTGCGAGAAGGCATTAGTATAGCCTTAGTATCAGATGCTGGGCTCCCACTCATAAGTGACCCAGGATATGAACTTGTAGTTGCCGCGAGAGAACATCAAATTAAAGTTGAAACTGTACCAGGTCCTAATGCAGGTCTAACAGCACTTATGGCTAGTGGGTTACCTTCCTTCACTTATACATTTCTTGGGTTTTTACCACGTAAGGAAAAGCAAAAACAAGAAATTTTAGAAAAGCGCATGTATGAAGATAGTACGCTTATTATTTATGAGTCGCCACATAGAGTAAAAGACACATTAAAAACTATCCAAAAAGTAGATAAAAATAGAAAAGTTTCATTGGGGAGAGAATTAACCAAAAAATTCGAACAAATCACAACGAGTAACGTAGATGATTTGTTAAATCAATTACAAGAAGGACTTATCCCAACAAAGGGGGAGTTTGTAGTGTTAATAGAAGGTGCTGTAGCAGTTGAAGATACCTCATGGTTCGAAGAAATGACGATAGTTGAGCATGTTAACTATTATATAGATCAAGATATGAAAACCAAAGCAGCTATTAAACAAGTCGCTGAAATTCGTCATATGAAAACAGGCGAAGTATATGATGTTTATCATAATGTTTAATAATGAAAAACAAGACTGTTTGATTTGTTACATTAACAAATCAAGACAAATAGTATGAAATGTTTATATTAACTAAAAAGCGATTAAAGCAAGAAAAAATGATGTGAAAAACTCCCATAACTCGTGTGATTTATGGTAATGTAGATAGGATAGAGATTATTAATCATATTTAAATATAAGCTGATTTGACTAATGAAAAAACTTCAATGTGAATAGTATACTATCATAGACAATTACAGTGATGAATTAATAAAATATAATGAAAACAAACGTCTGTTTCATTGAAAAAGAGAATCAATTTAGGTAAATTTAAAGCATAAGAATCGAGGAGGAACATTGATGGCGAAAGAAACATTTTATATCACTACACCAATATATTATCCGAGTGGGAATTTGCATATCGGACATGCATATACAACAACTGCTGGTGATGTAATCGCACGTTATAAAAGAATGCAAGGCTATGATGTTCGTTATTTAACAGGAACGGATGAACACGGGCAAAAAATTCAAGAAAAAGCACATAAAGCAGGAAAATCTGAATTAGAATATTTAGATGAAATGATATCTGGTATAAAAGAATTATGGAGTAAGTTAGAAATTTCTAATGACGACTTTATACGCACTACAGAAAATCGTCATAAAGAAGTTGTAGAGCAAATATTTGAACGGTTATTGTCACAAGGAGATATTTATTTAGGGGAATATGAAGGTTGGTATTCAGTTCCAGATGAAACTTACTATACTGAAACACAGTTAGTGGATCCTATTTATGAAAATGGGCAAATTATTGGTGGTAAAAGTCCAGATTCTGGTCATGAAGTAGAGCTAGTTAAAGAAGAGAGTTATTTCTTTAATCTATCTAAATACACTGACAGATTATTAGAATTTTATGATGAAAATCCTGAATTTATACAACCTCCTTCAAGAAAAAATGAAATGATTAACAACTTTATTAAGCCAGGTTTAGAAGACTTAGCTGTATCACGTACTTCATTCGACTGGGGCATTCGTGTTAAATCTAATCCTAAGCATGTTGTTTATGTTTGGATTGATGCACTTGTTAATTATATATCATCATTAGGTTATTTATCAGACGATGATGGATTATTTAAAAAATATTGGCCAGCAGATATTCATATCATGGCAAAAGAAATTGTAAGATTCCATTCAATTATATGGCCAATCCTCTTAATGGCATTAGATATCCCGCTTCCAAAGAAAGTATTTGCACATGGTTGGATTCTAATGAAAGATGGTAAAATGAGTAAATCTAAAGGAAATGTTGTTGACCCTAATGTCCTTATCGATCGTTATGGTCTAGATGCAACACGCTACTATTTAATGCGCGAGTTACCATTTGGTTCAGATGGTGTGTTTACCCCAGAAGGCTTTGTAGAACGTACAAATTATGATTTAGCTAATGATTTAGGAAACTTAGTCAACCGTACGATTTCTATGATTAATAAATACTTTGATGGTGAATTACCTGCATATCAAGGTCCAAAACATGAATTAGACGAAGAAATGGAACAAATGGCGTTAGATACTGTGAAAACATTCCATGAAAATATGGATGATTTACAATTCTCTGTAGCACTTTCTACAATTTGGAAATTGATTAGCCGTACAAATAAATATATCGATGAAACATCCCCATGGGTGTTAGCCAAAGATGAAAGCCAAAAAGAGATGTTAGGAAATGTAATGGCACATTTAGTTGAGAATATACGTATTGCAGCGGTATTATTACGCCCATTCCTTACACATGCGCCAAAACAAATCTTCGAACAATTAAATATTAATTCTCCTGAACTGGCTGAATTGAATAGTGTAGAACAATACGGTGCTTTAACGGCACCAATTATAGTGATAGGTAAGCCACAACCAATCTTCCCGCGTTTAGATAGTGACGTTGAAATTGATTATATTAAACAATCAATGCAACCACCAAAAGCAGAAGAAACAGCTGTAGAAGTGCCGAGCAAAGAACAAATCGATATTAAAGATTTTGATAAAGTTGAAATCAAAGCCGCAACGATAATTGATGCAGAGCAGGTGAAAAAATCTGATAAATTATTAAAAATACAAGTTGATTTAGACAGTGAGCAACGCCAAATCGTGTCGGGGATCGCAAAATTCTACCAACCAGAAGATATCATCGGTAAAAAAGTTGCGGTCGTAACAAACTTAAAACCTGCGAAATTAATGGGTAGAAAATCAGAAGGTATGATTTTATCTGCTGAAAAAGATGGTGTACTAACACTTGTGAGTTTACCTAATGCCATTCCTAATGGTTCAATAATTAAGTAATTAAAATTTAAGGGAGCGATATAGTATGCTAATTGATACACATGTTCATTTAAATGCCGAGCAATATGACGAGGATTTAGAAGCGGTCATTGAGCGAGCTAGAGAAAATGGGGTAGATCGTATGTTTGTGGTGGGCTTTGACACACCTACAATTGAACGTACGATGGAACTTATTGATCAATATGAATTTATCTATGGCATAATCGGATGGCACCCTGTAGATGCAATTGATTGTACAGAAGAGCGTTTAGAATGGATAGAACAACTTGCTTCCCATCCTAAAGTAATCGGTATAGGTGAGACAGGATTGGACTATCATTGGGATAAGTCTCCTAAAGATATACAACAAGCTTTATTCAGAAAGCAAATTGCTTTAGCTAAACGTGTTAATCTGCCAATTATCATACACAATAGAGAAGCAACGCAAGATTGTGTTGATATATTAAAAGAAGAGCACGCAGAAGAAATTGGTGGTATTATGCATAGCTTTAGTGGTTCTCCTGAAATTGCAGATGATGTAATTAATAAATTGAATTTCTATGTATCATTAGGCGGTCCTGTTACATTTAAAAATGCGAAGCAACCAAAAGAGGTAGCAAAGCATGTCCCGTTCGATAGACTATTAGTTGAAACAGACGCACCATTTCTATCACCACATCCATATAGAGGTAAAAGAAATGAACCTGTACGTGTGACGCTTGTAGCTGAGCAAATCGCTGAATTACGTGGTGTGAGTTATGAGGAAGTTTGCCAACAAACAACTAAAAATGCAGAACAATTGTTTAAATTAAAGGCATAGAGATAGAACAAGAAAGATGTCGGTCTGAGATGTGGCTTAGTTTTTAGAGCGAATACTAAGTGGAAACCATTATTGGCACCGGCGTCTTTTTATTTTTACCAAAATCGAATGAAATTTATGAAAGGTGAAACAATAAATGAAGATAAATGAATTTATTGTAGTAGAAGGTAGAGACGATACCGAGCGAGTTAAAAGAGCTGTCGAATGTGACACGATTGAAACAAACGGCAGCGCAATTAATAAAGAGATTTTAGATGTAATCGCACAGGCTTTTGAGACGAGAGGTGTTATCGTTTTTACTGATCCAGATTTCCCGGGTGATAAAATACGAAACACGATTCAGAAAAATATACCTGGTGTGAAACATGCGTATATAGATAAAGAAAAAGCAAAGAACAAACGTGGTAAAATTGGCGTAGAAAATGCAAAACTTTCCGATATCAAAGAAGCGCTAATGAATGTAAGTACGCCTTTTGAAGAAGGATCCGAAACGATTAGTAAAGAAGTGTTAGTTGATTTAGGATTAATAGTTGGAAAAGATGCGCGAAGAAAGAGAGAAATCCTTGGACGCAAGCTACATATCGGACATTCTAATGGTAAACAGTTAATAAATAAACTCAATGCATTTGGTTATACAGAAATGGACGTTAGAAATGCATTAAGTGATAATGAAGGAAGTGAAATGTAAATGGATATTAAAGATATTGCTACGCCATCCCGCACAAAAGCACTGCTTAATCAATATGGTTTTAACTTCAAAAAAAGTTTAGGTCAAAACTTTTTAATTGATGTTAATATTATTCATAACATTATTGACGCAAGTGATATAGATGAAAATACTGGTGTAATAGAGATTGGACCTGGAATGGGATCGTTAACTGAACAATTGGCTAAAAGTGCGAAAAAAGTTATTGCATTTGAGATTGATCAACGTTTGATTCCTGTGCTTAAAGATACCATGTCCCCTTATGATAATGTGATAGTTATTAATGAAGATATATTAAAGGCTAACATTGCGCAGTATGTATCTGATAATCTTGCAGATTGTGACAAGATTATGGTTGTTGCAAACTTGCCGTATTACATTACAACGCCTATATTACTTAATTTAATGCAACAGCGCTTACCGATTGATGGTTATGTCGTGATGATGCAAAAAGAAGTAGGCGAAAGATTAAATGCACAGGTAGGAACGAAAGCATATGGATCATTATCAATTGTTGCACAATACTATACAGAAACAAGTCAAGTATTGACTGTGCCGAAATCAGTATTTTTACCACCACCCAATGTAGACTCAATTGTTGTGAAACTAATGAAACGGGATGTGCCACAAGTTGAAGTAGACAATGAGGATAAATTTTTCAAAATGACTAAATCTGCCTTTAGCCAAAGACGAAAAACGATAAATAATAACTACCAAAGTTTGTTCGTTGAAGGAAAAAACAAGAAAGAAGTTATTTTAAAATGGTTAGAAACAAGTGGTATAGATCCAATACGTCGTGGAGAAACGCTTTCAATAAAAGAATTTGCAAATTTATATAATGAATTGAAAAATTTCCCAGAATTAGAATTTTAAATTATTGACAAGTACGCTTTACCTTGCTAAAATTGATGTTTTGTTTGACAAAAACACGCTATTTGTGTTATTATACATCTTGTAGCGAGGTGGAGCAATATGCCAAAATCTATTGGAGACATCAAAAATAAACTTGATTGTCAATTAGGAAATCGTATTGTACTAAAAGCGAATGGTGGACGCAAAAAAACTATTGAACGTAGTGGTGTGTTAAAAGAAACATATCCTTCAGTATTTGTTGTTGAGCTAGATCAAGATAAACATAATTTTGAGCGTGTGTCATATACATACACTGATGTTTTGACTGAAAACGTACAAGTTTCTTTCGAAGAAGATAATCATCATGAAGCAGTTGCACACTAAATAATAGTGATATAAAGTAAAGTTTGGCTACAAAGTCGAACTTTTTAATTTTAACTTTAATATTATAATGATAGATAAAAAGGTATGTTGGCGCAATTACGCTGACATACCTTTTTCTTTGCCCTGATTTATCAAGTGGTTATAATTTTATTGAAAACTAAGTATGTTGTAGAATAATAAATTAAGAAATGATTTTACAATCCTTCATAATTTATAATTATATAGCAATATAAATTACTAAGAATGATGTTGTAACAGATTTAGTTTTAAAAAACTGACAAATCAACTATAACAATATGTTAAAATCATTTTATTACCATATCGAAATTGAAAGAGGGTGGGCATATGATTTATGAAACAGCTCCGGCTAAGATTAATTTCACGCTGGACACACTCTTTAAACGAGATGATGGTTTTCATGAAGTTGAAATGATTATGACAACAATAGATTTAAATGATCGTTTGTCATTTGAACTACGTAAAGACAATAAAATTGTTGTCGATGTAGAGCAAACTTATGTTCCCTCCAATAGTAAAAATTTAGCATATAAAGCTGCAGAATTAATGAAGAAGAATTATAATTTAGAACAAGGTGTTACAATCAGCATAGATAAAAATATACCGGTATCAGCTGGTCTTGCTGGTGGTTCAACAGATGCTGCAGCGACAATGAGAGGGATGAATCGCCTATATAATTTGAATCGTCCATTAGAAGAATTGTGTGAACTTGGAGTTACCATAGGTACGGATATTCCATTTTGTGTTTTTGGGAAAACGGCATTGTGTAAAGGGAAAGGTGAACAAATTAACTTTCTGAATAAGCCGCCTTCAGCGTGGGTGGTTGTGGCCAAACCCAATATAGGAATATCATCACCTGAGATTTTTAAAATGTTAGATTTAAAACAAACACATAATGTCGATACTAAAGCGTGCGAATCAGCTTTAAATACAGGAGATTATGAACTGCTATGTAAGAGTCTTTCAAATCGATTGGAACCTATCTCGAATCAGCTGTGTCCTGAGATTTTAAAAATAAAAGAGAATATGTTAGATAACGGTGCAGATGGTGCTATGATGAGTGGAAGCGGTCCGACTGTTTATGGTCTCACACAAAAAGAACGACAAGCAAGACATGTATACAATGCTGTCAATGGCTGTTGTAATGAAGTATATATAGTAAGATTATTAGGATAAGAGAAGGGATGAGTTTAATGCGCTATAAAAGAAGTGAACGAATTGTATATATGACTCAATATTTAATGAATAATCCAAATAAATTGATACCTTTAACTTATTTTGTTCAAAAATTTAAACAGGCGAAATCGTCAATAAGTGAAGACGTCCAAATTATTAAAACGACTTTTCAAATGGAAAAACTTGGGACAGTTATTACGACAGCTGGAGCGAGTGGTGGAGTTACATATAAACCTGAGATGAGCAAAGAAGAAGCAAGTGAAGTTGTAGAAGACATTATTGAGCAGCTTCAAGAAAAAGACCGCTTGTTACCAGGAGGGTATTTATTCTTATCAGATTTAATGGGAAACCCGACTTTGCTCAATAGAGTGGGTAAATTGATTGCTACATTGTATATGGATGAAGAGCTAGATGCTATCGTAACGATTGCTACGAAGGGGATTTCTCTTGCTAATGCAGTAGCTAATGTATTGAATATACCAGTCGTGGTCATTAGAAAAGATAATAAAGTGACTGAAGGTTCAACAGTATCAATAAATTACGTATCTGGTTCTTCACGAAAAATTGAGACAATGGTTCTTTCAAAGAGAACTTTACCTGAAAATTCAAACGTACTTGTGGTCGATGATTTCATGAGAGCTGGTGGCTCTATCAACGGCGTAATGAATTTAATGAATGAGTTTAAAGCTCATGTGAAAGGGGTATCGGTACTAGTAGAATCAAAAGAAGTTAAGCAAAGGTTAATTGAAGATTATACTTCCTTAGTGAGATTATCTGATGTAGACGAATACAATCAGGAATTTAAGGTAGAAAAAGGTAACAGTTTAAATAAATTTACTTAAAGGAGCGATTAACGGCACCATGAAAACAATTAATACAAACAAGGCGCCTGAAGCGTTAGGTCCATACTCACATGCAACACAAATTAATGGTCTAGTGTTCACATCTGGACAAATCCCATTAAATTTAGATGGCGAAATTGTCAGTGATGATGTAAAAGAACAGACAAAACAAGTCTTAGAGAATTTAAAGGTTGTTTTAGATGAAGCTGGATCTGACATAGATTCAGTTATTAAAGCTACTATTTTTATTGCTGATATGAATGAATTTCAAAATATAAACGAAGTTTATGGCAAATACTTTGACAATCATCAACCAGCAAGAAGTTGTGTTGAGGTAGCAAGGTTACCTAAAGATGTTAAAGTAGAAATCGAAGTAATAGCAGAAGTTAAGTAAGGATTTATAATTTTTGATGAAATTGTTAAGCTTCTAACAAAGAGATACTAGGGGGGCTCACTACATGAAAGTGACAGATGTAAGACTTAGAAAGATACAAACAGATGGAAGAATGAAAGCGCTCGTTTCAATCACTTTAGATGAATCATTTGTGGTTCATGATTTACGTGTCATTGAAGGCAACACAGGTCTATTCGTCGCAATGCCAAGTAAACGTACACCAGATGGTGAATTCCGAGACATCGCGCATCCAATTAACTCAGAAATGAGACAAGAAATACAAGATGCAGTGATGAAAGTATATGAAGAAACTGATGAGGTTATTCCTGATAGAAATGCACAACCATCAGAAGACTCTGGCGAAGAAGCTTAATAAAATTTGTGATAATCATTATAATTCAAATATTATATAAAAAGAAGATTGAACTTCTGTTTGACAGAAATTCAATCTTCTTTTTTGTGGAAAAGTAAAGTGAATTATAATTTTTTTAATTTAATGTAAACGTGTAAAGGTGACAAAAATTATCTGTTATATAATTATATTTAATATGTCCGACAAAACAATTATAAATTTGGATTTATTCATTTCTAAATAATGAATAGAAATACATATTAAAGCATATATTGATAAAATGTAGTAAATGATTATAGCAGAATGAGAAAAATATTGTACATTAATGAAGCGTTTTCTAATACTTATAAAGATGACAAATAGTAAATGGAATAATTTGGTTTATGACGATCTCAATTTTCTTATTATTTAATATTGACGCTTTGAGCCTTGAAAGTGGGGCTAGCGTTAAATTATAATAAGGAGGAAGTGTATATTTTAATGGAGGGTTAACATACATGCAAAGACGTGCAATAGTACTCGCAGCTGGCAAGGGTACACGTATGAAATCAAAGAAATACAAAGTACTACATGAAGTTGCAGGCAAATCGATGATTGAACATGTTGTTGATAACGTTAAGCGATCTGGAGTAGAACAACTTGTAACAATTGTTGGTCATGGCGCAGAAAGCGTGAAAGAAACTTTAGGTGACGCGTCACTTTATAGTTTTCAAGAAGAGCAATTAGGAACTGCACATGCTGTGAAAATGGCGAGTGAACATTTACAAGATAAACAAGGCACAACGCTTGTTGTCTGTGGTGATACACCATTAATTACTACAGAAACATTAAAAGCTTTAGTTGATCACCACGAGCAAAATCAAGCACAAGCTACAGTATTATCTGCTACAGCACCAAATCCATTTGGATATGGGCGCATTCTTCGTGATTCAGATAACCATTTAGTTAAAATCGTTGAACAAAAAGACGCAACAGAGAATGAAAGAGAAATTAATGAAATTAGTTCTGGTATTTTTGCTTTTGATAATCAAGTACTATTTGATAAATTAAATCATGTGAAAAATGATAATGTACAAAGTGAATACTATTTGCCAGATGTACTTTCATTAATTTTAGAAGATAAAGGTAGCGTTGAAGTATATCATACAGACGATTTTGATGAAATTATGGGTGTGAATGACAGATTGATGTTGAGCGAAGCTGAAAGTGCATTTAGACAGCGCATCAATGAATATCATATGAAAAATGGTGTAACGATTATTGACCCAGCAACTACTTATATTGGTGTAAACGTGAAGATTGGTGAGGATACTGTAATTGAACCAGGCGTGAAGCTTGTAGGTTATAGTGAAATTGGTGAAGACGTTATCATTGGACAATATACAGAAATTACAAACAGTAGTATCGGATCTAATGTTACAATTAAGCAGTCAGTCATCAATGAATCCAATGTGGATGATTATGCAACAGTTGGACCGTTTGCTCAATTACGACCAGGCGCTGATCTTGGTAAGAAAGTGAAAGTCGGTAATTTCGTTGAAGTTAAAAAATCGATAATTAAAGACGGTGCTAAAGTACCTCATTTAAGTTATATTGGTGATGCTGAAATAGGTGAACGTACAAATATTGGCTGTGGCTCAATTACAGTTAACTATGATGGCATTAATAAATTCAAGACAAGTATCGGTGATGATGTATTTATAGGTTGTAATACAAATCTTGTTGCGCCTGTAACGTTAGGAAATCGTGCTTTTGTAGCGGCAGGCTCTACTATAACTGATAACGTGCCAAATGATAGTCTGGCATTAGGAAGAGCCAAACAAACGACTAAAGAAGGTTATTTGAAAAAATAAAATGCACAACGTTTAGATAATTAAGCTACAACTGTTAAACTCAATGTAACTAAATTTGTTACGAACTTGGAAGCTTTTATGTTGATAAATAATATAATGTTGCCTTGTATATATAAATTAAACTAATTGAATGAATTAATTGGAGGACTATAAATGTTAAACAATGAGTACAAGAACTCTGCTTTGAAAATATTTTCTTTGAAAGGAAATGAACCGTTAGCCCAAGAAGTAGCAGATCATGTTGGAATTGAACTTGGAAAGTGTTCTGTAAAACGTTTCAGCGATGGAGAAATTCAAATCAATATAGAAGAAAGCATTCGTGGTTGCGATGTATTTATTATTCAACCTACTTCAAATCCAGTCAACTTGCATTTAATGGAATTATTGATAATGATAGATGCTTGTAAACGTGCATCAGCAGCGAATATTAATATCGTTGTACCTTATTATGGATATGCACGTCAAGATAGAAAAGCGCGTAGTCGTGAGCCGATTACTGCTAAATTAGTAGCAAACTTAATCGAAACGGCTGGGGCAGATCGTATGATTGCATTAGATTTACATGCGCCACAAATTCAAGGGTTCTTTGATATTCCAATTGATCATTTAATGGGTGTGCCAATCTTAGCGGAATACTTCAAAAATGATACAAATCTTGATCTTGAAGAGTGTGTTGTAGTTTCTCCAGACCATGGTGGTGTGACAAGAGCACGTAAACTCGCAGACATCCTTAAAACCCCAATTGCTATTATTGATAAACGTCGTCCAAAACCAAACGTAGCAGAGGTTATGAATATTGTTGGTGATATCGATGGGCGTACAGCTATTATTATCGATGATATTATCGATACAGCAGGTACAATTACATTGGCAGCACAAGCATTAAAAGATAAAGGGGCAAAAGACGTATATGCATGTTGTACTCACCCTGTCCTATCTGGTCCAGCAAGAGAACGTATCGAAAATTCAGCAATTAAAGAGTTAGTAGTAACGAATTCAATTCAATTAGAAGATAGTCGTAAACCAAATAATACAAAAGAATTATCGGTAGCAGGTTTATTATCACAGGCAATCATTCGCGTATATGAACGTGAATCTGTTAGTGTGCTATTTGACTAAAAAACATAACGAATGTATAATGGTTTCGTTCGTGATTTAGCGAGCACTGAAAATAAACACTTGCAAGCAACGATAAGTTGATGGGTAAGTGAGGGGCTCTTTTAAAGAGCAAAGATGAAAGGTGGAAATGAATATGACTGCATTAAAGTCAATTATTCGTCAAGGTAAACAAACACGTTCTGACCTTAAAACATTAAGAAACACTGGTAAAGTACCTGCAATCGTTTATGGTTTCGGTACAAAAAATACTTCTGTTAAAGTAGACGAAGTAGAATTTATCAAAGTTATCCGTGAAGTTGGACGTAACGGTGTTATCGATTTAGGCGTAGGTTCTAAAACTATTAAAGTAATGGTTTCAGACTACCAATTCGATCCACTTAAAAACCAAATCACTCACATTGATTTCTTAGCAATCAATATGACTGAAGAACGTACTGTTGAAGTACCAGTTCAATTAGTAGGAGAAGCAGCAGGAACTAAAGAAGGTGGCGTTGTTGAACAACCATTATTCAACCTTGAAGTTACAGCTACTCCTGATAACATTCCTGAAACAATTGAAGTTGAAATTAGTGAATTAAACATTAACGATAGTATTTCAGTAGCAGATATTAAAGTATCAGGCGACTTTACAATCGAAAATGAAGGCACTGATTCAGTAGTAACTGTAGTTGCTCCAACTGAAGAACCAACTGAAGAAGAAATCGAAGCAATGGAAGGCGATTCAGAAACTGCTGAGCCTGAAGTTGTAGGCAAAGAAAAAGAAGAAGAATAATATTTCTACTCTTTAAATTTTCTTGCGCATTGACGCTGTCAATGTTATAGCATCTTATAAAAAAGCACCGTGCTTAATACGTTAAGCAGGTGCTTTTTTATGTTATTATAGTGAATGATACGGAAAATAATTTGTGTGTGTACATACGAATGTACAAGCTTTTTATAAAAAAAGCGCTATAAAAGTGAGAACAACAATTGGAGGTAACATAATGAAATGTATTGTAGGTCTAGGCAATATAGGTAAACGCTTTGAACAAACAAGACATAATATTGGTTTTGAGGTTATAGATTATATGTTAGACCAAAACCAATTCAAGTTAGATAAGCAAAAGTTTAAAGGTGCCTATACTATTGAACATATTGCAGGAGAGAAAGTGATGTTTATCGAACCGATGACAATGATGAATCTATCCGGAGAAGCAGTAGGTCCATTGATGAAATATTACAATATTGAAATTGATGAATTATTAGTGTTGTATGATGACTTAGATTTACCACAAGGCGAAATACGTTTAAGACAAAAAGGTAGTGCTGGTGGTCATAATGGTATGAAATCAATTATTCAAGTATTGGGAACAGATGAATTTAAGCGTATTCGCATTGGGGTAGACCGTCCATCAAATGGTATGGCAATTGTTGACTATGTATTGCAAAAATTTTCAAAACAAGAAATGGAAACGATGGATAAAGTAATAGACCATTCTGCACGTGCGGTTGAAGCTTTTATAGAAAGTTCTAGATTTGATCGTGTGATGAATGAATATAATGGTGAAGTCAATTGAAATCAATAATTACAGAATATATAAATGGAGATAAGCGTTATCAAGAATTAGACGCAGTATTTGGCAAAGAGAATGTTTTAGTAACTGGGTTGTCTTCGGCGGCTAAGGCAACGATTATATCTGAAAAGTTTTTGCATACTTCAAAGCAATTATTAGTTGTGACTAATAATTTATATCAAGCAGATAAGTTGGAAAGTGATTTATCACAATTTGTAGAGGCAGAAGATATATATAAATATCCAATGCAAGATATCATGACTGAAGAATTTTCAACGCAAAGCCCTCAATTTATGAGTGAGCGTGTACGTACACTGACGGCACTTGCTCAAGAAAAGAGAGGGTTATTTATCGTACCATTAAATGGCCTGAAAAAATGGCTTACACCTGTAGAAATGTGGAAATCCCATCAATTGTCATTATCAGTAGGTGACGATATTGATACGGATACCCTATTAAACAAACTGGTAAATATGGGATATCGTAGAGAAAGTGTCGTTTCACACATAGGAGAATTTTCATTAAGAGGTGGAATTATAGATATCTATCCACTTATTGGTAAACCAGTAAGAATTGAATTATTTGATACTGAAGTAGATTCAATACGTGATTTTGATGTGGAAACCCAAAGGTCAGAGGGAAATATAGATTCGGTAAATATAACTACAGCTAGTGATTATATTATTACTGATAATGTCTTAAAACATACAAAGTTAAAACTTAAAGAAGCATATGAACATACACGCCCTAAAATAGATAAATCCGTCCGTCAGGAATTAAAAGAAACTTATGATAGTTTCCAACTCTATGAATCATCAATATTGGACCATCAAGTTTTGCGTCGCCTAGTGGCATTTATGTATGAACAACCAGCTACAATTATAGATTATTTTAAAAATGATGCTATCGTAGCGATTGATGAATATAATAGAGTTAAAGAAAGCGAAGCGTCACTTTTAACGGAAGCGGATGACTTTATACAGAATTTAATAGAAAGTGGTAAGGGATTTATCGGGCAAAGTTTTTTACAATATGATGGATTCGAGACATTACTCAAATCTCACCCACTAACTTATTTCACATTATTTACAGCAACTATGCCGGTTCAATTAAATGAAATTATTAAATTTTCGTGTAAACCTGTACAACAATTTTATGGGCAATATGATATTATGCGTTCGGAATTTCAGCGCTATATACAGAATGATTATACAGTAGTAGTCTTAGCAGAAACTGAAGTGAAAAAAGAACGTATACAAGAGATGCTAAATGAAATGCATATACCGACATTTATCGATACCCCAAGTCATCGTAGCAATGGCGGAAGTGCGATTATTACAGAAGGTAGTTTGTCTGAAGGTTTTGAATTGCCTTATATGCAACTTGTTGTCGTTACAGAACGTGAACTTTTTAAATCTAAGCAGAAGAAAAAGCCAAAACAGCAAAAAGCACTCACAAATGCTGAGAAGATTAAGTCTTATCAGGATTTAAAAGTTGGAGATTATGTTGTACATGTCCATCATGGTGTGAGTAGATATTTAGGGGTCGAAACTTTAGAAGTAAGTGGCGTTCATAAAGATTATATCAAATTGCAATACAAAGGTACTGATCAATTATTTGTACCTGTAGATCAAATGGATCAAGTGCAGAAATATGTGGCCTCAGAAGATAAATCACCAAAATTAAACAAACTTGGTGGTACAGATTGGAAAAAAACGAAAGCTAAAGTACAACAAAGTGTTGAGGACATTGCAGATGAACTTATTGATTTATATAAAGAGCGTGAAATGTCTGTTGGTTATAAGTATGGACCAGATACGGCCGAACAAAATGATTTTGAATTGGATTTCCCATATGAACTAACACCTGACCAAAGTAAATCCATTGATGAAATTAAACAGGATATGGAAATAGAACGTCCAATGGATAGATTGTTATGTGGTGACGTTGGTTATGGCAAGACAGAAGTAGCTGTTCGAGCTGCATTTAAAGCTGTAATGGAAGGTAAGCAAGTTGCTTTCTTAGTTCCAACGACAATTCTTGCCCAACAGCATTACGAAACATTAATAGAGCGCATGCAAGATTTTCCAATTGAAGTTCAACTGATAAGTCGCTTTAGAACGACTAAAGAAGTTAAAGAGACAAAAGAAGGTTTGAAATCAGGCTTTGTTGATATCGTAGTAGGTACACATAAATTACTTGGCAAAGACATCCACTATAAAGATTTAGGTCTACTTATTGTGGATGAAGAACAGCGTTTTGGTGTCCGTCATAAAGAAAGAATTAAATCACTTAAAACAAATGTGGATGTCTTGACGTTGACAGCGACCCCTATTCCCCGCACATTGCATATGAGTATGTTAGGCGTACGTGATTTATCTGTTATTGAAACACCGCCAGAAAATCGATTTCCAGTACAAACCTATGTGTTAGAACAAAATACTAACTTTATAAAAGAAGCGCTCGAAAGAGAAGTATCACGTGAAGGACAAGTTTTTTATCTGTATAATAAAGTGCAGTCTATATATGAGAAACATGAACAGTTACAAATGTTAATGCCTGATGCTAACATTGGTGTAGCACACGGGCAAATGAGTGAGGGCGATCTAGAGGAAACGATGCTAGGATTTATCAATCATGAATACGATATTCTTGTAACGACCACTATCATTGAAACGGGGGTAGATGTCCCTAATGCAAACACGCTTATCATTGAAGATGCAGATCGTTTTGGACTTAGCCAACTGTATCAATTGAGAGGACGCGTAGGTCGTTCTAGTCGTATCGGCTATGCATATTTCTTGCATCCAACTAATAAAGTATTGACTGAAACTGCAGAAGATCGTTTGCAAGCAATTAAAGAATTCACTGAATTAGGTTCAGGATTTAAAATTGCTATGAGAGATTTGAATATTCGTGGTGCAGGTAATCTATTAGGAAAGCAGCAACATGGATTTATCGACTCTGTTGGTTTTGATTTATACTCTCAAATGCTTGAAGAAGCAGTTAATGAAAAACGTGGTGTAACAGTAGAAACTGAAGATGCGCCAGAAGTCGAAATAGAACTTAATATCGATGCTTATTTACCAGCTGAATATATTCAAAATGAACAAGCGAAAATTGAAATTTATAAAAAATTACGTAAAATCGAGACACAAGATCAACTGATGGATGTCAAAGATGAATTAATAGATCGTTTCAATGATTATCCTGTAGAAGTTGAGAGATTGTTAGATATGATGGAAATTAAAGTACATGCATTACATGCGGGTGTCATTGCAATTAAAGATGTTAATAAACAAGTAGAAATTTATTTATCTGAAAAAGGAACGACAGATATTAATGGAGAAACATTGTTCAAACAAACGCAACCACTTGGTCGTGCAATGAAAGTTGGCGTACAAGATGGTAAAATGAAATTAACATTAAATAAAACAGGTGCATGGTTGGATAATTTGAAATTTTTAGCTAAATGTTTAGAAGAAAGTATGGTTATAGTAGATGAAGTCTAAGTCTGATAAAAATACGGCCTTTAATGGCGTAGTTGCACTTACTTTAGCTCTTGTTATTGTAAAAATTTTAAGTGCTATTTATCGCGTCCCATATCAAAATATATTGGGTGATGAAGGGTTATACGCATATCAACAAATATATCCCATTGTTGCTTTAGGTGTTATTTTGACAATGAATGCGATTCCGAGTGCAATTACACAATCATTTGATACTGTAGGTCAAGTAAGACAATATACGAAAGTATTGATAAACTTACAAATGATTAGTGCTGTGTTTTTCTTGATTTTACTTGTAAGTGCTAAATGGGTCGCGTCGTTAATGGGTGATGCCAACTTGACCCCAATGCTTAGAGCGGCAAGTTTTAGTTTTTTATTTATTGGAATACTAGGCGTATATAGAGGCTACTATCAAGCACAAAAAATGATGAATGCGCCTGCACTATCACAAGTGATTGAGCAATTTGTACGTGTGTCGATTATAATGGTAGCTGTTGTATTATTTATGACGTACCAATGGTCGATATATGCAGCAGGAACTTTAGCAATTGCTGGTTCGGCAGCAGGGTTTTTAGCTTCTAGTCTATTTCTAATAAAACAAAAGCCGTTTAAACTGACAAGACCAGACGCTCAGTCAAATATTGAATGGCGAAAATTAGCATTGGCAATTATCGTTTTTGCAGTCAGCCAACTTATTGTTATTGTCTGGCAAGTTGTAGATAGTTTCACTGTATTACATGCATTAAAAAGTACAGGCTTGGATTTTCAACAAGCAACG
The DNA here is from genome assembly GCF_001866145.1 of Staphylococcus sp. LCT-H4. Lineage (NCBI taxonomy): Bacteria > Bacillati > Bacillota > Bacilli > Caryophanales > Staphylococcaceae > Staphylococcus > Staphylococcus sp. LCT-H4. The sequence goes on along the minus strand of NZ_MODY01000008.1, from coordinate 14,026 downwards.
ACCCAAAAAGGGATATATGATAGAGGTGCTTCCTTTATACAAATGGGGTTGATTGTAACGACTACATTTAGTTTCGTGCTTATTCCCTTACTGACAGAAGCAATAAAAGAGAAGCACGATATCCTAACTAATCGTTATGCAAATGCGTCTATTAAGATTACGGTTATGTTTAGTGTAGCTGCAGGAGTGGGATTGATTAACTTATTGCCGGTCATGAACACTGTGTTTTTTAAAAATGATAGTTTAACAGGGACATTAGCTATCTATATGCTTACGGTGATATGTGTCTCGCTTATAATGATGGATATTGCATTGCTACAAGTGAAACAGCAAGTGCGCGTGGTCTTATTTGCTTTTATGATGGGTGTTATCAGTAAAGTTTTACTTAATGTTATATTAATACCTCATTTATTGATGCTAGGTGGTAGTTTGAGTACAGTAATATCGTTAGTCTTATTTACACTTATTTTGCATTTTAACGTATTAAAACATTATAAATTTCAAACTATGCGAAAATTTGTCTTTAAATTGATATTAACTATGCTTATGTTATCTATAGCTGTACAAGTGACGATGTGGCTTATTCCAACACATGGGCGTATAGGTGGTTTTATAGAATTATTGATAGCAGCATCTATAGGCGTGCTGGTCATCCTATTTGCTACAATTCATTTACAATTATTAAGTTATAGAGAGTTAAAGCATTTGCCTTTTGGTAATAAGCTATTTCATATGAAAAGAGGGAAACACTAATGCCACGTCATATTACAATTGTAGGTTTAGGGAACTATGGTCTCGATGATTTACCTTTAGGTATATATAAATATTTGAAAAAACAATCGACAGTATATACGCGAACGTTAGACCACCCTGTAATTAATGAATTGAAAGAAGATATAGAATTCAGAAGTTTTGATGCTCAATATGAAGCACACAAATCGTTTGATGATGTTTATGAGAGTATTGTAAAAAATTTAATAGCAGCTTCAGAGCATGAAAATGTTGTTTATACAGTGCCTGGTCATCCTCGAGTGGCTGAAACAACGACTGTGAAATTAGAAGCATATGCAAAGGCGCATAACGATATTCAAATTGAAGTTTTAGGTGGCAAAAGCTTTATTGATGATATTTTTGAAGCGGTTAAAATAGATCCCAATGATGGTTTTACAATGCTAGATGCAACAGCAATAAAAGCGAATCAATTAAATATTCGTACCCATACACTCATAACGCAAGTATATAGCCCCATGACGGCAGGCGATTTAAAAGTTACCTTAATGGAAAGGTATGACGATGAACAAATCGTGTATATTGTAGATGGCGCAAAACACAATGACGCCAATGTTATAGAGACGCCATTATTTGAATTAGATCATTATGCATCAATTTTTAGTAACTTAACTAGCGTACTGATTCCTAAAGTTGAGCAAGAAGTGTTCTACTACAGTGATTTCTATTTTGCTGCCAATATCATAGACCAGCTTGTGGATGAAGAACAAGGTTGTCCGTGGGATAAAGTGCAAACACATCATACATTGAAACGTTATTTATTGGAAGAGTCGTTTGAATTATTTGAAGCCATAGATAATGAAGACGATTGGCACATTATTGAAGAATTAGGTGACATACTCTTACAAGTATTATTGCATACAAGTATTGGTAAAAAAGAAGGCTACCTTGATATTAATGAGGTCATTGAAAGTCTTTCAGCTAAAATGATACGTAGACACCCTCATATTTTTGGTGACGCAGATGCGAAAGGTATGGATGATTTGAAAAATATTTGGGCAGATGCAAAAGCAAAAGAGGGTAAAACACAAAGAGTGAAATTCGAAAAAGTATTTGCAGAGCATTTCTTGAAGTTGTATGATAAAACAAAAAATATGTCGTTAGACGAGGATGCTTTAAAGCGTCTTTTGGAGCAAGGAGGAGAAGGAATATGAGATTAGATAAATACCTCAAAGTATCGAGATTAGTGAAACGTCGCACATTAGCTAAAGAAATCAGTGATCAAGGGCGTGTGACTGTAAATGGTTCGGTTGCAAAAGCGGGAACAGACGTCAAAGTGACTGATGAACTTACAATTAGATTTGGACAGAAAATTGTAACTATAAACGTAACTGGATTAAGTGAACATGCAACGAAAGAAAATGCGAAAGGCATGTACGAATTAGTTAAAGAAGAAAAAGTTAGTGAAAATTAAACAGGAGGTGACAAGCTATGAGTAAAAAAGTAGAAAACATAGGGAATACGTTTACTTCTGCCGAGAATAAAAAGAAACAAAAGCAGAGAATGAGAAGACGTGTTGTACGTAAACGTATCACGTTATTTGGTGGTATTTTACTAGCTATTATTATCATTTTATCCATAATGCTTGTCACTCAAAAGCAAAGTAATAGTGAAGATGCAGTCGAGCGTCAACACAAAGAAGAAAAATATCAAAAACAACAAGATGAAGAACTTGCGTTAAAAGAACAATTGAACAACCTTAATGATAAAAGTTATATAGAAAAAGTTGCTCGAGATGATTACTATTTAAGTAATGATGGAGAAGTAGTTTTTAAACTACCAGAGGATAAGTCGAAAGCAGAATCCAAATCTGCCAAACAAGATAAATAACAAAATTTATTTTTTTGAATCATAATACCATTGTTAAATTATGCAAACAGGCATATAATAAGGTTAAAATCGAAACAAATCGGGAGGATTTATTTACAATATGTCAATCGAAATAGGAAACAAGCTTAAAGGTAAAGTCACAGGAATCAAAAAGTTTGGCGCTTTTGTCGAACTTCCTGAAGGAAAAAGTGGCTTAGTTCACATAAGTGAAGTTGCAGATAATTACGTAGAAAACGTAGAAGACCACTTATCTGTTGGTGATGAAGTAGAAGTTAAAGTGCTTTCAATTGCTGATGATGGAAAAATTAGTTTATCAATTAAGAAAGCAAAAGATCGTCCACGTAAACCTCAAAGTAAACCGAGCCACAAACCACCTCAACCAAAAGGTGAAGATTTTGAAAAGAAATTAACAAATTTCTTGAAAGATAGTGAAGATAAATTAACTTCTATTAAACGTCAAACAGAATCTAGACGTGGTGGAAAAGGCGCTAAACGCTAATAAGCATAACCCATATATGTTTTAAAATTGAGCGAGTGCATAACAATCTAAGGCTGTTTTCTTTCTTAAGGAAACAGTCTCTTTTTTATTGTATATTAGGAATAGTACTTTAATAATAGGAAAAAGCTAAAGTAGTGTTTTGTATGGGAGGTAGAGGTCTTGAAAGTTAACACTGAAGGATGGTCTGAAAATAATCACGTCGTATTAGCAGTTTCTACTGGTATTGACAGTATGACGCTGTTACATCAACTCATTTCACACTTAAAGCATTCATATGCGAAGTTAACTTGTTTGCATGTGAATCATCAGATACGTTCCGTTGCATCAGAAGAAGAAGCTTTTATTAAAGCATTTTGCACTACACACGACATACCATTATATGTTCATCATCTTGATTTATCTAGTGTGGTTGCAAAAGGAAACAGTATAGAGAGTGAAGCTAGACACGCACGATATCAATGGTTTGATGAGATGATGTTGGAGTTAAATGCAGATGTATTGCTCACTGCACATCATTTAGATGATCAAATCGAAACGATATTTTATAGACTCATGACTGGTCGTTCTACTAGAAGTAGTTTAGGTATGTCACAACATGCACTGAGAGGTCATTATAGTTTATACAGACCACTGTTAACCATCGCTAAAAGTGAAATCCATAATTACCAAAAACGATATCAAATCCCCTATTATGAAGATGAAACTAATGCTGAAAACCATTATGTTAGAAATGACATTCGCAATCGAATTTTACCCGAAATTGAAGCGAATCAACATCTCTCGACAGAACAATTACTAAAATTAAAGGAATGGCATGACGAACAATTAGAAGTTATTAGAAATGAAGCATATCAATTTATTGATAATTCAATAGAGTTTTGTCAACAGAATACTAAAATTTTGATTTCGAGGAGTCAATTTTTGAATTTACGTCATGCTGTGAAGATGGCGGTATTAGATAAAATCTTTGAAAAAGTGTCGCTCGATAGACCAATCACTGAAAAAACATATGATGAATGGTTCAAACAACTGGCTGAAAATATAGCACAAACTACATTATATACAACAGATAAATGGATAATTCATATAGCTTATGATAAATTTATCATAATGGCAAATTATGAAGCAAAGCTTCAACCAACAAAGATCAATCAGCAAGGGATTTACAATTTTGGTCACTATACTATCCAAGTGACTAAACATGTTCCTTTAGATTGTTTTCCACTTGTAGTGCGAACAAGAAAAGATGGAGACAAATTTGCACTCAATGGCAGGGCCGGACACAAGAAAGTGAGCCGATTGTTTATTGATGAAAAGGTGATACAATCTGAACGTGATGAAATGCCTATTATTGTAAATGCACATAATGAAATCATTGCTATTGGAACGTTGTTTTTAAAGCAAAAATATGAGCAATTAATTTTTATAAGAAATACGGGAGAGGAATGGAATTATGAGAGATGATTTAAAAGAAGTGTTATTATCAGAAGAAGATATTGAACAAATTTGTAAGGATTTAGGTGCTGAAATTACAGCGTCGTATAGTGGAAAGCCGTTAGTTTGTATTGGGATTTTAAAAGGTTCTGTAATGTTTATGGCAGATTTAATTAAACATATTGATACGCATTTAGCTATAGATTTCATGGATGTTTCAAGTTATCACGGTGGGACTGAATCAACAGGAGAAGTTCAAATTTTAAAAGATTTAAGTTCATCTATTGAAAATAAAGATGTATTAATAATTGAAGATATCTTGGAAACAGGTACTACTTTGAAGTCGATTACTAAATTACTTGAATCTCGTGGCGTAAATTCACTTGAAATTGTTACGCTACTTGATAAACCCAATCGTCGTAAAGCTAATATCGAAGCTAAATACGTAGGCAAAAAAATTCCAGACGAATTTGTAGTTGGTTATGGTTTAGATTACGCTGAAAATTATAGAAATTTACCTTATATTGGCACATTGAAACCAGAAATCTATTCAAACTAAAGCAATACAATTTATTCGTGGGAAAAGTTGTTATATACTATAAGTTCAAGTCAGTTTAAATGGTTAAATGAAAATAGTACAAATATACTAAAAACATTTTAAATTTAATACATAAACTTAGGTAGGCTTTAAAATGTCAAAATACTTTAACTTAATGGGCGCTTTTTAATCATATTTAAAGTAAAATGAAAACTAAAATTAAATATAAAACATAAAGAATTGTAAACACAACGCAAAAGTTGAAATACTAGCCCAAAACCGGCGCTTTGTGTTACAATTTTTGTTAGTTTTATTATTGAAGTAGGAGGAAACGACGCATGCAGAAGGCCTTTCGTAATGTGCTAGTTATCGCAATCATTGGCGTTATTATCTTTGGTTTGTTTTCGTGGCTCAACGGAAATGGGAATATGCCAAAGCAACTTACATATAACCAATTTGTGAAGCAATTAGATAAAGGTGATTTAAAATCACTTGAAATCCAACCTGAACAAAATGTGTATATGGTAAGTGGAAAAACGAAAAAAGGTGAAGATTATTCTTCAACAATTTTATATAACAACGATAAAGAGCTCGAAAAAATAACGGATAAAGCACAAAGTCAAGATGGATTGAATTTTACAGTTAAAGAAGAAGAAAAACAAAGTGTGTTCGTTAGTATTTTAACAACATTAATTCCAGTATTAATTATTGCTCTATTATTTATATTCTTCCTTAGCCAAGCTCAAGGTGGCGGCGGCGGTGGCGGTCGTATGATGAACTTTGGTAAATCCAAAGCAAAAATGTACGACAGTCAGAAAAAACGTGTACGCTTCTCAGATGTAGCTGGTGCAGATGAAGAAAAACAAGAATTAATTGAAATAGTAGATTTCTTAAAAGACAATAAGCAATTTAAACAAATGGGATCAAGAATTCCAAAAGGTGTGCTATTAGTTGGCCCTCCAGGTACAGGGAAAACGTTATTAGCACGTGCGGTTGCTGGTGAAGCAGGTACACCTTTCTTCTCAATCAGTGGTTCAGACTTTGTTGAGATGTTTGTTGGTGTCGGTGCAAGTCGTGTACGTGACTTGTTCGAAAACGCTAAGAAAAATGCACCATGTATCATCTTTATAGATGAAATTGATGCAGTTGGTCGTCAACGTGGCGCTGGTGTTGGTGGCGGTCATGATGAACGTGAGCAAACGTTAAACCAATTACTTGTTGAAATGGATGGATTTGGTGAAAATGAAGGTATCATTATGATAGCTGCTACTAACCGTCCTGATATTTTAGACCCAGCTTTATTACGTCCGGGTCGTTTCGATAGACAAATCCAAGTAGGTCGTCCAGATGTAAAAGGGCGTGAAGCTATTCTTCATGTTCATTCTAAGAACAAACCACTTGACGAAACAGTTGACTTAAAAGCTGTTTCTCAAAGAACACCTGGTTTCTCTGGTGCCGATTTAGAAAATCTTCTTAACGAAGCATCATTAGTAGCTGTTCGTGAAGGTAAGAAGAAAATCGACATGCGTGATATAGAAGAAGCGACAGATAGAGTAATTGCAGGTCCAGCTAAAAAATCACGTGTTATTTCAGAAAAAGAACGTAATATTGTGGCACATCATGAAGCTGGTCATACGATTATCGGTATGGTACTTGATGAAGCAGAAATTGTGCATAAAGTTACAATCGTGCCACGTGGACAAGCTGGCGGTTATGCTATGATGTTACCAAAACAAGATCGCTTCTTAATGACTGAACCAGAATTATTAGATAAAATTTGTGGTCTGCTTGGTGGACGTGTTTCTGAAGATATTAACTTTAATGAAGTATCAACAGGCGCATCTAACGACTTTGAACGTGCAACACAAATTGCACGTCAGATGGTTACAGAATATGGTATGAGTAAAAAACTTGGCCCAATTCAATTTGCCAGCAGTAGTAATGGACAAGTCTTCTTAGGTAAAGATATGCAAGGTGACCCAGAATATTCTGGTCAGATTGCATATGAAATTGATAAAGAAGTGCAACGTATTATTAAAGAACAATATGAGCGTTGTAAAAACATCCTTACAGAACATAAATCACAACTGATACTAATAGCTGAGTCATTATTGACAGAAGAAACATTAGTAGCTGAACAAATCCATTCATTATTCTATGATGGCGTATTACCAGAAGTTGATTACGATGGCGCAGAAGTCGTGCAAAACAAAGATGATAACTTCGAAGAAGGAAAATACGGTAAATCTTATGAAGATGTTCGTCAAGAACAATCAAATAAAGATAGACAAGAAGGTCGTGAAGATTCACAAGATGAAGATAAACAGGGCAATGACACTGAGCAAACTGGTCATGAACAACCGCCTAATATCGATAAACCAAGTGATCCAAGCAACCCAAATGATCCAAGTAATAGAAATTAATGACTGAACATAAATTGCTCTTTCTGCTATCATATTGATAGTAGGAAGAGTTTTTTTCTGCTGATTACACCCCATTAAGTTTTATCAAACAAATGTTTAGCATTTTCGTATAGTAACCAGTACAATAAATTGAATTGAAATAATGGAAAGTATTCAATGCGAAATAACCACTTAAATTTAAATGAGATAACGTTAAAAGGAGAAATTAAAATGACGAATGATTATATAGTTAAAGCATTAGCATTTGGAGGGCAAATTCGTGCTTATAGCGCATGGACAACAGACAGTGTTCAAGAAGCACAAACAAAACATTATACCTGGCCAACTGCCTCAGCTGCACTAGGACGTACGATGACAGCAACGGTTATGATGGGTGCTATGTTAAATGACAACCAAAAACTTACGGTAACGGTTGATGGGCATGGACCTATCGGAAAGATTATTGCTGACGCAGATGCACAAGGCAATATCAGGGGTTATGTGACACATCCTCAAACCCACTTCCCATTAAATGATATGGGCAAATTAGACGTAAGTCGTGCTGTAGGCAACGGTGGATCATTGACTGTAGTTAAAGATGTAGGTATGAAAGACTATTTTTCTGGTTCTAGTGAATTGGTATCGGGTGAATTAGGTGATGACTTCACTTATTATTTCGCTAAAAGTGAACAAGTGCCATCCTCAGTTGGTTTAGGTGTACTTGTGAATCCAGATAATACAATTAAAGCTGCAGGTGGGTTTATCATACAAGTGATGCCAGGAGCAGGGGAAGAAACAATTAGCAAATTGGAAGATGCAATTAATAACATGAAGCCAGTTTCAAAATTAATTGAACAAGGTTTATCTCCAGAAGAAATTCTTTTTGAAATTTTGGGAGAAGAAAATGTACAAATTTTAGATGAATTATCTTCAAAATTCGAGTGTAACTGTGGACATGAAAAATTCTTGAACGCAATTAAAGGATTGGGAGAAGCTGAAATTCAAAGTATGATTGATGAAGATAAAGGTGCTGAAGCAGAATGTCACTTCTGTAGAACGAAATATCAATTTTCTGAAAATGAACTACAGGAATTATTAGAAAAATTAAAGTAAAACGGTTACAATGAATGGGAATAAACTTCTAATTTAAGTAATATATATAAATTCGGTTTTCATAGTTGTATTTACAGAAAAATCTGATAAAATAAAAGTATATCCGATAGAAAAAGTAGGTTTTTTAAACTTTTTAATGAAAAGGAGCAATACTTATGACAAGTAAACCAGTAGATAATATCGTGAAAGTAATCGGTAATACACCGGTAGTTAAGTTAAACAACGTTGTGGGAGAAGATGCTGCAGACGTATATGTAAAACTTGAATATCAAAATCCAGGCGGTTCTGTAAAAGATCGTATCGCTTTAGCAATGATTGAAGAAGCTGAACAAGCAGGTAAGATTAAACCAGGTGATACGATTGTTGAACCTACAAGTGGTAACACAGGTATCGGTCTTGCTTTTGTATGTGCGGCTAAAGGATACAAAGCTGTATTCACTATGCCTGAAACGATGAGTCAAGAACGCCGTAACTTATTAAAAGCATATGGCGCTGAAGTTGTGTTAACGCCTGGCTCGGAAGCGATGAAAGGTGCTATCAAAAAAGCTAAAGAACTAAAAGAAGAATTTGGTTACTATGAACCACAACAATTCGAAAATCCTGCTAATCCTCGTGTACACGAATTAACAACAGGTCCTGAATTAGTGGAACAATTTGATGGCCAAACAATTGATGCATTCTTAGCTGGTGTAGGTACTGGTGGAACATTAAGTGGCGCTGGAAAAGTTTTAAAAGAAAAATATCCAGATATTAATCTTGTAGCAATTGAACCTGAAGATTCACCTGTTTTAAGTGGTGGAGAACCAGGTCCGCATAAATTACAAGGTTTAGGTGCAGGGTTTATTCCAGACACATTAAATACAAATATTTATGACGAAATTATCAAAGTAGGTAATGAAACTGCTATGGATATGTCACGTAAAGTAGCTAAAGAAGAAGGTATCTTAGGTGGTATTTCTTCAGGAGCGGCAATTTATGCGGCGATTGAAAAAGCCAAATCACTTGGTAAAGGTAAAACAGTTGTTACTGTATTACCAAGTAATGGTGAACGTTATCTTTCAACTCCATTATACTCTTTCGAAGACTAAAATATGATAATTCAATAAATACCGGTCACATTTTTATTGTGTGGCCGGTATTTATTTTGGTATTTTTAAAATTCCAAGCATTACAATAGTATGAATAACGTGGCAGACAATGATTTTAAGTATTGGTTACTGAAAAAAATAATAAATAACGTTATTATAGAATAGTAATAAGAGTGATTGGGCGAAAATCATTTTATAAAATGAAAGGAAGAAGAGTGGACATGGCGCACACAAAAATTATGGGGATATTAAATATAACTCCGGACTCCTTCTCAGATGGTGGTAAATATAATACTGTGGAAAGTGCTGTTAAGAGAGCGAAATCAATGGTTAATGAAGGCGTTGATATTATTGACATCGGTGGTATATCCACACGTCCTGGTTATGCTGAAATTAGTGTGGAGGAAGAAATGAATCGAGTTATTCCTGTTGTTAAAGCATTGAAAGATCTTGATATCACGCTATCAGTTGATACATATAGAAGTGAAGTAGCTGAAGCTGCATTGAAGCTTGGGGCTAAGATGATTAATGATCAATGGGCAGGGCTATATGATGAACGTATTTTTGATGTCGTTGCCGAGTATGAAGCTGAAATTGTCTTAATGCATAATGGAAATGGTGAAAGGTCAGAACCTGTAGTGGATGAGATGTTAGTTTACTTATTAAAACAAGCTAATATAGCTGAGATGAAGGGAATACCTAAGGACAAAGTGTGGATTGATCCTGGTATTGGCTTTGCTAAGACACGCGATGAAGAGAAGGAAGTTATGGCGCGATTAGATGAACTTGTTGCCACGGAATATCCTGTACTATTAGCGACGAGTAGAAAAAGGTTTATTAAAGAAATGATAAATGCAGAAACAACACCTATTGAAAGAGACGAAGCAACTGCTGCAACTACGGCATATGGTATAATGAAAGGCATAAAAGCGGTCAGAGTACACAATGTCGCGTTAAATGTTCGTTTAGGACAAAGTATGGATTATTTAAAGGAGAATGATAATGAGCGACACGATTTTTCTTAATGGTATGAGATTTTACTGTTATCATGGTGCCCTTAAAGCTGAAAACGAAATCGGGCAAATTTTTATTGTAGATATAACTATGAAAGTAGAATTGCATACTGCAGGCCATTCTGATGATGTAACAGATACAGTACATTATGGAGAAGTCTTTAATGATGTAAAAGATATTATGGAGGGGCCTCCTGTAAATTTATTAGAGCATCTAGCTGAACGTATTGCAAAACGTATAAATTCACACTATAATCGTGTAATGGAAACGAAAGTTAGAATCACTAAAGAAAATCCGCCTATACCAGGTCATTATGATGGTGTTGGGGTTGAAATAGTGAGGGAGAATCGATAATGATATACGCATATTTAGGATTAGGAAGTAACATTGGAGATAGAGAGGTACAACTTGAAGAAGCTATTCGTATTTTAGATACTTATGAAGGTGTTCAAGTTACACAAAAATCACCAATTTATGAAACAGAGCCAGTAGGTTATGTGGATCAGCCACAATTTTTAAATCAATGTGTTGAGATTCAAACCAATTTAAAACCACACGACTTATTACAAGTATGTCTCAATACTGAACAGCAATTATATCGTGTGAGAGACATACGGTGGGGACCAAGGACTTTAGATGTTGATATTCTATTATATGGTAATCAGATTATTGAAGAAGAAGATTTAATTGTGCCGCACCCACGTATGTTGGAACGTGCATTTGTATTAATTCCTTTAAATGATATAGCAGCAGATGTTATTGAACCTCATTCTAATAATAAAATTGGAAATATAGTGATGACAGATAATTCAGTAAGGAAGTATAAAGATTGAGAGGTAATAAATATGTGGGAAATTGGAGGTGTAGAGATAAATAATAGTGTAGTTCTTGCTCCTATAGTTGGTGTCTGCAGTTGTGGAACGTTTGAACAAACCAGCAACGTCCAAGATCCATATTAGTTATGATTGGTAGAAAAGTGTTAAGGGAATCCATGGATGATTTATCAGTATATTACTTGAAAACTGGAGAACTTATCGGTGAAACTATAGTAGAAGTTAAAGTTGAAATTGCTTTATTACATTTGTTTCGTCTAGTAGAATTGAAGTGTGAAATGGTTGGCACAATGATAATGCGTAAATATGCTTCATGATATCTTAAAGACGTTCGTGGTAACGGTAAGCCTAAAAAGCTTTAAACTAATCTGAAACAGAACAATGAATGATAGATATACTTCAAGAATTTCAAAAGAAATAAATGCAAAAGATAATAAAAAAGTAGAACAAGAAGCATAAAGGAGAGACAGTTATGTCAGAAGAAATGAATGACCAAATGCAAGTCCGCCGTCAAAAATTACAAGAATTATACGATTTAGGAATCGATCCATTTGGACAAAAGTTTGAACGTACCTCAACTGCAGTATTATTACATGAGGACTGGGATCAATTTACAAAAGAAGAATTACATGAGAAAGAAGAAGAAAGTCATGTAAGTATAGCAGGTCGTTTAATGACTAAGCGTGGTAAAGGTAAAGCTGGGTTTGCACATGTTCAAGATTTATCTGGTCAAATTCAAATATATGTGAGAAAAGATCAAGTAGGCGATGAGCAATTTGAATTGTGGAATGCTTCTGATCTTGGGGACATCGTTGGTATAGAAGGCGTAATGTTCAAAACGAATACAGGTGAATTATCTGTTAAAGCTAAATCATTTACATTATTAACTAAATCCTTACGTCCGTTACCAGATAAATTCCATGGTTTGCAAGATATTGAACAGCGTTATCGCCAACGTTACCTTGATTTAATCACAAACCAAGATAGTACGCAGACATTTATTAATCGTAGTAAAATATTACAGGAAATGAGAAGTTACTTAAATGAAGCGGGATTCTTAGAAGTAGAAACACCAATGATGCACCAAATTGCTGGTGGAGCTGCTGCCCGTCCATTTGTTACACATCATAACGCACTTGATGCTACATTATATATGCGTATTGCGATTGAATTACATCTTAAACGTTTAATAGTTGGTGGATTAGAAAAAGTCTATGAAATTGGACGTGTATTTAGAAATGAAGGTGTATCAACAAGACATAATCCTGAATTTACTATGATTGAATTATATGAAGCTTATGCTGATTACCATGATATTATGGATTTAACTGAGAATATGATTAGACATATATCTGAAAAAGTACTTGGTTCTGCCAAAGTAAGTTATGGAGAAGAAACAATAGACTTAGAATCCGATTGGAAACGAATCCACATGGCTGATGCTGTTAAAGAAGCTACAGGTGTAGACTTCTTTGAGGTACAAAGCGATGAAGAAGCTAAAACGTTAGCTAAAGAACATGGTATAGAAATAACTAGTACCATGAAATATGGTCATATATTAAATGAATTCTTTGAACAAAAAGTTGAAGAAACATTAATTCAACCGACATTTGTTTATGGACATCCAATTGAAATATCACCATTAGCTAAGAAAAACCCAGAGGACCCTAGATTCACTGATCGTTTCGAATTATTTATTGTAGGCAGAGAACATGGTAATGCCTTTACTGAATTAAATGACCCGATTGATCAAAAAGAAAGATTTGAAGCTCAATTAGTAGAAAAAGAACAGGGCAATGATGAAGCACACGAAATGGACGAAGACTTTATCGAAGCTTTAGAATATGGAATGCCGCCAACAGGTGGTTTAGGTATTGGAATCGATAGATTAGTAATGTTACTTACTGATTCAGCTTCTATACGCGATGTATTACTTTTCCCTTATATGAGACAAAAATAGAATCTTAATAATATAACTAAACTTGAACAGATCAAATGCTGAATGTTCCGTGATGTCGGGATAAAGCAATTGATCTGTTTTTAACTTTTTAATAGCTAAATATCTTCGAGAAAGTGAGGAATTATGAGTAGTATACAAGTAACAAGCGATTTAATTTAGTAATAAGATACAATTTGGCAATATAGTACTAATAAAATATAAAAATATACCAAAAAAGGTATGGCATATGGTCTTTCTATATGATAAACTTATTCAAGTCGAGTTAAGGAAACGAAACAAGGCAAGTACGATGAATCATTAATCTAATATTAATTTAGAAAATTAATAAAAGGTATTGACTTAAAAGAGAAAATGAATTATCATAATAAAGTCGTCAAAAACAAGTGATGACAAACGCAACACTCAACGTAAACGCAATGTAAAAAACATTAACATAGTGTAAAATTGACTATTGCAAATGATCATTAAACATTGTATCATTAGTTGAGTAAGTTATTTTGTCTGGTGACAATGGCAAAGAGGTCAC
>NZ_MODY01000007.1:0-38956 GCF_001866145.1 Staphylococcus sp. LCT-H4 | reverse complement strand
TTACACAATTAATAGGTATTTCTTTTAATCGTCTATTATTCACTATATAATTAAATTATAAAACATAGAGCCTATTATTAAATATGTATCACTTTACAGCTATGAAATCTGGTTGTGAATGTGAGGTGATGCATATGAACATCTATATAGAGAATTTAAGCTTTAACTTTACTTTTACAATTCAAGTAATAGTTATTTTCTCAGTATGTTTAACTGTGTATTTAATGGTAAAAAAATAAGCCCTCGTTACGTCAATAACGAGAGCACCTAATCAAATAGGCTGATTGTGATACATATTGTGAGTTCCTACGCTCGGTAATATGTGCTATGTTTTTGCACTTAGTTCTGCCCTGGAAAGTGGAGCTAAGTGTTTTTTCTTATCTCAATAATAACATTCACCTCCTTTTTTTACAACTATAGTTATATATTAAGTATTCCATATATAGAAAATTCCACTACTTAGTATAATAAACTTAGATTGATAATTACCCGTTAAATCATTTCTCGATGCAAAATAGAGCTTCTCTCAGCGTGTTCCTTTTTACGATATGTGTGTAATATGTATAAAAATGTGCAAATAAAAAAGGAAAGGGCAACTACTCCCTTTCCTCACCAATTTAAACTAAACTACTAAACTATCAAATTAACTAACATGTAATGAACTACTTCCACTTCATCTTGCCATACATTTTCTTCTCTTTCATGATACGTTCTTTCTTATCTGTAATTGGAGTTAATGCCATCCAAAAATAACCTGCACCAGGATTAGTTGGATATTTAAACTTACCAAACCAATAGCCATCAATCTTTTTAATCTGAACAATATCTACCCATTGGTTCTTATAAATCCATGAACCACTATCTACAACTTTTCCATTTAGTCCTGGAGACTTTCTAACCTTAATAGTTGTGTTAGCTGTGAATCTACCTTTCCAATTCCAAACTGTTTTCTTAGCTTTCTTAACAGCTTGAGGTTTAGTAGGAGTTTTACCTGCTGAAGTACCTCCAATAGGTTTACCATTAATAGCTCCTGCTAACTCTTTACTGAAAGCATCATAGTTCTTCTTGAGATAATCCATATCTTTTTTATTAGTTATGAATCCCATTTCTACTAATCTATAGTTAATGTTTAATCTACCTGATACATTTGCATTGAGTAAATCATTACGAGGGTCGATATCTCTTATCGTACCTACAGTAGCTTTCAACATGTTATTAATATCTTTGTCGATTTGGTCAGCAGGGAATGCATTAGAGATGATAACATGACCACCACTAGCTGAAGCTCCTGCACTATCTAAATGTAATTCTATAACTGCATCAAACTTCTGTTGCTTAACCCAATACATACCATAGTTCTTAGTATCTCCTAAACGTTCACCATAAGCTGTATCAGTATATAAGTTTTGGTCTTGTTTACTTCCACCATATAACTGTACCTCATGACCTGCTTGTCTAAGATATTTAGCAACATTAGGAGCAATATACTTACGGATGAAATCACGTTCATTAGTTCCATTACCAATAGCTCCTGGGTCATTTTGACCATGACCACTAGCAATTAGAATCTTTTTCTTCTTAGTCTTAGCTTTAGAAGGTTTAGATACTTTATCTTTCACTTTAGATACTGTGTTAGCTGTAGTTTTGTAGTGAGGTCTGATAAAGTACATTGGATTATCATAAGTGTGAGTAATTAGTTGAGCTACTTCTCTAGGTGTACTTTGAGAACCTCCGTACCAATTTTGGTCTAAGCTGACAAAGCTATTAATATTAGCACTCCACACTATAGCAACGTGACCTGCTCCTCCACCATATCCACCATGGAATACAACTATATCTCCCTTTTGTGGTAAGAAGTTAGGAGTATTTTTATAGACTGTAGCTAATCCATCAAAGTTATTTGCTGTAGGAATATCCTTTGCATAGTAACCTGCTAATCTTCCACCTGTTAAGTAATTCCAGTACATATTAGCTAGGTCAAAAACACTGCGCTCCGAATGCTCCATCGAAGTCCCACCAGTAACCTTTAAGTTTACTCATATAATCATGTGCTTGTTTCTTTGTTTTATTCACTGCCACAGTTTTTCACCGTCCTTTTCATATTAAAAAAAGACAACCCCTAAAGGTTGCCTTCATCAGTATCTGCTTGTTTTACAGGAGCTTTTCCTGTAGCTTTTTGATACTTCTTATCTGCTTTATACTTATCTTTCTTTTGGTCTGCCCACTTAGCTTCTTTAGTTACTGGGTTATTCTTCCACCAAGTCCAAACAGCAGTAACACCTAAGAAAGCTGTACTAAGAAATTCTGTTACTTGTTCTTCATCAAAAGGAATTGGACTATAGCCAAAGATAGTTAAACCTTGATTGACTAGAGCTATGCCTAAGATAACCGTTCTGATTATTGTTGCTTTATTCATTGTTAAACCTCCATAATATTACTTTCTTTTAATACTTGAGTATTATCTAACCTAGACCTAGAGCAGGAGTCACTACTTTAATGATTAATTCAATGATTATAAAGCCACCACCAATTAAACCAACAATTACTTTATTACTGAGTTTCTTCTCTTCAAGTTGAATTGTTTTGTCGAATTGATTACCCTCTAATTTATCTTTTACTTCTCTAACTTCAGCATTAACTTCATTGAATCTATCATCAGTACGTGAATTAGATTGCTTTAATTCATTTACTAAACCCTCAATACTGTTAGCCATTCTATTAGTGTTCTGTTCAGTAGCTTTACTAGAGCCTTTTAATTCAGTAGTAAGACGTACCATCTCTACATGTCTCTCATCATTTTTATCCTTGATATCGTCTACTTTGTCTTCGAGGTCGTCTACTTTTCTATCTACGGTTCCTATTCTTTGTTCTAAACCGTTTATACGGTCGTTTATCAATCCTTGTTCTGTTTTATTTTCCATAATGAAATGACTCCTATGCCTGCTAAAATGTATTGGTATAAACCAAGAGTTAAAGTAGTGTAGTATGTGGCAATAATCTTAGCTGACTCAGTAGCAACCATCCCATAGAAAAGATGTACAGAACCTGCACATAGCCCACCTATAATTAGTAATACATAGGAAGTTCTACCTTTAATGAAAACTGAACACAACAGAACAATTGATGCAGTTAATAAGAACCAACCTATAGCTTGAATATCAGCGTACTGACTTAATTTAATATAAATTTCAGATGCATTTTGCATTGATTGTTCACCACGAACTATAAACTCTAAGCCCCTCATAACTCCAAAAGCACTTAGCAAAATTATTAAAAGGTTAGCTAACAATTCATATATACGCATTTGTTTCTTAACCTCCTATCTATAAAATAAAAAGCCCCCAATTAAGGGAGCTTGTTGTTACTCTGTTACTACGTAATCTTCACCTGTAATATCTTTATATTGTTCAGGTGTAATCCAACCGTATCTTGTGCTTTCTGAAATCTTATCAATTGTAAGTAATCCTAAGTTATATAAACGTTTAAGAGTTCCGTACATATTAATTTCCTCCTTGTAATTCTAGTAATTTACTAGTTAAGTTAGCTATATCTTGCTCAAGCATTTCAATCTTTAAATTGTGTTCTAAATCATTCATTATAAGTTGAGTATTAAGTTCATCACTTTCACTAGGTGCTTCTACCTGGTTATCAGGTAAAGTAGTTAGCCATTCTTCTCGTGTTGAACCTATCCACTCGTTACCATTAAAATAAAATGGCTGATAAATACCTTCAGGAGGTGGAACATCTGTCCACTCATCTAAAGGATATTGAAATTCACCATCTATTTTGAAAGCTAAATAAGGTTCTCCTGTATATAACCATACTTGTTTAAAATCCATAATTTCTGCCTCCTGTTAAATTGTCCATGAGAATTCACCGTAAATATAATCAGTTTCTTCCCACGTTCCTGTACTAGATGTTTTATTGATTAGTAATGATACAGTTCCATCTACGTATATTGTGATATAGGCTAGAGGTTTATTGGTCGGTGTACGTACTGGGAAACTCTGTGCATTTTTAACCATTGATGAAGGTAGCTGTGCAATAGTTTGTCCGTTAGTCATCTTTTTACCGTTTAATCTAAGGTAGTTAGTTGTAACTGAGCCGTTAACTACTGTTCTAAAGGCACAAGTGAAACCACTCTTATCTGTGTATTCTGTGTTAGATGTTGCTCCATTAGCCAATTGGAAAGGAATCCAACCTGTATCATTCTGTGAAACTCCTACTCTTTCCCATTCTGTCCACTCATTGTAAAACCTCTTAATCCAAATTTGATTGGAGTTATAAGGTCTAAATGTGATGTGTCTAACGGTACCTTCTCTTTGCTCTACTTTTGCAAATCCTGCTGTTGAACTGGAACCCGTAATAGGTGTACCGGTAAAATAATAATTACCAGGTACAAGGTTATGAAGAGTATCAACATTACTTAATAGTGATAAGGTTTGATAAGTACCATCATCATTAGTCATTTTGAATTTTTGCCAATTTAAAGCCGTTATGTCTTCTGTAAGCTTCTCAGGAGTTAAGAATCCATTGGCTTCTACAGTTTCATTAAACTCTGCTACTTTACCATCTACATGCTCTGTAGCTTCTAAAGCTGTAGCTTCTATGGAGTTAATTGCATTTGTAGATGTTTCTTGAACTGTTGATTTAGCATTGTTAGCTGTAGTAGTTATGTCTGAAGTAGCATCATCTTTAACTTTAGTTAAATCAGTTTTAGCTTGAGTTATAAATGTTTGAATATCTGCTGTACCATCAGCAACAATAGCATTAAGTGTTTCTACACCTTGCTGTAATACCGATTTCATTTCTGCAACGTAATCTGCACCGTTTGCTATTGCTTCTTCTATTGCCCTTACTTGTTCTTCAATCTTCATCTTCAATTGGCTGAACATTCTAATGTACTCAACTTTAGTGAATGAAGAAATCTTATTAATTAGTGCATCTGCAACTTCAAAAGTAAATTCTCTGAATACTGCTACCTCATTGTACTCAGGCTTTCCATCTACATTATTAACTGCAATGTAAACTTGTCCTATAACTTTAGTAGATGTGGAAGCTTGTAAGAACTCTTTATCTAAAGTAACTGTTACAATACCTTTGTGAGAGTCTTCTACTTCCAACTCAATTACATCTGAAGCACTTCCGTTACTTGATTCAAAGTATGCATAAGCTGTAAGGTTATTCTCACTAATTAACAAAGGTCCTCTTTCATTACTTAATTGAAATCTTAATATTGCTGTGTTCTCATCGAGATTATAAAAACCTACTCCCAAATCGGAAATAGGTTTTAAATAAGGCTCTGATTTTAAATTGAATAATGCTTTTTTATCAATACCATTAGTCATTGATTAAAGCCTCCTTGTTTATTTTACTAATACTACAGCCACTCCATAGCCTTTTTCAGAATCATATGGTGTAGTGATTTCTAGAACTCTGTAGTAACCGTTATTATTATCTTTCGTACCAATACCTTTCTCAGGTTTGATATAGTCGTTAGCTTGTACTGTCGAATCAATACGAGTAAAGACCTGCCCCATTAAACCTACTACGTTCCACTCAGGACGACTAGCACGGTCAAGATAATCTCCATCTGATTCTTCCCATTCAGGATTAGGAATAGGAACTTCTACTTCTTCTGAATACCAGTTACCTTCATCATCTTGCCACTCTTTCTTTTCAGTCTGAGTAAGTGTTACACCAAATTCATCTTTTAAGAATTTATCTTTATGGTGGAACATTGCATCCCCAAGAACAATACCTGCTGTACCTGAGATAACTCCAATTGGAACATCGTTTGAGTTAGCTTTACGGATGTATCTTCCATCAAGTGTAACTAGATGACCATTAGGGATTTCTTGTCCTGATTGAGATTCAAAATACTCTGCGTAGTCACCAAAATCATTACCTGCTGTGATAGTTCCTTTTGCTTTAACAGTACCTGATGTACCTTTAACTTGGAATCTAGTATTTTGATACTTGGCTCCATCTGTGCCATAGCCCATAGCAAACATATAATTATCTTCAACTTTAACTCCACGAGAGTTAACAATTGTTTGTGAGTAGCTTCCTTGCGTAGTTTCAGATTCTAAAGAGTTCATGATTCCACTACGTGAACCTCTAGCTTGTGATTTCATACCTGCACCAAGTAACCAAGAACGGTCACTGTAAGCAAATGATTCACCAGTAGAAGCTAAGACTACAGAACGTTTTGATATAGCTCCTGAACCTGTCGAACCTGCTACTAATCCTCCACGTAATGCTGAAGGAACATCTTTATAAGCTTTGTTCATGATAAGTGCACCGTTTGTATATCCCTCATGCTGTACGCCAATGATAGTCATTGTACTGTTGTATGATTCAATAGCATTTCCTGTACCATTACCAATTAAGTTAGCACCGATTATCTTAGTATCATAAACTCCTGCGCCACCTGCAATACCGATATTATTTGATGAACTATGAATATTAATATTACTGAAAGTAACTTTCTTAGGTCTGTTATCTCCACCGTAAATCTTAATATCTGCTGAAGCAGTTTTAAATCCTCTAACGTTAATATTATGAAGTTGTACGTTTTCAGCTCTATATTGAACTGCTATAGCAGGATATCCTGCTGTGAAAGTTCCATCACCAATAGCTGTGAAGTTATTAACTGATACATTTTCATAAGCACAGATAACCATAGCTCTAGGAGACCAACCTTCATACACTCCATTTACAGTAGGATATAATGAAACGATATTATTAAACATTACATCTTTAGCAGTTTTAGATTTAGGGTCTGTAGCTACATGATGGGCTATGTGTCTTACAACATAACTTCTATTGTCCTTGTAAGAAATGTGTCCATCTACTACAACCATTGCTGATGCACTAGCTTCACCGTGTCCTTTAATTTCAATACCACATTGGTTATTGTAAGTGTAGTTATTAGCTAAGAATACGTATTGTGAACCATCGTCTACTTCAATTCCGTTACTGTTTCCATGATAATTTTTAGGGTCATGAGATACGTTATTTGTGATATTGATATATCTACTATGATGGGTAGTGATACCATCGTCACCGTGTCCACTAGTTTCACAGTTATCAATATGAATATACTTACTTTCTAAAGCTTCATTAACTCTTACTCCATCACCTTCATAGAAATAGGTATCTGAAGCACTTGTTACATCAATACCATGAAGTAATGGGTTAATTGATTCAATGTTATAAGCGTAACCATTTGTTACTCCTGCAAATCTTAAGTTAGATGATAATGAGCCACCACTAGGAGCAGGATATTGGAATTGAACTCCGTTACTTACATACTTCTCAGTGAATCTTTCTTTGTTACCGTGAATAGTAAAGCTTTCAGTTGAGATGTTTCTTGCTGTACCATCCATATCTCTATTAGTAACTGCTACCGTTTCTCTAGGTGAGTCATCAGATAGTTTAATAATTGAAATACCTTTACCTTCTCCTGAGAGCACTGAGTTACTAGGTAATTTAATACCATTCTTAATTTTGTAAGTACCTGCTGTCATATGAACATGAACATTTCCTGAGCCTAGAGCTTCTTTGAATGCTTCATCTGAAAGCTCATTACCTGTTGGGTCTGCTCCGAAGTCATTTACATTAACTATACGCTCAATCTTTTTGTTTAACTTGTTATAGTTATCTTCAATCTTCTTGTTCATATTATCAAAATCATATTTTAATCGTTTGGATAATAATGGTTGATTAGAACCATCTAAAGCAGTTCTAGCATCTGTTACCTCTTGAATTCCGTCCCCATTATGTCCAATAATTAAGCCCTCAATACGTCCATCTTGATAAGTTAATTCATCATGAACGTTTGAGAGCTTGTAGTCTATCTGTTTAGCTTTATGTGCGTGTGATTCTTCAGTTTTATGATATTCAAAGTTCTTATCCATAGCATTAAAGCCATCTAAGATATTTTTAAAGTTATCAACTGTTTTATATCTCCACTCTTGACCTAATTCGATAGGTAAATCTGTGTATATTCTCATCTATAAATTGCTCCTTTTCTTAATCGACTATCCATGTGTATTGACCATAGACCCATTGGGCACCGTCTCTATCTTCCGTTGGGAAGTACACTTTCATTTCTCCACTAGTAGCTACAGATACTATCGGTGGTGTATGTCCACTTGAAACAGCAGGAGAGAACCTTACTGTTTGGTCTATGAATCCTGTTGGTAATTGAGCTATTGGAGTGTTATGAGGAACCTTGCTTATATTTACTCTGATAGTTCTGAGTTTGAAGTTCTTAGCACCTGCAAATCCTACAGACACTTCACGAATCATACATTTATATCCAGCACTGATAGCTCCATTCTTCTCTGCGTTTCCTACTGTATAATCAACCCAACCTGTATCTCCTGCTAAACTTATTACATCTAAAGCCATACCATCCATTTGTTTCTGCATTGTGCCTATAGTAGTTTGTAATTGATTTATCTTATCGTTGATATCAGTTAGTGCAGTATCTGTCCCTGTTTGGTCAAAGCCCTGTACAGCATCAACATGAGTAATAGGATAAAACTCTTCTCCATCATTATCTTTTAAAAATCTATGATTAATCTCAGCCATCTGTTAAAGTCACCCCTACAATATCTGAATAGTTTTCAGGCATAGAAAAAGATGCTCCACCTAGTGAACCACCCTTAATCAGATTATTTACTTGTTTAATTCTTCTTGCTGTTTGTTGCTGTATTTGAATGAAGTCTGCTTTAGCATTACTAAACTCTACTTCTACTGGTTGATTTAAATACGGATGAGATTTAGTTAATTTCACAACTTTTAACTCTGTATTAAATCCTAGTGGTTTATGGATAAACATCACTGAATTATTATCTTTAATTTCCCAACTAGATAAATAGTTACTAGATACTTCTACAGTAGGCTCATCTTGTAATTGCTCTTTAATCTTCTCCATTAGTTCATCTTTATCTAATGCTGTATCATCAAACACTGTAGGAGCTTCTGCAAATCCGAAAGCATCGTAGTTAGGACTCTTATACTCTGCGTAAGCACTATATAAGTCTTCACCTTTTAAAACTGCTGTTAAGTTTAAAGTTGTTGATTTCTCAGTACCAACATACATACAAGGTTTAGATTGCTTGTAGTCAATCCCACTTTTAGCTCCTCTAAATATTGCTTTAAAGGTATGAGACCCTTTACTTAATCTCTGAGCTATAACTATCTTTTCACTAGTAGCTGTTTTGCTGTAACATTCATATTTACCTACTAATTCACCATCTAAATAAACATCAAGAACTCCACCTTTAGACATTTTCTTTAATGTCCATTCAAGGTTTTCATTCCCCCATTTACAGTTAAATGTCTTGCTATAACTAGCTCCAACTGTTTCAGTTCTCCAAGTACCATCTTTAATAAAGGTTCCTGAGTAACTAATATCAGGAGGTTTTATAGGATTGTAGTTCTTAGTTTCTGCTTTAGTTCTCTTTTTACCGTAACCCTGGATGTAAGTTTTTAAGTCTGTAGTTGTTACAGTAGCTTGTACTTCATCATTATTTAATCTGTAGATAATAGGTTCTTGTGAGAGCTCATAAAAAGTTGCTTCATCATAAATAACTATTTTCTTGTTGTCAGCGTAATAAATGTAATTGAATAGTTCAGCACCGTTAGTAAGATACTCCATTCCATTTTGGTTACCTAATTCATCTATAGCTACACGTTGAGTAAACTTACCTTTAATCTCATAAGTGAAATCTAATTTGTTACCTTTAAATCCGAACTCTAGGTACTGTTCAAGTGTTAACGTAGCTTTACTATCTTCATCTGTACCACTATCATCTTCAGTATTCATTTCTTCATTCTCTAAATCTTTCTGAATGTAATGATTGCTAAAATCCATAAAGATGTGTTTAGCTGTTACTGTTACGCTAACCACTGAACCATTGTAGTTAATTTCAGTAGACTTAATTACATACTGCTGACCTTCATAAACAATTATCATTTCATTAACGATTAAATCGAAGATGTCACCAGTCTTATTTGTCTTATAGGCTGTGAAAGATATTGACCTCTCATCGTTCTTAGAATATTCTTGCTTGAAAGAACCGTAATCAAATTCTGTAATGATTTCTGCAAATGTTCCTTTTCTATTTGTTAAAACTAATTGATACAATATTTTCACCTACCTATATACAAAATTAAATATAAACTCTACTGTTGTACTGCCTAAGTTCTTACCTGTTATTTCTATATCATTAAAATCTTTCTCTAGGTTAATCCAACCCCAATTGGTATCTTTACCTACTCTTTGTTTATTAATTATCGGGTGAACCCCATCTATAATTATTTGGCTATTCTTCTTAATAGCTTTCTTATACTCGAATACATCACCTGTAGTATTGTTAACTAATTTAAATCCATTAGGTGCATCTGCATTAATCTTAATCATCATTTCATAACCTAATGTTGGATTAATTGCATCATCTGAACCGTTATAGATTCTAAATCTTGAATCTGTGTGTTTGTATTTGATACTACTATCAGCTAGATGACCACCTTCAACTTGCCATTTATCAGCTTTATCTAAACTGAATTGGCTAGTGTTTAATAGTGATTCACTGTATCCTTTGTAAACTGTAAAGCTAATTTCAAAGCTCCCAAATCTATCTCCAATATCCGTAATTGCATTCTCTGACGCATAGCAGGAATATTTAATTCCAGGCATATCAGAGTGAACAACATAATATGGGTCACGTCTAAATATTAATGAACGTAATCTTTTTTTAAGTAGGTTATAATCTTTAACATCTTGACCTCTGTAGAAGAACCTTAGTATTAGAGTATAAGAGCCAAAAGAGGCAGGACCTAATAGTCCTACCCCATCTCTGCCCTTCATCTCTTGTGAGTTGGTTACTACTTCTACACCTTCCTCATCAAAATCTAAAAATCTTAATCCTGGGATGTCGGTTAACACTTCTGAAAATGATTCATTATAAATCTTTACTGTTTTTTCCAAAGTTGTTACCTCCATTTGTTACATACCGTAATTCATTGCTTGCATTCTTGCTTGTTTACCTAAACCATGTGAAACATCTTTAGTAGTAAATCCTTTTTCTTGATTCTCGATGTTCACAGTTGATGCTACTAATTGAGTTAGTAATTCTATTTGCTTATCTTGTTTCTGTACTTGTTGTGCAAGTATTTGTAATAACTGAGTATTATTATTAGTTGGTACTGAAGTATTACTATTAGGTAATTGGTTAGGTCGTTTATTACCTTTTGGCTTACCTTGTATCTTGTTCTGAGCATAGGCAATTAATTTCATTGCATCATTGCTACGTGCACTATCAAGTGGAACTACTACTTCAGAACCTTCTTCACCGATATTGTATAAACCATTTTGGTTAATTACTCCACCAGTTTTATAAGCGTAGGCAGCAGCCCTAGGGAATCCACCCATACCATATTTACCTCTGATATATCTCATTGCTGATACAGCTTGGTGAACTGGATTGCTAAAGTTTGTGTATCCTTTCTTAGCATTAGCACGGAAAGATGGTTCAATCATTTGGAATAAACCTTTAGAAGGTGTACCTGCTTTAGCGTTGCTATCCCAATTATTGACTGCTTTACTATCATAGTTAGATTCACGTTTAGCAAGTTTCATCATGTTACTTAAAACATAATTACCTTTATAATCTCCACCTAGGATATTTTGGGCTTTCTTGATAACACTTCTAGTATAAGATTCACCTTTACCTCCACCACTTGAGCCAAGTGATTTAAGCCACTTCATAGGGTCTACGGCTTTATCGTTGCCAAGACCACCTTTCATACGTTGGAAATGGACGTGAGGAGCATTAGAAGAACCTGTGTTACCTGACTTAGCTAACTCGTCTCCTGGTTGTACTTTGTCCCCTTTTTTAACTGAGAACTTACTATTGTGCATCCACCATTGGAACCACTTGCCACCTGGCTCTTCAATTGTTACCTGATTACCTCCACCATATGGAGACCAAGAAGCATCTGTAACTTTACCTGCTGTTACAGCTTTAACTGATGTACCTGTAGGCATTCCGAAATCTAGTCCGTAATGTCGGTTAGTACCGTTCATTGTCATACCTTTATAGAAACCAAACTCTTGTAACAGTGGATGTTTAAGTAACCAACCTGCGTCACCATCTCCACCAGACTCTTGTTCTGCAAACCATTGTTTGATTAAGTCTACAGCACCTGATTTAAGTTTCTTGTACATTCCACCCATTAATTCATAAGGTACTGAGCCATCTGTTAATCCAAAGGATTTCATTCCGATACCCATTGAACCTAGAACAGTGTTGAGTAATTTACCAGGTTTCTTAGCCCAATCCATTACGTCTCCGACTTTTTCCTTAATATTACTTGCTAAGGCTTTTGCACCGTTTGCTGTATCTTTAGCTTTACCTGCAACCCAATCTTTACCTGTGTTAAGACCTGAGCCAACTTTAGATATTAAGTCTTTAGCTCCTCCACCAAGTCCTGATTGACCTTCTACAGTTCCATCAGTATCACCTTTGTGTTTTTTCTTCTTCTTCTTGAGTAAGTCTTTAGCAGGATTTGTACCAGTAGAAAACTTAGGAACTATTCCCTGTTTAACCATTTTGCTAGTAGTTCTACCGTTGATGACTGAATCACCTTTACCTAATCCGACAAGTGCATTCTTACCTTGTGGAGCTTCTAGTGTTCCGTTACTACGTTGAATTAATTCCTGTGTTCCACCTGAAGCTGAGTTACCTCTACCTCTATCATTAACCATAGCCATTGTTGGAGTATTGATTGCTCCATTAGTTACTACGTTCTGAGAGTGTGTAGATGATGTGTCAGTACCAGTAGAGAATTTAACGGGTTTAACCATTTCTTTACCCATGCCAAGTAAGCTACCCACTTTGTTTACACCTGAAATTAATCCATTTAATCCATCTTCAACTTTATCTATCATTTTCTTAATGAAACCAGTAATCTTATCAATAATTCCTGATAAAACATCTCTCATTTTTCCGAAAGTACCAGTTACTTTGTCTTTGATAGTGTTGGCTAATCCAGTAATTTTATCTTTGATTAACTCCCACTTGTCGATAGCAATATTCTTCACTTTGTTAAAGATTGAAGATACACTATTCTTCAAGCTAGTGAATTTACTCTTAACCCCGTTGTACAAGGAAGTAGCAAATCCTACTACTTTATTACGGACTGTATTCCATAGACTCACAAGGAAATTTCTCACCTTAGTGAATATGCTTATAGTCGTAGATTTAAGTGAATTAAAAATAGATTTAGCACGATTATATAAATTTACTATAAAACCGACCACTTTATTCTTGATTACATTCCAACAATTAATCAGGAAAGCCTTGATTCTATTGAAGACTATTAACGTTGCTTTCTTCAATGCATAGAAGTTTGATTGAGCACGTTTGTATAAACTTACAATGTAAGCAACAACACGCATAACAATATTTTTCCAAACGTAAATTAGGAAAGCTTTGATTCCATTAAAGACTGCTCTTATCACTTTAGAGACTAGGTTCATGTAAAATCTTATTGCTGTGACCCAACCTTTTATAATGAACATTACGCCAGCTTTAATTCCGTTCCAAATTTTAATTGACCACGATTTTATAAAATTAAACACTGTAGTTATTACAGTTCTTATTACATAGATATATAATTTTATACCGTTAATCCAACCCTTAACAATAAACAGCACTGCTGATTTGATTCCGTTCCAAATTGCTACAGATGCTGATTTGATTCCATTCCAAATATTTATAATCCAAGTTTTTATGAATCCAAAAACAGCTATTGCTGAATTTTTAATAGAATTCCAAATGCTGATAACTGCATTTCTGAACGTTGAGTTTGTCTTCCATAGATAAATGATTCCTGCTACTAATGCTGTGATTGCAGTTATTACTAAACCAACGGGTCCAGTCATAAATCTAATTGCTAAGCCTAATCCTCTAGTTGCTACAGATGCTACTTTAGTTGCTGTAGTCCAAACTCCCATAGCTATTGCACTTGCTTTAGATTTTAACGCTTGTAGACCTTGAGAAGTTGTTAACATTGCTATTGCATATCTATATCCATTAGCAATACCTCTACCTGTTGCTGTAATCGTATTCCAAGCTCCTTGAATTAACATGTTAGCTTTCTGTTTCATGTTAGCAACTGTAAAAGTAGTAGATAACCAAGCTATAGCAAATCTGTAACCGTTAGCTATCCCTGTAGCTACCTTAGTAACTGTATTCCATATACCTTGAGCCACTGCTTGTAATTTCAATGCTAATGCTCTTGCTCTTTCTTTAAGAGCTAGTTTATCCATTGTATACATATAAGCTAGAGCAATCGTTTGTGACGCTGATTGTACTGCATTAAAGATTGTAGTAATAGCTTTTACGCCGTCCATAGCAAAGCCATAAGCTTTGAGTGCTGAAGTTACAATTAATATTGCAGGTCCAAACGTCATCATAGAACCAATAAGAACAGTTGCTATTCCGATTAAACCAGCTGTAACAATCTTAGACTCTGTTAACTTAGCTATAAACCCTGTTACTGCTGTAGTAATAGATAACATTACTGAGCCTACTGGAGCCAATCCACTTATAACATTTACTGCAATACTTCCTATGTTCTTCAGCAATTGCCAAACTTTAGGACCATTAGTATTTAAGTAAGCTATGAAGTTTTTGAATCCTTCAGTACCTGATAAGTTTTGAGCCCACTCTTTGAATGACTGAGTTACACCTTGCATACCTACCATCACTGTATGAGAGTGACCTGAGAAAGCTTGGAATAATGAAACAATACCTGAGAATATATTTCCGAATATCTGACCTACTATAGGTAAGTTAGTCTTTGTATAATCAATGAATTGTGAAATTCCATTATCTGTACTAGCTGAGTTAGCCCATGTGTTAAATTGATTAGCCATTTTCTCTAATCCTGCACCAACCCAAGTAAATAATGGTGCAAATTGAGTTCCCATGTGTACGAGTCCATCAGTAACTTTAAATATTGAATTTAGAATGTTTTGGAATATCGGGGGACCAACCTGGTTAAGCATCGTGAAGGCTCCACTAGCATTTTTAGAGGTTTGAACCCATTCCAACATACGTTGAGAGAATTGAGCTATTTGATTAGTGGTTTTAGTAATAAATGGAGTTAATGCTGTTAAAGCAAATTTAGCTGAGTTAATACCATTACTCATAGTATTAAATATGGATGCTTGGTTAGATTGAACTAATCCCTTCCATTGATTCTGTAATCCTGATAGAGAAGTTTGATAGTTATCTAGCTCTGCTGTTGCTTTCATTTCTCCATCTTCAACCATTTGTAAAGCTGTCTTAGCTTGTCCTGCAAATGCATGAATGCCACCAAGAGCTATACCAAATGCTCCACCTAATCCAATTGCTCCACCTGATGTAGCTACTAGAGCTCCACCAATACCTGCTATAGCACTTATAGCACTACCTGCTACGGGAATAATTGTAGAGATGTTTTGAACAACCATACCTGAAATCATAGTGTTAGATACATAACCTAAGTTACGGAAACTATCACCAATACGGTTAATGGATTCATTCATTCCACCCCAAGCTGATTTCATATTTCCTGCATGTTTTACTGCTTTACCTGCTAGAGTTGCTTGGAATGTTAATTCTTTATATTCATCTCCAAGTTCATCTATTCTTTTCTGTAAAGCTAGAGCTGATATGGATTGTTTGTTAAATTCATTTTTAAGTTGAGTAGCCTTTTTCTTACCTTTTGCTGTTGTTGTATCTAGGCTATCCATTTCATCTTGTAAACCATCTAAGTTATTTTGTAGT
This sequence comes from Staphylococcus sp. LCT-H4, assembly GCF_001866145.1. Lineage (NCBI taxonomy): Bacteria > Bacillati > Bacillota > Bacilli > Caryophanales > Staphylococcaceae > Staphylococcus > Staphylococcus sp. LCT-H4. Next base: position 23,102 of record NZ_MODY01000007.1, on the reverse strand, counting down.
ATCTTACTAGCTGAACCTAATTTAGTAAGTTCATCACTGTAGTTATCTATTGATTTCTCAGATGATTTGAATATCTTATCTGTTAACTTTAAATCAGAGTTTAATCCTCTAAAAGAACGTTTGATATCTGTTACAGATTTCTGTATACCGTTCTCTTCTAATCCAAAGTTAATCTGTAAACCTTGTATATCTGCCATGAATTATTTCACCTACCTCTTTCAATATAATTTTTATTAAAGCGTGAAAGCTATTAGCATTGAACTACATTTATAATGAGTAGGAGCTGACATAAAGGCATTAATCATTTCTTTCTCCATGTTCTAATTCACCACCTTAATAAAAATAAAAAGAGTTTAAGCAAAGGCATCCAACATAGAACTCTTGTGTTCAGGTTTCTCTTTAGCTTGTGTGTTTAGCTCATCGAAGACTAAAAAAAATGGAAGGTCAAGCACATCATTAAATGACTGCTCACCCTCCTTGACCATTTTATTAATGGTTTTCTTTAAGTTTTCTTTATGGTCTTCCCATCCATTAACTTGTGTATTAGATACTTCTGAATTACTTTCTACTTCACTATCTAAGCTCTCCCCGCTACCTACAAATACAATGTGCTTGTAAAGTTCATAGGTAGCTGATTGAGCAGGTAATCCATCTATTAGAGTATTCATATTAAATTGTTCATCAAAAATACGAGTTACAATATCCATCATTATATAAATCTCATCATCATCAGGATTCTCTTTTAAGGAAGCTAGAAATGAAACACATTCATAAACTAAAGAGAATGAAATATTCTGACGTGTGATAAACGTTTCATACTTAGTAGGAATACCTGTATCATCAAACTCAGTAGCTAATTCTATTTTGCTATGTTTCATTCCCTATACACTCCTTATTTTAATAATTCTTTTAATCGAGCTTCATTAGTTTCTGTTAATTTACCTTCTGAGATGAAAGCAATTTGTTCTTGTAGAGTTGCTACAGCTTCAGGAGCATGTAATCCTTCTTGTAATTCTTCTACTGTAAATTGACCATTGTAGATATCCTCTGATACAATCTTGAACATTTCATTCATTGCTTCTAATTCTGTCTTCTCTTCCATTGCTTCAAGTGTTTTTGTTAATTGTAATAATTTTGAGAACGGAATATATTTAGGAGTGAAGTATACTTTAGTATTTAATTCTCCAGTTTCTTCATTTACATCTTTGATTAATTCGATAAAGTTTAATTTAGTTTGTTTAGCCATAAGGTGGGTACCTCTTTCTGTTATTTGTTTTAGTTTTAATTGGTTAAAAATTTATAATAAAAAGAGGACTGAATTAACAGCCCTCTAGTGGTTTACTTATCTTCTTTATTTGCTTTAGTGTCTTCTACTTTTTTGATTAATGGTGTACCTTGTTTATTATCTGAACCTGATAGCTCAGCTAAACGTTTCTGAGATACTTTTTTATTACCTCGTGGGAATTTAACTCCTACGTTGTACTCATGGTCACCATCTTGCAAATCTACAAAGTATTTGATTACTTCATATTTTTCCTGTTTAGTAGCCATATATTATGCACCTGCACCGTCTACGTCTTCAGGGTGTTTTTCACCAAAGACTTTTTCCCAAATGCTATATAATGCTGTGTTAGTACCTTTAGGGTCGAATCCTAATAACATTGCTTTAGGCTCATTGTATCCTTCAATGTCTTGAGCAATGAAGGTACCAGTAGTTGATTGACTTGAGAACTCGATATCATCTGAAGTAGTTTCCAGTTGTGTTATCGTACAAGTTTTTTATCATGTACTTCTTACTATCACTAGTAAGCTCAGCATACATTTCCATCTTTAACTTAATATTAAGATGTCGGAGCCTCGTGGGAGCTTTTTATTCTCTAATTAGAGTTTCATTCTCCTATGCGTTACGGTCTACATTAACTTTTAAATTAATGTCATACCTCGGAATTGTCTACGTGAGAGTTCTTCCGATTTTCTCCGATTACAGCCAATCATTTCTGAAAGGCTAGGCAATTAATTTACCTTCGATTTCTGCAAACGTGAATTTCCCGTTTAATAAACCTACTACTTCTCGACCTTCTGCTGATGTACGTTCTAGTAATACTGCTACATCGTTTGGAATATCGTTACCTACACCGTAGATACCGTCTACTACTTCTAAACCAAAGAGGTTTGCTCTATCTTCTACGTTAATATTTAATAGTGGTCGTTAATCACTATCCATTGGGCTTTATATTTCTATAAAGACTAGACTATATCACCTTCTCAGTCGTTACTTGAGAAGCTCCCCATTTCCAATCACTTGATTGTACGATACTCAGTTTTCATTTACTGCCTGTAACAGTAAACTATCTTTTCTCTAGTCGTTGCACCTTCCTATCTCTAGGCTTGGCTCATGATTGCCTTCAGCATTATCTGTTAAGGGTTCCCATGAATTAAAGGAGTTTGCTATAACTATTACTAGTTAAAGGCTCTAATAATTTAAAGCTAATGTATGGAAGCCACTTTCTAGTTCCACATCACCATTAGATACTGCTGTTTCCATTGTACGGTTATCTCCGTAAGCCTTAACCACTTCTTGGTCTTTAGAAATCGTGATTTCTTGTAGCCCTTGAATACGTTGTGGTGTTTGTACTGTAGAACCTTCTTGATTTAATACTTTATAGTTAAAATTATCTAAACCTGTGAAAGACGTTGTTTGTTTTTTAGCCATGATTAAAATTGCTCCATTTCTTCTCTATATATTTTTCCTGTAAAGGAAAGGGTACTTCTGTATAAGTTGAATTCTTTTAAATACTCAGGTTTGCCTGATGAATTCACAGTGAATCTGAACTGTTCATACATAATTCTTTGAATACGATAAATAAGCCGATTACTAAGTAACCGACCGTTTACGTTGCTATTCTGTTTTACAAATAAATCTATTTGATACAAATATTGATAAGTGAGATTGTCATCGTCTGCAAAATCTCCAGGGATTGGAGTGGTTAAATCATCTATAACTATTACGGGTTCTTTAACAGCATTGGCATTTGGATAATCAAAGAATCGTATATCCTTTACATGCTCAGAGAGTTCTTTATCTGCTTTGAATGCTTCATACATCTCCATCATTAAATCTCTCATTAGAATTCTTTCTCCAATTCTGACTTAATGGTTTGGAAGTAAACTTCTCTGCCTTCAATTACTGCTCTCTGTAAGGCACCCTTAGAATCAGGGCTATTAAATGTTCCATCTTTGTTATAGAAACCCTCTTCTTGTAAGTGGATGATGCTATACCTGTTATCAGGACCTCTCCAATGTATCTTTACGACTCTACGACCGTTTATAGTCATTGGTTCGGAGATAGTTGCTTCACGTACTGTTGCCCCTGTGTTTTTATACTTTGATTGTGTTTGTTTGACGATGTGTAACATTCTCTTGGCTCCTGCTGTTAATGCCTTATCAATAATTCTTTCCATTCGTGCAGGATTATATTGCTTCATTAATTCTTGTTCCAGTTCCTTGAGTCCAGTAAACTTAACTCCCATCACTTTCACCTACAATCTTCATGAAATGACCTTCTGTAGGGGATACGCTCTTAATATTGAAAGATTGATTCCCGTAAAGACCAGTCATGACTACAAATGTTTGATTAACTCTAGGAGTAAACTCAGGAAAAGAACTTCTAATAATAACTGTGAGATTAGTTTTATCTAATTCTAAGTTACCTAGTTGAAAATCCTTAGCTGATGGTTCATAGAGTTCAGCAAATGCTTCAAACACCTTTTCTTTGCTTCCCATTCCAGGCTCAGGTCCACTATCAACAACATCATAGAAGGAAATAACATCCTTTAAATTGTTAGCTCTCATAGTAAGAACCACGCAATTTCTGTATTGCTGAAGTCACTGAATCGTTTACTTCTGATAGCTGAACATCACTATATGCTATACGTTGCTCAAAATAATGAGCTGTTAACATTACACAAGCACGTTCATATATCTTGTTATCCTTGAAAAATGATTCATTACGAGTAGGAGAAGTAGAAACAGAATCTTTAATCTCTGCTTCTGCCCAATCGTAATAATCTTTGATTACATCATCTTCCATAGAATGAGAAACTTTTAGATGTTTTTTTAATGTTTCTAATTCCATCTGTTCTCATCCTTTCCTATTTGATTATGCTCCTGCTCCACCATCAACAACTGGTGCTGTGTATGAAACAAAGAATCCTGCTTTTTCATTAGCTTTTACAACATCGAAACGTTGAGCAATTGCTAATAATTGACCATAGATTTCATTGTCAATCCATTTAACTGATGATTGAGCACGGTCAGCAAATAAGATTGCTTGTTTAACATCACCGATGAAAGCTTTAGCTTCTCCTGCATTACCAAGTAATGAATCAGAAATAACTTCTACTTTACGACCAAATAATGATTTGCCTGAAGGTGAAGTAATATCATTTTGTAAAATGTATTGACCATTTTTGTCTTTCAATTTGTCTAATTCATTGTAGAATGTTTGAGATGCTACAACTGTAACGTTATAAGCAGGGTCAATATCTACGTTTAAGATGTCTTTAATGCCATCTGTTCCATCTACTGATTTAGCTGTGAATGTTTTCATAACGTCAGCAATTTCAGCATTAGTTGTATTTAAACCAATACGAGCATTGTTTTGAGCTACTAAGTTAGCTAAGTCTGGTGTAGAATCTTGTAAAGCTTCTTCAGATACAGCAATTTGACCACGGTAAGTTAATACTTTGTAGTTAACATCTAAGAATTTAGGCTTAGCTAGCTCAGGGTTCTTAGCTAATTCTTCAACTGAAATCATACGTTCTGTAGCTGATTCTAAAATAGGGTATGAACCTTGTGCTGTTGGTACTTTAACTACATTTGCATAAGCTTTTAAGTCTGTTACTGTTTCAGGTAATTCTACTGGAGTAGTTACAATGTCTTGAGGAATAACTGCTTCTGCTCCACCTAGACTAGTAATACCGTCACGAACTTGACCTTTAGAACGTAAGAAATCCATAAATCCTCTTACTTCTGCTGATTCTTTTTCTTCTTTAATTGATGGTTTGAATTGATTCATTGAACGTTGTTCTCCTTCTTTTGCTACTGGAGCATCTTCTTTTTTAGGCTCATCTTCTTTAGAACCTTTTTCTTTATCTGTTAATTCTTTAATTTCTTCTTCTACTGCTGTGATTCTTTCATCTAGCTTTTTAATTTCTTCTAAAGCATCTTGAGCTTCTTCAGGTTTGCCTGCTTCTACTGCTTTCTCTGCTACATCTACTTGCTCAGCACGTAGTGAGCGTAATTCTTTTAAGTTTTCCATTAAGGTGTTACCTCCATGTAACTCTAGGTATTACTTATTTGTAATACTAGGTATTTGTTATTTTTAATATTTGGTATTACTTAAATCAGTCATAAAAAAATAGACCTATTTTAATTTCAATAGTTCTAACTGTACTTTTGCTAATTCAATTTTTCTCTGTTCTTCTTGTTGTACTTTTCTTACTTCTTCTTGCTCTGATTCTTTGATAGCTTCAATACTTCTTAAAGCAGGAGCTACATCCGTATCATTGTAAGCAGGATAAGTTACAATACTCACATCGAATAATGATTTAATCTTTCTTAATGTACGTTTAAATAATCCATCGTCACGTTTCTCGAATGAATCACCGTCTTCATCTAAAATGAATCCGAATGAACATTGATTAATGTTACCTAGTCGGATATTCTCATATAAATCTTTACTATAAGAAGTGTTAGGCAACTGACAACGGAAATATAAACCTTCATCATCAATATTAAGCTCTAATGTTTCACTTACTGTACGACCTAATACTTTACTTGAATCATGGTCTATCAAACAACGTACGTCTGAAAGGTCTGCTTCTTTCAAAGCTTCAGGTGAGATTGTCTCAACAAATCCACCTAAATCATTAGATAATGTATTGAAACGTAAAGCATAGCCTTCAACTATCATCTGTTCATCATCTACAGCTTTAATAGTTTCCATAGCTCTAATTTCTCTATTGCTCATTAGTGTTCTCACCACCTTTCACAGCATCATCACTAACTGCTTTAGTAGCTTGATTATTAGTTGATACTTCTCTTAGTTGGAAGTCATCTGCTAAACCTAAATCAATGTGGTTAAGGTCTACACGGTGCTTACTTCCTAATCCTCCTGGAATTGGTGGTAATCCTAAACCTTGTCTGTATTCATCTAAAGTTATTCCACCTTTTTCAAGCTGAGTATTAAGTGTTTCAACGTGTGCTTGCCAGTCAATTGTTCTAAATGCTGTAGTATCGAACACAAAGGACTTAGTATACTTATCTTTATCATGTACCAGTTTAAAGTCTAGCTCACTAGTCCAAACTTTCATGTAACTACCTAACGTATTCAATAGATAATCATTTAAAGTGTCCTGTAAGCTCGTATTAGTTTGTTCTATACCTAACTTACTTAATGGTAATCCAAATGCCTTAGCTATAGCCCTTGTGCTTGCTGTGTTCTTGTTAATGATGTCTAAGATATCTTTATCAATTTCTAGTTGTTCAAATTCCATCGTTTCATCAAGAACGATAACGCTGTTAACCTTATCTTCACCTGCATTGGCTTCTTGCCATTTCCGTTTAACTTTCTCTCTATCTTCAGCACTCAATTTCCCATCTTTCAACTTAAGAACTGAGCCTGCACTACTTCCATTAGCAAAGAAGTTAGTAAAGAATTGTTTCCCAAACTGTTGATTATTAATATCTGCTTGTAATGAACTCAATGCTGTAATTGCGTTAACTCCATCTGTTGTATATGGCATAATCACAATCATATCCTTATAATCTACTTCTAATGTTTGTCCATCATTGTTAACTTCATAGTATAAATCACCTTTATCATCTTCTTTTAACTGAACTCTACTAGTTTGAACATGATATAAAGCATTTACTTGCTCTAATGGATTACGTTCAATCATGATGTAACCTTTACCGTTCAGTAATGCACTCATCATCACTATAAACTTCAACTGAGTACCGTTGTAGATACTGTTAGGCTTCTTATTGAGTAAATACTCTAAATAATCCTTTTCTCTGTATACGCCATTCTCTTGTATTCTAATATCTAGCTTACTGATATCCTTTGAGAGTGTTGTAACTGCTGTGAATATATCTGATGAACGTAATGCTCTTTGTTCATCCCAATTCAAAGCTGATAGTGGAATAGAGTGTGCAGGGAAGGCATCAAATGCTTGTGAGCTTACATAATTACTACGTGTTTCTTTTTTATTATAAAAAATTCCCATTTTCTAAATATTCACCTCCCTTTATTTTGGTGGTTGTTCTGCTCCTGCTTTTTCAAACTGGACTATCAAGGCAATTAGTATTAATGTTACGCCTGTTACTATAAATCCGATTACCATATCAAACTGTAAGTAACTTGCAACGTTAATAAGAACTAAGCCAATTAAAAAAAGGATAGCTACAAGGTTATTACCTAGAAACTGTCCTATCACTTTTAATAAATTCAATTGTTTGTACCTCCTAGAATCCAAAATCATCACTCTGTAGCCAATCCAACAAAGCGTTATCAAATTCATAATGCATTGCCATCGTATAACCTGTTGTTAATGCCACAATTGGGTCAATCTTGTTTCTGTTAGTTTGTTTATCTAAAATAATGTTACCGTTGTTATCTGATTTAGTAATTGCATTGTTTATAGCAAGATTTAAGTTAGGGTTGCCATTATGCAGTATCAATTTCTCGAATACATCTAGTTTAAATTGTTTTAATGCAGGTGAAAGGTTCTTGTAGTTCTGAGCTACTTCAATTAAAGGATAATCTGTATCTGCTTCTAATTTTGCTACTAGAGAATTGGCTGACCACGGGTCATACATAATTCCTTTAACATTTAAGTTATTAGATTCTATATACTCTATTAACCACTCTATGATTTGCTCATAGTTAATGATTCCTGATTCAGTATTAGTTAATGTTGCCATATCCGTATCAATTAGCTTCATGTAATCTATCTTATCTCTTTGTGACTTCTCAGCTATAGAATGTTTGAATCCAAGGAAAATATGACTGTCTACAAAGTATTTTTTATCTTCTAGTGGGAATATAATTCCTACAGCACTCATATCATCCTGCCTACTAAGGTCAATTCCGAAATAAACATCTCTACCTGTAATATCTAACTCTGAATCTGTATAACAAGCTTCCCAATCTTGATGAGATATATAAGTCTCTTCACTAGATTGTCTCCATAGATTAAAGTTCTTAACTAAGATACCGTTTAAATCGTGTTTAGCTATTCCTTCATCTACTTCAGCTTGTAGGTTTCTCATTAATGTAGGTTTAAGTGATTCTACTTCTAATAGTGGATTAGATTTAATCCATGTATCAGGGTTATGAATCTCAGACTCTGAATCTTGTTCTGATACAAAGCAGAAATAGTTTTCATTAGTCTCTGTACCATCTAGTATTTTAGTAATGTACTTATATTCTTCAAACATAGGACCATTTAAATTAAATCCTGCTGTACTGATAATGATTAAGCTAGGATTGTTTAATAATACCTGTCCACGTCTTAATGTTTCATACATCTTCTTATCTTTAGCTTCATGGAATTCATCAATGATTGCGTAACTGAATTGATAACCTTCTAAGTTACTTGCTTCATTAGATACTGCTTTAATCTTACTTCTATCTCGTGTATTAATTATTTCTTTTTTAGATTCTGTAATCTTAGTCATATCTTTGATTGCAGGTGAGCTACCACGTAATACTTCTAACTGTGCTGTACACATTTCATACGCTATAGAAGCTTGTTCTCTACTATTAGCTGATAATCCTACTAATCTTTCCTTCACTGGTTCCTTACCTAGTAAATGTTCATATAATGAAAGACCCGAAACTAAGATTGTCTTCCCATTTTTTCTCGATAAACTTATATATCCCTTGGTAAATCTTCTATTGGATAAATCATCTTCCCATCCCATCAAACTTCCAACTATAAACCGTTGAAATGATGCTAATGGCATTTTCTTACCTGTTTTAGGGTCGGGTAGCATTGATATAAACTTAATAGCTTTATTAGCTTTCTCAACATCAAAGTGATACTTGAAAGCTTTGTTATTAAGGTCTCTCAGATGTCTCTCACAAGCCTGTATGTTCTTCTTACTAGTTAATAACTCACCTGATACTACTTTCTTAGCAAATTCTGTAGTGTAATCTCTTTGTTGTTTAGTCATCGTTTAAAAACTCCTCGAATGGGTCTTTAACTGATGATTCCTGTTTAGGTGTCATTATCTTCATACGTGAATCAATGTTAAGTCCTAACTTATTTGAGAGTGATAATAGCCTATCTGTTGCATCACGTTGTACTGTGTACTCACTTGATAGCTTAGTACCTCTCTCAGTCTCTGTTACAAGTCCGTGTTTGTTAATATGCTTAGTAGCTTGCACCCAGTTTGAATAGGTCTGACAATAAGCAACGACTAAACTTAAATCTAAGTCAGCTATTGGGAGTTCTTCTAGTAAAGTTGTGATACGTTTATACTCTTTCTTAGCTGTAGCATCTAAATAAGCAGGAGGAGTTTTCTGTAATGGTTTCAACTGCTGTAATTGCTCTTCAGTAGCTTTTAACTCTTCCTGAACCTCTTTAGTTCTTCTTGATTTCTGTTGGTCTAATGGTTTCTTGGGTCTAGCCAATAAGATTGCCTCCTTTATTATTTAATATGTAAAACTAAGTAGATGTATTTCCGTATAATAGGCGTATTTAGTAGGATAAAGTCCGAATATTTACCTTTTTAAATCAACATTTTCGAGAGATTAAGTTCACGCCGGTTTATATCCCTTGGGAGAGTAAGGCTGTAGCCATTGGTAGGGGCTTGCCATACTTTACTAATCATTCACCCAATTAACGTTCGGGTTCTATTCCCTGCCATATAATACCCGTGTTATTCTTCTATCTCGTATCTCCATCTACTCTTGAACTCTTCTAATGTAATCTGATTACTTCTTAACTTATCTTCATCTATTGCTTTCCTTGTATTACACTTGTCACAAGCTGATACTAGGTTATCTTGGTTGTATCTATCCTCATATGCATCTCTAACAGGTCTGTAATGGTCTACTAGAGTTGCCTTGGTGTACATACCATTGTGTAAGCAATACATGCATAAACCGTTATCACGTATAAGACATTGCTTCCTAATGGTTCTCCATCGTTGACTATTGTATGTTTGTCTTACTTCTTTATCATTATTAAATCTTTGTTTATCATATTTATTATTTTCTTCTTTATGTTTCTCACAATACTTTTCTGTAAATGAAATTAGATTAAAACAATTTACTTTATTACATTTCTTCTTTACCAAATTGATTCAACTTCTTTCTTTACATTTAAGTTTGTTTAACTTCTTATTGTTTAAATGAATTTGTTTATTGAAAACATAATCAATATTTTTTTCTCATTCATTATCTTTATATCTTTAATTGTTATTTCATTCTTCTCTAATTCTTCTATTACTTTATTTATCTGTTCATCAAAAGAACTTTGTTCTAACTTATTGTAATTAACTATTCTTGTTCTCATAAAGTATTAACTCCTTTATATACTTCAGTATTACTGTGTATTCATAACTGAGTATTATTAAGTGGTAGGTTTAATCTACCTTATGTATTAAGAGAAACCCTACTGAATTAACAGCAGGGAAAACTCTAGGAGAGGAGTTAGGTGGGATATGAAACCACCTGTTAAACATACTGTGCCTGCAATATACTTAACAGGGAGAACATTGTCTACCCTAACTATCTCTTATGTATACCTCTCAATTAAGAGAGGACATATATTCGAGGAGGTTTATATGACATGTCTGTATCACCAAACTATGTATAACCCACTTACAAGGTGGGAACCAAAGTTCCTATCCTTAGTGGGTAATGAGCTGTATCATTGGGAACATTCTCAAAGAGTTGTTCCGTAAGGTCATTGTTCTATTACTCGTACTGTCTATCAAACTCTTCTAGTTAAAACCCAGTATAATAACTATTGTTACGTGCTTTAGTTATATATGGTGTCTCATCTCTCCATGTAATAGTTATCTCATGCTCACCTATATAGTCATGTACATCTGATAACCTTTCATATGTTACTTGTGTACTCTCATTGCCTACTTCAAATGCTATATCTTTTATAGCTTGGAACATGTCCTTCTTCTTACCTAACTTCTCAAAGTGGGTATCTAAGAACTCATCTGATAGTAGATGTCCTTGACTGGTAACAAAGTTATACTCTTTACCTAGTACATCAACACATGTAGGATAGATAACGTATTCATTACCTGCTTTGTGTCCACCTAAATCTTTAATACAAATATACTTTGTGTCTATAATGTCCATGTTAACTCTCCTCATTGTACGGTATTAGTTCTATATACATTCCGTGTAATGGGTCTTCTACTATCCTGTATTCACTTTGATAGTTACCCCATACTTCTCTATCTTCACGTTTAATCTCTTCTATAGCCCGTTGTAGCTCTTCTATTCTTTCAGGTGACTTATCTACCTTATGTTCCATTAAAACCCTGCTATCATGAGCTCAGCTAGTTTAATATTAGCTTCTAGGTCATTTGCTCCTAAGGATTTAAAAGTACTTATTAGTTGTAGAGCATCAGGGTTCTCTTCTATTGATGCTTCAAATATTTGAACACATAACTCTTTATAATCCTCTTCATCTTCAATGTACTTATTTAATACGCTGTTTAATTCATCATCTAATTCTTTTTCATATTCTCTCATTGGGTAATCTCCTCTATTAATTGTTTTATAGTATTAAACTCCATACAGTTACAAGTCCATATATTGATAATCCTATTACTATTCCTACAATAGCTAAGATAATAATTACTGATAGGATATTAGCTAGTATGTCTATAAATTTATCCATTACTTCTCACCTTGCTCACTACTGATATAGATATTGTGGAAATGTCCACATGAATCACAAATGAAAAGGTGTGCTATTTCTTCACCTGGTATCTTATCAATCACTGTATTGTTACTTTGACAATCAGGACACCTGTTACCTTCATTGTTCATAGCTATCTCTCCTAGATTAGTTGTATGTAAAAAAGAGAACCCTTATTAGAGTCCTCAATGGTTTAGATATTGTTAATGTACAAATTATCATCATCTTCATGTATTAAACTGTTAGCAAATTCTTCATAGATTTGACCAAACTCATGTGCTTGTAAATAATCTTCCCCAAACGTATCATTTATACGCTGAATTATCTCTTGATGTTGTTTTCTTGTTAAATATTCTCTGTAATTATTCATTTCTGTTCTCACTCCTCCTTTATCTATTTTCTATTTGGTAGTGAAAACAGATTGGCTTATTCAATATGTATTTATATAAATATCATTCTGTAATGGTAATTAGATAAATACACACAAAAAGAAAGAGCCAAGTAACCTCTATGTACTCAGCTCTAACTATTTATATATAAAAAACAAAATAAAAGGAAATAAATTTCTGAAAGGAAAAATACAATGGTATTAGTATTTAATTTGAATATGGTAATGGCAGTAACCATAATCTTTGGTAGAGTGACAAGTTCCACCATTCAACATACTCTTATTAGAATATACTGAATGCTAGACTAGTTATATCTCTTCCACCTATAACTAATAGAACTATATACATATTTTTATCTATATTGACTCCTTTTATTTAATTATTTTTAATTATTATGTAAAAGAACCAAAACATAGCTCATATTTATCTATTTTTAACTATAATTAATAACCTATTTGAATAACTATAGTTTAATTATTGAAGATTAGAGTTATATTTATTATCTTTAAGAACAATAGTTATTATTTATCAGAATAAAAAAGAAAGAATACTAGGGTATCTGAATCAGTCAGAGCTTTAGCTCGACTTATTCAGTACCCAAAGCAAACGGAATGAAGGTGGGTGGTTTTCCCACCGTAATGGAAGTGCGCTAGGCTCTTGACCTTGAACTTCTAATAGTTATTGATAAGGTAATCTGTTGTTTAATCTATTCAAGTTCAAGACCTATCGAACATTAACTTTACTTCAGGCTAAAGCCTTCAGAAAGATTAGATGTTCTCTGAGGACAATAGTCTCATCAGTAAACTGATTCGATATATGTCCTAGTATCATTTTTTTATTATTTATCTTGATTAAAAGAATAATTATTATCAGTTATCAATTGTTTTAATACTAATTTCTTTCAGTATATAAAGATTAGGAATATGTATAACAGGTTACTATAAGTAGAGAATAGGTTAAAATCACCCTTCAGACTTACTCCCCCAACTGATTCAAGGATTCAGGGAGGTTCCGTCAGTTACACCGCATAAGGGGTAAAGGTTCCGTCAGTTACACCGCATGGAAGAAAGGTGACTAAAAGGTTAATTATAGTTTTGTTTCCTAATAGAGTTTTGTTGTCCCATACTATGAGTATAATGCATGGGACAGAAAAACTACCCCCCATTAAAACTATTGATATGACAGGCTTTGTCCTTATTTTCAGCTATAGTTTATTCATAGTTTTGACCCATTGGGACAGAGAAAAACTCAAAACTATAGATAATGCATGTCCCAACAAAACTCCATTCTAATCACATTAACTATCATCAGGATAAATAACATTACTATAGGAAGGAACACGTTTAAAACCCACTTTAAATGCGTTGTACGGTGTGTTAGAGGTGGATGATGATTACATTTATATAGTAGGGAGAAAAAAGTTTTTAACTGCATGACAAACATTTACATTGAGCTTCCTTATAGTAATTGAAGAGATTTAAAAAGTTTTGAGAGAAACCCACGATTTTCCGTCTCAACTTCCTTATAGTATATGTAGAGAGGTATAAAAAGTTTTAATGGGTTACGTCCGAAAATGTAACTCAGCTGTCTTATATATATTGAAGAGGTAAATAAAGTTTAAGGTGTTACTTATGGATTCACCTCGAGCTCCCTTATAGTAATTGAAGAGGTAAATAAAAAAGTTTTAATTGTTACTTGTGAAATTACATTCAGCTCCCTTATATAAAATGAGAGGGTATGGTTCAGAATGTAACTCAGTTCTCTTATAGTAGATGTAGAGAGGTATTAAAAAAGTTTTGAGAGTTACTTTACAATTCCGTTCGAGCTTCCTTATAGGTAATGAGGGAGTAAATATATTTTCAAAACATACGAAACTTTTACACTCAAATCCCTTATAGTAGATAGGAAGGTAAAAAAGTTTTTAAATTACCCTCGAAAATGCAAGCCAGCTTCCTTATATAGAGTGTAGGGAGAAAAGTTTTAATAGTATGGTTCAAATTCATCTCCACCTCCCTTATAGTAAATGAGAGGTAAATAAAGTTTTACAGTTTTAACACACAAAGTATCAAAAAAGGAACACAGTAACATTAGGTATAAGTAAGGAAAAGAAATAATTATAATAAGAGTAGCCGATAACAAGTAAAAATATGTACATTGTTCTATTAGGTATATATAAGGAAAGGGTTAATATTTTTTTAACTATACAGTGTAAACAATTACTTAGTAAAAGGAGTTAACAATAATGAATAGAAATGAGAGGTTGAGACAAGAGTTCAAGAAATTCTTGGAAACACATTTCAAGCCTAGAGTAGGAATGATAGCAGAACACATTGGCATGAATTACACAATGATTCAAGATTGGAAAGTTGCTAGAAGAGATTTAAATGATACATCACTAGATAAGATAGAGAAGTTCTTAAAACAATATAGGAAGTAATGAGTCACTTGATAATAATCAGGTGGCTTTTTAAATACAAAAAATTAAACAGAGGATGGTAAACAATTATGAAAAACAATATCAAAGTAGAAGAATGGTTAGGTAATGAAATTAGATTCGTAGAAGTTAATGGAGAATGGTGGGCTGTAGCAGGAGATGTTGCTAAGGCTTTAGATTATGAGCATGCACCACATATGATACGTATGATTGATAAGGAAGATGTGGGTACCCACATTGTGGACAGCACCTCTAAAAGTAAATATGCTAGGAAAACACAAAAGGTTAATGTTATTTCAGAGTTCGGAATATATGAAGCAATATTTAATAGTCGTAAACCTGAGGCTAAAGAGTTTAAGAAATGGGTTAAACAAGTAATCAAGTCATTACGTGAATCAGTTGGATTAGAACAATATGAAGTATTCCGAATGATGGATAAACAGATTCAGAAAGAAGCTAATAGATTTATTCATGAGAACATGGATAAAACAGATGATGTTTCCCAAATGAAATTAAATGCAGTAGCAAATAAAGCAGTGTCAAATAACTTTGGAATCACTCCTAGTATTAAGAAAGCTGAAATGACTCCTGAGATGTTAGTAGCTAGACAACCAATACTAAATGATACAGCTGAGTTAATGGTAGCTAATGAAAAATATGGTTTAGGATTATCAGTAAGTAAAACAATTTATGATAAGCATTGTAAATAAACAAGGAGCTTCGGCTCCTATACATATCAAATAGAAAAGGATGATTTAACAATGGAAGAACATTTTAATAAAGCAAATCAAGTTATAGAGGACATTCAGAAAGTAACAGATAGAATTAAAGAAGTTATGGCTCAAGTAGAAAAAAATAAAAAACTTTAGCAATCTTGCCTTACATTTTGAACCGTTTATAATATACTAATCAGAGAGATAAAAAAACACACTACTTAGTAGGATAAAGTAACAAATTTTATAAAAAGGGTCACTTGCTCGATGTGATTGCTATATTAGATAGTGTAAGAAGATAAAACACAGAGAGGATAACCCAAAATGAATAATAGTTTATTAGTTGCTATTGGATTATTACTAATTGCATCTATCTCAGTAGGAATAGCCAGTGTAATATCAGCACCTGCAATCATAATTTACTTAGTAGGTTTAATAATTTGGCTATTTGGAATTGAAATCTACTACAAAGTTAAATGTCGAATCAGTCAAAATAAGCAAAGTCAACAATAATTAAAAAATAATGTTTACTTATTACACTTTAAGGGTATATAGTTATATATTCTTTTGAAATGAAGTTCTTTAGACTGTAAATGTATGGTATAATGTTATTACAGATAAGAAACAGACATGTAAAAGATGATAAAAAACAGCAAGTACATGTTACAATGTATTTAACAGCTCAGGAGAGCATTTCTTTTTTACCTTTAGGATGACTAGCTAGTCAAAATCATTAAGGAGGTTATCAATTATGGCTTTGAAACCACATGACACACAAGCAAGAGCCACTTATAAAATATTCTCAACTTGGTATGAGGATGCTATGCACCCTAACTTGAGACTAGTGGCAGAACGTATTGGAATTTCATACGGAACATTGAAGAACTTTAATTCAGGTATGAACACATCGCAAAAGAATATATATCTGATAAATCAATTCTTAGAAAAGCAAGGATACAAAATAAAAGAACACGCATAAGGCAGAAAGGATAATGTACATGGTAGACTACACACAAGAACTACGGGATAAAGATAATACAGAATCAGTTAAGATTAGACGGGAAGTAAACACTCAGACAGGTGAAATTAGAAACAAAGACCCGAAATACATTGACTATGATGTGTACTTAGAGAAGAAAACAAAACGGTATGACAGACCAACAGTAGATAAGGAAGAGAGGTTTTTCAATTTGGTAGCAGAATTTCAAACAAGTTTAAAAGAAAAATATAACGTATCATTTGAAGACCTTGGAAAATTACTTCACTTATTTACTTACACAAGCTACAGAGATTTAGAAAGCAAGAAGTTATATCTTAAAGATGGCAAACATGCATTTGATAATAAAAAGTTAGCTAAGGTACTAAAATTAACAGATACACAAATTAAGAAGTTTAAAGCTAGAATGAAAGAAAAAGGGATTATGTTTACAGATAAAACAGGAATCTACTTCACAGATGAGTTAGTAATTCGTGGAGAAATGTTCCCAAAAGAAAAACGTAACCTAAACTTCTATACAGTGTATGACCATCCAATCAGAGAGCTATATAACATGTTTGCTGTAGAGGGTGACACTAAGAGTGTAAAACCTTTAGGAGTATTGTTAACGTTGATTCCATTCATTAAAAAGTTAACAAACCAAGATAGAGGATTAAACAGAGAAGCATCAAATAATATGTTGGTGATGACTGAGTGGAATGAAAAAGCTCAACGTTACGAACCAATTTCATTAACTAGAGTGGCAGAAATGATAGGCGTAAGTAAGAAGACATTAATAAAGGACATCAAGACACTTAATGAATTTACAAAAAAAGAGACTGGGGAGTTTCTAGTTTATAAATACCAAAGTAGCCTGATGCCCGTAGGTTTTAAATTTAAGCACACAACAGAAGCTATAGTTATCAATCCAAAATATACGTATAGCCAAGATAAGAACAATAGTAATTATCACAATCTGATTAGTGCTATTGAGAATATCAGCAGTAACAATAATGTTATCAATTTAAATGATTACAAATAGGTTTATTGGTAGTAAATCTATCTAATCGAAGTTTCTCAATGTTGTTAGTTAATTTTATATTCGAGTATATAATACAGTATTTTATATAAGAAAGTCAACAAAAGGATTTGGGATTTGATTCCCTTCCTTTGCTTTCTTACTAAATTATATCATACATGGATAGACTTATCCAGTATAAATAATAACACAAGAAACTTCTCAAGTATATAAAAATAAAACTGAGGAGCAATTTATAATGACAAATACAATTAAGAAATATCAATTAGAAGAAATGGTACAAGCAGGAGTAATTAAGCAGTTTGAAGAATCGGATAGACAAATCTATTACGTGAGTAAGTATGGAAACTTCTATTCACAAAGTAAGAGTAATCCTGAGAAGATTAAACAAATGAAGTTATCACCTTGTGGTCAGGGGTACCTTAGAGCACACATAAATAATAAGATGGTCAAACCACATATCGTAGTAGCAGAAACGTTTATTAGAAAGCGTGATAGAGCTAAAGGAGAAGTTATAAATCATTTGGATGGTTGTCGTGAGAACTGTAACATTGAGAATTTGGAAGTAACAACGCAAAGTTTAAACGTAAAGCATTCATATGAAAGTAAGAAAGAAAGACGTAGATTGACATTTGAAAAAGCAGAACGTATTAGAGAGTTATATCAAGTAGAAGGATTAAGCTTTAATGCATTAGCAAGAATGATGGACTGTTCAGCAACATCAGTAAAACAAGTTATAGAAGGTAGAACTTTTAACAATAAATTTAAAAAATCATAATCTTCCACTAATAACATTATATCAAAATCAAAATCGGAATTCAATATAAAAAACTATAAAATGAAAAGGACTAATTAAAATTATGAAAACAAATACAAAAGGCAACAACAACCAAAACATTAACGAGCTATTCAACTACCACTTTGAGAAAGAAGTAAAAGAAGTAAAAGGTTCTAATGCTACTATCGGCTCAAAGATTAAACTTAAAGGGTTAGAATTCGATGCAACTGCTGAACAAAAGGATTTAGGAATTCACTTTAAATCAGTTAAGAAACGTTACTCAGTGTCAATGGAAGCTCATGACTCAGAGGACTTAGTACAAGAATATGCGGGACTATTTTTATTCGTAGCACAAGAGTTAGAAATCCTAGAACCAATTGAAGAGTTGTTAGCTAATCCTGACATCTACAAACAACGTATTAGATTCATTAAAGACGGAGTAGCTCGTGAGATGTATAACGTTGCCTACCCTGACAAACAACGTGTTAAAACTGCTGATGGTTATAAACACATTGACACTAACACTGTTAGTTATGATGTAGAGATTGGTGAAGGTGATGAAGCTACAAGTATGCTTAGCTTGATTGGTGAAGACCAAAACATCTTTAGCTCTAAACAAGACTCAACTCATAACCATTTCATTCAATGGTTTTTACAAAATAAAAATTCAATTCTTACTAAGAAACAATTAGAAACATATGAAACACTTAGTGAAATCTACATTCCTAAGACTGGAAACACTACAGAGGATAATGAAACTAGAAAACAAATGTTAGAGGAAGCTGGCTTAAATAACCGTAATATGAAATTATTATTCAAACGTATCAAAGAAAGAGTTATAGAAGCTTATAAAGAAGAACACAAAGGTAAATGGCATCCAGTGAACTTTAAATCACAGAAAGCTATTGAAGCAATGTTTAATGAATATGTAGAGTCAGCAGACTTCACAGGTTGGAAGACACAAGAAGCTAGACAAGAAGAACTATGTGGAATCATTCAAGAGCACTATGAAAACTCAGAAGAGTTTGAGTTAGTTGTTACAGAAAAATTAACACTAGAAGAGAAGAAAGAAGTAGTAAGAGCTGTGAGAGGTACAGAGCTTGCTTCTAATAAAGTATTAAGAAAGATTAACACTAACATTAAAAAAGCTGTTGCAAAACGTGTACCATTAGAAATAGAAGCTAGTTACCCGGAATTTGAATACAATGAGAACCCATTCAGTGGAATCTCTAAACTAGAAGGAACAGACTTATTAGTTACTCCTGCTGGTTCAGTAGTAGCTAAAAATGTTATTAACATAGAAGAAGCATAAAAAAAGAGCTCTAGGTCATCCTAGGGCTCATATACATATTATTTAATTTTAGGTGCACCTTGTTTCTTAGTTTCATCTTTAATTGAATCAAACCATTCATTAATCTCTTCTACAGTGTTACCTGAATCTGTAGACATGAAACTAATTTCTTTGCCACGATTATCCTGAGTGATTCCATATGTCACACCATCATTAGTAAATCTGTAGGCATTATGATATATCTTACTTTTAACAGTACCTACATTGTATCTCTTGTGTTCTGTATCAGGAATGAGCCCTTCTTGAGCTTCATAGTTATTTAAGAATGATTGAATTGCAAAGTTTACAATTTTACTCTTAACACCTTTTGATAATACTCTGCCTTTATTAATTTCTTCCTTACTCATACCTTTAGTAAGTTCTGAGTTGAGTCCGTTAGTTGCTTCAATATGTGCTACTAGGTCTTCAAGTTTATCTAAAGTATCATCTGAGATTAAGTAAGTTGAACGTGTATGAGTGTCCCCTATTATAGAACTGTTCTGACGTTTGTCAGCATAATCTTTTAGTTCTTCTTTAATTGTTTGTTTATCTGTAGTTGTTATTTCTTGTGTTGGAACATCTTCATATCCCTCATCAAATTTAACCATGCTACTACACCTCTCCACTTAATTTTTTAATTGCTTGTTTTAATTTATTAGATTTACCACTGTATACAAGTAACTTATCTTCAGCTATTTGATTAGTAATCTCTATTGAATCGGGTAAAGGTTTAACTAGTCTTACATAGTCTTTACCTGATAGATACTCTTTTAATTCCCCTAGTACGTTATTAAATAGCTTAGAACGTTTCACATATCTATTAGGAGCTATGATTATTTCAGTGTTAGTATTCAGCTTCCTTACCTGCCCTACTACGTTCATTAAGTTAGCAGAACTATAACTATCTAATATTGAAGGAATAACCACAACATCAGAACTTACTATAGCTGATTGAACTGTAGATAGATTACTGGAAGCTGGTGTATCAATAAAAATGTAATCATACTGAGAATATATTTCTTGGAACAGTTTCTTTAGTTCTAACTTATCAGCATTAATTCCAGTTGCTTTTAAACTCCCTGGAATGTAATCAATGTTATTAAATTTTGATTCTTTAATAGCATCTTTAATATTAACCTTGTGAGTTAGTACATCATATATAGTGTGTTCATCTCTAACTAATTCTTTCTGTAATGTACTAGTAGAGTTACGTTGTTCATCAATATCTATATACAAACATTTATGCTTAAGAGCTTTATAAGCACACACATTTAGGGATATAGATGTCTTCCCTACCCCGCCTTTTTTATAATGGAACACTACTGTTTTCATTGTATTTGTGCCCTCCCTATCGTTATTAATAAAGTAATAATACCATACAATATGAGAGTATTCAATACATAACATATATCAGTATTAACCGTAATGAATATATAAGTATTAAACAAATTTCATAATTGAGTATTATTTTTGTTGACGTGATTTTTATACTATGGTATATTTAGTACAAGTTAAAAAACAGCACAGCAAAACGTGTTAAAATAAAAACAAAGGTGGAAATTAAAATGAGAAACATTAAAAAATTTGCAAAAGACTTTAACATGGAATATACGGAAGATAACGGTTATGTATACGTAAAATTCAACAACGTGAAGTTCTCAATCAGAAGAAAAGGAAGTACAAGTGGTACATCATGGAGTGGTCAAAGATTCGGCTCACCAAAAGGCTACAGCGTATCTAATTCAGAACAACGTTATTCAGAAGAAACAACAACTCAAAAAGATGTTATAGCTGAAATTGTTCAAGTTTTAAGAGTTACAAATAATGCAACAGATGTTGAAATGAAAGAGTTAAATGAATATCTTTATAACTTACAATATAAATAAAAACTAAATAATAAACTAGGAGGAATTAAAATGTTAACATTTAAATATAAAGGGTACGATTTCAGAATGGCAGATTGGAACACAGACGATTTCAGTGATAACGTTAAAGGATTAGTGGAAGTTGATACAGAGTTAGGTTGGATTGAAATTATCGAGTACAAAGGTTTTGAGGGCAAAGACACGTTAACGTTACTAGATGATAATGAAATAACAAGACAATACATTGAATTTGATTACTTTGTATTCAATGAAAGACATGTACTAAATTTCATCAAAGACCATGAGCATAAAGTAATGGAACTTATTAAAGAAGAAGTAGGTGCTTAGACATGGATAATCAATCACTTATAATAGAACACCTTAATAAATTAATTGAGATAATGAGAGCAACTCCAGACACAAGAACTAAAGATATGCTTGATAGAGAAATCAAAAAATTTGCTAAGGACTTTAATATTAATCTTTAGAGAATGTAGGGCTGATACTAGCCCTCATATATTTTTATTAAATTAAAGTAATACTCAAGTATTTAATGGAGGTAATACTAATGGGAATAACTAAAAAGGACTTATTTATAGGATTTGGAGCAGTTGCTAGCATATGGATTTATGGGATTATTGACCTTTATATTTATTGGTCTAGTATTTAATAGCATTGTAAGATAGAATAAATTATATAATATACGGAGGAAAATAAAATGAAAAAATTAAACTTATTATTAACGGGAGTACTATCAGCAACATTATTATTGGGAGCATGTGGGAATGACGATAGTAAATCTGAATCACAGGATAAGAAAACTGAATCAGTTGAGAAGAAAAAAGAAGCACCTAAGAAGTCTGAAGATAAAAAAGATACAGATAAGCAAGATACAGCCCAAGAGACTAAGGCTACTCAAGAACCATCTACAAATGAACCAACTACTCAAGAATCAGTAGAGCAACCTACAGCTCAAGAGGAGCCTGCTCCTGTAGAGCAACAAGAAGAACCTAACATGCCTGAGTTAGACCCTGAGAAAAACTTTGACCCACATGGAGGAGAAATACCTAATGAAGGTTATAGTGATGAAGAGTTAAAAGCTTTAGAGGGTGGAACTGATGCAGGAAGCACTGATAAGATGGAAGAGTTTTACCAACAAGAACGTGCTAAAGATTTAGCTAAAGAAGCTGAATCTGAGCCTTCTGAATGGGTTAAAGGTCAAGATGAATGGAATAATGCAAGTGAATCAGAAAGAGTTGAGATGCAAAAAGAGAGCGCTAGATTAAATGGTGAAGAGTATGACCCTGAAGATTTTGAAGTAGAATAGTATTAAATTGACCTCAATTAATTTTGAGGTCTTTTTTATTTGCCTATAAAACTTGGATTTCATTATACAAAATTTATACAGATTTAGAGTATGAAAAAATTTATGAAAACGTACCAAATCAACGTTTGTATATTTTTTGTATAAAGTGTAATTATTACCCAATTGCTATAAGTATTGATATGAAGGTATTACTTTATCATGTTAAAGTTTACATAATGCACAATATGTACAGTAAACTGTATATCAATGTATAAAATGTTTATTTACACAATTAATAGGTATTTCTTTTAA
>NZ_MODY01000006.1:0-41468 GCF_001866145.1 Staphylococcus sp. LCT-H4 | reverse complement strand
TTACACATGTGTAAATTACATTTGTGTAAAAAGGAGTGGTTATATGAATAGAAGTGATAGAGAGAGATACGAAGAAGAAAAGAGACAGCAACAATACTATGATGAAGAACGTAAAAGACAGGCTTATCTTGAAGAAGAAGAACGTAAAAGGTCATATTATAATGACAGAGATTATAGACGCGAACAAGAATTATATGAGGAAAACAGAAAAAATAAACGTAGTAAAAGAGGACTATCATTCCTTGTTGTAATTTTATTAATAGTTGCAATGGTATTTGCTTTTAAATCTTGTAGTAATAATAATACAGAGCAATCAAATGTATCAGATAGTCCATCACAGCAGCAACAACAACCAAACAATGAACAGTATGTAGAACAAAAAGACAATGATATTCAAAGCAAAATTGAAGATACAAAATCTAGTATAGAAAACTCAAATGAAGATACTCAATCAACTTTACAAAGTTTAAAAGATGAAGTGAATAGTTTAAAGCAAAATGCTAGTAATGAAAAAACAGAAAAAGTAGCAAATGATTATCAAGATACTGTAAATCAGCTAGATGAAGCAAATACAGCAAAACAAAATGGTGATGATAGTAAAGTGAAAGAGGAACTAAATAAAGTTAATAGTAAATTAGATGATATTAAAGATAAAATTTCCGGTTGGTTTAGTAAAGATGAAGAAAACTAATAATTTAATATAATATTTAAAAAGGACATTTATATGACTAATAACGAAGATAATAATACAAAAAATATAAAGAAGAAATACATAATTATTTCTTATATTTTAAGTGTCTTACTTTTAGTGGGATTGCTAATCTATTTCATTTTAAGTCAAACAAATGCACAAGGACAGATTGAGGATTTTAAAAATGCAGCACATGATAAAGACTATAAAAAGCTTACTGCTTATTTATCTAGTGGTGAACGTGATTTATCAAATATGGAAGCAAAGGCATTTGCAAAATATATAAATGAACCTGAAAATAAAAAGAGATTTGATAAAGAAATAAAAGTAATCGAAGATAATATAAAAGATAATGATAATTATGATTTGAAGTTAGGATCAATAACAGATAATAATAACCGAAATATAATAGATGTTAAAAAAAATGGTAAGAAATTTTTATTTATAGATAAAGTTCTTTTTAAGCCAAAGTATACTAATATTTATGTGAAAGAAAACGATAATACTGGGATATATGATTATAAAAATGATAAAAAACGTCATGTTGCATCAGATAAAAATGGTTTTTCGAGTATTGGAGAATTTTTTACTGGTAAATATAGTATGGATACTAAAAAGAAAATTGAAGATACAGAATTAACAGGTGTAAGTAATGGAAAACTAGAGTTTAATACAGAGGTAACTAACAAAAATAATAATGTAGTTGCCATGCAAGATTTCAATCAGTCTAGTTTCAAAATCAACTTGAAAAATAGTGATGATTTAGAGGATAAGACTAAAAAAGTTGTGATTAATGATAAAGTGCAAGATTATGAAAAAAATAAAGTTTATGGTAATTACTATAATGCCAATGAGTTGAATGTATATGCAATAGGGGAAATAGACGGAGAAAATTTTAAAAGTAATGACATAGAAGTGGAAAGAAATAAATATCAAAGTCCACAAGAATTAAATTTAAGATTTAATCAAGATAAGATAAATAAGTATAAATTGGAAAATAAAAAAATAGAATCTAAAGCAAAAGATTTTATGAAAGAATATACTAAAGGATTAAATACGGCATATAAAAAATCTAATTATAAATACATTAGTGAACATATAAAAGAAGATACTAAAGTATCAAAACATATGAAAAAAATGGTTACCTCAAAAACAAAAAATAAATACAGTAATTTAGAATTTCAAAATATCAAGAAAGATAAGGATAAAGTGACAATAGTTTTAACAAAGGAGTTAAGTGGAAATAAGGTTAAATCCGAGTATGTATTAAAATATGACGGAAGTAAAAAGAAATTTAAGATAATAGAATATAAGGATATATGAAGAAAACCTAAGTATTAGGTTTTCTTTTTTTGGGAAAAATTAAGAAGTAATAAAAGTGTATATGGAGAATATAAAACTTAATGCAGCTATTATTAACGGAATAGTTTTTGCCATTAGAACATATTTTTTATGTTCTAAATAAGATATGCCTTTTTCTCCAATAACTATCTTAAGAGTACCCATTTCTAAATTTTTGATTTCAAAAGTATTTTCTTTACCACCAATATGATTATATATATATTTTTCTTCTAATAGATATTTCACTAACATAGCAGTTGAAATATGAGAACTTAATGGGAACATCTCTCTTATTTCAGAATAACTTGTTTTTGAGGTATTCAATTCCTTTTCTGATTCAGGCAATATTTCAAAATCTTTTTCTTTTTGTAATAGTTCCTTTAATATTTTTTCTGATTTTTTACTTAACAATACTTTCATTCCTTTACGATTTAAAATAGTATAATTATTTATTCAACACTCATTATACTACTTAACGGTAATTGTATTTTACCATTGTTATTTTCTTTCATAATAATCATAATTCCATTTATTTCATCAACTTTCTTTATATAACATTGTATTGAATAGACATATCCATTCTCCCAATAACTAATTTCGGAAATAATATTATTTTCAATTTTATAGCTTACTTTATCATTAATCTCTTCCAATTGTTCCTGAGATAATAAAGGCATATCTATTTTATTTTGATCTTCTACATATTGGTCTAGCATTTCGTATTGAATCGGCAAACTCTTAAATGGTTGCCATTTTACAATATTTCTACCTTTAGGTATTCGAGGATTAAGATATTCTCTAGGTATCTTTCTATAATCAGTTTCATATTTATATGGTTCTGGCATATCAGGATTAATTATTTTCATTAAGAACACCTCTAAATCATTATAGAACATACGTTCTATTTAAGCAATAATGTATCTGAAAACAAGGCGCTGTGAGAAGCTCTCATTTGCATCGAAAACAAAAGGGGCGAGTGTATATGCGTAAAGGCGCACATATACACTCGCATTAAAAACTGAATTCAAAAAAGGAGGGAAAGTGAGAATTCACTTTCCCTTTATTTCCATTTTTTAGAATTTATTTTTTTGTGTTGAAACGCTCACACGTACAATCAAAGATTGTACTTTTAACAAGCCTACTCAATCTTACAAGGGGCAAAAAACTTTTTATTTGTGGCCATACGGCCAGTCTAAAAACTTTTATTGCTTGAACCCTTGCAAGATCAACGTAACGGCTTGTTGCAGTGGCTTCACAACACAGCAAAAATAAATAATTTCTAAAAGAAAAAAATCAGGAGGAGTTAATATGATTAATAAAGAAAATTTGAAAGCGTCAGAAAGTTACATGAAAATTTGTGATGATATCAAAGAATACGAAATGATAGAATTTCAACGTGCTTACAATGAGCATGAAGAAGTATTTGATTCTAATTTAAAATGTGATTTAGCATATACTACAAAAGGTGATGATGAAGAATTTGAAATCCAAGTTTCATTAGATTTAAAGAATAATAGATTAATTAGGGAATTGTCACATCTATATGATAATTATATAGAATGCGATTATTTTGATAGTTGGTATGATATTGCGTTAATGACGGAATACCTTAACTTTGATGATTTAATTATGACTGATGTTGATGTAGATGAATTACAAGAAACATTTAATAAAAAACATGCAAAATATTAAATTTACTAGGAGGCCATTAAAAATGGAACAAGCTAAAGGTTACAAAAAATTAGTAGCAGAAATGAAGAAAATGGAATATAAAGAAACTTTAAAAGCTGTATTTTGTTTTGAAACTGGTATTGAAGATGAAGAATATTTAAGCAATATGGCAGAGTATTTTATTAATAGTAAGCAGATTCATAATTTCCTAGATAAAGAATTGTTTGATAAACAATTAGAATACTATCAAAATTGTTAATTAAGACTAGCCCTCGATAATATCGGGGGCTTTGCTTTTGGCATAAAACGGCCAAAAACAAAGCCGAACCATAAGGAGTGAATGTGATGTGCATAACGCACACACACCACATTCACATTAAAACTAATTTCTAAAAGAAAAATTTCAGGAGTGATTATTATGTATAAAGTATTATCAGTAGAAAAATATATACCTCAAAAGTATATACCTTATGTAGAAGAATTTTGGAAAGACATTGACGGTTGTTGGTTAAATTTAAAAGATGATTATATTTCGACAACCACAGAAGCAAGTACAATTCATGAAAATTCCATTAAAGAAGTAAAAAAATGTTTGAAAACAATTATGCTTGAAGAAGAATATTTGAATAGCTGGAAGAATAAGCAATTCATGAGAAAAGATAAACTTAAATAATAATTAAAAGCAGTGCAGCAATCAATTGCACTGCTTTTATATGTTTATTTTGAATCTAAGGCCTTTAATATTTTAACCTTTTTTAATAATAGCTTTTTATTATCTTCTATTTCTTCTAAATAAATATCTTTATGTGCTAATCCCATAAAGTTTAAAATTCCTTTAGGAATATACTTATAGATATTAATTTGCTTATTATAGTCTATTTCAATCTCTTTGAGAATTGAATAATACTTGTTTAGTATAGCTATGTGTTCAATATATTCACTAGCATTTTTATTAAAAGTATATGGATTAATATCTTCAAATATTACTCCCATATAAGTAAATCTTTTAGCGTTTATTTTAATAAATTCTCCATCATCTGATAAGTTAAATGCCTTACTAGTTTTTAAGAATGATTGTAGTTTCTCTATAATTATTTTTAAATCTTCATATATTCTATGTTTTTCGGGATTATATTCATATACATAAACCTTTTTAGAAGTTACATAATTAACACCTAATACTTTTGCTAATATAATTCTATGTGTACCATCATTCACCCCAATATATATTGGGCTTTCGCCTGTTTTAATATATTTATTAAAGGCATATAAAGATAATCCACTATTTCCATCTTCATATAATGCCTTTAACTCTTTGAAATTCATTTTGGTTAAATTTGTTAATAAATCATAGAATCTTATAGTTGATAAATTAGCATCTTTATTTTGAGGAAGTCCATAAACTCCCCAAAATAAAAGGTTATACCAACTATGACCGTTATTTCCAGATCTAGCAGGTGCATGTATATATTTAGTATCAATCCATGCTAATTGAGTTTGTTTTTCTTTAGAATCGTAATAATAATCAAATTCAGGTACATAATCTACTTTATCATTCATTGCTGCATGTAAATCTGATATTTCTACACCTCTATTTGTTAAAAACTTATCTAATGGTTCAACTTCTTTTAAATGTTTCTCAATTTCTTCTCTATTCATATACACACCTCTTATATATTTTTAGTATATTTGCAATTTGGATAGTTAGAACAACCTAAAAACTGCCCGTTTTTACCTGTTCTAACCACTAATTCATTTCTACATTTAGGGCAACTCTTACTATTAGAAAAATCTGGGTTAATCTTGATTATCCATTTGGATAATGTATTTCTATCTTTCATTATTATTGAGCAAGCATTACCTAATTCGATTGCACTTTTAGTATAAAAACTATTTGTTACTAACCATGCTTCATCTGCATTATGATATCTTTGAGCTGCATATATTTCTTGTACAGCTTTGATACCAATTTTTCCGTTACTTCTTTTCGCTTGTACGACTATTTTTTTATTTTCATTTTTTAGTATTAAATCTGCACCATAATCATGTGATGCTTTAGTTACTGTGGGTTTATATTTCAATTTAGAAAATAATGCTTCTAAATAATATTCAAACTCGATACCGTCCATTTTATCTACATCATGCACTCTAGCTTTTCTATATAGATTTTGAATCTTTTTCTTTTTAAGGAGTTTTATTATGACTGGCAAACTTTTATAAGCGATAACTAATATACCTACGATTATTAAAATATTAAACACTGATATGCTATTTATATTCATCGTTCTACACCTGAATCTTTTTCATTATCTATATATTGCATTTGTCGTTTAGCTTCTTTAGGTTTTTCATAAGTAGGTTCACCATTAGTTATCGCTTTGTCCTTTTTTAATTGCTCATTCCAATCTTTACGTTCTGTAGGTAAATCAAGTTTAAATTCAGTTTCATATGAATTAATCACATTCCTAACAAAGTTTTTGCCTGCTTCATCGTTATCTACGGCTAGAACAATACTATTAAGGGGATAATCTCTTGGGTGTTCACCTTTTTCAACATTATATTTACCTACTTCATTAACATGCTCTTTTAAACTTTCAAGTTTTAATCCTGATAATGACGCAATACGAGTTTGTTCAATATCTCTATGTGCATCATAATAGCTTAAAGCATCAATTGGACTTTCCGTAAAAACGATATTCTTTATACCCTTATTTTTATCTTGTAGAACGTCAAGGTGAAATCCACCATGTTCTTTGGAACCTTGCACTACCTGTTTGAATGGTTTGTCACCTGTACCTCTCTTATCTGCACCAACGATATTATTTTCATTATCAAGCCATTTAAAACACACATTGTTAAAACCATCTTGTGCAACAGCACCTGTTTTAAACGACCAATCAACTAATTTTTCATCTAAACCACGCTCGTTAATTAGATAATCTCTTGAAATTTTGGTATTTTCCACTTCATAACTTGTATTGTAATTAAGTTCTTTTTGTTCATCTTTAGGTGCTTTAGAAGCATCATATTGACCATATTCACCATCTACTAACATTGTCATAGCATCTTTGAATTTCATATCTAATACTTCAACGGCAAATGATAAACCACCATTCCCCTTTTTACCTGTAGAATTCCAGTAGAAACTTTGACCTTTTAAAATTAATGAATCATGTTCGTTGCAACGATCATACTTACCTTGTCTTGAAAATGATAATCCATTTTGTTCCCCAATTTCTCTGATATCCACATCTCTAGCTTTTGCTTTTTCTTCATCAGTAAATGCTCTGTGATTTTTTGACATATTAAAAACCTCCTAAAAAAAGCAACCCTAATTATTAGGGTTGCTTGGCCATTTTGAAATTTTCTACTACATTTTTTACTATTGGTTTTATTTTAGCTTCAAGTTCTATTTCCTTTATATGATTAGTTAACTTAACTTGTGTTTCTTTCTTTGATTTTATTAATTTTTCTTCGGCATCATAAATATTGATAATAGCTTTGTTTTCTTTATGAGATTTTATATATACTTTAATAAAATAAACGTCCCTAACGTATTTTTTGAGATTAAGTGAGGGATTATAATTATACCTATACCAAAAGTTATATATATTAATATAATTATTATCAATATATATATCTTCTTCTATTGAGATAGTGTTTTCACTTCTATTAATATTTTTCAGGTAGATAAATATACTAATTATTATATTACTGACCATCATACTCATGAATGTAATAAATGTACTAACAACGATAAATAGAAGTAATAATTTTAAGGGTGTTGTGTATATAAAATTAAGTATTGCGGTTAATACAGTGTAATGTCTTGGTATGACTGTGTCTAACCATATAAAAAAGTAGAGCATTAGTATAAAAATAGGAATAGCCAATATAGAAAATATTACAGTTCTTAACCTTTCTCCAATACTAGTACCCTCAAATTTGGTGCCTTCAAATGTTAATGCTAAAACGCCGATAGGTATATATGCAAGAATTAGATCATTTAGTACACCACCTATTGCTTGTAATGATTTTGCTAAATCAAAATAGGTTAAAATGTAAATATATTCTTGTGTTACAAAGCTTTTAATAACTAAATAGAATGTGACAGCTATACCTACCAAAATTTCCTTTTTACTTTCAGAAGAATTACCAATAAATTTTTTTATGGAAAAGTATTCTTTGTTATCATTCATATTATTCAACATATAGCCTCCTTAGTTGAATGAAATAGAATATTTTTTTATATTCTTTTCTTTATCATCTTCTAATTTTAAATAAGCTTCATACGGTTTGCCTGCTTTACTTTTGAATTTAAGTTTTTGAGAAGTTTTCCCGTTTGTTATCAATGCTTTCAACTGTTTATCTGGTATTTTTTTCTTGAAGAAGTTTTTGAAGAATACTTGCTCACAAGTGCTACATTTAATTATTTTTCCTTTGTCTATTAGCTCACCTTTATTGCAATTAGGACACTTGCCAATAGTATGTTCATCAATAGTTTTCTCAACTTGTTTCTGTACATCTATATTTTGTGTTTTTTCGTTATATTGTTCTAACTCTTTATTGATGAATTTCATTGTTACATCAATAAAGCCATTTACATTAGCTTGACCTTGCCCGATATATTTTAAGCGTTTTTCCCATTCTGCTGTCATTGTAGGACTTGATAGTAAACTGCCTTTAACGGCTTCACAAAGTAAGATACCTTTTTCTGTGATTCCTACTTTATTACTTGTTATTTTTATATACTGTTTTGATTTCAAACCTTTTATTATTCCATCTCTTGTAGCCTCTGTACCTAGTCCTTGAATATCTTTCAATATGTCTGCTGCATCTTCATCATCAAGTGTTTTACCACATGTTTTCATTAAAGTTATTAATTCACCTTCTGTGTAAGGTTTGGGAGGTGTTGTAATGCCCTCTTGTGTTTTTACTTTAGCTGCTACTTCTTCATTTAATTCAACTTTTGGTAGCTTGTTTTCATTTTCATTATCTTTTTGCTTATCATTTTTTTGAAATAGCGATTTCCAACCTTTATTTTTCTCAACTGTTCCTTTTGTATAGAAAATTAGTCCATTCACATCAGTTTCAATAACAGTTTCATCATAAATATAATCATCAGCAAACATACTTAATGTTGTATTCACAACTTCATTTAATACGTTTAATTCATCTCCACTTAATTGTTCTATATCTTGTTTAGATGGTGTCTTTGAAGTCGGTATAATCGCATAATGTTCTTGTACCTTTGAACCGTCTACATATCGTTTACGTGGCTCTGAATGGCATACATCAAAATTCTTATTGTAGACTTTTTTAAGGTCATCTAAATTTTGTTTTAAATAATTAAATTCTTCTTCTGTAATTAAATTACTATCAGTACGTGGATAACTTAAAATTTTACGTTCATACAATGTTTGAACAATCTTTTTAGTTTTTTCAGTACCATATTTGTACTGTTTATTTATTTTAGTTTGAAGTGTAGACAAGGAATGCAATTTAGGTGATTGTTGTTTCTTCTCATTTGTTTCTACTTTATTTATATTACCTTGGGTGACGATACTAAGTTTATGTTTAGCTTCTAATTCAAATAGCTCTGCTTTATCAAATGTCTTTATTTTAGCCTTACCATTGTATTTACCATTTTGGGCTTTGAATTCCCCAACTACTTCATAAAATTTTTCTGGTTTAAAGTTTTTAATGGCTTGCTCTCTTTCATAAATCATACATAAAGTAGGTGTTTGAACTCTACCAATAGAAAAGGTTTCATTTAATCCTTGTGAACGAAAAACATTTGAATACAGAGGACTTAAATTCATTCCTATTAAATAATCACTTATCTGTCTAGCGTATGCTTCTTGATAGCTTTGATAGTCTTGATTATTGTCTTTTAAATTTTTGAATCCTTTTATTATTTCAGAATCAACTGTTGAGTTGATCCATAAGCGTTTTATTGGTTTACTTTTAGCACCTGTTAAATTGAGTGTTGAATAAAAAATATTACTACCCTCTCTATCAATATCTGTTGCATTAATGATTAGGTCTGCATCTTTAAAGAATTTCTTAACTACATTGAATTGAGCATTTTTATCTTTTCCTACTTTAAATTCAAAAGGTTCGGGCTTATAAGGTAAATTTTCGATTTTCCAATTATTTACTGGCTCTTTATAATCCTTTGGTAATTTCAACTCTACTAAGTGACCATATCCCCATGTAACAATCGCGTTACTTATAATTTCACTATCCTTAATTTCAATATATTCTTTATGTTTCTTTTTAATACCTAACGCATTAGCATAATCTCTAGCTTGTGATGGCTTTTCAGCAAATATAACTGTTTTCATTTAGAAAACCTCCTTGTTTATCTTTCAAAGTCATTATTTTCTGCCATATCTATATATTCTTGTGGTAGTGTATTAGGTTCTGCTTGCTGTTCAGGGGTATGTGACTTTTTTTCATTATCATTTTCCTGTAATGTCTCGCTAATTGCTTCTTCATCTATTAGATAATTAAATTCATTTGTTTCAGTATTGAAGTTAAATGAAAATGCTTCTTCGTTCGTTTGGATTTTCTCGGTATCTGTTTCATTTAAAGTAAGTGCATATTGTTCATTACCAACTTCAACAATCACTTTATCCCCGTCTACATCTAATAAACTAGCTGTAACTTGCTTATCATCTGTATTTTGTGCCAACTCATTAAATTCATTTTTTTCATTTAATGATTGAAACACTTCTGTTTGCTGTATATTATATGCTTCTTTAATTATATTGTTTTGAGCTGATTCGGATTTTTCAGATTCTTGAATCTGTTCTCTTGCTTCATTTGGTAGGTTTTTCTCTACACTTTTAATCGCTTTATCAAAATCATTGATAGCATCATACTGTGGTTTACTTAGATTATTATTCTCTAAATGTTCAATTCTACTCTCATTCAATTCTTTAGGACTTATTTGTTCTTCAATGCTTTGAATACCTTGCAATGTAAATTGCTCAATTTTTAACTTATCTATATTTGTATCATTTGAATAAGGTTCACTATAAGCGATAGTATTATGTGCATCTTTTAGATAATTATAAAGATCAATGATATTTTCTTTTTTATCTGGATTACTCCATTCAATATTTTGGTTTAGCGTTTCAAAATTATACGGTGTTTCTTGCGTATCAGATTGTAATTCTAATTTTTGGTTGATAATTTCTAATCTTGATACCTGTTCATAGTTTCTTAAATTTTGAATATCTGCACCTTGATTAATAGTTTGATAACTAGATTTCATCATATCTTTTAAACTATCAAATTGATTACTTAATGATGGTTGTTCTTTTTCAATCTTTGAAAATTGGTCTTGTTCTTCAACAAAAATATCTCTGACCTTATCAAAAGTTGATGTTATGTTTTCAACAGTTGGGCTGTCTTGGTTCCATGTTACTAAATCTTTAATATTATTTTTTATTGTTTCGGGATTTATAGCATGGTCATTAAAAAAGTCTTTCACACCATTAACTTGTTGCATAATAAAATCACTTGTAAAGACATTACTCAAACGTTCTTTCATGCCTACAAGTGATTGCTGTAGCTCTTTAAAGTAGCTATCTTGATTTAGTTGTTGTCTATCTGGTTTATCTAGCCTTTTTAATAATTCTTGGTCTACCTGCTTTGATATAAGTTCTTGTAAATCTTGTTTATCAAAATCAATTTTATATTTCTCTTTTAAAATATCTTTAATTGGCGTTTCCATATTATTACTCCCTTTTTATCTTTCTAGTTCATTATCACTTTCATCTACAATCTGTTTTTTATTAAAGCGTGGTGTCTTATCTAAACCATCATTTTCCATTTCTACTGATTCAGTAGATTCTCTATATACTATATTCTCTGTTTCCTTATCTAATGAGAATTCATATTTATTAGGATTCTCAATTAATTCTAAATATTCTTGATGTGGAATAGTAACAGTGTAAATAGCTTCATCGGTTTCTAATTCAATTGTTCCATTATCAATATTAGAAACGAAACAGTGTTTAGATGGTGCTTCAATATCTTCTTGTGTTTTTATATCAGCTATTTGATATTGTTGATTAACTCTATTAAATTCTTCCTTATTTTTATTATATTCAGTAAACACTTCATTTTCTAAAGGGCGATAAGCTCTATCTTTTAATTGTATATCTTCTATATCTTCCATCTGTTCTTCTACTTCGTGTAGATTTTTTACTGCGCTATCTAATTTTGAAAAACTCTTAGTAGCATCTTGTACGCTTTCCTCTATAACTGATTTCACATTCGGATTAATATTTTCTTTAATTTCTTGCATATTATCTTGTTCTTCTTTACTCAATTTTGGTACGTCAAATAATGGTTTGTCGGAAAAAAACTCTTTTAGTAAATACGTCTGGTATTGTTTACCCATTTCATTTTGATTCATAAATAACACTCCTTAAATTATCTTGATATATCATTATCATCTTTGACAACTTCTATATTTTTATTATTTTCAACTGGTTTAAAGTTAGATCGGTTATCAATTCTTTCTTCACTGTTAACCATTTTACGTCCACTTTGTTCTTGTGGCGCTACATACTGTCTTAAGTAATCGTAAAGATTAGGCTGTGATAATTCTGTTTGATTGGGTGCATAACTAAATTCTCTACCTTGTAATATTTTGGTTCTATTGTCTTTAGGGCTGTTATAAATCATTTGGGGTGTGAACTGACTATACATTTCCTTTGAGAAAAAGTTTGCATCTTGCACTGTATATAACTGGTTCTCTCTCATAAATGAATTGTTCTTAATATTATCTGGCTTTATATATGTTCTATCCTTATTTTGATTAGCTTCTAAATATATTTGCTTACTGTCATTTCCATCAATTGCTTTGATTAATTCACTTGATGCCTTTTGTACATCTTTCATTAAATCCATTTTTTGAGATTCATTAAACTGTCCTGCATAACCATGAATATACTTAATAGAATAATCATCATTATTTAATCCCATATGTTTACCTACAATTAAAGCTGTCATTTCAGCTTGAAATTCTCTATCTTCTTTCTTTAAATCTTTATTAGGTTCAACAATCTTATCTTTTCCATGTATAAGGGCATGACCTAATTCATGAATCATTGTTTTTGTATTTTGTTGTTCTTCATTATCTTTATTTAATTCAATTATTTTTTCTCCACTGCCAGTTTCTATATAGGCACCTCTTGCACCTTTCATACTATCTGTACTTTGTTGTACATTAATATTAAATGCGTTAGCAATTTTAGTTAAATTCCCAATTTTTTCATCATAATCTGGAACTTCACCACGTAGTTGTTGCATTATTTGTGGATACTTTTCTTCCGGTAAATTAGTTTGTCTAACATCAAATACATTACCTTTAACAAAAGTTATTTGTTTATTCACCTTAATTTGATTGTTCTTTATTTTATCCTTTTCTTCTGGTGTTGCTTTACTAATTGGAACAATATTTTTATCTTCCCCATTATGACGAACAAAAGTTTTTCGTTCACTTGGTACCATAATTTTTATAGACTTTTCGCCTTTCATTACTTGTGCATCTAATTGCTGCCACTTTTTATACGGCGCTACAATACTAGCACCTTCGTTTTGATTTGCAATTAGCATTTGATTCCTATTTGAGTAATTATAAAATTGTGAAGCAAACTCAATATACTCTTTAATATCATCTGGTGACTGAAAGAATTTATCAAGTTGTTCTAATGCCTGTTCTGATGTTTCTTTAATAAATTTGTTCAATTCAGATTGCTTCATTTCTATTCACCATCTTCCCCTATTATCATATTACCTAATTCTAAATCCCCCGAATCAAAATCACTCATATCATTAAATATAATTTTATGGAACTCTGGACTATACATAAATTGAACTTCTTCTATCTGATCATCACTCTTAGCTTTTTGTAGTGAATCTAATATTAAATCATGAACATCGTCCCTTAAATATAAAGTCAATTCCTCATTATCTTCTGTTAAAATATCTGCATATTTTTTCTCTTTTAAATCATACATACTTTCTACCGTACAATACTTTGTAGTGACCGGCATATCTTCAATAGAAAAGAAGTAGTCAGCAATGGAATCAATTTCTGCTTGTTGTTTTACTGTATATTCAGTATCAAAGATTATAATTCCTTTATCTGCATTAATTGTAAATTCTGGTTCTTTATTCTTAGATAATTGTTGATAACATTGTTCAAGTTGGGCTTTTGATAATTCAAAATCATATTCAAATTCTTCTGTTTCAACAGTAATAATGTTGTCTGTTAATTTTACAAAATTTGCTGTTTCACCATCTTGAATTAATTGGTTATTTTCCATTGGTCAACACTCCTTAATGTTCTGACAATTTTTGTGTTCTCTTATATTGCAATTGATTATTAACTTCGCTTTTTGCTTCTTTTAACCAATTAGTTGGTGAATCAATAGCACTTACATTTTCTTCAAACATTTCTCTAAATGCATGAGTATTAGCAAATTCTACTAGCGTTTTTATATCTTTAGAACTTTGATTTACAGCTTTTAATATTTTACTTGTATTTTCAGCTATATCATCTTTATTGTTTCCTAATAATTGATTTCTTAGTTTTATATTTTCATCTAAAATATGTTCTATTGCCTCACCATTAGTTTGTAATTTATTTTCTCTCTTAACAGTTTCGAGGTGTTCTAAATAATCAGGATTTATTCTAAATCTTTTTTGAATTCTATGTGAACTCATACTATCAAACCTTTCATTTTTATAATTCTTGTTGATATGATTTATCAAATTCAAAATGGTATTGATTAATATTTTTTTCTTTTTGGAAATCATTTCTTAATGCACGTTGCGTATTATACAAGGTTCCATTCAATGCGTAACCTATTTGCATTTTATTTTTTATAGTTGGATTAATTTGTGGTTTATTACCTTTACTTTCTTGCTTAACGTTTTCTTTATACTTAATATTGTTATATTCTTCATTAAAGTTTTTCAGTTGTTTTAATACTGTATTACCTGCCCTTGAATACAAGTCATTCATTTTAGTTGCTTCATATTGTTTATAATCTGATTTATCCCCATAAGTTTCTTTGTATAATGTTGTTTGTTTTTTTAAGTCAGATTTAAACTGGTCGAATTCTTCACCATGATTATTTTTAATGTACATCATAGTGAATTTATCAATTTCTGGTCTAGCGTTTTTCATTATATTGTTATTGTATTGCCACTCTTTTTTAGGTATGTCTTTAACTTCATCATGTATCTTTTTTAATTGATTTTTCATTTCTAAATTATAATCTGGCTCTTTTTCTTCTTTAATTCCCTTAACTATATTATCTCGTATGAAGTTATTAATTTTTGTTCTTTCACCACTCATATCAAATAGCTCATTTGCAAAAGATGATTTCATTTCTTTAATTGTTGAATACTTTCTTTTACCTCTTTCTCTTGTTACTTCATTTTCAACTGCTGCTACATGTACATGTATATTATCTGTGTTGTAATGAATAGAAGAAGCCCAAACTAAATTGTTATCTAGTCCTTCTTTTTTTTCAAATTTTTCCATAGCCTTTCTTGTAGCTTGCCTCATTTTTTGTTCATCTAAATATTTACAATCTGGATCATATATCCCTGCTTCTCGTAATGATTCATTATCAAATGAAATTACATCTTTCCACATAATGCCATTATCTTTTTGTGCTTTATTAAATTTATTTTTAGTGAAATCTATTTCATCTTTTGACATATAATTTGAGTTATTGTTAAACATTGAATTACTTTTCTGTTCATCAAACATGTAATGAGCATATACATCATATTGAAATACTTCATGCTCATTTTTTTTGGCTTCTTCTCTATCTACATAATCAACATATTTACTAAAGTTAGCCTTATTTTGTGATTGTTCAAATTCAGACATAGTTACTATTTTAGGCATATAATCATTCCTTATATTTAGTAGTCAACAGATTCTAAAATACTTAATATCTTATCTTGTTTATTGGTAACTTCTTTTAAAACTTTTGTGTTTTGTGCTTGTTGATGTGTTTGTTCTTCATATAGCTTTCTATATTGTTCTAATGGGTCGTTATCTTCTAATATTTTTAGTAGATACTCGTTTAAATTATATCCACTATCTTTAGCTTTTTGTTTAATTCTTAAGTGTAAACCCTTATCTACGTTTCTAATATTTATTGAAGTAGTCTCCATTATTATCAGTCCTTTTCTTTAAATATCCATAATCATGAAATAGTTAGTTAAGAGCATAAGGGGAATATGCTATCATTTTCAATGATAGGTCTGGCGAAGCCAGACATACCAAGGACTTAAAGACTTTATTTATGATATCAATATTTTCTATTTGTCTCACCTTTGTGACACTATATATTGTGCTTGTCTCACCTTTGTGACACTATATATAGTTAACGTCTCACTAATGTCTCACCACTTATTGATTATATTTCTTTGTATCTTCATACTTTTGTTTCAATAATTTTATTTTTTCATCACTTTGTTTTATTTGTGATTTATAGTCATCAATTTCTGTATTATATGAATCTATATCTGTTTTTTTCGATTCAATTTTACTGTCTGTTTCAGTTTTTTCTGTTCCAGTTTGGTAAGACTTTTCAGATTCTAATTCATTAATTTCATTTTCAGTTTTAACAATTTTTTGTTCTGCTTTCTCTTTAGAATTATTTAAATCTTTTTTAGCTTTTTTCGTATCGTTTATATCATTTTGAACAAATTCAAGTTGGTAATCTTCTTTACTCATATCATCTTTAGTTGCGTTAGTTTTTACTTTCTTTTCATTACCTAGTAGCTTAGTTATTTCTTCGCCTTTACCAGATTCTGAACCAGAGTTTTCAAACACTTTTACAACCATTACTTCAAAACCTTTAGTAACATCATATATTCTTATCGCTTGTTTATTATCTGTTTTTGCAATAACTTTATAATCTACTGTTTGGTTTGGTGTTGTATTTGGAATCATTTCATAACTTCTTTTGATGTCTTTACCTTGTTCAACATCATCATGATATTGTAAAACTAAATCCATCGTTTTATTATCTTTGTTCCATTCCCATTTATCAATTTTAACCTTACCAGATGCAGATAAGTCATTCCATTTTCCGACTTCTGTATTAGCATTTGTTATTTCATCTTCTGTATAAAAATGACCAAATAACAATAGAATTGCAGCTACAAATACAAAAGCAGTTAGTCCATAAAACAACCAACTGCCTTTACCTTTTATTGAGGTCTTATCACTTCTAAATGCTGTGAATAATTCTTTCATATTTACACCTCTTAATCTTCATTTTCATCATCATGTTCTGTTTGTTCTTCATCGAATTGTTTAAATTTAACTACTTTCCAATCATTACTTTTTTCTTGTTTTAATGTTATTTCAGAAGCAACTTTTCTTGTAGAAGTTATTTTTCCATCAGTGTCCTTTATAGCTTGAGATAAAGTTAAATACATATGATAGTCTGTTTTTTTAGGTGAGTATCTTTCAGAATATATATTTACATCTTGTATATCTGTTTTATATTTAATAGGCGATTTTCTTTTATCTCCAAAATATTTATTGGCTAATGATTTATCCATTACTTTCTTTGCATCTTCATATCTTTTTTTATCGTCCATTTCAGGATCAGTAACGTATAAAACATTCACAAATTCTTTAGCTTGATTTCTAATAGCTTCTTCCTCTTTATTAACATTTTTTGCATCAAGTCGATTGATTAAATCTTCTTTTTTATTATTATCTTTTTGTAATTCTGATACGGTTCTTTTTAATGAATCATTTTCAGAATTAGTGTTACTTTGTGCGCTATAGATGAAGTAAATGATTGTTCCTATTAGCACCAATAGTACAATTGCATAACCTAATATTTTAGTGGATTTAGATTTTTTTTCATTGTTTTCATTTTGTTTATTACTCATAATCATCACCTCTTATATTAATATATAAATGTTAAATCCTTTTTCGGTTTGAACGTTCTTTCTCCATAAGCAAATGGTTTTATATTATGTTCACTAACTCTAATCTCACCGTTCTTTTTAACTTCTTCTACAAAAGCTATATGACCATATACTGTACTTCCAAAATCTTCGGATTTGTAAGGCCATGAAACCATTGCGCCAACCTTGGGCTCTTTACCTGTTTTATATCCTTGTTGTTTAGCTCGTTCTGGCCAATCACCACCATTACCAAATAACAATGTTACTGGTAGTCCTAACTCTTTTCTTCGGTTATATACATACCAAGTACATTCTTTATAATTATAAGTGTTAGGCTCAAACGTTTTATGTTTTGTTTTAGGTAGTTTCCCTCCATTTTTCTTAATAACTTTTTCAAGTTTTTTAATAGATTTACCTGCTGGAACATCACTATCACAAGATACAGTTTCTTTTCCTTTATCAGCACTTTTACCATCGCTTTTTGAAATGTCGCTAGTAAACTTTTTAACATTGGGAACCCAATTACTATTTAAATCGGTTGGGTCATTTGCTGCTCCCACTGGCGCATATTTTTTACCAATTTTCTCTGGTGTCGTTAAACCCTTAGAGAAGTATAATTCATTTAAATTTTTAGCTGCTGCATCTAAACCTTTATCAATTGAATCAAAATGAAATAAATCACCTGACCCCATCATACCTGCTACATTGTTATGAGTTTTGACTGCTTCTGCTTTACCATATCCAGTTTCATTAGCAACAATAGCCATGAATATTGCGGGATCAATATCTTCTTTTTTAGCAATTTTTATCATATCTTCTGCTTTGCCCTCTAATGGTGTTCCGTCTGCTGATTTCCATTTTTCTTTAGCCTTTTCAGTATCAATGTTTCCTACATTAACGGAACAGCCACCAGAATCACCACCTGCTAGTTCTTTTTGTTTATCTTCTTCAATTTTGATTGCTGTTACTATAGTTCCAAATATAACAACAATTAAAAGGATAACTGCAATTATTCCAATCACCCATGCCCAAACTTGCCAAAGTGCAATGTTGGCTTTTGCAGCAGCATATTTCACTGCCATTTTAGTAGCTTTTTTAGAGGCTCCTTTTACCATATTACGTTTAGGCAATATTAAGCACCTCCTCCAAAGAGTTCATCTTCTTCTTCTGTTGTTTCAATTCTAAATTTCACGTTTCTTAATCCTGCTATGTTAAGAATTGCTTCACCTGTACCTAATTGTGGTATAACTCCTAATTCAGAATCACTTAATTCTTGTGAGAAAACATTTCCTAATTTTTCTACGTTTGAAGTATCTTGTCTCATAATAAATCTATATGTTGTTTGTGAGAATAATGTTTTTACTTTAGCAATATTTTCTTGTTGAGAATCTTCTGGAATAAAGTCTTTAATATCTTGTGAAGCAAAGATAAACCCTGCAAAATACTTTCTATCTTCACGTATAAATTTCTCACACTTCTCAACTACCGGTGCATCTGTTTCGTTAGCTGAAATTAAATTATGTGCTTCATCAAATATCAATCTATATCTTACTGCATCATCTAATTCTAATTCTTTTCTGTTATAAGCTTGGAATTGTGGTGATCCAAAATAAACCATTTCATCGAACAATAAATTCATCACATTAAACAACTGCGCCTTTTTAACTTCGTCGCCCATTGAATTTAATTGTCTAATAGAAAAGTTTATGATTTGATGTTCTTTAAAATTCTCTATTGTAGTATGTCCATCAAACATACGGCCATTAGAAGCTATAATATCTAAAAGCGTTAATTCTATTGCTTGATATTGTGAAACTCTATCTTGTGTTACATTTTCATTGGTTTCAGTGAATTTATCATCTTTATATAGAATCTCTCTTAAATATTGAAGTAATTCAGAAAACGTTGGATATTCCTCTGATTTCAAATTAGTAATGTTAGTTTGTTCTTCTGGATTAGCACTCCACAAACCTTTATCTCTATAAAAATCGTGAATCATTATTCTAAATAATTGTTTGTCTTTTTCAGCTGCATCTGGATTCATTAATCCATAGAATGTACTAAGTTTTTGTTTATGTTGGTTAAACGATGTTACTTCATCAACTTCTTGTATATTTTGTCCTAAATCGTCTGTCTTTTCTTTAACAGCTACTGCATTTACTTCTAGTGGATTAATCATTCCGTCTGTTCCATCAAGCGATATTGTTTTTCCCCCTAGTACATTAACTAAATGTACAAATTCTCCTGTTGAATCAATCGTTCTAACACGATTGCCCTGAATAGATTCTTCAAGTAAAATCTTCTTGAGTGTATGTGATTTACCTGCACCTTTTGTACCAACCAATACACCGTCATATGAAGTACGTCTATTATCTTTATGGAATAAATCGAGTATTATATTACCTCCTGTATCGGAAACGCCAAAATAAACGCCTCTAGGGTCATTTAAGGACACTGAATGGAAAGGAACACCAGTTGCAATTGTTTGTGCAGGAATGTCCTTTTTAATTCTAGGTAATAATGCATCTTGTTGAGTTAAACTCATTGTTAGTGCTTGGCTTTCAAATTTTTGTTCGTTGAGGTATACAGTACCTTTAAAATCCATAGAATTTAAGAAAATCATTATTTCATTAATCTTTTCATCTACTTCATCACGTGTACGGCCACTTACATACATTCTTAATACAACTTCTTTAATAGATTCTCCACCATTACGAATATTCCTTAAAAGACTGTCTAATTCGTAATAGGCTTCTTGTGCTTCACTTCTTGCAACAATATCTCTATCATTATTCATTCTGTCTAAGTATTCTGTCATACCTGTTTTTAAGTCATTTTTAATTTCTTCTCTTGTTTTAGTTTTCATATCCATTGTTACAATTGTATTATCCATTGTCATTAACTGCCCTAACCAAAAATCTTCTACATCAGTTGGCGTTTCATAAATTGTAATACATGCTTCATAACCAGTACCTTTTTTGACGTAAAAATCATTTTTGTAGTTAACGCCACCTCTAGGTTGAATCTTTGCCAATAAATCTAAATTATAATCAGATATTGACATATCACCACTATTTATATTTTTTTTCATTTGATTATTTTCTTTCATTTTAGAATATAAACTCATGTAATCCCTCCTATTTAATTTCTTCGCATTGGTTATTTAATTTATATAGTATTTTGATTTCTTGTTCTTCACTCATCATTTTTATTGGAAATCCACCAGACATTGCATTTTTATATGTTTGTAAATTTATACGTAATTCTTGG
The DNA here is from genome assembly GCF_001866145.1 of Staphylococcus sp. LCT-H4. NCBI lineage: Bacteria > Bacillati > Bacillota > Bacilli > Caryophanales > Staphylococcaceae > Staphylococcus > Staphylococcus sp. LCT-H4. Next base: position 20,518 of record NZ_MODY01000006.1, on the reverse strand, counting down.
GGCGTCGTTCCAAATACCATTGCTAAAAATGAACGTTCCATGCGTGATGATTGTTCAAGATATTCAAATTTCTCTATTCTTTTTTCTAAAAAATACTTATGAATATCATTATCTATATTGTCGTGTTTCTTTATTAAATTAGTACGTTGTTGTTCTGTATCAATAGGCATATTTAAAGCTAATATTTTATTATCTTTGTTATATGCTTTTAACATATTCAATAGAACGCCCATATCATACAACTGTTCATTAGAATTACGGCTCATAATATCTTTAGGGTGTACTTGGAAAAATTTCATGTACGTACCGTCTCTTAGAACAAATAAACCTCCTGACGATTCATCAGTTCGATCTATAATATTTGTTATATCTAAAAATGTTTTCTTAGGTTTATGTGATTTAAATAAATTCAATGGTTTATTTTTTCGTTTTATTCTCGTTCTATTCTTTAATTTGAATTTTTTCTTTTCTATATTAGGTGAGGCGAACAATGTACTACTCTTTTTATGCTCTTCCTTTTCACTATGTTCATCACTGCTATGCTTACTAAATAAGGGTTCTGTCTTTTCTCTTATCATTGACTCTTTTGGATTATTTGATTGCTTACCAAACAAAGAAGAAGTGCTATCCTCTTTAAATAGCACTTCTTGATTATCATTATTAATTTTGTTTTTCGAGGAAATCTTTGTAGCTTGATTGCTTTCGAATAACGGCATTATCTTTGCCCTCCTTAGTCTTGCTAATAATACTGTACGGTATTTCTTCGTAGGTATTTCTATCTTTAGTCATAGTTAACATAAACACTCTAAAACTACGTCTTGTTGGATTAGTTCCAAAAGGTCTTATTAATAACACTGCTGCTATAAATATTTCTAATAAATATAAATATACTGTTAGCTGCGGGGGTACTATATTTAATGCTTGAAGAAAATACCCTATAACGAATACTGCGAAAATAACAACAACATCTTTCATGTACAACCATCTAGTTAACTTAGCCTCTACACTGGTGCTTTCTGGTATTCTATTTGCCATTATTTACACTCCTAACGTTTGGGATTCACTTTTTTTGCATTGTTTTTATTAACTGGTCTATTGGGCGTTGATTTAGCACTTCTACTTGAACCACTATTCGGTGCTTTTACTGAATTTACTTGTTTAGGCTGATTTACAGCCTTACCACTGTGTGAGGGTCTACTCACATTTGATTGATTGTTTGCTGAATTTCTCGGTTGTGAAGAACCTGTATTACTTCTATTTATAGGTGCTTTTTGTGATGGCGTTCTATTTTGAGTATTACTTCTATTAGCATTCATTGGACTTTTTGGCCTATGATACTGTGAACTCCCATTATTTTTTGAACTTGCTACAGGTTTTTGGCTTTCATTTTGTTGAGCAAGTCCGTTTGATTGTTTAGGTGTATTTTGAGGTTCACGATTTGTAGTGTTAGCTGATGTAGGTACATTTCTTTGTTCACCATTACCAGTTGAACCACCGTTCACCGATTCTGCTGATGTAGGTGCATTTCTTTGTTGACCACTGCCAAATGAACCACTGTTCACCGATTCTGCTGATGTAGGTGCATTTCTTTGTTCACCACTACCAGTTGAACCACCATTAACCGATTCTGCTGATATAGGTGCATTTCTTTGTTGGCTACTTCCAATTGAACCACCATTCACTGATTCTGCCGATGTAGGTGTATTAGTTGTATTGTTACTTGATGAAGAGCCGCCATTATTAATTTGTTTTTCAACATTTTGAAGATTTTCTTCTGACATTAGACTTGAAGAACCACTTGCTGGTTTATTAGCCCATAACGCACTGTGACCCTCTCCAACACCTCTAAAGTCATTTGAACCTTGACCAGAACCTTTCATTTCTTGGTCTAACGTTTGATGCGTATTGCCAGATGTTGAATTAGATGATTCTCTATTATTAACATCTTGTGATTCAGTGTTTTGTTTTTCTTGTGCTTCTTGATCAGTTCTACTGTTTGTTTCATTTCCAACATTACTAGTTGCTGTTTGTTGTTCGTTCAAATTACGTTCACCATTCGATTTTGTATTACTCTCTTGATTGTTTTTAGAATTGCTAGATTGTTGATTTAGTGCTTCTGAACGACTATTTGTTTCATTATTTGATTTATCGTTTGAGCTACTATTTGTTTTATTAGAATCTGAATGAGTTTGTTTGATTTTACTGCTAGCTTTAGAAACTCCTGAACCTGCAACCCCTGCGCCTGCTTTAGCTGCACCGTACATTGCAAGTGCTGAACGCCATGGCGATGAAAGTCCTGCATCATAACCAAATTTACGCTCTATAACTTTTGGCCCATCAATCATGAAGAATGTTGCTGCAATTAAACCAATAAACCATATACCTAATGGCTTATCATTTAAAAATCCAACTACTTCTTTAAAGATAAATAAACATACGAATATAAGCACAATACTTATAAATCCATTTATAATATCTACTATTGTTGATTTCAGTTTTTCACCTTGCAAGGCATAAGAAAAACCAACTGCAATAAATTTTGTTACTACCAATTCTAAAATGATACTTGCAACTCTTAAAGCTGCTAGAAAATGTCCTAATGCTAAACAAATAAGACCAACAATAGCTGTAAACCATTTTACTTGGAATCTATAGTATTGTTCTTGACCAATACCAAACATACCATTACTTAATTTTGTCAGTTTAGGTTTACCATTTTCATCAACTGATACTTTTTTGCCTAAAACCTTTTTTGCATTTTTGTTTTTAACATCGCCTGCATCAATACCCTCGTTAACATCAATATACTTTGTTGTTTTCGCTGTTAACTTATTATATTCACTGTTATTTCTAGTCGTTTTTAATTTAGGAAATTCCTTTTCTGCTACATATTTAATATCTACTATATTCTTTTTAAGTAATGAAGAACCTGCTTTAGTACCATCATCACTTTGTGTACTACTATCGGGGTCAAAATTTTCTACTGCTTTACTAGATTCTTTTGCAAGTTCTGAACCTGTTTGCATGGTTGAATTTAAACTGCCCAAGAAAATAATAGCAACAATTATTGAAGTGAATATATTTGCTTTATTTACTTGTCTGCCAGTCATTAATTTATAACCAATATACATAAGTGATAATGCTAATACTGAAATTAATACTGGTTTAGCTTCAATTAATAATTTCGTTATACTATCTTGGCTTAATAAACCAAATAGTGTTAATACATTTATTGCTAAATTTGAAACTAAATCAGTTATCCAAACAAGAAAATTTACAAAAGCCCAACCAATACTTCTAAACATACTAGTTACTATGTTCGTTATTTCTAAGTTTCCACCATAATTGTTAAAAACATCTAATATATCTTTATCTGAAAGGTTTGAAGAACTAGCTACATGGTTATTAATCTGTTCTGTATTTGCAGGATCTAAGCCGGGATTACCCAAATTACTCATATCGCCCAAAACAGGATTAAAATTATAACTCATTATTTATCACTCCTTTTGAGCATATTTAAATAGCTCGTCCAATTCTTCAACAGCACTATCCGTATCTTTCCAGTCAACTGTATCAAACGATATCATTTTCATTTTGGAAGGTTTTTTTCCTTTTTCAGAATAAAATATCATTGATGTCTCACCTTTATAAGTATCGTAATCCTTATCATCGTGAACATTATATTCTGCATAATAAACTGTAGTTTCATGTTTTTCTGCTGATTTTCTCAACATTTTTTTTAAATACTTAACATATTCGTCTCTACCATTATCAGGTGTTGCATCAATTACTGATACAAACTCATTTTTAGGGTGGTTCATTTTATCTTTGACTTCTTTCAAAGAAATTTTCTCTATTTTGGGTTCTTCCTTTTTACCACAACTTGATAAAATGACTGATGTTAATATTGCAACACTCACAATTAATACTAAAAACTTTAATTTCTTCATTTAGCTTTCGCCTCCTCAATGAGTTGCTCTACATAATTGATACTTTTATTTTTCTGTTCTTCTGTAATATCATTATTTCTTACTCTTAATTTAAGATATTGTTTTAATTTATATAGTGTTAATCTATCAACACTATTTCCATCTTCTTCGTATATCCTAATTGTTTTAGTAAATCTTCTTGTTAACCTATCAAATTCTTCTGCTGACAATTGAGCTTTAAGTGTTAACACTTTCTTTTGTCTTGTAACTGGTTTCTTATTACTATCTTCTTTATAACTTTCAGGATTATTAGTGTTTACATGTTCACTAATACCTTTATTCATTGAGTTAGTAAAATCATCAATAGCGTTATTGTCATTATCTTCAATACCTGCTTGCATATTCTCAATTATTTTATCCCAATCAACTAAAGTTGTTTCTAACTGTAAATGTCTATGTTCACAACGTTCTTTTAGTAGTGGTCTAAAGTGAAGAATACTTCTACTTGTATCCATCAAATCAGCTAAATACTGATAACGATATTTCATTGCATATTTTCCACTATTAAAAATTGGATATGACATTATTTTTCTACGTTTGTTGTCTTGTCTTTTCAAATTTCTAACAACAACTGTTTCCCCCTCTTGCAAGTGGGCTAGTTCATCTGCTCTTAATAGTGGTCTTTCTTCTTGGTTTTCAGTAATACTTGATTTTAAAGAATCTGTTTCACCTGAACGGCTACGTACTGTAATTTGTTGACTTCCAATTAAATCACTAAAATCTTTTAGCGTTTGTTCTTGTGTAGCCATAATAAATACTTTGTTTTGACAAGCGTCCATAATCGCATCGTAAGCATCGCCATAAACGTCTTTAATTTGGGAAAAGGCTTGAACGAAGAAATTAAATCTTAATCCACGTGATAGTGATACGTTGACCTTTTGAGCTAAATTGGGAATTTGTGGCATGTTCCCTGCTTCGTCTAAATGGAATATAACTCGTCTATGTGTTGATTGATTTTCTGTATATAATTGGGAATTCTTTGATAATTCAAAAACTATTTGATTAACTAAAATTGATGCGATACCATGATTGGCACTATTGTAATCTGGTACAACCATGAAAATTGCTATCGGCTTAGAAAAACTGTTGAATTTCCTAATTTTTACATTGCTTGAATAAATATCGCCTTTTGTTTCAAAAGTAACGTGTCCTTTTTTATCAATATTAGTAACGTAAAAATAGTATTTTACTTCATCGTCAAATTCATCACGTTCTATTATTTCGATACGGTCACCAATATCTAATATCGTTTTAAATGGATATTGCCAGTAACCATACTCGTTTACGCCTATATGAATTCCCTCTACTTCATCATATTCATTGCCAATATCTGTTTCTCTTTTAACTTGAACACCTAAATCAAAAGTACCATCGGGCGTTGAAAAACCATCAATAATACTTGGGAAACCTAATTTATTTAAGTCTAATGAAGAATGACTTGTTAATTTGGCTATAGTATCAGTTGTAAATGGTTGTAAGGCCTTTAATGCCGTTCCTATAATAGAAGAACGCATTTTGTCTGGTGCAGCTTCTACGGTTGCATATTGTGTTTTAGCAGGGCTATGTGATGGGAATTTTTCCATATATTCATCTAATGCTGATGATTCAATAAGTTTAACTTGATTACCTATTTGAAGTTGTTTGTAGAATTTTTTTACGCTCAATGTCTGTAGCATATTTGAAACACTATATAACGTTACTCTTTCTGGGTGTTCAGGAAGCGCTTCTTCACACAATGCTAAGATCATCGCATTAATCAGTGCAGCCGACATCAAGTTCCACTCATTATCCTCAACTCCCTCATTATTAGTAAGCGTATGTGTGATTTGTTTGGTCATTTCTTGTGCTTCACCTAAATCACCTTTTTGATATTCTCCTATAACAAGTTGTAATAAGTTAAAACTCATTGTCGATTCCATTGGTTGGTCTAAATTAAATACTTCGGTATGGTAATTTCTATTTTCTAATGTTTCATTTGATGCCGAATATAGTTCACCTTTCATATCATTAACAACCAACGATGGTTGGTGTGATGACCTTGAATAGTTTTCAATCATTGATAATACAAATACTTCACCTTTACCAGAACGTGAGGTACCAACAAATATATTATTTGTAGGTGATTCATCAATAAATGTGAATTCTCGTTTTAAAAGGAACGTACGGCTAAACTCTTTATTAATCTGTCCTAATTTTTCTTTCTTCAATTTATATCTTTCATCTTGTGTTAAATCAGGCGTCATATTGATTTCGTTTCTAGCAGTCTTTCTCTGTTCTAAATATTGTTTAGTTTTAGTTACAAAATCATATACACCAAACATCGCAACAGGTAGGCCACCCTCACCCTCAAATTGTTTTTCTCTTTGAGCAATTGCTTTATATTGTTGCTTTATTTCTTTATTAGTAGAAAAACGACCTGATGCTTTTTCTTGATTATCTAATGATTTGAATTTTTGTCGTATCTGATATACTTTTTTGCCCCAAAGTATAATTACCAACGCCAAAAATGGAATGTAGAATAATGCTAAATCAAATCTAATCTTAAAAAAATAAGTCGTCCATTCTGCATTGATATTCTTCATATTGTCGAATATATCGCCATCTGCAAAAAATAGATTATTCAACATATTTATGAAGAAGTTGGCTGCCAACATGATAAAAATAAAGCCCACCACTAATAGTGCTAACAATCCTATTGGGTGAGCTAGTATATGTTTATTTTGTGAAAAGGAAGCCTTTTTTCTATGATATCCATGATTATGTTGATTCTTAAATGGATTCATTTAACTACCTCCTAAATTAGAATGGCAAATCATCATCTTGAAACCCTTTTGCCTTTTGCTTTTCAAATGCTTGTGTTTTTTGAGTTTCATCTTGTTTATCATTGTTGTTTTCATAAACATCTTTTAAATTTTCTGTATCTGGATTTTCTGCACTTTCATCTTCTGTACTTTTCTTATGGTTTAAATAACTAATGTTATTTGCTACAATATTTTCATAAAATTTAACTTCACCATTTTTTTCCACTTTCTTTGTACTTATATAAGCATCGACAAAAATTAAATCACCCTTATTATTATATTTCACAAGGTTTGTAGCTTTCTTACCAAAAACTGTAATTCTAGGAAAGTCAGTGCTATACGCTGTTTCTACTGCTAACGAGAATGTACATCTTTTTTGGTCATCATCATATGTGATTAATTCTAAATTATTTGCTATACGGCCTATAAACTTAATTTCATTTAACATATATACACCTCTTTACTTATTAGCTTTTTTAAATTGTTCTAATTCATCTTTGGCATTATCTAATGCTTCTTTTTTGTCTTTTGATTCACTTTTCTTCTTCTTATTATTTTTTACTTTGTCATACTCTTTTTGTTTATCTTCTACATCATTTTCAAGTGCATGTTGTTTTTCTCTTTGTTTGTCGTCAATCATCTTAGTTACTTCTTCATCATCAGTGCTTGCTGCTAACTTCTTAGCTTTATCTAATTGATCTGATTCAATGTAGGCAATGGCTAATGATTTTTTTCTTTCAGGTGTTTTATCAATATCATCAACTAACTGTGTTGCATCTTCGAATTTTTCATTATGAATAGCTAAATCAAATTGACCATTTTTTGTTGAATGGTTACTTTCAAATTTTTCTAATGAATCAAAGTCTGATTTACTGTAAAGTTTATTTTCAACATATTTTTCACTTTTAATTTCAACTGCTTTATCAAAATTACCTTTATCTATTAGTAAATTTGCATAAATAGATTTATCATTTTTAGTCATTTCTTCTTTAGGTAATTTTTTGAAATTTTTAATTGCTTTATCTTCATGTCCTAACAATGCTTGTTGATATATATCTTCTTTATCAACATCATCTTCCTTTTTCTCTTTGTTAGGGTCTGTCGCGATAAATGCATAACAAATACCTATAACAAAGATCACTAACAGTAATGCACCAATTCCTTTTTTACCTTTAAGTTGAGAAACTATATTTCCTTTATTACTTTCTCTACTTTCCTTTTTAGAATTGTAAGTAGTATTTTTAGGTTTATTACTTTTTGATATATTATTTGATTCTGTTTGAGATTTGAATTTTTGAGCAACTACATCTAATTCTTTTAAATATTGGCGCTTAATAGCTTTCATATCTTCAGAATCAACTTTTACATTTTTTAGTATTTCTTTTGTATGGTCGTATATATTTCTATAACCATCATTCACTACATATGTTGCCTCGATTATGTCTGTATCTTCATCAGCATCATAAAGAATATAATCGAATGATTTAGGAATGTTTTGAAATTCGTTTGCTTCCATTTTTTCTGTATAACCCATCATTTCTTGAAATGAGAAATCACGTCTATTACCTATTTCAAAATTAGGTGTTTTAATTTTCAGCACGATGTCGGCTCCTTTCTAAAAGAAAAAGACTAATCAAAAAGATTAGTCTTTAAATAGTTATTACATGAAGAATGATTGTAATGATGGTATAACTGCTAATTTAAAATCATTTGTTAAAGGTGCAATTGTACTTACATTTATTACCTTTTGGAAAGCACGAGCGTATACTAATGCGCCACCTGCGATAGCTGCACCGACAAGTGACCAAAGAATTGTTTGCTTTGCCCATCTACGTCCAGTATCACCAAACATCATTGTTAAACCTGCAGCAAGTAATGTAAGTGCAAGTAAAGTGATAATTAATGGTTGTGCATCTTGTATAAAGTTAATTATGGCCTGATTGGCTTTATCAAACATATGAAGTCCTCCTAACTCATCGTATTATCTTGATTATTATTTAAAGCTGTATTATTATTTTGTTTTTCTGAAAGTTCTTGTAATGCTTTAGTAATAACATCTGTGTTATCACTTAAATAATCTTGGTATTGTTCATATAACCATGTATTGTGGTCAACACCATTGATTTTCATTATTTGTTGCACTTGTTTCTTAAGACGATTGATATCATTTTGTGTAGGTTTCATCAAACCACTTATCCTTTCTGCAATTATGATTTATAATAAAAAAAGGACTTTATATAAAAGTCCTTTAAAATAACAATTTTTACATGTTACTTTGATAATTACATATGCACACCATTGGTCAATTCATTCTTATACGTTGAAATGTGTAATTAACATCAAAGTTAATTTATCATGCAGAAATTGTTAATTGTTTAACACATTTGATTTGTTGATATCGTTTTTTCCGGTATCCTATCAAACCATGCTTATCACTTTTAATTGTTTTGGCTTGATACATGATTTGAGAAAGGTGTTCTAGGTTATGTCGTTCTACTTGATCACAACGTTTTTTATCAATACGTTGACCACGTATACCTTTGATACGGTATAATTTACCATCGAAAGTACGAACTTCATCAGCAAACAAAACGAAACCATAAAAATCTAGTTGGTCAAATTTCTCATAACTAATCATTAATAACGCCTCCTAAATTAAAATGTGACATGCAAAAATTTACTATATTGCGTAAGTACAATTGAATATCACGCCTAATATTCAGTTGGGGTTCAGCTTGCTAGCACTTTTCACTGCCTGACCCTTGTGGTTCTTTCGACTTCCCACTCGCGTTATCCAGTCTATAATATTTCAGTTGATTCATCGGAACTGCCCCTCTCAACAATATACACATTATAGATTTTGGTTAGGATAAATTTGTATAAGAATGAAATTCATAGGTTTTGGCTTACCTATTTAACCATAGTCGTATACCTAGCCCGCATTGAATTTCGTTAATGCGGAGGCACGCATATGTAATTATCAAAGATCGTTGAATGCACTCAAACGATTTCGTTTGAGTTAACTCAATTATACTATTGTTATCACGCTTTTGCAAGGAGGTTCACTAAAAAATTGGCAAAATCTGAACAGATTTTTAGAATCAAACCAAAATTCAAAAAATTAATAAAAATAAAAAGTGCTGAAATTGATATGAGCAATTCAGAATTAGTAAATCAAATCGTAAAAACTACTAAATCTAATGATTTAGCAATAAAAATATACAAAAATAAAAGTAAGTTAAATTACGATAACGTACAAGCTTCTTATATGATACAAGATACTAACAAGAAGAAAATTGAAAAAATTGCAATTAAGCATGATTTAAAAAAATCCCAAGTTCTTAATCTTTTTTTATCTCATTATTTTAATGAGCCACTTTAATTTAAAACTATGTAAACTTAAGCTAATGATATTCTACAGTAATGTTAAAATTACTATAGAATATCGTTTTAATGCCAAAGTGTATATTCTTCAAAAGTAGTTATTTACTTCCTATGTGTCTATATAAGTTTTTTACAATTTTCATATTACTATTAATCGAACTAATTTACCATACGTTTTTTAGTCAATATATTTATAATTTTAATGTATTAAACTTAAATTGGTTGACCATCATTAATAAACAGACAATATTACAGACTGAAAATATTGTTGTCTACAAAGTTTTTTCTTCTCATTTCAGCAGAATGTAGTTCCTCTAATTCTGTTAAAATGGTTTTCATTAAATAGCCCTGCATTGATTTTACACTTTCAACTTTCCCTTTAACTTCTCTATCGTGAATAGCTTTCTTAAATCTCTTTAAAGATATTAATAATTCATCTTCAATATGTTCTAGCATAAAATGTGATTCTTCATGAGTTGAATTAAATGCTTTTTTTGCTTTAAGAATAGTTTGTTTAATAATATCTAGGTCTGTATAACTATAGTTTAGTAAATAGTTTGTTAGTTGTTCAGGAAATTCTTCTAAGAGTATTTTCTTATCGTTATTATCACCAAATGAGTATGAGAAGTGATTTGAATGATTTGAATGAGAACTCATATTAGTATTACTCTCTATATCATTCATATCATTCATATCATTAGTTTCAGTATTGCTTAATTCAGTATTGCTTAATTCAGTTTCATTAGATTTTGATTTTCGAAATTCTTGTTTTTTGATTTTCAAAACTCTTGAATTTTGATTTTCACTATTCTGGAATTTTGATTTTCGAAATTCCTTGTCATCACTGTTCTCAACGGGTTTTTTTGGCTCTAATATATATATTTTATTTGGTTTATTTAAACCCATTCTTTCTTGTTCTAAAAGATTAAAGTTTTCCAATTCTTTTTTAATTTTAGTTGCTTTTTGAGTTCCACAATTTAAAAGCTCACATAAATCGTTGGTAGTAAATATTAAATAAACATTGCCATGTTCATCAACCCAATTATTCTTTTTAGATAGTTCAAAGCGATCCCTAAACATACAATATGCAATTTTTGAAGAATCGCTAAGTTTTTTAAAATAATCATCTTCAAATAAAAATTTATATAACTTGTAAAATCTTTCCTGCTCAAATTCTTGCATTGAAATTCTTTTGAAACCTGACATAATAAAAACCTCTTTCCGAATTTTAGTTTGGTAAGAGGTAATAAAACGCTTTTATTTAGCTTTACATTTATTTAATGATTTAGGTGCTTGCACTAAGTAGTAATTCATTATATAATACAAGTATAAATTTGATATTAAATAAACGTCGGCTAAAACGTTTTATTACCTAAGGGCAACTATTTCCAGTAGTTGCTCTTTTTTTATTTCCTATAAATTAATAATAACATGTTGTTGTTGATTGTAAAATTTAATTTTAAAACTTTTTAAATATCATCTAGTTAAACTACTCACATTCCAATTTAATCTTTCCCACTTGCAAATAGCATTGCTGTTAACATTATAAAAATCAAAGAAACCAATGTTCCTAGTAGAATAAAAATAGCTGATGTAACATTCCACATTACAAAGAGTGTTTTCTTAACCCCACCCCACCAATCCATTTTATCAATAATGTATATAATAAAACTTATAATGATCAAAAATGAGAGTGTAAATGAGATGAATTGAATTGTTTGTATATCCATGTGAACATCTCCCCTACTAATTAAAAATTATTATTATAATACAGTATATACTACATGTGTAAATTACACAAATGTAATGTACACATGTGTAATTTACATTTGTGTAATTTACACATAGCTGTTATAATATATATATACTCATTTAGGAGGGCTTTTATGACAGAGGTAATATCAATAAATAACTTTAAAGGTGGAGTTTCAAAAACTTCCTCAACTGCTGGAATTGCTTACGTTTTATCTGAACTAAAAAAAAGGAAAGTATTAGTTGTTGATTTAGACCCACAAGCAGATGTGACTGATTTACTATTAAAGTCTTTTGATGAAAATAATAATAATAATTTATTAAATGAAATTATGAACTCTAATGATATAGACAATATGTTAGAAGAAAAGGAAGATGAAATATTAGACCTTCTTCTAAGAAAGTCTAAGGATAAAAATGAAAATGATTTATATCATACATTAAAAGATAGAAAATCATTAGGTGAATCAATAATAGAGTTAAGTGACAATCTATCAATAGTACCTTCCGATTTTAATATGATAGGATATCCATATTTATTAGAAGATTTAAAACTCAATAGAGTAGACGGGGCAAAATATTTCGATAGTTTCTTAGAAGAAATAAAGGGAGATTATGATTTTATTTTAATTGACACGCCACCAACTTTATCAGATTTTGCTAATAGTGGGATTTACTCTTGTGATTATAGTTTAATCGTAGTACAAACACATGTAAGAAGTTTTAATGCTGTAGAAAAGTTAATAAGTCACTTATCAGTTTTTCAAGAGCTACATGGAAACGATTTTGATATTGTTGGAGTTTTACCGGTTATGTTTAAAAATCAAGGTAAGATAGATAATTTTATAATAAAACTACTGAAACATGTTTATGGAAATTACGTATTTGAAAATAAAGTCATGCAAAGAGAAAGAGTTAAGTATTGGGACGCGATAGGTATACAAAATGAAGATATGCACGATAGAAACGTACTTACTATGTATGAGAATATAGCAAATGAATTATTAGAGAAAATGAGGGATCGTAATGAATAATGAAAAAGATAGTTTATTTAATAGGAAAAGAAATAGCAATTATGAAAATACTATGATGGATAGTTCTGAAAGATATAGTGTATTACCAACCCATAGTTTGAGAGTGAAAGGTACTATTCATAGTAAAGCCGTAGCAATTAAAAAGATAGGAATATACGATAGCATAAGTGATGTTTTAGATGCTGCATTAGAAAAGCTCACAGAAGATTTTTCAAATGATAACAAGCAAGAAATCAGAAAGCAAGAAACTGAGGAGAATGAACAAAAGTTAAGAAGAGTGAAAAATAAAAAATAATGTGTAAGTTACACAAATGTAAATTACACAAATGTAAATTACATTTGTGTAAAAATAAGCCGTAGGTATTCTTGGTAGACCCTACGACTTAAGCAAAGCATTTATAAAAATACTCATAACTACACAATAATTTATAAATGCCTATAAATCAATAGGAGGCGTTTTAATATGTTAAAAAAATATACAAAATGGTTTTGCGAATTTATAAACGTTCCATACGAAACAAATGAAACGTTTAATTTATGGTTAATGGAAAGAAAAGAAAAGAAAGAGTATGGATTAGGTTTAATACATTATGTAGAAAACAATTCAGAACAAATAACAATATTCGACTATGATATTGCAATATAAAAGTAAATGTAAGTTACACAAATGTAATTAACACATGTGTAACTTACATTTGTGTAAAAGGAGTGTTTAATAATGCAAGAAAACTCATTTGAATTTGCTACAGCTAAACAATATAAACTTGCTATATCTGTTAAAGAAAGAATAATCTGTGACATAGAAAATATGAAAGATATAAATGAGTTTAATCAGTTAGCAAATACTAATTTTGATAAAGAAGAACTACTATATTTCTTTAAAGTAAAAAATGATTTCAAATATTTTATAAATCAGAATAACATTAGTACAAATAGTATTATTGTATCTGCAATGATGAAGTTAAAAAGAAATTAATATAATTATCTATTAGTTAGAAATATACAAAAAGCAATTTTATATGATGATAACGGTCATTATGTAAACAAAGAAGGGACTGTAAAAATGAAAAATAACTTTAGTCAACACATTAGAGTAAATAAATTAGATTTTAATAGTATATATAAAAATATAGAAGATATAAATTCTGAATTCAGAAAGCAAATATTTGAATCAATGGAAGTTTTAGCTGAAAGTATGCCTAGTTTAGTTGAACTAAAAGAAGCTTTAGAGAGCTTTACTGATAATGTAGCTAAAATAAATTCGATTTTTATTAGATATGATTATCCACCAATAGATTATATAGATATACATGAAGTCATGAATTATATTGAAATGAATTCAAATCAGCAACAGATAACTAAAGAAAATATTAATTTGATAATGACAAGGTATTTTGATGAAATTCATTTTAATCATTTAGAAAGCCAAGTAGCCACTTACAACTTACCCCAAGAAGAAATTACTATATTAAAAGAGATACTAGATGGTTATAAGCATGGATATTATTATCTTATAATCCCTGCATTATTAGCAAGATTAGAAGGGCTGATATTTAATTCTGTAAATTATAAAGGAAGAACTAGTTACTATCTCTTTAATATTGTAATTGAGGAAACAATAAATAAATATAAATCTAATCATGATTATTATGTTGATGATGATTATGACAAAATTAAGGAATATTATAAATATAAATTAAAAAGTAATTTTGAATTTGGTGATGGAAACATGAATGGAATTAATAGAAATTCTATCATGCATGGTTATGATAATAAGTATGGAACAAAGCAAAATGCAGTAATGTTATTGTTGCACTTCGAGTATCTTTATCATTGTTTAACAAAGTTAAGTGAAAATGAAAAAAAAGATATATGTAATAAAATGCAAAATAAAAAGTGAAAAAAATAAATTTAAACAATAGAAGAATTTATATAATAAAATAACAAATATCTTGAATGTATTTGTTATTTTATTTTTAGATATTGACTGATTAGGGTAAGCCCTAATCAGTCAATTATAGAAAGTTGTTATTTTAAGGTTTGGATTGTCACTTTACTTGATATATGAGAATGACTTCACCTAATAAATGAGAAAAGCAACGTACTATATTAAAATGCGTTGCTTTTTCTATTATCGAATACCTATAACTAAACTGTCTCTAGCTGTTTCTACGACTTCTGTACTTATTTTATCTAAACCATTTATATCCATAATTCTATCTATCTGCGCAAATAAACGATGAATCAGCCTAAAATTCCCTTTTGTAATTTTAATAATCGTTGTTATTGCCTCATAATCAGTAAAATCTTCGAGTTTTAAATCAAATCCTAAATCTTGCCACTTATATTCTAATATATGATGCGTTTCATCTTTGCTTAGATTATCAAATTCATGCGCAAAACCTATGCGCGAATATAATTGAGGATAACGAGATAATTTCTTCTCAATACCTGGCATACCAATAAATATCATTGCTAAATTATGTTCATCATAAATAGCTCTTAATTGCTCTAAATGTTGCACTTTAAGACGATCAATCTCATCTACTATAATTAAATCAATATATTTAAACATATCACTATAATGTTTACTATGTTCATGTCCATACTTATTTACAGCATGTAATTTTTGCCCCAAATCAATGCTTGCAGTAATACTATATAAATCATTTCTTAATTTAGTTTGTTTTTCTGCTGGTGCAGTATAAAATATTTTATCCACCGATAG
This sequence comes from Staphylococcus sp. LCT-H4, assembly GCF_001866145.1. Taxonomy (NCBI): domain Bacteria; kingdom Bacillati; phylum Bacillota; class Bacilli; order Caryophanales; family Staphylococcaceae; genus Staphylococcus; species Staphylococcus sp. LCT-H4. Next base: position 4,830 of record NZ_MODY01000006.1, on the reverse strand, counting down.
TATATCATCGGTCGTCTTACTAGCTAAATCTTCCCAACCTCTATGGTTAACTTGTTTTTCAATAGTATCCCAATTTGTGTAATATCTAGACGATAAAGTTTTTCCGACACCAGGTTGACCATAACATATACCAATATACTGATATTTAATACAAGCATCACAAAATTCAGCAAAGCGTTTATACTCTTTCGTTTCAATGAAATTTTGATTTTTAGTCATTACGATACCTCTTTAATTTTTTGACGTTTTTAGTCGTTTCTTGAGGTGAATAACCATAATTCTTTTCTTCCTTTATTAAATCAGTGGTACTTGGGCTAACAATGTTTTGTTTTAAGTGTTTTCTTCTCTGACTACGTGCGTGTTGTATATCTTTTATATCAATTGAATAATCAGCTAAATCAGGAGATATAGCTGTACAAAGAAACTCATCTCTATAAAAAACGCGTATTTCAGCCATATCATTAGGATTGTAACGAATCAGTACATACTCACCTACATAAGCAGCTAGATTCGTATTACTGTATCTAAAGCCTTGAAAATGAATGCCATCTGAATGAATTTTCCTGGATTTAGGTATTTCTAATAATAATAAATCAAGTTGTTCTAAACTGCTTGGCATATTAGGGAAAAAATGATTACTGTTCCAACGATTGATAGGAGTACTCTGGATAGCACTGTGTTCTTTTTGATTATAATTTTCAATTAAAAAGTATCGTAATTTTTCTTCGAAATTTTGAAAATCAATTAAATCACTAAGTGTATCGTTATTATTTATATATCCAGGAAGTTGTTCTAAGAAAGTTTGATTAACTGTCTGAAAGAATCGTTCTATTTTTCCACGACCACGAGGAACACCAACTTTCGAAAACATCAAGTTAATTTTCAAATCAATAGCGACTTGTTCCATGTGATGCGAAGTAAAGTCACTTCCATGATCTGTGTAGAATTTTTCGGGTATACCACACACTGGCCAATTGGTATCATTTTTATTCCATATTGCTTGATGTAGTGTCAATGCTGTATTTTGAGCATTGGGAGCATCAAAACTTATAAAGTAGCCTGCAATTGCACGACTATAGTCATCCATAATAATGGTTAGCCATGGTCTATTGATATTACCTTTTTGATCTAATATATAAATATCTAGCAAAGTATGGTCGGCTTGCCATATTTCATTGGGTCTTGAGGATTCTCTTATTTGTATTAAATCGTACTTATTTTGATAGTATTTTTCACCTTGGTGAGAGAAATCAATAACAGACTTAGGCATTGCTTTAATAATACTATAAACTTGTTTATAACTTGGTTTATCAAAATTATTCTCTATACAATAATTAGCGATTTTCCTATGAATCGTAGCAATACTATTTCTTTTATTCATAAGCGCAAGGCGTTCAATTTCATCAATTATCTTTGGTTCTATTTTACGTGTTCCTTTATCAGCTCTTGTCGCATAGACTAGTCCTTTAAGTCCTTGTTCTTTATATGACTTATTCCACCTATAAAGGGTGCTTAACGCAATCCCTTTACTTTTAGAAATACTTGATAAAGATTGTTCGCCTAGGATAAAAGGTTTTATAATATTGTACTTTTGAGTAGCTTTTTTACGTTTGGCTTCAGAAAAATTAGTTAGATACTTCTCCTTGTTTTTCATCTTCCTTGTCCTCCAATTTATTGAGGTAACGATAAATTGTTGTACGTGAAACATGCCACTGTTCTGCAATTGTCTTAATTGGCGTGCCATTATCATAAAGTGTCTTAAGTAAGTTTAAATCTTTTTGATTTAATTTTTCTGGTCTGCCTCCATATCGGCCTCTAGCACGTGCTGCAATTCGGCCAGCTGAAGAACGCTCTAAAATTAAATTACGTTCAAATTCTGCAAATGCTGCGAATAAATGAAATAATAATTGTCCAGTTGAACTTGATTTATCCATTGTTATATTTTCTTCTAAACTATGGAAACTTACACCTCGTTCGTTAAGCTCATTAACTAATGTGATTAAATCCTCCATATTACGTCCCAATCTATCTAATCTCCAAACAACAATCGTATCTCCTGACCTCGCAAATTCAATTGCTTTATCTAAACCAGGTCTTTTACTTTTTGAACCACTCATATGGTCATTAAATATCTTTTCACAACCATATGTATTTAATCGATCCTCCTGTAAATTTAAATTTTGTAATCCAGTTGAAACTCTTGCATAACCTATTTTCAAAATACAAACCTCCTATATACACCTTTAGTGTACCATAACTTAATTACAAGGTCTTTTATGAACATAGATTTTTTGTTGGGTTTTTGAACACATAATCCTATGTAATTCTTACTTATTTAGACATAAAAGAAGAGTGTACAGAAAATGGTTGTTTTCTGCACACTCTTTTTCTAAACATATGTGTTAATGTTCCCCGATCAATTAAAACGAAGAATTATAAAAGGAATTTATAATTCTAACACTTGAAACGACACAATAGTACTTTATTTAGTACCATCACTATTTTTATTGCCTTCTTTTAAATATGAACTAACACTCATATAATTAATAATTAACAAATAGATTTTAACTAAAAAACAAAGTTATAAAGAAAGGAAGTTATATATGAATGAAAGAATATTGGTCATTGGTGCCTCGGGAAGAGTCGGTTCAAAAGTAGTTAAATATTTGGACGAAAATAATGAAGGAATCATAATTCGTCTTGCAACAAGCCGTCCAGAAACAGCTGAAACATGGAGTAACGAAGGTAGAGAGGCCGTTGTACTCGATCTTAATAATTCAGAAACGTTTCCAAAAGCTTTAGAAAATGTTAACCGTGTATTTTTATTAACAGGCTATACCTCTGATATGTTACATCAAAGTAAAAGATTAGTTGACGCCGCAGTTGATGCAGGAGTAGACCATATCGTTCATTTAGGTGTGTTTACTTCTCGTCGTGATATGATACCGCATTTTAATTGGCATGACCTTGTAGAAACTTATATAGAATCAAGTGGTATTAATTGGACACATATTCATCCAAATGTCATTGCTGATACTACTCTAATTATTGATCCTCCGATAACAGAAACAAAATCATTTACAGTCAATTGGGGTAACGCCTCACAGGGTTGGGTATTTGCAGAAGATATAGGTGCTGTAAGTGCTAAAGTTTTAAAAGAAGGTCCTGATAAACACGGGGGCGCTAATTATTGGTTAAGTACTGAAGTGCTTACAAGCTTAGAAGTTGCTGATATTTTATCTGAAGTATCTGGCCAAAATATAGAAGTCAATATGGGTAGTCCAGAAACTTTAGAAGCATATATTTCTCAAATTGAATCACCTTCAGTTCGGGCTTATATGGAAAGCGCTGTTATTACTATGAAATTAGGTTTAGAGAATAAAATATGGAATCAAAATATAATTCATGACGATGTAAAAACAGTCGTTGGACGCCCAGGTATTACTATGAAAGAATGGGCAAAAGATTATTTTAAATAGCAATTAACATTAACCAAAAACAACAAGGATTAACAGCTTTTATAACTGTTAATCCTTGTTGTTTTTTTAATTTGAGGCTAGTATATAATTGGATTGATAATTGAGATGTATTTAATAATACATAAAGTACGCTATTTTATATTGGAGGGGTTTTATGGTTAAAATTTGTAATTATGGTTTTGACAGAAGACTTATAGAAGAAGGACGAGATATCTATGGTATTGCCTATACTCAAAACATTCTCTCGGGTCGTTATAAAAACTTAATTATATGGTATTTAAAAGAAAAAGATAGACGCTATAATCAAATCAAGAAATTTTTGGAAAGTATTTCTCAAGGCTCATTAACTAAGCAACTTAGAGAATTAGAAGATGATAACATTATAAGTAGAACTGTTTATCCAGAAGTTCCTCCAAAAGTTATTTATGCTTTAACAGAAAAAGGAAAAGACTTAATCCCTATCATAGACATGATGGAAAATTACGGAAAGAAATATGGAGAGCAGTTAAACAATGATAGTTAAACACAATATGCGTTAATAACAAAACAACGTACCATATTAAAGTACGTTGTTTTTTTCTCATTTATTAAGTGAAATCATTCTCATATACCAAATAAAGTGACAGGTTTGGATTGTATGATTAGGGTGTAACAAAAGGAGTTGTGTATATTTGAAAATTGGTTATGCTCGTGTATCTACAAAAGAACAAAATTTAGAAAGACAAATAGAAACGTTAAAGAGGTACGGTGCTACAAAAATATTTGAAGAAAAACAATCTGGAAAAAATATAAAAGATAGAAAAGTTTTTCAAGAAGTCATGGATTTTGCAAGAGAAGAAGATACATTAATTGTAGATGCGTTAGATAGACTAGGACGGAATTATGATGAAGTAATAAAAACGGTAGATTTTCTTAGAGAAAAAAAGATTAAGTTAATTATAACAAGTTTACCAATGATGAATGAAATTGTCGGTAATGAGTTGTTTGATAAATTTTTAAAAAACTTAATTATTCAATTATTAGCAATGATTTCAGAACAAGAAAGAAATGATAGTAAACGTAGACAAGCAGAGGGAATATCTGTTGCAAAGTCTAAAGGCATATATAAAGGACGACCTAAACTATATAGTCCTAATGCTAAAGATCCTCACAAACAAGCTGTATATTTTAGAGTAGTAGGATTTATAGATAAGGGAATGGCAATCAGCAAAATAGCAAAAAAAGTAGGATTATCAAGACAAACTATATATAGGATAAAAAATGATTATCAAAGTGGTTTGTATAAGGAGTATGACTAAATAGGTTATTGTAGCAATTATTCGTTACACAAATGTAATTTACACATGTGTAA
>NZ_MODY01000005.1:0-92244 GCF_001866145.1 Staphylococcus sp. LCT-H4 | reverse complement strand
GAGGTTTTGCCATTAAACTACACCCGCTTTATTTCGAATAATTAAAAGTTTTTTGATGCGGCCGAGAGGATTTGAACCTCCACGGGATTACTCCCACTAGGCCCTCAACCTAGCGCGTCTGCCGTTCCGCCACGACCGCTTGGCTAAACGATTAATTATTAAAGTTACAACATTAATTGTAATCTATTTGTAAATATTTGTCAATACGTTTTTAAAATTTAATTAACAAAATTAATGTTTGCTTTACTTGATTGCTTATCAATTTCGCAACGTTTATTATCATATAATATAATCAAACTATCGTCAATGTTATTTCAAAACAAAAACGAGTAAAATGACATTGTTTCACATATATTTATCTTATTATCACAAATTACATAAAAAAACATATGTATTCAGCTTCTAAAGCAGCATTTTTGCCATAATAAATATAAAAAGCGAGTAGAAAATCATCTTTATCATTGATTTTCTACTCGCCTAATCGCTTTATTTTTGTTGTACTAATTTACCTTTGCAATGTCCACAAACCATTTTAGCTGTATCTACTTTTCTTATTCTCGGAAATTCCATTTCACATTTATTACATTTATAAATATAATTTGCTCTTTCTTCATAAGTTTCTAATGCTGCACAATATCTAGGTGCCCCAGTCTTTGTACTTAACACTTTAAAATCATTATCTTTGTGTTTATAACCTTTACCTTGAATATGAAGATGATAATGGCATAACTCATGCTTGATTATACTTTCAATCGCTTCTTGTCCAAATTTATAATACTGTTTTTCATTAACCTCAATATTATGATTTCTGAGTAAGTAACGTCCGCCAGTTGTTTTTAGCCTTTTGTTGAAATACGCTTTATGTTTAAAAGGCATACCAAAATATTCTTCAGAAATAGTTTCTGTTAATCGTTGTAACGTCTTATTATCCATTAGGATCAATCATCGTTAATGAAACTTTCCCTTTTTTATCATCTATATCAAGAATCCAGACATCTACAATATCACCAACACTAACAATGTCCATTGGATTTTTTACAAATTTCTTAGAAAGTTTAGAGACGTGAACAAGCCCATCTTGTTTTACTCCTATATCAACGAATGCACCAAAATCTACAACGTTTCTAACTGTACCACTTAATTTCATATTTTTAGATAAGTCTTCAATGGACAATACGTCTGATTTTAATATTGGTGTTTCAAATTCATCACGTGGATCTCTATTTGGTGCAATCAATGATTGAATTATATCTTCTAATGTTGGTTGGCCAATATTTAATTTTTCAGCCATCGTTACTACGTCTAATTGATTTAGAGCAGCTTTAAGTCTTTCTGTTCCTAAATCTTGCGTATCCATTTTAATTTCACTAAGTAATTGATACGTTGCATCGTAACTTTCTGGATGAATAGATGTATTGTCTAGGGCTTCTGTACCATCTACAATTCTTAAAAATCCTATACTTTGTTCAAACGTTTTAGCCCCAAGTCGTTTAACTTTGGCTATATCTTTATTATGTTTTATAGCACCATTTTCTTCTCTGTAGTCAATAATATTTTGAGCTATGGTTGTTGATAAACCAGAAACATATTGTAATAATGATCTCGATGCTGTATTTACATCTACACCTACTTGGTTAACTGCTGTTTCTACGACAAAAGTTAACGCGCCTTCTAATGCTTTTTGATTCACATCATGTTGATATTGACCAACGCCTATAGATTTAGGATCTATTTTAACGAGTTCACTTAAAGGATCTTGTACTCTTCTACCAATAGACACAGCACTACGTTCTTCTACTTGAAAATCTGGAAATTCCGTTCTTGCTACTTCTGATGCAGAATAAACGGATGCTCCGGCTTCGTTAACGATGATAAATTGTACGTTAAGTTTATGCGTTTGTATCATTGTAGCAACAAATTGTTCTGTTTCTCGACTTGCTGTACCATTACCTATTGCTATAAGTTCTACGTCATAATCCTTAACAAATTTAACAAATAAACTTTCAGCTTCTGCTTTTTTATTAACTGGTGGATGTGGATACATGACGCCTTTTGCAACGAATGTGCCAAAAGGATTAATCACAGCCAGTTTACACCCTGTTCTAAATGCAGGGTCTACACCTAATATTTGTTTACCTTGCATAGGTGGTTGTAATAATAGGTTTCTTAAATTTTCACTAAAAACATCAATAGCATGATTTTCTGCTTTATCAGTTAAATCAGCCCTTATCTCTCTTTCGATAGAAGGCATAATTAGACGTTTCAAACTATCTTTAATCGCATCTTCTATGATGTAGGTACCTTCATGCTGACCTTTAATTTCATTTTTACGTATAAAATTGTCGATGCCTTGAGTATCCATATCTAATTTTACGGATAGCACTTTTTCTTTTTCACCACGGTTTACTGCTAATACTCTGTGATTGGCAATTTTTCTAATTGGTTCTGAATAATCATAATACATGGAGAATATTTCTTTTTCATCTTCTGCATTCTTTTTCTTTTGTGTAATGATATTTCCGTGCTGGAACGTATCTTTCAATATTTTTGTTCTATATTTAGGTTCATCTGAAACTAATTCTGCGATAATATCTTGTGCACCTTTAATTGCTGCTTCTATTGAATCAATCTCATCATTTATAAATTGTTGTGCTTTCGTCTCAATCTTTTCATTTAAATTCGTTTGCTGTAACCATTTAGCTAATGGTTCAAGACCTTTTCTTTTAGCTTCAGTAGCTCTTGTTTTTTTCTTTTGTTTAAATGGTCTATATAAGTCTTCTACACGTTGTAATTTTGTTTGTTTTAAAATATCATTTTTAAGATCCACAGATAATAGACCTTGTTCTTCTATATTATGTATGACTTCTTCTTTTCTTTTTTGAAGATTAACCATATATTGGTATTCATCATCTATTTGTTTAATTTCAACTTCATCTAATCCCCCAGTTTGCTCTTTTCTGTAACGAGCAATAAAAGGTACCGTGTTTTTATCTTCTAATAATGATAAAACAGCATTGATTTGTTTTGTTGAAAAATTATACTTTTCATTTATAGATTGTATTAAGTTACTATCCATAGAATCCTCCACTCATTTATTCCTATTTATTTTTGTCTACATATATTTTAACATATAAAGATAATACCTTTTTTAAAAGTAGTATCGGGATGATTGAATTACATAAAAAAATAAGGCAGCTCCTAATAGTGTAGGAATGCTGCCTTATTTTATTGTTATCATTTATTTGCTGCATCTTGAAGTTTTTTAATTGCTGTTCTTTGCAGCCTAGATACATGCATTTGACTTAACCCAATTCTTTCGCCTGTTTCTTTCTGACTTAACCCTTCAATAAAGGTACATTGAATTATTTGTCTCTCTCTGTCAGTCAAAATTGGCAATATCTTCTCTAATATCATTCTTTTTTCAGTTAAATCATAATTATCATCTTGTTGACCCATAATATCTAATAAGGTCACCGTCGAACCATCTTTATCTGCTTCGATTGAGTGGTCAACACTAAGTGCATTATAACTCTGCCCCATCTCCATTGCTTCAAGTACTTCTTCTTCACTCACTTCAAGTCTATTGGCAATTTCTTCAATTGATGGTGACCGTTCTAATTCATTAGTTAGCTCATCGCTTACTTTTTTAATACGAGGACCAATCTCTTTAATCCTTCTCGGTACATGAACACTCCATGTTTTATCACGTAAATAACGTTTAATCTCGCCAATAACAGTCGGTACTAAAAAGGCTTCAAACTTTCTATCAAAGGATAGGTCAAATCGGTTTATCGCCCCAATCAAACCAACCATACCAACCTGAACGAGGTCTTCGTGATGAGATTGACCTTTTGAATATTTATATGCCAATGATTCGATTAACTTTCTATAATGTCTAACAAGTTTATCTTGAGCATCTGTATTTTTATTATTTTGTTGCTCATTTATCCATTGGTTAATTTGTTCAGGTGATACATCATTAACTGATTTCGACTCTCTCGCCATTATTTCGCACCTGCTCTTTTTTAATATACTTTATCATGCTGATTGTCACGCCTGATTTTTTATCAACCGTAACTTCATCCATTAATGATTCAATTAAAAATAGACCCAATCCGCCTTCTCTTAGGAAATCTATATTTTCGTCTTCTCTATATGGTCCTAATTTTTCTTTTGTTTCTTCATAATCAAAGCTTTCTCCTTGATCAGAAATTACAATTTTAATTTTATCATCAAAAATTTCAAAACAAAGATTTATCATTCCTACATCATCTGGATCATTTTTGTATGCATGTTTTACCGCATTAGTCACCGCTTCACTTACTGCAATTTTAGCATCTTCAATATCATCATATGATGCACCCGCACGTGAAAAAACACCTGATAGCGTCAAGCGTATTAAACTCACATATTCCGCAGAGGCTGGTAACCGCATTTCAATATAATCTTGTTTTAATTGCATGTTATTCGACCTCCGTTCCTTCATTAACATGCATCAAATCTTTTAATCCAGTGATATCAAACAATCGACTTATTCGATCTGAAACACCTAATATAAATAATTCTTTATCATGTTGATTTAGCGCTTTTAACGTACCTACGAATAATCCTAAACCAGTGGAATCCATGTAACTTACGTTTTCTAAATTCACATATATATCATGAGTTCCTTCTTGGCGCATCGGCACTAAGACTTCTTCTAATTCCGGAACAGTATAAACGTCTAACTCACCGCCAACTTTCACCTCATAATGCGTATCATGAGTTACTGTTTCAATATTAAGATTCATAACATTACACTCCTAATTATAGTCTAATTCTTAACTTTTATACCCTTAAAATACAAAACTAACCTTAACTATTAAGAATCTAATTAACCCTTTTTATAATTAATATAGTCAAATCATCTCTCTTATCAGGGTTTTGTATCTTCAATATCGCTTCATAAAGAAGTTGAACAATATCTTGAGGATGCATGTGTTTGTATTTGTGAATCATACTTAAAAGATGGCTTTTATCTAAAAAGTCACCTTGTTCATTTCTAACTTCAGTAACACCATCCGTAAATATAATTACAAAGTCATCTATATATATCGGTATTTCTTGTTGTTTATACCTAGTTTGTTGATTAACACCTAATACTCTGCCTCTTACACTAATTTCCTCAAATTCTTCTGTTTCAGCCCTATAGATATAGCCTGGTTCATGACCAGCAGAACTACAATATAACAGATGATTTAACTCTTCATATAACCCATAAAACATCGTTACAAACATGTTTTGGTTAACATTTTTTTCTACTACTCTATTTAGACGTTTTAAACCATCACTTGGAAGTTGGGAATGACCGTATGAGTCCATACCAAATTTAATCATACTCATCGCTAGCGCTGCTGGTATACCCTTACCAATGACATCAGCTACTGCAAAACTCATTGTTCCATCTTTGTGATCTATTAAATTAAAGTAATCTCCGCTCACCTTTTGTGCAGCTACAGAGATAACGCCAATTTGAATACTATCGAATTGAGGAATATCGGTTTTAAGCATAGTTTGTTGTAATCTCGAAGCTAAGTCGATTTCTTTATCATGATATTGCAATCGATTTACAAGTTGTTGGTAATCTCTATAATTATAACCAAAACCTTTTACTACTTCTTTAAGCACATTGAAAGTTTTTAATATTTGAGTTTCATCTAAATTCAACATTTTCACATAATTTTTATGCATTTCCACAATATCTTCTGGTAATAAATCTTTTTTTATCACCTCGTTTGTGAAGATTTCAGTTTTATTCAATAAATCTGTTGTGTCTGTTGTAATTAAACTTTCATCAATTAGCGCTTTATATTGATTTTTGAATTCTTCCACGCAGTAATTCCTCCTCAAAATGCAAATATAAATCGCGTATACCGATCTTTAACATATCTCAAAACTTTACGTCCATCTTGTCATCATATTAATAACATTTATATCGAATATTTTATAAATATACTATTTCAATTAGGCTCAGCCATTATCTTTGGGTATTAAAAAAGCTTTAGGATAACCTAAAGCTTTTCAACTTAGACATCCTATTTAAAGGTCTTATACTACAAAAACTGGAAATCACTATAATCTTGAATCCATTTAATTTTGTATTTAAGTGCTTATTACATGTTATAGAGAATTGATGTCTATAATTCACTATTGTATTAATTTGTTTAACTCACCTTTAAAATTAGGATTTGTTTGTCCTAACACTATGTAATCCTAAGCTTATGTCAATAGCATTGTTTACTTCTCTCATTTTATCATCAGAGAGATAAGTTAATTTTTCTTTCAGTCTGTTTTTATCTAAAGTTCTAATTTGTTCTAACAAAATAACAGAATCTTTATCTAGCTTATACTTACTTTTTTCTATTTCTACATGTGTTGGTATTTTAGCTTTATTTATCCTACCAGTAATTGCTGCTACAATTACGGTAGGACTATATTTATTTCCAGTATCGTTTTGTATAATCACGACAGGTCTAATTCCCCCTTGCTCAGACCCTTGCACTGGTGATAAATCAGCTAAATAAACGTCGCCTCTTCTCATCATTCATTGTTATTCTTAGAGCTGATGTAGACTTCGTTGCAATCACAAGCTTCACATTCAAATGGAAATGCTTCTGCTGCAAGGGAGAGGTTTAAGTCGGCCATTTGAGAATAGCCTTCTTTTAGTAATTGTTCAATACTGTGATTTCTGCTTTGAGTAAAACTTACCATGAATAAAGACCTCCATGAGACTAAAATAGAATATAATATGTTTTGTTGTTAGATACATAATAACAAATTTTACACACAGTGACTATACTATTTTAATAATTCATTGCGAATTTCTAGGTCCTCGGTCCCATGATATACCCGTGGGAGTCTTCTATTAAAGCGACATAAAACTTCATAATTAATTGTTTGTTGTTGTTGTGCCAAAGCTTCTGCAGATTGTGGACTATCGCTATGATGGTCCATTAAAATCACTTTATCTCCCGCTGTAACTACTTCAGGAATTTTTATTATAATTTGGTCCATACATACTTTTCCTATCACTTCACATTGGTGACCATTGACGTTCACATTGAATCCAGACATTAATCTTGGGTAACCATCTGCATATCCGACTGGAATAATTCCTATTTTGGTAGGTTCATTTGCTGTATAGATGCTGCCATAACTCACAGATTCACCTGCTTGTAATACCTTAGTTTGAACAACTTCACTAATCCATTGTGCGCTAGGTTTCAAATGTACTTTAACATTTGATTTTACATATTCTGAAGGATAATAACCATATAACGAAATTCCTATTCTCACTGCATTACAAAATTGAGTGTCTTTCATTAATGCACCTGCAGAATTTTGGGAATGAATATAATCAGGTCTTTCTACTTGATTAACAATTTCTTCAAAATTGGATTGTTGTTGATTCATTGAATCTCCAGGTTCGTCTGCACAAGCAAAGTGAGTAAATACTCCTTCAAAAATCAAATGATCATGCGAATGAATCAAATCTATCACAGATTGATATTCTTCAACATTCTTCACACCTAATCTGCCCATACCAGTATCTAATTTGACATGAATCCATAGATCTTTTTCATTTTTTTCTGATATTTGCTGTATTGCCTCATTCAACCATTTTTCAGAAGGGACAGTGATTGCAACACGATGCTGTATCGCTTTATTTATATCATATGAAGGGATTACACCTAATACCAGTATCTTGGCATTAATACCATGCATGCGTAATTCTATAGCTTCATCTAAAGTTGCTACTGCAAAAAACTCAGCACCGTTATCCATGAGTTGACGTGCAATCATTATACTACCAAGTCCATAACCATTTGCTTTAACTACTGGGATAACTGTTTTACTAGGATGTAGTTTCTGAAACACTTGGAAGTTTGAAACGATAGCATTTAAGTCTACATTCAAATAGGTCGATCTATAATACTTATCAGACATAAAATAAATACCTCCTGTATTAATTAAATAAGTTTTTCTATAATTAACTCAATTTTATAATAAGCTAGATAGGATAGCCAAATTAAACATACTGACATTTATATATTTTCAAATATTATACTTCTAAAATGACTTGGCTCATAGCATAATGTTCAGTATGTGTAATACTCACATGAACGCTAAACCCTTCATAATTAATACACGGTTTGCCTAATTCATCATTAAAACAATCTATTTCATTCAACGCGATTGTTTTACCAAGACCTGTACCTAATGCTTTACTAAATGCTTCTTTACAAGCAAATCGTCCAGCTAAAAACTCAATTTTACGTTTTTCCAAGTTCAAATCATTGAACTTTTGTTGTTCATTTTCACTTAATACACGCTCTACTAATTTACCTTGCCTTTGCAAAAGTGTTTTTATTCTATCAATTTCTATTAAATCTATACCAATACCATGTATCATAGGCCCCTCCTCATATTGATACGCTTAATAACAAATTTAAGTATGTTTGGATTTTTAAGCATTATTTGTATCTGGCTCTGAAGAATGCGGATAATTTATTTGCTTTATTTGCTTTTTAAGCAAAATCGCAGTTTCTTTTTTTATCAAATTTATTTTAGCATTACCGCCAGCAGTTGATAATGTGATACTAGACAAACCGTATTTTCTCATTAATATACCTTCATGTGTATCAACATTTTGTATTCTAAATAACGGGATTTTCACTATTTTAATAAACCAAAAACCATTTCTCACAATAATTTCATTCTCAGTTAACTTATATTTGAAAATTTTAAATTTGTATATTGGAATGATTACAACTTCAAATATCAAAAGTAATAGTACTATGATAAAACCGATAATCAATATCCAATTCATTACATTTGGGGCTAGCCAATCTAGCCATAATGAGTAAACAACATACACTGCTGCAATCACCATACATAAGACGGCAACTATAATAATACCAGTAAGTCGCATGACTTTTTTTCCAGATGAATCCATATAATTATAATTAGTCATGAGGATTTCCTCCTAAATACCATGATTGTAAAGCTGTCACATCACTATCATTACTATACTTTAATCCGATATTATCATTCGAAGGACCTTTGGCAATTATAAAATTAAAATTAGCCAAATTATTTTTTTCTAAAAATGGATTTTTTTTAATTTCCATACCTAATATTTTATCATGTTTAAAGTAAGTATTTTTAAATCCAAATGGCGTCACATTACGCACAACTAGTTCATCGTTTTGAATTTTAAAACCGGATACTTTTACTACTTTCAAACTATGGATAATATGTACTATGATAATTAACCCAACAACAAGAAAAATCCACGGTTTCCAAAAGTATGCCACAACACTAGCAATGATAATAAGCAATAAAGCTTGCCTCCAAAACAACCTATGAAATCCTCTCCAAGGCATACCTTGTTTCGCTGGCGCAAACGCCATATTTGGCATAAGATTTTTAATTATTTCAAAGGCCTTTTCACGCTTGATAAACGGCAAAATCATAACGTTACCATCTAACGAAACATCATCTTTATCAAAATCTTCCATATCACTTGTAATAACAAAATGTATAGAGGTATAGCCAAATAAGTTTCTTAAAAATGATTGTTTTTCAACCACTGATTGTACCCTATCTGTAGGCACCGTAATATTTTTAACATTAAATAAGCCATATTTAATGTTTAACTGATTGTCTTGTTGCGTAACTGTATAATTAAAATTACGTATAATTACAATCAATGTACCAATCGCATAACTACCTACTATAACCAAAGCAATCATCATAATGATAATTACTGAAATAGCTTGTGATATATGCGCAAATTGTCCTGTTATTTTTTCCCAAGGAATTACATCAGAAAATCCACCTATAATAGGTGATAACGCAGCAAAAGCTACTCCAATTGCTCCACTTGTTAGAGCCATCAATAAAAGTTCCTTAAATTTCAATTTATACAAATGAATGATTTGAGGACCTTTAGTTTCTAATGTCTTATCATGTCCTTGTAAAGTATCATCTTGTTGGGAAACTTCAGCAGTATTGATTAAATCTTGTTGTTTTGCTTTAATAGCTTGTTGAATGAGTTCACTTTGATTTTTAGAAACTGTATCTAAATCAATGCCATCACTCGGCGTTTTAATCTGTAATTTTACGCCTCCCACAAGTTGATGAATGACGCCTTGCGTAGTATCTAATGTTTGAATACGACGTATATTCAATTCTTTTCGTGCTTTTGTAAATATACCTGTCGTTAATACAAAGTGATCGTTTTCTATCCAATAACTCGTATTATATACTTTTAGAACTTGCGTCACAAAAGAAAACAGAAAGAATATAAACACTATCCCTGGAAATATGTATGAACGTATATTAGTAAAGTCAAAATCTTTCAAGTTAAACACTAAAAAGATAATTACTAAAAAGATATTTTGTTTGATCGCATCAATAACACCCGCTAAGTATGAAATAGGATGTAACTTTTGAGGATTATACATCGTAATCAGCTCCTCTTAGGTAACTTAATGATTTCGATTCAATAACTATCGCTTCTTCATCAGTCAATAATGGAAAACTAACTGTATGTCCCGCAGTTATTAATGAAACTTTAGCTAATCCTAATCTACTTAATATAGGATTATATTTGCGCTCAATCAATTGAGTTCGTTCTAATTTCACTATTTTATGAGATTTAAAAAAGAAATCATATTTTATTTCAATATGTTTATTTTCTACTCGATAAAAAGCATACTTATATTTTATCCAGGGTGTAATTAAAGTATACAAAATATTAAAAACTATAAAAGCAATGATTAAATACAAGATAAAATGCCACCAATTAAAGTGACTCCATAAAAAAAATACAACCGTTGCTATAACCATACTCAACATAAATTCTAATACTTTTATTGTATAGTAATACTTCATAGCTTCCTTTGGACTTCTCTTAAACAATAGGTCTTTAGCCATTTGTACACTCCTTAATAAAGATTCCAATTAATTATAACATAGCATTTATATATACTTCATCGTCCCTTTAAAATGTACTACAATTTAAATATCAAACAAATAAGTTGTTTTAGTCATTTATATTATAGAAACTATCCTACAACTTGATATACAACAAAAAAAATCATCTCACGTTAATGAGATGATTAAACCTAAATTTCATATATGATAAAGCATTCTATTTTTTATGGTCTGCGAATGTGCGACCTTTCATTGATTTCTTGTTATTGTTTTTGTCAGAAGAAGGTTTTTCGTTCTTCTTCTTGTTATTGTTGAATCCGCCTTTTGAGCGACGATTTTTGTTATCGAACTTGTTGTTGTTACCACGTTTATTGTTATTACCACCACGTCTTGGGCCTTTGCTTTGACGGCCTTTACGAGATAATGGTTTTTCAAATGTTAATTGTACATCAACATCATCATTTGACTCTACTAATTCTTGTAATAATGAAGCAACTAAATCAACATCGCTATATTCTTCAATTAATTCAGAAGCAATGCGTTGTAATCTAGGTTCATTTTCTCTAGTCATCCAATTTTGAACTTTACCTTTAATATCGTTTTCACGTGCTTTTAACACTTCTTTACGATGAGGTGGTCTTAATGCTTGCATTTCTCGCTTGTTAGCTTGTTCAATTTGACGGATGTAATCCATCTCAATTGGGTTAACAAATGTAATTGCAATACCTTCTTTACCAGCACGACCTGTACGTCCGATTCTATGAGTATAACTTTCTGTATCTTGAGGGATATCGAAGTTATAAACATGACTCACGCCTGAAATATCAAGTCCTCTTGCTGCAACATCAGTCGCAACTAAGATATCTAGTTGATCGTTTTTGAATTTTTTCAATACTTCTAAACGTTTAGCTTGTGTGATATCACCATGTAAGCCTTCAGCTTTATATCCTTTAGAAATTAACGCACTTGTTAATTCATCTACACGACGTTTTGTACGTCCGAATACAATTGCTAATTCTGGCTGATGTACATCTAAAAAGCTTGTGAAAGTATCAAATTTTTCTAATTCTTTTACAATTGTATAGAATTCTTCAATTTGAGGATTTGAAGTTTCATTGTTCATTGTTTTAACAATAACTGGAGACTTCATAAATTGTTGTACTAGTGTTTGGATTGCTTTCGGCATTGTAGCAGAAAACAACATTGTTTGACGTTGTGATGCTGGGATTTTGTCCATGATAAATTTCATATCATCGATGAAGCCCATGTTCATCATTTCATCCGCTTCATCTAATATAAGCGTATGAATATCAGTAGTTTTCAAAGTACGACGATTTAAATGGTCAATTACACGACCTGGTGTACCTACTACTACTTGTGGTCCTTTTTTAAGAGATCTAATTTGACGATCTATTGGCATACCACCAAAAACAGTAACGACTTGTACGTTTTGGCCTTTACTAAATTCTTTAATAGATTCAGCTACTTGCATAGCTAATTCTCTTGTTGGTGCAAGGATTAGTGATTGAACACCTTCTCGACCCGCTACTTTTTCGATTAACGGAATACCAAATGCGCCTGTTTTACCTGTACCAGTTTGCGCTTGGCCAAGAACGTCTTTGCCTTCTAAGGCAAGAGGGATACTCTCTTTTTGAATAGGAGTGGCATCACTGAACCCCATTGTTTCTAGGGTTTCTGCCATCTTATCTGAGATCCCTAATTCTTTAAAATTTTGCAATATAATTCTCCTTTATTTATCTGTATTTCTATACATATATGTTCACTTAAGTTTCTTCAACTTCTTAATAGTACCACCTCAAGTGTATAATCGCAATAAACCAAATTTGAATAAATGGGTCGATTATCAATAGTTTCCTAATTACTACTCTTTTGTAAATGTTGTGATATATAGGTTGTAAGCGTTTGATTGACTTTCAGGTGATTACTTTTTTTCTTCTAAAAAAAATTTGTTAATTTATTTATTCAGTTAATTGTCTCATTATTCTTTCGGTATATTACACTTTATTTAATTGTTATTTAAAATAATTGTTAGATGTTTATACATATAGATTACAGAGATTTTTAACACATAGGTATATAATATCATTTCTTAATACCTATATTCTTTTACCCGTTTAAATACTACACTAACACTTTATGTGTTGTTCTCTAATCGCTATTACGCATTTAAAACATAAAACACAATATATCTCTATTCAAGAAATATATTGTGTTGAAATCTCCATTATTATATTTTACGTATTCTCATAATATTTACTTTGTACTATATTAAAATAGCATTCAAACTATTTATTTCAAAAGTGTTTCTACAACTTCCTCTAACTTCATACCTCTCGAACCTTTTATAAGCACTTTATCTTCAGGTTGTAGATGTGTGAGTAGTGCAGCTATCAAAGCATTTTTATCTTCATAGTGTTCAGCGTGTTGGACATAATCCTTTCCACTATTATAGATGTAAGCCGCTTCTTGGCCAAATGTAAATAATGTACTGATATCTTTATCTTTCAAGTACTTTCCTACAGCTTCATGCATCATTTGGCTATCAGTACCTAATTCTAATACATCACCAAGCACAATGATTTTTCGTCCTCTCATACCAGAAAGTGTATCTATGGCTGCTTTCATACTTGTAGGACTCGCATTATATGCATCATTTATTACTACCGTATGATCCTCAGTAATATGCTGTTCCATTCTCATACCAGTCAACGTCACTTGAGCTAAATTATGAAATATCGTATCGTAATTTAAATTCAATCGTTTACCTATAGCAATAGCATAGGTAGCATTCTTCATATTATGTTCACCTAATATTGGCAATTCATATCGTTCTTCACCATTAACATTAAATGCTATACCTTCATTTTCAATATCTTCTAAATGACAAACGAGTGTATTATGAGCTGCTTGACCTACGCTTACTAATTCAACTTCTTTTAAATTTTGAACATGTGGTTCTAATAATGGTTCATCGCCATCATAAATAAATAAACCATCTTTCTTTAAACCTAATGTAATTTCAGCTTTAGCTTGTGCAATACCTTCTCTAGACCCTAAATCTTGCATGTGTGATTCTCCAATATTGGTAATCACTGCAATATTAGGTTCAGCTAATTTTGATAACAGCTCAATCTCGTGAAAACCAGACATCCCCATTTCTAAAATAGATATCTCAGTGTCTAAATCTAATTGTAATATAGTTAACGGTAATCCAATTTCATTATTATAATTACCTTGTGTTTTCTTTACTTTAAATTGAGGTTTCAACACACTTTCAATCATATCTTTAGTGGTTGTTTTCCCATTTGAGCCTGTCACGGCTATCACTTGAGGATTTACAAATTCTAAATACGCTTTAGATAATTGTTGTAATGCTTCAAGCGTGTCATCAACCCATATGATTGGACCAGTAACTTGTTCATCTAAAGCAACATCTTTTTGATAAAAAGCTGCACTTGCACCATCTTTCAATGCTTGAGCAACGTATCGATGTCCATCAACATGCTCTCCTTTAAATGGAATAAATAAATTTTGATCATTAACAACGCGTGAATCTATAGATACACCTTTAATTGTATAATCCATATATTCATTATCGATGTCACATGGAATCCAGTCTTTGACTTGCTCTAAAGTTACTTCAATCATGGTTTATACTCCTCAATCAATTATATATTTATTTTGTTTTTTATCTTCATGTTTTTCTTTTGCTAACTCAATTAACTTCTTAATTAAATCAGAATATGAAACGCCCATATTTTCCCACAGACTAGGGTACATACTAAATGCAGTAAATCCTGGCATAGCATTTGTTTCATTTATGAAAATTTGATTGTCTTCTGTAACAAAAAAGTCTGCACGTAATAAACCAGAACAGTCAGTAGCTTTAAACGCTTCAACTGCCATATTTCTTAGTGTCATTTGAACTTCTTCATCTAAATCAGCTGGAATATCTAATTTAATATTTCCATCTTTGTACTTAGCTTTATAATCATAGAAGGCTACTTCCTTAATCACTTCACCTGGCCAAGTCGTTTCAGGATAGTCATTACCTAATACAGCGACTTCTATTTCTCTTGCATCAATACCTTGTTCAATCACTAATTTACGGTCAAACTGAAATGCTTCTTCAATTCCTGATTTTAATTCTTCTTCATTATTACATTTACTGATACCTACACTAGAACCTAAATTTGCAGGTTTAACAAATACTGGATATTCTAATTTATCATGTACTAATTTTAAAATATTATTTTCATATTTATGGTATTCACTTCTCAAAAAACTTACATATGGTAATTGCGGTAATCCTCTATGTTCGAATAATTGTTTCATTACTAGCTTATCCATCGAACTTGAAGCTGCTAATACACCGTTACCTACATATGGTAAATCTAGCACTTCAAATAAACCTTGTATCGTTCCATCTTCACCATTTGGACCATGTAATAGTGGAAATACTGCGCTATATCTATCTCCTGTACTACCAACACTTAGTAATTGAGAGATTTCACCAGCAGCAACGTCAGTTAAACGTAAAGTGTCTATATTATTTATAGTGTCCACGATATTCTCTTTCTTTTTCCAGTCACCATCATTTGTGATGTAAATAATGTCTACTTGATACTGATCTTTATCAATGGCATTTAAGACATTTTGTGCTGTTAATATTGAAACATCGTGTTCCGCACTCTTTCCTCCGTATACGATACATACATTTTCCTTAGCCATAATTTTGCCTCCATATACAATTCTTAAACTACATCATATCACGATTTAATAATTTTTTGCATTTGTAAAGTAGTTTAATAATCATTTATTTTTCGTTCTATTATATAGATGTTTTGAAAGTTTATGTAACTCACCTATTTCTATAAATTCAAAATAATCTATTTTAAATTTTCGATTTAGCACCCTACTTCTAGCAATATGTTAAAAAATTCGGTAAAATCTATATATAATACATAGATAGAGAAATTTAGCTTTTCAAAGGAGTAAGAAATGAGTACTTCACGTCAATTGAAAAAAAACCATTGGATACGTCGGATAGACTGGAAATTAATAGCTATCCTAGCATTATTTGCAATTATTAGTGTCACAATTATCAATTCAGCAATGGGCGGCGGACAATATAGTGCCAATTTCAGTATTAGGCAGATTTTGTATTATGTCTTTGGTGGGTTCATTGCATTTTTAATCATGCTTGTTTCCCCAAAAAAATGGATGAAATATACATACTTACTATACTTCATCCTTTGTCTTGGGCTGTTTGTATTAATCATCATTCCAGAGACACCGTTTACGCCAATTATTAATGGCGCTAAAAGTTGGTATAAATTAGGCCCTATTAGCGTACAACCATCAGAGTTTATGAAAGTCATATTAATTTTGGCGTTAGCAAAATTAATTACAAAACATAATAAATTTACTTTCAATAAATCTATTGAGACTGATTTTAAATTACTATTTAAAATCATAGGTGTCTCTATTCTTCCAATGGCATTAATTCTATTACAAAATGACCTAGGTACGACGTTAGTCATATGCGCTATTATCATAGGAGTAATGATTGTTAGTGGTATTTCTTGGAAAATTCTAGCACCTTTATTTATTGGAATTATCGTGTTTGCTTCTGGTATTATCTTGTCAATAATATACAAACCTTCTCTAATAGAAAGTGGCTTAGGTATTAAAACTTATCAACTTGGTAGAATCAATTCATGGCTTGATCCTTATACATATAGTAGTGGAGACGGCTATCATTTAACTGAGTCTCTTAAAGCTATTGGTTCCGGTCAACTTTTTGGTAAAGGTTTTAATCATGGTGAAGTTTATATACCGGAAAATCATACTGACTTTATTTTCTCTGTCATTGGAGAAGAATTTGGATTTATTGGATCTGTAATATTAATTTTGGTATATTTAGCCCTTATTTTCCATTTAGTAAGGCTTGCGACACAAACAAATATGTCCTTTAACAAGTTATTTATTATTGGTTATGTAGCGCTCATTCTTTTCCATGTCTTACAAAATATAGGTATGACAATACAATTGTTGCCTATTACAGGTATTCCATTACCATTTATAAGCTATGGTGGTAGTTCAATATGGAGTCTCATGTTTGGTATAGGGATATTATTATCAATTACTTATCATCAACCTAAACAATATGCGCCTGCATTAGAAAATACTAAATTAACTAGAAGTTAACAAACATTTTTTAATTTAACTATAAAAACTGCTAAAATCAATAGACCTGATTTTAGCAGTTTTTATATTCTTATATTTACAAAACAATAAAAAAACGACAAGAGTCGTTGACTCCAATCGCTTAATTAAGTAACATACTATTTCAGTTCGTTAGCGGTTTTCACAGTAGTTGGTAAAGTATGCATAACTTCTAATCTTGATTTGGTTTTCTTTATGTTTACCCCTAATGATGATAATAGATTAACTACGTTTTGAATCTTATCGTTATCCTTACTCATATCATCACCCCTAACTTTCAGCTTCTACTTCATATTACCCCAATTATATATAAATTACTACATTATAACCAAATTTTTTTAATTTATTAAAATTCCAGTCTAAATTTTCGACATATTTACGTTGTATAAATACCATAAAAAATATAAAAACAACTCAAACATATCTAATGCAACTTTTAAAAATGTAAAAAGTAATTAAAAAATTATGCTACTGAATTATAGGATGGCAAAGCCTAAATCATACACTTCTTTTTCTAGGTTATTTAAACTTGCTGGCGTTTCAAAATCAATTGATATGGTCTCATTGGTTTGATTTACCGACACTTTTTTCACACCATCTATCAATTTCAAATGTTCTTCAAGCTGCTTTTGTTGTGTCTTGTTATTTATACCCGATACATGAATGACTTTAGATTTCATCTTCCTATTATACCTCTAATCTTTCATTAATTTTTGAAAAGTAACTAACAATTCTTCCATTGCTTCTTCTTGTTGCCCTTGATTGACTTTATTCATGATACAACTTTTCATGTGGTGATCTAATAACTTCGTTGCCACACTATTTAATGCTGACCGTGTAGCTCTAATTTGTGTCAACACATCATCACAATATACATCTTCATCGACCATTCTATTAATTGCTCTTACTTGACCCTCTATACGGTTCAATCTCGATTTTAAATTAGCTTTATTCTGTTCCGAGTGGTGTGCTTTTTGTATTTCCTCCATATATTAAGGACCTCCTATTGATTTGAACTATATAATATACCCCTGATAGGTATAAGTCAAGTGATAAAAGGCTATGGACGTGTTACAATAATTGAGACTTTTACAAATTTAAATAAATTGCTTTGCATTTTTGGGGGTTTAATATGATAGATATTTTTTCAATTTCATATAGTCACACAAACTTAATAATAAATGTTCTTTTAATTAGTGCATTTATATTAAACCTTATCTTTGCTTTTATCATTATTTTTATGGAACGACGATCTGCAGGTTCAATTTGGGCATGGGTCTTAGTTTTAGTCTTTATCCCAGTACTTGGTTTCATCATTTATCTATTATTTGGTAGACAAATCCAACGTACTCATATCTTTTCAATAGATGAAAAAGATAAGATTGGCATAGAAATGATTGTGAAAGAACAGCTTGAGGCATTGAAAAATGATGAGTTTTCCAAAGGTAACCATCAAATAGTTAAATTCAAAGATATGGTTCAAATGCTGTTATACAATAACGCAGCGTTTTTAACTACAGACAATAACCTCAAAATATTTACAGACGGTAAGGAAAAATTTGATGCTCTAATTAAGGATATTTACGATGCCCAAGATTATATTCATATTCAATATTACATTTTTAGAAATGATGGTTTAGGAAATCGTATTTTAAGAGCACTTGAGCAAAAACTTGAAGAAGGCCTAGAAGTTAAGATGTTGTATGACGATATGGGGTCTCGTACATTATCTTTGAAGGATTTTAAAAGCTTCCACAAAAAAGGTGGTCAAGTAGAAGCTTTCTTCCCTTCAAAACTTCCATTGATCAATCTTAGAATGAACAACAGAAACCATAGAAAAATCGTAATTATTGATGGCCATATTGGTTACGTTGGTGGTTTTAATGTTGGTGATGAATATCTAGGATTAAAGAAAAAATTTGGGTATTGGAGAGATACACATTTACGTATTGTAGGTGATGCAGTCAATGCCTTGCAGTTACGTTTTATGTTGGACTGGAATTCACAGTCTACTAGGGATAATCTGAAATATGCCGAGCGTTATTTTCCTGATGTTGAGTCTGATGGTACTGTAGGTATTCAGATCGCTTCAAGTGGTCCTGATGAAACATGGGAACAGATAAAATATGGATATCTAAAAATGATTGCTTCCGCAAAACATTCTATTTATATCCAGTCTCCTTATTTTATTCCTGATCAAGCTTTTCTAGATGCAGTTAAAATTGCTGCTTTAGGTGGTGTGAATGTAAATATTATGATACCTAATAAACCTGACCATCCATTTGTTTATTGGGTTACCTATAAAAATGTAGCTTCCCTCTTAGAAGCAGGCGTTAATATTTTCCATTATAACAACGGTTTTTTACATTCAAAAATGCTTATTATTGATGACGAAGTAGCTAGTGTTGGAACAGCAAATATGGACCATCGCAGTTTCACACTTAACTTCGAAGTTAATGCTTTTATTTATGATACGCTTATCGCACGAGAACTTAGAGTAGCTTTTGAAAAAGATTTGACTGTATCTTATAGATTAACCACAGAACTTTATGAAAAACGAAGTTTATGGATTAAATTTAAAGAAGGCATTTCGCAATTATTATCACCTATTCTGTAGTTGTATTACAGGTCTAAAGTAACGCTTTTAATAAAAGCTACTTTAGACCTTTTTGTTACAAATCTTTTTAAATCAATTAAACATATATAAAGGAGCAATATTGTATGCATACAAATGATATATTAAAATCCGCAGAATCTTACATGATTACTTTTCACACTAGTGATTCTACTGGGCATGATGTTGCCCATATCAAACGTGTTGTAAATATGGCTAAATATATCGCTAATAAGGAAAATGATGGAGATTTATTAATTATTGAATTAGCCTGTTTATTACACGATACAATTGATGAGAAACTTACTGATGGTAAACAAGCAAAAATAAAATTATTGGAATTTTTAAATCAACTTGCACTATCCTCACATCAGCAAGCAGACATTCTACATATTATTGAAAATATGAGTTATCAAGATGGACAAAATAATTCAGTACAATTATCTATAGAAGGTCAAATCGTGCGTGATGCTGATAGACTTGATGCAATTGGTGCCATTGGAATCGCTCGTACATTTCAGTTTGCTGGTCATTTTAACGAACCCATGTGGGTTGATATACAATCTGATGCAGCGTCTAACCATGAAACTACGGATTATATTGACTGGTCTCCTTCAGCGATTAAGCATTTCTATGAAAAATTATTCAAACTCAAAGATTTAATGCATACTGAAACTGGTAAACGTATCGCCCAACAACGCCATGAATATATGAAAGGGTTTGTGAATCAATTCTTTAAAGAATGGTATGTTTAACGTTGAAGTTGCACAGATTTTATTTTAAACCACAAAAAAGTACCCGCCTATTAAAAAATAGACGGGTACTTTTATTTTGAGTATGGCTATTTTTACCATAAACGCTTTTATAGATTTCAATCAATAATTAAAATAAGTTATTTTTTCTTATTTTTCTTTGAAACCACTTGCGTATTTGATCCTTTAGTTACTGAGTTTGCTGTGTTTTGCTTCATCGCTTCTATCATTGGCGCAACTTCTTTTTGAGCAAGTTTAGAATAATACATATTCGCTACTTGTGTTTGTACGATTAAGAAAGCCGCACTCACTGACCAATATAAACCTAAAGCTGATGCTGAACTTAATGAAATCCACACAATCATAATTGGTGAAATCACCATCATCATATAACCCATTTGACGCTGTTCGTTTGGCATACTCTTACTTGAAACATAAGCTTGTAAGAAGTATAAGATACCTGCAATAATTGTAATCCAAATGTCAGGTTTGGATAAGTTGAACCATAAGAAATTAGGATGCTCTGTAAAACCACCGCTAGAAGGATATTTCAATACAAAGAATAATCCCATAATGATTGGCATTTGTATTAGCATTGGTAAACAACCTAACATACTCTTCATTGGGTTCATATCATATTTTTTATATACTTCCATCATTTCTTGGTTTGCTGCCATTTTTTCTTCTTGGGTACGCGAACGCTTAACCTTCTCTTGAATCGCATCAATATCAGGTTTTGCAACTTTCATTTTTTCACGCATCATATGACTATTTTTATAATTAGATAACATGAATGGCAATAATACTAAACGAATTGCCAATACAAGTACGATAATTGCTAAACCATAGTCATTATTAAAACTAGTCCCCAACCAATGTATAACTTTGTCCATCGGCTCAACGAACGTATTATAGAAAAATCCATCCTTATTTTCAGGTTTTGAATAGTCACAGCCTGCTAAAAAGACCATTACACCTAATAATAAAGGTAGTAGCGCTTTCTTCTTCATTTTTCCACCTCTAATGATATATTCACATAGAATTTATTTTATCACACTCAAGGAAAAGTAGAAAACAAAAAAAGAAAATATTATACTTTATTCGACAGTTTGTAAAAATTGTTGCACCGTTTGTTCGATATGTTCACTTTTAGCAATCGCTGATATTAGAGAAAGACCATCTGCACCTGCACGTAAGACGTCGCTTGCATTCTCTAAACTAATACCGCCAATCGCAACAATCGGAAAGTTATCTATATAATTTCTTAATTGAGGTATCATTTCTGGCCCTACTGGCGCGTTTGCATCTCCTTTAGATGCCGTGGCATACATTGGACCTACACCAATGTAATCAACGTATGTTAAATCAGACCGATTATATTCTTCAACATCACTTACACTAAGACCGATTATTTTGTCTTTAAATTGCTTAGCAAATGTACTTACATCCAGATCATCCTGCCCTACATGTATTCCATCAGCATTAATTTCTTCGGCTAGAGCTACATCATCATTAACTATAAATGGAACTTGATAACTATGACACAGCACACATAACTGTCTCGCCAATTTGACTTTCGCTTGTCCTTTTAGTGCTGTCGTACCTTTTTCTCTAAATTGAAACATTGTAATACCAGCCTCTAGTGCTTTAGTCAATATCTCTTTAATAGAAGTATTTTCAGGTACATCTTGTGTACCACAAATGAAGTAGACTTTTAAGTACTCTTTGTTAAACATGTATTACACCTCTTGTATACGACGATAGGTTAAATAATCATCGAATGAAATATGATAAAGCGCATTAAGTAATTCAATCATAAAAGTGCCAGGACCTTTATGATGAGCCACTGCTTCTGCTTGTTCAGCAGCGATATTATATAGAGTTACTGCTTCTACTATCGCTTCTCTTGCTTGATCTTTTTGAGATGGTAAAAAACTAGCTATTACTCCGCCTAATAGACAGCCAGCACCTGTGACTTTAGTAAGCATCGGAGAACCATTTGCACTTTTTATAATTTTGTTATCTTGTATAATGACATCTTCTTTTCCTGTAACGACTATGGTTGTTTTTAAATACTCATGTGCAAGTTTCGCAATTTCAACAGGATTTAATGTCACATCGCCATCTGTGCCTTTCATAGTTGTATCATTGTGTACTAAGGTTAAAATTTCAGATGCATTACCTTTAATTACCGCAATATCTACTTCTTGTAAAAAACGATGACAAAATGCTTTACGATATTGTGAAGCGCCTACTGCAACTGGGTCGAATACCACAGGAGTACCCACTTTATTCGCAGTCTTTGCAATAGTCATAATGTCTTCTTCTTTTGCTTTTGTGAGTGTACCGATATTTATTAATAATGCATGCGCTGCATTTAACATATCGGTAGCCTCTTCTGGTGCTTCACTCATTGCAGGACTCGCTCCTAAACTTAATAAACCATTAGCAGTAAAATTTTTAACTACATCATTAGTATAGCAAATAACTAACGGTTGATTAGCTCTTAGTATTTCTATATTATTCGTCATCTAAACCGACCTCTTTCATATACGCAAAATGATTTACTGGCCCTTTTCCTTGACCAATTTCAGGAGTATATTTAATACTTAATGCGATAAATTGTTTAGCTTTGTTTACAGCATCATAAATCGATTTTCCTTTAGCTAACTCAGCAGTAATCACTGCTGAAAATGTGCAACCAGTACCATGCGTATGTTGTGTTTCATAACGCGGTGACTCAAACGTGAATACATCTTCTTTGGTAAATAAATAGTCTTTTGCTGTATCAAGGTTTTCTGAATGACCACCTTTAATGACCACACCTTTACTACCAATATCGTTAATAAATATATTACCAGCCTTATAAATTGAAGCTTCATCCGTTATCTTTAATCCTGTAATTTCTTCAGCCTCTGGTAAGTTTGGTGTAGCAACTTTTGCATAAGGTAATAAAATATTTTGTAAATCTGATTTGGCATCATCATCCATTAAAGCATCACCACTTTTAGCTAACATCACTGGATCTATCACATATGGAATTTCAGGATATTTTTTTAAATATGATTGAATTAATTCCATCATTTCTTTAGATGCAATCATACCTGTTTTTAGAGCTTGAGGTAATTCATCATCATATACGCTTTCAAGTTGTTCAGATAGCCAGCTTGTTTCAAGATTGTGAATGTGTTGCACACCTTTGGTATTTTGAGCCACAATGCTTGTAACCGCTGCCATACCGTATACACCACAAGCATGAAATGACTTTAAGTCTGCCATTACGCCAGCCCCTCCAGTTGGATCTGTTCCAGCTATGGTTAATGCAATTTTAGGTTTATTCATTATTATCTCCTCCGTAAGACCAAAATTCTTCATTAACTGACATATTAAAGAAATTACGTTCATGTACTGTACTCTGTAAAAAACAGTCTTTGATATCGTTTTTTTCTTGATTAGTACAATTTTGAGTTAATTTATCCATTAAATTATCAAAAACATGCACAAGCTCATCCATTTCTGTACTGTAAAAGACAAACCATTCTTTCAATAGTGCATCGTTATTAAGCAATTCATCTTGCAAAGCTTGTTTAGCAATGACCTGATAGACATACGGACAAGGTGCCATTGCTGCAATTGTATATGCCGCGTTTTCTTTTGCATAAGCATTAAAATACATATGTTTTATATAATGATCACCACTTGGCGGCCATACTTTCTCTTTTATAATTTCATTATAAGGCTCGTTAACAAAATCAGCTAATATTTCATGTGCCTCTACTTCCCCATCTACAATAAACTGAATTTGTTCCACTAAAAATTGGATATCTTCTAATTCCTGCATTTTTGGTATAAGCAACGCATAAATATTTGCAAATTCTTTTAAGTATGAGGCATCTGCCCTCAGGTAATACTTAATTACATCTTTAGGTAAATCACCTTTTAGCATACCTTGGATGAACGGATCTTGATAAATATCTTCTATGATTGGTTGTGAAGCTTGTTTTAACTCACTTGAAAATAACACTCTTAGTCCTCCATATAATAAAAAAAACTACAAACCCAACTAGGTATGTAGTTAATTGATAGGAAAATTAATGAATTAAACTATGAATTAAACTACTTTCCTACGTTGGTATTAACCAAATCAGGTTGTAAGGGTCTGAATAAATTCATCTCAGCACAAAGGCTCCCCTAGTAGTAATTTTATAAATTTTATATTTATTTAAACATAACAAAATGTATTAAATAATGCAAAAGAATGCGCTTCATACAAAAAAGCATCCCTATCGTTATAATAGAGATGCTTACTTTAATATTAAAATAGTAATCCAAAGGTACTACTTGAAATTATGCAGTAACCCATTGTGATGCACCAGCTGAGTTATATAAATCTACTGCTGCTTGGTCTTGTACTGATTCTGGTGCTTCAGTTGGTGATACACCTTTATATTCTGCAGGTGCTACTGAATCCCATGTACTTTGTAAGAATTGGTATTTACCTGCTGCACCTGATGAAGGGTTTACAGCTTTAAGATCGCCGCCTGATTCACGTTGAGCGATTTGTTGTAAATGCGCGTTAACATTTACTGATGAACCTTCTGAAGCTTGACTTGATTGAGTTGTAGTCGCTTCTTGTTGTGGTTGTTGTGTTTCTGCTGTTTGTGGTGCCGCTTCTTGTTTTGGTGCAGATTCTTGTTTTGGTTGTTCTGTTTGTTGAGCTTGTTCACTGTTATCTGTAGATT
This sequence comes from Staphylococcus sp. LCT-H4, assembly GCF_001866145.1. Classification (NCBI taxonomy): domain Bacteria; kingdom Bacillati; phylum Bacillota; class Bacilli; order Caryophanales; family Staphylococcaceae; genus Staphylococcus; species Staphylococcus sp. LCT-H4. The sequence continues at coordinate 66,907 of NZ_MODY01000005.1, read as the reverse complement.
GTTCTACTGAACCATTAACATTTTCACCATAGCTCCAGCTAAAGTTTTGGCCGTCTGATTCAAAGTGATAGTCAACACCATTTAAATTAAAATTATAGTTATATGAACCTTCTTGAACAGGAGATTCATTTAATTGGCTTGAATTTGATTGCGCTAGTTGTGCTAACTGCGCTTTATCGATACCTTGTTCTGAAGCATCTGCTGTATTTCCTGCTGATGCTGCTCCTGTAACTCCTAGACCTACTGCTACTGTTGATGCAATAATTGTTTTTTTCATTTCCAAAAAGTCCTCCTATAAGGTAATTAGTTTTATGATTAATTTGCTAGTTACAACTATAACATCTAAAAATATGTAGTAGGTTACAGAGAAATAAAAAAAACAAGGATTTTTTTACATGCAAATTACATGCTAAATATGTATTATTCTACCAAACTTATAATTTAAACTTCATCATAATGCTATTTAAATACTAAATTAGCCTACCCTGTCGTGTAATAGCTTTGTAATTTATCAGATTATTCAGTCTAATAATCTTAGTTTTTCAGTATGCTTATCATTATTTTTCAACTATATTTTCACTTTTCCTCAATCATCATAAATAAAGTTATCAGCAGAGTATTGCATTCAATAAAGTAGCTATCTCTCTTATTTGGATTTTAAGAGAGATAGCCAGAAAGAAGTATAATTGATAGTAGGATTTGATGTATATTAATTTGGATGGATTATATTTGGGATAGTTATGATGTGGGAGTATTATACAGTTTCATATATATCATTTTGTTGTACAGTTATTTCATCTAATGACTCATGGTTGGGTTCTAGTTGGAATGGCTCAAATACCTTTTCTGTTTCAACTGTTGATTGTGGAGACATAAATTTGATGGTTTCAATATAAATTTCTGATACAAAGTGTGTCTGTCCTTCTTTTGTAAATTTACGTGATTGCATTTGTCCTGTAATACCTACCAGTGAACCTTGGTTGATATATTTTTCAATATTACTGGCTATCTTCCCAAATGCTTTACAATATAAATAGTCACAAATCGTATTTTGATGCTTATCCTTATAGTTTCTAGTTACTGCTACACAAAATGTAGCTAATTTACCGCCCTCCTTTTCAAATATTTTTGGAGCTTTAGTAAGTCGTCCTACAATGACGATATTATTTATCATGTGTCACCTCCTTCCTGTTCTAATCATATTTAATTTCGATTTTAGAGTCAAAATACACTTTCAACTTTTTCAAAAGCAAAATCTCACAGTTTTCTACAATTATTTCCTTTCTGTTTTAAAACTACGTTATAATGATTATATAAATAAAGTAATTGTAGAATTTAAATTTACTAATTGGATGTGAAGACGATGAAAACATTTAAAGCCGTTCGCTTTCAAATCGTATCAGAAAGTGGTGGAGTGACTGAATACGAATTAGATGATGGGGTCATTATAAACAAGGAAAATAGTGGCACTGGTTGGTTACTTGAAATCGTCATTTCAGACTTCCATTATGAAACAATGAAGCAACACATGGAAGATGAGACTTTACTTGATATACGTGTAGTTATTACACGTCCAGCGAATGATCCAGCGCTCTTTGATGCTACAATAAAAAATATTAGTCGCCTTGAACATTCAATTTCTGTAGTTTTTGAATGTCATATTTATACACTTAGACAAGTATATGCTGAAAGTTTATTAGAACAATTGATAGACGAAGGCCTAACTGGAGAAGACTTAAAAAAATCATTTAATCGAATGATGCAATCTAAACCAAGGCTCAAAGATGAAAGAATTGAAAGAAATTAACATAAAAAAGCCTTAAAGATTTGTTAATGCTATCAAATCTTTAAGGCTTTTTTATTTATTATTTATCTTGCAACGCAAACGTTAGCTCACAGCTACAAGCAAGTTGACCATCTACAGTAGCTTTCGCATTACCTTTACCGATAGGCCCTCTCATCTTAGTAATCTCAACTTCTAATACCAATGTATCTCCAGGTGTTACCTGTCTCTTGAATCTACATTTATCGATGCCTGCAAACAATGCAAGTTTTCCTTTATTGGCGTCATCATTTAACATAGCTACTGCACCAGTTTGTGCCAAAGCTTCAGTAATAAGAACACCAGGCATTACTGCATATTCAGGGAAGTGGCCTTGGAAAAACGGTTCATTACCAGATACCTGTTTAATTGCTACACAACGTTTACCTTCTTCATATTCAACAACTCTATCTATTAATAGAAATGGCTGTCTATGTGGTATGATTTCTTTAATTTGGTTATAGTCAAAAATTGTTTCCATTTTGCTTCCTCCAACTCTTTATTCTCTGATGATTAATATTTAAATACTAACACAGTATTAGTCTTGAGTACGTTTAATATCTGCACCTAAAGCTTTTAATTTGCCATGTAAGTCCACATATCCTCTGTCTAAATGTATGAGTTCAGTTACTTGAGTCGTTCCATCAGCTACTAGACCAGCTAATATTAATGCCGCAGCTGCACGTAAATCTGTTGCTTTGACTTGAGCACCTTGAAGTTCACTTTTTCCTTCTATCTTAGCGCTTCTGCCTTCTACTGTTATTTGAGCATTCATACGTTGGAATTCAGCAACATGCATGAATCTATTTTCAAATACCGTTTCAGTTACAACTTTGTGACCATCTGCAGTTAATAATAATGCCATCATTTGAGACTGCATATCTGTTGGAAAACCAGGATGTGGCAATGTTTTAATATCCACTGGTTTTAGTGGACCATCTACACTAACTCGAATCGAGTCACCTTGATATTCTAAATTAACACCCATCTCTTCTAGTTTATACACTAGGCTTGTCATATGCTCTTTAATGGCACCATGAACCACGATATCTCCACGTGTGATAGCACCAGCGATAAGTAATGTACCTGCTTCAATTCTGTCAGGAATGATTGAATGTTCAACACCGTGTAACTTTTCAACACCATGAATTGTAATAGTATCAGTACCTGCACCTACTACATTACCACCCATTTCATTAATATAATTCGCTAAATCAACAATTTCAGGTTCACGTGCTACATTTTCTAAGACTGTTTTACCTTCAGCTAAAGAAGCAGCCATTATAATATTTTGCGTAGCTCCTACACTTGGAAAATCTAAATGAATTGTTGTTCCTTTCAAACCATCTTTGGTGCTAGCATAAATAAATCCTCCATCCATATGGATGTCTGCCCCTAGCTCTTCAAACCCTTTAATATGTTGTTCGATAGGTCTTGAACCAATAGCACAGCCACCTGGAAGTGCTACTTTTGCATGGCCAAGACGGGCTAGAAGTGGTCCCATAACTAAAATACTTGCTCTCATTTTACTCACGTATTCATATGGTGCTTCTTCATTTAATTGTTTTGTAGCATCAACAGTTACTAATTCTGCTTCTTTATCATAAGAAACATCAGCGTTTAACGTCGATATCACATTGTTTATTGTTTCGACATCACTTAGTGCCGGTACATTCTTAAGTTTACTCACACCTTCAGATGCTAAAAGTGAAGCAGTTAGTACGGGTAAAACAGCATTTTTTGCGCCTGACACCTTAACTTCGCCTGTTAATCTATTTCCACCATTAATTTCTATCTTATCCATCTTAAATCCTCCACTTAACTACTTTTAAAATTACGTTTTTTAATTTCTTGTTACTTCCAAATCATTATATCTATATTCTCAAAAAAGATACAGTAATTGAATTATTGCGCCAAATATTTTATTTGAGTTGAAAATTGTAATAAATCAACAATAAAGTTGCTAACAGCTGTTCCTAATAAAATCGCTACAAATATCATACATATTTGTACTTGCAGAGGATATCCCTTTTTAAAAAATTGATCTAATCTCACAGCATTAAGTGCCCAATAAGCAAGACAAATACAAATAACATGCAATATGAGATGAACAATTGAAAATTGTCCCATATATTCCATAAGTCCTGCACCTCGCTATTCACTAATTATTTATTTTACATGAAATATGACCCAAAAGATACTGAAGCCCCAAATTATATGGCATGCTCTATTATACTTTATTATAAGATATTTTTCCCATTATCCTGTGCTTTATTCATCAATTACTAAAAAATAATATTTCAAATTATTAAGAGGAGACATAAAAAAATTGAAGCTCCTATTTTAAGGAACTTCAATTTTTTAAGTCTTATTGTAAGTTAGCAACACGAATACGGTTATTTGCACGTTCTAATGCACGTTTGGCTCTATTAATGTCACTATCATCTTCATCATTATTCAAATGAGATTCTGCTCTAGATTTAGCTAATTCTGCTCTAGCCACATCTATTTCTTCAGCAGGTTCTGCAGTTTGTACAATAATGGATAACTTATCTTGTCTAACCTCAACAAAACCTTCACTCACTGCAATATATTCTGAACCGCCGTCAAAATTAATTTTGGCATAGCCAATTTCAAGCGCTGCAACTGTAGGAATATGTCCATACATGACACCAATGTCTCCAGCAGTAGTTTGTAATACTGCAAGATTAACATCATCTCGGTCGTAAACAGAACCATTAGGAGTGACAATATTTAGGCTTAATGTGTTCATTATCCATACCTCCTAATTTTTAAACTTCAACACCCATATCTTTAGCTTTTGCAATTACGTCATCCATACCACCAACAAGTCTGAATGCATCTTCAGGGATATGATCGTATTTACCTTCTAAGATTGCTTTGAAGTCTTCTACAGTTTTCTTAACTGGTACATATGAACCTTTTTGACCAGTAAATTGTTCAGCTACGTGGAAGTTTTGAGATAAGAAGAACTGAATACGACGCGCACGTTCAACAGTTTGCTTGTCTTCTTCAGATAATTCATCCATACCTAATATAGCGATGATATCTTGTAATTCTCTATACTTCTGTAATGTAGATTGTACGTTACGTGCAATTTCATAGTGCTCTTGTCCAACAATAGTTGGTTCAAGCGCTCTTGATGTTGATGCTAATGGATCAACAGCTGGATAAATACCCATTTCTGTCAATTTACGCTCTAAGTTTGTTGTAGCATCTAAATGCGCAAATGCCGTCGCTGGTGCTGGGTCTGTATAGTCATCCGCAGGTACGAAAACTGCTTGAATAGAAGTTACCGATCCTTTGTTTGTTGATGTAATACGTTCTTGTAATTGACCCATTTCCGTTGCTAATGTTGGTTGATAACCAACCGCAGAAGGCATACGACCTAACAATGCTGATACTTCAGAACCAGCTTGCGTGAATCTGAAGATATTATCAATAAATAGTAAAACATCTTTTCCTTCTTCATCACGGAAGTATTCTGCCATAGTTAAGCCAGATAAAGCTACACGCATACGTGCACCAGGTGGCTCATTCATTTGACCAAATACCATTGCTGTTTTCTTAATAACACCACTTTCACTCATTTCAAAGTACAAGTCGTTACCCTCACGTGTACGTTCACCTACACCAGCAAATACTGATATACCACCATGCTCTTGAGCAATGTTATTAATTAATTCTTGGATTAAAACTGTTTTACCAACACCGGCACCACCGAATAATCCGATTTTACCACCTTTAATATAAGGTGCGAGTAAATCAACAACTTTAATTCCTGTTTCTAAAATTTCAACTTTTGTAGATAATTGATCAAATGCAGGCGCTTCTCTGTGAATTGGATCACGGCGAGCTGAATCATCAATTTTTTCATCTAAATCAATCGTTTCGCCTAATACGTTGAACACTCTACCTAAAGTAGCATCTCCAACTGGAACACTAATACTTTGACCACTGTCTCTTACTTCCGTACCACGTTTTACACCATCAGTCGAATCCATAGCTATCGTACGGACTACGTCATCACCAAGTTGTAACGCTACTTCTAATGTTAAAGCAATAGTTTCATTATCTTTTTCAACATTAAGTACTAAGGCATTGTTAATTTCTGGAACTTCATTGTGTTCAAAACGAACATCAATTACTGGACCCATAACTTGTGTTACACGGCCTAATCCCATGCTGTTTTCCTCCTTTAATAGTTATTCAAGTGCAGCCGAACCGCCAACAATTTCTGTGATTTGTTGTGTGATTGCTGCTTGTCTAGCTCTATTATATTCTAATGATAAATCATCAATAAGTTCTGTCGCATTGTCAGATGCATTTTTCATTGCAGTCATTCGTGTTGCATGTTCACTCGCTTTTGCATCTAGAATTGTACCGTATATTAAGCTTTCTACATATTGCGGTAGAATAACGCTTAATATCGATTCCTTATCTGGTTCAAATTCATAAGAAGACATTTGGCCATGTCCTAAACTTGAATCTTCTGGAGATAATGGAAGTACAGTTTTCATTGACGGCTTATGTTCTAATACACTTACGAAATGACTGAAATAGATTTTTACTTCATCTACATCTTCATCACTGTATAAATCAATTGCTTTTTTAGCAATTGCTTGTACTTCTTTAAATGAAGGTTGATCAGGAACTTCTGTTAATGATTCACGAATTTCATAACCTTTGTTTTTAAGGAAATCAACACCTGTTTGTCCTAATACTAAGATAGTGTATTCATCTTTACTTGCATGCTTACTTTCTATATCTTTTATTAGGTGTTTTAATACATTTGCATTATACGCTCCTGCTAATCCCTTATCACTAGTAATAACCAGATAGCCACTCTTCTTCACTTCACGTTGTTTTAACATTGGGTGGTGTGAATTTTTATCTGCACCAGCAACAGCAGTTATTGCATCTTGCATTTTTTCCATATAAGGTCTAAATTGCTTAGTATTTTTTTCAGCACGACGCAATTTGGAACTAGATACCATGTTCATTGCTTTCGTGATTTGTTTCATTTTTTGGGTTGATTTTATACGTGTATCAATCTCTTTTAGAGATGCCATTATCTCACCACCTTTTATTTACTTTAACGATTATGCTTCTGTTCTACTAAAACTTTTTTTGAATTCAGTAATAGCTTTTTCAAATGCATCGTCATTCGGTAATCCACCTGAAGTTTTAATTTCTTCTAATAACTCTGAAGCATTAGATTTAGCCCATTGATTTAATTCATCTTCAAAACGAGTAATATCTACAACAGGAATATCATCTAAATAACCTTTAGTTAAAGCATAGATAATTAATACTTGGTTTTCTACAGGTAGTGGTTTGTTTTGATCTTGTTTTAACACTTCAACCGTACGTTTACCACGTTCTAATTTTTGAGCTGTAAATTCATCTAAATCAGAACCAAATTGAGCAAATGATTCTAACTCACGGTAAGACGCTAAGTCTAAACGTAACGTACCCGCAACTTTTTTCATTGCTTTAATTTGTGCAGAACCACCTACACGTGATACTGATTGTCCAGCATTGATTGCTGGTCTAACACCAGAGAAGAACAAGTCTGATTGTAAGAAGATTTGTCCATCAGTAATAGAAATTACGTTTGTAGGGACATATGACGAAATATCTCCTGCCTGTGTTTCAATAATTGGTAATGCAGTAATTGAACCGCCACCAAGCTCGTCATTGAGTTTTGCAGCTCTTTCTAATAATCTACTATGTATGTAGAATACATCACCAGGATAAGCTTCACGGCCTGGAGGTCTACGTAATAATAGTGATAGTTCACGATAAGCTGATGCTTGTTTTGTTAAGTCATCATAAACAACTAACACATGCTTACCATTAAACATAAATTCTTCACCCATAGTAACACCAGCATAAGGTGCAATATATAACATAGGTGCTGGGTCTGCAGCTGATGCTGAAACTATAATTGTATAATCAAGTGCGCCTTCTTGGCGTAATTTTTCGACGTTTGCACGTACAGTTGAATCTTTTTGTCCGATTGCAACATAGATACAAATTGTACCTTGATCTTTTTGATTTAAGATTGTATCGATAGCGACAGTCGTTTTACCTGTTTGACGATCACCGATGATCAATTCACGTTGTCCACGTCCAATAGGTACAAGTGCATCAATCGCTTTAATACCTGTTTGTAATGGTTCGTCTACTGATTTACGGTCCATTACACCAGTTGCTTTTTTCTCAACTGGGCGTGACTTAGTAGTATTAACTGGTCCTTGACCATCAATTGGTTGACCTAATGGATTCACAACTCTTCCAATTAACTCGTCACCGACAGGAACTTCCATAATACGTCCAGTACGTTTTACTTCGTCCCCTTCTTTAATATCAGTGTAAGGTCCTAAAATAACAACACCAACATTCGATTCTTCTAAATTTTGTGCTAAACCTAGAACGCCGCTTTTAAATTCTACGAGCTCTCCAGCCATAACATCATTTAATCCGTGGATTAAAGCTATACCATCACCAATTTGTAGAACTGTGCCTACATCAGTAACAGTAGTTTCTGACTCATAATTTTCTATTTGTGAGCGAAGTAATGCACTGATTTCTTCAGCTTTAATGGCCATCTATGTCACTCCTTCAATTTTTTATTTCACTCTAATAAATTGCTTTTCTAATTGAGCAAGATCTTTTTGAATACTTGCATCCATAACTTTTGTGCCGACTTTAATTCGAACGCCACCAATAAGCTCTGGATTAATTTTATTTGTAATCATAACTTTAGTAAGATTTGTACGTGATTTAATTAGTGATTCCATGCGTGATAAATCTTCTTCAGATAATTCATACACGGATTCAACTACTGCCTCATCTTGATTATGATGTTGATTATACATAGCTACAAAAGCGATATATATATCATGAATATGTGAGAGATGACGATTATTAGCAAGTATCGTTAACATGTTTTGTAAGTATTGATTGGCATGGCCAAAAACAACAGTTACAAAACGACGACGTTGCTGAACATCTTTATGAGGATCTTCATCAAACGCTTTTAATTTTTTTGTCTCTGTTTGAACTGCTTCATTGATTGTTGAAAGTTCTTCGTACATTAAATCAAGATTATTATTATCTATAGCAGTGTCAAATAACGCCTTGGCATATTTTTTTGCTATGTTAGCCATTATTTATCGCCTGCCTCTTTAATGTACTTTTCAACTAATTCTTTTTGGTCTTTTTCTGAAATTTCTTTTTGTAATACTTTAGAAGCTATTAATACAGAAAGCTCAGAAACTTGATTGTTAATATCAGCAATAGCGCGTTCTTTTTGGCTGTTGATTTCATTTTGTGCAGTTTCAACCATGCCATTTGCTCTAATATTTGCTTCATGAATAATTTCTTCATGTTGTTTGCGTGCTTGAATTTTAGAGTCTTCTAAAATCTTTTGAACCTCATCTTGTGTTTCTTTTAGTGTTTGTTTGTTTTGTTCTTCTAACTTTTGTGCATTTAGCTTAGCTTGTTCGGCATCATCAATATCTTTATTAATATCGCGTTCACGTTTATCCATTACTTCTTTTAATGGACCCCATGCGAATTTTTTCAATAAAGCCAGCAGGACTAGAAATGTTACTAATGTAACAAGCACTGTCCCCCACTGAACACCTGAAGCTTCAGCTGCACCAAGTACGAACATATTTGTCGTAGCAGTCACTTACATAGACACTCCTTTCATTCATTATAATCGTAATTCTATAGATAAAAACGAATGGCGAAAGCACATAATGGCTTCGCCTTTTACGAAAAATGTAATTACATGAACATTACGATGAATGAAATTACAAGACCAAGGATAGGTAATGCTTCAACTAAACCAATACCGATAAACATAATTGACATTAACTGTCCACGTGCTTCTGGTTGACGAGCGACACCTTCTACTGTTCTTGAAACGATAAGACCATTACCAATACCTGCTCCTAGTGCTGATAAACCGATTGCGATTGCTGCTGCGATTAAATTCATTTATTAAATCCTCCTAATTTTCTCTTTTAATTTTTTTATTTTTAATGGCTGTCCTGAACTTTATGGGACATATACACCATTGATAACATTATGAATATATAAGCCTGTATTGCGCCAATAAATATTGAGAATGCTTGCCAAATAACTAAACCTGGTAACCCTATAATCCAACCCCATGCTGGGAAGTTAAATATTAATCCAGCTAATAAGCCTAGTAATAACTCACCTGCAAAAATGTTACCGTATAAACGTAACCCTAACGTTAGGGTTGAAGTAAACTCTTCAAACACGTTAATCGGCATAAGGAATATAGGTTTTGTATAATTTCCAAAGTATTTCTTGGTGCTTTTCATCTTAAGTCCATAAAAATGTGTTAACAATATTACTAATGTAGACAATGTTAGCGTTACTGTTGCATCAGCAGTTGGTGATTTCCACCACAAGGTATGTCCTGAAACAATAGAGAACGGTAAACCAATCATATTACTAACAAATAGAAACAGTATCAATGTCACTGCAAGGAAGTGGAATTGCCCACCTTTTGACCATGCCAAATTACTTTCTATAATGCCTCTAACAAAGTCAAATACCCATTCTATAAAGTTCTGTTTACCAGTTGGACGTTTCTTGAGGTTTCGTGTGCATATAATAGCTATGATAAAAACAATAACCGCTGAAATAATCAACATCATAATAGACGATAGATTAAACACGATGTCTATACCAAACACATTCCAACCGACTAGAGGGTGTTCATGTTGCATTCTTTCTCACCTCTTTCATTTTTAAAAATTTAGTTCTTTTGAATAAATGGTTTGAAGATAATTAAAACATATGAAATCAATAAACCAACAATTACACCAAAAATATTAATATAGTCTTTAAATAATACCCAAATGCAACAAGCTAGGATCACCGTTAAATATCTCCACACGTTGCCCGTTGAAATATGTATGTTATCCTTTTCTTTAGCTTTTGCTAAAAAATATTCAAACGTAAAGGTGTTAATAAGTGAACCTATTGTTCCAATAACAAGACCTAATATAAATGGCGAGCATGTGAAAATAAACACAATAACTAGTACAATGATACCATATAAATAGTACTGTATGTACTGATTAAAAATGATATTGAAACGTTTCATTTTTGTGCCTCGTTTCATTTTATAGTTCATTTATGAAAACCGTTCCAATCATATAGTTTTAATAATAATATAGGGTAGTTAACGTGTCAATTCTATTCAAATTGTAGTTAAAATTTTTACAAGCTTGTCACAAAATCGACACATTAAGCCCAATATTATTTGAAAGACTCCGGTTTTTCTGAAATTAAGTGGAAATAGTATTTTATATTTTCACAAATTCTTTTTGATGCTTTACCATCTCCATAAGGATTACGTGCTTCACTCATAGATTGATATACCGTCTCATCTTCTAACAATTGTTTTGTTGATTCAAATATATGTTGCTCATTTGTACCAACGATTTTCAGTGTGCCTGCATCCACGCCTTCGGGCCTTTCAGTAGCATCTCTCAATACTAAAACAGGTTTCCCCAGTGACGGCGCTTCTTCTTGTACACCACCCGAATCTGTTAATATCAGATAAGCTTGTTGAGCAAAATTATGAAAATCAACCACTTCTAACGGTTCTATCAGTTCAATACGTGCATGGTTAGACAAATATTTGTCTGCTATTTGTCTAACTTTCGGATTTTTGTGTACAGGATAAACCACTACAACATCTTCATACAATTCTACAATATCTCTAATAGCTTTAAAGATATGAGCCATAGGTTCACCTATATTCTCACGTCTATGTGCAGTTAATAAAATAATGCGTTTGTCTCTATGTTTTTCAATAATTGCTGATTGATAATTATTATGAATTGTTGTCTTCATCGCATCAATTGCAGTGTTACCTGTAACAACAATAGATTCTAAAGGTTTATTTTCTGCAATCAGATTATTTGCAGCATTATTGGTAGGAGCAAAGTTTAAATCAGCCATTACTCCTACCATTTGCCTATTCATTTCTTCAGGAAATGGAGCATATTTATCCCATGTTCTTAATCCCGCTTCCACGTGACCGATAGGAATCTGATTATATAATGCTGCTAAACTCCCAGCGAATGTTGTCATAGTATCACCATGAACAAGTATCATATCCGGTTGTTCTTTTTTGATAACATCCTCAATCCTTGTCAATATACGAGAAGTAATATCAGATAGTGACTGACCTTGTTTCATAATATTCAAATCATAGTCTGGTTCTATATGAAAGCTGGTTAGTACAGAATCTAACATTTCTCTATGCTGTGCAGTAACCACAACTACAGGTTCTAGTTCAGCATCATTTTGCAATTCTAATACTAGAGGTGCCATTTTCACTGCTTCAGGACGTGTCCCAAAGACAGTCATTATTTTTTTCATTTTACTCCACTCCTGGACGAAACTATTTTGTTCCGAATAAACGGTCTCCTGCATCACCTAGCCCTGGTGTAATATAAGCATGATCATCTAATTTTTCATCTAATGCTGCGATGAAAATATCGACATCTTCATGTGCTTCTTGTAGTTTTTCTACACCTTCAGGCGCTGCGATTAAGCACATAAAACGAATGTTTTTCGCGCCACGTTTCTTCAAAGAATTAATAGCTTCAATAGCTGATGCACCTGTTGCTAACATAGGGTCCACGACTACGATTTCTCTTTCTTCAATATCTTGTGGTAATTTCACAAAATATTCTACCGCTTCAAGTGTTTCTGGATCTCTATATAAACCAACGTGACCAATTCTAGCTGCCGGTACTAAATTAAGTATGCCTTGTGTCATACCTAAACCTGCTCTAAGAATCGGTACAAACGCTAATTTTTTACCAGTTAAACGTTTAGCTATCATTTTAGTCACAGGTGTTTCAACTTCAACGTCTTGTAATTCTAAATCTCTCGTTACTTCGTATGCCATAAGCATACCCACTTCATCTACTAACTCTCTGAATTCTTTTGTCCCAGTATGTACATCACGAATATAACTTAATTTGTGTTGAATTAGCGGGTGATCAAAAACATGTACTTTGCCCATAATTTACTTCCTCCAATTTTAATTATATAAAGGATGTTTTGTAGTTAGAGCTTTAACTCTTTCTTTTCCTTCTTCTAATGCTTTTTCATCCTCAGGATTTTTTAATACTAAGCTGATTATTTTTGCAACTTCTTCAAAAGCAGCTTCATCAAATCCACGTGTTGTTGCAGCAGGTGTACCTAAACGAACACCACTTGTTACGAATGGTTTTTCTTGGTCAAAAGGAATTGTATTTTTATTACATGTAATGCCGATAGCGTCTAATGCTTCTTCAGCTGCTTTACCTGTAATGCCAACAGAATCTTTAACGTTTAAAGCAACTAAATGATTATCGGTACCGCCTGATACAACTTTGAAACCTTCACTTATAAGTGTTTCAGCTAGCGTTTTAGCATTTTTAACTACTTGTTGTTGGTATACTTTAAAGTCATCTTGTAGCGCTTCACCAAATGCTACTGCTTTAGCAGCGATAACATGCTCTAAAGGTCCGCCTTGAATACCAGGGAAAATTGTTTTATCAATTTGTTTTTTGTATTCTTCTTTACATAAAATCATTCCACCACGAGGTCCGCGTAATGTTTTATGTGTAGTTGTAGTTACAAAGTCTGCGTATTCTACAGGATTTGGATGTAAACCAACAGCAACTAAACCAGCGATGTGTGCCATATCTACCATTAATTTTGCGCCTACTTCATCTGCAATTTCTCTGAATTTTTTGAAATCAATAGTTCTAGAGTAAGCTGAAGCACCTGCGACAATTAATTTAGGTTGACTTTCTTTAGCAACTTTTAATACTTCATCATAATCGATTTGTTCATTTTCTTTGTCTACACCATACTCAACAAAATTGTAGAATTGGCCACTAAAGTTTACAGGGGCACCGTGTGTTAAGTGGCCTCCATGACTTAAGTTCATTCCTAATACAGTATCACCGTGTTCTAATGCTACGAGATAAACAGCCATATTTGCCTGAGAACCAGAGTGTGGTTGGACATTGACATGTTCAGCACCAAATAATTTTTTGGCACGTTCGATTGCTAAAGTTTCAGATACATCCACATATTCACAACCGCCATAGTATCTTCTGTTTGGATAACCTTCAGCATATTTGTTTGTTAATACTGAACCTTGCGCTTCCATAACTGCTTCTGAAACAAAGTTTTCTGAAGCAATAAGCTCGATATTGTTGTTTTGACGGTTGAATTCATTTTGAATCACTTCATATATTTCTTTATCTTGCTCTTGAATAAATGACATTGGGTAATTTCCTCGTTTCTGTATTAGATATATTTTGCTCTTTCGCCACCAATTTTCTTAGGTCTTGAAGAAGCGATTGTTACAATTGCTTCACCAATTTGCTTAACACTTGTACGTTCTGGAATCGCTACATGCTGTATATGCATCCCAATTAAAGTTTGACCTATATCAATACCTCTTGGAACTGATATGTGTTCAACTACGATTGGATCTTGCATATGACGATAGGCATATGTTGATAAGCTACCACCTGCATGAACATCAGGTATTACTGTCACTTCTTCCATCGTAAGTGGGTTGAAATTAGACCTTTCAATGGTTATTGCTCTATTAATATGTTCGCAGCCTTGAAACACAAAAGATGTACCTGTTTCATGTTCAACTTCTTTAAGTGCTTCAAAAATTTCTTGTGCTACTTCCATTGATCCAACACTGCCTATACGTTGACCAATAACTTCTGAAGTAGAACAACCAATTACGCATAATTCATTAGCTTTAAAGAATGATTTTGACTTTAACTCATTTAGCAATAACTTCAAATCTTCCATTCTCCCACCCCATTTAAAACATTGATTTTAAAAGTATATATATACCTAGATGTGATGAAACATACAAAAAATAACCGATAGCAAATTTGCTACACGTCATTATTATAACGTATTTAGTTACTCACTTATACCAATTTCACAAATTTATTACTTTAATATTTTATTTTTTAAACGTTCTATCAGTATAGTCAATTCGTCATAAATTTTAAGGTAGTCTGCTTCATTCCCGCCATATGGGTCAAAGACTTCTCCATTTTGCTGAACGTATTCATTTAAAGTAAACACTTTTTCAGTATCAACATAATTTTGTTGAATTGCTGCTTTATGTGCTCGCGACATCGTCAATATTAAATCGGCATTCAAATCTGTTTCGTTAAATACCTTTGCATGAGATGGGTTAGGCAACTTGTTTTCATTTAATATATTCAATGTGTGTTGTGAAGTCGATGCTCCCTCTATTGCAAAAATACCACGTGATTCAATTGTGATTGATGGCATTTTAGCTTTAGCTATACTTTCTGCCATAGGACTTCTACAAGTATTACCTGTACAAACAAAAATTATTCTCATAGCTGCTCTCCTTTTATGATTGATTGATTTGTAGCTTTCATCATTCTATTCATAATTGCTGTTGTACTATCGTTGATTTGAAAACCATAAATATATGCATTTTCAATTGTCGTTTCTTCATCGATTTGATGCAATATAGGATATAGGTTATGATTAGCACCTTTAATATCATCCTCAGTTTCACATAAAGGTATGAAAATAGCTGTTTTAGGTACAATATTTCGTTTACTTTTAGGCAAAATAAAAGCAGTATGACTCCAGTCTTTATTTGAGATAGGAGTGTCACCATTTAATTCTTCAACAATCTGTATCGGCGTATCCGGGGCATAATGCTTATATTTCATACCCGGGGCTATAGGTTGTTCTATATTTAAAGTTGTTTCTGTAGCAATACTATTTGGGATAATACTTTCAATCATTGTCTTTGTAATTGAACCAGGTCTAGCTATCCTAAATGGAAATTGTGTACAGTCTAATACGGTACTTTCTAACCCTTCTTCACTTTGATCACCATGAATAATGCCATCTATACGTCCAGCTAAATCATTAAACACGTGATCAAAAGTTGTCGGTGAGGGTCTACCACTTAAATTTGCACTAGGTGCAGCTATTGGCATATCTACATATCTTAATATTTCTCTTCCAATTGGATGGCTTGGCATTCTCACTGCTATCGATGCAAGACCTCCACTTACACGTTTACATAAGTACCCTTCTTTCAAAGGTAAGATAAAGGAAATTGGCCCTGGCCAAAAATGTTTCATCAATAATTTGATATCCTCTGTTAACCCAGTAGTAAAGGCTTTTAAATCATTTATATCATATATGTGTACAATCAATGGGTTATCTGACGGTCTTCCTTTTGCCTCAAAAATCTTTTTAACCGCTTCATCATTTCTAGCATCGGCGCCTAATCCATATACTGTCTCTGTAGGCAAGGCAATTAATCCACCTTGTTCAAATATATCTTTTATTTCATTAATATAAGGATAATCGCTCAGTTGATTTTTATAATCACGTACATCCCATATCTTCGTTTCCATCCAAACACATCCTTTCATTACATTATTAATTTTAAAACAAAATAAGAAGTTATGCACTTACATGACTAATCATGTCTAGTACATAACTTCCTATCACCACTCAAAGGAAATGATTCTATCATTTCCATTAATGTCTTTTATAATATGAACATCTAATAACGGATATTTAGCATTAATTTTTTGTTTTAACGTTGGACCTTGTTTAAACCCGATTTCAAATACTACTTTAGCTTGAGGTAATAATATTTCTGGTAACTGCTCCAATATCTTTTCGTATATTTTATACCCTTTATCCTCTGCAAAAAGCGCATTATGCGGTTCATATTTTAAAACAGTGTCATCCATGAGCGTTGCCTCATCATCGTCTATATAAGGAGGATTGGAAATAAGCCCATTCACTTTTATACCTTGAGTGATTAATGGTTCCAATGTATCACCTTGTAGAAATTGGACATCTACCTGATGTAATTGTGCATTTTCTTTTGCAATCATCAATGGTTCACTATATAGATCCGTGGCATACACTTCTAATGTTTCATCCATCATTTTTAGCGTGACCGGAATATTGCCACTCCCAGTTCCTATATCAACCACGCAATCACCATGATTTAATTGTTTAAAGAAATGAAGCATAACTTCTTCAGTTTCTGGTCGTGGTATCAAACAATGTTGACTCACTTTAAAGGTTTCTCCGTAAAACGATTGGAATCCTACAATATATTGAATAGGTTCTCCCGTTAACATTCGTTCTTTAGCGGTATTAAAAAGCAACAAATGTTCATTGGGAACATCATCATTAAGATGCGTGATAAAGTCTGATTTACTCCAACGAAACAAATCTAACATTAACCACTCGGCACGACTAGGTTCAAAACCTATCTCAACACACTTGGCTTTTGCTTCATCAAGCACAGCTTTATAATTCACCATTATTAAGCTCTTTCAATTTGTCAGTTTGTTCTGCTACTGTTAATGCATCTATAACTTCGTCCAATTTCCCTTCCATAATTTGATCTAACTTTTGCAGTGTTAAACCAATGCGGTGGTCAGTCACACGACTTTGAGGATAATTGTATGTTCTAATACGTTCTGAACGATCACCTGAACCAACAGCTGATTTACGTTGAGCAGCATATTTTTGTTGCTCTTCTTGTAATTTCATATCAAATAAGCGCGCTTTTAATACTTTCATCGCTTTTTCACGGTTTTGTATTTGAGATTTTTCTGAAGAGGTTGCAATGATGCCTGTTGGAATATGTGTAATACGCACAGCTGAATCTGTAGTATTGACATGTTGACCACCCGCACCACTAGAACGGTACGTATCGATTTTAATATCTTCGTTGCGAACTTCTATTTCAACATCTTCTACTTCTGGTAATACTGCCACCGTTGCAGTTGAAGTATGGATACGTCCACCTGATTCTGTCTCTGGAACACGTTGTACACGATGCGCACCATTTTCATATTTTAATTTACTAAATGCACCTGTACCTGAAACTGAGAAACTGATTTCTTTATAACCACCATGGTCACTTTCAGCTGCTTCAACAATTTCAGTTTTATAATTTTGAATTTCAGCATACTTAGAATACATTCTATATAAGTCACCCGCAAAAATTGCTGCTTCGTCTCCACCAGCAGCAGCACGAATTTCAACAATTACGTTTTTATCGTCATTTGGGTCTTTAGGAATCAATAATAATTTAAGTGATTCTTCAAGTTCAGGTATTCTGCTGTTTAGAGATTGACTCTCTTCTTTTAACATTTCGATTTCTTCTTTGTCTTTTGTTTCTTTTAACATTTCTTCTACATCTGCAACGTCTTCTTTTACTTGTTTATATTCACGATAAACCTCAACAGTTTTTTGTAAATCTGCTTGTTCTTTTGAATATTTACGTAAGTTATTAGGATCGTTTACAACTTCTGGATCACTCAATAATTCATTTAATTGTTCGTATCTTTCTTCTACAATATCTAATTGATCAAACACTACATTTCCTCCTTCATATGATCACTTGGTGCAACGATGTGATGGGCCCTACATCTCGGTTCATAACTTTCATTTGCTCCAACTAATATAACTGGATCATCTATTTTTGCTGGGTTTCCATCAATTAATCTTTGTGTGCGACTTGAAGAAGCACCACAAACAGCACAAACTGCTTGCAGTTTCGTAACTGCTTCACTCACAGCCAATAGTTTAGGGATTGGTTCAAAGGGTTGACCTCTAAAGTCCATATCTAATCCTGCTGTAATGACTCTATGACCTTTTGCAGCTAATTGTTCAACAATTTTTACTACGCCTTCTTCAAAAAATTGCACTTCATCTATACCTATGACATCAACTTCTGTCAAATCGTGTTTTAGTATCTCGGCTGCTGTTGAAATATTGATTGCTTCAATAGCATTACCATTGTGAGAAACAATCTTATCTTTATGATAGCGGTCATCTATAGCCGGTTTAAATACAACTACTTTTTGCTTAGCATAAAGGCCTCTTCTTAATCGACGAATTAATTCTTCAGATTTACCACTAAACATACTTCCAGTAATACATTCAATCCATCCGGAATGATAAGTTTCATACATCATGCGTTCCACCTTTTTTCAAAACATAATCGATTCATTATATCATATTTTATGAAATGAAATATGCTATTTTTCTAAGATATTTTGTTATTTTATGTATCAGAACGGTTGAAACCCGTTCTTAATTTCATCGTATTTCACACTATCAAATACGTGATAATACAAAAAAAGCACTCTCATTATATGAGAATGCTTTTTCGCAACAATTATTCGTTGCTTGATTTGTAACCAAATTTTTTGTTGAAACGTTCCACACGACCATCCGCAGCAGCGAATTTTTGGCGTCCTGTGTAAAATGGATGTGAGTCAGATGAAATGTCTAAACGAATAACTGGGTATTCGTTGCCATCTTCCCATTCCATTGTTTCAGATGAAGATTTAGTTGAACCACTTAGGAATTTAAAATCCGTTGTTGTATCGTAAAATATAACAGTGTGGTATTCAGGATGAATATTTTGTCTCATTGTTTTCAGCTCCTTTGCCCTGAACCATCTGGAACAGAGTTTATTTGTGAGTTTTTTACCCAATACTTGATAATTATAATTGCTTTAATTATAAAACGCAACCCTTTATCCGATATTAAGTTATTATGGACTCGGTTATTTAAACTTTAAATAATTGGTTTTCCTGTCTTAGTGCTTTCTTTAGCAGCTTTTTGTAATTGTTCAAAAAATTCTTTATTGTTATCTGTACGTTTCAATTTACGTACAAATCTTTCTGTGAAGTCAAGCGAATCTGTAAACATATTACGTAATTGCCATAATGATTCTAATTCTTTAGGAGAAATCAATAATTCTTCTTTCCTTGTAGAACTACGACCAATATCAATGGCTGGAAATACACGTCGTTCCGCTAATTTACGGTCTAAGTGTAATTCCATATTACCTGTACCTTTAAACTCTTCGTATATCATGTCATCCATACGAGAACCTGTATCTACTAAGGCAGTTGCTAATATCGTCATACTGCCACCTGCTTCAATATTTCTTGCAGCGCCAAAGAACGCTTTAGGCTTGTGTAATGACGCTGGATCCAATCCACCAGATAAAGTACGGCCACTTGGTGGTATCACTAAATTATACGCACGCGCCAATCTTGTAATAGAATCCATTAAGATAATGACATCTTTCCCGACTTCAACAAGTCTCTTTGCACGCTCCAATAGTAATTCCGCCACTTTGACATGGTGTTGTGGTGGTTCATCAAACGTAGAATGTACAACTTCTGCTGATTCTACTGAACGTTCTATATCTGTAACTTCCTCTGGACGTTCTCCAACGAGTAATACAAATAATTCTGCATCTGGTTTATTGATAGCAATCGCGTTGGCAATTTCTTTTAATAAAGAAGTTTTACCTGCTTTTGGTGGTGCAACAATCAGACCACGTTGACCTAAACCTATCGGCGTTATTAGATCCATAATCCGAGTTGAATAATTTTGTTGTGTTGTTTCTAACATGATACGTTCTTCTGGATATAATGGTGTTAACGCTTGGAAGTGAGGACGCTTTTTTACTTCTTCTGCATTCTCATCATTTACAAAATCAACTTGTAATAAACCATAATATTTTTCATTATCTTTAGGCTTTCTTACTTTACCAGTAACTTTATCACCACGTTTAATTTCAAAACGTCGGATTTGACTGGCAGATATATAAATATCTTTTTCACCTTTAGAATAATTGACTGTTCTTAGGAAACCATAACCATCTTGTTGGATATCATCTAAGATACCTTCCATATAATAATTACCGTCTTTTTCCATTTGCGCTTCCATAATAGCAAGAACGAGTTCTTTTTTATTAAGTTTACTATAATTTATTAATTTAAGAGATTTTGCTTTTTGAGTGAGATCTTTTGTAGTGTAATTTTTGTACAATTCGTGGAACGACTCATATTGAGGTGATGTTCGTACTTTGTCAGGCATTATCTTGCACCCATTTCATAAATAAGTATTTAAATAACGTTTTGCATAGCGCTATTTACTTTTCTAACTATAGCAAATTTTTTATTTAATTACAAAATGTATTTTACTTACTAAATATCAAAAAAAGCAAGACAGATAGACTGTCTTGCTTTCAAACAACTGATTATTTATAATAACCAGCAATTGATTTTACTTCTAAGAATTCTTCAATACCATAGTCGCCCCATTCACGTCCAATACCTGATTGTTTATAACCACCAAATGGTAGATCTGGTTTACGTCCAGCATTATTAATTTCAACTGTTCCAGCTTCAATTGAACGTGCTACTTTTTGTAAGTTAGCTGTATCTTTACCATATACATATCCAGCTAAACCATATTTTGTATCATTAGCAATTTCAATTGCTTCATCTAAATCATTATATGTGATAATAGACATGACAGGACCAAAAATTTCTTCTTGTGCAATTGTCATTTTGTTATCGACGTTATTAAATACTGTCGGACGTGCAAAATATCCTTCGTTGATTCCTTCAGGTTTACCAGGTCCACCGAATAGTAATTCAGCACCTTCTTCAATACCTTTATCGATATATGATTGAACTTGGTCAAATTGTTTTTTATTAATAAGTGGTCCAACTTGAGTACCTTCTGCTCTAGGATCACCTACTTTAACTTGACTAAATTGCGCTTTAATAGCAGTTAAAAATTCTGCTTTGATACTCTCTGGCACTAATGTTCTTGTACCTGCAGTACAAACTTGTCCAGTATTGTGAATAACTTTATTCATAGCAGCACTAGCAGCACCTTCAATATCTGAATCATCTAAAATGATGAATGGTGATTTACCACCTAATTCAAGTGATACTTTTTTGAAATCTTCTGCGGCTTTTTTCATAATACTCGTACCAGTAGGACCTGAACCAGTAAATGAAACCATTCTCACTTTAGGATGTGAAGTCAATGGATTACCTACACCAATTCCGTCTCCATTCACTAAGTTGAACACACCTTTTGGCACGCCTACTTTATCAAATATTTCTGCTAAGATAATTGCAGCGAATGGTGTTTCTTCAGATGGTTTTAATACGACTGGACTACCTGCAGCAAATGCAGCAGCTAATTTTAATGAAGTTTGGTTAGTTGGGAAATTCCAAGGGGTAATTAGACCAGAAACGCCAATAGCCTCTTTCACTACTAAATCGTCGCCACGTCTTTCTTCAAACTGAAAATCATTTAATGCATCGCGCGCTGCTTCAAAATGATCTAATCCCATACGATAGTGAACTTCTTCTGAGACTGATAGCGGTGCACCCAATTCGTCCGTCATCGCTTCAATAAGGTCTTCTTTTCTATTTTTATATTCTTGAACAATTTTATCTAATAGTTCTTTTCTTTCTTGAACTGGAGTATTTCTAAATTCTAAATAAACATTTTCTGCGGCTTCTACTGCTTTGTTAACGTCTTCCTCGTTACCTTTAGCGATTGTACCTGCTACTTCTTCTGTAGCTGGATTAATCACTTCAAGCGTTTCTCCACTCGCACTTTCAACCCATTGTCCATTGATATATTGTTTATTGAAACTTCTCATTAATCATTCACTCCTTAACTTGTGTTGATACCCATATTCTAACCAAATTTTAAAATTTTTAAACAATACTGCTCACAAAAATAACATAAAACGTTTTCTTTATCATTTACTTTACGCCTTCATAGTTATTCATACGCTTTACCTAAATTATTTATATAGGAAATGCTTTAATTACTGTTGTTGATAAAAATAATGTATTTATTAAAAATTTTATAAAAAAAGACACTCACCTAGTAAATGAGTGTCCTACAAGTATTCGGACTGAATGTTATTTCTAACCTTCAGCCAATACATGTTTAAAATCAAAATTAATTGTTCTCAAGTTCAATATAATCTTGAGCCCATTTTTCCATTGGTACTAATGCTTTTGCCAAAGCATTACCTTTATCTGTAAGTTGGTATATGATATTCATTGGACTAGTAGAAACAATTTTTTTCTCTACTAATCCCCATTCACTTAAGTCTGTTAATTTTATACTAAGTGCACGTGGTGTGATTGTTTTCAAATCACGTTTCATGTCAGAAAAATGTGCTGAACTTTCTGTACACCTAGATAAATAATTAATTATAAGACCGTTCCAACTTCTCCCTACTATTTTAAAGGTTTCTTCTAGATAAGGGCAAACCTCCATGGTCATCACCTCATATCGCTTATATTCTATAATTAAAGTCACTTAAATCAAAACTTTAATTTTTTAGTATACTTATTATACCACAAAAATTAAACTTCTTCAGTCCAAATGTCTGCACCAAGTGATTTTAATGTTTCAACGATATCTGTATATCCACGATAAATATGTTTTACGTTATAAATTGTTGTTACACCTTCTGCTAATAAACCAGCAACTATAAGACATGCACCTGCACGTAAGTCACTTGCATAAACTTCAGCACCTGTAAGTTTAGATGGTTTAATTTTAGCTGTGCCGTCATCTGCTGTAATATCCGCACCCATTTGACGTAACTCATCTACATGTTTAAAACGTGCAGGATATATTGTCTCAGTTACAAAAGAAACCCCATCAGCCATAAATAATAATGGTGTAATTGGTTGTTGCAAGTCAGTAGCAAAACCTGGATAGACTAATGTTTTAATATCTACGCTTGTATAAGGTAAACTACGCTTAATTCTTGCGCTGTCTTCTCCAACTTCAATATCAACGCCTAATTCTTTTAATTTTACTATTAAAGGTTCTATATGCGTAGATATAATATTATTGACTTGAATACCATCGCCACATGCACCTGCTATACACATATACGTACCCGCTTCAATGCGATCTGGAATAACTTGATGACGTGAGCCATGCAAATGTTCCACACCATTAATCTTAATCGTACTCGTACCTGCACCTTTAATATCAGCACCCAGGCTTATTAAAAATGAAGCTACATCTACAACTTCAGGTTCTTTGGCAGCATTTTCTATCACTGTATGTCCCTCAGCACGCACAGCAGCCAACATAATATTTATCGTTGCACCAACACTCACAATATCTAAGAATATGTTAGCGCCTGTTAACTTATCTGCTTCGATTTTCATTGATGTTTCGCTAGATTCATCAATCTTTGCTCCTAAAGCTTTAAAACCTTTGATATGTTGATCAATTGGTCTAGGTCCTAATGGACAGCCTCCAGGCAAACCGATGACACATTTTTTAAACCTACCAAGCATAGCTCCCATCATATAATAAGATGCGCGTAAAGATTCAACTTTATTGTTAGGAAGCACAGCATTTTCAATTTCATTTGGATCTATTTCTAAAGTCGTTCCATCTAAATCCGTCTTAATATTTAAATCTCCTAATAAACTGACTAAAGTTTCAACGTCAGAGATTTGCGGAAGGCCTTCAATTGTTACATTATCCTCTGCTAAAATTGCAGCCGGGATAATAGCTACTGCACTATTCTTTGCTCCATGAATATTCACTTCGCCTTTAAGTGTTTGACCACCTCTAATTTTAATCACTTCTTGAGCCATTCGCTTGTTCTCCTTTACCTTTCTATCGGTATTTCTATTCCACTACAACATTAGCATTATAAATTAAATTTTTACGATTTGTAAAGTTCATCAATTTACCAAAACTTTTTCAAAATAATATTAAGTAATGTATAACATGAATAATTTTTTTCGCTACCTTTTTTATTCCCAATGTTTTACAGTCTAAATCATAATAATATGTTTTTCTTATAAAATTTATGTAAATACTTCGCATTTAATATTCTGTATTCATTACTAAATACAGTTAAATTATAACATAAAAAAATAACTATTATACAATAGTATAATAGTTATTTTATAATAGTTATTAAATTATTTTGCTTGGTTAGAAGTGCCAAACTCTTTAATTTTACCAATAACAGTTGCTTTGATTGCTTCACGTGCTGGTCCTAAATATTTACGAGGATCATACATTTCAGAATCATTGTTTAAAGCTTCACGAACAGCTTTAGCAGAAGCAATTTGGTTTTCAGTATTTACGTTGATTTTAGCTGTGCCAAATGGAATTGCTTTTTGGATATCTTTAGTTGGGATACCAGTACCACCGTGTAATACTAATGGTAAACCAGTTGAAGCACCAATTTCTTCCATTTCTTTGAAACCTAATTGAGGTTCACCTTTATAAGGTCCGTGTACTGAACCTAATGCTGGTGCTAATGTATCAATTCCTGTTCTTTCAACAAGTTCTTGACACTCTTTAGGATCTGCATAGATAACGCCTTCAGCGATTATGTCGTCTTCTTGTCCACCAACAGTACCTAACTCAGCTTCAACTGATACGCCATGTTCATGAGCATATTCTACAACTTTTGAAGTGATTTCGATATTGTCTTCAAATGATTCATGTGAAGCATCAATCATAACTGAAGTAAATCCAGCATCAATTGCTTCTTTACATTTTTCAAAGCTTGAACCGTGGTCTAAGTGAATTGCTACAGGAACTGTAATTTCTTTGTCGTGCATTAAACCTTCAACCATTTTCACTACAGTGTAGAAACCACCCATATAACGAGCAGCACCTTCAGATACACCTAAGATAACTGGAGCATTCTCTTCTTGAGAAGCTTCTAAGATCGCTTGTGTAAATTCTAAGTTATTTAAGTTGTATTGACCAACCGCATAACCATTTTCTTTTGCATCTATTAACATTTCTTTCATTGAAACTAAAGGCATGAAAGTTCCTCCTTGGTGCTTTAAGCACATATTTTTACAATCTAATTATATCAAAAACACAAACTTTTTGCATTATTCTGTATAATTGTAAGCGTTTTTATTTCATTTTTTATTTTTAAATCCTATAAATGAGTATATTTATCATCTTATTTTTTGTAAAATCACAACTTTACACACTTTCGTTTACAATTACTTATTAAAAATCATATATTTTTATACCAATAACGTTAAATACTATTTTCATCACTAAACTTTATAATTTGAAATTTTAAAAATAAAACGCATGGTTATTTAACTTATAATAAACCATGCGTTTTTTGTATGTTATTTATTTTGTTGATTTTTTAATGACGCTTCGATAAACGCTCTGAAAATTTGTTGTGGACGGTTAGGTCTAGATAAAAATTCTGGATGGAATTGACATGCAACGAAAAAGTCATTTTCAGGAATTTCTACCATTTCAACTAATCTGCCATCAGGGCTAGTACCAGAGAAAACCATTCCTTTAGCTTCTAGCTGTTCTCTATATTCATTGTTAAATTCATAACGATGACGGTGTCTTTCTTCAATATCAGATTCATTATAAATAGAATGCGCTAAAGTACCTTCTTTAATATGACAAGGATATAGTCCTAAACGTAAAGTACCACCTAAATCTTCGATATCTTTTTGTTCTGGTAATAAATCGATAATTGGGTATGGTGTATTTGGATCTAATTCCGCTGAATGTGCACCTTCTAAACCAATTACGTTTCTCGCAAACTCTACAGTTGCTAGTTGCATACCTAAACATATGCCGAAGTATGGTACGTTATTTTCACGAGCATATTTAATTGCTGAAATCTTACCTTCACTCGCACGGAATCCAAATCCTCCTGGAACTAAGATACCATCTACTTCAGATAATATATCTGCTACATTATCATCCGTAACTTCACTTGAATCAATCCATTTCACTTCTATATCTTTCTTGAATGGATAACCTGCGTGTTTTAATGATTCTACTACAGATAAATAAGCATCTTGCAAACTAACATATTTCCCAACTAAACCAATAGTTATTGTTCCTTCTAAACCATTCACGGTATCTAATAGGTGTTGCCATTCATCTAATTGTGTATCATATTTAGCATTGAGTTCTAATCTCTCGATTACAATATCATCCATATCTTGTTTACTCAATTGTAATGGAATTTCATATAATGAATCCGCATCACGACATTCAATAACGCTAGCTTTATCGATATCACAGAATAATGCAATTTTGTCTTTTAAATCTTGCGTTAATTCATATTCAGTACGAACGACAATCAAATCAGGTTGAATGCCTAAACCACGTAACTCTTTAACACTGTGTTGCGTTGGTTTTGTTTTCATTTCTCCTGCCGCTTTAATGTATGGTAATAGCGTACAATGTACATACATTACATTTTCTCGACCTAAATCACTTCTAATTTGTCTAATTGCTTCAATAAAAGGTAATGATTCAATATCTCCTGTTGTTCCACCAATTTCTGTGATAACAACATCAGCATTTGTACTTTCCCCCGCTAATAATAAACGCTCTTTAATTTCATTTGTAATATGAGGAATGACCTGAACAGTTCCACCTAGATAATCTCCACGACGTTCTTTTTTCAATACGTGAGAATATACTTTCCCTGCTGTTACGTTTGAATATTTATTTAAGTTAATATCAATAAAACGTTCATAATGTCCTAAGTCTAAATCTGTTTCTGCACCATCATCCGTCACAAATACTTCCCCATGTTGATATGGACTCATAGTACCTGGATCAACGTTTAAGTATGGATCGAATTTTTGAATTGTTACCTTTAATCCTCTATCTTTTAATAATCTTCCTAATGATGCAGCTGTAATACCTTTACCTAATGAAGAAACGACTCCACCAGTTACAAAAATAAATTTTGTCATGTTATGCCTCCTATTAATAAAACGGTATTTTCTTTCAATACCAGATATTGACACTTTAGTGTTTGATTCGATTCACTTGCTTATTTGTGGTTTATCCTGTTTTACATATTAAAATTATTGTTTAATATTATTGATATGTATTACTGTAATAAACAACTTTTAAAATAAACTAAAACTTTTATAGTAAATAAAATAAAAAAATCGCTCCCTCTCACAAGTTTGTAAGGGGGAGCGTATAATATTTATACACGTCGTCCTAATTAAAGGAGCCCGAATAAAATTTTATCATGTTCACGAGAAAAGTCAATTAAATATCACAGAATTACTTTTCTGTTTCTTCCTCTTCTTCAAAATCTTCTTCTTCTTCTTCGTCATCTAAGTCTTCATCATCTTCATCTATCACGATATCAGATTCATCAATTTCTTCATCAACGTCGTCTTCTTCTGGATCTTCTGGATCATTTAAAGTTTCTTGATCGTCTGTAACAGCTGGAATGTCATCATCATCGTCTGTTTCATCTTCACCAAGTAATTTTAAGTTTTTATCTTCTTCATCATCTTTATCAAGGATGTCGAATTTTTGGATTGTTGGCGCGATTTTTTCTTCAATATCATCTACTGAATACCAATCACGTAAGCCCCAAATGTTTTCTCCAACATTTAAGAAACGACCATCCGTATTTAAATCAGTGTAAAACTGTACAATTCTATCTTCAATTTCACGATCTTCATAGTGACCAAGTGCTTTAAACTCATCAATAATATCATATAGATTCATCGTATCGCTTTTTTCATGCAATAACGTATAGGCCATATCGATAAATGATTTCTCATCAACCATTTCTTTTGTATAATCTTGAATTCTCATAATTAAATATTCTTCCTTTCAAAGGCATTATCCAAATCAGTACTGTGTTCGTCTTAAATTATATTAACAAATGTAAATTATAAATGACAATATGAGATTTCGCAATCGCTATTAATAATTTAGGTATTTTTCAAAAACGATAAAATCATCTGCGGCATCAATTTCTACAAAATTGCTATTTATGCATAACGGTTTTAATTCGTTATTTTCGCCATATAAAGTTATCGTTAATAATTTAACTCCACCAAACTGTATTCTTATATATGTTGAGAGCTGTCTCAATGCGCTTTCAGCAATACCATGATGCCGTTCTTCTTTATTAACTTCTACTGACGATATGTTCATTCGGTCGTCGTGTTTTTCTAATGCAATAAATCCTACTTTGTAATCATCTTTAAATAAATCAATGATGTGTATATTATAAGGTGTATCATCCGTGCTAGGTTTTAATTTCAAAGAAGATACATATTTTGAATCTAAATCTAAATAATACAAGCGTTCTTTACCAATAGGTCCTTCTTCTTTAGTTGCAGCATGCATAAAACCAGCGCGTTCATATACATTCCAAGCACTTTTATTTTCAGCATCGACAACTAAATATAAATGATTAAACTCCGGAAATAGCAGTTGAACATATTGCGGAAGATGCATCATCATTTTTGTCCCATAACCAAAACCTTGGAAATGCTCATTAATTGATAATGATCTCACGTAAATGACTTGGTTAGGTGTATCGTAACCTTCATGTTGATAATATTGGTGCAACACAAAAAATCCCACTACTTGGCCTTTATCATTTAAAGCAATATTTGGAATTCTATTTTCATCATGAATCGCGTCTTCTAAAACATCTTTAGGTAAAGACGAATAAATTTGTTGGCGCTCATTTAATTTAAAATTATAGAGTTCATCTTTATATTGTTCTTCGTACACTTGAACAGTAATATTTTCGAATTGCTTTTTAATAAACATATTTAATCCCCTATTTAAATCGTATTCATTATCTTACAATACCACTTTTGCAATATTTATAATCTTTATAATTGATGTTTTATTATTTATTTTAAATTTTAAAAATTTATTAACCAAATTACTTTAAACTGGCCTTTATTTGGCCATGCATTGCATTAAAAAATTTTTTCAATAGGCATATGTGTTTTACCCCATTCACACAGCGCATCATATACGCATTGTTGTTCAATCATATCATTAGAAGGTATATGAAATAACGTTGGTGTTGTCATCGCTTCATTCATGACCCTATGTACTTAAAATATGGAATATCACGTTTCATTATTATGTAATTCAGCACGTAACACCCACCATTGGTTTTATTAAGTATTTTTTCTTGTCTTCCAATTAGCATTTCCATAAAAATTAATCGCTTTAATTACATCATTAACTTAAATACATAGGCTTAGTTAAATATTAATTGCGTACTCTTTAACTTCATATTTGATTTTCTAATATTTTATTATAATATTAGTTATAATGTAAAATATTTGGGGGGACGCTTAGATGAAGATTGGCATTGATGCTGGAGGCACTCTAATCAAGATTGTTCAAGAAAATCATGGCAAACGAAAATATAAGACTAAATTAACAACAGAAATTGATGAAGTTATTGCTTGGCTAAATCAACAAGATGGAGCGCATATCAGTTTAACAGGTGGGCAAGCTGCATTAATTCAAAAACAATTAAAGTCTGATTCACAGACATTTGTTGAATTTGACGCTGCTTCAAGAGGTTTAGAAATACTTTTAAAAGAGCAAGGTCACTTTTTAGATGATTATATATTTACCAATGTAGGTACAGGTACTTCATTACACTATTCAAATGGTAAAAGTCAACAACGTGTTGGTGGCGTGGGTACCGGCGGTGGAATGATTCAAGGACTGGGATACTTATTAACAGGCATTAAAGATTATCAAAAATTAACAAACACTGCGCAAAATGGTAATAGAGAAATTATTGACCTAAAAGTTAAACATATATATAAAGACAGTGAACCGCCTTTATCTGGTGATCTAACAGCTGCAAATTTTGGTCATGTCTTACATAACTTAGATCATACCTTTACAGATGCAGATAAATTAGCTTCTGTCATAGGCGTTGTTGGCGAAGTTATTACAACAATGTCAGTGACTGTGGCAAGGGAACATCAAACTGAAAATGTTGCATATATAGGGTCATCATTCCATAACAATGCCTTATTAAGAGAAGTCGTTGAAGATTACACAGTATTACGTGGATGTAAGCCCTATTATATTGAACACGGCGCTTTTTCTGGAGCACTTGGCGCTATTCATTTATAAGTAATTATAAACCAAAAGCGAGTAACGGAATATGTGCGTTACTCGCTTTTTGACATCTCAGACATGTCTAAAAATAATTAAATTTAATCCTCAACCATATATTAGAATGTGAGTTGATCTATAACTTTTTGTGGAGATACTATTGTGCCAATAGCGCCGGGTTTCAAATCAATAGCTACTGCCTTATGATCATCGCGTAAAGTATCTAACCATTCACCAAAGACTTCGCCCTCAATTTCAATGATTTCACATTCTTCAAAATCTGCATTTCTTACTTTTTCTGCTCTATTTCTAATACTCCAAACTGGCATGATTTGCGGCTTATCTGGTCGATCATCACTTATTAATATGAATCTCTTTTCATTTTTGTTTGTGAGCCCAAATACCGCATCATCTTTTGCTACATCCTTAACAAATTCTTTCAAACGAATATGATCTAAATCAGACATCATTTCGTCCGCCACTTTATAAATATCTATTAAATCTCCATCTGTATGAGTCACAGGGTTCATCAATATTTCTTCGCCTTCATCAAACACTTTTTCCATTTCATAAGTGACAAATCGATCAACATCAAGTTGTTTAATGTGGCTATACTCAATTTCATGTTTGTCTAAAAATGACTTAGCTTTTGCTTTGTCTGTCCAAACGCATACAATATCCTTACCCAAAATCTCATGTTTGATTAATTGCTTTGATTTTGTAGCAACGTAAAACACTTCATTTACTAAAATATCTTGATAAAATGAACTTTCTTTGTAAGACATTCTAACACCTTCAATTCATTTTTAATAAAGTACCTATACTGTGAATATAAATAATTCTGTAGTGATAGTCAATCTCTGTTTCATCCCTATAGGTTAAGGCTTATAACGCCTATGGTGTACGTTGAGCCATAGATACCAGAATTGTTTCGAATTTTATATTCAATTTACATCTAGTTCTTTTAAAAATTGTTGCTCAATTGCTTCAATTTCCGCTTTTGATTCGCCATGCCATATGCACCCAAATCTTGATTTTACGTCTTCATTATCATACCAATCACCATCATAATATGATAATGGGAATAACACACCTTTATTAACATATTTTAGAATTGTATTAAAAAAACGTGCATTATCAACGGGGGATATATAACTATAAAATTTGTGATAGCCTTTGTCTAATAATGGCTCAAGTAATAACATACTTGTAGAACCATTTTGTCTAAAGTTCAAATCAATAGCATAAACGTCTCCATTTTTATCTAATAATAAATCGAATCCTGCTACTCCATAGTAACCTTTAGAAACCCCTATTTCCATAATTTCTCTACCCGCTTCAATAACTGTTTCAGGTACTTGTTGCACATTTTGATTTCCTTTATAATGACCATATTTTCCTGTTAGCTGTTCAGAGGTTCCTATATATCTAATACCTTCTTGTTCTGAATATGCATATTGAACACAATAATTTGCTATAGCTTCTACTTTTTGTTCAATAATTATACTATCTGTTTCTTCTTGCGCAGCCATAATACGCGTTGTCGCCTTAGTTAAATCATGCTCATTATAACAAATCATAACACCATAACCGCCTGCAGTAGGCAAATCATCTCCAGGCTTTAGCACAAATGGGAAATTCCACTTCGATACTGCATCCGTGAAATGCTGGATATCAATCACTTCTCTATTTGGCAAATATTTATAATTTGTCCATTCTGGTATACGCGCTTTGTTATTTAATGCCGAAAATATATCTTTATCTAATGCATAAAATGATTTATTTAGAATCGTTTCATCATGAATATATTGAAAATATATTTTTTTATTTTCTTTATGTGCTAAATATTTAATTAATTGCTCATAGCTCTCTTGATCTTTGAACTTAAACACATTTGTAGGCATAGTTTTACCAATTGTTTCTAATAACGTCTTCAATTTATCTGTAACACTTGCCTCGTGTACAATAACTGGTAATTGATTTGCTATGATAAGTTCTCGACCAGTTAAAAAATTGGATTGGTGTTCTTCTGGTTCCAACCAAGGATTTGAAATATAGGATGGCCTAGACGTATAAACGATATTCGAATCATAAAGATCACTAAGGGTTAGTTTAGGACTTAGAGAGCTTCGATTTGTCATTTCTTGTGCTCCTTTATAAATTGATGTTGTTCAATTATGGATTCAAATAATGTTTGGTTTTCAATTAATTCTAATCCCATTAATGATAAGATTTTAGCTCCTCTAATTAGCGCTTGATCACCATGCGTACTACCTGCTGCTTCACGAAAGCGATGGGTATGTCCAACTAAGTTACGTGACCCTATTTTAATGTGCGGATGAATGGTTGGTACGATATGACTCACATTTCCAGTATCTGTAGAACCATATCCAAAATCATCATCAATCACTGCTTCCCCCATTTCGGTAGCATATTTCGCAAACAGGTCGTCTAACTTAGATGTTTTTATAAATTCATTCACACCATTTTGTATAGGTCCAAATTCATAGTCACAACCTGTTTGAATAGCGGCACCTTTAGCTATTTGACCCACACGCTCTGTTAACACATCTAACTCTTTACGCGAGGTAGCTCTTGTATAGAATCTAGCATGTGTAAAGTCTGGAATAATATTTGCTGCTTTACCTCCATCTAAAATTACACCATGTACGCGCTGACTTTTTTTAATGTGTTGGCGTAATTGGGAGACCCCATTAAAATAAGAAATCATAGCATCAAGCGCATTTCTTGCTTCATCTGCATTTTCAGACGCATGCGTACTTTTACCATAAAATTTTATATCTAAAACATCTACAGCCAAAGTATTTATCGTTCTATAAGTTTCATTGCCAGGATGAACCATTAGAGCTACGTCTAATTCATCGATAACGCCTTCTTTTACGTACGTAGCTTTAGCGCTGCCATTTTCACCGCCTTCTTCTGCTGGGCAACCTAACACAACTACTTTACCACCAATTTTATTGATGACTTGTTTTAAAGTTATACCCGCTAATACACTAGCAGTACCTATAATATTATGGCCACATGCATGTCCTAACCCTGGTAGTGCATCGTATTCTGCTAAATACCCTATTGTCGGACCTGGTTGTCCTGAATCATAACGTGCAATAAAACCTGTCGCATGACCCGCGATATCTGTCTCTAATTCAAAGTCATGTCTTGTTAAATTTTCAATGAGTGTTCTAGCAGCAAAAATCTCTTCATTACCCAATTCAGGTCTTTGATGAATTTGGTGACTTATTTCCAAATAATTAAGTTTTTCGTTCTCTATATAATCTAAGATAATTTGTTTGTTTTCCATATACTCCACTTACCTCCTAAGATACAACAACATTGTCAATTGCTTGAATAATATGCAATAAGTAAAAAAGCAATATCATATCCCCATATTATTCTATATACACAAAACACATTTTAATTATTACTTATTTTATCGGCTTTATAAGTTTCTGTCATCACTTATCTGAAATTTTAGTAAATATCTTTCTTTATCTTTGTATCTATACCACATTTCAGAAATTGTAAATACTTAGCCTTCTTGTTACAATTAATTTACTGAACATATTAGGAGGATATAACATGCCAAAAATGAACGTTGAAAGTTTCAATTTAGATCACACAATCGTCGATGCACCTTTTGTTAGATTAGCTGGCAAAATGGAAGGCGCTAATGGAGATGTTATTCATAAATACGATATTCGCTTTAAACAACCGAATAAGGAACACATGGAGATGCCAGGATTACATTCACTAGAACACTTAATGGCTGAAAACATTAGAAATCACTCTGATAAAGTCGTTGATATTAGCCCTATGGGTTGCCAAACAGGTTTCTATGTTTCATTTATTAATCACGATGACTATGAGGATGTTTTAAATATTATTGAACAAACTATTCATGATGTCTTAAATGCATCAGAAGTTCCAGCGTGCAATGAAGTACAATGTGGTTGGGCAGCAAGCCATTCACTTGAAGGCGCTAAAGAAATTGCACAAACCTTTTTAGATAAAAGATCTGAATGGCATGATGTATTTGGTGAAAATAAATAAAAGTCTAGGCTATATCTCCTAGCATAATAATAAAGCCCCAACAGAATTTAAAATGTCTGTTGGGGCTTTGATTTATACACTTACACTATCATTACTGATACAATTGTGCTTTTTATTATTATAATTTATGAATAACTCTCATCATTACAAATTGTAATGGAAGTCGACTATATAAAGCCCATTTAGGTAATTTTTTATCACCTAAAGGAATGTTATGTTGGGCCATATAAATGTTTGCCGGTAACACTGCTAATAAAAATGCATTGATTCCTCTTTTTAAACACAATGATGGTCGTTTAGAAATTAATACTATCCCAAACACAATTTCAAACACACCAGTTATAAGTACTGCTGCCTTTCTAAATGGTAAGTAGTCTGGAACAATATTTCTAAAACTTTCTTCATTTTTAAAATGTAATAATCCTATTATACTAAAAGCTATACCGATGATGATACGAAGCAACTGCCTCATCTTTCTACACCCATTTCTTTCAAATAACTTTTCCCAAATTCAGGTAATTTCACATTGAAATTATCCGCAATCGTAGCACCTATTGAACTAAATGTATCATCTGTTGAAAGCTCATGGTATTTATCGATTTTGGGACTAAACATAAGTACTGGAATATACTCTCTTGTATGATCAGTGCCCTCAGCCGTTGGATCGTTTCCGTGATCGGCTGTAATAATGACTAAATCATCTTCTCTCAAATTATCTATAAGTTCGGGTAACCGTTCATCAAATGCTTTAATCGCTTGGGCATAGCCTGATTTATCACGACGATGACCATACAAAGCATCAAAATCAACTAAATTTAAAAAGCTCAAACCATTAAAATCATGTTTTACAGTGTCTATGAGTTTATCCATACCGTCCATATTATCTTTAGTACGTACAGATTCTGTTACCCCTTCACCATCAAAAATATCATTAATTTTTCCTAAGGCAATAACATCATAGCCTCCATCGCTCAACTCATTCATAACTGTTTTACCAAATGGTTTCAATGCATAATCATGTCTATTCGATGTCCTTTGAAAAGCACCTGGCTCACCTAAATAAGGCCTAGCAATAATTCTACCTATTAAATATTTGGGATCTTTCGTTAATTCTCTTACTTTTTCACAAATATCATAAAGTTCTTCTAAAGGTATGATATCTTCATGTGCAGCTATTTGAAGTACAGGATCAGCAGAAGTATAAACGATTAAGTCGCCTGTCTTCATTTGATGTTCGCCCCATTCATCGATAATTTGCGTACCAGAAGCAGGGCGATTCGCTACAACTTTACGTCCAGTCATTGTTTCAATTTCAGTAATAAGTTCATCTGGAAACCCTTCTGGGTACACTTTAAATGGTTGCATGATATTTAAACCCATAATTTCCCAATGACCTGTCATTGTATCTTTGCCTACTGATGCCTCACTCATTTTAGTATAAAACGCTTGAGGTGTTGTTTCTTTGTCAATTACTGGTAAATCATCAATATTACCTAATCCTAATTTTTGTAAATTGGGTAACGTCTGATTAAAACCTTCTAATGTATGCTTTAATGTATGACTACCTTCATCATTAAATGCTTTTGCATCAGGACCTTCACCAATACCTACTGAGTCCATTACGATTAAGTGTACTCTTTTAAAAGGTGTAGTCATTATGTCCACTCCTATTCTGTAATAATTTTATGAATCAATGTTGGTGCTTCTCCCTGTTCACTTACTGTAATACTTTGATTTAACTTTTCTATCACATCATCAATGTTGTCTCGATTACTGTGTATTGTTAGTAACGCGTCACCTTCACTAACTTTATCTCCAACTTTTTTGTGTAGTACCAGACCAACACTAAGATCAATATCGTCTTCTTTCGTTTGTCTACCTGCACCTAACATCATTGAAGCTACACCCACTTCATTGGCAATAATTTCAGTCACAACGCCAGATGATTGCGCTGGTAATTCAATTTTATATTTAGCTTGAGGTAATTGAGACAAGTCATCTACAACTGAACCATCGCCGTCTTGATTTTCTAAAAACGTTCTAAATGTCTCTAATGCTGATTCATCTTCAATTGCTTGTTGAAGCATTGTACGTGCTTCCTCTAGGTCTTTAGCTTTCCCGCCTACTACAACCATTTGGGAACCTAAAGTCATGACTAATTCAGTTAAATCTTCGGGTCCTTTGCCTTGTAGCGTTTCAATGGCCTCTTTAACTTCTAAAGCATTACCTATAGCATTACCTAATGGTTGACCCATATCAGAAATAATTGCCATTGTATTTCTACCTACATTATTACCAATGCTAACCATAGCGTGTGCTAATGCTTCAGCATCTTCTAATGTTTTCATAAATGCACCGTTACCTGTTTTCACATCTAAAACAATAGCATCGGCACCAGCAGCAATTTTTTTACTCATTATTGATGATGCTATTAATGGTATTGAATTTACTGTGCCTGTAACATCACGTAAACCGTATAATTTTTTATCTGCAGGCGTTAAATTGCCTGTTTGTCCTATTACAGCAACTTTAGATTCATTAACCAGTTTAACAAATTTTTCCTCACTGATTTCAACATGGAATCCTTTGACAGATTCTAACTTATCAATTGTCCCACCTGTATGACCTAGTCCTCTACCACTCATTTTAGCGACTGGTACGCCAACTGATGCAACTAAAGGTGCAAGTACCAATGTTGTTGTATCGCCAACGCCACCTGTAGAATGTTTATCAACTTTGATACCATTTATATCCGATAAATCAATGACATCTCCTGAATTGACCATTGCCATAGTCAAAGCTGCTCTTTCTTCATCATTCATATCTTGAAAAAATACCGCCATAGCTAGACTAGAAGCTTGATAGTCTGGAATATCACCATTAGTATAACCAGTGATAAAAAATTCAATTTCTTCTTGAGTAAGTGCTTGGCCATCACGTTTTTTTTCAATTAAATCTACCATTCTCATATCAGTAGACCTCCCCTTTTGTATATCATGCTTATTCATAGATAAGTATACTATTCTTTAAAATTAGTAATCAGAGTCACTTTCTAAGCCTTGAATAATTTGAACTCCTGCGCTAGCGCCGATACGTGTAGCACCCGCTTCAATCATATTATTAAAATCTTCTAAATTTCTTACGCCACCTGATGCTTTCACTTCTAAAGCATCACCAACAGTATCTTTCATTAATTTAACATCTTGTGGAGTAGCTCCGCCGCCTGCGAAACCAGTCGATGTTTTAACGAAATCAGCACCTGCTGCTTTACTCAATTCACAAGCTTTTACCTTCTCATCATCTGTTAATAAACATGTTTCGATAATAACTTTTACCGTCTTACCATTAGCAGCAGCTACTACACCTTCGATATCTTTTTGAACTTCTTCATAACGTCCATCTTTTAAAGCACCAATATTGATAACCATATCTACTTCTGATGCGCCATTATTTATAGCATCTTCTGCTTCAAATACTTTTGATTTTGTAGTTGTTGCACCTAATGGAAAACCTATCACTGTACATACTAAAACATCTGAATTGCCTAACAACTCAGCTGCATACTTCACATGTGTAGGGTTAATACAAATAGATTTAAAATTAAAATCTTTTGCCTCTTCAATAATTTTATCAATTTGCACTCTTGTTGCTTCAGGCTTAAGTAGTGTATGATCTATATACTTTGCGTAATTCATTTGGAATCCTCCTAATTTTTTGTTTATAAAAATATGTTCAATATCGCTTACAATTATAAAGCAAAATTAAAAACTTATCCTTAATAAACTTTCCCTTTAACCCTTATACTACAAAAATTCGCAAAAATAATAAACAAATGTTATCTTTAAATTGATAAGAATTTAAAGGAGAAGATGATTATGACAAAAGGTACACCTCATATTCAACCTAACGGGACTAAAATTGCAAAGACTGTATTGATGCCGGGAGATCCACTTCGTGCAAAATACATAGCCGATAATTATTTAGAAAATGTTGAACAATTTAATGAAGTAAGAAATATGTTTGGTTATACTGGCACATATAAAGGTAAAGAAATTTCAGTTATGGGCTCTGGCATGGGTATACCAAGTATTGGTATTTACTCTTATGAGTTATACAATTTCTTTGATGTTGATACTATTATCCGTATCGGATCTTGTGGTGCATTACAAGACAATGTTAATCTTTACGATATTATTATAGCGCAAGGTGCTTCTACGAACTCTAGTTATGTAGATCAATATAATATCCCTGGCCACTTTGCTCCTTTAGCTGATTTTGACTTAATCTTGAAAGCTAAACAAAAGGCTGATGACATTGGTGCAACTACACATGTAGGTAATATTTTATCTTCTGATACTTTCTATAATGCAGATGAGACATTTAATGAAAGATGGCAACGCATGGGTATATTAGGAATAGAAATGGAATCTGCTGCTTTATACTTAAATGCTACGTATGCTAACAAAAAAGCGTTAGGTGTATTTACTGTTAGTGATCATATTTTGCGTAATGAAGCAACTACTGCAGAAGAACGTCAAAATTCGTTTACTCAAATGATGGAAATCGCACTTGAAATGGCTGAATAATTTTCGTCATTTATAACATTTTGGGAATACAAAAGCCGGTAAAGGAAACCCTTTACCGGCTTAATTTTATACATAGTGTTTTCTTAGTTTATCTTTTAAGTTGGTTGATCCATACGCTATATGTATTTATAAAGAGGATTAGATTTTTAAATCTAGTCCTCTTTTATTATATCTCGTATTATTGTCCTAAATAAGATTTTAACATCCAATTATGTTTATCAATATTAGTACGCATACCGATAAACATGTCTTCTGTTACATCATCATTAGCATTTGAAGCTACTTCTATTGCTTCTTCTAATTGTTTTGAAACATTTGTGAAATCTTTAGATAATTCTTCTACCATTTCTTCAGCTTTATAACCTTTGCCAGCTTCTTTAATAATTGAAAGTTCTAAACTTTCTTTTAAAGTTGCTACAGGATTGCCTCCTGCTGCTAAAATACGTTCAGCTAAATCATCTATATATTGGCTTGCTTCATCATATAACTCTTCAAATTTTGTGTGTAAAGAGAAGAAATTTGGCCCTTTAACATACCAATGAAAATTGTGTAATTTGGTGAACGCTACTGTCCAGTTTGCTACTTGTTGATTTAATACTACTACTACGTCTTCATTTTTTGCCATGTTTAAATCTCTCCTTTAAATTTCGTTGTTAGTTCGAAAAAACAACTCATGTTCTTGATTACATTAATTATTATATAATAATAATTATAATCTGTAAAGGGTGATAGCTCTCTAAATTAGAATTATTTTAAATTAAGAACTAGCGCTATCACATTGAATATATACCCTGATTATCCATCGTTAATCTAAGTCTTTTCTGTATGGCATAGCGCTTTGCGCACCTAATCCTGTTATAGCATAACTGCCCGCTAAATTTGCAAATGCAACTGCATCATCAAGTGTTTTATTTTCAATTAGTGCCACTGCCAATGCACCGTTAAATGTATCTCCAGCCCCAGTAGTATCAATGACTTCTTTCTTATAACCTGCTACAAGCCGTTGAGAATCGCTATAGAAAACCGCTCCTGATGCGCCTTTTGTGACTATCAATTTATTAGGATAATTTGTTAATGCTTTATCCACCTGATTTTCAAATAATAATTCACTTTCTGATTCATTTGGCGTAACCCAAGTCACTTTTTCTATAATGTCATGATCAAGCTTACGATAAGGTGCAGGATTTAATATGACTTTCATATCATGTTTCTCTGCAAAACTAACTACCGCTGCTATTGTTTCTTCAGGTATCTCATGTTGCATGACGATAATATCTCCAGCATTAAAATGCTCTAACTTAGGTAATACTTTATCAGCTGTAACATAACTGTTAGCAGCCGGTACAACTATAATACGGTTATCATCTTCAAATAATGTAATATGAGCTGTCCCAGACGCTTCATTTTCTATTATATCTATATAATCTGTATTTACATTGTTTTGTTCTAAGTTTCGAATAATCTGTTTTCCATATTCATCTTCACCTACTGCACCAATCATATATACGTTATCACTTAAACGTGCTGCTGCTACAGCTTGGTTAGCCCCTTTTCCACCAGGTGTAGTAAAAAATGTATCTCCCATCACCGTTTCACCCGCTTTAGGTATCATGTTTGTTTTCACTACTAAGTCTATGGACGCACTGCCGACTACAATAATATTTCCCATTTTGCTTCCTCCGTCTATTCAGTCAATAAAAAATGATTTTTCATATTCATTAGGCTTATGCCAATGTGTTTTCCACATTCTATTTCTATTATCTGCAAATAAATTATATCCTAAATCTCTTAAAATTTTAGGCGTCAATTTTAGTAATATACCTAGCCATTTATAAGTTGTCAGTGACATAATTAAAGTAGCAATCGCATCTGACTTATATTGTAAATGATCTCCTTCTTGTAATATCACACTATTATATTGACGTGCTTCTGGATAATTTTCTAACAAGTTTTGTGCTGTTTCACCTTGTAATTGTGCAAATTGATAACGACTTGATAGCCCATTTTTGATGAGCCAAATCGCATAATTATAGCAATAAACACAAGTACCATCATAATAAATAATTGGCATATCAATACACATCCTAACAGTATAAAATTTTCTTTCTTTTAAGATTCGAATATGTTCAGTCTCTCTATATATTATATCCTAAATTCACCAAAATAAATCATATAACCCCTTATAAAAGTATGCGCTTCCAACAAATATTACTATACACTACATTTTATAAAAAATGTTATGAAAAATTAGAAGCGTTTAGCTATGTACGAAGTTGGAAACCAGATGAAATTATATTTCTATCTTTTATCTTCTATAAATAGCACATTACTTGAAATTCAATATGGTACTATAGCCACTATATATACTGGATTTCAAACATAGGGCAAAATGCTTACAAGTATGAATATCTTAAAAAACACCGCCAAACGAATTAAGTTTGGCGGTGTTTTGAAGTTCTAGCTCCAAAATGAATTAATTGAGTAATTTTTATTCATTCACTATACGTCTTGATTCACTTTTACAATTCGCGCATATTTTAAAAATTGTTCTGTATACTTACGTTTAATTTCATTCAAATCATCATAAGTAATACCTACAATATGCCAATTAGGATTAAAGTGATAGAATGAATCCTTTTTCCTTGACCATTTAATCATATTACCTTCTTTATTATAACGTGGTAAAGTCATTTCGTAACCTTCTAAAACGTTAATGTACGTTTGGAATATATCTGGATCAATGCGGTTAAAATTATCTATAACTAAATGGCTTTTATCTTTGCGTGGCATTAGACTTGTAATAAATCCTTCTCTGTAATACAGTGCGCCAGCTTCATTAGGTAAATATTTACCATAAAGCATGTCCTCAGTGAAATCCGGGTGTCCCGCAATAATAACTGGATTGGCATTTGCTTTTTGCAATAAATCTTCAGCAGCTTTTAAGCCCTCACCTTTATCTACCAAAAGTAATATAAATGGTTTGATATCTTCGTCAGGTTTATCAATGATATTATCACTCTTAACAGCCTCAAATTGAGATTTCAATCCATCATTTTCACTCATTTCAAGTATTGCTTCAAATTGAGTTTGTGACATACTCGCTATTGCTTGCTTGGCATTCTCTTGCAAGTAATATAAATTTTTTAATTTTGGATGTTTATTTAATGTCCCTAATGATACGGGATCAATTTCTTGTTCAAAATACACTTCGATAGCTGTGCTGTTTGTTCTACCCGGAATTGGGGCTTTTTCATGTATATGTCGGCTTACTTCACCAACGCCAATTACAGATTGGTCCCGCTTTTTATTATAAAAAATGATTTGGTCACCAATTTCAAGTTGAGTATAAAAATGGTACCCATTACGTTTTATGCCATTATAAGTATGTGTATATATCGTATTATAAGATTTCGGCTCAAATTCTACTTCTTCAGCTATGAAGAAATACCTAGGTATCTTAGCCTCACCTTTACCTAAACGGACAATTAAATCAAATTCGTCCTGTGATATTTCATTAAATAATGTTTCTTTCATATTTCTTATTCTAAACTCTAATTGTTCACTTCGTTTTAAATAGTCTGTTGTTAATGGTTTAAGTTCCTCTTGTAATTGAAATTGCACACGAATTTTATTTTGAGCACCCGTTTGTACGCTGGTAATTTCACCACACCCTAATAAACCAGTATCCATTTGGACTTGATAAAAGATAACACGATCTCCCACTTTAGCTTGTTTGAAAGATCTGAAACCTTGTGAAGGATTAAATTGTGCACCTGATTCAAATAATGTCTCTTGCCCAACTAAAGATTCGTTATGATTCCAGCGATTATATCCGCAATTCAACCAAAAATAACTTATTTCCTCTGCCATTTAGATACTCCTTATCTCATGTAAAAATTCTATCTTTCCTATTATATGCAAAAAGTACTTATGTAACAATCATTACAATAAGTTTATTAATTTCATAGTAAGTAAGCTTGTTACAATAACTACAATCCACGTGATTAAACCTATAAATAGCGGTTTAAAACCGGCTTGTCTAAACTGTCTAAATTGAACTGTTAATCCAATGCCGCCCATTGCCATAGTAATTAAAAACAAGGAAAGTTGATGAAAAATATTAATTATTGTAGGGGAAAAGTTTAAAATTGTACTAATCAGTGATGCTACTACAAACCACATTATGAACCAAGGAAATACATTTTTCACTGCTATCTTAGACTGTTCTGATCGTGCTTGACGAATAGTTCTGTATGTAAAGAATAATACAACTGGTATTATCATTAAAGTTCTCGTTAATTTTGTAATTGCACCAGTTTCTAATGCTGTATTACCATAGTTTGAAGTCGCTGCTATTACGCTTGAAGTATCATTAATAGCCGTGCCTCCAAAATATCCAAATGCTACTTCCCCC
The DNA here is from genome assembly GCF_001866145.1 of Staphylococcus sp. LCT-H4. Taxonomy (NCBI): domain Bacteria; kingdom Bacillati; phylum Bacillota; class Bacilli; order Caryophanales; family Staphylococcaceae; genus Staphylococcus; species Staphylococcus sp. LCT-H4. The sequence continues at coordinate 23,094 of NZ_MODY01000005.1, read as the reverse complement.
ATATTTAGAACATGTCCTAACGGCGGAAAAATGAACACTGCAATTAAGTTGAATAAAAAAATTGTGGCAATCGCCAAAGCAACTTCACTTTCTTTAGCTTTAATTACAGGACTTGTTGCTGCAATAGCTGAACCACCACAAATAGATGTTCCTACAGCTATTAAAATACTTAAATTCTCACTAGTCCTCAACCATTTCATCAATAAATAAACGGTAAGAAATGCTGCGCCTAATGTGATAATTATAATTGGAAGTGACTTCCATCCTATCGCCCCTATAGAGTGAAAACTCAATGTAAATCCTAATACTACAATGCTATAATGCAAGATTTTTTTACTACTGAATTGGATGCCCGCTTCATATTTTTTAGGGATCACAAACAAATTATTAATAATGATACCTATAACAATCGCAAAAATTGCACTACCTACTACTGGAAATTTACTCCCTAATATTGTTGCAACCATTGCGATTACTAAGGTCATGATAATTCCTCTAGTCTTATTCACCTTTCCACCTCCAATTCAAATTCCATTTTACCATATTTTTATTTAAATAAACTGCATAGATAAATAGCATGTTATTTAATTTTATTTTATTGATTATCTTGTCATCAATTAAGATTGTTGAGCTTATTTCAAATCTTTAATCCTCCTACTGTTTCATAATGCTTAGAATGACATAAGAAAATCAACTCATAAAAAAAGTATCTTTTACACGTATGTAAAGATACTTTTTATTTAACTATTAGGCTACTGTCAAAGCGCCCATGATTGGCATAAAATTAATTAATACGCCGCCTAACTTTAATAAACCACTTATTTCTTTGTCAGGAATTGTAATCAGTGCTGTAACTATGCCAAGTACACCAATCGTAATTGGAAATGCTAGCGAAGGATAATCAGGTATTTTCAGAAATATGCCTATGCCAGATATAATTCCACATATTAATGATATATACAAAAATTTATACATTATGACCCTCCTTTTACTATAAGTAACTTACTATCAATTCATAATCACCTTCAAAAATTGTATCTAAATCTTCTGAAGTTAAAATAAAATTTTGGCCTTTATTCAATGTATAAACTTCACCATCTACTATAACTTGACCTTGTCCTTTCAGTACTGAAACTAACACAAACTCTCTCGGTTTCATATAATTTAATGTACCTGAAATTTCCCATTTCACCATAGTAAAAAAATCATTAGATACTAACTGTATCCGTTTATGATTTTCAACAATTTCTGTATCGGTTGATATATTGATGCTTTCATTAGAGACTTCAATCACATCTTTTGCTTTGCTTTGGCTTAAGGGACGTGTATGACCCGCTTCATTTTCTCGATTATAGTCATATACTCTGTATGTTACATCCGAAGATTGCATTGTTTCATATACTAGTATACCAGCACCAATCGAATGAATCGTCCCTGCAGGAATGAAATAAAACTCTCCTGGCTTAACTTTAACTTTATTAAACATTGATGATTCATATTGTGCTTCATTTAGTTTATCTATTGCATTTTCTTTAGTATCTATATTAAGACCGTATATAATTTCAGCGTCTTTTTCAGCATCCACGATGTACCAACACTCTGATTTACCATATTGCCCTGCTTCATTTTCATAAGCATATGCATCATCAGGATGTACATGAACTGATAATGCTTTCTTAGCGTCTACTATTTTAGTCATTAAAGGAAAATCCTTACTCGGAAAATCTCCAAATAATTCTCTATGTTCATTCCACACTTGATCTAAAGTTTGCCCTTGATATGGTCCATTTAATATTTCACAGCTACCGTTGGGATGTGCGGATATGCCCCACACTTCTCCGATATTGTCACTAGGGATATTATAGCCAAACGATTTAAGTCTGCTACCACCCCATATTTTTTCATGAAATATTGGCTTCAAAAATAACGCCATGAATCACACCTCCAAATTCTTAAGTTGATTAATACTTTACTTTTTATCTATTTTTTTATCGTATACAAGTCACTGCTTATGTATCTATGTATTTTTTATGTTTTTCTGAACTATTGTGATTGTATCATAGATTTAAACTTACTATGAAAGTATATATTGAGATTTTAATAACTTATGCTGTCCTTGATGATATCACCACACTCATATGACGGTTTCTTACATTAGTTTCGCCCAACCTCATATATACAAATTACAATAATATATTTGTTAAATTGTTTTTGATTAGTTTTTAAATTGTTTTTAAATTTATCTTGCCAAATGATTACTTCAAATAGTATAATGACAAAAGAGTTACGGAAACGTGCTCTACTCGTGTTACATATAAGGTAATTACATGATGAATTATACACTTGAAAAAGGTTAAGTACTTTTTCAAAAATATAAAATTTGCTATTAAGTCCAAACTCCGGAAAAGTTTGGGCTTTTTTAATTTGCTGTGCTCCCATTTAACTCCATTGCAGCACTTAGTTTCAACCCAAGCTAACATACTTTAACTATACAATTATAAAAATGCCATTTCAATTTATATTTTGAAATGGCATTTTATTATTGTATTACTGCTCTTTAAAATTTGCTAAAATTGTTACTTTGACTTCTAGCAAATGAGATTGCATAGCCTTAACAGCACGTTTACTATCTTGCTCAAGAATAGCATTATAAATAGCTACATGTTCTTCATGTAATCTATGCATTGTTTTTTGAGCACTATAGATAAATATTTTACGTGTTTCTTCCATAGAATCTTTCATCAGTCCTGAAATATTATTTAACAATTCAACTAATAGGGAATTTTGCGCTGCTTTAGCAATTAATAAATGAAACCTTAAGTCTGCCTTTTCACCTGAAGTCCCATCTGTGACAGCCTCTCCCATTTCATTTAATGCTTCTTCCAGCCTCTTTAAATCCTCTTCACTTCGATTTATGGCAGCCTTTTCAACTGTAGAACTTTCTACAATTTCTCTTAACTCTAGTAGTTCTTTAATTTGTACTACGGAATTAAATTTATCACCTAATTCAAAGAATTTAGGTTCAATTTGTTTGATAAACGTTCCATATCCTTGCTTTAACTCAATAACCCCTATTGTTCGTAGCGCATTCAACGCCTCCCTAATCGATGCCACGCTTACCCCATAAGTCTGAGCTAACTTTTGAATAGAAGGTAATTTATCTCCTACCTTGTACTCACCTGACTTAATACTTTCTAATATAATATCTGCAACTTGTTCATAAATTTTTTTGTTTGAAATTTTCATGATTACCTCCAAACGATATGTACTATTGTATCAAATTTATACCATTATTTTATTGTAAAAGTCATATATATTAAAAAAGAGCCAATTTACATACAAATGTAAATTGGCTCTTAAATAAGTTTCACTTACTTATTTTGTAAAGTTAGTTAAAGCACTAGTGATTTCTTCTTCTCCACTAATGATTTGAAACTCTGTGTTAAGCAAATAATCTGTAGTAACTACTTCTTTGAGTACTGTCGCTACATCTTCTCGTGGAATAGTGCCTCGTCCTTCAAAAAACGCTCCCACTTCAATTTTATTCGTACCCGCTTCATCTGTTAAGCCGCCTGGATGCACAATTGTGTATGGTATATTAGCTTGTTTTAAGTATTCATCGGCATAGTGTTTTGCAATCGTATATGGTTTTAAATCTCCGCTTGCATCAAATGCTTCTCTTCTAGAATCATAAGTTGAAACCATCACATATTGTTTCACATGATTTGCTTCACTTGCTTTGATAGATTTAATTGCACCATCTAAATCTACACTGATTGTTTTATCTGCACCAGTACTTCCACCTGATCCTACTGAAAAGATCACTTTATCATAGCCTTTAATTTTTTCTGTAAGTGTAGCTAAATCATCAGCTTCTACATCAATTAAAGTAGCTTCAATACCTTTATCTTTTAAAGATTTGACTTGTTCTTCTTTTCTCACACCTGCAGTGAAAGATTCATTGCTATCTTTTAATTGATTTACTAAATGCTGGCCAACGCCACCATTGGCTCCAATAACTAAAATACTCATAAAATTTTACCTCCTTAATAATATTGATATTTAAAGTTTACCACTTTTATAGGATATTCAAACCAAAGTGCTCGTATATACAATCTCATAGCTTAATTTGACAATTTCCGCCCTACATATTAATATATGAATAAATGTTCATATATTAATATGTAGGGGGTCTCGATATGGATGATTCATTTGATCAACAAACGATTGATAGCGTAACTGAAATTTTCAAGGCTTTAAGCGACGGGAATCGTATCCGAATTATGCATTTATTATCACATGGAGAATGTAGTGTTGGTCATATTGCACACACTTTGGATATTAGTCAATCTAACGTTTCACATCAATTGCGTTTATTAAAGCAAGCCCATTTAGTTAAGTCAAAACGTGACGGACAATCTATGATTTATACTTTAGATGACACACATGTAACAACTTTGTTAAAACAAGCGATACATCACGCCACTCATAAATAAGCTAAGAAAGGTGGTTTTTCGTATGACTGAAAAACACAACCATAATCATGGTCATGTACACACAAATAACAAAAAAATATTACTAATTAGTTTCTTAATCATAGGTATATTCATGATTGTTGAAATTATCGGCGGCTTTGTTGCCAACAGTTTAGCATTGTTATCTGATGGTTTACACATGTTTAGCGATACAATTTCATTAGGCGTTGCTCTGCTTGCTTTTATATATGCCGAAAAGCATGCAACGCAATCTAAAACATTTGGTTATAAAAGATTTGAAATACTTGCCGCGCTATTTAATGGCATTACTTTATTCGTTATAGGGGTTGTCATAATTGTAGAAGCTATTGGACGTTTCTTTACACCAGAAGATGTTAAGTCCACAGAAATGTTCATCATTAGTCTTCTTGGACTTATTATAAATATTATAGTTGCCGCTTTAATGTTTAAAGGCGGAGATACCTCTCATAATATTAATATGCGAGGTGCCTTCCTTCACGTTATGGGTGACTTATTAGGTTCAGTGGGTGCAATTATTGCTGCTTTACTCATTTGGGGATTTAATTTTACAATTGCTGATCCTATAGCAAGTATCATTGTTTCTATTCTAATTATAAAAAGTAGTTGGGGTATCACAAAATCTTCTTTAAATATATTAATGGAAGGTACACCAAGTGACGTCAATTTGTCTAAAGTCATTTCTACAATTATTGATGAGCCCCAGGTTGAAAATGTACATGATTGCCATATATGGACAATATCAAATGAAATGAACGCCTTAAGCTGTCATGCTGTTGTAGCTGATACTATGTCTATCCAAGAGGGCGAAGTGCTCTTAAATCGACTAGAGCATAAGTTAGAACATTTAAATATTCAACATATGACCATCCAATTAGAAACAAACGCACATCAGCATGATAATGCAACATTATGTTCATCTATTGATAAAGGTTCTGATGTACATGCCCATGTCCATTAACCTTTTTATTCTAAATCTTAAACAACTAAGCACCGTATCATCTAAAGTAAATGATACGGTGCTTAGTTTAGTTTTAACAGTTTTCTGTTATAAAAATTTATCAAATATGAGCTCTTTCGCTGGTACTTGTTTCTCATTAAATCCTCTTATGAATTCTTCATTATCATAAGGTACTTTCACACGTTCAAATGAAAATTCATCTTCCTCAATTGTTACAATGCCATACACTGCATATGCGCCATTATTTAATCCTACTGATCCAGGATTGAAATAAACAGTTGATTTGTCATCATATAAATGTACAGTATGATTATGTCCAAATACAATTAAATCCGCATTTTTATCAGCAAATAACGCTTTAACATTTTCTTCACTTGGCTCAACAATTGGACTAAATGGTTGCCCATCAATTGGTGTCTCTAATTTCTCATTAGGAATTTCGTAGTGAATAAATAATATTTTTTTATTATTCAATGTCAGCTCCATGACACGTGATAAGCCATTTAATCTATCATAATAATCTTCATCTAAATGACTTTCAATCCATTGATGATGTTCATAGAATTTATCTTTTAAATCTTCTGGATAGGGTGTTTCATTGACGAGCGACATCACTGCTTCATCATGGTTACCTGCTATAATTTCCATATCATCTCTATCAAAGATAGCATCCAGTACTTTGTTCGTTTCATGTCCGACTCCAATATTATCGCCTAAGTTATAAATTTTATCGATTTTTTCTCTTCTATCAATATCATCTAAAACTGATTCTAAGGCATCAAAATTTCCGTGGACATCAGTAATTATTGCAAATTTCATGATGATATCTCCTTTCAACTTGAGTTCATTCCGATATTTTAACATTTTATTGCTGTTTTGTTACCTATTAATTTTAAAATCTTTAATTTTCTGATATCGTAATCTTATCACTAAAAAGGAGTGCTTAAAATTTGTTTAAATTTCATAAACTAGCTTTACAAAATGCTAAACCACAACATGCTAAAATTTTACTTTTTACAATAGTAAGTTTTGTCATATTATTTGCTTTAACTATATTGACGTTTATGCCAGTTCAACCAGCGCTATATAAATTCGCTATGGCTATGGCTATGCAACAATCAATCGTAGGTTCAATATTTATATTAATCCTAACATTACTTGTTCCATTATTGTTCTTTGTATTTATTGGCTATCCATTAATATCAGGAACTATCTACACTATAGACAAAGCAATAAATAAAGACAAGGTAAACTTTAAAGATTTATTTTCAACATTTAAAAAAGGAAAATATGCTAAAAGCTTAAAACTATCTTTATTCGCCTTAATATTTATAATCCTTCTATTAGTAGTTAATATATTATTATCTAAATTACTAAATCTAGGTATTGCTCAATTATTTGGTGCGTTACAAGGTCCTTTAAGTAGTTCTGATCATGCGCTTGGCATTTCATTGACATTACAAATTATTGCAGCAACTTTAGTCGTGTTTATTCAATCATTTATTTATTGGTTTATTACTATTTTAATTATCAACTTCACATTAGCATTCATTAAAGACCCTAATAAAGGTGCTTGGGGATGTATCAAACGTGGATTTAAAGGTATTAAAAATGGTAGAAAAACATGGTTCAAATTCTTCATTGGATTATTGTTATTAAATTTACTTGTAATTATTCTTGCTAATCCAGTAAGTCAACTGATTTCAATTGGCACTGGTAGCATTTCACAAAAAGTTGCATTAACAATCATCTACATTGTAAGTGTGCTTGTTGTACTCATTAGATTAGCTGTTTACTATACAAATATGTTAGCTATCATTCAATATTATAATAACGATGGTGAACCTATCACATCTACTGAAAACAAAAAAGATAAAAAAACAGATCAATCCGAACAACAATCAAAAGTTAAAAACAGTGTTTCAAATCAAACTGAAAAGTCAGATTTGAATAATAAAAAAGAAGATGTACAAAATAATGTTAAATCTAATTTAAATGATAAAAATGATGATGTACAAAACAAATCTTCAGAATTAAAAGATCAATTTAATAAATCAGATAAATAACCTGTTCATTTTATAAAAGCCAATGTAGCTCATAGAATAGCTACATTGGCTTTTTGTAATATGTTGGATAATTATACCTTTTATGATTAATGGTTCAATTTAGCAGCTTCTCTATCGATTATAAACGTATTTCATATCATACTTTATATTAATCAATAGAAATCTTCTTAAAAAATATTGTCTAAATAATAAAAGCCAAGTCACAATAGGTTAACTGTAACACTGTAACTTGGCTTAATTTCTTAATTTTTAAATTAACTACACTAAAATACTTAGTTATTTATAAAATGTTCACTTAAGTATGCTGCAGCACCATTTTCTTCATTTGTTAATGAAGTAACATCTTTGGCTAATGCTTGTATTTCGGGTCTTGCATTCTTCATAGCAACCGTATAATGACCAAATGCAAACATCGCTCTATCATTATCGCTGTCACCAATAACTAATGTTTCTTCTTGTCGAATGCCAAAATGTTCTATCATTTCTTTTATACCAGTACCTTTGTCTACTTCAAATGCCATTGTTTCAGCGTTGAAGCGTGATGAATTAGAAACACTTATGTGTAGTGCCACTTCATCTTCGATTAATTGATTACGAAAATTTGTAATCTTATCATAGTCTGGTGAAAATAAATATATTTTAGAAAAAGTACTATCGGGTATGCTATCTTCCCAATCAACTTTTTTCACAATAGATTCTTTTCTTGAAGTCCATTCGCTCTCACCAACTTTTCCAGGTGGTGTATTAGCTTCAAATAGTTCTTCAGCCCATGCTTTATCTTCTTTAAGTACAATACGCTGTCTATCAAAGGGAAATACCTCATAATAAATTGCTTGTTGTTTTGCACGTTTCACGATTTCAAGCACTGTATTATAAGATAAACTATGCTTAAATATCGTTTCTTCTTCAACTACACCTAATGTACCATTTGAACTAATAATACCATCTACTTCAAAAGACTCAGGTACTAAATAATGTATTTCATCATGCGCTCTTCCAGTAGCTAAGAATACTTTATAACCCTGATTTCTCAACTGACTGATGACTTTTACTGTCTCTATATCTACACGGTTATCTTTATGTAAAATTGTACCGTCCATATCTAAAAATATTGCTTTAACATTATCCATTTCTATAAGTCCCCCATCACATATTATCGTATTAAATTATTGCACTATCTTTTCATTTCTGCAATGCACTATTCCTGTAAAAATAATGAATAACGTTGATTTTGATTATTAACATATACATTTCTATTGAAAAATTCACTCAATGTATTACTATTAAGGACTGAAGTTAAATCCCCTTGCTTATAACAGCTACCATCTTTTAATAAAAAACCTTTTTGGATACTACATGTTATTTCTTCTACAAAATGGGTAACATAAATCACTGCTAGTTGTGGATTTTGTTTATAAAGTGAATCTAACGCATTTAATAAATCTTCACGCGCAATAAAATCTAATCCTGAAGCCGGTTCATCTAAAATAAGTAATTGTGGGCTACCCATCAACGCTCTTGCTATAAGTACTTTTTGCCTTTCTCCTGTAGATAAATAGCCATAATATTGATTTTCAAAATCTGACATACCCATTTGTGCCAAATACTTTTTAGCCATATCTATATATGATTGATGCACTTCTTGGAAAATACCTATAGACTTAAATATGCCACTTATAACTACATCTATCACGATTTCCCCATCTTGAAATCGGTCCATTAAACTATTCGACACAAATCCTATTTGCGCGCGTACATTATCCGCAGAATAGCCCTTTTTACCTGGTTGCATTCCAAATAATGTAAGTTCACCTGAAGTATGAGGTTCATATGCATTTAAAATATTAAGCAATGTCGTTTTACCAGCACCGTTTAACCCATATAACATCCACTTATCACCTTTATTGACTTGCCAACTTACATTTTTAATTATTTCTTTCCCTTGCTTTCTTCTAGCAATATGCTTTAAATCAATAAGCATCCATATTCCCCTTTTCCTAACTGTACTTGCACGATATTTTCTATTTATCTTCTCTCATGATATTTTCAATCGCCTTGCCTTTTGCTAATTCATCAATTATTTTATCTAAATAACGAATTTCTTTCATAACTGATGCTTCCATATCTTCTACCCGAACACCACAAATGACACCAGTGATTTTATTTCTATCTGGATTTAACTGTGGCGCTTTCACAATAAATGTTTCATAGTCTGTATCATCTTCTAACATTTGATCTATCTGTTTTTGGGAATATCCAGTCATCCATCGAATTAATAAATCTGCTTCTGCTTTGGTTCTTCCCTTTTTCTCAACTTTAGTTATAAGATGAGGATACACGGACCTGAACGCCATTGTATATACTTTGGGTTTAGTCACTATCATTTCCCCTTTATCTTCCATAAGACCTATAATATAATAATTTAAGCATAATAGAATCTTTTGTCATTTGAAAATAATTTGTCTAAGCATTATACAGCTATATCTTCATCTTAGTAAATAGAATATATACTAAAAAACAGGCGTTAGATATGAACTGTCATATCCAACACCTGTTACAAAATAGATTTATTCTACAGTAACTGATTTTGCCAAGTTACGTGGTTTATCCACATCTAAATCTCTGTGTAATGAAGCATAATAAGCAATTAATTGTGTTGTGACAACTGACACTAACGGTGTTAATAACTCATGTACATGTGGAATTACATAAGTGTCGCCCTCTTTGTTAAGTCCATCCATTGAAATAATACAAGGGTTTGCACCACGTGCCACAACTTCTTTCACGTTACCTCTGATTGAAAGATTAACATTTTTTTGTGTCGCTAAAGCAATGATTGGTGTACCTTCTTCAATAAGCGCGATTGTACCGTGTTTCAATTCACCACCAGCAAATCCTTCTGCTTGAATGTATGAGATTTCTTTGAGTTTTAATGCGCCTTCTAAACTCACATTATAATCCATTGTTCTACCGATAAAGAATGCGTTACGTGTTGTTGCTAAGAAATCAGTAGCTATTTGTTCCATAATGTCTGCATCATCAACAATAGCTTCAATTGCTGTAGTTACCTTTGCTAATTCTGGTAATAAATCAATATTTGCTTCTCTACCGTGCTCTTGTGCAACGATTTGTGAAAGTATTGATAATACCGCAATTTGTGCTGTATAAGCTTTAGTAGAAGCTACAGCAATTTCAGGACCTGCATGTAACAATAATGTATGATTAGCTTCACGAGAAAGTGTAGAGCCAGCCACATTAGTAATAGTTAGTGATTTATGACCTAATTTATTAGTTTCTACCAATACTGCACGACTGTCTGCAGTCTCACCTGATTGTGAAATATAAATGAATAAAGGCTTTTCTGAAAGTAACGGCATATTATAGACAAACTCTGAGGCTACATGTACTTCTGTAGGAACACCAGCCCATTTCTCAATAAACTCTCTGCCTACTAAACCTGCATGATAACTTGTTCCAGCTGCAACAATATAAATACGATCTGCTTCTGCTACATCCTTAATAATATCCGCATCCATCTTCAAGTTACCATCTTCATCTTGATATTCTTGAATGATTCTACGCATTACTGCAGGCTGCTCATGAATCTCTTTAAGCATATAGTGATCATAGACACCTTTTTCAGTATCAGAAGCATCAATTTGCGCTGTATAAGCATCTCTTTCTTGAACACTGCCATCTTGAGCCTTAATGATAACTTCATCACGTTTAACGATAACAATCTCATGATCATGGATTTCTTTATATCTATTAGTTACTTGTAACATCGCAATTGCATCTGAAGCAATAACATTGAAATCATCACCAACACCAATTAATAGAGGCGATTTATTTTTAGCCACGAAGATTGTATCTCGATCAGCACTATCGATTAAACCAAGCGCATATGAACCTTCCAATAATGATACTACTTTTGTAAATGCTTCTTCAGTTGGAAGTCCTTCATTTGAAAAATATTCGACCAATTGTACAATAACTTCTGTATCAGTTTCTGATTGGAATGCAATTTCACTCAAATATTCATTTCTTAGTTCTTCATAGTTTTCAATTACACCGTTATGTACAAGTGTAAAACGATTTGAAGATGATTGATGTGGGTGTGAATTTTCATAGTTTGGAACACCATGTGTTGCCCAACGTGTATGACCGATGCCTACACTGCCATCTGTTGCATCACTATCAGCAACTTTTCTAAGCTCAGCAATACGACCTTTTGCTTTAAATACAGATGTACCTTCATCATTGACTACTGCTACACCAGCTGAATCATAGCCTCTGTACTCTAATTTCTCTAAACCTTTTAATAATAATTCTTTAGCATTATCATGCCCGATATATCCAACAATTCCACACATTTATAATTTCCTCCAATGTTATGGTGATTGGGTTTCTACGTTCAGCGTAAACGAACTTGTTTTTAAATAGCATAGCCCTATTTTAGACAGACCGCTTCCTATTGTTAAGTAATAGGAAAGTCCTGTCTAAAAAAGCATGCAGCTATCCCTCTCACCTTATAATAGTATTTTTATTTAATTATTGGCTATCTTATTAACTTTGTGCACTAGGTTGCCCCAATGTTTTCCTTAATAAGCTCTCGAATGAGCCACATCCGGGATAGCATCCGCCGATGGTTCGATAACTATCCTCCTCGTCTACAAGCTTCGATATGATGTCTATTAAGATTTCTGTTATAAACCTTAAATTTTAAACATATAACCTCTTCACTTGTACAGGCGCTTTAATTGAACTCGCTTGTTAATTAACCTCCCTTCCTTCAATACAACCCATTGTACAATGTTTAATATATCTATTGCAAATAATATATTAATTTCGTGTTCATAATCTTTTAAAATTTTTACTATCGTATATATTATGCAAAATATTAATTCTTTTCGGTCACTATAGTCATAAACTTGTCAAAAACATTGTGACAAAATTGAAATTACTTTAAGTTGTTAAATTAGATGAACAACCATACAATGAAGTTACAAATAAAAGAGAAAAAGAGGTGCAAATTATGTCACAAACTCAAACTGAAGAAAAAAACGGTATTGGACGTAAAGTTCAAGCATTCGGCTCTTTCCTAAGTAGTATGATTATGCCAAACATCGGCGCTTTTATCGCATGGGGATTTATTGCAGCGATATTTATTGATGGTGGTTGGTGGCCAAACAAAGATTTAAGTGAGTTAGCTGGACCAATGATCACTTACTTAATTCCATTACTTATCGCATACAGTGGTGGTCGCCTTATACATGAAATGCGCGGTGGTATTATTGCTGCTGTAGCAACAATGGGTGTTATCGTTGCCTTACCAGATACCCCAATGTTACTTGGTGCAATGATCATGGGACCACTTGTAGGGTGGCTAATGAAAAAAGTCGATGGCTTTATTCAACCAAGAACGCCTCAAGGCTTTGAAATGCTATTCAATAATTTCTCAGCTGGTATTTTAGGTTTTATCATGACAATTATTGGATTTAAAGTTTTAGCACCAATAATGGAATTTATTATGCATATCTTATCCGTAGCTGTTGAGGCTTTGGTACATGCGCATTTACTTCCATTAGTCAGTATCATTGTTGAACCAGCAAAAATCGTATTCTTAAACAATGCGATTAACCATGGTGTGTTTACCCCGCTCGGTGCTGATCAAGCAGCTTCAGCAGGTCAATCTATTTTATATACAATCGAATCAAATCCTGGACCTGGTTTAGGTATCTTAGTAGCTTATATGATTTTTGGTAAAGGGACTGCCAAGGCAACATCATACGGCGCTGGTATCATACACTTCTTAGGTGGTATTCATGAGATTTACTTCCCTTATGTGTTAATGCGCCCGCTATTATTCATTGCTGTAATCATAGGTGGTATGACAGGTGTTGCTACATTTTCACTTTTTGACTTTGGATTCAAGAGCCCTGCCTCACCAGGGTCTTTCATAGTTTATATTCTTAATGCCCCTAAAGGAGAGTTTTTCCACATGATTTTAGGTGTATTATTAGCGGCTCTCGTTTCATTTATAGTTGCTGCTATTATCCTAAAATTCACAAAAGAACCCGAAGAAGATTTAGAAGCGGCTACTGAGAAGATGGAAGCAACAAAGGGTAAAAAATCAAGTGTAGCTTCTAAGTTATCAGGGAAAGAAGATAGTAAAGCTACAACAACTGCTGGCGCGACTACAGGCACAGCTACCGATGAAACTTCAAATAGCGATGCAAATAATGATGCAGACATATTAAATGATTATGATACAGAAAATGTCCATGCGCATGATTATAGTAAAGTAAATCATGTGATATTCGCATGTGATGCAGGTATGGGATCTAGTGCTATGGGTGCAAGTATGTTACGCAATAAATTTAAAAAAGCAGGCATACAAGATGTAAATGTGACTAATACAGCAATTAATCAATTACCAAGTGATGCTCAACTTGTTATCACACAGAAAAAACTAACAGATAGAGCAATCAAACAAGTTCCAAGTGCAATTCATATCTCTGTTGATAATTTCTTGAATTCACCAAGATATGACGAACTATTAGAAAATCTAAAAAATGAAGAAAATTAATTTACATTAAAATAGAACGATACGGGAGGGTCCGGCTATGTTTTTGAGTACACGTGAAAAAGAAATTATCGAAATGTTAATTAAGTATCACGGTCAATATGTCAAAATTTATGACATTGCTCAATACTTAGCTGTATCCTCTCGTACTATTCATAGGGAATTAAAATCTATCGAGTCTTATATTAATTCATTTAATATCAAATTAGAACGCGTAACAAAAAAAGGCATACAATTTGATGGAGATGAACAAGCTATTACTGCACTCAAAAATATGCTGCTCAAGCAAAATACAATTGACTTATCTCATGAAGAACAAAAAGTAATTATTTTATATGGTTTAATTCAAGCTAAAGAACCGATTAAACAATATGGCTTGGCACAGGAAATTGGTGTATCTACACAAACATTAGCTAAATTACTAGATGAATTAGATTATGAGCTCGACCAATATCAATTGCAGCTTCATAAAAAACGTGGTGAAGGCATTCGTTTGGAAGGAACTGAGTCAAAAAAACGTGAGTTATTAAGTCAACTTATGGTTAATAATTTAAATAGTACAAGTGTTTATTCTGTTATTGAAAATCATTTTGTGTATCAGTCCTTAAATCACTCTCAATTATCTATGGTGGATATGGACAAAATTTTCCAAGTCGAGCGCATACTTATGGATCACTTAGGCCAGCTTCCATACGCATTAACTGAATCAAGTTATCTCACTTTGACTGTCCACATCGTCTTAAGTATCGATCGTATGTTAAATGGTGAGTATGTCTCTATTAGTGAGGATATCTATAATAGTGTTAAAGATTCATTTGAACATGAAGTTGCACATGCTTTAGCTATACATTTAGAAGACATCTATGATGTTCAATTTAATCAAGCTGAAGTTACTTTCATTACCATTCACTTACGTGGCGCCAAACGAAAAGAGTCTGACGATATATTTAAGGATGAGAAAGATGAGAAAGATGAGAAAGATGAAAAAGATGAAAATAAAATCAATCAGTTCACACAATTTGTTATTAACAATTCATCTCATAAATTTAACGATTTAGAAACCTTAACAGAAGGTTTAAGACTCCATATTATTCCGGCAATTAATCGTTTGAACGCTAATATTGAAACATATAATCCATTAACAGAAATGATTAAGTATAAATACCCTAGCCTTTTCGAAAGTGTCCACCAAGGTCTCATTCAGACTTGGCCGAACTTTGTTTTCCCAGATAGTGAAATTGCTTTTATCGTCTTGCATTTTGGGGGTGCAATTCAAAGTCAAAGTACAAACAACTATAAAGTATTAGTTGTTTGTAGTAGTGGTATTGGCACAAGTCGTCTACTCGCTACACGATTACAACAAACATTCAGCGAAATACAACATCCTAAACAAGCATCTGTAGGTGACTTAATTGAAATTGATACATCACAATACGATGCTATTATTTCAACCGTTGATTTAGACATAACTGTTCCCTATCTAACTGTGAACCCTTTATTGCCAGATTCAGATATTAACCATGTAGCTGCATTTTTAAATATGCGTAAAGATTCAATAGCAACGACAGGTTCAGAAATTGAAAATATCAAACAACATATTAAAGCTCCTGAGGATCAACTTAAATACATTAGAAAAGGTTTAGAACTTATAGATTCTGTATATATTGATTATACGAGTATATCTGACTTGTCCAATTATTTAACTGACAAACTTATATCATATGAAATCATTCATCATCACTCGTCATTCGCTGAACTTATTAAAGATTGTATAGATAAACAAGGTTTTGTCCTAGAACCTTATCCGATAGCTATACCTCATTTAAAGCATGAAATCATTCAAAAACCTATTATTTTAATTACTATTTTGAATGAACCCATCTTGCTTAAAAGTAATCAAAATGACAATCAATCGATAAAATATTTGTTGAATATGTTTATACCCCCTGATGATTATTTGGCTAGTCTTGTCAGTGATATATCTGGAGACATGGTAGAACATTTAAAGCAAATTGATGAATTTATGAAACACCCTGAACAACTAAAAGATATGTTGAAACAGCATTATCTAATACATTTAAAAAATCAATTAAACATGGAGTGAAGAAAAATGAGCGAATTATTCAGTAATGAAAATATATTTATTAACCAAAAAGTTGGAACACAAAACGAAGCAATCGAAAAAGCAGGACAAGCTTTAGTATCAAGTGGTGCTGTGACAGAAGCATATATTCAAGCAATGAAAGACCGTGAAGAAATAGTGACTACATTTATGGGCAATGGCTTAGCTATCCCACATGGTACTGATGAAGCTAAAACAAGTGTATTAAAATCTGGACTTACTTTAATCCAAATACCTGAAGGCGTTGACTGGGACGGCGAAGAAGTGAAAGTTGTTGTAGGTATTGCTGGTAAAGATGGTGAGCATTTGGATTTACTTTCACAAATCGCAATCACTTTTAGCGAAGAAGAAAATGTAGAGCGTATCGTAAATGCTTCGTCTGCTGAAGAAATTAAACAAGTCTTTGAGGAGGCTGATGCATAATGAAAGCATTACACTTTGGTGCTGGAAATATTGGTCGAGGTTTTATTGGTTATATATTAGCTGACAACAATGTGAAAGTAACTTTTGCAGATGTTAATACCGATATTATTAATAAATTAGATGAAGTACATGAATATGACGTTATTTTAGCTGATGAAGCACATACAACAACACGTGTACACAATGTTGATGCCATTAATTCAGCAGCGCCTTCTGATAGCTTGAGACAAGCTGTGTTAGAGGCTGATTTAATTACAACTGCTGTGGGCGTTAATATTTTACCAATTATCGCTAAATCTTTTGCTTCCTATTTAAAAGAAAAGGAAACACCTGTAAATATAGTTGCATGTGAAAATGCAATTATGGCAACTAACACTTTGAAAAAAGCAATTTTAGATTTAACTGGGCCTCTCGGTGATCATATTCATTTTGCCAATTCAGCTGTTGATCGAATCGTTCCATTACAAACAAATGAAAATATTTTAGATGTAATGGTTGAACCTTTCTATGAATGGGTGGTTGAAAAAGATGCATGGTTCGGTCCAGAATTAAATCACATTAAGTATGTTGATAATTTAACGCCTTACATTGAAAGAAAACTTTTAACCGTAAATACAGGACATGCTTACCTTGCCTATGCAGGAAGCTATCATAATCAAACAACGATTTTAGAAGCAGTAAATGATGAAAATATCAGATATGGTTTACAAAATGTATTAAATGAAACAAGTCAGTACATCACAAGTGAGTTTAACTTTACAGAACAAGAGCAGGTACAATATGTCGAAAAAATTATTGATCGTTTTAAAAATGCCAACCTTTCTGATGAAGTGACGCGTGTAGGACGTGGTTCTATTCGTAAAATTGGTCCACAAGACCGTATTATTAAACCATTAAATTATTTATACAAAAACAACTTAAAACATGATGGCTTAGTAAAAGCAGCAGCATTATTATTGAAATATGATGATACAAATGATGAAGAAACTGTTGAAAAAAATAATTATATTAACGCTCATGGTGTCGAAGCATTCTTAAAAAATTACGCTAAGATAGATGATCAATTAGCGACTGAAATCGTTAAAGAATATAATGTACTATAACAAGTAAAAACCGAGAGATACTTAAATCTAAGTATCTCTCGGTTTTATTATGTTGCTGACGTATAATAATGCATTAATAAAATAAAAATAGCTACCGACAATGATACTTGATCGGTAGCTTATTCGTGTTAATCACTAAACACGTCTTATTATTCTAATCCCATTTTTTCTTGAACTACATCTGCAATCGTTTGTGCAAAACGTTGTGCATCTTCATCAGTTGCAGCTTCAACCATAACACGTACAAGTGGTTCTGTGCCTGAAGGTCTAACTAATATACGACCTTCTCCATTCATCTCTACTTCTACTTTTGTCATAGCTTCTTGTACATCTATATTTTCTTCAACACGATACTTATCTGTAACACGTACGTTGACCAATGATTGAGGATATTTTTTCATTTGACTTGCAAGTTGGCTTAATCGTTTACCAGTCATTTTGATTACACTGGCTAATTGAACACCTGTTAACAAGCCATCACCAGTAGTATTATAATCCATTAAAACAATATGTCCTGATTGTTCGCCACCTAAATTATAATTACCTCGTCTCATTTCTTCTACAACGTAGCGATCGCCCACTTTAGTTTTGTTTGACTGAATGTCTTCATTTTCTAAAGCTTTATAAAAACCTAAATTACTCATAACTGTAGAAACAATCATATTATCATTAAGTTCTTGGTTTTTTGACATTGCTTGACCGATAATAAACATGATTTGATCACCATCTACAATGTCGCCATTTTCATCAACAGCAATAAGTCTATCACCATCGCCATCAAACGCTAAGCCAAAATCACTCTCAGATTCAACGACTAATTTTGCTAATGTTTCAGGATGTGTTGAACCAACATTTTCATTTATATTATAACCATTTGGATTACATCCAACAGTAACTGTATCAGCTTCTAAATCACCGAATAAAAATGGTGCTAAAGATGAAGTTGAACCGTTGGCGCCATCTAGAGCAATCTTCATTCCATCTAAGTCAACATCAACTGTTGATTTTAGATAGCTAATATATTTTTGAGCACCTTCAAAATAATCAGAGTAATGAACAATATCTTCGCCTACTGGTCTAGGTAGTTCTGGATTCTCCTGATCTAATAGTGTTTCAATTTCTTGTTCTTGGTCATCTGATAATTTAAAACCATCTGAACCAAAAAATTTGATTCCATTATCTGCAACTGGGTTATGCGATGCAGATATCATGACACCTAGTTCAGCTTCCATCTCACGAGTTAAATAAGCAACACCTGGCGTAGAAATAATGCCTAAACGCATAACCTCTGCGCCAATTGAAATAAGCCCTGCAATTAATGCTGACTCTAACATTTCACCTGACACTCGTGTATCTCTACCTACTAGTACTTTAGGGTGATCTTCACCTTTATTATGTGCTAAAACATAGCCACCATAACGCCCTAATTTAAACGCAAGTTCTGGTGTTAATTCTTTATTTGCTATGCCCCTTACGCCATCTGTACCAAAATATTTTGCCATTATTTATGTCTCCTTTATTATAAGAAATCTACTTAATTGTAATCTTAGCATCTGTTGCTTTAGGTTCTACTTTAGATACTCCATCAGGTAATTTGAATTTTACATGTTTTTCAGTTGATTCAGTCACACCATCCAAATTAACTTCAGCTGTCAAAGAATCAATGTCATCTAAATCATCTCTATTACCATAAATTTCAACTTCTTCATTGTCTAAACTGACATTATCTAATTCTAGCCCATTTGATAAAGTACCTATAGTTTTCGGTTTCACTTTAACTTTTTTACTGTAATCTTCTACCTTAACACTCAAATTAACTTCTTCTGGTTGTACCGAAACATTAATTTTATTTAAGTTTCTATCAAAGGCTGTAATTTTTGCTACATCTGTAGTATCTTTAGAAATCTTACTTTTATTTTTATATGTTGCTTTTAAATAAGCTATATTATCAATTTGATCCTGACCACCTGTCACTTCAACAGAATCTGGTGAAACAGTTTGATCACCGACTTTAAAATCAGAATTCAAATCACTATTACTTACATCTGGTTCTACTTTCAATGTTTTATGAACTTTTTTTTCCAGGCTAACTGTGGTTTCTTTAGGTTTAACATTATAGTCAATATCTTCATTAAGACCATTAACTTGGAATTGAGCAGTGTGGTTCCCTGCTTTTTGTCCTCTGAGGTCTAATACTGCTTTAATATTTTCTCCATTTTCAGCTTTAAGCACCTGTGACTGTGGCCCAGATATTTCTACATCCACCTTATTAGGAACATCGCTCGCATATAAAGATTCATTGTTATACTTTACTTGAACAGGAACATCTTGAATGGTATCAGTTGATTTCTGTCCAAGGTGGTCAGCATCAAATATATTACCAAACATATTATTTGCTGATAAGAAAAATACAAGCGCTAATACAAGTGCAATTAATCTTAATCCCCATTTACTTTCTAACATTTTACTTCACACCTTTCTGATGAAAGTGTGTGCCAAACCAATGTTCAGCTAATAATTCTTCAAAAGCTTCGGTTGAAATATCTTTTCTTAATTTGCCATCAAATGTAACTGAGATTGAACCAGTTTCTTCTGATACAACTACCGTAAATGCATCTGATACTTCAGATATGCCAACTGCTGCTCTGTGTCTTGTACCTAAACTTTTAGCAATTTTTGCACTATCTGATAGTGGTAAATAACTTGCCGCACTTGCTATTTTATTCTCCTGAACAATCATCGCACCATCATGTAATGGGGTATTAGGTATAAATACGTTTGTTAATAGTTCTTGAGATATTTCTGAATTCATTGCAATACCTGTTTCAATGTAATCCTGTAATCCTGTTTCTTTTTCAAACACGATTAATGCTCCTATACGACGTTTAGCCATATATTGTACGGCTTTTGATACTGATGAAATAAGTTTGTCTTCATCACTATTTAAATTGGACGAATAACGTTTAAAAAGACTACCTCGTCCTAGTTGCTCTAATGCTCGTCTAATTTCTGGTTGGAATATAACGATTAAAGCTAAAACACCCCATTGGATCACTAAATCAAATAAACGGGATGTGGCTGTTAAATTTAACATTTTACTCACTTGTTGACCAATAACGATTACTACAATGCCTTTTAATAATTGAATGGCTTTTGTACCTTTAAAAACTGTGATGAGAAGATAAAGTACATACCATACTATGAGTAAGTCGAGTACACCGGCAATAATTTTCACTGTACTCCAGTTATCAAAAAAATTGGATAAATCCATAACATCTCCTCCGGTATTCTATTCCCATGCTATATATTATACCAATCATAACACTAACTGTCATATTTAGTATTGCTTTTCCCAGTAAAATTAATAAAACTGATACAGCTTACGCCATACCAGTTTTATCTATAATATTTTTATAAAAGTGTTTCTCCAAAAAAGCTGCCTACTAAACTTACTGCTTGTTCCGCTGTATGATTATTTTGGTCAATTAGTGGATTTACTTCAACGATATCCATTGAAGTAATTAAATTAGAGCTATGTAATAACTCTAAAGCGAAGTGACTTTCTCTATATGTTAATCCACCTAATACTCTCGTACCTGTCCCTGGTGTTTCTACTGGATCTAAACCATCGACATCTAAAGATAAATGAATACCATCTGTTTTATGTTCTAAATATTCAATTGTTTCTTCAATAATCTGTTGAATACCATAACGGTCTACATCAGCCATTGTATAGGTCTTAATATTATTTTCTTTTATGTAACGGCGTTCTCCTTCATCTAAATCCCTCATACCTATGAGCACTATATGTTCTGGTTTGACTTTAGGTGTATAATTCGAAATGTTTACAAGCTGTTCATCGCCGTCACCAGCTAACACACGTAATGGCATGCCATGAATATTACCGGATGGTGACTCTTCAGGTATATTCAAATCTCCATGGGCATCATACCAAATCACCCCTAGATTATCATAATGCTTGCTAACTCCAGAAATAGAACCAATGGCAATAGAATGATCTCCACCTAACGTTAATGGAAAATGATTTTTCTCTATGCTCTTTGATACTGCTTCACTTAAATTATTTGAAACTGTTATAATTTCTTCTAAATTACGTAATCCATTTTGTTCAGAATTAAATTTATCTAAATCAATCGTTGGTACCTCAATATTACCAGTATCTTCTACTGATAAACCAATTGCTCTAATACGCTCTACAAGTCCCGCATATCTTATTGCATCTGGTCCTAAATTGACACCAAGTTTTCGTTGACCATATGTAGAAGGCGCGCCAATAATTTCTATTTTCTTGTCCATGTTTAAAACCCCTTTGTCTTCGTGTGATACTAGAATAATCTAAACACATAGAAGATTCAAGCCAATTCATTAGCCAAACATCCTTATAAATTTTGCATTTTACATATTAAAACATAATAATGATTTATAATTCATAAAAACGAGCCATACTGCCTATTTTAAAGGTTTTTAGTCATATTTATGTATATAAAAATTTTTTATAATTTTCAGTTAATATCCCATTTACATATCAATTGAATTGACTATATTATAAATAAGTATACAAAAAAAGCATCCCTCAAAAGAGGAATGCAATAGANGTGCTCTACCAAGCTGAGCTACTTCCCGTACAAAATTCAGTTTAACTACATTAATTTTAATAATGNACTAGAATAATCTAAACACATAGAAGATTCAAGCCAATTCATTAGCCAAACATCCTTATAAATTTTGCATTTTACATATTAAAACATAATAATGATTTATAATTCATAAAAACGAGCCATACTGCCTATTTTAAAGGTTTTTAGTCATATTTATGTATATAAAAATTTTTTATAATTTTCAGTTAATATCCCATTTACATATCAATTGAATTGACTATATTATAAATAAGTATACAAAAAAAGCATCCCTCAAAAGAGGAATGCAATAGAGTGAGCCATAGAGGATTCGAACCTCTGACCCTCTGATTAAAAGTCAGATGCTCTACCAACTGAGCTAATGGCTCTAATGGCTGGGCTAGCTGGATTCGAACCAGCGCGTGACGGAGTCAAAGTCCGTTGCCTTACCGCTTGGCTATAGCCCATAAATGGTGGAGGGGGGCAGATTCGAACTGCCGAACCCGAAGGAGCGGATTTACAGTCCGCCGCGTTTAGCCACTTCGCTACCCCTCCGCGCTATTAAGTTAAAGATGGTGGAGGATGACGGGTTCGAACCGCCGACCCTCTGCTTGTAAGGCAGATGCTCTCCCAGCTGAGCTAATCCTCCAATATTGTATGACCCCGACGGGACTCGAACCCG
>NZ_MODY01000004.1:0-115366 GCF_001866145.1 Staphylococcus sp. LCT-H4 | reverse complement strand
TAATCTCAATAAATTGAGAAGTGGTTCTATAAAAAAAAGGCTTAGCATGATTGCTAAGCTTTTAAATAAGAAGTGAGTAAAGCATTTTATTTTCATTGATATAAATATTTGAGGAATCAAATTCATCAACATTGGCTTTTAAATTATCTAAACCTGCATGGTTATATAATTGTATGCCTATGATTACTGTACCTGTATTTTGTGATGATTTTTTCAAATATTCAAATTTAGTAATGTCGTCTTTTGGACCAAGTACATCGTTAACAAACTCTCTTAAAGCACCAGGACGTTGAGGGAAGTTTAATATAAAATAGTGTTTCATTTCTTCAAATAACAATGAACGTTCTTCTATTTCCTTCATGCGGTTAATATCATTATTACCACCACTAACTACGCATACAACTGTTTTACCTTTAATTTGTGATTTATATTGATCAAGCGCAGCTACGCTTAAAGCGCCAGCAGGTTCTGCTATAATTGCTTGTTTTGAATACATATCCAAGATTGTTGTGCATACTGCTCCTTCATGGACTTGAACATAATCATCAACTACATCTTTAGCAATATCATAAGTGATTTGACCTACTCTAGCTACTGAAGCGCCATCTACAAACTTATCAATATTAGGTAATGTTACGATTTGATTTTCAACAACTACGGATTGATACATACTACTGGCTCCAGCAGGTTCTACGCCTACTATTGAGGTTTGAGGTGAATGATTTTTAAAGTAAGTACCAACACCGGAAATGAGTCCACCGCCACCAATAGCAGCAAATAAATAATCAAATTGTACATTGTCTTCTTTAGATTGTTCAATAATTTCTTTAGCAAGTGTACCTTGTCCTGCAATTGTATAAATATTATTAAAGGGATCAATAAAATTCATTTTATTATCTTCTGTATACAGGAGTGCTTCTTTTAAGCAATCATCAAAAGTATCACCTGTAAGAATGACTTCAGTGTTTTCACCACCAAAGAATTTAACTTGATTTATCTTTTGAAGTGGAGTAGTTACAGGCATAAAGATAACTGCATTCAAATTTAATTTACTCGCAGTATATGCTACACCTTGCGCATGGTTGCCTGCACTTGCACACGTAATACCACTTTGTCTTTCACTTTCAGTTAGGGTTACAATCGCATTGTAAGCACCTCTAAGTTTGAAAGATCTTACCCATTGTAAATCTTCTCTTTTTAGGTATACATTACATTCATATTTATGAGATAAATAATGATCTTTTTGTAATGGTGTCTCTTTAACAATATCTTTTAATTGTAAGAAAGCTTCATCGATATCTTTTGAAGAAACAGTTGTTTTTACAGTCATAAATTTCACACCTTTATATATTTATATTACTAGAACGTTTTAGCAGTTTCATAGGCTTTTATTTCATTTTCGTATTCCAAAGTTAATGCGACATCGTCTAGGCCATTAACAAGTTTGTTTTTCCACGTTTCATCTATATCGAAGCTAAAAGTTTTATCAGAAGTTGATACAGTTTGATTTGGTAAATTTACTGTAATTTCCTTAGCCTCAGCTAGATATCTTCTTATATCTTCATTTAAAATAATTGGTAGCATTGCGTTTTTAGTACAGTTCATATAAAAGATATCACTGTAACTACCGGCAATGATAATATCAAAGCCATAGTCTTTTAGGGCCCAAGCAGCATGCTCACGACTTGAGCCACAGCCGAAGTTATCTCCAGTAATTAAAATCGTGGCATCTCGATATTCAGGCTTGTTTGGGTTAAAATCAGGATTATCTGTTCCATCATCTAAATAACGCCATTCATCGAAAGCAAAAGGGCCGAACCCGGTTTTGGAAATTCTTTTCAAATGGGCTTTAGGTATAATTTGGTCTGTATCAATATTGTCATGAAAAAGTGGAACTACTTTTCCAGTATAGGTTGTGATTGGTTTAATCTCCATTTTATACAACCACCTTTCTAACATCTACGAATTTACCTTTGATTGCTGCAGCTGCTGCCATTGCTGGGGATACAAGGTGTGTTCTTGCACCTTTACCTTGTCGGCCTTCAAAATTACGATTACTTGTTGAGGCACAATGTACACCATTTGGCACTTGGTCAGGGTTCATACCTAAACACATTGAACATCCAGGTTCTCTCCATTCAAAACCTGCCTCTTTAAAAATTTTGTCTAAACCGAGCTTTTCTGCTTCAATCTTAACAGTACGTGAACCAGGTACAACTATTGCAGTGATATTAGGATGTACGGTATGACCATTAACGATATGACTTGCTTCTACTAAATCAGATAGGCGAGCATTCGTACAGGAACCTAAAAATACATAACCCAAATCAATATCTTCAGCTTTTTGGCCAGGTTCTAGCCCCATATATTTATAAGCACGTTCATCATTTACATTTTGTATTTCAGGGAAGGGTGTGCTAAAGCTTACGCCCATTTCTGGGCTTGTTCCCCAAGTGACTTGAGGCTCTAAGTCTGTTACATCCATTTCGATGACTTTATCAAATACGGCATCATCATCACTATACAGCTCACGCCATTCATCTACTGAATATTCAAAATTAGTTGCATAAGGACGACCTTTTACATATTCAAAAGTAGTTTCGTCTGGTTGCATCATGCCGTATTTTGCACCGGCTTCAATAGCCATATTACAAATGGTCATTCTTGCGTCCATAGATAAATTTCGAATTGTTTCACCAGAGAATTCTAAAGCATAGCCTGTGCCGAAATCTACACCATATTGACTAATTAAGTGCAGAATAATATCCTTCGCGTAAACGCCATTTGGTAATTTGCCGTTAACATCAATTTTGAGATTTTTTGGCTTAGTTTGCCAAAGTGATTGTGTGGCAAATACATGTTCAACTTCACTTGTACCAATACCAAAAGCAATAGCTCCAAAAGCACCATGTGTTGCTGTATGTGAATCGCCACATACAATTGTTTTACCTGGTTGTGTTAAGCCAGTTTCTGGTCCAACCATATGCACAATACCTTGTTCATCGGATCCCATATCAAAAATATGAACGCCAAATGCTTTAGCATTGTCTTGCAATGTAGTGATTTGTTTATTTGCTATTTCGTCTTTAATGTTATAAATATCTACTGTTGGTACATTGTGGTCTAGTGTTGCAAAAGTTAAATCTGGGCGACGTAATTGTCTGTTTTGAATTCTAAGTCCTTCAAATGCTTGAGGAGATGTAACTTCATGTATAAGGTGCAAATCTATATATAATAACTGTGGGTCACCTTCTTTACCAGTTAAGACATGCTTATTCCAAACTTTATCAAATAGTGTTTTACCCATATGACATCTCCTCCTTTTTATATTTTACCTTTAACAAAATTAAAAATTTCTGACGTTTTATATTTACCGTTCAAATCACTAGTAGTTTTACCATCTTTTATTAATTCATATATAATCGTTTCTAATTTTTCAGCAGCTTCTAATTCATTTAGACTCTCTCTCAGACACATTACCACTGACAGTAACATACCAAATGGATTAGCTTTATCTTGATTAGCAATATCAGGTGCTGAACCATGAATTGGTTCATAAAGTCTTGGACCGCGTTCACTAAAGCTTGCTGATGGTGACAAACCTAAGGAACCAGGAATCACTGAAGCTTCATCACTTAAAATATCACCAAATAAATTTTCAGTAACAATAACATCAAATTGAGATGGGTTTGTAATTAAATGCATGGCACAAGCGTCAACAAGTAAATGATTAACTTCCACTTCTGGATAATCTTGTGCAACATCATTAATTACTTTACGCCATAATTTACTGGATGAAAGGACGTTTTCTTTGTCGACTGAAGTTAGTTTTTTATCACGTTTTTGAGCTAAATCAAAAGCTACTCTAGCAATTCTATCTATCTCAGTACGTGAATAAGTGAGTGAATCAAGCGCATTGTTGTCATCCCATTTTTTAGGTTCTCCGAAATAAATACCACCTGTGAGTTCTCTTACGAGAATGAAATCTGTACCTGCAACGCGTTCTTCTTTAATAGGGGATAAATGACTCGTGCCATTCGTTACTGTAGTGGGGCGTATATTTGCAAATAGACCTAAGGCTTTGCGTATGCCTAATAAACCTTGTTCCGGTCTATTATTTGGGTCTGTCCAATTAGGTCCCCCCACAGCACCTAAAAGGATTGCATTTGCATTTTTACATGCGGTTAATGTTGAATCTGGAAGTGGTATGCCATGGTTATCTATAGCGATACCGCCGAAATCATGTTTCTCTAATTCATAATTAAAATTGAATGATTGACTTAGAAGTTCTAAAATTTCTAACGACCCATTTAAAATTTCTGGGCCAATGCCATCACCTGGAAGTGCTACAATCTTATAACTCATTAATGTATACCTTCTTTCTTTGCAGCGTTGGTTACATATTTAGCATGAGCTTCGACATATGCCTTACAAGAAGCAAGTAGTATATCGTGATCAATACCTACACCTGTAACAATTTGCTCGTCAATTTTAAGCTGTACATGTACTTCACCTTGAGCATCAGTACCCTCAGTTACCGAATCAATGCGATAATCTAAAAGTTCAGTTTCACGATTAAAGATGCGATCCACTGCGTTATAAATAGATACGATAGAACCTGTACCAATACTTGAATCTTGATAGGTATGTCCATCTTTATCTTTAATCACCACGACAGCACTTTGTAAACCGTTTGATACAAATTGTAATTGTAGATTTTCAACTTGATAGATTGCATTTTGCTCGTGCTCAGTACCTTGTATTAAAGCGTGTATGTCACGGTCTGTAACAGCTTTCTTCTTATCAGCAATTGTTTTAAATTGTTTGAAGAGAGATTTTTGTTCTTCAGTTCCAATTTCATAACCTAGAGCTGTTAGCTTTTCAGCAAAAGCATGTTTACCTGAAAGTTTACCAAGCGGCAACGCTGTTGTATTTACTCCAACAAGTTGAGGTGTCATAATCTCATAAGTTTCAGGATTCTTAAGTACACCGTCTTGATGGATGCCTGATTCGTGGCTAAATGCATTTTGGCCAACAATCGCCTTATTTCTAGGGACTCGAATACCTGCAAATCTAGCAATTAAATCAGATGTTTGTTTCGTTTCTTCTAAATTAATTTGAGTTTGATTGTTGTAATGATCTTGTCGAACGTAAAGGCCAAGAGCAACTTCTTCAAGCGCTGTATTACCTGCACGTTCCCCAATACCATTTAGAGTGCCTTCAATACGTTTTGCGCCATTTTCAATTGCTGCCATACTATTTGCTACTGCTAGTCCAAGGTCATCATGACAATGTGCGCTATAAATCACATCATGATTTGCAGTTATTGATTCTTGAAGTGTTTTGAAAATTTGACCATATTCTGATGGATAACTAAATCCAACAGTATCAGGTATATTGATAACACTAGCACCGGCATTAACAGCTGTTTGAACACATTCTATTAAGAAGGGCAATTCCGTTCTTGTAGCATCTTCTGGTGAAAATTGAACAATATCGAAATATTGCTTAGCATATGATACGTGTTCAGTGATAGATGCTAATACTTCTTCTTTAGACATCATAAGTTTAGAGTCTCGATGTATAGGACTTGTCGCAATAAATACATGAATTCTTGGTTTTGCTGCTTCTTTAGTTGATTCATAAACTGCATCTATATCTTTTTTTACACAACGTGCTAATCCACAAACAGCTGTTGTAGTTAATGCTTTAGAAATGGCTTCTATAGATTTAAAACTACCTGTGCTTGATGCAGGGAATCCTGCTTCAATAATATCGACGCCCCATTTTTCAAGTTGCTTTGCAATTTTCAACCGTTCATCGAATGAAAAGTTAACACCTGGTGTTTGTTCGCCGTCTCTTAGTGTTGTATCAAATATTTGAATATGGCTACTCATTTTCAACATCTCCTCACAATAATTAGTAACTAGTAACTTAATAAAAGCATGAAATTGTAATAAGTGAAGAGTTATAAGTGGAAAAGTGATATCACGCTATCATTGATAGGGAATTCACTTCATCCAATTAATAACTCTTTAGTTATCATAACTTTTTAGTGCTAAATTTTATTTTTCAATACTTTTAGATTTAATGAATGGCATCATTTCACGTAGGTCTTTACCAACTGCTTCGATTTGATGACCATGTTGTTCTTCACGTAATCTATGGAATTCTTCAAAGTTATTTTCGTTATCTTTGATGAAACGATCACTGAAGTTACCTTTTTGGATATCTTCTAATACTGCTTTCATATTATCTTTAACGTCTGGTGTAATAACACGAGGACCAGAAACGTAGTCACCAAATTCAGCTGTATTTGAAATTGAATAACGCATGTTTTCCATACCGCCTTCATACATTAAATCAACGATAAGTTTCATTTCGTGTAATACTTCGAAATATGCAATTTCAGGTTGGTAACCAGCTTCTACTAATGTTTCAAAACCAGATTGGATTAATTTAGTTACGCCGCCACAAAGTACAGCCTGTTCACCAAATAAATCTGTTTCAGTTTCTTCTTTGAATGAAGTTTCAAGTACACCAGCACGTGTTGCGCCAATGCCTTTAGCATAACTTAATGCTAAGTCTCTAGCATGACCACTAGCATCTTGTTCTACTGCGAATAGGGCAGGTACTGCACTACCTTCAGCGAATGTACGACGAACTAAATGTCCAGGCCCTTTAGGTGCTACTAAGAATACGTCTACATTTTCAGGTTCTTGGATAACATCGAAATGGACATTAAATCCATGAGCAAAAACTAATGCATTATTGGCTTCTAAATTAGGTTCGATTTCTTCTTTATATACTTGCCCTTGAATTTCATCTGGTAAAAGAACCATGATGACATCAGCTTGTTTTGCTGCTTCATTTACAGGATATACTTCGAAACCATCGTCTTTAGCTTTATCAAAAGAACGTCCAGGTCTGATACCGATAATTACATCATAACCATTGTCTTTTAAATTTTGAGCATGGGCATGTCCTTGAGAACCATACCCTACGATAGCTACTTTTTTACCTTGTAAAGCGTCATTTGTTACTGATTGGTCATAATAAACTGTTGTCATAATTAAATCCTCCATGTTTTTTATTTAAGTATTTGCAATTTTCTAAAAAATTTAGCTAGATAATACCAGCTGAACCTGTTCTAGAAACTTGTTCAATTTGATATGATGATAGGTCATCTAATAGATTATCCATCGTATATTGTGGACCTGATGCCTGAAGATACGTAAAAGGCTCTTCATTTTTCAGAATAGATACTAGCGCATCATACGGTTTAATAACTTTTTGTAATTCATTTTGATCTTTTGGTGTTTTCAATTTAACAAGTACGAGTTCTCTGTTATAAGTATTTGTATCTGTAATGTCTTCTACATGTATAATATTAATTTGTTTCTCTAATTGTTGTATTAGATTACGTAATACATCTGTATCAGGCACTTCAGCTACAAAAGTGATATCAGAGGTTCCTTCTTCTAGTGTAGGCGTGGCAGATAACGTAACAATATTAAACTGTCTACGAACAAAGATACTTGTTAATCTGTTTAAAGTACCTGCCTTGTCTCTTACTTTAGTTCTAAAAGTTCTTCTCATTTATAGTCCCTCCATCTCATGGTTAGCTTTACCACTTGGTACCATAGGAGATACTGTTTCAACTGGTGAAATGCGAACCTCAATTAAAGCTGGACCGTCGTACTGGAAAGCTTCGTCAATTTGTTGTTCTAATTGTGTTGGATCATCTATTAGATAACCTTTTACATTATAAGCCTCAGATAATTTTATAAAATCTGGTTGATCATTAAATACTGAGTGAGAAAAACGTTTATTAAAGAATTTATCTTGCCATTGCTTAACCATGCCTAGCGTACCATTATTGATTAATACGATTTTAATATTAATACCGTATTCGTCTAAAATAGCCATTTCCTGATTGGTCATTTGGAAGCCACCATCACCAACAAAGGCAATAACTGTTTTGTCAGGTTGAGCTAACTTAGCACCAATCGCTGATGGTATACCGAATCCCATAGTACCTAAACCACCACTTGTAACAAGTTGACCGTGATTTTTAAATGGGTAGAATTGTGCAACCCACATTTGATGCTGTCCTACGTCAGTGGTTACAATTGCATCACCATTTGTGATATCTCCAATATATTCAATCGTACGTTGTGGTTTAGAGAAAGTACCATCTTCATCATCTTTATAAGTAAAAGGATGTTGTGCCTTATTCGAATTACACGTTTCTAACCAATTTTCATGTTTAATAGAATAACTTTCAAAATCTAATAAAGCTTCCAAAGTTGCTTTACAATCGGCAACAATACCTAAATCTACTTTAATCACTTTATTTATTTCAGAAGGATCAATGTCAACGTGGACTATTTTGGCATTTGGTGCAAATTCGTCAGGGTTACTTGCTAATCTATCATCAAACCTACTGCCAAAGTTAATGAGTAAGTCACATTCTGTTAATGCCATGTTACTAGCATATGATCCATGCATACCTCCCATTCCTAAGAATAGGGGGTGTTCATAAGGAATTGCTCCTAAGCCAAGAAGGGTGCTTACTACAGGTAATTGATGTCTATTTACAAATTCTGTGAATACTTTATTTGCTTTTGCATGATTAATACCAGCGCCAGAAAGTACAATTGGTTTTTTTGCACTTTTCAAGTAGTCACGTAATTTTTGAATATCATCTTTCTTAGGTTTATCAGGAATAGAATAACCCGGAAGTTCTAATTCATCAGTTACCGGTGTATTCGTTGAGAGCACACCCATATCTTTAGGGAAATCTATAACTACTGGTCCTTTTCTACCTGTATTAGCGATATGGAAAGCTTCATGAATAATTTTAGGAATATCACTTACATTTTTTACTTGATAATTATGTTTTGTGATAGGCGTCGTCATTGACAATAAATCTGCTTCTTGGAAGGCGTCTTTACCGATACCTGGTGTTGCAACTTGTCCTGTTATAACTACCAAGGGTAATGAGTCACTGTAAGCATCAGCAATACCAGTAATCGCATTTGTAGCTCCTGGGCCACTCGTCACGACTACAACACCGGTATTTCCAGATACACGTGCGTATCCTTCAGCAGCATGTGTAGCACCTTGCTCATGTCTTGCTAAGATATGTTTGATCTTAGCATCATAAAATGTATCGTATAATGGGAGCACAGCGCCTCCTGGATAACCAAAGATAAAGTCAACATCTTCATTTACTAGTGATTCGACTAATAACTCTGAACCAGATCTCATTTTATCTACTGTCTCTTGTTCTAATTCAACTTCTGGTTCTATGGATTCAGCAGCTTCTAAATAATCGAAATTTTCTGACATTTCATAATCAAGCGTTTTTGTTTGTTTAGACATTGTTCTCACTCCTTAAATAAGGTTTTCGGGTACTTGCATAACGCCGCCTGTATTTGCACTTGTAACTAACGCCGTGTAACGCGCAAGGTAACCAGTTTTTACTTTGGCTTTAAAAGGTTTCAAGTCTTGCTTTCTAGAATCTAAAGTTTCTGTCGAAACATCTACATCTAAAGTACGGTTTGTTAAATCAATGATAATTTCATCGTCATCTCTAATTAACCCAATTGGACCACCAAATGCTGCTTCAGGAGATACATGTCCTACTGCAATACCTCTAGTTGCTCCTGAAAAACGACCATCTGTAATTAATGCTACATCTTTTCCTAAGCCTCTACCGACAATTGAAGAAGTAGGTGCTAACATTTCAGGCATTCCTGGACCACCTTTAGGCCCTTCGTATCGAATAACAACGACGTGTCCTTCTCGAACAACATGGTTATCAATTGCTTCTACAGCTTCATCATGTGAATCGAAACAAATTGCTTTACCTTTAAATACTTTAATTGAAGGATCAACACCACCGACTTTAATAACTGCACCGTTTGGAGCTAAATTACCATAGAGTATTGAAAGACCACCTTGTTTATCATAGGGATTGTCTAAGTGTCTGATAACATCACTGTTTAAAATTTCTTTGTTTTCGTTATTTTCTCTAAGCGTTTTGCCTGTTGCTGTAACACGGTCAGGGTGTAATGTACCTTCTTTTTTAAATAATTCATTTATAATTGCTGGTACGCCGCCTGCTTCATGAACATCGTGCATTGAGTATGAAGAACTTGGAGCAATTTTTGAAAGATACGGTGTCTTCTTAGCAATTTCATTGATTTTAGATAAATCATAATCAATGCCCGCTTCATTTGCGATAGCTAATGTGTGTAATACAGTGTTTGTAGAACCACCCATTGCCATGTCTAATGCGAAAGCATCGTCAATTGCGTCTTCAGTAATGATATCTCTAGGTTTTAAATCATTTTTAATATTATCTACTAATTTGAATGCAGCTTCTCTTATCATTTCTCTACGTTGGTCGCTGACTGCTAATGCTGTACCATTGTATGGTAATGCTAAGCCTAAGACCTCCATCAAACAGTTCATCGAGTTAGCTGTAAACATTCCTGAGCAAGAACCACAGGTAGGGCAAGCATTTTGTTCCATGTCTAAAAATTCATCTTTTGAAATAGAACCATCTTTAAATGCACCAACTGCTTCAAACATTGAAGATAATGTTAATGCTTTACCTTCAGAAGATAAGCCAGCTTTCATTGGACCACCTGAACAAAATATAGCTGGTACATTTGTTCTTACTGATGCAAGTAACATACCTGGAGTAATCTTGTCACAGTTAGGGATGTAAAATACACCGTCGAACCAATGTGCATTAATTACTGTTTCAGCAGCATCTGCAATGATTTCTCTCGAAGGTAGAGAGTACCTCATTCCAATATGTCCCATTGCGATACCATCATCTACGCCAATAGTATTGAATTCAAAAGGAATAGCACCAGCTTCACGAATTGCTTCTTTAGCTATATCTCCTAATTCTCTTAAGTGAACATGTCCTGGAACAATATCGATGTATGAATTACAAACAGCTACGAAAGGTTTATTCATATCAGTTGGTTTCTCTAATGCACCTGTAGCGTGTAAAAGACTTCTTGCTGGAGCTTGTTGATCTCCTTTTTTGATCATATCGCTTCTCATGTATAATTCCCCCATAAAATTGAAAATAAAAAAGCGTCCCAATAAATAATTGGGACGCTTTTAAGTCCCATTCAACTAGAAATAGGACTTAAACGTTTAGTAGTTGCTTTACTAAAGTTCCAGTCCTACGAGCATAATAAAATGACTAAAATATTTGAAGTTGTTGGTTTGTAGTGCATTGAATTTTGGGTCATTTTATTATACTCCTCTCGATAGAATGGTTTATTATTTTTGATTTGTTTGAAATATCTAAAAATTTGATAAATTAAATTTACTACAATGTAGGGGGTGTGTCAACAATTATTTGCAATTTTCTTTCAATTCTAACTATTTTAAGTTTAACTAAGAAGTTGTATCGCTGTGACGTAAAATGCTTAAAAATTTGTTAAACTATAAGAGTTAATTTAATAGAAGCATCAATAATTTCTTTCAATTCACTTATAATCTTTTACATTGTAGATAGAAACTATTGGTATATTCATTACAGAAATTCATGTTAGCGAAGATATTACTTATATTGAGCAAACTCATGCATAACCACCAGTAATCTCAATAAATTGAGAACTGTTTAAGAAGTATACATGAGCAAACTCATGCATAACCGCCAGTAATCTCAATAAATTGAGAACTGGCGATAAAAAGGAGAGGGACGTCATTAATATCAAGGGTTTAGATGATATGGCTATGTTTGGTGAAACGTTAGCGAAGCACTTATCTCAAGGTGATTTGATTTTACTCAATGGTGACTTAGGTGCAGGGAAAACTACACTGAGTCAAATGATTGGTAAAGCTTTGGGTGTGAAGCGTAATATTAATTCGCCAACATTTAATATTATTAAGTCATATCAAGGTACAAATTTGAAATTACATCATATGGATTGTTATAGATTAGAAAATTCGGAAGAAGATTTAGGATTTGATGAGTATTTTGAAGATGAGGCGGTCATTTTGATTGAGTGGAGCCAATTTATAGAAGAATTTTTACCTTCAACTCATTTAACAATAAATATTACAACAATAGGTAACACAGAACGGAGTATTGAAATGATAGCTGAAGGCAATCATTATTCAACAATAAAGGAGGCAGTTGAAAGTGAATTATCTAATGATTGATACATCGAATCAACCGATGTCAGTTGCAGTGATGCAAGATGATAATGTGCTAAGTGAAATTAATTCGAATTTAAAAAAGAATCATTCTGTACAGTTAATGCCTGCGATAGAGCAAGTTATTGCTGAAAGTCAATTAGATAAAACAGATATTAATGCAATTGTTGTGGCAGAGGGACCTGGCTCATATACTGGCTTGAGAATAGGGGTTACAGTTTCCAAAACATTGGCTTATGCTTTAAATACAGAATTATATGGCGTATCATCACTTAAAGCTTTAGCAGCTACTGCTGAAGAAGATGGACGCTTGATTGTTCCAATCTTTGATGCTAGACGTGAAGCAGTATATACCGGGATATATCAATATCAAGCTGGACAAATAGTAGAAGTTGAAGCAGATCAATACTTACCTATAAAGGAATTACTATCATTGTTACACGAAAAAGGGCAAGCATATAAATTTATAGGCATAGATACCGAACATTTAAATCATTTACTTGATAGTTCTTGTGAACCTAACATACCACAAGCCAAACTAATGAAAACACTTATAAATACGCCTGCAAATGTCCATCAATTTAAACCAAACTATATTAAATTATCTGAGGCTGAACGTAATTGGTTAAACCAGAAGAACAAGAACTAAATATTCGCTTAATGGCTAAAAGTGATGTGCCGCAAGTATTTGATATTGAACGAAATAGTTTTAATGATAGTAGTTGGACGATTGATGCGTTTTATCATGAAATAGAACAAAATGAATTTGCGCATTATTTCATTGTAGAGTTTAAGGACAAAATAATAGGATATATTGGCGTATGGATAGTAATTGATCAAGCACAAGTAACGACGGTTGCCATTGATGAAGCATATAGAGGCTATGGTCTAGGGCAATTGTTATTAAAATATGCAATGAATTATGTACAAACAAAATGTGACGTAATGAGTTTAGAAGTACGTGTAGATAATGATGTTGCACAACATGTCTATACAAACTTAGGTTTTCAATTTGGAGGAAAACGAAAAAATTATTATGGTCAAGGTGAGGATGCGTTAGTAATGTGGGTGAATTTAAATGAGTAAAGAAACATTAATATTAGCAATAGAGTCGAGTTGTGATGAAACAAGTGTAAGTATTATTAAAAATGGTACTGAAATATTAACAAATATCGTATTAAGTCAAATAGAGAGCCATAAGCGTTTTGGTGGTGTAGTTCCAGAAGTTGCAAGTCGCCATCATGTTGAAGGAATTACAACAACTGTTGATGAGGCGCTTATTGAGGCTGAGATTACAATGAACGATGTTGATGCAATTGCAGTGACACAAGGTCCAGGATTAATTGGTGCGTTACTCGTAGGTATTAATGCAGCCAAAGCTTTAGCTTTTGCCTATGATAAGCCTTTAGTACCTGTACATCATATTGCTGGGCATATTTATGCAAATAATTTAGAGGAGCCCTTACAGTTCCCATTAATGGCATTGATTGTTTCAGGTGGTCATACAGAACTCGTATATATGAAAGACCATTTGAGTTTTGAAGTGATTGGTGAAACGAGAGATGATGCTGTAGGTGAAGCATATGATAAAGTGGCAAGAACGATTGGTCTTAATTATCCAGGTGGGCCTCAAGTTGATCGTCTAGCAAGTGAAGGGCAGGATAGTTATCATTTTCCGAGAGTTTGGCTCGATAAAGATAGCTATGATTTTAGCTTTAGTGGATTGAAAAGCGCAGTAATCAATAAACTGCATAATTTACGTCAAAAAGGTGAAAAGATTAATCATGCGGACGTGGCTACAAGTTTTCAAAACAGTGTGGTAGAAGTATTAGTAGGGAAATCAATTTCGGCTTGTAAACATTATAATGTGAAACAACTTCTTGTTGCTGGAGGCGTAGCTAGTAATAAAGGATTACGTTCAAATCTAGTAGAAGCGTGTGCTTCACAAAATATTGCATTGTCTATACCAAGCCCAGCATTGTGTACAGATAACGCTGCAATGATTGGAGCAGCAGGGTATTATTTATATCAAGCAGGCTTAACAGCTGATATGACATTAAATGGATTTAACAGCATGGATATTGAATCCTTTTCAATATAGTTATGATTAACCTCGTGTTGTAACGATTAAATAGACACTAACGAACAGTGTAAATAAACCCAAGTGTTTGAGGTTTAAAATGAAAGGCCATGTTACGTAAATAGTAACGTGGCCTTTTACTTTGGATATTTTTTAAAGGACAATGGGATAATTTATTGAAACGTTTTTATACGAACTGTAAAAGGGTATAGCTATAAGTAGAATTAAAAAATGTAATTTGTAATTATAGATAGTAAAACTGCGCAAATAAATGAAATTTAAAGGAGGAATTATAGATGAAATCAATTCAATATTTTAACTTTCAAAATAGCTTGTCAGCTTTGAACTTTTATGAAAAACACTTAGGTGCAACGAATATTCAACGGCTCGGTGGAGATGATGAGATGTTTGACGATATGCCTAAGGAATACCAAGTTGATGATGATTTTACGATGCATGCATCTTTTGAAATATTAGGTGAAACGTTTTATTGTAGTGATACAATGGACAATAAAAAGATAGATAATAGTGGTGCAATTGCAGTTTTTACATTTGATTATACGAATGAAGCGGATAAGGATAAAGCGGTGGCATTTTTTAATAAAGCCATCGAAGGTGGATGTAAAGCGACAATGCCATTAGGTAAAACGGAATGGTCTAAACTATATGGTATGTTTAATGATCCATTTGGTGTAACTTGGATGATTAATGCTGAATAAATCAATATAAAGAAGGCCCTTTTATCAAAATAAAAGGGCCTTCTTTATATAATCAGTCTACTTTTGACTTGGCGCGATTATAGATTTGATGTGGGAAGTCCATGATTCTTAGCAGTTCAATCGCATTACGTGTGTTTGCTTTACCCGCTTTGATTTTATAGTCAAAGACAATGTTATCATCAGCTATGGATTCATTAAAATGAAAATTCTCATAGGTTTTTTCTAATAATGAGGATAGTTCAATATCATGTGTAGCTGCGATAACGTGATAGCCAGAAAGTTGGTCTAAATAACTCAATACCGATTCTGAAGCGGCAATACGTTCGGTTGTATTAGTACCTTTAAAAATTTCATCAATAAAACAATATACTTTACTTTGGGAATGAAGCTCAAATAAACGTCTTATCGATTTGATTTCTGTCATAAAATAGCTATCACCTGATAATATATCATCTTGATTGACCATTGAAGTATAGACTAAACCTGGCTTATAAGTGAAGCGAGATGCTGTAACAGTGTCTACAGTTTGTGCTAAGACAAGGTTTAACGCAACTGCTTTCATAAAAGTAGATTTACCCGATGCA
The DNA here is from genome assembly GCF_001866145.1 of Staphylococcus sp. LCT-H4. Lineage (NCBI taxonomy): Bacteria > Bacillati > Bacillota > Bacilli > Caryophanales > Staphylococcaceae > Staphylococcus > Staphylococcus sp. LCT-H4. The sequence continues at coordinate 99,788 of NZ_MODY01000004.1, read as the reverse complement.
TTTGATCCTGTGAGTAAGATAGGATGTTTTATTTTTAAATCATTTGAGATAGCTTCAGAAATAAGGGGATGAGTTAGCTCATCAAAATCAAGAACATCAGCTTGTGTGCGCTCAGGAACAGTGTGATTATTTAACGTTTCTCTCCATAATGCGACGGAATAATGATTATCGATACTAGAGATGTACTCATAACAAGCCATAACTTCTTCATCATAAGTTTTGAAACTCTTTTGAATTAAATGGAATATTTGATAATCCAACATAAACATTAATTTAAATAGCATAGCAATAACAAAAGCTTCATCATTAGAATTAATGCGACCTAACAATCCACTAAATTTGCGTGCCGTTTTAAAATGATTGAAGTTAACATTTAATTTAGGTGCTTGTTCTAAATTATGTATATCATAAGCCTTTTTAATAACGGTTGACGTATAAAACATGGAATTTAAATCTTGATCAAATGTTTTTTTAACGAACCACTTAAAATCATGTTAAAAATTAACGAAAAAATGGTTAATATTATCCCGACACTTGGGGCAAAAAATGTCGCGATTAAAAAAATCAAAGGTAAGTATGTACATAGCATGAAAAAATTATTGCGTTTTACATACAATAATTGGTTAGGAAACATAGGGTAAATCGCTTTGCCTATTTGTGCTAAATGGAAAGAAACCTGCTGTCTAAAAGAAACATCTGTTTTGAAATGTCTAATCAGTTTACTATCTTTAACTTCGAACATACGTCTTAATGCAGCATATAATCTCATTTCACCAATTGCAGTGAAATTAAAATTCATCTTATCAAATACAGCATCCATATTTAAATCAGACCATGTTTTATCATCTAAAAGAATGTGCGCATCATATTGATGCTTGAAAGAATCATATTGATAACTATATCTGTGATAAGGGCGTATAAAATTTTCTAAAGGTTTTCGTCTATCCCATAAAGATTGAATATTGTGTTTTAGTTTTTTATTACCTATGATTTTTGATGCTAATGTGATTAAAATAGCAGCTATAACAAAGGCGATAAAAAACCATAATAGTGTGGGCATAAATAAGGTCATTCCTTTCTTAATATTGCGAAACAATACACTTTAATTATGACATGGTTGTTTGATTTGAACAAATGACAGTTTGTACAAAGACATGTTGCGTTTGTTTAAAAGTCAATAGGGAACATGCGTACTTATCAACAAAAAGTGTATAACGTGTGGATAAGTGGTGGTTATCTATGTGGATATGCTCCGATTTCTGAAAATTAAAAACAAGAAAAGTTTCGAATTCTCCTGTGGATAACTAGGATAACTCTGTGGATAGCCATAACAAAGGGAAATTCATTGTGAATAGAATGAAGGTAGAATTATATAATAAAAAAAGTGAAAGTAGAATAGTCTACTTTCACTTTGATACACTTAATGTGTGTTATAACAACATTTCTTGTAATTCTGCCCATTCAGCCATAACTTCTTCTAAATGCTGTTCGGCTGTTGCTTTTTTAATTGCTATGTCATTTGCTTTGTCTGGGTTTGAATAAATATCAGGTAAGGTGAGTTGTTCGTTGAGGTCACTAATTTCTTGTTCATAACTTTCAATTTGTACTTCACATTGCTCTATTTTTCGCTCAATTTGTCTTTGCTCACGTTTTTGCTGTTTCTGATCAATATAAGTATTACTTTGTTGAGCTACAATATCCGACTGTGAAGGATTATCTAATTCTTTTTTCGCCTGAATAGCTGCTTTTTCTTCTAATTTCTCAATATAATATTGATAGTCACCTAAATAAATTGTGCCGCCATCATGGTCTAAATCTAAAATTTTATTTGCTAATTGATTTATAAAGTAACGATCATGCGAGACGAATAATATTGTACCTTCAAAATGGTCTAAAGCTTGCTCTAACATTTCTTTTGAATCAATGTCTAAGTGGTTGGTAGGTTCATCTAAGATGAGTACATTATTGCGTTCTAACATAAGTAATGCTAATTGTAATCTAGCTTTTTCGCCACCAGATAAGTCATTAATTATTTTTTTTACATCTTCTTGAACGAATAAAAATCGTCCTAAAACAGCACGAATATCCTTTTCGTTCATTGTAGGATATTGATCCCAAAGGTAATCGAGAATTGTTTTATTTGATTTAAATTCAGCTTGCTTTTGATCGTAATAGCCTATTTTTAAATTAGCACCTTTGGTAATTTCACCATTTAACTTCTCTTGTATACCGGCGATAGTTTTGATTAAGGTTGATTTACCTATACCATTGGGTCCAATAATAGCTACGTGATCGCCCTTAGTGATTTCCATATTAATGCCTTTAGTTATTGGAGTTTCATAACCGATTTCTAAATTTTTTATATGGAAGACATCGTTACCTGTGTTTCGATCGAAATCGAATTGAATGTTCGCACTTTTAGCATCAATCATAGGTTTGCTCACACGTTCAATTTTTTCTAGCATTTTACGTCGACTTTTGGCCATACCAGTAGTCGAAGCACGAGCAATATTTTTTTCGACAAACGTTTCAAGACGTTTAATCTCAGCTTGCTGATTTTCATATTCTTGCATACGTTTCTCATAGTATTTATCTCTTTGCTCTATAAATTGACCATAATTACCTACATAATGTTGCACATCTCCAAGCGCTACATCATATACTTGATTGACAATTTTATCTAAGAAGTATCTGTCATGACTTATAATGACGATAGCACCTTTAAAGTAATTAAGGTAACCTTCAAGCCATTGCGTTGTTTCCATATCTAAATGGTTAGTAGGCTCATCCAATAGTAATAAATCAGGTTCACTTAGTAGCATTTGTGCTAGTGATAAACGTGTTTTTTGTCCTCCGCTAAAATCATTAATAGGACGATTAAAATCCGCTTCTGTAAAGTTTAAACCATGTAGTACAGTTTTAATTTTACTTTCATATTGGTAACCTTCTTGTTGCTCAAATTGATTAGATAATGATTCATAACGATCGATATGATATTTATAATCTTCGGTATCATATTCATTTGCATGCTGTGCTAACCAATCTGTTTCTTTCTTCATTTCCATTTCCATTTGCTTCATATGTTCAAATGGCTTTGACATTTCTTCAAAAACAGTTTGTTTCGTATCTAAAGTCATTTGTTGGGTCAAATAACCTAATTTAAGATTTTTAATTTTAGAAATTTGTCCAGTATCATAATCTTCGACGCCAGCAATAATTTTCATTAAAGTAGATTTTCCGGCACCGTTTCGACCTACAATGCCTATACGTTCGCCAGTTTTAACTTCGAAATTTACATTATTAAAAATGTCTTCTCCATCGAATGATTTTGATATGTCGTTAAGTTGTAATAGTATCATCTGATTTGCACCTCTCTATTCATTATCATTCTACAGTATTCAAGGCTTGGATAAAACTATCAGTGTTTATTTTTATTAGTCATTAATGTATAATGTTGTAGTGATTATAAGATTATTCAGTATTAGATAATGAAATAGGGGGACAACATCTTGGCTAATCAAAGCGAAAAGATTCCTCGTGCCACATTGAAACGTTTACCGTTGTATTATAGATTCGTCAATACATTGAAATCTAAAGGCATTGATAGAGTTAATTCAAAAGCTATTAGTGAAGGATTAAATATTGATTCTGCAACTATCCGTCGTGATTTTTCATACTTTGGTGAGCTTGGCAAAAAAGGCTATGGCTATAACATAGATAGTTTATTACATTTTTTTAAAAATGAAATAAGTGAAAATGACGAAATTAAGATTGCAATCGTAGGTGTAGGGAATTTAGGGAAAGCATTATTAACTTATAATTTCTCTATACATGATGAGATGACGATAACGGAAGCTTTTGATATACGAGATGAAGTAATAGGGACAGAAATAGGTAATGTCAGTGTAAGTGCATATAATGAAATTACTGACATACTTACACGAGAAGATATAGATATTGTCATATTGACCACACCTGAAGATGTAGCACAACAAGTGGCAGACACTTTAGTAGCAGCAGGTGTGAAAGGTATATTAAACTTTACTCCGAGTCGTGTAATAACGCCATCTGATGTTCAAGTACATCATATTGATTTAGGGATTGAATTACAGTCGTTATTATTCTTTATGAAAAATTATAGCAATAAATAATATAGGTAAAGTAAAGCTAGCTTATGATCAATACTAGACGTGATACAATGCGTTGTGTATTGAGTAAGCTAGCTTTTTTATAAGTGTTTTGCATTGGATTACAAGATGAGGGTTAAGTTAAATTGACAATTGAATGCATTATCTCGTATTACAAAGCTTCATTAATTGTAATTAATTTTCGCGCTTGATTTGTAATAATATTTAGAAACAACTTTTTCTGATGAAGTATATGAGTATAGAGGTTGAAATTTTATACAATTTCTAATATCATTAATCTTATTGATTTTATCGGGAAAGAGGTTATGGAATGACTTGGTTAATAATTAGTGGTCTTGTTGTGGGAGCACTTTTGGGCTTTGTTATGCAAAGGACAAGGTTTTGTTTAGCAGGTGGATTTAGAGATATGTATGTGCAAAAAAACAATAAAATGTTTTATGCCTTATTGATTGCAATAACTGTTCAAAGTATTGGGTTACTGATACTGACATCTACTGGAATGGTTCAAATTCCAGAATCAACGTATCCAATTATTGGTACGGTTATCGGTTCATTTATTTTTGGTATAGGTATTATTTTATCAGGTGGCTGTGCAACAGGTACTTGGTATAGAGCAGGAGAGGGATTAATCGGAAGTTGGTTAGCACTGATAGCTTACGCATTTACTTCAGCTGCAACTAAATTTGGTATTCTGTTACCATTAATGAATGGTTTGAATAAACCGACAACAGTAAATACAAGTATGTCACAAACGACAGGTATTCCTACTTGGGTATGGGTAGCGTTATTAACAATCATTACAGTGATTTTTGTAACTAAAACGTTACGTAAACCAAAACCTAAATTTGCAGTACCAAAATTAAAACAAAAATTTACAGGTGTACGCCATTATTTATTTGAAAAAAAATACCACCCATTTGTTGCAGCCATTGCGGTAGGATTAATTGCGTTACTTGCATGGCCTGTAAGTGAAACGACAGGTAGAATGTATGGATTAGGTATAACGACGCCATCAGCGAATATAATTCAATTTTTAGTGACAGGTGATACAAAACTAATAGACTGGGGCGTATTCCTTGTGCTTGGGATATTCTTAGGATCTTATATTGCAGCTAGAGGCTCAAGAGAATTTAAATGGAGATTGCCAGATAAGAAAACGATACGTAATAGTGTCATTGGTGGTATTTGCATGGGATTTGGTGCTTCAGTAGCAGGCGGATGTTCAATTGGCAACGGCTTAGTTGAAACAGCAACGATGTCTTGGAAAGGTTGGATTGCACTCGTATCTATGATATTAGGCGCATGGTTCATGAGTTATTTTATTTTTATTAGACCAATGAAGAAAGCGCAAAGTGCATCACAAACAGAAAAAAATACAGTATCTTCTCATACGCAAACAACTTAATTTTGAAGGAGGAAATGCATAATGGTATATGAATTAGGAACAGTCGGTATGGTTTGTCCATTCCCTTTAATTGAAGCTCAGAAGAAAATGAACACGTTAGATAACGGTGATGAATTAAAAATAGATTTTGACTGCACGCAAGCTACAGAGGCATTACCAAACTGGGCAGCAGAACAAGGTTATCCTATAACGAACTACGAACAACTAGACGATGCTTCATGGACGATTACGATTCAAAAATCTGAATAAAACAAAGCATAAACCAACTTGCAATAATTAGGAGTTATATACTTAATTATCTAAGTTGGTTTTTGTTTTAAATAGTATTTAAAGCGGTTGCAATATGATAGAATGAATACTGTTTACAATAGCTAATTAATGAGAGTGAGAAGACTATGAAAAATATTGCTGATATTGCAAAAATTGCTGGCGTATCAAAGAGTACTGTTTCTAGATATCTAAATAACGGGTCGGTAAGTGTAAAAACAAAGCAAAAATTGGATAAAATCATTCAAGAAAATGACTATCAACCTAATCAATTTGCCCAAAGTTTAAGAGCGCATAGAACAAATATGATTGGTGCAATTATACCTAGAATGAATTCTTATGCAGTAGATGAAACGATAAAAGGCGTAAAATCAGTGTGTAATGATTTAAACTATAGGTTATTGCTAAATTATACCAATTTAGATGTTGAATTGGAGATAGATGCCTTAGAAACTTTTTACAGAAGTAAAGTCGACGGTATTATATTGATGGCTACAGAAATTACACAAAGACATTTAGAAGTCATTAATAAAATTAATGTACCGGTTATTATCGTGGGTCAAGAACATAAAGACTTACATTGTATTATTCATGATGATTTTCATGCTGGATACCTTGTGGGTGACACTATAGGAACAAAAGGATATAAAGATGTCCAATTCTTTGGTGTAACAGAAAGTGATATTGCAGTTGGTATACATAGAAAAGAAGGCTTGATTGCGGGTTTGAGAACACACGGTATTACACCTCATATTTCGCATACTTCCTTTAATTATAAAGAAGCGATGATAGATGTTGCCAGTGAATTGGAAACCCATACGCATTATGACGCAGTTGTAGGTGCTACAGATTCGATTGCATTAGCAGTTCATAAATTCACCTCGGAGCATAAAAATCAATTAAAAAATCAACTTATTGTTGGATTTGGCGGAGATCCCGTTACCGAAATTGTATCTCCATCTATTAGTACAGTAATTTATCATTTTGAACAAGCAGGAGAAGTATCGATGAATAAATTAAATCAAATGATTCAACAACAACATATTGAAACGCGAATAACGATAGATGTGACGCTATCATTTAAAAGGTAGACGAAACATAATATATATAATAGAATTATATGGAACCGGTACCAAAAACAGAAAATAAACATACTAAAGTTAAAATGTTGATAGTAGGAGGAAATTGTAATGACTGAATGGACGAGAGAAAAACGCTATCAAAGATATGAGGAGGTCGATCAACAAACGATTGATATATTAACTGATCAAGTTGAAAAATCTAAATATAGACAAACATTTCATATTCAACCTAAGACTGGATTACTGAATGATCCCAATGGATTGATATATTTTAATGGGGTTTATTATGTATCGCATCAATGGTTTCCTTTAGGTCCAGTGCATGGTTTAAAATATTGGTATACATATACAAGTAAAGATTTGATACATTTTAATGCGGAAGGGCCATCGTTGAAGCCAGATACGAGAGATGATAGTCATGGGGTATATAGCGGTAGCGCCTTTGAATATAATGGCAATTTATATTACATGTATACAGCAAATCACCGTGATGATGACTGGAATAGAATTTCCACACAACACATAGCAAAAGTAAATCATGATGGGAGTGTAGAAAAGTTTCCCAAAGCAGTCATTAGTGCACCACCAGAAGGATATACCCAACACTTCAGAGATCCTAAAGTATTTACTAAAGATGGTGTTTTCTATGCAATAATAGCTGCTCAAAATGATTTAGAGCAAGGTAGAATTCTACAATATTATTCTACAGATATTGTGAATTGGGAATTACAAGGTGAGATTCAAACCAATTTAGAAGCGTTTGGTTATATGTGGGAATGTCCAGATTATTTTGATTTAGATGGTCATGATTTAATGCTATTCTGTCCACAAGGTATTGAACCATCTGGTGAGCAATTTCGAAATATTTATCAATCTGGTTATATTATGGGACAATATGATCTCAATCAGTTGAAAATGAATCACGCAGATTTTCATGAATTAGATTATGGGTTTGATTTTTATGCGCCTCAAACATTTTTAGACGAAAATGGTCAACGTATCTTAATAGGTTGGATGGGGTTGCCAGAAATAAATTATCCTTCTGATAAAGATGGATGGGCGCATTGTTTAACCATACCTCGTGTGCTCTCGGTTGAAGAAGGCAACTTAAAGCAACGACCTATTAAAGCCCTCGAACAATTAAGAACAAATAAAGAAACGGCTTTAGGTTATGCCAATAAATTCACCAGACAATTACATCCTTATGATGGTAAACAGTATGAACTAATTATTGATATATTGGAAAATGAAGCTACAGAAATATATTTCGAAGTACGAACGTCTAAATCTCAAACAACTTTGATTACTTATAATACTAGAGCAAAGAAAGTAACATTAGACCGAAGTGAAAGTGGCAAACTACCAGAACACGTTGATGGTACTACACGTAGTACCTATTTAGATACGCCATTATCAAATTTACAAATATTTATTGATACTTCAAGTATTGAAATCTTTTGTAATAACGGTGAACGTGTAATGACCTCAAGAATATTTACAGATGATGATGCTACTGGTATAAAAGCTTCCACAGAATCAGGACAAGTATACCTTAGATTTACAAAATATGATTTGAAGGATGATGAAGGATGAAACGACTATTAGCGATTGGCGAAGCTTTAATTGATTTTATACCTAATACGACAGACTCTAAATTAAAAGATGTCGAAGGATTTTCGAGACAAGTAGGAGGCGCACCTTGCAATGTAGCGAGTGCTACTACTAAATTAGGTGGTAAAGCTGAAATGATTACCCAATTAGGTAATGATGCATTTGGTGATTTAATTGTAGAAACAATAGAGGATATAGGTGTCAATACCAACTATATTAAACGTACAAACGAAGCCAATACTGCATTAGCTTTTGTCAGTTTGACAAAAGAAGGAGAACGAGATTTTTCTTTTTATCGGAAGCCTTCCGCTGATATGCTCTATCAACCAGAGTATATTCAGGATATTGATGTAACACAAGATGATGTATTGCATTTTTGTTCTGTTGATTTAGTGGAGAGTCCAATGAAGCAAGCACATAAAGCTTTAATTAAAAAAGTGAGCATTGCAGGAGGCACAATAGTTTTTGATCCTAATGTACGATTGCCACTATGGGAAAACGAAGCGGATTGTAAACATGCAATTCAAGAATTCATACCACTTGCCAATATAGTTAAAATTTCGGATGAAGAGTTAACTTTTGTCACTGGTCAGAATGAAGAACTACAAGCTATTCAATGGTTATTTCAAGGTGAAGTTGAAGCGGTAGTTTATACGAAAGGTCCAGACGGGGCTGTGATTTATTTGAAAGATGGCACGGTAATTGAACAACCAGGATTTAAAGTGACGGCCGTTGATACTACTGGAGCAGGTGATGCCTTTATTGGTGCGTTAATAAGTAAATTATTGACTTCCGAATGTAATGAGCCAATTCAATTATTAAAAAATAATGGTCATGCCATACTTGAATTCAGTAATTATGTAGCAGCCATGGTTACAACTCAATATGGAGCAATTGGAAGTATTCCTACTATAGACGAAGTAAACAAAGCTTTGATTAAATAACAATAAAAAGAAGACTTAACATGGTGGATAATCACATGTTAAGTCTTCTTTTTATGTATTATATTTTCTTGACATTTCTCACTGAAGCATAGCAATGTTCGTTGTTTTTAAAGTAAACAATACGTGATTTAGAATCTATAGACTCTATGTTATGTCGATTTATAACAAAACTATTATGACATCGGAAGAATCTATCATCAAGTTGATCCAGCTCTTTAAGATTGCCGTAAAATTCGATTTGACGATTATCTAAATGAGCAATTAATCTATGTGATTTAGTAGAGGATTCGAAAAACATAACATCATCATATTGAACATAGACTGAATTACTGCCACGTTTTAATTCTATCGTTTCCACATTAGATTCTTTGGAAAGTAGTTTCAATCTAGATTCAGAGGTATTAAGACAATCAATAATTCTTGATTTTAATTCATCAGGGTCATCTTTGAAGATGAAGTCCATAGCAGCAACTTTATACACGAAAGTAAGATAGGTAAGTTCACTATGACTTGTAACAAAAATAATATTACCGACAGGATCATATTTACGAATTTCACTTGCGAGTTTAATACCATTAATATCAGAGTTTAATTGAATATCTAAGAAGTAACATCCAATGTCGCTCGTGTTTTTTGAACGTTCTAGTATTTCATAAGGATCATCAGTTGCAACTTCAATTTGCATGGGTTTCTCTTCAATCATGATGTAGTTGTTGATGATTGATATCATATTTTCACGTTGTCTTGCATCATCTTCACATATGAATATTTTCATGTTTTCACATCCTTATGAGTCAGAATTTAAAATTTCTACTTTTTGAATAAAGTAGTCATTATCAATGGTTGTATCTAATAAAACATTAGATGTGGCATCAGTCAACTCTTTTAAAGTAGATAACCCTAGACCACGATTTTTACCTTTTGTAGAGAAATTCTCTTGAAAGAGTGTGTGGATACGTGGCATATTCGGTTCACATTTATTCATCACAATAAACATTACTGAATCATCATTGTCTTTAATGAAAGCAATACGAATAAGTGGATCGTCTTCTATTTTTTCTGAAGCTTCTATTGCATTATCAAGTACGATGCCAATGACTCTGCTTAAATTAATAATAGGCATATCAATTCTCTCTATAGGTTCTGGCACTTCTATACTAATTCTAATACTTTTTTCTTGCGCTTGTAATATCTTTGTTGTTAATAGACCCTTGATTTCACGGACTTTTAGGTTTTCAATACCGTTAATTTTTATAGTGTTCATTTGCATACTATCTTGCATAGGTAAAATTTCTTCGTTGAAATATTTTTTTAAACCGTCCATATCACTTTCCCTAATGAATTCAGACATAGTAGATAGTATGTTCACATAATCATGACGGAATTTACGCATCTCATTATTAATATTTTCTATTTGTAGAGTATATTTATAATAATTTTCAATTTCCTGCATATTACGCTTGTACTGAATTTGTCGAATAATACTAAAAGAGATAGTAATAATGAGTATAGCAATCGTAATTATGAAAACAGCATACATTACAACTACAAATTTAATATCAGCAAAGGACATTATTTTATTAGGAACATAAGAATAAAGTAATAACAAGGCTATCAAAAGTAAAGTACCAACAATACTTAAATAAATTTTATTTAATGATAAATCAGATCTTAATAGCTGATTCATGAAAAATCTGGCTATAAATGAAAAAAATAAAGTTATTATAGCAAAAATAATTAAATATAATATATTAAAAATCAAACTAGTTTCTATATAATCATAAATCATTGCAGCTAACCAGATTGATAAAAAATTTGCTATATATAAAATGAAGAAAATAATTAAAATAGAAACAAGACCAATAACTTTGTTCTTAAAATATATAAATATTGCTGAACCTATCAATAAAACGATCATAGCTTTAGTATTGAAAAAGTAAAAAACAATAGTAGAAGGGATTATAATCCCTAAAATAGAAATATAATCCCTGAAATTGTAGTTAATATTATTTAATATTTTTATGATGACAAATAAAATTATTGCTTGAAATAACGTTAAAATTATTGAGTTTAAGATTGCCATTTTCCACACACTTTCTAAAGAAACATTATTCGTACAATTTAGTTATTTCTGATGGTACTTCAGGCTCATCAAAAAAACCACCGCAAGGTTTTGCTCCTGCAATCACACCTAGTACTGAGAAAAATTTAGCAAATAAGTTTAAAATAGATTCAAAAATATTCATGATTTAACATCCTCCTTAGGGAAAAATATAGGTAGTTGAGTTCCTGCAATTAATACAATACCCAAAAGTATTAATTGTTGGTAAGAATCTTTGAAAAAAACTGAAATAATTAATAATAATAAAGTTACGACAATTGTTTTGGATTTTTTTCTTTTTTTCAATCTTATTGGAATTGGTTGTTTTTTTGTTTCTGCTGGTGCATAAATTACTAAAACAACAAAGCCAATGATTGCTAATGAATACATAAACAGACTAGACACGTTCATATACCCTAAAAGCCAAGGTAATAAAACAAAAAATAATAAATTTTGCATATGACATAGTAATGAAGATTTTGCATGAGCTCCATGTGCATATAGTCTAATGAAAAAATATGATAAATGTACAGTCAGTGTATAAAGAAAGAGATGGCATAGGATTGAAACGCCATATGTTACTAATGCTTTAAAAAAGTTACTGACAACTACTTGCATTCCCAAACGCATCTTTAAATATTCAATGTGTTCTAAGTTATTGCGCTGTTGTAAGTATTTTGAAAACTTATCAATTTTATTATCAATTAACTTTGACATTGCGTTTCTCTCCTTATGCGTATTATACAATTTTAATTAAGTTTTAGGCGTCTTATTGCGTAACTGTATATTTTGTGTTCCTAACTGTTGAAAATCTATATCTGTTCAATTTTAACATATATTTTTGTACAGTTAAGAATAAAATATTACAAGTTAAGGAATTTTTAACGAAGTACGTAAAATACATGGTTTAATGTACTTGTATCACAAAGAAGTGATAAACATTTTACAAATCATCTAATAACTTTTGTTTGAATGATGATGTTAATTAGGCTTAAGAGCAGGGGCCTAATTAATTAACTAATATTGTAGCTCTACTTTTTTCGTATAGTTGTTATAGTTACAAATTAGTTCTCGTTTTTCAATTCTTTGAATACAAACAGAGGAGGCTGATGTAGTGACAAATGACATTCCAGCAGCAATTAGTGGTTTTGTAAAATAGTACTAACAAGTACATAAGTGCTTAATTTATTAAGCAAACTTGTTTGATTTGTAGAATATTCCCAATTCTCCTATCGACTTGTATTTATTTCAGATTTGTAGACCTTCCCAGTCTCTAATCGAGAATCATTTTAATTATTCAGATTTGCAGACCTTTCCCAGTCTCTAATCGAGTTTCATTTAATTACTTGGATTTGTAGACCTTTCCCAGTCTCGAATCAAGAATCATTTTAATTATTCGCATTTGAAGAACATCCCCAATCTCAAAGCGGATTCTATTTAGATTTGTAGACCCTTCCCAGTCTCAAGTCAAATAACATTTTAACATTGTCTATAACAGAGACAATTTAAAGGATTAACATGTAAGCTATCGTAAACATCATTCAATTTATCATTATAATCGGTAAATTCACTAAATTTTTTTCATAATTAATAACATCCCCAAAAATAGATAGAGAAATAACTGTAAAACATTCCCTTAATAATAAGTTACAAAAACCGTGAGCCCCTCCCAAGCTCACGGTTTTTATTATGCTATTATTTATATAAATGTGGTCTTAAGTTTTTAAAGACAGGTATTGCTTCACGTTGTGCTGTGACTTCATCTAAATCTAATGAACATGATAAATGGTCAGGTTTATCTTTTAATTGTGCAATAATTTCACCATTTGGATTAATTACAAGAGAATGTCCTGCATATTGAGTCTTTCCATCATCGCCACAACCATTACAAGCTACAACATATATATCATTTTCAATTGCACGTGCTTTTAAAAGGGCGATCCAATGATCTACTCTTACTTCAGGCCATTGAGCAACGTAAAACACAATTTGTGCTTCCTTTCTAGCGGGATAGCGTAGTAATTCGGGAAAGCGGAGATCGTAACATATAATTTGTGTTACTTTTGCTCCATTAGATAAGGTGAATGCTTCGGGCACAGCATTTCCAGCAGATAAATAACTAGGTTCATTGAGCATTGGTACAAGGTGGACTTTATTATAGCTATTGATCAAATAACCATTTCTTGATACTGCAAAAGCAGTGTTATAAATATCGCCTTTTAAATTATTTGATACAGATCCTGCAATGACATCGACTTTATATTGGATAGCGAGTTTGGAAATAAATTCAAAACTTCTTGATAATTGATTATCTGATAATTCTTTTAATTGGGGTAGGGCATAACCATTGTTCCACATTTCTGGTAAGACTACGATATCTGTTTCTGACGTGACATATTCTGCAAACCAATTTGTAATTGTTTCTTCATTTAAAGAAACATTGGCTGGTTCAACTTTAAATTGAAATATTTCTATATTCATCTCTATCGCCCCTTAGCTTAGTGTTAGGACAAATATACTAGATATAAATGTATAATTCAAAATTAATATAAGATTTTTTAAATAGTTCAATTCAATCATAAGTAACAAATAATAAAACTGTCGATAATGAAAGGGTCATTATCGACAGTTTTATTTTGATTTATAAATGATTATTTAGCTATATTAATTATTTTCTAACTAAAAAGCGTTTGCTTACATCATGAAATTCTTTATCGCCAGCTTCTTCACGAATATTCCCGAAAGGCATTTGTGCTACTAATTTCCATGTGTTAGGAATTTCGAAAGTTTCAGTTACAGCTGCGTCAACTAATGGATTATAGTGTTGTAATGATGCCCCTACGCCTTCAGTACTCAAAGCAGTCCAAATTGCAAATTGGTGCATTGCATTTGTTTGGCTTGACCAAATAGCAAAATTCTCAGCATAATTAGGCATTTGATTCTGTAAACCTTCAATTACTTCTTGATCTTCAAAGTAGAGGACTGTGCCGTGTGAATGTTTGAAGTTATCAATTTTATCAGAAGTAGGTTGGAAATCACGGTCATCGCCCATAACTTTTTTCAGTTCATCTTTAGCAATGTTCCAAAATTTATTATGGTTATCATTTAATAACAATACAATTCTTGTTGATTGAGAGTTAAATGAAGACGGTACGTGTTTGATTGCATGCTCTATAATGCTTTCTACCTCATTGTCAGAAATTGAAATATCTTGATCTAAGCTATAGATTGTACGTCTTGATTCTATTGCATTTTGAAAAGTAGTTAAGCTACTTGTATTTTTACTAAAAAGTCCCATTGTGAAAACTCCTTCTTAATCTAATTTATATATTAAGTATAATAATTATATTCGAGTTTGTAAATAGGGTTTTACATAAAATTTCAAAAAGGTTAATATTATCTTTCAAAACCTTACTTTTAATGAAAAAAACTACGATTTCTAATATACTAAGTTATGATAGTGAAAAATTCTTTTAGGAGGTGAGTGTATGAAAAATTATATTTCACATAAATTGATAGTTTCCAGCTTTGCATTTGCTTTAAGTGCAACCTTAGTATCCAAACCAACACATGCTGCAGGTGAGCAATTGGATAATCAGCTGCAAAATAATTCAAGGACTAATAGCGAAATAAATGATAATCAAGAGACTTCAAATATATTGAATGATGATACTAACCAAGATATGCAACAAAAAGTGAATAGCTCAGGGATGAATCATCCAAGATTGGTTGAAGATCCAGCTCAAGTGGTATCTGCAGTGAGTGGTAGTGATAAAACGAAAAATATAACAGATACCTCACAATCTAATGATACGGATCAAGATAACAGCGATGGAACCGAGGAACCAACGCAACCAGATAATCGAAGCGATGATGGAGCAGGAGACACTTCACAACCCGATGACACGGATCAAGATAATAGCGATGGAACCGAGGAACCAACGCAACCAGATAATCGAAGCGATGATGGAGCAGGAGACACTTCACAACCCGATGATACGGATCAAGACAATAGCGATGGAACCGAGGAGCCAACGCAACCAGATAATCGAAGCGATGATGGAGCAGGAGACACTTCACAACCCGATGATACGGATCAAGACAACAGTGATGGAACCGAGAAACCAACAGAACCAGATAAACCAAGTGATGGCGGAACCGAGGAGCCAACAGAACCAGATAATCCGAGTGATGATGGAACAGGAGACACTTCAAAGCCCGACGATACGGATCAAGACAATAGCGACGGAACTGAGAAACCAACAGAACCAGATAATCCGAGTGATGGCGGAACAGGAGACACTTCAAAGCCCGATGACACGAATCAAGATAATAGCGATGGAGCCGAGGAACCAACGGAGCCAGATAACCCGAGTGATGATGGAGCAGGAGACACTTCAAAGCCCGATGATACGGATCAAGATAACAGTGATGGAACCGAGGAACCAACACAACCAGATAAACCGAGCGATGATGGAGCAGGAGACACTTCAAAGCCCGATGATACGGATCAAAACAACAGTGATGGAACCGAGGAACCAACGGAGCCAGATAAACCGAGCGATGATGGAACAGGAGACACTTCACAACCCGATGATACGGGTCAAGACAACAGTGATGGAACCGAGAAACCAACAGAACCAGATAAACCAAGTGATGGCGGAACAGGAGAGCCAACGCAACCAGATAACCCGAGCGATGATGGGGTAGGAGACACTTCACAACCCGATGATTCAAATAAAACTACATCATCAGGTAGTACAAATCAAAACAATAGCGCCCCAAATAATCCGACAGAGCTAAATCAATCAGATGATAGTAAAAGTAATACAGGAGGGCATGCTACCGAACCTACCAACACAAGCAGTAGTATACTAGCCAATCCAATAGAATCATCCAAGTCTAATAAGTCAATGGGGTCTTCAAATTCATTAACAACTATTAAACCAAGTGAAAGTGCTACTCATGAGTCAAACACTACAGAAAAGACAAAATCGTCTCAAACTATTGATAACAATGAGAATGACCAAAATCTTAGTAGCAATGAACATAGTAATGCATCCACGCAATATGTTTCAGGGAATAATGAGGATAATATCACTTATAGTGATTTAGCTGTAAATGATGAAGAAAAGAACGAGGACTCAGATGATGGACAATTGATTAGTAGATTTAATCAAATGTCAGTAGGGTCTTTTAAATATAATCCATTTGTATTAAATCAAGTAAGGCAGTTAAATAATAATGTAGACAAAGTATCAGATAAAGATATTTCAGCGATTTTAAGAAAACAAGATTTTGCTGATAATTCTTATTTAAATAAGTTACAAAAAGATACGAATTATTTTAAGTTCCAATATTTTAATCCTTTAAAGTCTAGTGACTATTATAAGAACTTAGATAAACAAGTTTTAGCATTAATTACAGGAGATATTGGAACGATGCCGGATTTGAAAAAACCAGAAGGTAAAGCTTTAACTGGTAAATACGAATATCATTCTAGTAGCGATGAAGAGATGACCCATACAAAAGAAAAAGAAGCCTCAGATACCATTGATATAAAATTTGAGAGAACCTTATTTGCGCTAATGACAGCAATGATTATGATATTTATAGGTATGGTTGTTGGTTATTTTGTACATCGTAAAAATAAAAAGTAGTAATACTAAATTTGGATTGAAGAATCATCTAAAATAATAAAAAGGCAGTGCTCATTTACTAATGAGCACTGCCTTTTATAGTCTATCCATATCCATATTAATAAAGGAAATGAAGAATAAAAGAAGCTGATTCTTGTAGCTCTTTTATTTTTTCAGGTCCAAGGAAGACTTGTATAATAACTACAAACCCATTTTGCATTATATGTACAAGGATTGGAACCCAGATTCGCTTAGTATAGGTATATAAAGCAGCAAAGATGAAGCCCATACCAAAGTAAATCATGAAGAATGAAGGATCACCATGAGCAGCGCTAAAGATAATTGAACTTACAATTGCAGCTACAAGGAAACGTAAAGTTTTATTCCCCTTCATAATATTATATAATTCTCCGAAGATTACCTTCCTAAAGACAAATTCCTCTAAAATAGGTCCAACAATTGAAATTAAAATAATAAATATAGGTATTTCATTTGCTACCTTCATTAATCTTTCAGTGTTAGGACTTTTATTAGGCGCACCAAATACGTACATGTTGATTACGCCAGCAACAACTTGGTAAATCATTACGATAACATAACCTATAATTGCCCAAAGAATAACATACCGTTTTTTCTCTTTGGGTTGTTGTTCTAAACGTGTAGGATTAGCTATGAAATTATTTATAATAATAATGATAACTGCTGCAATAATAAATAATGCTACTTGCGCGTAAATATTAGCAAAGAGAAGCTCTTTGCCAGTAAAATTGTTAAATAAACCTGCCATTTGTATGAAAGCAACACCAAATTGTGCAAGTCCGTAAATAATTAATGTCAAAATGGACACCCATATACGAGACATAATGAACCTCCAAAAATTAGATTATAATTTATTTTATCGTAAAACTGCTCGGTACACAAAATTTAGTTCAATAGTTTTAACTTGAAATATTGACCAAATTTGATTATTATAGAAAGTAGATTAGCACTCACAATCTTTAAGTGCTAAAAGATTTACTATTTTAAGGAGGAACATTCAATGTTAAAGCCATTAGGTAGTCGAGTAGTTATTCAGAAAACAGAACAAGAGCAAACAACAAAAAGTGGTATCGTTTTAACGGATAGCGCTAAAGAAAAATCTAACGAAGGTACTATAATTGCAGTAGGTGCAGGTCGTACTCTAGAAGATGGTTCTCGAATTGCTCCTGAAGTAAAAGAAGGCGACAAAGTAGTATTCCAACAGTTTGCTGGTACAGAAGTTAAACGTGGAGACGAAACATACTTAATCGTTAATGATGACGATATATTAGCAGTTATTGAAGCATAATAAAATTTAAAATAAACATATAATAATACGAACATGATGGAGGTAAAAATAATATGGCAAAAGATTTAAAATTTTCCGAAGACGCACGTCAATCCATGTTAAGAGGTGTTGATAAATTAGCTAACGCCGTGAAGGTAACAATTGGACCAAAAGGACGTAATGTTGTATTAGATAAAGAGTATACGTCACCACTTATTACAAACGATGGTGTTACTATTGCAAAAGAAATCGAATTAGAAGACCCTTATGAAAATATGGGTGCCAAACTAGTTCAAGAAGTTGCAAATAAAACAAATGAAATTGCTGGCGATGGTACTACAACAGCTACCGTTCTTGCTCAAGCTATGATTCAAGAAGGCTTGAAAAACGTAACGAGTGGCGCAAACCCAGTAGGATTACGTCAAGGTATTGATAAAGCTGTAGACGTAGCAATCGATGCATTACATGAAATTTCTCAAAAAGTTGATAATAAAAATGAAATCGCACAAGTTGGCGCAATTTCTGCAGCGGATGAAGAAATTGGTAAATACATTTCAGAAGCGATGGAAAAAGTTGGCAACGATGGTGTCATTACAATTGAAGAATCTAGTGGATTTAATACTGAATTAGAAGTCGTTGAAGGTATGCAATTTGATCGTGGTTATCAGTCACCATACATGGTCACAGATTCAGATAAAATGGTAGCTGAACTTGAAAGACCATATATTTTAATTACTGATAAGAAAATTTCTTCTTTCCAAGACATTCTTCCATTATTAGAACAAGTTGTTCAAGCAAGTAGACCGATCTTAATTGTTGCAGATGATGTAGAAGGAGATGCACTTACTAACATCGTGCTTAACCGTATGCGTGGTACATTTACAGCAGTTGCTGTTAAGGCACCTGGATTTGGAGATCGTCGTAAGGCAATGTTAGAAGATTTAGCCATCTTAACTGGTGCACAAGTTATTACTGATGACTTAGGATTAGAGTTAAAAGATGCAACAATTGATATGTTAGGTACTTCAAATAAAGCTGAAATTACTAAAGATAATACAACAATTGTAGATGGTAATGGTGACCAAAATAGTATTGATGCACGTGTGAGTCAAATCAAATCACAAATTGAAGAGACTGATTCTGAATTCGATAAAGAAAAATTACAAGAACGTTTAGCGAAACTCGCTGGTGGTGTTGCAGTAATTAAAGTTGGTGCAGCGAGCGAAACAGAATTGAAAGAACGTAAATTACGTATTGAAGATGCTTTGAATTCTACTAGAGCAGCAGTTGAAGAAGGTATTGTTGCCGGCGGTGGTACAGCACTTATGAATATTTACGACAAGGTTGCACAAATCGATGCTGAAGGCGATGTTGCTACAGGTATTAATATCGTATTAAAAGCATTAGAAGCACCTGTTCGCCAAATTGCTGAAAATGCTGGTCTGGAAGGATCTATCATTGTTGAAAGACTTAAAAATGCAGAAGTTAACGTTGGTTTCAATGCCGCTACAAATGAGTGGGGCAATATGTTAGAAGCAGGAATTGTTGATCCTACTAAAGTTACGCGTTCTTCATTACAACATGCAGCAAGCGTTGCCGCAATGTTCTTAACAACTGAAGCAGTTGTAGCTCGCATTCCAGAAGAAACTAACAACGAGGCACAAGCAGGTGGCATGGGCGGTATGCCAGGGATGATGTAATTTTACGTCACAAACCAAACATAGAACAATTATTAATATTTCATTATGGTAAGCTCCTCGCTATATTAAATATAGTGAGGAGCTTACTTGATGGTTTTATAACGTTTTCATATTCAAAAGAAATTTATATCTAATTTATTAAAAAATAAGTATATCAATAAGTGAATAATAAATATTAATATAGGGTAGAGATGGAATAGTCTTTGCTACATAGATGCTGTGATGTGAATCGTTTTAAACTTTGAAAACGAAAGGGAGCTAAATTATGACAAATAAATCAGTTTATGAGGTTATCGATTCAGGTATAAATTATATTATTACGGGATACGACAACTGGAATAATGAACAAGTACTTGATGATAAAATAGACGCTTTTCCAAATACGATCCATTGGCAATATGGTCACGTTTTAACAATATTTGAAACAGTTCTATCATTATGCGAACAAAATGAAGTGGATGTAGCAAAATATACAAAACTATTTGGTTATGGTTCGTCTCCAGATAAGTGGGGAGATGCAGATATTCCGAGTGTTGACGAAATATTTACTCACCTTAAAACATTAGGTGAACGTGCAAGAAAATTAACTGATCAGCAGTTAGAAGCAGAACTTACAGAAACTATAGCTGGTTGTAGTACATTAGATGAACTATTGGTTTTAAATGCCATTCATATTCCTATACATGCTGGTAAAATAGAAGAAATGTCACGTTTGTTAAGACAACAACAATAATAAAAATAAAAGAGATGGGTCACCTGAATTTAGGCGATCCATCTCTTTTATTTGTGCATAAAGTAAAATATAGTAATTAATTTTGTAAATCTGCAATAGCTTTGGCAATAGTATCAAAGACATGTGGAATATCGTCTTTTTCTACACAACTAAAGGCAATACGTATATCTGTAGCATTGAGTGCGATAATCCCAATAGAGTATTGATCAATGAGGTGTTTACGTAATTGTTCTGGATCTACATCTTTAACTTGTAAAGCCATGAAATAACCTGAATTGAAGTCATAGGGCTGCCAAAACTGTGCATATTTATCATCATAAACGACAGCTTTTGTTACTTCATATCTTGCTTGTAATGTGTCTATATTTTGTTGGATTTCTTTATTAAATGTTTCACTATGTTCTAATACATATTTTACTGCGCTTTGAGAAGGCATAGGCCCGCTTGAAATATTACTACGAATCATACCTTTGACTTTGGCTTCTAGCACTTGTTTTGTTATTTCATTGTTTACGCCGAAAGTGATGAAACCTACGCGTAATCCCCAAGCAAAAAATTCTTTAGTTGCACCATCTAAACGGATAGGCAAGATATTGTCTAAGTGTAAGTTTGTTAAAGCCGTAAATAAAGATTGTGTATATACATCTTCATAGAATAAGCCATAATAAGCATCATCGACTAATGCAATTACGTTTGTACCACGTTCTGCAAGTGATTTAATAGCATTAACAATTGTTGTAACTTCATCTTGAGTAGGTGTATAACCCGTAGGATTATTTGGATAGTTTAATATTAAGATAACTTTATCTTTTTTATAATTTTCTAAAGTATTGACTAATGCTTCAGTCGTAAAGTGACCTTCTTCATCAAAAATATCGTATGTTTCGATTTCAGCATTATGTCTAGTACTATAAACAAGTTTGTAATTACCCCAGTTATGAGTAGGTAATAATAATGTATCACCACTATCAACGAACATATCGCCAACTAATGATAAACCATGAGTTAAAGCATTTGTAAGAATAGGTCTAGTCATATCTTTTTTATCTAAATCTGGATTTTCTTTTAGCATTTTTTGTTGCCATAAATCGCGCAGGGGTTCAATACCTTGTGGTGGTGCATAAGGGAAGATATCGTCAGGCTCTAAATGGTTAAACATATCATTTAAAGTATTGGCATACATCTTACTATCACTGTAAGTTGCCATACCAATTGTTGCATTATATTGTGTAGATTTTGCTTCTGCAGATTGAGATAATATACCTTTTGGATAGTACATTAATTTGCCAAGATCTGATAGCATATCTGCAACCTCTGGATTTGATTTAGATAACTGTTCATTTAAATCTAAAGCTAATGGATTCATAGTTGGTCAGCCTCTCTTTACTTATTGATATACTTATATTATCTCTAAATTGATTAAATTTAAAGTCTTGGCTGTATTTTAAAGTGAATTTGTAAAAATTAATATTTTTACCGAACATACGTTCTGTTTTATGTTAGAATATAAACAGGCCATCCAATCCCTACATGGTACTTTTTTCTGTGGGAGGTGTAGTATGAATACGTGGTGGCAAGAAATGATTACAACTTTGGTGACAGGTAGCTTACTTGTGGTATTCCGTGTTTGGTTAGAAATAAAATGGAAAGACAAATAGGTGGCCTTACACAAAAAAACCCCAAGTCTGATGACGCAGACTTGGGGTTGTGTAGTATAATCCGTGGATACATAAATAATTTTATCATCAAAAATAAAAGTCTGCAAACATAATATTTTATTGTATTAAATAGAAATTGAGAGGAGATAGTCATACCATCACTTTTAGAAATTGAAGTCGAAGTTTGATACAATGATATTGTTCGAGGTGAAGGAAATGAAACATTTAACAAAAATATTTGTGATCATAGCATTGATATCGTTTGTCGTTGGTTATTATTTACAGGCTACTGGTCATGAAAGTTCTGGCATAAAATTGTTGATTGCAGCAATTATGTTTATGATTTGTGCGTTTATAAATAGAAATAATAATAGACGTCAAAGAAATAATCAGCAAAAAAAATAAAATTTTAAAACAATGCTCTAAGTGAGGTAGCTAAATATTATACCTTAATTAGAGCATTGTTTTTTATTATGAATCATAATTATAGTAGTGAAATGCATTAAAAAATGATTTTTAACTGTGGACTATAATGTTACATGGGGTTTACAAGACTGTATATATTGTATATATTGTATATATACAGATGTGAAGGAGGACGTCCATGAAAATACTTCTGAAAAATAGTAGCGAAAGCCCTATTTATGAACAGATAAAACAACAAATTAAAGAGAATATTTTAAAAGGTTATGTGACGCCAGGTGAAGATTTACCATCAATGAGAGAACTCGCTCAAGACCTAAGTGTAAGTGTGATTACTACTAAACGGGCGTATGAAGATTTAGAAAAAGACGGATTTGTTTATACAATTAGAGGTAAAGGTACTTATGTAAAAGAACAAGATAGTGCAATATTGAAAGAAAAACAATTTATAGTGATTGAATCATTAGCTAAGTCAATGAGTAACGAAGCTAAGTCAATAGATATGCCACTATGTGAGTTGCAAGAAATTTTAGCAATAATCTATGAGGAGGACACTGAATGAATGCAATAGAATTAAATGCTATAACATATCGGCGTAAAGCATTCGAACTGAATGATATCAGTTTTCGTGTTCCTCAAGGATTTGTAACAGGGTTTATTGGTTCCAATGGAGTTGGTAAAACAACGATAATTAGAATGATAATGGATTTAATTGAACCAGAAAATGGTGAAATTCTAATTTTTAATGAAACAATGAAAGATAATGCAGTTGATATAAAAAATAAGATAGGATTTATCTATTCTGATTTATATTTGAATGATAAATGGACAATTAAAAAGGCTGAGTCATATATTGCTCCTTTTTATAGTCATTGGAATCATGCGCTGTTTTTAGATTATCTTGAAAAGTTTAATTTACCTTATAAAAGAAAGATAAAAACATTTTCTACAGGTATGAAAATGAAGTTATCTATTGCTATTGCTTTTAGTCATAACGCTAAATTATTCATATTAGATGAGCCAACATCAGGTTTAGACCCAATTGTCAGAAATGAAGTATTAGATATAATCCAAAAAGAGCTTATCGATGAAAATAAATCCGTATTCATTTCAACACATATTATTTCTGATTTAGAAAAGATTGCAGATTACTTAGTTTATATTAAAAATGGTGAAATTGTATTAAATGAATTTTTAGATGATATCCTTAATAAATTTAAAGTCGTTAAAGGTGATCCACAGCATTTGGATGATGAATTAAAGCAATTAACGTATTATTTAGAAGAACATAAAACAGGATATATTGCTCTAACAGAACATGCGAATGTATTTAGTGAGATTTTTGGTGGCAGCGTTACAATAACTAAACCAACCATTGAGGATTTAATGGTTTATCTTGAAAAAGGTACGCACAAGTACAATCACCAAATCGATGAATCTTAACAACAGGAGGATATTAGATGAAAAATTTACTTATTAGAAATTTTAAATTACGTAAGTGGACCATTATTTTATATGCAATTTTGTTAATTATTTCTCCATTACAATTAGTGATAGACAATAATAATACTTTCACACAAACACTGTATGCTTCTGTTGCTATGATTTTACTTTTTGTATCGTTATTAGATTCTGGTCATGTATTTCGCTTTTACAGCAAATTAGGGCATAAGCATACGTATGATTTTTTTGGAAGTCTTCCGGTCTCTAAAAAAGCATTGTTAAATGCAAACTATTTAACGATACTCATTTTTACTATAGTAGGTGCAAGTATTTTATCTTTATATAATATGCCAAATTCTGATATAGCAAAGAACACGATTAATATTAGTTTTACTTTACCTTTTTCTTATATAACTTTAAATTTTCTAGCAGTGCCTATTGCATTTAAACGGTACACGGAACAAAAATCTGAGTATATCTCTTTTTTAACTTATTTACTTGTTATGCTTATACTTATACCCTTTGCTATAGTGCTGATATTGATTGGTATATCGGAACTATATGATTATCATTTTGTAAATTCAAATTACTTTGAGAACAGTCTTAATTACGGATTTTTAGCAGTGAGTATTATCTTTTTTGTATCTAATTATTTTATTCAATATAACAAACTCAATAAATACTAAAAGGAGGCGCATTTATGCAATTACAAGATATTACGAAAACGTTTGGTAATAATAATGTTTTAAATCATATCGATTTTGATTTTGGAAAAAGCCGTATCGTAGGATTAATTGGAAAAAATGGTGTCGGAAAAACAACTTTAATGAAAGTAATGAATGGAAATATCGTCAATTATAAAGGTGAAGTGAAATTAGGAAACAAAGAAAATGTAGGTTATCTCATTGAACATCCTAAACTTTACGATAATAAATCCGGTTTATATAATTTAAAATTGTTTTCTCATGTTTTAGGTAAAGGGTTTGATAAAAAGTATACAGATTATATTATTGATGCTTTTGGTATGAGACCTTATATTAAAAAGAAAGTTAAGAAATACTCAATGGGGATGAAACAGAAATTGGCAATTGCTGTTTCTTTAATGAATAAACCTAAATACTTAATACTAGATGAGCCTACAAATGGAATGGATCCGGATGGTTCAATAGATGTATTGAAAACAATTGAGACTTTAGTAAAAGATTTGGATATGAAAATTTTAATTTCTAGTCACAAACTTGAGGATATTGAATTAATTTGTGATAGAGCAGTGTTTTTAAGTGATGGTAATTTTGTTCAAGATGTTGATATGCGTGAAGGGACGCCAACGGATTCTACAATTTTAATTGTCGCAAAGAAAGACTTTGAAAAGTCATTAGAGTATTTAAGTCAAGCGTTTGAGGTTATTCAATCTGAACAAGCGAGTGGAGAAATTATTTTGACAGCACAAAAGAATTATCAAAAGATACTAAAAGGTTTAGCAAATATAGAAGTATTTCCTGAATTTATTGAGACGCGTAAAAGTTCATTACGTGATACGTATTTCAATATTAATAAGAAAGGTGGCCAATAATGAATAGTTTACAGCTTGTTAAATATGATATGTATAGCATTATAAAAAGTCCGTTAACTTATTTAGCGTTACTTTTAACGATTGCGCCGTTAATTGGTTTTACAGTATTATTTGTTCAACAATCAGATGAAATGAATGGTAATATTTTGCTTTCTGCAGGAAGTTGGTTCTTTTCACTTATGGGCTTACTTTTTGTAATTAAAACTATTACACGTGACATTTCACAAGGTACGCTTCAACTATATATGAATAAAAAATCTAATCGTGTAGGTTATATTATCGCAAAAGTTATCTCAATCATATTAATCGCCCTAATAGTCACTGCTATACTTACAGCTTTTGTACTTATCGTACAAGGCATCGTTGATGGTGAAAATGTAAAAACTGAAAAGTTCTTTGATTTACTATGGTTCTTCATACTTTTCCATCTGTTTTATGGGCTATTATTGTATTTATTTGCATTAATTGTTCCTAAAACAGCGCTTATATTTACATTGGGAATTTTCTTAGTATTAATCGTGCCTTTTGCTGAACCATTCTTGCCGATGATTCCTAAAATTGGTGACAACATTCAAGATTCATTGAAGTATGTGCCATTTAGCTATTTAACATCGAAAACGACATCCAGTGATTATACATTTACACATTGGCAATGGTTCATAACTGTAGCTTCGATTGTAGTATTATTCATCATTAATTTATTCTATGTTACGAAGAAAGATATATAAATTAAAAACGTATGAATTGTCGGTTAATCACCGAAATTCATACGTTTTTCTTATTTTACAATTAGTTTATCTAAAATTGAATCATATACATATTTCCACATTTGAGAATCTGTTTGGTAACGATTGCTGATAATTGTATGAGCCTCGGCAGCTTTATCTTCATAAGCAGGATCATCTTTTTGAGGCAAATCAGAGCGCGTTTCTTCTACAAAATGTTGCACTTGTCTTGCACGTGGACCCCAAACCGTTTCTTGTTCAAAATCATCATTTAGAAAAACAAAAATCGGTATTGATCTAGCAGTGCCATTTGTTAAATATTGATCTATTAAATCAGTGTTCTCATCACGATGGAAGACACGAACTTCTAAATTTAAACTCTCTGAAATATGCTTTAAAATAGGGACGTTCATCATGGCATCCCCACACCAATCTTCTGTGATAACAAGCACTTTACTGTAATTTAATGATTTTATTTTTTCAAGACGGTCATCATCTTGTGGTAAAGAGAAAGAATGATATATCGCTTCTAAATTCTCTTTATTTTCAGTCATAGCTGCAATATATTGATCAAGCGGTTGACTGTTTTTGAAATAAGTTTCTAGACTTGTCATAGTGTTTCCCCCTTTAATGTATTAGATATTATTATATCAATAAATTAATATGAAAGAAAATTATTAATACTTATAAAAGTAATATGTTTTTAAGTTCATAGTTTAGAGATGAAAGTGGATTTACCCTATGCTATATTTAGTTATGAATAATGGAGAGTGATGACAACATTGAAAATACATAAGATAATTTTAATCATAGGATTGAGTATGGTGGTGTTGATAGGTCTAGGCGCATGGGTTAGTATCCATTATGCTATATCTGATCGTTCGACTAACTTATCTTCATTGACAGTCAATCGCCAAAAAATTGGGGATAAACTAGATAAAGATGAATATATAGTGGATGAAGCTATGATTACAAAAAAGTACAGAGCGTATTATAGAAAAGAATATCCTGATTTAATTTTTATTGTTAAGAAGAAAAATTCGGAAATTGTGGGTATTACATTAATTCATGACAGAGGTATTCGTACTAATTTTAATGCTACGATAGAAGGACCTATCGAAAATGTAATCGATAAATTAGGTCGTGATTATAAGGAAAAACAACTGCATAATGGTTTTAAATCTATAAATTTTCTGGATAAAGATAATAAAATAAAGTTATCTATCATTTGCAAACATGATAAAATAAAGAGAATTGAATTATATAAGAAATAAAAATTTAAAAATGACATTCCCATGAGGCGTGTCATTTTTAAATTTACATAAATGTTCAAAAACGAATTAAATTGTGAATGGCGGTAGATATTTTGGATAAAATCACTTTTTTAAATGAACTAGAACAGGAACTAGACAATTTACCAAGAAGTGAACGAGATAAAGTGATGTATGAATATGAAGAATATTTTTTTGATCAAGAAAGTGAAGGGAAAAATGAGTATCAAATCATAGGCGCACTTGAATCTCCTAAAAAAATTGGAAAAGAAATTACGGCCAAAAATGCTATTGCTTCTGCAGAATATCGACCTAATGTTAGAACAATTGTTAGAGCTATAATGGCTTCTTTAGGCATGGGGATATTGTCATTACTTATCATTTTAATACCTATGATATTTGTGGGAATATTTATGTTTATTTTATTATTATTTTCTTTGTTTTTAACACTTAGCCCTGTTTTATTGATTATTAATGGCTTTTTTAATAATAATTTTAGTTTTGCTATTAGTAACTACTTATTCGCAATTTCTTATACTGGTTTAGGTATTGTCCTGTTTGTTTTCATTGCCAAGCTAGCGAAATTCGTCTACAGATTGATATTAAAATATTTACGTTGGAATATCAAAACGATTAGAGGGAGTGCAGTCGAATGAAGAAATTATTCATAGGTGGTTTAGTATTATTTATCACATGCTTTCTTTTAGGATGCCTGACTTGGTTTAGTTTTGAAAAACAAAATAATCAACTTAACTACGTAAATAAAACATTTGATAATGACAATATTAGTAATTTGAAAATAGATAGTCAAAATAGTGTTATTGAAGTTAAAAAAGGCGATAAATTTTCAGTTCACTATACTGGAAAAAAGAATGTAGATGTTACTAAGGAAAAAAAGAGTTTAATAATCCAGCAAAATAGTAATACTAAAGATCACTATGGTTTGAATTTTAATCCATTTAGAAGAGCTAATAGTAAAATGATAGTGACGGTGCCTGAAAAGAAAATTAATGAATTAGTTTTATCTAGTCAAATCAATTCTATCTCTGTAGATGATGTAGATATGAAATCAGCTAAATTTTTAATGACTGATTCGGGTGGAGCGAGCGTTAAAATCGACAATAGTAACATAGATCAATTCTATTATAGAGGCGTAAATTCTCCAGTTCATTTGACGAATGATAAAATACAAAATGCTAATATTAAAATAAAAAATGAAGACATAACTGTAAATGATTCACTTATTGAAAAATCTGTGTTATTAGCAAATAAAGGTGACATTAATTTGAGTAAGATGAATATCGAGTCTGATTTCAAAGCTTCTACGCAAGATGGTGATATACAAATGACGTACAACAAAGCCCCTCAAAATACGTTGTTGAAATTAAATCCTGAAAAAGGGAAAGCCGTGATTAATAATAAGCATTTTGAAGATGACAAAGTAGGTAATGGTGATAATGATTTGGAGTTTTATACAAGTCATGGTGATATTCATATTGATTAAAGTGAAATTTCTACTGATATTTAGAACCTAAGATGACAGCTACAATGTTATCTTAGGTTCTTTTGGTATGTGTGTAGTATTAATGAGTAGCAAATGTTAAGTCTGTATCAATTTGACCTTCTAGAGATGTGATATTTAAAGGTTGGCCTTCTAACCATTTGCCAAAATTAATTTGAGTCGGTGTTTTATTTTCACCTAATGCGATATGTGTAGTTAATGATTGCGGTTCGTACATACTAGTATGAATTGTTCCAGACCAACTTTTAAATAATTTACTGTATATTTCAAATTCTGGATTATTGAATAATTCAAAGGCACTCATTTTGTCTATTGAAGTAGGTGTTTTTTTTAATAGTCTTCTCAAACGCTCTTTAGATTCTTTAGTATAATTTCTATTTTCATGTGTTAATAATTTAAAGTGATTTGTACATGTACGATCGTAACGCACATCAATCGTACGGGGAGACACCTCAATGATTGCATGGTTCAAATGTTTATCCATGACAATATAGCTAAAAGAACTTCTATGAGGGATTTCTTTTAGTAGTTGAATGACTTCTGGCACGTCTTTACAATATTGTAAAATAAGCCTGCCAATCATATAACATACAAATCCATCACCAGGATGCTTTCTATGCATAAAATTATATCCCATTGATAGACCCGCTTCATTCATTCCATCCATTCTACCAGTAACTCGAGAAGTAGGGCCAATTTGTGCTAATCCACCATCATTGGGCTGAAATAATAAATAGCGGCCATCATATGTTGCAGGATGATAGTCATAATTACGTATCATATAATCTTGTCCTAAAAAAACGGTGCAACCACTATTTTTTAATGGTGTGAAACGATAGTGAGCAAAGTTAAGAATCATTTGACTGGTTGGTAAATTAAGAACTTCTTGCATACCTTGAAGTTCTTCCCAAATTTGTGGGGCGTATGCTTGAAAAATATCGTAAGTCTCTTTGATATGAATATCAAAACGTGGCATACGCTTCTTCCATTCTTTTTCTCTATTTTTGAGTAAAGGTGTTTGTTGTAACCATTCGCCTGTTTTTACTCCCAAATCAAAATGAGAACCTCGATGTGTTAAGATATCTGAATTAACTGTTTGCATATTTAAAATCTCCTGTTTTTCTGAATCTTACATAAATGTAACTTTATTGTAACTCTATGTTAATTGTAATGTACATGGTAAGTCGTTATTATAAGGATAACATCAGCGAGTAACTAATAAAATTACTTTATTGAGGTGATTATTATGTCAAATTATTATAGTTCTTTTAAAGACGCAGTATCTTCTTGGTGGGGTAAATGATATATAATATGTGAAGCGGCTAATACTTAATTATATTAGTCGCTTTTTTATATGACTATATATAACTACAACTGGAGATTTTTAATAGTTTTGTGATATCAATAAATATGTATATTTGTCTATTGATTAGTATTAAGCTGATACTTATAGAGTGAATTTCAAAATTATATGTATTTGTACAATTATGACATAAAATTACTTTTGTATTATTTAAGAATAAAATGATGAAAAGTGGGTATATATTTATTGATGCTTTTAAATATGCTATCATTAATATAGATATTGTTAATAATTTATTGAGGTGAAACAGAATGTGGAATTTTATTAAAGGTTTAGTTAAATTTGTATTCGGTACAATCCTTACTGTGTCATTAGTAGCAGGAATTGGTGCAGTAGCATTTGCTTATATTTTCAAAAAAGATTTTGAAGATATTGAAAGCAAAACAAAAGAGATTGTCTCAGATATCGAAACAAATAATTAATTGATTGATAGAACACTTAAAAGTGTTCTATTTTTTTTAGTCGCCGTTCAACGAAGTTGTTACGGCGACTTATGCAGTCGAAGAGACTGCGACCCGAAAAGGGTGCAACGAAGTTGTTACGGCGACTTATGCAGTCGAAGAGACAGCGACCCGAAAAAAGTGCAACGAAGTTGTTACGGCGACTAAAAATTAAATCGTTAATAAATAACCCAAGCTAATATTTTTACTGAATATTGTCTTGAGTTATTTTAGTGATATCTAACAAAGACAATTGAATAGATGAGTTATCACTAATATTGCGGCCCTTTAGAATCATATGAGTCATATCGATGTGTTTGACTTGAACCAACATGGTTTCTAACCAACCAGATTGATAATATTCAATATGAACATATTGCTCAGTATGTAAAGCTTGGTGAAGTTGGAAGTTGAGCTCGTTTAATTGATCATCAGACAAAGTTGGACGGCCAATTTTATTTTGATCTATTATAAATTGTTGAATCGTCTCAAATTGTTCTGGTAACGTCGCAAAGGGAGCCCATTTGATTTTTCCACGTCCTTTAGGAATTCTAGGATTTAAATACTCGCTAGGAATCTTTCTATAATCTGTTTCATACTTATATTCATCTGGAGCATTAGGATTTGGCATCATAAAAATCACCTCACTCTCAATATAGAACATACGTTCCCATTTTTCAAGTGATAATAAAAAAAGACTATCTAGTTGAATAATACACCCCTCTAAAATTAGACACTTTAAATATAAAAAGTGAACTATAATCAGAGGAGTGTATTTTTATGACTAGAAATAAAATGCCTGTAGAAAAATGCATGAAAATAGTTGAAGATATTATTAATGAAAATATATCTATATATATAATGCAGCAAAAAATAATGAAGTTTCTAGTGTTACATGACAAGAGTGGGTAAGAATAGATAAAGTTTATAGTGTAGAAGGATTAAAACTGTTTAGCAAAAGAACTAAATATTCTTCTGAGCTTAAAGCAATTGCAATAGAAAATGTTTTAGAGCGAATATTCCACCGTATAAACTTGTGAAAAAGTATAAAATTAGCTCTATATCAGTTTTGAAGTTGTGTTAAAGAATTATAATAAAATAAAATCTAAAAAGCGCACTGAAAAAGGACTTTCTACTGTGAAAAAAGTGATTGAATAACATATTAATAAATGTTAATATGTTATTCATATTAGATATAGATAATATGAGGTGGATTAAATGCATAACATTGAGTTAAAAGCACATTTTATACATGGTCTTTCTAATAAAGCACGTTTGACCATATTAGAGTTGCTTAAATCGAATGAAATGACTGTCAATGAGATTGTTAAACAATCTCAAATAAGTCAATCTAGTATTTCTCAACATTTAGCTTGTCTCAAAGGGTGCGGTTTGGTTAATTCTAGACAAGAAGGTAAATACGTTTATTACCAAATAAAAAACAATCAAATTTTAGAACTGCTTAAACTTATTGATTCTGTAGTTGAAAATACTGAAGATGATATTCAAAGTTGCCAGCATCATACTATATAACGAAAGAAGATGACTTAAATGAGTACTAATTGCTGTAATAATAAAGCTGAATCCAATACTTGTTGCACAAGTAACTCAGTTAACGAAAACAAGTGTTGTGGTAATGAGCCTAAGGTAGCAAATCAAAATGACAAATGCTGTACAAATAACGGTGAAAGCATCGATTCAACTCATAACATTTCATGTAATGCTATGAGTAATAGTTCTGAAGAAGACGATGAAGTAGCCACCCCATTTTCAAATTATAATTTTAAAGTAACAGGTATGGATTGTAGTTCATGTGCAATAACCATTGAAAAAGCATTAAGACCTTTAGACGATGTAACTAACCCTAAAGTTAATTTTTCTACAAGTAAATTAAGTGTTGGACTAAAATCTCAAAGTAGTATTAATCAAGTGACTCAAATACTAAAAAAATTGGGTTATGGTATCGAAGAAAATGATAGCAATCAAAACTATACAACATTTTCAATAGAAGGTATGGATTGTGGTAGTTGTGCTAAAAGTATTGAAAAACATTTGAACAATTTACCCTATGTAAATGACACACAAGTTAGTTTTTCAACTGGAAAAATGCAGATTGATTTTGAAGGCAATCAAACTAAAAATATTGAAAAAGAAGTTTCTAAAATCGGTTATTCTGCTACATTACAATCCAGTAATAAAAATAATAATACGAAGTGGCATTTGTTTAGTAAGCCTATTATATCAACACTATTTCTTATTCTCGGTATTGTTTCATCTATGGTATCATTACCCATCTGGCTAACTAATTTGATGTATATCATTGCTATTGTAGTCAGTGGTATAAAACCCTTAAAAAGTGCCTATTATGCTATTAAATCTAAGAGTTTAGATATGAATGTTTTAATGTCTGTAGCTGTTATTGGTGCCATATTAATTGGTGAGTTTTTTGAAGGCGCAATCGTCGTTTTACTATTTACTATTGGCACTTTATTACAAACTATTTCTATAGATAAAACAAGAAATTCTATTCAATCGTTAATGGATATTACACCAACAGAAGCAAACGTTGTAACAGAAAGAGGAATCATTTCAAAAAACTTAAAAAACATTAGTGTTGGAGAAATTTTACTTGTAAAACCAGGCGATCGAATACCATTAGACGGTACGATTATAGAAGGATATTCAAGTTTAAATCAGGCACCTATAACTGGTGAATCTATTCCTGTAGACAAAACGATAAATGAAGAAACTTATGCAGGTTCTATTAATGAAAACGGCACTTTAAAAATACGTGTTTCAAGATTAGTTAAAGATACCACGCTATCTAAAATCATTCATATGGTTGAAGAAGCACAAGAAAATAAAGCACCTACACAAGCTTTTATTGACCGATTTTCTGAAATTTATACACCTATTGTATTCATTTTAGCATTATTAGTAATGGTAGTCCCTCCTATTTTTTCTTTAGGAACATGGGGAGAATGGTTTTATAAAGGTCTTGAACTGCTTGTTATAGCATGTCCATGTGCACTAGTTATTTCTACTCCTGTAGCTATTGTTACGGGTATTGGCAGCGCAGCAAAAAAAGGTGTACTTATCAAAGGTGGCAATCATTTGGAAACTTTAGGTACACTATCAGCTTTAGCATTTGATAAAACTGGAACGCTGACTGAAGGACGCCCAAAAGTTTCAGACATTAAAACAATCGAATCTGACAAAGAAATGTTTTTGGATATTGCGCTAAGTTTAGAAGCATACTCAACGCATCCAATTAGCAATGCAATTGTCGACTATGTCTCTCAATTTAAATCCATAACATACGATGTTACTGATTTTGAAAATATTGTTGGACGAGGTGTTAAAGGTAAAATAGACCATAATAATATTTATGCTGGAAACATAAAGTTAATCGAATCTATTAATGAAAATATTGAGAATTATAAAGATGAAATATATTCATACGAGCAACAAGGATACACAATTATTATTATTATTGCATCATCAGATAAAATCTATGGTTTTATTACTGTTGAAGATCCATTACGATCGGATATCAATCAAACAATACAACAATTAAATGGAGCTAATATTAAAAACACTATAATGCTTACAGGTGATAATAAAGGAACTGCTCATAAAATAGCACAACTTTCAGGTATCAAAGAGGTTTATGCTGAGTTAATGCCTGAAGATAAATTATCAGCTATCAGAGACTTACAAAACAAAGGCTATCGTGTAGGTATGATTGGAGATGGTATCAATGATGCTCCTGCTTTAGCACAAAGCGAAGTAGGTATTGCAATGGGTGGTATTGGATCAGATACTGCAATGGAAACAGCAGATGTAGTATTAATGTCAGATAATATAAATCAGCTAACAGATACTATCTCTATTAGTAAGAAAGTTAAGAATATAATTAAACAAAATATATATTTTTCAATTATTATTAAAATAATTGCCTTTATCTTAGTATTTCCTGGATTATTAACACTTTGGTTAGCCGTATTAAGCGATACAGGTGCAGCAATATTAGTTATATTAAATTCATTGCGCTTATTAAAAACTAAGTAAAAAACTTATAATGAAAAAGTTTTGTATATATAGTTATAAAGTAGTTTGAATATAGTAAAATTAACTATAACAAAAGCTAGAACAGTGAGGATTGTTCTAGCTTTTATATTTTCTTATGTATTAAGTGAAATTATTTTCAATATAGCAATTTAATGACAGTTAATAGTAAATACATGGATTATTATATAAAGAAAAGATACGTTCTGTAGTTTAACAGATTATTGCCAAACTCTAGAACGTATCTAAATAATTAATTTTATATTTAAGGTGTCTACCTTGACGATAGTGGTTTAAAAGATAGTCTTTTTTGTTACTATGCTTGATTAAATTGTTTTATTCTTTGTCCGATTTCATCTCTAACACGTTGGAATTCTGACCACTCTTTACCTGCTGGGTCATCAAAACCCCAGTGCTCTTTTTTGACGTTTGGTGGTAAGATAGGGCAATTATCGTCTGCATCACTACATAACGTTACGACCAAATCTGATTGTTTTAAGATATCACTATTAATCAAGTCTGATGTATGGTTTGATATGTCAATATCTACTTCTTTCATAGCTTCTATTGCTTTAGGATTAACGCCATGTGTTTCAATACCAGCAGAATAGACATTCCAATCTTCACCTAATATTTTCTTCCCCCAACCCTCAGCCATCTGGCTACGACAAGAGTTTCCAGTACATATAAAATAAATTGTTTTTTTATCCATAATTAATTCCTCTTTTCTTAAAATATAATGAGTGTAAGATATAAACCTAACAGTGTTACCAATAGCACAGGAATGGTAATAATGATTCCTGTTTTAAAGTAAACACCCCAAGAAATTTTTACGCCTTTTTGTGTTAACACATGCAACCAAAGTAATGTTGCTAAAGAACCGATAGGTGTTATTTTAGGACCTAAATCTGAGCCGATAACATTCGCATAAATCATACCTTCTTTTAATATACCTGTGGCATTAGATTGTCCAATTGCAATAGCATCAATCAAAACAGTAGGCATATTATTCATAATTGAAGAAAGAAAGGCAGCTATCAGGCCTGTGCCCATAATACTGCTGAATAAACCATAGTTTGAAATATTAGTTAAAATGTCAGCTAGAATAGTAGTGATTCCTACATTTTTCAAACCAAATACTACGAGATACATGCCAATTGAAAATATTACAATATTCCAAGGCGCGCCTTTAACGACTTGTCGCGTATTCACAGCAGGTGATTTGCGTGCTAATAAAAGGAATATAATCGCAATCGTTCCCGCGATGAAGGACACCGGAATATGGATAAATTCACTTATAAGGTAGCCTATAAGTAAGATAGCTAAGACAAACCAAGATAAATGAAAAAGTTTCTTATCTTTAATTGCTTCCTGTGGAATTTTAAGATTGTTATCATCAAATGTCTTGGGTATTGACTTGTTGAAGTATACCCATAGTATTAAAATACTAGCAATGAGTGAAAAAATATTTGGGATAATCATTCGACTAAAATATTCAATGAACCCAATGTCAAAGTAATCTGCAGAAACGATATTAACCAAGTTACTAACAATTAAAGGTAGCGAGGTTGTATCTGCGATAAAACCACTAGCTATAATAAAAGGGAAAATAATTTTTTGATTAAATCCTAAATTACGGACCATAGCTAAAACAATAGGTGTTAAAATCAATGCAGCTCCGTCATTAGCAAAGAAAGCTGCTACAACTGATCCGAGTAAAGAAATATAGATAAACATCGTTAATCCATTGCCTTTTGAAGCTTTGACCATATGACGGGCAGACCATTCGAAGAAACCAATTTCATCCAATATTAACGATATAATAATAACGGCTATGAAGGTTAAGGTAGCATTCCAAACAATTCCTGTAACTTCTACGACATCATTTAATGATACAACGCCTGTAATGATAGCTAATATGGATCCAATGGCGGCTGTGATTCCTATATCTAGGCCTTTAGGCTGCCATATTACAAAAAGGAGCGTTAAGACAAAAATAAAAATAGCTAATGCTACCATTAGTTACACTCACCTTTCGTTATAACGTCACATATACATGGCATATTATTGGTATTCAATAGAGTGAGACGTTTTGTAATGTCAGCTAATACATCATGATTCAACTTGTATAAATTTTTGTTACCTTCTTTTCTATAGGTAACAAGGTTATTATCTTTAAGTACTTTCATATGGTGACTCAAAGTAGGTTGGGAAAAAGAAAAATGTTCTAATAAGTCACAAGCACATTGTTCACCACAAGACAGTAAATCTAAAATTTCGAGGCGATTACTATCAGCAATCACTTTTAAATATTGAGAAGTTTCTTTATAATTCATTTTTCTTCCTTTCATTGTGGAGAGTTTAAAATAAATGTAATTCACCTACATAGATTAACATCTATATAGTTTTAAGTCTATGTAGTTTATAAAAAAATAAAATAACTATCAAAATAGCTATATGCATAAAACAACCAATTGATTGTTAATTGATTGAATATTTATTAAAATGGAACTATATCAAAATGGAGGGGTTTATATGACGACGATAGGTTATATAGGTACATACACGAAAAAAGAGGGGAAAGGAATTTATCGCTTTCAATTAGATGAACAAACTGGGAAAGTGACAGAAGTTGAAACAGGATATGAACTTGAAGCATCAACCTACGTCAATCAGCACAAATCATTTTTATATGCTATTACACGTGAAGGTGATTATTGCGGCATTGCTAGCCTTAAAATTGGTGAAGAGGGTAAGCTCACTTTAATCAATAAATGTCTAGCATCTACAGCTGGTACTGGTTGTTACATTGATGTATCACCAGATGGAAAATATGTCTTTGAATCAGTTTATGGTGCGGGTTTAGCACGCTTATATGAAGCTAATCCATCAACAGGCGAAGTTGTTCGCTTAATTCAGGAATTAGAACATACGTATCCAACAGGACCAAACGAAAGACAAGACAATCCACATGTACATTATCTTAGTACAACACCAGATGACAAATACGTTGTCGCAATGGATTTAGGTACGGATAAAGTGGTTACTTATGAATTCAGTGATAATGGATTAAAGCCATACGCGGAGACTGATGTTGAACCAGGAGATGGCCCAAGACATATCGCTTTCCATGAAAATGGAGAATACGGATATATTGTGCATGAAATATCAAACAACGTAAGTGTTGTGAAATATGAAGATGGTCGGTTTACTGAAATTGAGCGTTATTCAACAATTCCAGAAAATTTTGAAGACGAAACAAAACTCGCAGGTGTAAGACTATCTCATGATCAAAAATTCTTGTATATAAGTAATAGAGGACACGATAGCATAGCTATTTTCAAAGTAGGAGAAGATGGCGCATCAATTTCATTTGTAGATATAGTACCTAGTGGTGGAGCATTCCCACGTGATTTTAATATCACTCAATCAGATGATTATTTAGTTTGTGCACACCAAGAAGGAGATTATGCGTTAACCGTTTTTAAACGTGATAAAGTAACAGGTGAATTAGAAAAAGTAGATCATCAACAAGCTGCTCCAGAAGGCGTGTGTGTACAGTTTTTACAATAAGTAGAATGAGAAGCTAAAAAATATACCTGGTATGCGTAACGAACGCATACCAGGTATATTTTATTTATTAAAAAAAGTTTTAATATATTTAAATTTGCCTTTGTAAGGAGGGAAGAAAAGACTAGATTCAAGGCGAGTAGATTTGAAAATATAAGATTTGGCGTGACTAAACGTGTCAAAGCTATATTTTCCATGATATTGACCAATTCCAGAAGCGCCGACGCCCCCGAAAGGTAAATTTGAATTTGCTAAGTGCATAATCGTATCGTTGATTGCACCACCACCAAATGAAATTTCATTAAGCACACGTTCTGTAGCATTTTCATCTTCACTAAATAAATATAAGCTAAGTGGTTTAGGTTTGGTACGAATTAAGTCAATAGCTTCATCAAAGTCGTCATAAGTAATGATTGGTAATATTGGACCAAAAATTTCATCTTCCATAATTTTTGAATCAAAGGTAATATTGTCTAAAATTGTTGGTGCAATATATTTATCATTTTCAGATGTTTGGCCACCAAATACAATATTTGAGTAATGTGTTTTTAATAAATTATCCAAACGATGGAAGTGTTGTTGATTAACAATTCTTCCAAAATCAGGACTATCTTGAATAGACTTGCCATAAAACTCAGTTATGGTTTGTTTCAATGAGGTAATCAACGCGTCTTTAACTTTACTATTGACTAAAATATAATCTGGAGCAACACAAGTTTGCCCAGCATTTATAAATTTACCAAAGCTGATACGTTCACTAGCCACTTTGATATTTGCAGTTTCATCTACAATCACTGGTGATTTACCGCCTAATTCAAGCGTAACAGGAGTTAAATGTTCACTTGCTGCTTGATAAACAATTCTGCCTACTTGTTCACTACCAGTAAAGAAGACGTAATCGAACGGCAAATGAATTAGTGATTGCGTTGTTTCCGCAACTCCTGGACATACGCTAATGTATTCAGGAGCAAAGACATCTTCGATAAGCTGCTGTATAACAGCTGAAACATGAGGTGTGAATTCTGACGGTTTAAGTATAACTGTATTACCTGCCGCTATGGCACCAATTAATGGTTCAATCAGTAATTGGAAAGGATAGTTGAAAGGACCGATAATTAAAACAGTCCCATAAGGTTCTTTCATAATATAACTTTTAGTAGGGAACATAAAAATAGGTGTGTTAACCTGTTTTTGCTTCGACCAGTTTTTCAACTCTTTACGTGCTGTTTTAAGGCTTTTTAAAGTGAAACCAATCTCTGTTGCATAACTTTCTACTTTATTTTTACCTAAATCTTTTTGGAAAGCATCAAGTAAATCATTTTCATGGTTTTTGATACTTTTAGTTAAGAGTTTAAGTTGTTTTTTTCTAAACTTAATATCTTTTGTTTCATGAGTGCTAAAGTATTGTTTACTATTATGGAAAGTTTGTTCTATCGAATTCAAATCATATCCTCCTATTCTGACCGGTGTTAGAGTTACATAATTTTGATAAAAAACTGGAACATATTAACTATGCTCCAGTATAATTTAAATTCTATATAAAATCATTGTTTACAACTCACGATAAACAACTTAGTTTAATGCTTCAGTAATTTGAGGAACGACTTGTTTTTTACGTGATACAACACCAGGTAAGAATGCAGTGCCATTATTAAGTTCTACATTAAAGGCAGTACCTACTTTGTCTTTTTCAGGTCCTACAACTAAAATTTTAGAATTACTATTAATAATATCAGTAACGACTAATACAAATAAGTCATATTTTTCATTTGCACTTGTTTCTAACATTTCTTTTTCTAATTCTTCTTGGCGCTCAAATACTTCATCGATATCAACTGCATTTACTTGACCGATACGTGTTGTGTAATCCCCCATGTTAAATGATTTCGCATCCATAGTTAATAAATCTGTAGCTGATTTATTAGAAGTAGAAGCACCTGCTTTTAACATCTCTAAACCATAAGATTCTAAATCTACATCGGCAATTGCTTTTAATGCTTCAGCAGCTTGTACGTCTTCTTCAGTACAAGTTGGAGATTTGAATAATAAGCTATCTGAGATGATTGCAGAAATCATTAATCCAGCAATCTTAGGACTAATTTCAAACCCACGTTCTTTATACATTTTGTATAAGATGGTAGCTGTACAACCTACAGGTTCAGCACGATAATATAATGGAGCTGCAGTTTCAAAATTAGAAATACGATGGTGATCTACAACGTGTTGGATTGTAGCATCGGCGATTGAATCAGCACTTTGTTGGAATTCATTATGGTCAACTAAAATAACGTTTTGATCTGCTAAATTATCGTTGAGTAGTTCTGGAGCATCTACTTTGAATTGATCTAAAGCAAATTGTGTTTCAGGACCTACTTCACCTAAACGATAGGGTGTAGCCTCTGTATTACCAGTTTGTTGTTCAAAGTCTGCCATGATGATTGCAGATGAAATTGCGTCTGTATCTGGGTTTTTATGCCCGAAAATATAAGTTTTTGCCATGTTTAAATTCTCCTTATTTTTATATTTAATATTATATTATCATGATTTTACATTGTTATTCTACTTCTGCACCTAATGAATTTTTAAAATGTCCTAAAGCCCACTCGTGACCAGATGGATTAAATGAGGCAACACCCTTTGGAGATATTGTTATAGCATAGCCTAAATTGTAAGCCGAAATAGCTGTATGTAAGACACAAATATCAGTACACACACCAACAATTTCTAAGTGCTTAATATTTCTCTCTCTTAACATACTATCTAATGGCGTACCATAAAATGAGTCATAACGTGTTTTATCTAAAAAGTGTACGAAATCATTAAATAAAATATTTTGATAAATATCATATACTTTTCCGTAAAGTTCTCTGCCCAGTGTCCCAATAATATTATGAGGAGGGAACAGTTTGTTTTCAGGATGATAGCTATTTTCTTCAAAATGTAAATCCATCATAAAAAAGATTTCTTGCTTTTCTCGATTATAAGCTTCTATTCTTTCAACAATATATTTTTCGATTTGTTGTCCTGCTTTGCCACAAGTTAATTGACCGTTGTCAGCAACAAAGTCATTTGAATAATCTACAACAATCAGTGCACTTTTTTTCATAATTATAGAAACACTCCCAACTTTTAAAGATTATAGCTATTATATACTAAGTAGGGAAATGGATAAAGGTATAGTAAAAGCGTTTAAATATACGTGTTTATGTTTAATATATAATTAAGATGGAAGAAAGGAATTCAATTATGATTATAAATGCAAACGAATTTGGCTTGAAAGGTAACAATAAAAGAGCAGATACACGTGCAATGCAGCGCGCATTAAATTATGCAAGAAAGCATGCGCCGATAACAATATATGTACCAAAAGGTGAATATCATATAAAAAAAGCGCTTGTGATTTATGATTCGACTACTTTGTTATTGCATGATGAAGCGGTACTTAAAAGATGTGGAAAAGATGCACTGCTCAAAAATGGAAGGAAGTTAAAGCCTTATTATGGTTATAAAGGGAATAGTCATATTCATATTGCAGGTGGCACATTTGATATGAATGGTTATGAGTATCCATATAACAATACTGTGATGAGTATAGGTCATGCCCAAGATATCCAAATTATAAACGTAACCTTTAAAGATGTTGTTGGAGGCCATGCACTAGATGCTTGTGGTTTGAATGGGTTATATATGAAGGAATGTCAGTTTTTAGGATTTAATGATAGTGAAGGTAAACGTAGTTTTTCAGAGGCTATCCAAATAGATATTCAAGTAAAAGGTGCCTTTCCTAAATTTGGGAAGGCTGATGGTACAATTACGAAAAATGTCATTATTGAGCACTGTTATTTTGGTAGTTCTGATACACCGAATATGAATGCTTGGAATCGTGCAATTGGTTCACACGCTAGCCGTTATAACCAATTTTATAATAATATCCATATTCGCTTTAATACGTTCGAAGGTATGAATCAATATGCATTAACACCTCTGAAGTCGAAACACACTTATATTCATAACAACCATTTTATTAACTGTGCAGGAGGCATTCGTTTCTTAGCAGTTAAAGAAGGAAAGAATGCTAAAGATTTAAACGGAAAAGAAAGAACTACTCAAGCTGGAAGTGACTTGAATATTTATCAAAATTATTTTACTGGAGTAATGAAAAATGATGCTATACGTATACAAAGTTATAATAATGTAAAGCATGAAAAAATACTAATAGCACAAAATGAATTTGACCACGCGTCACAACGTTTGTATTTGGATGGTATTAAAGAATTGGTATTGTCGCATAACTCAAAGGTTAAAATCAAAAAAAATAATATAGAGTGATTATTAATTATAATAATTAATCATAAGTATAAGTGATGAAAGCGTTTTAAAATCAAGGTACGTTCTCCCTTTTTTGTATGTTATACTTTAATGAATTATTGTGAATATTCAGATAATGATTGAAGGGGGAACATTATGAATGACTTGAAACCGGGAAATATGAGAGGATCACACTACTTAACGTTTTTTTCAAAAAAGAAAGAAAAGAAGTCTTATAACATGGGACAACTGATAGGTTTGATATTGGGACCGTTACTTTTTGCGTTAACATTATTATTCTTTCACCCTGAAGATTTAACGACAAAAGGCATATTCGTTTTAGCCATAACATTATGGGTAGCGGTATGGTGGATTACAGAAGCAATTCCTATTGCTGCTACGAGTTTATTACCTTTAATTTTATTACCGATAGGACATGTACTGAACCCTGAAGAAGTTTCAGCACAATATGGTAATGATATTATCTTCTTATTTTTAGGTGGTTTTATTTTAGCTATTGCAATGGAAAGATGGAATTTACATACACGCGTTGCACTAACAATTATAAATTATCTTGGGACGAGTACTAGTAAGATTCTACTTGGTTTTATGATTGCAACTGCTTTTTTATCGATGTTTGTATCAAATACAGCTGCAGTAATGATTATGATTCCAATTGGTTTGGC
Organism: Staphylococcus sp. LCT-H4; assembly: GCF_001866145.1. Classification (NCBI taxonomy): domain Bacteria; kingdom Bacillati; phylum Bacillota; class Bacilli; order Caryophanales; family Staphylococcaceae; genus Staphylococcus; species Staphylococcus sp. LCT-H4. Next base: position 55,802 of record NZ_MODY01000004.1, on the reverse strand, counting down.
GATCATTAAAGAAGCGAATGAATTGAAAAATGATCATACAAATTCTGCAAGTATTAACAAATTCGAACAATCATTGGTCTTAGCTATTGGTTATGCTGGGACTATAGGAGGATTAGGAACGCTAATTGGAACGCCTCCATTAATTATATTAAAAGGGCAATACCAGTCCGCGTTTGGTGAAGAGATTAGTTTTGCAAAGTGGATGATTATAGGTGTACCGACTGTCATTGTTTTGCTCTTCTTGGTGTGGACTTACATTCGTTTTATTGCATTTAAGCATGACATGAAAGAATTACCAGGTGGACAATACTTGATTAAGCAAAAATTAGATGAACTAGGTGAAATGAAATACGAAGAGAAAGTTGTACAATTTATTTTCCTACTTGCAAGTTTTTTATGGATAAGTCGGGAATTCTTGTTGAAAAATTGGGCTTTCACTTCAGAAGTCGCCGATGGAACAATAGCAATATTTATATCTGTTTTATTATTTTTAATTCCTGCTAAAAATAAAGCAAAACATAAGCGTATTATAGATTGGGAAGTAGCAAAAGACTTGCCGTGGGGGGTACTCATCTTATTCGGTGGGGGGCTAGCATTAGCCAAAGGTATATCTTCTAGTGGATTGGCAAAATGGCTTGGTGATCAATTAAGGTTAATAGAAGGTGTTAGTCCACTACTTATAGTAATAGTTATTACATTATTTGTATTATTTTTAACTGAAATAACGTCGAATACTGCAACAGCAACTATGATTTTACCGATACTTGCAACATTGTCAGTAGCTGTAAATGTACATCCTTTATTACTTATGGTACCAGCCGCTATGGCAGCAAACTGTGCTTATATGTTGCCAGTTGGAACTCCGCCAAATGCTATTGTTTTCGGTACAGGGATTATATCGATTAAAAGGATGGCTTCTGTCGGATTTTGGGTTAACATAGTAAGTGTAATTATTATTGTACTTGTTGTGTACTACCTTGTACCTCCAGTGTTAGGGATAGATGTAACGAAGCCACTACCATTGAAATAAAAAATTGAAGTAAAAAAAGCATCATTTCAGATATTTGAAATGATGCTCTTTTTTATTTATTTTAGGTTAAGTGATTTTATTGAATGAGCCGATAATTGTAACTTGGAAATCCAATGTATTTAATATTTTTATCACTTTAGTTAAATCTTCATTGATTGACGTGTCAGCTTGTACAAAGAAATGGTACATGCCTAGTTGTGTTTTTAAAGGACGCGATTCAATCCATGAAAGGTTAATATTAAATAAGACAAACGTATTTAATATGCTAGCTAATAAACCTGCTTTATCGAATTTAGGTGTGATTAATAACATAGTGTCACTTGCTTGCTCGATGTGTTGTGGTTGATTGCTTACGACTAAGAAACGTGTTGTGTTATGTGGATAGTCTTGGATGTTCTGGTCGATAGGGTAGTAACCATAAGCTTCACCACTTCCTAATGGTGCAATTGCACCCACACCATCTGAAATTTTTTCAAGGCTACTAATTGTACTATCTACGTAATCATATTTAAAATCATGTTTCTGAATGTATTCGCTTGTCTGACTTATTGCAGGTGCGATGGAATATACCTTTGAAATATCTTTTACATCTGCATTTTGTGTACCATATAAAGCGAATTGAATATTTAAATGCAGTTCACCCAATGCGTATATATTTTGTTGAGTCAGCGCATCGGCTACTATATTAATTGTACCTTCGATAGAATTTTCAATAGGAACAACTGCAATGCTATTATCGTCATTAGATACAGCGTTCACTACTTCGTAAAGGTTGGATTTTGATTCAAAATCCATTTCTGTTTCAGATTTATATTGTTTTGCTGCTAAATAAGAAAATGTCCCTTTTGGACCTAAATAGTATAATTTCATGCATCGATACCCCTTGTCTATGTATGGCGAGTTAGTAGTTCTAATGGAATGGACAACCTGTTGATTCGGTATTTTTATAATGAAAGTTAGGGTCTTTAATCTCATTGTGATAACCATGATGATAATTGGATACTAACGTTGGAGACAACGAAGGTACTAACCATGACCATTTACCTGTAACTTCTCTACCATTTTTATATTCGTTCTTTTCGAACATTTCAAATTGCTTTGATGCAGTTAAATGATCGACAATAGAGACGCCCTCATTTTTAAAGGAATGATATACCGCATCATTTAATTCAACAAGGGCACGATCTTTATTAAAAGAATTATTCTTAAGTGTATCAAATTCAAAAGCTTCTGCAACACTTTCTAGTAAATTGTAGCGATATGAATCAGTGAAATTACGAACTGCAATTTCATTTACCATATACCAACCATTAAAAGGTGCGGTGGGATAAGTAATACCACCAATTTTTAAATCCATATTAGAGATAATTGGTACTGCATACCACTTTAAACCGAGTTGTTGTAATTTAGGATAGCGGTCGTGTGTAATAGGAACCTCTTTAATAATTTCTGGATTATAATTATGATACTTTAAATCACCATCTGACATTTTATAAATTAAAGGTAAGATATCAAAGTCAGTATGTGCTCCTTGCCAACCTAAATGTTCAGCAAGTTGAGTAATTGTTTTTTCTGCAGGATCACCTTTATCTGCATATCCAGCATATCTAATTAATTGATTATTATAGATTTGCGGTGGGTGATGAGGAGAGAAAATAGTGATATAAGGTTTAATCTTGCCATTGTTAGTTGCTGTTTCGATATGATTTTCAATAGTATTGATAAATTCATGTTCAGTTTGTATGTGCCTTGCATCTTTTATGGTTAGAGAGTCCCAAAAAAAACGACCGATACAACGATTCGAGTTTCTCCAAGCCATTTTTGCCCCATAGACTAATTCTTCTTGTGTATGAGTATAGCTTCCCATTGTAAGAATTTCTTGTTCAATTTCGTTTAATCTATTTAAAATTGTTTGTTCATCATAATCCAATTCTTTATACATGGATTCAACAAATAATTTAGCTTCATTTAGCATATATAACACCTCGTATAACATTATAGGGCATTTTAGACCTTTTACAGTAAAAAACAAGAGAAATGTCATGATATTGTCCAACTGTCTGACACAGATTTATCATAATTAAATAGTTAAGTTAGAGAATAGCTACAAAATAATACAGTACAGAGCTTAAATAGGGATTGTATTTCAGGTGCTAAGACGCTTTCTTTTATGCTAAACTAATGGAAAAGCTGATTGGAGAGATAGTTGTGTACCAATACGAAGATGATACATTTGTACTACATAATGATTTATATCAAATAAATATGGCTGAAAGTTATTGGAATGATGGGATTCATGAACGTTGGTCAGTGTTTGATTTATACTTTAGGAATATGCCGTTCGATAGCGGTTATGCAGTTTTTAATGGATTAAAACGTGTTATAGACTTTATAAATAATTTTCATTTTTCTGAATCAGACATAGAATACTTGAAATCAATTGGCTATCAAGAAGACTTCTTAAGCTACTTAAAAGATTTGAAATTTACTGGGAATATCCGTTCGATGCATGAGGGTGAACTTTGTTTTGGAAATGAACCATTAATCAGAGTAGAAGCACCGCTTATCCAAGCACAATTAATAGAAACAATGTTACTAAATATAGTGAATTTCCATACACTTATTACTACAAAAGCGAGCAGAATTAGACAAGTTGCAAGTGACGATATACTCATGGAATTTGGTACAAGACGTGCTCAAGAAGCGGATGCAGCATTGTGGGGAGCTAGAGCTGCCTTTATAGGAGGATTTAATGCAACGAGCAATGTTCGCGCTGGAAAGTTATTTGATATTCCAGTTTCTGGTACACATGCACATGCAATGGTTCAAGCTTATGGAGATGAATATATAGCTTTTAAAAAATATGCAGAGCGACATAAAGATTGTGTGTTTTTAGTAGATACTTTCCATACATTAAAATCAGGCGTCCCTACTGCAATTAAAGTAGCAAAAGAATTAGGAGATAAAATTAACTTTATCGGTATTCGATTAGATTCTGGGGATATTGCCTATCTCTCAAAAGAGGCGCGTAGAATGTTAGATGAAGCCGGATTTACAGATGCCAAAATTATCGCTTCTAATGATTTAGATGAACAAACAATTACAAGCTTAAAATCCCAAGGTGCGAAAGTTGATTCATGGGGTGTGGGTACTAAGTTAGTGACAGGTTATGATCAACCGGCGTTAGGTGCGGTGTACAAATTGGTTGCTGTGGAAGATAGTTCGGGACAATACGTGGATCGTATCAAATTATCCAACAATGCTGAGAAAGTGACCACACCAGGTAAGAAAAACGTGTACCGTATCATTAACAAGAAAACAAATAAAGCGGAAGGAGATTACATCACATTAGATCAAGAGAATCCATACGATGAATCACCGCTTAAATTATTCCATCCAGTACACACTTATAAAATGAAATTTATAAAGTCGTTTATAGCCAAAGATTTACATCATGATATTTTCAAGGATGGTAAACTGGTATATAATTTACCTACTGAAAAAGAAGCTCAGACATATTTAAATGAAAGTCTTGAGTATCTATGGGATGAAAATAAACGTCACCTCAACCCCCAAGAGTATCCAGTTGATTTAAGTACTGCATGCTGGGAAAATAAACATAAACGTATATTTGAAGTAGCAGAACATGTGAAGGAGATGGAAGAAGACAATGAGTAATTTACAAGATATTATCGTCAAAGAAATGAAAGTAAAGCCAGTAATTGATAGTAAAGAAGAAACGCGTAATATCATTCAATTTATTAAAAGTTATATCCAGTCTCATTCTTTTATTAAATCTTTAGTATTGGGTATATCGGGTGGACAAGATTCGACATTAACTGGAAAATTATGCCAAATAGCTGTCAATGAACTGAAACAAGAAGGCATTGACTGCCAATTTATTGCTGTGAAACTACCTTATGGTATACAAAGTGACGCAGCTGAAGTAGAAGATGCATTAAACTTTATTCAACCTGATAAAGTAGTTACAGTGAATATCAAAGCAGCTGTAGATCAAAGCGTACATTCACTCGAAGAAGCAGGTATACAATTGACAGATTTTCAAAAAGGAAATGAAAAAGCACGTGAACGTATGAAGGTACAATTCTCTATAGCATCTAATATGCAAGGCATTGTTGTAGGTACGGACCATTCTGCTGAAAATATTACCGGTTTTTATACAAAATATGGTGATGGTGCTGCTGATATTGCGCCAATATTTGGACTGAATAAGCGACAAGGACAGCAATTATTAACGTATCTTGATGCTCCAAAACATTTATATGAAAAAGTACCAACAGCTGATTTAGAAGAAGATAAGCCACAACTTCCAGATGAAGAAGCACTGGGTGTAAGTTATAACGATATTGATGATTACTTAGAAGGTAAAACTGTTTCAAGTGAAGCTAAAGATGTGATTGAAAAACATTATATTAAAACTGCACACAAAAGAGAACTTGCTTATACAAGATATTCATGGCCTAAAAATTAAATGTGAGTTATTTTATTTTTTAGTGACAAAATAAATAGTTGCTGTTAAAATTACTTGAATTTATTGTACGAGAAAGGAAAATGGATATGTCAGTGATAACATCTAATCCATGGTTAATGGTATTAGCAATTTTTATTATCAATGTTACTTATGTAACATGTTTAACGATGAGAACAATATTAACACTTAAAGGTTATCGCTATGTAGCAGCTATTGTCAGCTTTTTAGAAGTTCTTGTTTATGTAGTTGGTTTAGGCATGGTCATGTCTAGTTTAGACCAAATTCAGAATGTATTAGCGTATGCGTTTGGATTTTCAATTGGTATTATTGTTGGTATGAAGATTGAAGAAAAGTTAGCATTAGGGTATACAGTTGTTAATGTTACTTCATCAGAATATGAATTAGATTTGCCGAGACAATTAAGAGATTTAGGCTATGGTGTTACACATAGTACAGCATATGGTAGAGACGGAAAACGTTTGATTTTACAAATACTTACGCCAAGACGCTTTGAATTTAAACTAATTGATACAATTAAACAAATGGATGAAAAGGCATTTATTGTCGCATATGAACCACGTACTATACATGGTGGTTTCTGGGCTAAAGGATTGAAGAGTAAGAAACTTAAACAATACGATACGGATGAAGTTGAAAGTATATGAAGAAACAACAAAAATTTAAAGTTGAAGAAAATGAATCCATACAAGACTGTTTACAACGTATGCGTGAAGCGGGTTACACACCAGTTAAACGTTACGAAAAACCAGTTTACAAAGAGAATAAAGACGGTAGTGTAGAAGTGCTTAGACAAGAAATTGAGTTTGTCGGCAAGTTACAAGAGCTATAAGTCATGAACCGCATGGTTTACCCATAGCGGTTCATTTTCTTTGTAAATGTAAATATTTTATAAAGAAGACCGAAAAGACTTATACATTTTAAGGCAATTCTGTTAAACTAGTATTGAAGGTATTAAACACGAACTTTAAACTCATTTAATCTTTAAAAGTACATGTTTTGAGGGTTTGTGAACTAAAACTTACGTAAGATAGGAGCTTATTTCAATGATTGAACGCTATTCTAGAGAAGAAATGACAAATATTTGGACAGATCAAAATCGCTATGAAGCTTGGTTAGAGGTAGAGATACTTGCATGTGAGGCTTGGAGTAAATTAGGTGATATCCCTGAAGAAGATGTAAAGAAAATACGTCAAAATGCTAAAGTTGATGTCGAACGCGCGCAAGAAATTGAACAAGAAACTCGTCATGATGTTGTGGCTTTTACAAGACAAGTTTCTGAAACATTAGGTGAAGAACGTAAGTGGGTACATTATGGTTTAACTTCGACAGACGTTGTTGATACTGCATTAAGCTATGTTATTAAACAAGCCAATGATATTATTGAAAAAGATTTAGAAAGATTTATCGAAGTATTAGCGCAAAAAGCAAAGGATTACAAATATACATTGATGATGGGGCGTACACATGGTGTACATGCTGAACCAACTACTTTTGGTGTTAAAATGGCACTATGGTATACAGAGATGCAACGTAATTTAGAACGTTTTAAACGCGTTAGAGAAGAGATTGAAGTAGGTAAAATGAGCGGAGCTGTAGGTACATTTGCTAATATCCCACCAGAAATAGAAGCGTATGTATGTGAAAATTTAGGTATCGATATTGCTCCAGTTTCAACACAAACATTACAACGTGATCGTCATGCTTATTACATTGCGACGCTCGCATTAATTGGAACATCAATGGAAAAATTTGCTGTTGAAATTCGTAATTTACAAAAAACTGAAACACGTGAAGTAGAAGAAGCATTCGCTAAAGGACAAAAAGGTTCATCAGCAATGCCTCATAAACGTAACCCAATTGGTTCTGAAAATATCACAGGCATTGCACGCGTGATTAGAGGCTATGTAACGACAGCTTATGAAAATGTACCGTTATGGCATGAGAGAGACATCTCACACTCATCTGCAGAACGTATTATGTTACCAGATGTTACCATTGCATTAGATTACGCTTTAAATCGTTTTACAAATATTGTAGATAGACTTACAGTATTTGAAGACAATATGCTTGAAAACATCGATAAAACTTATGGTTTAATCTTCTCACAACGTGTATTGTTAGCGTTGATCAATAAAGGTTTAGCACGTGAAGAGGCTTATGATAAAGTTCAACCTAAAGCGATGGAATCTTGGGAAACTAAAACACCATTTAGAGCATTAATTGAGCAAGATAGTTCGATAACTGATTTATTAACTACAGAAGACTTAGATGAATGTTTCAATCCAAAACATCATTTAAACCAAGTTGACACTATTTTTGAAAGAGCTGGACTGGTTTAAAACAACATTGCTTGAATTTTTCAATGGAAATCGTTACACTTTAATGTGTTAGTACGTTAAAACGAGATAAAATTGAAAGATACAGGGGTTGTTTTTATGCAAATTGAAAAGTTAAGAGGCCATGCATTAGATGAATTATTTGATGCTATTCTAACGCTTGAAAATAGAGAAGAATGTTATCAATTTTTTGATGATTTGTGTACGGTGAATGAGTTACAGTCATTGTCACAACGTTTGCAAGTCGCTAAGATGATTAAACAAGGATATACTTATGCGACGATAGAGCAAGAGTCAGGTGCATCAACTGCAACAATTTCTCGAGTGAAAAGATCATTGCAATGGGGTAATGATGCATACACGATAATTCTAGACCGCATGAATATTGAAACAGCCGATTAAATTTAATATATACACAAGATTAATGCGATAGTTAATCTTAAACTGTCGACAAGGTAATTACTTTGTCGGCTTTTTTGATAAATTAAAAAGACTATAAAATTTAATTTTATACCAAAAAATTATTGAATGTTTATAAAACTGAATGAGATTAATGTGAGAATTCACTATTAAAATGGTAATATAATTGTGTTGTGATATCTTGTAGTATAAGAGCATGAAAGGAAGTTGATTATGCTAAAGAAATGGATTGTTGGGATATTTACTTTAATTGTTGGCACAATCATCTTAATTGTCACATTCATTCTATTGATTCTAAGCATGAAACAAAATCCTCAATCTACAACTCCAGAAATTGTTAAACCACGGAATGCGTTACCAATCATTACGGAAAAACGTGGAATTACGCGTATCAATGGCCATGTTATAGTCAATAAACAATACGGCTTACCACAAACATATAAACCAGGAGAAAATAAAGCGGCAAGATATAAACTCAATCAATTACTGCACAAAGCAGAAAAAGAACATATAAGTTTAAAATATATTAGTGGTTATCGTAGTTATGATGACCAAAAACAAGTGGTTGAGACATATACACAAAAAGATGGAAAACAGACAGCTCAGAGTTATACGGCTCCACCAGGACATTCAGAGCATCAAACGGGTTTGGCTTTTGATGTAGGTACAGATCTTCCAATGAAAGATTTTCATAAGGATTTTGAAAAATCTGAAGAAAGTAAATGGTTGACTCAACATGCTGCTGATTATGGTTTTATTATTCGCTATCCCAAAGGGCAATCTCAACAAACCGGCTACGCCTATGAACCATGGCATTTACGTTATGTAGGTCATCAATTAGCTAATATTATAACTGAAGAAGATACAAATTTAGAAAGTTATTATCATTTAAATCATGAGTTAAAATAGCAACAAAGTAGCACGCAATACTAATGAATCACTTCAAATAAATGAGGTGATTTTTTTCTACTTCCTTTTAGAACTCACAGACTAAAAATGCTATAATCATATGTATGCTAAAAAAAGGAGTAACATATCATGTATGACATTAAAAAATGGAAACATATTTTTAAATTAGATCCTGCAAAGTCAATTACCGATGCACATTTAGAGATGATTTGTATGTCGGATACCGATGCAATTATCATTGGCGGGACAGATGATGTTACTGAAGATAATGTTGTTCATTTAATGAGTCGAGTTAGAAGGTATTCGCTACCTTTAGCATTGGAGATTTCTAATGTAGAAAGTGTAGTGGCTGGTTTTGATTGTTATTTTGTACCAAGTGTATTAAATAGTAGTAATGTTAAGTATCATAATGGCATTTTATTAGAGGCACTTAAATCATATGGACAGATGATTGATTTTGAAGAAGTTGTGTTTGAAGGTTATGTTGTTCTAAATCCAGATTGTAAAGTAGCACAATTAACACAAGCTCAGACAAAGTTAGATCAAGAAGATATTGAAGCTTATGCACAAATGATTAATGATATGTACAAGCTACCAGTTATGTATATTGAATACAGTGGTACATACGGTGAAATTGAAATGATAAAATCAGCATCAGCAATGTTAACCCATACACAATTATTCTATGGTGGTGGCATAAATAGCTTTGACGAAGCACAAGACATGGCTGCTTATGCAGACACAATAATAGTTGGCGATATTATATATACAGATATAGATAAAGCATTAAATACAGTTAAGATAAAGGAGTCACATAAATAATGAATGCATTAGTTAATAAGATGAATGACGAGCAAAGCCAAGCAGTAAGAACTACAGAAGGGCCTTTACTTATAATGGCAGGTGCAGGATCGGGCAAAACACGTGTGTTAACACATCGCATTGCTTATTTGTTAGATGAAAAAGATGTGTCTCCATATAATGTTTTGGCGATAACCTTTACAAATAAAGCAGCTAAAGAAATGAAAGAACGTGTTGAAGCATTGGTTGGTGAACAAGCTCAAGTTCTTTGGATGTCCACATTCCACTCTATGTGTGTGAGAATTCTTCGTAGAGATGCAGACAGAATTGGAATTGAACGTAATTTTACAATTATTGATCCAACCGATCAAAAATCTGTTATTAAAGATGTATTGAAGAATGAGAACATAGATAGCAAAAAATTTGAGCCTAGAATGTTTATTGGGGCTATTAGTAATTTAAAAAATGAATTAAAAACACCTGAAGATGCACAAAAAGAAGCTAATGATTACCATACTCAAATGGTAGCTACAGTGTATAAAGGTTATCAACGACAACTTACAAGAAATGAAGCATTAGACTTCGATGATTTAATCATGGTAACTATCCGCTTGTTTGAACGAGTACCAGAAGTATTGGACTACTATCAAAATAAATTCCAATACATACACGTGGATGAATACCAAGATACCAATAAAGCCCAATACACATTAGTTAAATTATTAGCTAGTAAATTCAAAAATTTATGTGTTGTTGGTGACTCCGACCAATCTATCTATGGTTGGCGTGGTGCGGATATTCAAAATATTCTATCATTTGAAGAAGATTATCCAGAAGCAAAAACAATCTTCTTAGAACAAAACTATCGTTCAACAAAAAATATTTTAAATGCAGCCAATGAAGTGATAAAAAATAATTCAGAACGTAAACCTAAAGGGTTGTGGACTGGTAATACAGATGGAGATAAAATTCATTATTATGAAGCGACGACAGAGAGAGACGAGGCGGAATATGTTGTTCGTGAAATTATGAAACAGCAACGCAACGGCAAGAAATTTAAAGATATGGCAATTTTATATCGTACAAATGCGCAATCACGTGTACTTGAAGAAACATTTATGAAATCGAATATTCCATATACTATGGTTGGCGGTCAAAAGTTCTATGATAGAAAAGAGATTAAAGATCTATTAAGTTACTTACGTATTATTGCAAACAGTAATGATGATATTAGTTTGCAACGTATTATCAATGTTCCTAAACGAGGTATCGGACCATCCTCAGTAGAGAAAATCCAAGCTTATGCTGTACAAAATGACTTGAGTATGTTTGATGCATTAGCAGAAGTAGATTTTATAGGTTTATCAAAAAAAGTAACGCAAGAATGTATTAACTTTTATGATGTTATGCAAAATATTATAAAACAACAAGAGTTTTTAGAAATTAGTGAAATTGTAGAAGAAGCTTTAACAAAATCAGGTTACCGTGAAATGTTGGAACGTGAACAAAGTTTAGAGTCGAGAAGTAGATTAGAAAATATAGATGAGTTCATGTCTGTTCCAAAAGATTATGAAAAGAATACACCATTAGAAGAACAGTCATTAATTAATTTCTTAACAGATCTATCACTAGTTGCAGATATTGATGAAGCACAAATCGATGACGGTATAACACTAATGACGATGCACTCTGCCAAAGGTTTGGAGTTTCCTATCGTATTTATTATGGGCATGGAAGAATCACTATTTCCACATATAAGAGCAATTAAAAGTGAAGATGAACATGAGATGCAAGAAGAAAGACGTATCTGCTACGTAGCTATTACACGTGCTGAAGAAACTTTATATATCACACATGCTACTTCACGAATGTTATTTGGACGTCCACAATCGAATATGGCTTCAAGGTTTTTGAGAGAAATACCAGAAGAGTTAGTGGAAAATGATAATAAATCTAAAGCTAAATCAGCGAATAATGGATTTAAATCAGCAACGAAACAACCGGCCAAAAGAGGTTATAGTCAACGGGCGGCTACTTCGAAGAAAACTCAAGTATCTACAGATTGGAAAATCGGTGATAAAGTGGTTCATAAATCTTGGGGTGAGGGTATGGTAAGTAATGTCAACGAGAAAAATGGTTCAGTAGAATTAGACATTATTTTTAAATCCGAAGGTCCTAAACGTCTGCTTGCACAATTTGCACCGATTGAAAAGAAGGGGGAATAGTTCGTGGCTGATTTACAATCACGTGTGAATGACTTACATCAACTTTTAAATCAATATAGTTATGAATATTATGTTCAAGACAGCCCATCCGTGCCTGATAGTGAATATGATAAGTTATTACATGAACTCATTGATATTGAAACAGCTCATCCAGAATATCGTACAGAAGATTCACCTACTGTTCGTGTAGGTGGAGCTGCACAATCAACCTTTGAAAAAGTAGCACATGATACCCCGATGTTGAGCTTAGGAAATGCCTTTAACGAAGAAGACTTGAGAAAATTCGATCAACGAATACGCGATCGAATCGGTGATATAGAGTATATGTGTGAATTGAAAATTGACGGGTTAGCGGTATCTCTTAAATATGAAAACGGCAGATTTATACAAGGTTTAACGCGTGGTGATGGTACGACAGGTGAAGATATCACTGAAAATTTAAAAACGATACATGCCATTCCATTAAAAATTAAAGACTCTAGAACTTTTGAAGTTCGTGGTGAAGCATATATGCCAAGACAATCCTTTATTGATTTAAACCAAGCGAAAGATACCAACGGTGAACAACCATTTGCAAATCCGAGAAATGCAGCGGCAGGCTCATTAAGACAATTAGATTCTAAATTGGCAGCAAAACGAAAATTAAGTGTGTTTTTGTATAGTGTAAATGATTTTACTCAGTTTAATGCAGATACTCAAAGTGAAGCGTTAGATGAATTGGACCAATTAGGATTTAAAACAAATCAAGAGCGTCAACGTGTACAAACTATAGATGAGGTCATGGCGTATATTGAAAAATGGACTGAACAGCGTGAAAAGTTACCTTATGATATTGACGGTATTGTGATAAAAGTAAATGCATTGGAGCATCAAGAAGAATTAGGCTTTACTCAGAAATCACCAAGGTGGGCGATAGCATATAAATTTCCAGCTGAAGAGGTTATTACTGAATTGCGTGATATCGAGTTAAGTATCGGTAGAACTGGTGTGGTGACACCTACAGCGGTTTTGAATCCAGTTAAAGTAGCAGGAACTACGGTTTCTCGAGCATCATTACATAATGAAGACTTGATTCATGATAGAGATATTAGAATTGGTGATAGTGTCGTGATTAAAAAAGCAGGTGATATCATACCTGAAGTTATTAAAAGCGTGTTAGATAGACGTCCTAATGATGCACAAGTTTATCACATGCCGACACATTGTCCGAGTTGTCAACACGAGCTAGTGAGAATTGAAGGAGAAGTTGCACTTCGTTGTATTAACCCTAAATGCCAAGCTCAATTGATTGAAGGCTTGATTCATTTTGTATCAAGACAAGCAATGAATATCGATGGCCTTGGCACAAAAATTATTCAACAACTTTATGAAAATGAGAAAATTAAAGATGTTGCCGATATTTTTTATCTAACTAAGGAAGATTTATTACCGCTTGATCGTATGGGTGAAAAAAAGGTAGACAACTTATTAAATGCGATTGAAATTTCTAAAGAAAATTCATTAGAACAACTGCTATTTGGTTTAGGCATTAGACATTTAGGCGTAAAAGCAAGCCAAGTACTCGCTGAGAAGTATGGATCAATAGACCAATTATTTAATGTATCAGAAGAAGATTTAATCAATATTCATGATATTGGACGTAAGTTAGCACAATCAGTAGTAACTTACTTAGAAAATGAAGATATCCGTGCTCTAATAAATAAATTAAAAGAAAAAAATGTTAATATGACATATAAAGGCGTGAAAACAACAGAGATTGAAGGTCATCCAGAGTTTAAAGATAAAACGATTGTACTCACAGGTAAGTTACATCAAATGACAAGAAATGAAGCTTCAAAATGGTTAGAACTTCAAGGTGCAAAGGTAACAAGTAGTGTTACAAAAAGTACAGATTTAGTAATTGCAGGTGAAGATGCAGGTTCTAAATTAGCGAAAGCTGAAAAGTTTGGTACAGAAATTTGGTCAGAAGAAGACTTTGTTAAAAAACAAAATGATATCGAGGGATAGAGGAGATAATGCATGAAACGAACGATTATACTATTCATCTCAGCAATTTTTGTATTATCAGCATGTGGCAATGATGATGAAAATAAAAAGCAAGAATCCAATGACAATGAACAACAGCAAGAATCCGGTTCTGTGAAAAAAATAGCAACTGACAAAAATGTACAAGGTAATAATTATAGAACGATTTTACCTTTCAAAGAAAGCCAAGCACGTGGTTTATTGCAAGATAATATGGCGAATAGCTATAACGGTGAAGATTTTGAAGACGGCCTATTAGAACTAAGTAAAGAAGTATTCCCAACAGATGAATACTTATATCAAGATGGTCAGTATCTAGATAAAGATATGATTAATGCGTATTTGCAACCTAAATATACAAAATCTGAAATTGATAAAATGGATGAAGATGAAATCAAAGAAAAAAAAGCTAATGAAAATCTAGGCTTGAATCCTTCACATAGGGGAGAAACTGATCCTGAAAAAATCGCAGATAAGTCACCAGCATATTTGTCTAATATTTTAGAACAAGATTTCTATAGTGATGGTGATACAAAAGGGAAGCATATTAAAGGAATGACTATTGGTTTAGCCATGAATGGTACATATTATTATCAAAAAGAAAAAAATGGTGAATCTTACAGTAAAGATTTGAAAAATAAAGAAATTAAAAAACAAGGACAGCAGATGGCGAGCGAAATTCTGTCTAGAATACGTGAGAATAAAGAATTAAAAGATGTACCTATTCATTTCGCAATTTATAAACAATCTGGTGAAAATTCAATTGCCCCAGGTGAATTTATGAGTGGCACGACAGTTGAAGAAGGTAAAACACGTATCAACGAATGGAATGATATCAATCAAAAAACTGCTTTATTACCTTCTGAAGAAGCAGCAGAAATAGATGATAATTTAAATTCAGACTTCAAACAATTTAATGATAACTTGCAAAATTATTTTAATAACTTTACACAATCAGTAGGTACTGCGAAGTTTGAAAATAAAAAAGCAAAACAACTATCTGTAGATGTACCAATTGATTATTATGGCAAAGCAGAAACAATTGGTATTACGCAATATGTTACAGAGCAAGCAGAAAAATACTTTGATGGCATTGATGAATATGAAATTCATATTAAAGATGGTAATAACCCTAAAGCATTAATCAGTAAAACCAAAGAGGATAAAGAACCACAAGTACACATTTACAAAAACAATAATTAATACTAATACAGTGTTTGAGCAAACATAAAGCATCAACAGTTATAGTTAAGAAAACACCCTATAAGGTATGCACTAATAAGTGTCTACCTTATAGGGTGTTTTATATTATTCTTTGATTATTTTTTTTACATTATCTAGGTCACGAGCTACAAAATCACCAGGAGTTTTAGTGAATTTACTTACAAAGACAGTTACTAAAACACTAGCTATAAAACCAGGAATAATCTCATACATTCCAAAGATTTCATTGATTGAAGCGAGAGGCTTAATCCAAGCAATCCAAATAATTACGATTAAAGCACCGGTAATCATTCCACTCAATGCACCTGTGCGCGTCAATCCTTTCCAATATAAAGAAAAGATTACAAGTGGACTGAATGCAGCACCGAAGCCAGCCCATGCATTTCCGACTAAGTTTAAAATAGTGTCATTAGGTGACCAAGCAATCCAAATGGCTACAATGGCAACTAATAATACCGATAAACGACCAACCATCACAAATTCTTTTTCATGCGTTTTAGCTTTGTCTTCACCACGTATAAGCTTATAAAAATCTTCAGTTAGCGAACTAGAAGTTACTAATAACTGTGAAGAAATGGTGCTCATGATTGCGGCTAAAATAGCTGCTAATAAGAAACCACCCACTAATGGATGAAATAATATTTGACTCATAATAATAAATAATGTTTCTGGATCTTCCATCTTGATATTACGCTCAGAAATGAAAGCAATTCCAGTTAATCCTACGGCTACAGCGCCTATTAGGCCAATAACCATCCAGCTGATACCTAAACGTCTGGCTTTTGGTAATAGTTTATGTGTCTTAATAGACATAAAGCGGACAATAATATGAGGTTGCCCGAAATAACCCAATCCCCAAGCAAGTAAAGAGATAATACCTAATACAGTCGTCCCTTTAAAAAAATCTAAGTTTGTAGGTTTCATCTCAGCAACTTGTCTAAATGTATCAATACCGTCAAGTTGAATCAATGCCACGATAGGTACCATTACCATTGCAATAAGCATGATTACCCCTTGGAAGAAATCAGTAATTGAAACAGCAAGATAACCTCCGAAGAACGTATAAAATATTACAATGGCTGCTACTAATATGAGTCCTAAGTGATAATTTAAACCAAAAGCACTTTCGAATAGTTTTCCACCTGAGACAAAACCAGAATGTGTATATAATGTAAAAAACACAACAATTATTAATCCTGAAATAATTTTTAAATAGTTATTTCTATCATCTAATCTATTTTTGAAAAAATCTGGTAACGTTATGGCATCACCAGCAAGTTCAGTATATACGCGAAGTCTTGGCGCTACAACAAAGTAGTTTATGTAAGCACCTAAGGATAACCCTATAGTAATCCACATTGCAGATAACCCTGTACTATAAACTGAACCAGGAAGCCCCATAATCATCCAACCACTCATATCAGAAGCACCTGCAGAAAGTGCAGTGACATAAGGGCCAATGCTTCTCCCCCCAAGCATAAACTCACTTAAATTGCCCGTAGATTGTTTATATCCGTAATATCCAATGAATAATAAGACAACAAAATACACTGCAATCATGATATAAGTTTGCCAACTTGCATGAACTTGATTGGCTAAAGAAGTACCCAATATCATCATGATTCATCATCTCCCTTTGTTTAACATATTAAATTGTATTACATGAATTATTATACAGTTAAATTAATGTAGAGAGTAGCTTTTTATAAAATAATAATAAAATCACACTATAACAGCAGAATCGCAACCACGTATAGACCGAAGTAAAATTACTCTATTTATAAATAAAGACGAATGATTATACATTACTAGTATTTTCACTAACTGATATTAATAAATATTTGCTAATAGTTAACAATAAATCATAATATTATGTAGTAAAATAAATATAAATAGCTTTAATTTAGGCTTATTGTTGAAAAACTTAGATTTTTAGACGAAATTTTGGTACAATTTTGTAATGAATGAGTAAAAAGGAGGCTTTTATTTAATGGCTAAAGTTACACGTGAAGAAGTTGAGCATATAGCTAATTTAGCTAGACTTCAAATTACTGAAGATGAAACTACTGAAATGCAAGGTACATTAGAAAGTATTTTGAATTTCGCCAACCATATTGATACAGCAGATACAAACGATATTGAACCAACATATCATGTTTTAGATTTACAAAATGTATTACGTGAAGATAAAGCAATCGAGGGCATTCCTCAAGAGCTTGCATTAAAAAATGCTAAAGAAACGGAAGATGGACAATTCAAAGTCCCATCTATCATGAATGAGGAGGACGCTTAAGATGACCATCCGTTATGAGTCTGTTGAAAATTTGATCAACTTAATTAAAAACAAAGAAATAAAACCTTCACAAATTGTGAATGATATTTATGATGCTATTGAAGAAACTGATCCTACAATAAAATCATTTCTTGCCTTAGATAAAGAAAATGCTTTGAAAAAAGCTCAAGAATTAGATGAATTACAAGCAAAAGACCAAATGGAAGGTAAATTGTTCGGTATTCCAATGGGCATTAAAGATAACATTATTACTGAAGGTGTAGAAACAACTTGCGCAAGTAAAATGTTAGAAGGGTTTGTACCTATCTATGAATCTACTGTAATGAAAAAATTACATAATGAGCAAGCGGTACTTATCGGTAAAGTTAACATGGATGAATTTGCAATGGGTGGTTCTACGGAAACATCTTACTTCAAAAAAACAATAAACCCATTTGATCACAGTGCAGTACCTGGTGGTTCTTCTGGTGGTTCAGCAGCAGCAGTTGCCGCAGGACTTGTTCCATTTACTTTAGGTTCTGATACAGGTGGTTCAATTCGTCAACCAGCAGCATATTGTGGAATTGTAGGCTTAAAACCTACCTATGGCCGCGTATCTCGTTTTGGTTTAGTTGCGTTTGCATCTTCATTAGATCAAATCGGACCATTAACACGTACCGTTAAAGATAATGCTTTAGTGTTAGAAGCCATAACAGGTTTGGATGAAAATGATTCAACAAGTGCACCTGTCGAGGATTCGGACTTCACTTCAGACATCGGTAAAGATATTCAAGGACTAAAAATTGCATTACCTAAAGAGTACCTTGGTGAAGGTGTTTCAGAAGAAGTGAAAGCTTCAGTTGAACAAGCAGTAGAAACATTAAAAGATTTAGGCGCAACAGTTGAAGAAGTTTCATTACCAAATACTGAATACGGTATTCCATCTTATTATGTTATCGCATCATCTGAAGCTTCATCAAATCTATCCCGTTTTGATGGTATTAGATATGGTTATCATTCACCAGAAGCTAATTCATTAGAAGAATTATATAAAATGTCTAGAAGTGAAGGCTTTGGTGAAGAAGTTAAACGTCGTATCTTCTTAGGTACGTTTGCCTTAAGTTCAGGTTATTATGACGCTTTTTATAAGAAATCTCAAAAAGTAAGAACGCTAATTAAAAACGACTTTGACCGTATTTTTGAAAACTATGACGTAGTAGTAGGGCCAACAACACCAACAACTGCATTTAATTTAGGTGAAGAAATTGATGATCCACTTACAATGTATGCGAATGATTTATTAACGACACCTGTAAACTTAGCTGGTTTACCAGGTATTTCCGTTCCTTGTGGTCAATCAAATGGTCGACCAATTGGTTTACAATTTATTGGAAAACCTTTCGATGAGAAGACGTTATATCGTGTCGCTTACCAATATGAAACAAAATTTAATTTTCATAATGAATACGAAAAATTATAAGGAGTGGAAATCATGCATTTTGAAACAGTTATTGGACTAGAAGTCCATGTTGAGTTAAAAACAGAATCTAAAATGTTCTCTCCAGCACCAGCACATTTTGGAGCAAAAGCTAACTCAAACACAAACGTAATTGACCTTGCATATCCTGGAGTATTACCAGTCGTAAATAGACGTGCTGTTGATTGGGCAATGAGAGCTTCAATGGCACTCAACATGGATATTGCAACAGAATCTAAATTTGATCGTAAAAACTATTTCTATCCAGATAATCCAAAGGCGTATCAAATTTCACAATTTGACCAACCTATTGGTGAAAATGGTTATATTGATATTGAAGTAGATGGTAAAACGAAACGTATAGGCATTACACGTTTACACATGGAAGAAGATGCTGGTAAATCAACACATAAAGATGGCTATTCTTTAGTTGACTTAAACAGACAAGGGACACCTTTAATTGAAATAGTTTCTGAGCCAGATATTCGTTCACCACAAGAAGCATATGCATATTTAGAAAAACTACGTGCAATTATTCAATACACTGGTGTTTCTGATTGTAAGATGGAAGAAGGTTCACTACGTTGTGATGCTAATATTTCATTACGTCCATATGGTCAAGAAGAGTTTGGTACAAAAGCAGAGCTGAAAAACCTGAACTCATTCACATATGTTCGTAAAGGTCTGGAATATGAAGAAAAACGCCAAGAAGAAGAATTATTAAACGGTGGAGAAATTTTACAAGAAACACGCCGCTTTGACGAGTCTAATGGTAAAACACTATTAATGCGTATTAAAGAAGGATCTGACGATTACCGTTACTTCCCAGAGCCAGATATCGTACCTTTATATGTAGATGAAGCTTGGAAAGAACGTGTTCGTCAAACTATTCCTGAGTTACCAGACGAAAGAAAAGAAAAATACGTGAACGAATTCGGCTTACCTGCTTATGATGCTCACGTATTAACTTTAACAAAAGAAATGTCTGATTTCTTTGAAGGCGCAGTTGCTGCAGGTGCCGATGTTAAATTAACTTCAAACTGGTTAATGGGTGGCGTTAATGAATATCTAAATAAAAATCAAGTAGATTTATTAGACACGAAATTAACTCCAGAGAACTTAGCTGGAATGATTAAATTAATTGAAGATGGTACTATGAGTAGTAAAATTGCTAAAAAAGTGTTCCCAGAACTTGCTGAAAATGGTGGGGACGCAAAACAAATTATGGAAGATAAAGGTTTAGTTCAAATTTCGGATGAAGCTACACTTCTAAAATTTGTGAATGATGCATTAGATAATAATGAACAATCAATTGAAGACTATAAAAATGGTAAAGGTAAGGCGATGGGCTTCTTAGTTGGACAAATTATGAAAGCTTCAAAAGGCCAAGCTAATCCTCAATTAGTGAATCAATTATTAAAACAAGAATTAGACAAGCGATAAAATGATAGATAGGGTTGCTTAATTTTAGAAGTAAATCCTATAAAATGTTCGGGCCTGTAGACAAAGACTGTTTACGGGCCCTTTCATTTATTTATAACTTCGTACTTATTCAATAAAATTCAACCTAAATGCTTTTATCATGTAACTAAATCATTTAATATAGATAATGAGTAAACGAAGTTGAGGGATAAAATATGAGAAAACGAGCTAGAATCATTTATAATCCAACATCAGGTAAAGAATTATTTAAACGAACATTACCAGATGTTTTAATTAAATTAGAAAAAGCAGGTTTCGAAACGAGTGCATACGCAACGGAAAAAGTTGGAGATGCAACGACCGAAGCTACACGTAGTTTAGAGCAAAATTATGATGTATTAATAGCTGCAGGTGGTGATGGCACACTTAATGAAGTAATCAATGGAATTGCGGAACAACCCAATAGACCCAATATAGGGATTATACCTATGGGGACTGTCAATGACTTTGGACGTGCGTTACATTTGCCAAGTGATATTATGAGTGCCATAGATGTTATTATAGAAGGACACACGACATGCGTAGATATTGGTAAGATGAACAGTCGTTATTTTATAAACTTAGCTGCTGGAGGACAACTAACACAAGTTTCATATGAGACACCAAGCAAGTTGAAATCCATTGTTGGACCCTTTGCTTATTATATAAAAGGCTTCGAAATGTTGCCGCAAATGAAAGCTGTTGATATTCGCATTGAATATGACGACGAAGTTTTCCAAGGTGAGGCATTATTATTCTTATTAGGCTTGACGAATTCTATGGCGGGCTTTGAAAAGCTAGTACCTGACGCTAAATTAGATGATGGTTATTTTACGTTAATCATTGTGGAAAAAGCCAATCTTGCTGAACTAGGACATATTATGTCATTAGCTTCAAGGGGAGAGCATACTAAGCATCCTAAAGTCCATTATAAAAAAGCGAAAGCAATAAGCGTTTCATCATTCGTTGATATGCAATTAAATGTGGATGGAGAATATGGTGGTAAACTTCCGGGTAATTTCTTGAATTTAAAACAACATATAGAAGTATATACACCGAGTGACATTAATAATCAAGAGTTAATAGAGCAATAATAAATTAAATGAGCTTGAATCCTTTGTGACTTTTAAGGTAAAATAAATAGTCGAAAAAATTAAAAATACAACGACGAGGTTAGGTACAGACATTAGATGCTCCTAACCTCTTTTAATGTGGGGTGAAATAATGAATGTAATAGAAAAGAATGAAGTAAGAGAAGGGCAAGTCATTGATTTAACACACGAAGGGCATGGTGTCGTTAAGTTAGATAGGTATCCAATTTTTATCCCAAACGCATTGATTAATGAAACGATAGAATACAAAGTCATAAAAGTTAAGAAAAATTTTGCTATTGGAAAACTCCTTGATATTAAAGCGAAAAGTGAAGAAAGAGTTGAGCCTCCGTGTGTATATTACTATAAATGTGGAGGATGTCAGTTACAGCATATGACTTATCAAGCTCAATTAAATATGAAAAAAGAACAAGTTATTAATTTGTTTCAACGCAAAGCTGGATTTAAAGATACTGTAATTCACGATACAGTTGGTATGGATAACCCTTGGTATTATCGTAACAAATCACAAATTCCAGTAGGAAAAAATGATGAACAAAATGTTATTATGGGTTACTATCGACAAAGAAGTCATCAAATTATAGATATGGATGAGTGTTTGATACAAGATAATATTCATCAAGATGTGATGAATAAAATTAAATTATGGTTCAATGAGCTTAACGTGAGTACTTATAATGAGCATAAAAAGCAAGGACTTATGCGTCATGTTGTCATTAGAACGGGCCACCATTCAGGAGAACTCATGGTCGTTTTTGTGACGAATGGTAAAAAGTTCAAGCAAAGTGCAATTATGGTTGAAAAATTATTGACTGCTTTTCCTAACATAGTAAGCATTAAACATAATATTAATGATACACATTCAAATGTTATTATGGGTCAAACTTCTTATACTTTATACGGTAAAGATGAAATTCAAGATACGTTATCAGATGTTACATTTAAAATAAATGATCAATCTTTTTATCAAATTAATTCAGTACAGACTGAGAAATTATACCAAAAAGCCATAGACTACGCCGAACTTCAAGGTGAAGAAACAGTGCTAGATACGTATTGTGGTATAGGAACAATTGGTCTCTATATGGCACCTAAGGCTAAGCATGTTTATGGTGTGGAAATTGTGGCTGAAGCGATTGCAGATGCGCAACAAAATGCGACCTTAAACCAGTTTGAAAATACTACTTTTGTCTGTGGTAAGGCAGAAGAAGTTATTTTAAAATGGAAAGCAGATGGTATTAAACCAGATGTAGTAATGGTTGATCCACCACGAAAAGGGTGTGACGAAAGTTTCTTAGATACATTATTAGAATTAAATCCTAGAAAAATCGTCTATATTTCTTGTAATCCATCAACACAGCAACGTGACGCTCAACAATTAGCAACACAATATAAATTAACTCAAATTACGCCAGTTGATATGTTCCCGCATACAACACATGTTGAAACAGTGGCCCAATTTGAAAGACGTTAGACGACAGTAGTATAGACAAATATTGTGTGGAATTTATTTTTAAAAATTGTTAGCTCAACATTGCAGATTATTGCAAATCAAGTAAGTTTATTAAAATTCAGTTACAAGCAACTAACTTTCTTGAAATGCCCTTTATTAGTGGTTACAATCGTTGTATACTCTAGGTAATAGAGAGCGAGATGGAGGGCTTACTAATGTTTAAAATTGAATTACTTTCCAGCAAAAAAGCATTGGAAGGTTTCATGCTATTTCAATTTACTATAGTGATGATTAGCATTTTATTATTTTATAAATTAGCATATACGTTTACACATATAATCGAACAGAATATTTTATTTAACGTTTTGTACGGTGTTGCAGGCTTCGCGATAGTTTATGTCTTACATGAGTTTATCCATAATATTATGTTCCGCTTGTTATCAAAAGGCAATAAACCTACGTATCGTATTCGATCAGGTATGTTTACAACACATATGCCCAATGTTTACTTTAAAAAATGGCAATACATCACTATCATGTTGGCTCCATTAGTTATCGTTACAACAATATTATTAATTCTATTTTCCTTATTTACACTCTCATCCATTATTTTTATTGCAAGTTTCCATATTGGATATTGTTTGTTGGATATGTATTTTTTATCGGGCATATTTAATGGTAAAGTAAAATATATAGAAGATACTGAAGAAGGTATTATATTTTACTTGCAAAGCCCAGCGCAGTTTCCGGCAGAAGTAGAATAAATATATGGAATAAAATATTTAATTTATTTTTATCACTTGTTAGTTGTTAGCTTGCAAAAGTGCGTTGATTTTTCAACATAAAGTACTTTTAGAGCAAGTATCAGCTAACTTTTTTTATGTTTATAATGATGTGAGCAAATATAAAGTTCAAATAGATGTAACAAGTTAAGATAATAAAAAAGGAAGGAATTTCATAAGTATAGGAGGTGAGCGCATTGACAGAAAGACGTATCATTCATATAGATATGGATTATTTTTTCGCACAAGTTGAAATGAGAGACAACCCTAAACTAAAAGGAAAGCCCGTCATTGTAGGTGGTAAAGCGAGTAACAGAGGCGTAGTTTCAACGGCATCGTATGAAGCAAGAAAATACGGTGTACATTCTGCAATGCCTACCGCTCAAGCACATAAATTATGTCCCAATGGTTATTATCTTTCTCCGCGATTTGAGGCCTATAGAACGGCTTCTGATCAAATTATGAAAATATTTAAAAGTTATACAGACATTGTTGAACCGTTGTCATTGGATGAGGCTTATTTAGATATCACACATTTAGTAAGGGCGGATTTAGCAGCATCCCAAATAGCGCAATATATACGTAGAGATATATTTGAGCAAACAGGATTAACTTCCTCGGCAGGCGTTTCTTATAATAAGTTTTTAGCGAAATTAGCCAGTGGTATGAATAAACCTAATGGGCTTACTGTGATTGATTATGATAACGTGCATAAAATATTGATGGGGTTAGATATTGGTGACTTTCCTGGAGTAGGAAAAGCTTCAAAAGAAAAAATGCATGAACATGACATATATAATGGACAAGATTTGTTTAACCAAAGCGAACGAGAACTCATAAGATTGTTTGGTAAACGTGGACATGGTTTGTATAATAAAGCGAGAGGTATAGATTATAATCCAGTAAAGTCTACTAGAATTAGAAAGTCAGTAGGTACTGAACGTACATTTGCTATGGATATGAATGATGATGACCAAATCCTGCAAAAGCTTTGGGAATTGAGTAATAAAACTGCAGAACGCTTGGCGAAATTACAAAAGTCAGGGAAGACAGTTACAGTGAAAATAAAAACATTTAAATTTGAGTCACTATCTAAACAGCGAAGTTTAAGAGATCCTATAAGAAATGAAACAGATATTTATAATATTGCATATAGTTTATACACTGAGTTAAAAGATGCTGATATACCTATTCGTTTAGTTGGGGTAACAGTAGGGAGTTTAGAAAAAGCTACATTTGAAAATATGACAATCTATGATTATATATAATGTGTGATCAAAATATGAAAAAAAGACGAGTGAAAATGACCACCCTTAAAGGCGATTCATTTTTACGCGTCTTTTTCTTTTAAATCTTTCCCATAGACATTGAGCATGCTATTTAAGTCATCATAGTGCTTTAATAATCGGAACGTAATCATTGCGCAAGCTTTAGCATCATTAAGCGCATCATGATGGCCATGGAAGTCTAAATTATAATATTCCATCATATAATTTAAACCGTAACGATGGTGTTTAATCGTTCTACGTGCCAATTGTAACGAACAAAAGTATGTCATGTTCGGTGTAACTGTACCAATAGCTTTGATACTCTCATGTAAAACATTCATATCAAATGCTGCGTTATGTGCTACGACAGGTAAGCCATCGATAAATTGCATCATATAAGGAAATACTGCATCAAACGTTGGTGCATCAGTCACTTCGTCTGCTTGTATACCATGGACAGCAATATTTTGTTGTGAAAAATAATCGTTTGGATTCACTAAAGTGTGAAAAGTTTCTGTGATTTGATGATTAACGACTTTCACCATACCGACAGAACAAATACTTGTACGTTTACCATTTGCAGTTTCAAAGTCTAAAGCAATGAATGCGTCAGATTGCATTAAGCAAGATTCCTTTCTATATATCAATATGTAATGACTTTATATAATTCTATTCTGTTAGTCAAGTTAACTAGATTAGATAAGTTTTAATTTTAATAGGGAGTAGAAAAATTAAATAGAAGTTATTATCAAGGGTTTACAATGAATGATTTGGGATATAAATGAAGTATATAGCTGAGACGAACGTTTTAACGGAATTAAAAAATTCTCCACTTCAAATTATTTGTTGAAGGGAGAGTCAATCTGAGACCTATGAACTTAAGTTGTACAAGTCAATGATATATTGACGAATTTATTCTTCGTTAAACGTGCGGGCAGCAAGTTCTTTTTCGTATAAGTAAAGCGTATTACTATCGTCCCCAATGCGTTTTAAATAATCAATATGTGTTTCAAACATAGATTCTTCTTCAACTTGTTCATCTAAGAACCAATTTAAGAATGAAATAGTTGCATAATCTTTATCTTCATTCGCTAAGTCAGATAAATTATAGAACCTACGTGTAACATCTTTTTCTTGAGCTAGACCATCTTCAAAAGTTTCAAGGATGCTATTGAAATCTGATTTTGGCGCAGGGATAGCTGTAAATTTAGCGTGTTCGCCACGATCGTTAATATAGTCATATATTTTTTGTCCGTGGAATCTTTCTTCCTTCGCTTGTTGAATATAAAAGTTTGCGAAACCTTCATAAGATCCATTGTCACAATATGCAGCCATAGCCATGTATGCATGGGCAGCGAAAAATTCATGATTCATTTGGTCATTCAAAGCATCTAATAAGTCTTTTTTCAACATAAGTGATAGCCTCCATTTATCGTTTTTTAAAGTATATCAAATCTATTCTCATTAGTAAATAATAATAATTATAATCTGGGAATGAAAATGGCAATTAGCGTTGAGAATTGTTTGGAATACAACTTAATCGTGTTATAATATTTTGAGTGGAGAGAAGAGGAGGAAGTAGATGAGACGTTGGACTGCAACTCGATTAGCAATAATGGCGAGAAAGGCCAGCAAAGCCGTTGGAAAAAAGGGAACGGACTTACCTGGTCAAATTGCTAGAAAAGTAGATAAAAATATATTAAGAAAATTAGCATCTCAAGTAGACGAGATTGTTTTTATAAGTGGCACAAATGGGAAAACAACAACTTCAAATTTAATTGGGCATACACTAAAAGCAAACAATATCGAGATCATACATAATAATGAAGGTGCGAATATGGCTGCAGGTATAACTTCAGCGTTTATTTTGCAAATTAAGCAAAATACTAAAATTGCGGTTATTGAGATAGACGAAGGCTCAATACCGAGGGTACTTAACGAAGTCACGCCAACAATGATGGTTGTCACTAACTTCTTCCGTGACCAAATGGATCGTTTTGGGGAAATAGATATTATGGTAAATAATATTGCTAATGCGATTAGTAACAAGGGAATAAAACTGTTGCTAAATGCAGATGATCCATTTGTAAGTAGGTTGAAGATCGCAAGTGATACAGTTGTTTATTATGGTATGAAGGCACATGCCCATGAATTTGAGCAGAGTACAATGAATGAGAGTCGCTATTGTCCTAACTGTGGTCGCTTATTACATTATGATTATATTCAATATAATCAAATCGGTCATTACCATTGTGAATGTGGTTTTAAACGAGAAGATACGAAATATGAAGTATCGCATTTTGATTTAACACCATTTATTGATTTAAGTGTGGACAATACAACATTTAATATGAAAATTGCTGGAGATTTTAATGCTTATAATGCAATTGCTGCCTATACTGTATTGAAAGAATTAGGTCTAAATGATGCAGCGATTAAAAATGGTTTTGAAACGTATACTTCAAATAATGGTCGTATGCAGTACTTTAAGAAAGATGAGAAAGAAGCAATGATAAACCTTGCTAAAAATCCAGCGGGAATGAATGCAAGTTTATCAGTTGGTGAGCAACTCCAAGGTAGTAAAGTTTATGTTTTGAGCTTAAATGATAATGCAGCAGATGGCAGAGATACATCATGGATATATGATGCAGACTTTGAAAAGCTAAGAAGACAACAAATTGAGGCGATTATAGTAACAGGAACGCGTGCAGAAGAATTACAGCTCAGACTAAAATTAGCAGGTGTGGAAACACCAATTATTTTAGAAAAAGATATATATAAAGCCACTGCTAAATCTATGGATTATAAGGAAAGCTTTACGGTTGCGATTCCTAACTATACTTCTTTAGCGCCAATGTTAGAACAATTAAACCACTCTTTTGAGGAGGGGCAAATTAAATGAATGAATTGACAGTTTATCATTTCATGCCTGATAAATTAAATCTATATAGTGATATAGGTAATATCATCGCTTTAAGACAACGAGCAAAATTACGCAATATAGATTTGAAGGTTAGAAATATTAACGAAACAGAAGGTGTGACACTCGATCAATGTGATATCTTCTTTATTGGTGGTGGCAGTGATCGGGAACAAGCACTTGCTACTAAAGAATTAAGTAAAATCAAAGATAAATTAAAAGAAGCGATTGAAGCCGGTATGCCTGGCTTAACAATATGTGGTGGTTATCAGTTTTTAGGCAGTAAATATATTACACCCGATGGTACAGAACTTGAGGGATTGAATGTATTGGATTTTTATACTGAATCACAAAAAGACAGACTTACTGGGGATATTGTAATCGAAAGTGATACATTTGGTACGATTGTAGGATTTGAAAATCATGGCGGTCGAACGTATCATTCTTTCGGTACATTAGGTAACGTTACTTACGGTTATGGTAATAATGATGATGATGCTAAAGAAGGTATTCATTATAAAAATTTACTTGGAACGTACTTACATGGGCCTATATTACCTAAAAATCATGAAATTACTGATTATTTATTAGAAAAAGCTTGTGAACGCAAGGGCATTCTTTTTGAACCAAGAAATGTAGATAACACAGAAGAAGAAGCCGCTAAGCAAGTTATCATTAACCGTTCAACACATAAATAAATTTATAAATCGCAATTTGGATATTGAATTTAAAAAGAGGCAGCACACCTATTGCGTGTGTTGCCTCTTTTTAAAATCATTTAAGAAAATGTGTTAAGCGAAACGATGATCTAATATACGATATATTAATAAAATTTCATAGATAACATGACTTTTTAATTGGTTTTCATCAAATTCGTCTAAGCCTTTCACAGAAGTTTTAAGTAATGATGCAGATTGTTGATAACGTTCAAAATGACCAGTTGTATAGATTTGATTAATACTTTGGGCAATGTTTAATATAGCCATGCGTTCTTCGCAACTAAATATAATTTGAGTATCTTTAGGCAAATAAACTAAGTTGGATAAATGTGTTATAAACAACCTATTTGTGTGTGAACGTGTGGTTAACTCCCGAAGACGAATCCATTCAGAATCTCGATGTTTATGATAGCTCAGTTCATCTCGTTGATAGGAGAGTAGGGTTTCTATTTTTTGATTTAAATCTAACAACTCATTGAGCTGGCGATATGGGACGCCATTTGTGAATTTTCCTAATAGTAACTGGCGCATTCTTTCGTAGAATAAGGCGTACATTTTAGATTCAGTATCACTGATAGATGTTTCGAGTTGGTCATAGTATTTTGGCGGTAATATAATAAAGTTAACTAGCCCAGCAGTAACCAAACCGATAATAGCAGTTAATAATCTTGAAAAGAAATTAAAGAAATAAGCTTCATGAATACCTGGAATCATGGCCATAGCTGTTAATGTTGCAACAGTAGTACCAACATGAAGGTTTAACTTTGTACATAAGATGATTGTGAATGTGGCGCTTAATGCGTAAGTGAATGGAGAATGGTCTCCTAATATAAATGTGAAAACTACAGAGAACAAAGCACCTATAACCGTTGCAGGTAAACGTTTATAGCCCTTTTTTAAAGAGGCTTTTGCTGTTGGTTCTATGGTAACTATAGCTGTTAAAATAGCAAATATTGGATTTAGATTTAATGCTAAACAGATAAAAGCAGTTAAAAAGGTAGCTAACCCTGTTTTGAGGGTACGCGCACCAATGATTCTTTTATACCAATTATCATTCATTGAAAAACTCCCAGTAGTCTATGTAGCTAAGCATTTTTACTTATTGTAAAAGTGTTGATGTCATTATACAAGCAAAATGTTAAACTATACATGTTCAAATTTTCTCATTTATTATATCAAAAAAAGTCTGCTATAATAAGGAAGAATATAATTTATTAAAAGGAACGGGATAATATGATTGTAAAAACAGAAGAAGAATTAATCGCACTAAAAGATATTGGTTACATTTGTGCTTTAGTAAGAGATAAAATGCAAGCAGCTACAAAACCAGGTATTACAACAAAAGAGTTAGATGATATTGCAAAAGCGTTATTTGAAGAACATGGCGCAATCTCAGCACCGATTCATGATGAAAACTTCCCAGGACAAACATGTATTAGTGTAAATGAAGAAGTGGCACATGGTATACCTGGAAAACGTACGATACGTGACGGGGACTTAGTAAACATCGATGTTTCAGCTTTGAAAAACGGCTATTACGCAGATACTGGTATTTCATTTGTGGTAGGTGAATCAGCACATCCATTAAAACAAAAAGTCTGTGATGTTGCTTTAGAAGCCTTTGAAGCAGCAATGACAAGAGTTAAACCTGGTGCAAAATTAAGCCAAATTGGTAAAGCGGTTCATGCAACAGCACGTAAAAACGATTTAACAGTAATTAAAAATTTAACTGGTCATGGTGTAGGCCAATCATTACATGAAGCGCCTAGTCATGTTATGAACTATTATGATCCTAAAGATAAAACTTTATTAAAAGAAGGAACAGTTATTGCTGTTGAACCGTTTATTTCTACAAAAGCAACTTATGTTACTGAAGGTAAAAATGAATGGGCATTTGAGACAAAAGATAAAAGTTTTGTAGCACAAATTGAACATACAGTCATTGTGACAAAAGAAGGGCCAGTATTAACTACAAAAATAGATTAGCTTGTGTTTCGGTCTAAAGTCGTAATATAAGATGGTTCCGGAGCCTATATCAATGGCTCCGGAAATTTTTTATAATAGAGTTTAATCGATGATGAGGTGATTCTATGAATTATATTACGACATACTTAGAAAAGATGACGAAACACACATTTCATAACAGTTTGGTAGAATATCAAAAGTTTCTTGATAAAAAATTAAGAAGCATTGAAATGTACATCAAATACTTATTAGAACGAAAAGCTTATGTGGAAGAATTAATAGATAATTTAACATTAGTCTTAGAAAATAAATATATTGATATGTTAGAAGAGCATCATATTTATTATGCGCAAGAAATTGAAAATTCAGAGATAGAAAATATAAAAAAAGAACTAAATGAAATCGAAGCGGAATACGCGCGAATGGAATCCAGTTTATCACAGCAAGTAACAGAAAGAGCACATATTGAAACAGAATGTGATATAATCGCGCAAATGAGTTTAGTCGCTTGAAGAAAGGTGGCGAAATATGACACATAAATATATATCAACTGAGATGTTAATTATCTTTACAGCATTAATGATTATAGCCAATTTTTATTACATATTTTTTGAAAAAATTGGCTTTTTACTTGTGTTATTACTTGGTTGTATTTTGGTTTATGTAGGTTACCTATATTTTCATAAAGTACGTGGATTATTATCATTTTGGATTGGGGTCTTATTGATAGCATTCACACTTTTATCAAATAAATACACAATTATCATCTTGCTTGTATTTTTACTCGTATTAATAATAAGATATATTATTTATAAATTTAAACCATTAAAAGTCATAGCTACAGAAGAAGATATAGAGTCACCTGAATTTATTAAGCAAAAGTGGTTCGGCGAACAAAGAACACCGGTCTATGTTTATAAATGGGAAGATTTGCAAGTACAACATGGTGTAGGCGATATTCATATAGATATGTCTAAAGCAGCCAATATTAAAGAAAATAATACAATTGTAGTTCGTCATATTTTAGGTAAAGTTCAGATTATCGTACCATTGAATTACAACATCAATTTACATTTTACAACGCTGTATGGGAATGCATATATTAATGAAAACGCATATAGAGTGGAAAATAATAATATTAAAGTTGTTGAAGAGACTAAAGTTGAAAATTACGCAGTAAATATTTATGTTTCAACTTTCTTAGGTGATGTTGAGGTGATTTATAAATGAATCACTACTTAAGAGCAATAGGATCCATGTTAATTTTAGTCTATAGTACATTTTTCGCGATATTCTTTATTGATAAAGTCTTTGTAAACATCATGTACTTTCAAGGTATGTTTTATACACAAATATTTGGAATACCAGTTTTACTATTTTTAAATTTATTGGTTATATTGCTCTGTATTATAGTAGGATCAGTATTAGCTTATAAAATTAATCAACAGAACCATTGGTTACAAGAACAAATTGAACGTTCTATAGAAGGTCAAACTGTAGGGATTAATGATCAAAATATAGAGTTGTATAATGAAACGATAGAATTATATCAAACGCTTGTACCATTAAACCAAGAAGTGCACAAATTAAGAATGAAAACACAAAATTTGACGAATGAATCTTACAATATCAACGATGTAAAGGTTAAAAAGATTATAGAAGATGAACGACAAAGACTAGCACGTGAATTACACGATTCTGTAAGTCAACAATTATTTGCTGCAAGTATGATGCTTTCTGCTATCAAAGAATCTCAATTAGAAGCACCTTTGGATCAACAAATCCCAGTACTTGAAAAGATGATACAAGACTCTCAATTAGAGATGAGAGCACTATTATTACACTTAAGACCACTCGGCTTAAAAGATAAATCCTTAGGTGAAGGGATTAAAGATTTAGTTGTAGATTTACAGAAAAAGGTACCAATGAAAGTTGTCCATGATATCGAAGAGTTTAAAGTACCAAAGGGTATTGAAGATCATTTGTTTAGAATTACACAAGAAGCAATTTCTAATACTTTGAGACATTCTAAGGGTACTAAGGTTACGATTGAATTGTTTAATAGAACAGATTATTTGCTATTGCGTATACAAGATAATGGTAAAGGGTTTAATGTAGATGAAAAGGCTGAACAAAGTTATGGGTTGAAAAATATGAGAGAACGCGCATTGGAAATTGGCGCTACATATCATATTGTATCTTTACCAGACTCGGGAACAAGGATAGAAGTTAAGGCACCATTAAATAAGGAGGATTCATATGCCGATTAAAGTTTTATTTGTTGATGATCATGAAATGGTACGAATAGGTATTTCTAGTTATTTATCAACACAACCAGATATTGATGTTGTAGGAGAAGGTAAGTCAGGGAATGAAGCGATAGAAAAAGCACATCAACTTAATCCAGATTTAATCCTCATGGACTTACTTATGGATGATATGGATGGTGTTGAAGCTACAGAACTTATTAAAAAAGATTTACCTCATATTAAAGTTGTCATGTTAACAAGTTACATTGAGGATAATGAAGTATACCGCGCCTTAGATTCAGGTGTGGACAGTTATATTTTAAAAACTACAAGTGCAAGTGATATTGCTGAAGCAATACGTAAGACATATAATGATGAGTCTGTATTTGAAGCAGAAGTATTAGTGAAAATGAGAAATAGAATGAAACAACGTGCCGAGTTATATGAAATGCTTACAGAACGTGAAATGGAAATTTTATTACTTATTGCTAAAGGATACTCGAATCAAGAAATAGCTAGTGCTTCACATATTACAATCAAAACCGTTAAGACGCATGTAAGTAATATATTAAGTAAATTGGAAGTACAAGATAGAACACAAGCAGTTATTTATGCGTTCCAACATAATTTAATACAATAGAAGTGTACTTATTTAAAAAATATCAGAAGTTGAGGTATAAATGCAAAAAGTGTTATTGCATTCGCACCTCAACTTTTTTAATTTATACATAGCTATAGAAATCCTCATAGTTTTAAAATCAAATATATGATTCAAAATTGTGTTGAAAAACAAACAACCAAACGTAATAAACTACGTTTGGTTGTATTATAATAACTATTTATGTTGATTATTTGATTCAATCGTGTCATCTGAGACATTGTCTGAATCAGTTTCAATTGAATTTGATTGTTGATTTGAATTGTTCTCTTCTATATTAGCAAGCTTTTTTTCTTCAGGTGTTTGGCCTGAAACTATTTTTCTTTGATGTATAATCGCATTGATTTCTGCACCAATAATGATGATGAAACCAGTGATATATAGCCATAACATTAAAATAATGATACCTGCGATACTACCATATGTTTTAGAGTAGTTAGCAAAATTTGAAATATATATACCAAATAAGTATGAACCTACTAAGAATACTATAGTAGCAAAAATAGACCCTGGGATAACAGACATCATTTTAATTTTGACATTCGGTGCAAGTGTATATAAGAGCATAAAGGCAACAAAGACTACAATCAATGGCAAGATCACACGAATGATATTAAAAACCCATTTGACTTGGTCGCCTAATCCAATAGGTCCAAATAATAATGAACTAATTTGTTCACCGAAAGTTGGTAAAATAAGCGCTAAAGGTAACACAACAATTAAAGCAAGTGTAAATAATACGCTTAATAATTTGGAAACAATAAAGTTTCTGCTATCTTCTACGTCATAAGCAACATTGAATGAATTCATTAAGGCAGTCATACCATTAGAAGCTGACCATAGTGCTACAATCAAACCAATAGATAGCAAGCCACCACTTGCATTACCCATAATATCGCCAATAATACTTGATACTTGAGGTGCGTAGTCAGGCGGTACATGTTCTTTAATCATATCTCTTATTGTAGATTGCTTTACACCTACAACTGGGACGATAGATAATAAAAATAATAGCATCGGGAATAAAGACAACATAAAATAATAAGAGAGTTGTGCTGATAAGCCAGATGCATCATCTTTTCCTATTCTATAAACGAGATAAGAGAAAAAGTTTGAATTCTTTGTATACTTTGCTGGTTTATTAATTCTTGATACGAAGAAAGCCTGATTGCTTTTCTTCGGTGATTTTGACTTAAATTCATCAGGTGTAATGTATGTACGATCTCGTTCAATTTGTTCTTTTTTTGCTTGATTAGCCTTTTTTTCTTCCTCTTCTTTGACGTCATTTAGAAATTCAGAGGTTGTACGCTTCTTTTTAGACATATCAAATCTCCTTATGTATCGTTATTTTCAATATACACTTTAATATACTTTAAAAAATGAAGAAGGTAAATATGTGTTGCTATATTATTTGCAAAAAAGCAAGTTCAAGCATTGAAAAATATTGTGTGTTATATAAATAGACAATACCTAGTAACAAATGATTAGGTATTGTCTATAAAAATTATTAAATTAACGTCAATATTTAATGTGCAATTTTATCCGTTAAGACGATTATTTTTGCGTTCAACAAATGTGTCTTTGGCATCTTTTAAAGAACGTTCTAACTCTGGATTATTGCGTCTAATTTCTTCGACTGCATCCTTCCAATATAACACTTCATCCTTAATGTTTTTAATCGCTGAAGGTTTTTGAGAACGATTGCCTTCTTTTTTATCTTTAATTGATTGTTTTAATGATTGGCGCGTTGATTTATCAGCTAATGTGATAGAACCTCCAATCACAGCACCTAATAAAATACCTGGAATTAATTTGTTTTGCATTATGCTTTACCCCTCTCTAAATTTGAATCTTTAACTATAAAATCAATTAAATTATCACAAGATGATTGTACCATTTTATATACGCCTTCGAAATTATTTGTATAGTATGGATCAGGTACATCAGTTTCTTCCATATCACTAAAGTCCAATAGTTTATATAATTGTCCTCTAATGTTAGGATTAATCTGTTTAATATTCTCTACATTACTTTGATCCATAGCAATGATATAATCAAAATCATCATCAGAAGTAAATAATTCACTAATCATGCCATCGAATGTTATGTCATGTCTATTGAGAATATCTTGTGTACCCTCGTGAGGTGGTTGGTTTAAGTTCCATTTACCAGTACCTCGAGAGGCAACCTGTACATTTGTAATGTTTTTGTCAAGTAATCTTTGTCGCATAATAGCTTCGGCCATTGGAGAACGACATATATTACCTAAACAAACGAATCCGATTGTAATCATTTGTGTACCTCCAAATTATATAATCCTAGTTCCCATTTTAAAGCTTTTTTAATCATTTCTAAAGCATTATTATCGGAAAAGTTTTACAAGGTACACATATTTGATAAAATAAATTGAAAAAGAGGTGAATATAGTGACAGCTAATAATAATGAAAAAATGATTGAAGAGATTAGACAACGATTGAATCTTGTGAATCAAAGTTTAATTAATCCAGAAAATTATAAAAGTGCTGATGAACAGGAAGTACAAGAGATTTATGAATACGTAACATCTAAAGCATCATTTACACCAAGTGAAGCATCTGCAATTGCGGATGCACTAGGACAAATTCGTAAATAAAAGGAGTGTATGGTTATGACTCAATTAGAAAATAAATTACAACAATATGCCGAACTATTAGTCGGTGTAGGAATGAATGTACAAAAAGGTCAACCTGTTTTTATTCGCTCAAGTGTCGAAGCTATTGAACTGACACATTACATAGTAGAAGCAGCTTATAAACGAGGGGCTTCTGACGTGAAAGTAGAATATAGTGATGACCGTCTGTCACGTTTGAAATTTGAATATGAATCAGTAGAGCATTTTGAAAATAACGAAGTGAAATCATATGAAGTAGATAAACGCATGGACTATGTCAAGAGAGGGGCAGCGAATTTAGCATTGATTACGCAAGACCCAGACTTATTAAATGGCATTGATCGTGATAAATTAGCAACTTTCCAAAGACAATATTCTACCGCATATAAAAGTTACATGGAAGCAAGTCAAAAGAATCAATTTCCTTGGTGTGTAGCAGCATTCCCATCTAAAGCATGGGCTGCGCGTGTGTACCCAGATTTGCCTGCTGATGAGGCATATAGCAAATTCATAACTGAAGTATTAGACATTGTACGTGTAGACGGCAACAACCCTGTAGAAAATTGGCAAGCACATGTAGCTGATTTAAGTAAACATGCACATAGATTACAAGAAAAGAATTACAAAGCATTGCACTATATTTCAGAAGGTACAGATTTAGTAATTGGTCTCCCAGAAGGTCATATATGGGAAGACGCTACAAGTTATACTAGTGAAGGTCAAAGTTTTGTAGCAAATATTCCGACTGAAGAAGTATTTACAGCGCCACATCGTTTGGATGTAAATGGTTATGTTACGAATAAACTACCTTTAAGTCATAATGGTAATATAATAGATGGCTTTACACTAACGTTTAAAGATGGTGAGGTCGTAGATTATAAAGCGGAAAAAGGTGAAGAAGTACTACGTGATTTATTAAATACAGATGAAGGTGCTAAACGATTAGGCGAAGTTGCGCTTGTACCAGATGATTCCCCAATATCTAATCGTAATACGATCTTTTATAATACACTGTTTGATGAAAATGCGTCGTGTCATATTGCATTGGGATCAGCATATGGGTTTAACATAAAAGGTGGAACAGAAATGACAACTGAAGAAAAGATTGCTCATGGCTTAAATGACTCCCTTATACATGTTGACTTTATGATTGGAAGTGCTGATTTAACGATTTATGGTATTACACAAGAGGATGCCAAAGAACTCGTTTTTGAACAAGGTAACTGGGCGAAAAAATAGCAGTAGTTTTATTAAATAGAGTTATGTAATCTGCATAACGAATAAATATAAGTGAAAATTAAATTGGGAATTGAAACTAGGATTGAAAGGCTATTTTTGTTTGTAAATAAATGACTATTTTTCAAAATACACTTTGGAAAATGACAGAGATGTGAAAGGGAAATGATTAAACTATGGGAAGTTCAAAAAGCAAGTCTATGTCTGAAGCTAGAAGTATTAAAACAAGACAAGTTTTTCCTCAGGATACCAATCACCATCATACGATGTTCGGTGGTATGTTGATGGCAAATATAGATGAAATTTCAGCGATTACAGCGATGAAACATAGCAATGCACAAGTCGTGACAGCTTCGACTGATTCAGTAGATTTTTTAAAGCCAATCAAGACAGGAGATATTGTTTCGTACGAAGCAATGGTTTCATATGCAGGTAGATCTTCAATGGAGGTTTGTGTTCAAATTATTATTGAAGATGTATTTGAAGATGAACGACACTTAGCAGCGTTGAGTTTTTTAACTTTTGTAGCTTTAGACCAAGAGGGTAAACCTAAAGAAGTGCCACAGGTTTATCCAGAAACAAAAACGGAAAAATGGTTTCATGAGACAGCACCTACCAGAGTAAAAAGAAGAAAAGAACGTAGAGATGAAAGCAAAGAAACAATCGCATTTTTATCTGAATTTCAGCATATAGAATAAAAAAAGGTAAGCAAGGGGAAATAGCCTTGCTTACCTTTTTTATTTACGACATCTGATATATATTATGCATACGTTGTTCATTTGATTTGAAATCTGTATTTTGATAATACATATTTTTAACTAACACATTAGGGCCTAAGCAGCTAAATTCTGAACAGTGACAATTTAAAGACTGAGCTAATGGAGAACTTAACCATTGACTGAATACATCTGGCAATTTGTCATTTTTTATATTTGAAATTGTACCATTTTCATCTCCAAAGTCAGTGACAATAACATTTCCAGTAAAGACATTTACATTAAGCCTATTTCGACCATCTGGATCATTTCGCATCGAAACATTATTTGTACTTCTTAATCGTTGTAATAAGGCTTGATCATTTTCATCATTGATACAAGGATATATAGGAAGGGTACCGAAGAGCATCCACGTGTTCGGGTCTCGGAAGTCTAGTAAATGATGAATTGCTTCTTTCATTTCTTTAAGTGACAATACTTCTAATTGACTTGCAAAATCTGCAGGATACATTGGATGGATTTCATGTCTTTGACAATTCATATCATTGACGATTTCTTGATGTATTTTCTTAAGATATGGGACTGTACTTTGATTAAGCATAGTTTCTGCTGAGACAAACATTCCTTGTTCTGAAAGCGTTCTAGAATTTGTAATCATTTGATCATATAATTTTAATTTTGCTTTTAAAGGTGGCTGTTTTTCCATAGCACCAAAGCCAACATCGGTAAATGATTCGATTGTTCCCCAATTATGAGATATATGCATGACATCAATATATTCAGCGATATCTAAATATCTATCTAATGGTAACGTTAGATTAGAATTCATTTGCACATAAATACCACGATCATAGGCATATTTTAGAAGTGGTTTCACTACATTTTTAATAGATTTTTTAGAAAACATAGGTTCTCCACCAGTAATAGACATCGTAGTAAGGTGAGGAATTTCATCCAAACGTCGATAAATGAGATCCATTGGTAGTGGATCGGGATCGGCAGTTTGAAGCGTATAACCTACTGCACAATGACTACAACGCATATTACATAAGTTTGTAGTAGTGAATTCAATATTGCTTAATGTCAAACCATTATGTGATTGCATATCATTGTAAGCTTCCCACGGGTCATTAGTCATAGAGATAGGTTTTTTTATATTTGAAGTGTACGTTTTTAACATTATTTAAAACTTCCTTTTTATTAGCTTTTACCATTCTAATATTTTTTTCAATAATTTAATATAGTAAATGATGCATTCACATAAAAATTTTAACGAGATTTATTTGAAATAACAGTTGTTTTATAGTTTTCAAAATAAAATAATGACAGTATGTGTGTTATTCTAAAAGGCACAACATATTCTTTTCGACTATAAATATTATTAAGACTTTACCAAATTTTGTCAAATCCATGTTAGGATAATGTTATCTTATAAAAAGGAGTTTCTTTTAAAAATGAATGAAAACCAAACGATTGATCAAATCAAAGAAAGATTAGAAAAATTTATCGATGATATCGACCATGTGAATCCAAACGAAGTGAAAGTTGAAGACATTGATGAGTGGATAGGATTATTAGATCAATTAGAAGAAAAAGTTAAAACAGTATCTAAAACTTCGGAGTAATTTCAGCACTTGATTGTAGAAAATTTTAAGTGAAATGTTTAAATTGCTGTATTTTCGTTTATATATCATATAGAACTTAAATAGAGAAAGGTGATTATACATGGCTAAAAAAGTAGCAATCATAGTAACTGATGAATTTGAAGATAGTGAGTTAACAAGCCCTAAAGAAGCAATTGAAGAAGCGGGACATGAAACAGTTATTATCGGTGACGAAGCTAATAGTGAAGTGGTTGGTAAACATGGTGCAAAAGCGACTGTTGATATAAGTATTGCTGACGCACAACCTGAAGATTATGACGGATTATTAATCCCTGGTGGATTCTCTCCAGACCATTTACGTGGTGATTCAGAAGGTAGATATGGTACATTTGCTAAATATTTCACTAAAAATGATGTTCCAACATTTGCCATATGCCATGGACCACAAATTTTAATAGATACAGATGATTTAAATGGACGTACTTTAACTGCAGTGTTAAACGTACGCAAAGATTTATCTAATGCAGGCGCACAAGTTGTAGATGAATCAGTAGTAGTAGATAATAATATCGTGACTAGCCGTACACCTGACGATTTAGATGATTTCAATAGAGAAATTGTTAATCAATTAAATGATTAATTTGTGTGTCAAACTGTATCATATATAGCGCTAAGTTTTGATTGTTATATGTTAATATACAGCATAATTAGTACCCTCTTAAGCTTAATTTTAAAAATTAAACTTAAGAGGGTAAATTTATGTGTTAAAAAGTTAGTGATTCTAAATTACTAACAAGTTTAAAAAATAAGATATATTAAATTTATACATAAACTACGTTGCATGAAATTATTTAAATCTTCAGTATAAAACTTCGTGTTGATA
This sequence comes from Staphylococcus sp. LCT-H4, assembly GCF_001866145.1. Lineage (NCBI taxonomy): Bacteria > Bacillati > Bacillota > Bacilli > Caryophanales > Staphylococcaceae > Staphylococcus > Staphylococcus sp. LCT-H4. Next base: position 14,893 of record NZ_MODY01000004.1, on the reverse strand, counting down.
CTATCATACACCCTTGGACTGATTTTTACATTTTGCTATAGATAAACATTTAAACTATTGTTAAACTCACTTATAATGATATGAGAGCAATATAAAGGAGCTATGGCATGAAAAGAAGCGATCGTTATAAGCAACATACAAAACAAACAAGAGAAAAAAAGCCAAATATGCCACAACATAATACTTACTTTCAACCAGTGGGTAAACCACCAAAAAGAAAAAAAGGTAAAGGTATATTTTTAAAATTATTAATACCTATTGTTATTGTATTGGCTATTTTTATAGGTGCAATGTATGCTTTGTCTTTAAGAGCTAATGTAGATGATTTGAAATCAATTGAAGATAAAGACACATTTGTTTCTGTATCAAACATGCCTGACTATACCAAAGGCGCATTTATTGCTATGGAAGATGAAAGATACTATAAGCACCATGGTTTTGATATTAAAGGTACTTCAAGAGCACTATTTTCAACTTTAAGCGATAAAAGTGTTCAAGGCGGAAGTACATTAACACAACAAGTTGTTAAAAATTATTATTATGATAATGAGCAATCATTTACAAGGAAAGTCAAAGAGTTGTTCGTTGCACATCGAGTAGAAAAAGCATATGACAAAAATGAAATACTTAGTTTTTATGTCAATAACATTTACTTTGGAAGTAACCAATACACTGTTGAAGGGGCAGCCAATCATTATTTTGGAGCAACTACAGATAAAAACAATACAAATTTACCACAGATTACAGTACTTCAAAGTGCGATGCTAGCAAGTAAGGTGAATGCGCCAAGCGTTTACGATATCAATGATATGTCTGATAATTATATTAATCGTGTCAAAATAGATTTGGAAAAAATGAAACAACAAAATTACATTACAGATGTAGAATATGAAAATGCAATTCAAGAGCTAGGTGTTTAATTCAAAAAAAGCTTAATATCATGAAGATGATATTAAGCTTTTTTTGATGTTATAATTTATTTAGTTAGTAATAAATTATAGTTATGATTTTTAATTATTAGAAAATAAAGTCAACTATTAAAAAGTTGTGTGGCATAAAAGTAGTAGTATATATAAGAAAATTAGAGTTTACTTTTACTAAGCTATAAAATGGTGTGGGATATTGGTGGCTCATATTTATAATAAATCTGTTGCATATAAGCTAACCACTATAATTCCATTCATTCTTAATATAAGTTATTCTAAATAAGTGGAGTGAATAAAATGCCTAAAATAACTAAAATAGAAGTGCAAAAAAAGAATAAAGAGCGTTTTAACCTGTTTTTAGATGATGAATTTGAAATGGGAATAGATATTGACACTTTTGTTTATTTTAATTTGAAAAAAGATCAAATTGTCGAAGCAAAAGATATGGAAGCCATTCAAAGTTATGAACAGTATAGACAAGCTATTAATACAGCAATTCAATACCTTTCTTATCGGAAGCGTACAGATCACGAGGTTGTTCAACATCTTACGAAAAAAGAGTTTTCAGAGTCAGTTATATCTAAAGTTTTAGATTATTGTCATGCACAAAAACTTATAGATCACAATGATTATGCAAATAGTTTAAAAAATACAATGATATTAACTACAGACAAAGGGCCAGGCATATATAAACAAAAATTACGTGAAGCTGGTATTGAACAAGTCATCATTGATGAATATACCGAGCTTTATGAAAAGGAGCAATCTATGGAAGATATCCTAAAAGTTGCCAATAAGATTTTAAAACAAAAAAAGGGTCCATTAGTAAAAAGGAAAGAAAAATTAACGCAGTCATTAATGCAAAAAGGTTATAGTTTTGAAAAGATTAAAGAAGTTATGGAAGACCTTGATTTCTCTCAACCTGATGAAGAATTAGACAATTTATTGCAACAAGAATTAGAGAAAGTCTATAATAAGTATTCTAGAAAGTATTCTGGAAGAAAATTAATTAATAAAACTATAGAAGGCCTTATGAGAAAAGGGTATAAATATGATAAAATTAAAGCTAAATTAGAAGAGAGTGGAATTGTTGATGGAACAGAAGAAATTGAGTGAAATGAGTGAAGTAGAACTACGCCACGAAATTCAAGGTTACAAAGAAAAAATGCGTAAAGCAGAAATGAATGGTATCTTTAACGAATATGATGTATACCAAAGCAAAGTTATAGTTGCTGAAAGTTATTTGGTGGATAGAAACAAGATTGAAATTGGTAAAATATATAAATTAAATGATGGTACAGACAGCTATTTTAAAGTTGAGCGACTGAAAGGTATCTTTGCATGGGGTTTTAGAATTAAAAGTGCCGAACCTGAAGAGGGTTTACCAGTTGCATTATTAAAATTGTAGAAGGATGAAGATAGGATGGGTAGTTCAATTATATTAAAGTTACTTAATGTAACTCATTATTATAGAAATAAAAAATCAAAAAAATGGTATCTACCATTTGGTTATGATGCAGAAGATATAGAATTGAATAATATCAACCTACATATCTATCAAGGCGAGGCTTTAGGGATTATTGGGGAACCAGAGTCATCTAAAGAACTCATCGGTCGTTTATTAAGTGGTGAAATAAAACCTGATAAAGGTAGAATCGTTAGAAAGAAAGATTTGTTTTTTGCAGATATAGAAGATAAGTTATTGCAAGTAGACACTGTGGAGGACTATATAGCAAATGTTGTTACTTTGTTTCCATATAAAACTTCAGATCATAAAAATGAACAAATTTTAAAATATGCGCATCTTCAAGAAAAATCCCAAGTGCAGATTCGCCATTTATCTGACGCTGAGTATGCTCAGTTGCTATTTACATTAGCGCGTACCTCTAAAGCGACAGTAGTTATACTGAATCAAGTATTACAACACTTAGAAGATTATTATTTTGAAAAAGCGATAGCACTCTCAGATGAATACATAAATAATCAACTGACCATTGTCATGATAGATGACAATGTGCAACGAATAGCTCAGGCCAGTAACTATTTAGCGTGGATTTCACATGGACAACTTAGAATGGAAGGTTCATTGAAACAGATCTTACCGATATTTAATGATCATGAAAAGGACAGGTTATCTTTAACAAGTGATGAGGAAAAGGCAAATTTTGATGTTGATTGGAAAAAAACAAGAACGAGAGTACCAGAGTTAACCTATAATTTCAAACGTACGGAACGATATAACCATGTTAAGCCACCGGTTGCGCTTGTGCGATTTTGGACATTCTTCATAGCATGTTTTGTCGGCTTAGTGCTGATGGCTTTATTGATTTTTAATGATATAGGTAAGTTGGAAATTGGCCAGAATATTGATCAAGCAACGATTCAAAATCAGCATAAAAATCCTTACCAAGAAAAACTCGGATATGGCATTGTTTTAGAAGATTCAATTAATCTTGAAAACATGGATGATCATAAGAAAATCAATATAGGTAAATATGCGTTTATGACTATTGTTGGTGAAAACAATAAAAACTATAAAATCACAATTGATAACAAGAATTACAAAGTAGCTAAAAATAAAATACGCTATTTTAATCCAGCTGGATTATATGAAGCACATAGTGTGAAATCTTTAGCGCCATATATGCATAATAACTACAGTAATTATAATGAATTTTTTAATAGTCATTTGCATAAAAAACATAATAAAGTGACAGAATCTTTAGTCCCTGAAAATGATAAGGATAATCGTTTTGTAGTTCCTATTGTTCAACAGCCTATTTCAATGCTCTTTAATGATAAGAATAAACTTGCTGGGTTTACCATCCCAATCAAAGATAAAGATAAACTAAAAGATGAATTTAACATTGATAGTAAGTTTTGGATTACTAAATCAGGAGATGGCTATTTCATGGCCGATTTAAAAAATAATCAGTGGATATATATCGAATTGTAGGTGTAAAGAATGATAGATAGTGTTATTAATTTTTATAAAAATATTCCATATCTTTTTAAACATGCATACCGCCGTTTGAAAACTCAATGGATGTGGTTGGCTATACCTTTTATTGCGAGTCTGTTATTAATGTTTTTGATGATGCTCATCTTTAAATTAAACGATACAGAAGAAATCAAGCAAGCACGTGGTTACTTTAGATTAGCAGGTATCACAAGTTTTGCGTATATTTGGATAGCTGTATATCAGAGCTATATTATTTATAAGAAAGACTACCTTATTGGGAAATTGTATAATATCAATCCAATCTTCCAAAATATTGTCATAGCAACAATTACGAGTATCACAATGTTTATATCATTAGTAATTATCATCTTTGCTACGCCTGTGAATATTGAAAGCTCTATACCATCAACTTTATATTATGTAGTCATGACATTGATATTTATTGTAGTGGTTTCAACAATTTTAGGTTTACTAACAATAAAGTATACAAAAATTAATGCGATGTATTTTGTCGGTTCATTTATTACTTTTTTCATCGTTCCAATTTTATTTATACCAAAAACGAATGAAACCATTGTGTCACATATTTTAATGTTAAATCCTGTGTTTTACCTTATACAAGGTATTACACAGTCGGTAGTATTAGGTGCACTAAGTTTGAATAATATTCCGTACCATTCGTACTATTATTTATTTATAGCAATGTTATGTGTAGTCATTTTTGCGATGTATAGAACAATCGCGAATAAAAAGTATTTTTATGTAGATATGTCAGATGACACTATTGTTGATAACAATCATAGTTCAGAGCATGTAGAAGCGCAAAAAGAAATACCAACTAAAGAAAAAACTAACCTAGATTAAAAAATAAGATAACATCTTTATAAGTGATAAATGAGATTAAGCTAATAAAAAACTGGAAAGTGTGTTATTAATAAACACAACTTTCCAGTTTTTATTTTGAATTCATTTATTTAGTTATTCAAATCATTATTTAGCGAATAATTTTCTTTGTAATTTATCTTCGCTAAATACCCAACCAATATAGGAATGATCTATCTCTTTATGCTCATCTAAATGTGCAATTGCCACAAATGAATAATGTCCATTTTTTAAATAGCGCAAATCGATTAATCTTATTTCTGTAGTATCATCATCTAATTTAGTTGCTTGCCAACGATAGATAGAGGAAAAATTAAGAAACGTTTTAATATTTTTGTCATTCTTGACGTATTGCATAAGGTCATCACTAGGAAATGGGTGGCGCTCTGATTTATCACTAAAGACGATATTTCTGCCAAAGCTTCTGCCTACGTAATCATAAGTTTCAGTTTGTATAGCTACGCGCCACTCCATAAAACGAATGGTGGGTGCCACAAATATTTTTACTGGATTATGCTCTTGCTTAATTTGTTTTAGAGCCTGCTGTTTAATAATAGCTTGCATTCTAAAGCGAATAATATAATATACTACAAGCAGAGCAATAATAGGGAAGAATGCAAGATATGGGTGTACGCCAAATAACCAAAGTACGATACCCACACACCACATTATAAATATTATAGGATCAAAGGTGTTTATCACACTGAGTTGTATCCATTTATTTGTAATGGGTCTTAATGCTTGTGTACCATATGAGTTAAATATATCAACGAACACATGAAGGAATACTGCAAGTTGTGCCCATAACCATACATGTGTTACATCTATATTTTTAAAAAATGTAAAAATAAAGAGTGAAATCAATAAAGGCCATAATAATGTGAATGGTATAGAGTGTGTTATTCCTCTATGATTTGAAATATAAGTTGCATTGTCTTTTAATTTTAAAGCTGTGTCACCGTCTGGGATCAATGAGCCTACTACTAATGTGGTAGCTGTAGCTACAAATGATCCTGCCATTGCTGGATCTTGGGTAGCTAATGCTGTTAAACCAATACCCATAACAATATGTGTGCCTGTGTCCATAAGTGTTCACTCATTTCATCTCAATATTATATTAAGTACATTATAAGCTAAGATGTTACATAATAAAAATATCATACTATGTTTTAATAAAAAAAATAAAGATTTGCTAAAAGAAAGAGATGTGTAAAATGTTAAAAGAATCAAAGTTCAAAAATAATCTAGTCACATGGTTTAATGAGAATCAGCGTGAAATGCCATGGAGAGAAACATCAAATCCATATTATATATGGCTAAGTGAAGTTATGTTACAACAAACACAAGTCAAAACCGTCATAGACTATTATCATCGATTTATTAGCCGTTTTCCAACAATTGCAGATCTAAGTCAAGCTCATGAAGACGAAGTATTAAAATATTGGGAAGGCTTAGGTTATTATAGTAGAGCGAGAAATTTTCACACTGCAGTAAAGGAAGTACACGACAATTATAATGATCAAGTGCCAAATGAACCACAGACATTTGGTAAATTAAAAGGTGTCGGTCCTTATACACAAGCTGCAGTTATGAGTATTGCGTTTAATGAACCATTAGCAACTGTGGATGGGAATGTATTTAGAGTATGGGCTCGGTTGAACAATGATACACGTGATACAAAATTACAATCAACACGTAAAGCTTTTGAACAAGAATTACAACCGTATGTTGAAGAAGATGCGGGTACGTTTAATCAAGCAATGATGGAATTAGGTGCCTTGGTATGTACTCCAAAAACCCCGCTGTGTTTATTTTGCCCAGTACAAGCACATTGTGAAGCGTTCGAAAATGGAACAGTCCATAACTTACCTGTAAAAACAACGAAAGTTAAGAAAAAGCATATTAAACAAAAGGTATATATCGTGAGAAACCAAAACAATGAAATTTTAATTGAAAAGCGTACACAAAAATTACTTAATAATATGTGGCAATTTCCAATGTATGAAGCGGATGGAAAAGAGGGCATAGTTGCCGATTTATCACAGGAAATAAAGTTTGATAACACACCGGTTTTTAAATTAAAGCATCAATTCACACATATTACATGGGATATAGAAGTCTTTATGGCACAAGAAAAATTAAACCAAGAGACAGTTGAATTACCACAAAATATGGTGTGGATGGCTTTAGAAGATAAAGAGGCATTTAATTTTCCAGTAAGTATGACTAAAATATACAAATTTATTTCAGATCATTGTTAGACTCTGTGTTGCAACCTGACTTATGTTATAATTCATAATGTGAAATTAAGAAAAGGTGGTGTGGAGCATGGTAAAAGAATCCATACCTAAAGAAGGTCAGACGATAAAGATACAAAGTTATAAACACGATGGTAATATACATCGTGTTTGGTCTGAGACTACTATACTAAAGGGTACGGATCATGTAGTCATTGGTGGTAATGATCATACACTCGTCACAGAAAGTGATAGTCGTACATGGATTACTAGAGAACCAGCAATCGTTTATTTCCATTCTGAATATTGGTTTAATGTTATTTGTATGTTTAGAGAAGATGGAGTTTATTATTATTGCAATTTATCTTCGCCATTTGTGTGCGATGAAGAAGCTTTAAAATATATCGATTACGATTTAGATATAAAAGTATATCCTAACGGTAAATATCATTTATTAGACGAAGATGAATATGAACAACATATGAAACAGATGAATTATTCACCAGATATCGACGTGATTTTGAGAAGAAATGTAGATATTTTACAACAATGGATTGAACAGAAAAAAGGTCCATTTGCTCCTGACTTCATAAAAGTTTGGCGTGAAAGATATAAAAAAATTAGAAACTATTAAGCACATTTAATGTTTTTCTTTTTGATATCATTTATAGTGTTATGGGTATGAGCAGAGCAAACATGAAAATCTATGTTTGACGCAAATAAAATATCCGTAATCGCAGATGAATTGATAAACAAACTAAAATAGCGCGTTTACAGCAGCCTAGTTGGATGGTCAACATAGGCTGTTTCATTTGTAAATATATGTTGGGGAGGAATAGTTTTTATGATTCGCAGATATTTACAATTCGTATATCCATATAAATGGAGAATCATCGCCACTATTTTTGTGGGTATATTAAAATTTGGTATACCAATGTTGATACCATTATTGATAAAATTTGTTATTGATGATGTCATAAATAATGGTGCTATATCAACAGAAGAGAAATTTACGAGATTAAGTATTGCATTGGGCATTGCAGCATTTATTTTTGTAATTGTACGACCACCAATAGAATTTTTAAGACAGTACTTAGCACAGTGGACAAGTAATAAAATTTTATATGACATAAGAAAAAAACTTTATGGCCATTTACAAGCACTGAGCGCAAGATTTTATGCGAATAACCAAGTGGGACAGGTTATATCAAGAGTGATTAATGATGTTGAACAAACGAAAGATTTTATATTAACAGGTTTGATGAATATTTGGCTTGATTGTATAACGATAATCATTGCATTATCAATTATGTTTTTCTTAGATGCTAAGCTGACATTAGCTGCAATCATTATATTTCCATTCTATATCTTAACTGTTTATTTCTTCTTTGGGCGTTTAAGAAAATTAACAAGAAAGAGATCTCAAGCATTAGCTGAAGTTCAAGGTTTTTTACATGAACGAGTGCAAGGGATGTCAATTATTAAAAGTTTTGCAATTGAGGATAATGAAGCAGAAAATTTCGATAGACGTAACAAACATTTCTTAAATAGAGCATTTAAACATACACGCTGGAATGCTTATTCATTTTCTGCAATTAATACGGTAACAGATATAGGACCTTTGATAGTTATTGGTTCTGGAGCGTATCTAGCCATAAATGGTTCGATTACAGTAGGGACTTTGGCTGCTTTTGTTGGATATTTAGAACAACTTTTTGGACCTTTACGTAGATTAGTTTCTTCTTTTACCACATTAACTCAAAGTTTTGCATCTATGGATCGTGTATTTCAACTTATGGATGAAGATTATGACATTAAAAATAAAAAAGGTGCACAACCTTTAGAAATTAAACAAGGTCATATTGAATTGAATAATGTGAGTTTCAAGTACAATAATAATGAGTCAACAATTTTAAAAAATATAAATTTAGAGGTTAATCAAGGTGAAACAGTAGCGTTTGTTGGAATGAGTGGTGGAGGTAAATCCACATTAATTAATCTTATTCCGAGGTTTTACGATGTCAGTGAAGGTGAGATTAAAATTGATGACATTAATATTAAATCATATTTAACTGGTAGTTTAAGAAATCAAATTGGATTAGTTCAGCAAGATAATATTTTATTCTCAGATACAATTAAAGAAAATATATTATTAGGTAGACCCAATGCGACAGATGAAGAAATTATTGAAGCAGCTAAAATGGCAAATGCACATGATTTTATAATGGATTTACCAGAAGGATATGATACTGAAGTAGGAGAAAGAGGTGTCAAATTATCTGGTGGACAAAAACAACGTGTGTCCATTGCTCGTATATTCTTGAATAATCCACCTATTATTATATTGGACGAAGCTACAAGCGCACTAGATTTAGAAAGTGAATCTATTATCCAAGAGGCGCTTAATGTGTTGAGTGAAAATCGTACCACACTTATCGTTGCGCATAGGTTATCTACAATTACACACGCAGATAAAATAGTAGTCATAGAAAATGGTGAAGTCGTAGAGGCAGGTACACATCAAGCACTTTTAGCTAAAAAAGGCGCTTATGAACATCTCTATAGTATACAAAATTTATAAATTAGGGTAATGAAAAATACAGTTAATGTTAGTTCAACATTAACTGTATTTTTCTATTTATATAGTTATTAAGACATGAGATTATTTGAGAAATGAAGAATATAATTAAAAAAATCCTTTGATAGTACAAAAGGTATGTACTACCAAAGGATAAGTTTTATAAATCAAAATCTTCTTCTAGTATATCAATTTCATTATCATTTGTATGATATGAAAAGAAACTAATACGTAATCTATCTAAATGTTCTAGCGTATAACGGTATTCTTCGATTGCAGCAACAATTTGCATTAAGTTAGCATAAGAATACATAGTTTGATAAGGATTTTTAATTATCTCTTTTTGGAAAGCATCCATCAAGTCTTTTTTTTGTGGATTTTCAATCTGACTATCTAATTGACTAACATCATATCGCGCTTTTTTTGAAAGACTAACAAAAATTTGTTCGTGATAGGCGATTAAGGTATCGATTTCTAATTTAATCTGTAATAGTAATTCATGATTAATATTATGAAGGTCGTTTTGATAACGATTCATTCTTTTTAAAACTTCATATGCTTGTCTTGTACTACGAACGACTTCTTTAAAAAGTATTTTCTTTCTATTTTGTGAGAAAATTTGCTTCTTCGTCCAGGGTTTCTCTTCCTCATAATAACCAAAAGTTTGTTCAAGTTTGCTTATGCGCTTACTAATTAATCCTCTGTCTTCTTTAATATGATGATATTCAGAAGTATCATTTAGCACTAATTTGAACCACACAAAAATATCTGAACAAATATTTAAGGAATTATAATAAATTTTAGATTCGAATTTAGGTGGTAAGAATAGAAGGTTAACTAGAGATGAACTTATAACGCCAATCATAACAAGTACAAATCTATAAAAAGCAGATACGTAAAAGTCTCCTGAGTGTTGTCCCATAATAATTAATGCAGTAACACTTGCTAATGTAGCAACGTGTGCTAAATTAAAACGAAATAGAATTGCAATTAATAATATTACAGTTACACCCATGATTACCACGTTATCTCCAAATATCGTAACCATAGCTACTGATAATAATGCTCCAACTACGTTACCAAGTGCCTGTTCTGAAACAATTTTAAGTGACCGATAGACACTTGGCTGCATAGCAACAACTGCACTGACACCAGCTATAGCTTTTAAACCAGCTTCATTGGGTAGTAGAGAAGCGATAAACAAAGCAAGTATAATAGCTATACCTGTCTTGAGAATACGGGCTCCTAATTTCAAATGTACCGCTCCTTAATATTTAATAATAGTATTTATACTTGTTATACAACGATTGTTCATAAAATTCAAGTTTATTTCATTTGGCTAAAAGCATAATCTACCGCTTTCAATGTATCATCAATATCTTGTTCTGTATGCTCTGTAGTTAAAAACCATGCTTCAAATTTGGAAGGTGCAAGGTTAATGCCTTGGTTTAACATTAATTTAAAGAACTTAGCAAATGCATCGCCATCTGAATTATCAGCTTGATCGTAGTGCGTTACTACTTCATTAGTGAAATATAAAGTGAGGGCACCGTATACTCTGTTAACAGTTGCAGTGATGTTATGTTTTTCAATAAGTGAATTCAAACCATTTTCTAATCGTTGACCTAATTCATTTAATCTATTATAAACGCCATCTTCTTCTAATACTTCTAATAATGCGATACCAGCTTTCATTGAAAGAGGGTTACCAGCCATTGTTCCAGCTTGATATGCTGGGCCTAATGGTGCAACTTGTTCCATAATTTCTTGTTTACCACCATAACCACCAATAGGTAGGCCGCCGCCGACGATTTTACCGAATGCAGTTAAATCTGGGTAAACGTTGTATAAGTCTTGCGCACCACCGTAATGGAAACGGAAAGCAGTAATGACTTCATCGTAGATTACTAAACTACCATTTTGGTGAGTTATTTCATTCACTTTTTCTAAGAATCCGGGTTTTGGTTCAACCATTCCAAAATTACCTACAATAGGCTCAACTAATACACCCGCAATATCATCTCCCCAATAATCGATTGCTTCTTGATATGCTTCTATATCATTATATGGAACGGTAATGACTTCTTTTGCAACACTTTCAGGCACACCAGCAGAATCAGGAGAGCCTAACTGAGAAGGACCACTACCAGCTGAAACCAATACAAGATCAAAATGACCATGATATTGTCCAGCAAATTTTATTATTTTATTTCTATTAGTATAGGCACGAGCAACACGTATGGTCGTCATAACTGCTTCAGTACCAGAGTTCACAAATCTAATCTTTTCTAATGAAGGAATTGCACCACGTAATTTTTTGGCGAACTCAATTTCCAATTCGGTAGGGGTACCATATAATACGCCTTGAGCAGCTTGCTCTTGAATAGCTTGAGTGATATGTGGGTGTGCATGACCTGTAATTATTGGCCCGTATGCTTGTAAGTAATCAATATATTTATTACCATCTACATCAAATAAGTAAGCGCCTTGCCCAGAACGCATCATTACAGGTGCGCCGCCACCTACAGCTTTATATGAACGGGAAGGTGAGTTAACACCACCAAGAATATACTCATTAGATAATTGTTGAAGTTTTTCGCTCTCGCTAAATTTCATTGTTATCAACCTCTTTTTATTTAATATTTTCGTTTATTATCGTATCATAAAATAAAGAATAAAAAGAAATAGGGTGGGTTAAATGTTAAAAAAAGGAGATAAATTTCCACAATTTAAATTAGAAAACCAAGATGGTAAGATTATTTCTAATGAAACTTTAAAAGGAAGTAAGGCAGTATTGTATTTTTATCCTAGAGATAATACACCTACATGTACTACAGAAGCTTGTGATTTTAGAGATAATTTGTCAGTATTTAATGATTTGAATGTAAAAGTATTTGGCGTTAGTGGTGATACTAAAAGAAAACATCAAAACTTCATTAAGAAATTAGATTTAAATTTTGACTTATTAGTAGATGAAGGATTTGAATTATCAAATGAAGTTGGTGTATATCAAATGAAGCAATCATTTGGCAAAAGTTCGATGGGTATTATACGTACTACATTTATCATCGATGAAGCAGGATTTATTATTGACGTTATTGAAAAAGTGAAAGTTAAGACACAGATGGATGAATTAAAAAGAATTCTGGGGTGAACACTTATGAAAATCGTGGGTTTAAGAAAATTAGATGGATTAGAAGAGGACCTCATAAATGCATTTCCGGATATAAAGTTTGTTTTTACTAATGGTATAGATGATATAACAGATGAGGACAAACAGAGCGTAGATATATTAGTGGGGTATGATGGATCTTTAGATCAAGCTTTTTTAGAAGCGTGTCCAAAGTTGAAATGGTTAGCATGGTATTCCACAGGAGTGAATAAATTACCATTAGACTATATAGCAAAGCGCAATATTATCCTAACAAATGGTAAAGGTGTACATGCAAAACAAATGTCAGAGTTTATTATAGCTTACATTTTAGATGACTATAAGCTTATGAGAACATCCTATATCAATCAACAAAATAAGTTATATGATTCTAAGATGGTAGGGCATAGAGTAAGTAATGAAAGTATTTTATTTCTAGGTACCGGTAGTATAGCAACAAGCACTGCGCACATTGCAAAAGCATTAGGCATGGAAATTATAGGTGTAAATACTTCAGGACGTAATGTAAAAGGCTTTGATAAAACGTATTCGGTAAAAGAACTTACTAATATACTACCTGAAGCGGATATTATCGTTAATACTCTACCTGAAACAAAATCAACTATACATTTACTTAGTAGAAAACATTTTGAAGTTATGAAAGCTACATCATTATTTATTAATGTAGGAAGAGGAACGTTAATAGAAGAAAGTGTATTAATTGATGTATTAAAAAACAAGATAATTAGACATGCATATTTAGATGTATTTGAAAAAGAACCATTAACACCAGATAACGAATTGTACTTATTGGATAATGTAACTATTACAGCACACATTACTGGCAACGGTATAGAAAATAATGGAGAAGCAACTGAGATATTTATTGAAAACTTAAATCACTTTCTCAATAACGGAGATGTAATTGAGAATAAAGTTGATTTGGAAAAAGGCTATTAATGTGTTTTAAGTAATGAATATTGACATTCCCCTCCCACAACCGTTATATTAATATTAAGTAATAATAATTCTTAAATAGAAAGATGGTGAGGGAAATGAGTGCAGAGATGGAAACAGTTGAACATCAGCTAGAAGATTCAATTGCATCTTTAAGAAACGCCGGTATTAGAATTACGCCGCAACGACAAGCGATTTTGAAATTTTTAATTGCTTCTGAGACACACCCTACTGCCGATGAGATTTATCAAGCACTTTCACCTGATTTTCCAAATATAAGTGTTGCTACTATATATAATAATTTACGTGTATTCAAAGATATTGGCATTGTTAAAGAGTTACCATATGGTGATTCCTCTAGCCGTTTCGATTTTAACACACACAATCACTACCATGTTATTTGTGAAAACTGTGGGAAGATAGTGGATTTCCATTATCCACAGTTAGATGAAGTTGAACAATTGGCACAACACGTAACAGATTTTAATGTATCGCATCACCGTATGGAAATTTATGGAGTTTGCAAAGAGTGCCAAGATAAAGATAATAACTAATAATTAAAAGAATCATTTAGACATAATGAATATTAAAGAACAGAACAACAGCTGAGCACACTTATTTTTAAACGTTGCTTAGCTGTTGTTTTTTAATACAAAGAATTAAATGAATGGTTTAATATAGAAGAAAGTAAAAATTAAGAACAAGAATAATGGTAATAAAAAAACACATACTGATTTTTAATAGCTATATGAAGAAAATAAGTAATACTATATTAGTAATTGACTAATTATGTGTAAGTAAATTTAGAAATCAGAGTGAAATATGGTCGAAAAAGGCACATATATTTACACTAAATAAACATCTAATACATATAATAAATAAATAGACAATACAAAGGTAAAATTAACCCAAAAACATTGTTGAATTTTATTGACGATAACAAATAATCTTGATATTATGAATAAGTCGTCAAAACAAGGCGCCAAACAAACAAAATAACTACTTTAACAAAAAACATAAAGTGTAAATTTGACACTTGTTAAACTTGTTGAAAGGTTATACAATAGTAAATGTTGAGTTGAGAAAACGCAACAAACTTAATAAATAAAAAAAGAAATTTATTGTTGACTTAACAAAAACTTAATGTTAAAATAAATTCTTGTAACACATTAATGAACATTGAAAACTGAATCGCAATAT
>NZ_MODY01000003.1:0-433273 GCF_001866145.1 Staphylococcus sp. LCT-H4 | reverse complement strand
TTTTTTCTTTATACAGACTTTTATAAAAATTTGTCATTTACATATCAAAGTAACTTTATCGTTGATATAGAATTTATGCACGATATACTGATTAGGGCTTCTAGTTCTTTAACATTAATCAAAGTATAAAAGCGTAGCATAAAAAGGATATAGCATATGAATTATTTATCGAAGAAGATTTTATAATATATTGTGTATTTCTATAGACAATCAACTCAAAATATAAAAAGTTAAATTATGAAAATAATAGGAGCAAGGTATTAGTATAAATGTACTTGCTATTTTTATACTGATAAGATAGACGCCGTCATATATTTATCTTGTTTTTACAACTTAATAAAGTTACATAAGCTATCTCTGCTAGTCAATGATTGGGTAATTTTATGATTATATTTCAAAAAAGTGACAGTATTGTAAGTATACGACGTATGGTTCCTTTGCTAGAATACTTAATGTAATACAAGAAAGGGAGCGGAAAATGAAAAAATTTATAATTATAATTATAGCTATAGCTGTAATTGTAACGAGTCTTTATTTGGTTTCAAATAATAGAAATCAATCTGGAGAGGCAGTAGCAATATTCCATCAACTTAATCCATTTGTCAAAAAAGAAAATAGTTATATAAAAACGAAAAATCCAGATGAAATACTTGATCATAATAGAGCGAGTTATACACAGAAAGTTTATAATGCGAAAGGAGAAGGTAGGACTTTAACTTTTTCCGCAATTGAAAAATTAAAAGTGGATAGGTACATGAAAATAATCCATAAAGGCGCGCATGTTGAGACTTATAAAGAAGTTAAAAAGAATGAGGTACCAAAAAAAGCTTTAAAAGAGATCGAATGATCGTTATTAAAAACTAAACATATAGTGGTTTGTTATGAATGTTTAACTAAGTAACGCATTTGAAAGCCATTCATAGTAGTTATTGAAGGTTATTTTATGCTATTTATAGTGTTTTGATATTGTAGTATTAATTTCATTTCACACTAGAAAAGTGATGCTAATAAAAGAAACTCTTTTGGTTGTTTACAAATTATCACTTATAGTTTAATATAATTGAGCACACCTTAGGGTGTTGCCATTAGAGTGGGTCTAATGCATGCCTTAGGGTGTGCGTTCAGACAACTCCCAGATATAACCACCCTTCGGGGTGGTTATTTTTGTATAATAGTAATCTGGTTAAACTACATATTATCTCTTATGAGAAAAAAATTACAAAGATAATTACTTATGAATATTCTTCGCTTTAATAGAAAATTAATTTTTAAAAAGAAATATATTGTTTGTCAATTTTCTTAACACATATTTTATTTTTTAATAAAATGTATTATAATTATATTTAGTTAGCCTAACACACTTACTTTCTTCTATAGTTAGATAAATAAATCTACAACTTATTCAAACAAGTTGTAGATTTATTTAATTATCAATTGAATTAATAAGAATATTCTGATAATGTTGCATTACCTTTTCTATTTTGTAAGACTATGATGGATGTCACTTTAGTGGCATCTATTTTTTTATTTACTTATACTAAATGATATTTTGTTCTGATTACAGATTGAAATCAGTAGTATGTGAATAATTTTTATATATTTAATTGTTAAAATGGGTTAACTTTGTTAGCTGATTTAAAATATCGTCTTATCAAGAAATATTTTATGCTATGATTTACCATGGAGTATTTAAAATAATGAGGTGCTACGATGAAAAACATACTAATTATTACTGGTGGTTGTATAGAAAAATGGGATGACGTTAGGGGCCATACAAATTTGGCTACCGGCAGCATTGGAACATATCTTTCTAATGAACTGTCAAACTATGATTTTAATATATATTATCTGTCTGGTTATACAAGTAAACAACCAGATCCTCTAGATAATATTAAAGATAGACAGACATTTTTAGGGATAGTAGATTTAAGAGACAAAGCTAAAGCGATTATCTTGCAACACGATATTGACGTAGTGATTATGTCAGCTGCTGGTTCGGATTGGATATTTGATTACATAGAAGATAAGGAGACGGGTGAAATATTAGATAATAACAATAAGATAAGTAGTGATATTGTTCCTGTTGTTCATTTGAAAAAAGCGCCTAAAGTCCTTAAATTATTTAAAGAATGGAAGAATGATCTATTTGTAGTTGGTTTTAAATTAGAAACTGAGGATATTATAGAGAGGGCACTTAAGAGAATGAAATCGTCAGATGTGGATGTAATGATTGCTAATCACGCAAACTCCTTGAAAAATCATGGAGTGCATCATCATATCATAACGAGAGAAAATGATGTTATTGAAGCACATAATAAAAAAGAAACAGCACAGCAGCTCTCGAAATTGTTAAATGAAAAATTTAATTCATAGTAAAGAAGTAGAACCGTGATTTAATATATAAAGTGAAATGTATATTTAGCTGCTGTAATATTTAAATGATTTACGATAAAAATGTTAACTAATCTTACATATATTTTTATTTTCAGAAAATATAGTGTATTATGAATTATGAGTTAGCAGGGCACTAGCTCACTCATTTCTACATAATATAGATACATAAAAGAGCTACAACTTATTCATTAGGTTGTAGCTCTTTTGAATTATCATGCGATATGTTGAAAATAATGATTAAATAGTTAGTCTATATAATTTGATATTTCTATAAGATTCCTATCCGGATTTCTTAAGTTGATAAGGTATATCCTTCAGCACGTGTTCTAGTTACAGAGCGTAATTCAATATGTATCTTATGTGTATTGAAATGTGAAATAACTTGATTAATCAGCGTGTCAGATATTAAATAAAGATTAGCTGATCCAGGCGTTAGATGACGTGAGGTAGGGCTTAAAATATGATCTTTATGGTGTAAACTATCAAATGACTTTTATTTCTAAAATGTCTTATAAAAATGAATAGTGTTTTCAATGCTCGATACTGTTAAAACGAAATGATCAATTCTATTTATTAACATAATACCCCCTTCACTTTTAAAAATAATATGTTTATCTCATTTGATATAGCGGCAGATTTCTATATAATTTAATAACTTAACAGTAACATAGAGTATCAAAATTATAGTAGAACAATGTTTAGATAAAAAGTGAAAATACTATATTTCTAGTCTATGCATAGTAATAAATATAATTACCGTTTAACTTATGATACTTCTATAAAAAAAGAGCTTAGGCACTGTCAAATAATATTAAAAACGTTATAATAAAATGTGAGATGGAGGAATGTTTGCGTGGAATTTTGGTTAAAAAAACAAGCAGAGTTAAACGGAGCGCGTGTGTTTATAGATGATGGGGAAAACAATGTTACTTTTGCATCAGCATACACACAGGCATCAAGGCTTGCTCGTGTACTCTCGCAACTTGGGAAACATAGAATAGGTTTATATATCGATAATTCGATTGAGTCTGTCATTTTGATTAATGCTGCATGGTTAGCAGGTATAGAAATTGCAATGCTAAATACAAGGTTAACTAAATCTGAAATGTTAGCACAAATGAACTCTGTAGACGTAGATACAATCATTGCTATGAACGAATTAGACTTAGAGGATCTAAATGTGATGGCGTATTCGGATCTACTAGTACAGGTAAATGATGAGGTGTTTACTGCACAATTTTCAATAAACAGTATCGCTTCTATTATGTTTACATCTGGTACTACTGGACCTCAAAAAGCAGTGCCACAAACATTTATGAATCATTATGCGAGTGCATTAGGTTGTAAAGAGACCCTTGGCTTTAATCAAAGTACTAAATGGTTATCTGTATTGCCAATTTATCATATATCAGGTTTAAGCGTTATACTTAGAGCGTTAATTGAAGGTTTTACAGTACGCATTGAGTCGAGGTTTAATGCGGATACGATGTTAGCTATTATAAAACAGGAATTACCAACACATGTATCGCTTGTACCACAAACTTTAAAATGGCTCATGGATACAGGTATGAACCAACCTTTCCACATTGAAAAAATTTTACTAGGTGGCGCAAAGTTATCGAGTTCGCTCATTGAACAAGCACTTAAATATCATTTACCTATTTATAATTCATTTGGTATGACAGAGACATGTTCACAATTTTTAACTGCTTCACCGGATATGTTAGCGCAGCGTTATGACACGGTTGGGAAGCCTAGTGAAAATGTAAAAGTTAAAATTGCTAAACCAAATGAATTGGGGCATGGAGAATTACTGATTAAAGGTGATAATGTTATGAAGGGTTATTTATATCCTGAGAATAAACGTGACACCTTTGA
This sequence comes from Staphylococcus sp. LCT-H4, assembly GCF_001866145.1. Classification (NCBI taxonomy): domain Bacteria; kingdom Bacillati; phylum Bacillota; class Bacilli; order Caryophanales; family Staphylococcaceae; genus Staphylococcus; species Staphylococcus sp. LCT-H4. Next base: position 429,001 of record NZ_MODY01000003.1, on the reverse strand, counting down.
GGATGGCTATTTTAAAACAGGTGATATCGCAGAAATTGATGCAGAAGGCTATGTCATGGTATATGATCGTAGAAAAGATTTGATTATTAGCGGTGGGGAAAATATATATCCATATCAAATAGAAACTGTTGCTAAGCAATATCATAGTATAGAAGATGCAATGTGTGTTGGTATAAAAGATGAGCAATGGGGCGAGGTTCCATGCCTATATTATATTTCAAATGAAATAATACCTAAAACAGAATTACTAAAGCATTTTAAAGATAACATTGCTAAGTATAAAATACCGAAGCGATTTGAACGTGTATCTACACTGCCTTATACTTCAACAGGTAAACTTCAAAGAAGTCGTATGAAATGATAGGAGTGAATGCTTTATGAAATTGAGTGCTATACACTTGTATGCATATAATGAGCCTTTTCAATCTCCTATTATTACGCCAAAGGTCTGCATGGAGAGTAGGAAATCATTATTTGTTGAAGTAATTACAGATGAAGCACTACATTATTTTGGAGAATGTAATGCTTTTGAAACAAATTGGTATGCTGAAGAAACCATTACAGATGTGCAACAACAAACGATAAAATGGTTTCAACAATATAAAGATGTAACATTCGAGAGTTTTACAGAAGCACAACATTCACTCAATCAATTGAATGATTACCCAGCAACGAGAAGCATGATTATGATGGCGGTGTATCAAGCATTTCATAAATTGACCACATTTAACGTTGATTATGGGGCTACAATTAGCGGGTTGTCTGAATATAATTTAACGCAATTAATAAACACCCGCCCACAACGAGTTAAACTTAAATGGACATCTGATATTTTAAAGCACATAGAAATAATTAAGCATCTACCTTTTGAAGTGGACTTGGTGGTCGATGCTAATGAATCTATCGATGAAAAGGGAATAAATCAGTTTAAAGCATTAGTTCAATACGATATTCTCTATATTGAGGAGCCTTTTAAACATTTAGAACAACTACAGCGATTTCAGCCTACAGTTTTGCCGCCGGTAGCAATAGATGAAAAAGCAGTCACTCAATCAGCAATTATTGATGCTATTAGTAAATATAAAATAGATGTAGTGATATTGAAACCATTCAGATTGGGTGGTATTGATAAAGTGTTTGAAATGATAAATATCTTAAAAAACTACAAAGTTAAAGTGGTCATTGGCGGGATGTATGAATATGGTTTAAGTCGATATTTTACTGCGATGTTAGCCCAATACGCAGATTATCCAAGTGATATTACGCCAGAAGGATTCTATTTCAAAAGAGATATTGTTGAAAATGCAGGTATATTAAAAGGAGGCTCAATTTATTTTGAACCTCCTACAGTAAATACTGTGCGTATGGAGCGAATTTATTAGTCTTTGTCAGATTTCTTTTTCTTCAAGGGTACAGGATCGAAGCCGCCTTTATGAAGCGGGTGACACTTTGAAATTCTCTTAACACCTAACCATGTTCCTTTAAAGGCACCATAAACTTCTATAGATTCTCTTGTATATTCAGAACAAGTGGGATAAAATCGGCAAGAAGCAGGTGTCATTGGTGAAATAAAGCGCTGATAAAAACGAACTAGCCCTAAAAACAATGTTTTCATAGTTTTTGCCTCCAACAAATAAAATAGCATAATTAGTTTAACATAATTAGAGGAAGAGTGATGAACGTGAAGTTTATAGATAAAGAAAATGACAATGTATATTTAACGTATAAAGACGATAATGATATAGCTAATGGTGAACACGTTCTAATCCTTCCTGAATATAAGGGGCAATTATTGTTTACACAACACAACATACGAGGCGTTGAATTTCCAGGTGGGAAAGTAGAAAAGGGAGAAACAAGTCTTGTGGCTGCAAACAGGGAGCTATTTGAAGAGACAGGCGCTACAATGCAAAATTGTTATTACATCGCCCAATATTGTGTCGACAGGACGAATGGTACAAGTTTTACTAAAGATGTCTATATGGCTGTAGTAAATGAAATTCATACAAAAAGTGATTATTTTGAAACAAACGGGCCCTTATTATTCGATTCAGTTGATGATATTCCGAATGAACAAAAAAGTTATTTGTTAAAGGATGCAGCAATTTTACAATGCTTAGAGAGAGTGATGGAACTTGGATTTTATCAATAAAAAACGTATGCCTGTAGATGTACCTACTCACATTTTTGAAGAAGTAACGTATCAAATAGATGGTTTACATGTACGAGGATTGTTAATGACGCCAAAGCAACAAGTCAAACGCATTGTGATTTATTTGCGTGGTGGAAAGGGTCAAGTAGGAAAAGTAAGAACAGGTCGTCTGTTACAATTTTCGAATGAGCAAACACTCGTTTTTGGACCTTACTATAGAGGCAACAATGGCAGTGAAGGTAAAGATGAATTTTATGGGAAAGATTTAAACGATGTCACTTCAGCAATTCGTATCTTAAATCATAAATATCCGAATGTACATATACATATGATTGGTTTCTCTAGAGGTGGATTACAAGGTTTATTAACTTTCCAAGATTTACCGGTTTCAAGTTATACTATTTGGGGCGGTGTACCTGATATCTATTTAATGTATGAAGAACGTGTAGATTTGAGAGGGATGCTTAAGCGTATGGTGGGCCATCCAAAAAAACAAAGAGAGGCTTACCAACAACGAGATGCTATATCTAAAATCACAAAATCTAGTCCGCCCATACTTATCGTTCATGGCGGAAAAGATCATCAAGTGGGTATCCACCAAGCATATTATTTAGCAGAGCAATTAGATAAAATTGGCGCGACTTATCGCACATTCTATCAAATGGAGGAAGGACATGTACCTAAGCCATTTGCATTAGATAAGGCGCTTAATACTGTAAAACAATGGATGACGGATGTTGAACAACAAAGTATTAAAAACGATTATAATTTAAATAATAAAATATAAAAAACATGTACTACCCAAAATGAGTAGTACATGTTTTTTATGATTAGACTTATTTGAAGCCGCCTTTGATAGCCAGATCTTCTACGTCTTCTCCAAATTTTTCGAAATTATAATTGAAACGGTCAATTAAGTCTTGTGCCTGTGCTCTATATGCTTCTGGTTTATTCCAAGCATTAATTGGATTGAGTAATGTTTGCGGTACATCTTCTACAGAGACTGGGATATTTAGTCCGAACATATCATCTTTAATATATTCTGCCTCTTTTAATTCACCTGTAATTGCTTGATTGACCATCTGTCTTGTGTAACTTAAGCTAATACGACGGCCGACACCATATTTACCACCGGTCCATCCAGTGTTAACTAAGTATACGTCTACGTCATGTTTATCTATAAGGTCACCTAACAAATCTGCATAAACCTTAGCATTAAGCGGTAGGAAAGGTGAACCAAAACAAGTTGAAAATGAAGGTTCAGGTTCAGTGACACCGCGTTCTGTACCCGCTAGTTTGGCAGTGAAACCACTTAAGAAATGATACATCGCTTGATCTTTAGTTAATTTAGAAATCGGAGGTAATACACCAAAAGCATCGGCGGTTAAGAAAATAATTGTGTTAGGATGTGCCGCTTTAGAGGGTGTAACAATATTATCAATATGGTTAATAGGATAAGCAGCTCTTGTGTTTTCAGTATAATAGTTATCGTCGAAATCAACATCGCCTTCTTCGTCGACCACTACATTTTCTAAAATTGTCCCATACTTAATGGCATCATATATTTGTGGTTCTTTTTTATATGAAAGATTAATGGCTTTAGCATAGCATCCACCTTCGATATTAAAGATACCGTTATCATTCCATCCATGTTCATCATCGCCAATAAGTTTACGATTAGCATCAGCAGAAAGTGTTGTCTTTCCAGTTCCAGATAAACCAAAGAATAATGCGACATCACCTTTGTCACCAACGTTAGCTGAACAATGCATGCTCATGATGTCGTCTTTAGGAAGTAAGTAGTTCATTACTGAGAAGATGCCTTTTTTCATTTCGCCAGCATATTCCGTACCGCCGATTAAAATAACTTTATGTTTAAACGAAGTTATAATGAACGTTTCAGAATGCGTACCGTCAATGGTTGGATCAGCTTTAAAGTGCGGTGCTGAAACGATTGTGAAATTCGCTTTAATATCTAATGCTTCTTCGTATGAATTAGGTCGAATAAACATATTCTGCGCGAATAGGTTATGCCAAGCTAACTCATTAATGACAGTGAGTTTTAATTGCGAATCTACATCGCTACCTGCGTATCCATTGAATACATATAATTCATCTTTTTTATCAAGATAAGCTAAAACTTTATCGTATAATTTTAAAAATGTTTCTTCTTCAATTGGTTGATTAATGTCTCCCCAATCAATTGCATCTCTATAAGACGGTTCAGTAACGATGAATTTATCTTTAGGGGAGCGTCCTGTATATTTCCCAGTTTTGGCATTTATGGCACCTAACTCAGTGAGTTCGCCTTCATTATTATTCAAAATTTTGTTATATAACTGAGTCGTCGACAATTGAAATAATGATGAACTTTTCCCTAAAATGCTGTCAATTTTATTTGTATAAGTGTATGTATCTACCGCCATACTGAATCCCTCCATAGTTAATTTTAAATGTAAGCCTTTACAATTAAAAAGTATAACACATATGCATTATTAGTCCACACCATTTTAGAAGGAATTTTAATAAATGTTAAATTGACAATATATCAGAGATTCTGTACTATAGGGATTAACGGATTCTCTTATCCTGAGTGGCGGAGGGACATGGACCCAATGAAGCCCAGCAACCTCTTCTTAATACGAAGAAAGGTGCCAAACCGTTTGCAGACAAATAGCGTCTGAACGATAAGAGCGAATGGACGTATAAGGGCCTTCTCTCTATTTAATATAGTGATGAAGGCCTTTTTTATTTAGCTCAACAGAGAGAGAATTTTCGTAATTTAAAACTAAAGGAGCAAATTATGACTTACAATAAAAGATTATTCACTTCAGAATCTGTAACAGAGGGGCATCCAGATAAAATTGCTGACCAAGTATCAGATGCAATATTAGATGAAATACTTAAGGATGATCCTAATGCGCGTGTAGCTTGTGAAACAACAGTAACTACAGGTATGGCATTAATTTCAGGGGAAATATCAACTTCAACTTATGTAGATATTCCCAAAGTCGTAAGAGAAACGATTAAAGAAATTGGTTATACACGTGCAAAATATGGCTATGATAGTCAAACAATGGCAGTATTAACAGCAATTGATGAACAATCTGCAGATATTGCACAAGGCGTTGATACAGCTTTAGAATATCGCAATGATGTTTCAGAAGAAGAAATTGAAGCAACAGGTGCCGGAGATCAGGGCTTGATGTTTGGTTACGCTACAAATGAAACGGATACTTATATGCCGTTACCAATCTTCTTATCACATCAGTTAGCTAAACGATTATCTGATGTTCGCAAAGATGAAACATTAAATTATTTACGTCCAGATGGTAAAGTGCAAGTAACTGTAGAATATGATGAACATGATGAACCGCGTCGTATTGATACCATAGTAGTGTCTACTCAACACGCTGAAGATATTGAGTTAGAACAAATTCAAGCTGATATTAAAGCACATGTTATTTATCCAACTGTATCACAAGACTTATTAGATGAAGCAACGAAATTCTATATAAATCCTACAGGTAGATTTGTGATTGGCGGCCCTCAAGGTGACGCAGGACTTACTGGTCGTAAGATTATTGTGGATACGTATGGTGGTTATGCGCGTCATGGCGGCGGTTGTTTCAGTGGTAAGGATCCAACAAAAGTGGACCGTTCTGCTGCGTATGCTGCCCGCTATGTAGCTAAAAATATTGTTGCTGCTGACTTGGCTAAAAAATGTGAAGTTCAACTTGCTTATGCAATTGGAGTGGCTGAGCCTGTATCGATCTCTATTGACACATTTGGTACTGGGAAAGTTAGCGAAGATAGTTTAGTAGAGGCTGTCAGAAGCCATTTTGATCTCAGACCAGCAGGTATTATAAAAATGTTAGACTTGAAACATCCAATCTATAAACAAACGGCTGCTTACGGTCATTTTGGTCGTACAGATGTATTATTACCATGGGAAAAATTAGATAAAGTAAATTTACTGAAAGATTCTGTTAATGCATAATAAAAGTAATAGAATACTTTTTTATCGTATGAAGAGCGATTATCGATTATAATAAAGTTACTGAACATATAAAGGAGCGCTATTGTTATGAATTCATTTGGACCGTTAGAAATTGGTTTGATCGTGGCAATCATCGTGGCTATTATTTGTTTAATATTATTTTTTGTTGCTTTAAAAAGTAAAAAGAAAGCGCAGAAAAAAGTAGAAGACCAATATAAAGCGAGAGAGAAAAAATTAAGCGATGAACATGAAGAAGAATTAGAAAAAGAAAGAATTGAAAATAAAAAAACGGTAACTAAACAAAAAGAAGAATATACCGCAACTGTAAGCTCTAAAAATAGAGAAATTGATGCGCTAAAATTATTTTCTAAAAACCATAGTGAATATGTAACAGATATGAGATTGATTGGCATTCGTGAACGTCTTGTAAATGAAAAGAGAATTCGTCCTGAAGATATGCATATCATGGCAAATATTTTCTTACCTAAAAATGAGTTTAGTGATGTACAACGAATCAGTCATTTAGTACTTACGCGTACAGGACTATATATAATCGATTCTCAATTACTAAAAGGGCATGTTTATAATGGCATTAGTGCTGGACAATTTAAAGAACAGCCTATGATGGAACAAGTATTTGACACACTTGACCTTGATAAACAATCACCACAAACGCTTGTATTAGATCAAAACGAAGATAAAAATTCATTATCATTTGTTAATTATTCTGATCACTTAAATGAAATAGAAAAACTTGCTGGTGATATTCAAACAGAATTGAATTTAAAATTTGCGCCTACCACTATTTTGTACTTTAATCCGAAGAATGAAGGTGCAGTCACAATTTCTAATTATGCACAAAGCTCAAGCTCAAAAGTACTAGTTGGGCCTGAACAGCTTGATGAATTCTTTAATAAGTTTGTATTCCACGGTCGTATTCAATATACAGTGGAAGATTTACAACGTATTATGGATGAAATAGAATCATTTAATTAGAATAGAAAAACCCTTATGACAAAAGTCATAAGGGTTTTTTAGAAAGTAAATTTTTTTGAGTGTTATTTATAGTAAAAAGAGGGATTTTAAATAAATAAGCATTTTAATTTATATGATAGGGTATTTTAATTAATATAGTATTTAATTGATGAAAAAGGGGATTTTTTAATGGAGAATATAACGTTTTATAATGGCAATGAAATGCCGATTGTAGGATTAGGAACATTTCGTGTAGAAAATAGTGAGCAGTGTAAAGCGGCAGTAAAGCATGCAATTGAAAGTGGCTATAGACATATTGATACTGCAATGATTTATGATAATGAAGAGAAAGTCGGGGAAGGCATCGCTGAGGCTTTGGCAACGACAGGATTAGATAGAAGTGATTTATTTATTACATCTAAATTATGGTTAGCTGATTATGGAAGAACTAATGTTGCTACTGCTTATGAAACAAGTTTGAAAAAATTAGGCTTAGATTATTTAGATTTATACTTAATGCATTGGCCGGGCACAGATGAGGCTTTAATGATTGATACATGGCAAGGTATGGAAGATTTATATAAAGAAGATAAAGTGAAGAACATTGGAGTGAGTAACTTTAATGTAGAACACTTTGAAGCTTTGTTAGCACAAGTTTCAATCAAACCTGTAATTAATCAAGTTGAATTCCATCCATACTTGTTACAAGAATCATTGAGAAGGTATTTAGAAGTTCAAAATATTCATGCTGAATCTTGGTCGCCACTTATGAACGCTCAAATATTAGATGATGAAACTGTAAAAGCTGTGGCTAGTGAAACAGGTAAATCACCTGCACAAGTAATCATTCGTTGGAATATTGAACATGGTGTTGTAGTTATACCTAAATCAGTAACACCTTCAAGAATCGAAGAAAATTTAGATGTCTTTAATTTCTCGTTAACGACTGAACAGGTAGAACAATTAGATCGCTTAAATGAAGACCGAAGAATTGGACCAGACCCAATCGGTTACAATGGTCATTAAGCTTTAAGTTTGTAAAGTATGTTATTTCGAAAGATAACTACACAAGTGCCTTATTTTATGTTAAGTACATGAATACGTCATAGAAAATATAATGGTCAAGCAAATTTCTAAAAATCGGCTTGACCATTTTTCGTATTTAAAATAGTGTATATCCTACAAAACATGCCAAAAATGAAGCGCCGTATTGTATTACGGAATAAATAATAAAGCTTATGATTTTTTTATCATCAATCAATAACTTAACTAATTCAGAAGATAAAGTTGAAAAAGTGGTTAATCCACCAAGTATCCCGATAACTACAAAGGATTGAATCCAGTCTACATTTAGCATCATGCCCATTATTAATCCTATGAGAAAGCTACCCGAAATATTAACAATAGGCGTTGCAATAGGCAGATCGCTATTAAAACGTTGAGTACATAGATTAGTAATAAAGCCCCTTATTACTGCACCAATACCGCCACCTAACATGATTAATAAAAGCTGTGTCATGATAAACGTGCCCCCATTTTCACACCGATATAACAAACAATGATTCCTAAAACATAACTACTTAATGCATAAATAAATAATGTAAGATAAGCTTGTTGTTCTAACAAATGAATAAGTTCAAATTGAAAGGTTGAAAATGTTGTGAGAGCGCCAAGGCAACCTGTAGTGATACCTTTTTTAAGCAATGGGTTATTTTTGAAATACTTTATTGTTAAAGTGCCCAAAAATCCCATTAAAAATGCACCTAAAATATTAGCGATAAAAGTACCAAAAGGGAAATGAATATAGTGGTTAGAGAATGATAACCCGTATCGTATTGAGGCACCTATCATTCCTCCGATAAAGATGTATAAATATTGCATTGTTTAGATGATTCCTCTCAATGAAAAATAAAATACTACACAAGTATTTTAACTTATGTAGTATAGATTAGAAAATGATGCCAAACGTCGATAGTGCAGCCACAATATGAATTATTATAACGATTAATAAAACAAAAGGTAAGCACTTGCTAGCTTTGCTAACCCAGCCTGACTTTTCATGAAGATGTTTAATTGATTTATCTGCAAAAATAATAGAAATTATTAAAATAATAGCGTTTATAATACTACAAACAAATATTAATTTGATTATTGAATTAAAATGCATGTTAAGTAGAGGGTTTCTAGTATTAAAATAAAAACTAATAATGATTAATAAAGTAGACAAATAAAAATAAAGTTTTGAACGTGCCATATTTACCTCCTAGTGCAATTCATTAAATAATAATACCATAGTTTTACAAAAAATTAACGAATTTTACAATTTAATAGTAGTTAAAATAGTTTTAACTTATGAAAATTTAAACTAGAAAAATGCATTTTAACAAAATAATTGTTTATTTTTACTCTAAAAATTTTGACAATTCAAGCAAAAGATTAGAAATTAAATAATATTGGTGGTATAAATGGAGTGTATGGTTAATTAAACCGTTATAAAAATAATTCTTAATAGAATTATTTATTTTAGTCAGGAGGAATTAGTAATGGCAAAGTTAAATGTTGAAGTGTTTGCAGATGGTGCAGATATCGAAGAAATGAAAGCGGCTTATAAAAATAAACAAGTAGATGGTTTTACTACAAATCCTAGTTTAATGGCAAAAGCAGGCGTTACGGATTATAAAGCTTTCGCTGAAGAAGCTGTTCGTGAAATTCCAGATGCATCTATCTCATTTGAAGTATTCGCAGATGATTTAGAAACAATGGAAAAAGAAGCTGAAATTTTAAAACAATATGGTGAAAATGTATTTGTGAAAATTCCAGTTGTAAACACAAAAGGTGAATCAACTATTTCTTTAATTAAAAAATTATCAGCAGATAATGTACGTTTAAACGTAACTGCTGTTTATACAATAGAGCAAGTTAAAGAAATTACTGAAGCTGTAACTGAAGGTGTACCAACATATGTATCAGTGTTCGCTGGTCGTATTGCTGACACTGGTGTTAATCCAATTCCATTAATGAAAGAAGCAGCAGAAGTAACGCATAGCAAAGACGGTGTGAAATTACTTTGGGCAAGCTGTCGTGAAGTAATTAATGTTATCGAAGCGGATGAAGTTGGAGCTGACATTATTACTTGTCCTGCTGACGTTGTTAAAAAAGTAAATACAAATCTGGGTCGCGATATTAACGAGTTATCAGTTGATACAGTTCAAGGATTTGCAAAAGATATCCAAAGTTCAGGATTATCAATTTTATAATAGTTGAGTCATTTATAGCACATAAATAAAAACTGAGGCAATTCATTCAATTGAATTGTCTCAGTTTTTGTTTATCTTTATGTTGAACAGCTTATTTTACGTAATGATTCATCATTAAAATAAATGTGTAAATAACTATAAGAATAAAAAAGCTTTTAAAATAATTCAAATGAGTGTATATCATGGGTTATGATATTTGCTATACTATATACAACTTCGTTTTTAGCACTAAAAATAATCATAAAGTTAAATATTTATAAATACTAATCTAATAATGAGTCTTAGTTTTTTATATAGTTAGGAGCAATGGATACACTATGATATTACAACAACCTAAGCTTGCCACAACGTTAAAAAACCAAACACTTCTAGATGTTTTTGATGAAGATGAAGATTTAATTGAATCGGCCGAAATTCATGACTCCAGTCTAAGTAATCAAGTGTTAGAAAGGTTTGCGGTCTATGCTTCTCGTATTAAGGATTGTGACTTTTCTAATTCAGATTTAGGTCGTGTTGATTTTACAGATGTTATTTTTGAGAATTGTGATTTTTCTAATGCGAATATGGATCATGGATCTATTCATCGTGCGATATTTAAAAATTGTCGTTTGACAGGAACTCGGTTTAATTACATGCGTTTTGGAAACGTATTATTTGATGAAGTGAAAGCAGATTTTATAAGTGTTACTAATTCAAAAATAACTAACTTTAAAACGCAAAAAAGTAGTTTAGAAAATGCAGAACTCTTTAGTTCAAAGCTAAAGCAAGTTGTATTTGACAAAACAAATTTAGAACATTTATCCGTCTATCAAACCGCGTTAAAAGATTGTGATTTAAGCCAATCATATTTTGAGTCATTTGTAGTTAATCAAGAGGATTTATTTGGCTGTATCGTTTCTAGAGATCAAGCAGTACAATTTGCTACACTCATGGGTCTTGTCGTCAAAGATTAACTTTGACAACAAGACTTAAATTATCAAACCTAAATAACGTTGTTTAAGTATTGAAAGTATAAGCATTAAAGGAGACATTTGATGAAAGTTAATATTTTTAAGCAGAAGGTTAAGAAACAATTGTGGTTTTTAAATAAAAAAGAAAAAAATAAATTAGAAGATGTACTTACGCAAGCGATTGACGAAAAAGATGGGGAGGAATTAAATCGTCCCATTGCATTTTCTAATCAATTTTTAAAAACACATGTTTTTAAGGAAAAAGTAGTATCAACAACACAATTATTTGCGTTACTCATAGGTATTTTAATTTCCTATATTATATTACTTGGTTTGTTTCTATTTGGATTTTTAACTAGTCTTACATCTGTACAATATTTTGTGAAGCCAGAAGTACAACTATCTACGATTACAGTGATATTAACTTTAGTAGGCGCGTTATTATTGATTGTAGTAAGTTTATATTTAATCAAAATTGCGACTGCCTATTTCACTAAAAAATTGTTGGAGTACAAGCATAATAAAGCACTTTAAATATTTAACTATTGTAAAAGGCGGGAAAGGGTCAAACTTTCTTGCCATTTTTTATATATAAACATATAACTAGAATCAATTTGTGATATGAAATCCATTTTCAAAGAATATGATTGTTTGTGGACCTTGAGATTTTAACCCAGTAATCATATGAGCGTTAATATAGTATTGTATAGGTGCACGTTGTGTTTTTAGTGGAAATAAAATAATATACTTTTTGACATAGATAGGTACAAACTTACGTATTTTCAATATTTGTCTAGCTTGTTTTATTTGTAATGTATAGGATTTTTGATGAGTTTCTAAAAAATAGTGTAAAGTGTTATTTATAGTTGAGGGGTAGGTAAATTGATGCGTTGTAAACTGGCTAATAGTAAGATTCTCTGGACCAATGACTGATTTGAAATATAATAATTTTGCAATAGGGGTCATTTGAAAGATCACCTCAGTAGTTATGATAATATGCATTAAATTTTGATCTGACACGTTTCTGATAATTTTTTATAGTGGAAAGAGAGCAGTGAAGTATGTCGGCTATTTCATGTTGTTTATAACCTTCAACTTTTAAAGTTAACCATTGTTTTTCATTTGATGTTAGTGAGGAATAGAAATTTTGTTGAATTAACCGATTTTCATAATCTTGAAAATTAAAGTACACTTGGTGCTCGTGTTCTTCGAATGTCAAATGTTGGGCTTGTGGTATTTTTCTTAAAAGGTCAATCAAGTAAAAATTCAATCTACGATATAGAAAAGTAGACATTGCCATTGATTTTGTAGGGTTATAATCGTAAAATAGTTCCCACATTCGTATCAATAAGAGTTGAGCGAATTCATCCTTATTATACTTAATATTGTATTTTTTTAACAGATAAGGAATAATGTGTTTATGTTTTTTGTAGCATTTTTCAAAAAGCATTTATATCTCCAACGTCATATATACAACATGAATTTCCGGATATAATCATTTTATTTTAGGAATTAAAAATTTTCATTTGCTAAATTTGAATTTTAGGTGTTAAATAGGAGACATAGATAGATAACATTTTAAGTTTTATAACACTAACGCGTATTCAACTTAAATATATAGCAATTTAGAGGTATATTATTATCTTCGGACAATTTTCAGGAGGTTTATATGGATTACGCACATTTGAATTTAGAACATTTTTTTGCTAAACACAATGATTTAGATATGATTAAAGACAAATCAGATTTTGTGATGATTAATAACATGACAAAAGAAATGATGTATCGAGATGGAGAAATAGAAGGCACAATTGATTTAAATCGTTATTATTATAAAAATAGATCACAAGCTGCAAGTTTTATTATGATGGATTATAATAAAAGTCAAGAGTAATGAAATTAAAATTTCATTACTTTTTTTATGAATATGTAACAACATTTGTATAAAATTGTACGTTCATCTATTTAGTGTTAGAATTTATAATCGGATAGCCTTAACGTAATATACATAGTCGCTGAGGTTGCATTCTTAACTTTTACCTACGAGGTGTGAAAATGACGAAGCATAAAAAAGGCTCAATATTATCAATTATTGGTTTATTGGTAATTTTAGGTGTAGCTGCGGTCATTGTTTTTTCAATGATTTCAGATCAAATATTCTTTAAAGATGTTGACGAACAAGAAAAAGTAGAAAATCTTAAAGTAAGTTTAGACAAAGCATCTAAAAAACAAATTGATAATTACACGAGTCAACAAGTTTCAAGTAAAGATAATAAAACCTGGAGAGATGCGTCATCTACTGAAATTAAACAAGCGATGAACAGTAAAGCATTTATCGACAGTGATACTCAAAAATATCAATTTTTAGAATTAGATAAATATCAAGGGATTGATCAAAACAGAATAAAACGTATGTTAATAGATAATCCAACATTGTTGAAACATACAGATGATTTTATACAGGCAGCTAAAGAAAAACACGTTAATGAAGTATATTTAATTTCACATGCGTTACTTGAAACGGGTTCAGCAAAAAGTGAACTGGCAAGTGGTGTAGAAATTGATGGGAAAAAATATTATAACTTCTTTGGTGTAGGTGCTTTAGATGAAGACCCAATCAATACCGGTGCAGAATACGCTAAAAAGCATGGTTGGGATACACCTGAAAAAGCAATTAGCGGTGGCGCTAACTTTATTCATGAACATTTCTTATCGCATAAAGATCAAAATACACTTTATAGTATGAGATGGAATCCTAAGAATCCTGGGGAACATCAATATGCTACCGATATCAAATGGGCAGAAAGTAATGCTAGCTTAATGGCTGATTTCTACAAAAACATGAAAACAGAAGGTAAGTATTTTAAGTATTTTGTATATAAAGATGATGAAAAACATAAATAATAAGCAATTTGAGATTGATAGAACACGTTCTATCAATCTTTTTTATCAATTTCGTAATAATTAAAAAACGCTTAGTAGTTACTGATAGCTACTAAGCGTTTTAATTATTGTGCTTTATTTTTCTGTCCGAGAAGTATGAATAGCATAAGTGCGGAGATAAAGACTTTTAAAATGAATTTCATATAATCACTTCCTCATCTATGGACATATTTTACATTAAATTATCGTTCAAATAAAAAGATAACAATTTCATCAAAATAATAAGATTTATTCATGATCAAAGTAATCGTGTTGCTTTAAGAAGTCGTTAGCCACTACTGCAGGTTCTTTTCCTTCGCCATCAGCTTCGTAATTTAACTTTTGCATTTCTTTTGTACCAATTTTATTATCTAACTTTTCTATAGATTTTCTTACTTCAGGATGTTTTTTTAACAATTTGTTTGGTGCCACTGCGCTAGCGTCATAAGGTGGGAAGAAGTTTTTATCATCTTTGAGTACTACTAAATCATAAGCCGAAATTCTACCGTCAGTAGTATAACCCAAAGCTACATCTAGTTTTTTGTTTTTTAATGCATCGTATACTAAACCAATTTGCATAGGTTTTAACGAATTAAAACCGAAACCATAATGTGATTTAAAAGGGGCATACCCATCGCCCCCTCTTTTAATCCATGTAGTATCAGTACCTACATTAACTTGATTTTTGATTTTTTCTAAATCTGATACTGTATGTAAGTCATATTTTTTAGCAGTTTCTTTAGTCACCATAAAAGCAAATGTATTCTCAAACCCATATGAATTAAAAAATGTTTGATCAAATTTTTGTGTGAAACCTTTTTGGGTTATTTGCATAGCTTTTTTAGAATTAGTAATAGGTTTTTGTTCAAGCACTCCTGATAAATCCGTCCCGGTATAACGTGTGCTCGAGATATCAGCATCACCATTTAGTAAGGCGTTATGTTGTATGGTTGCGGAACCCAAGTTATTAATGATAGAACCCGTTATCTTTCCCTTGGTGTCATGTTCAATGAGTTCTTTTAACATATAAGCCATAATTTGAGATTCGCTTGTAGCTAACGCAGATATTTTAACCGATTTCTGCGACTGACCTCCACCTAGGCCTGGCAAATCGCAGCCTGCTAATAATACCGTGCTTATAATTAGTAAAAATAAATTACGTTTTAGAAATCTCATTATTTGTCCCCTTAAATTAAATTGAAAAATAATTATTTTATTACAATAATTTAAGATTACCATATTTAGCAAAATATTATAACAGCAAGTAGATATATGTATGTTACTCATTAAAATGTTATATAGTAGTAAACATTGCTATAATAAATATAAAATAACATTAGTTAGGGTGTGTAAAATGCGAGTAGCGATTATTGGAATGGGTACGGCAGGTGTTAGTTTATTAAAAGAACTAGTGAAATATGATGAATTTTCAAGTATACAAGTAGATGTATATGATAATCCTAAAAATATGGGGCAAGGCGTACCGTTTCAAAATGACAGTGATCAACTCTTAATTAATTTACCAGCAGCTCAGATGTCATTGAATTTAGATAATAAGCGTGAGTTTTATGAATGGTATGAGCAGCAGTCGGAATTCAAGTTTTCTAATCCCGAATATTTACCGCGATTCATTTTTGGACACTACATGAAGGATTACGTGGAAAAGTATAATCAAGTTTACGATAATATTCATGTAATTAAAAAAGAAGTATCTGAAATATTTATTGAATCTGATATAGGACAAACAGATGTTAATTATTATGTTTGTACGTCAAAAGCGATGGCCGATTGTAATTTATACGACGTCGTTTTTGTAACTATTGGAACATTATCTTATCATGATCCTTATCAACTCAAAGGAACAGAAGGGTATATACCAACACCATATCCAACTTATAATACTTTAGATGAAGTGGAAGATACAGACCGTATTGCTATTATAGGAACAGGTTTAGCTAGCTTAGATGTTATACGCTATGTGACAACACATCATCCTCAATTACCTATTACAGTGGCAAGTCGTAAAGGTAATTTACCCAGTGTAAGGGGAAAAATGCCTGATGTTGAATTTAAGTATTTAACACCTGAGCATTTTAATAAACTTAAAAGCGAAAACTTTGGTAATGTGCCATTAGATGCAGCTTTAGATTTGTTTCTGAAGGACTGTAAACGTTATGACATTCCCATAAGAGCATTAATACACCGAAAAGTGAACGATCCTATAAAAGATTTGACATATGATTTAGAACATCCAGAAGAGTTGGGTAAGTTTCAAAGTATGTTAGAATTAGCGAAAGAAAATTTGAATTGGATATGGAACAGTTTTAGTCGTGAAGATCAAAAGAGGTTTTTGAAGGATTATCAAGCGA
This sequence comes from Staphylococcus sp. LCT-H4, assembly GCF_001866145.1. NCBI lineage: Bacteria > Bacillati > Bacillota > Bacilli > Caryophanales > Staphylococcaceae > Staphylococcus > Staphylococcus sp. LCT-H4. The sequence continues at coordinate 412,376 of NZ_MODY01000003.1, read as the reverse complement.
TATTGAAAGAGAATTCTAATCCTATGCCTCCACGAACGGCGAAGTTAATTATAGATCATTTGCAAAATGGAATTATTGAAATACAAAGTGGTTTAGAAGATGTATATCATGATGAAAAGCAATTTTGTTTTAAATATAGTAATCGAGCGGCTGATGTAGAAAAATTTGATATTGTCATTAACGCTACAGGTTCTAAAACTCAACTTTCAGACCTTGATAGTGATGACCAACTCGTTTTAAATATGGAAAACAGACAAGTTGTTCAAGCGCATCCACTTGGCGGTATTCAAATTGTGCCTGAGACAAATCAAATTATAAGTCCAAGGTATGGAACGCTAAAACGTATGTATGCCTTAGGACAATTGACTAATGGCATCAATCAATCACGAAATGGCGTAACTATGATAGTTAAGCAAGCTGTGACTATCATTAACCAATTGTTAAATCCTAAATAAATGGGGTAATTCGTTGTGTAGATGAGTAGTGTTATAATCTTTTCGATGTATAATAAATTCCGATTTTTAAAAATTTTAATAAAAAAATAAAGCCGACTTAGATAATAAGAATTGTTATTTTCATGAAAATGTAGTACTATAATTAGGTAACTTATTTAATGGTTACTTGACTCAATCATCAATTACAATTTCATAGATATTCTTTCGGGGCAGGGTGAAATTCCCAACCGGCAGTAAATTAAGCCTGCGACCTGCATTTGTTGATACAGATGTGGCTGATCTAGTGTGAATCTAGAGCCGACAGTAAAGTCTGGATGGGAGAAAGAATGACGTATAACAAAACAACACTTATTATGTGTTTATTTAGCGTACACTTATTTTGTTAATTTTCTGTAAGTGTATTTAGTTATAAATAGACATTGTTATATCGATAAATCCCACACCTGAAATTTTAAATTTTAGGTGTTTTTTATTATTTAGAGGTGATAATGTGAGTCAATATTCAAATTATGCTATTCAATTAGCTAAAATGGTTGATGGTCAAACAGGTGTGAATCCTCCGGTAGGCTCTGTAGTAGTTAACAATGGGCGTATTGTCGGTATGGGTGCACATTTGGAAAAAGGCGATAAACATGCAGAGGTACAAGCTTTAGACATGGCTCAGGATAAAGCAAAGGGTGGCACAATTTATATTTCATTAGAACCATGTACACATTATGGATCGACACCACCTTGTGTGAATAAAATTATTGAGCATGGCATTCAAAAAGTAATCTATGCCGTAAAAGATACAACATTACCTTCAGAAGGTGATGAAATATTGAAGCGTGCTGGGATAGAAGTTGAATTTCGTCAAAATAGCGAAGCCGAAGCATTATATAAAGACTTTTTTATAGCGAAGAGTAATGAGGTTCCTAATGTAACTGTGAAAGTATCATGTAGTTTAGATGGCAAACAAGCGACTGATCAAGGTCAAAGTAAATGGATTACTAATAAAGCTGTAAAGCAAGATGTATTTCAATTACGGCATACACATGATGCTGTGTTAACAGGTAGAGGAACACTTGATTCAGATAATCCTCAATATACGACACGTATTGAAGAGGGAAAAAATCCTATAAGAATCGTCTTATCAAAGTCTGGCCAAATTAACTTCGAATTAGATATGTTTAAAAATCCTAATGAATCTATATGGATTTATACTGAAAATGAAACTTTAAAAACTAATATTGAACAAGTTGAAGTGATTACACTAGAATCATGTTCAATCAATAAAATTTTAAAAGATTTATATAAAAAAGGAATTGGAAGATTGTTGGTAGAAGCTGGTCCAACTATAACTTCTGAATTTCTACAATCAGATTTTACGAATGAACTTGTCTTATATTATGCCCCGAAAATTATAGGTGGTTCTGGAAATTATCAATTCTTTCAAACTGAAAATGTTTTTGATTTATCAGAAGCACCTCAATTTGAAATTATAAATTCCCAAATGATTGAGCAAAATATCAAATTAGAGTTGCGAAAGAAGTGATGACACATGTTTACCGGTATTGTTGAAGAAATAGGGACTATAAAAAAAGTGACCACACAACAATCTGTGGTTAACTTAACGATTGATTGCCAAACGATATTAGCAGATATGCATATTGGTGACTCGATAAGTGTTAACGGTGCATGTTTAACGGTTGTTGATTTTGATAATCGTTCGTTTTCAGTTCAAGTAATTAAGGGAACTGAAAACAAGACATATCTCAATCAGTTGAAACAATCTGCAGAAGTAAATTTAGAGAGAGCGATGAGTGGACAAGGTCGATTTGGCGGCCATTTTGTTTTAGGACATGTTGATGAAGTTGCCAAAGTGACACGCATACAATCATCTAATAATTCTAAAATTGTAACTATTAAACCATCTACGGATTTAATTAAACAAATGGTCCAACAAGGATCTATAACAGTTGATGGTGTAAGTTTAACGATTTTTCAATTGAAAGATGCTGAATTTGATATTCATCTTATTCCGGAAACACGTAGATCCACTATTTTAAATCTAAAACGTATAGGTGATCCTGTGCATATTGAGACGGATATGTTGTTTAAATATGTAGAGAAAATAGTCAGCAATAATGATGTGGGATTAACTTCAGATAAGCTTAAAGCGTTTGGATTTTAGGAGGGCAAATATATGAAATTAGATAGTATAGATACTGCACTTAAAGCACTTAAAAATGGCGATAGTATCATCGTTGTAGATGATGAAAATAGAGAAAATGAAGGCGACTTAGTTGCTGTAACTGAATGGATGAAAGATAATACAGTTAATTTTATGGCTACTTATGGTAGAGGATTAATATGTGCGCCTATAAGTCATAGCATAGCTGAAAAATTAGATCTTAATCCAATGGTAAATCATAATTCTGATGTATACGGTACACAGTTTACAGTTAGTGTGGATCATGTTAATACAACGACAGGAATTAGCGCGGTAGAAAGAACGATGACAGCAAGAGCGTTAATAGACGATCATGCCACATCTAACGATTTTAATAAACCAGGCCATCTATTTCCTTTAATTGCACAAAATAATGGTGTTTTATCAAGACTTGGGCATACTGAGGCCTCAGTTGATTTAGCAACATTGAGTGGGGCTAAACCAGCAGCATTAATATGTGAGATAATGAACGAAGATGGGTCAATGGCTAAAGGTGAAGAGTTAGAAAGATTTAAAGAAGAACATCAACTTGTGATGATTTCAATTGAAGATTTAGTCAAATATAGACAGGCTTCTTCATCCAACTTAGAAGCAAAAGCCAAAGTTAAAATGCCTACTGAGTATGGAGAATTTGATATGTATGGTTTCACAACGGCAAACAGTAACGAAGAACTTGTTGCAATTGTGAGTGGTGAGATTAAAGAAACGACAAATGTGCGTATTCATTCAGCATGTCTGACTGGCGATATCTTCCATAGCCAAAGATGTGATTGTGGTGAGCAATTAGCGGCCTCTATGAAATATATAAATGAACATGGTGGCGTTATTTTATACTTGCCACAAGAAGGTCGTGGCATAGGCTTAATTAATAAATTAAAAGCTTATGAGCTTATTGAACAAGGTTACGATACAGTAACAGCGAATATTGCTTTAGGTTTTGAAGAAGATTTAAGAGATTATAAAGAAGCTGCACAAATTCTAAAATATTTCGGTATTGAAAAAGTGAATTTGTTAAGTAATAATCCTAAGAAATTTGAAAGCTTAGAAATATATGGCATAGATATTGCGAAAAGAATTGAACTCGTGGTGCCAACAAACAAACACAATCAAGGTTATATGGATACAAAAAAAGTTAAAATGGGTCATTTAATATAGGAGGTCATTGGAATGAATTTTGAAGGTAAATTAATAGGTTCAGATTTAAAAGTTGCAGTTGTAGTAAGTAGGTTTAATGATTTTATTACAAATCGTTTATTAGATGGAGCTAAGGATACGTTAGTGCGTCACGAAGTACCTGAAGGCAATATTGATGTTGCATATGTACCAGGCGCATTTGAAATTCCTTTAGTAGCAAAAAAATTAGCTCAAAAAAATGAATATGATGCAGTTATCACATTAGGCTGTGTTATAAGAGGGGCTACAACTCATTATGACTATGTATGTAATGAAGTGGCTAAAGGTATCTCTAAAGCCAACGATGTTACGGATACACCAGTAATATTTGGTATATTAACTACTGAAAGTATTGAACAAGCTGTTGAACGCGCCGGTACTAAAGCTGGAAATAAAGGGTCAGAAGCAGCAGTAAGTGCAATAGAAATGGCTAACTTATTAAGAGAGATTTAAATTATTAAACAGTAGGTTGAAATGATTTTTATTCGCTAACTAAAAGACTTGGACAAACGCTTTATTGTGGTTGTCCAAGTCTTTTTTTGTATCATTTTTTCATTTTAATGGTTATTTTTTAAATAAACGGCTTACTAATGCAATTGTCGCACCGATTGCTGTGATACCTAAAGTGACAAAACCGGCTTTTTTGAGTACTTTAGGCTTCATAATTTCTTTGAACATAAGATTTAAATTCTGAGGTCTCTCTGCTAATCTTCTCATAAAATAACTGAACCAATCGTCACCATAAGGTACATAAATGCAGAAGTTATTACCCTCTTTTGCAATCGTTTCTGCTAAATCAGAGCGAAAACCATATAACATTTGGAACTCATATCTATCTCGTTCAATTTTATTATCTTTAATAAATTGTTTGATATGCGTGATGACTCTGTCATCATGCGTAGCAATAGATGTTACGTTTTTGGCACTTAATAATCTTTTTTCAATTAGACGTATGTAGTTTTCGTCTATTTCTTCTTTAGTTTGAAATGCAATCGTATCTGCTTCTTTATAAGCACCTTTAACCATGCGTAATCTTAACTCGGGGTATTTGTCTACAAGCGCATCTGCTTTATATAAATAAGCTTGTATAACGGTACCTACATTTTTAAATTCGCCTTTTAAGCGATCTAATACCTGTGTAATGTCAAATAAACTATTGTATTTCTCGGTATCAATATTAATATGCATATTATTGAACTCATTTGCTTTCAATAATATTTCACGTAAATTACGATAAGCAAGATCGATATCAAATTCAGAACCGAGTTGACTCAGTTTAACTGATATATGTCCATCTAAGTTATGGTTATAGATAGCATACATGACTTCTAATATTTGATCTTTTGCTCTTATCGCCTCTCCTTCAGTTACAACAAATTCCCCAAGGCAATCTACGGTAACTGTAATTCCTTTGTTGTTTAAACGTTCAATTGTGTCTACTAAGGCGGGGATCGTATTTCCTGCAACGACCTTATTAGCACCTAACATAGGTCCTATTTCCTTAGCAGTATTGTTTAGTAATGAATTATTAGATAATCCTATAAAAAAGTTTTTCACAATTGGCATATTAATTCCTCCCATTCTGCTTATAGCTTATGTTTCAATATCAGTGTAGCATGAATTTAAAAGTAATGAAATCGTTTGCAATAAAATATATTACACTTTAAATCGAAATATATACTCATGGTATTACTATATAACATAGTTCTGATTTATAGTGTTTAACAAAATAAGTGTTTCACTACAAATTCTATGTTTAAAATGGAAAAAGTATAGCATATTTTGATACAATAAATGTAAGGAAATTTATGTAGAAGGGGAAGTATGGATAAATGTGGAAATGGGAAACCGAAAATGAAGCAAAAGGCGTTGTTGTGATTGCACACAACATGCTTGAACATACGGGACGATATGCATATGTTATTACGATGCTTCGCCGTAATGGGTATCATGTAATCATGGGCGATTTGCCCGGGCAAGGTCAAACATCACGTTCAAATAAAGGCCAAATAAATAATTTTGATATATATCATGAGCATATTCTTGAATGGATTAAAATCGCAAATGAATATAAGATTCCAACCTATGTGATGGGTGTTGGTTTAGGTGGTTTGATTATCCTCAATCTTCTCGAAAAAGTAGAAGTACCAATAGAAGGCCTTATACTTGTTTCTCCTTTATTAGAATTTAAAAAAAGCAATAAATCTCGAAAAGATAAAATTATATCTAATGTAGGAAGATTAGCTAAAGATAAGAGGTTTAAAGTAGGTATAACTGTTGAAGATTTAACTCGTAATGAAGAAGTGATAGAAGAAACGCGCAATGACCAATTAATGCTTCAAAAAGTGACATACCATTGGTATAAACAAATCACTGAGATAATGAAAGAAACAGTAACACATTTAAAAGATGTTAGCCCATTACCATTACTTTTGATGTATGGCCAAGAAGATAAAGTGGCTGACGTTTCTACAATGAAACTAATTAAAGATAAAGTCACTACAAATGAATTATATTTTAAAGCTTGGGATGGTTTATACCATGAAATTCACAATGAACCTGAGCGTGATGAAGTTATGAGATATATGTTAGCCTTTTTAAACAATAGTGCTAGTAACAATGGCTTTATCATTCATGATGAGAACGAGCCCTCATAAGTTAATGATTCGTGTAATATACAGACACCAAACAATGTAGATGTTGTTTGGTGCTTTTTATTAGACAAGAGAAAACATTGCACAAATAAATGTGAAATAAATCACAAAAAATATTGCGCTAACTGGAAATATTTGTTATATTTTAATTGTGAAATAAATCACAATAGTGATTCGTAGAAAAATAAGTGAGGAGAGTCAAAATATGAAAAATATTAAAAGTAATAAAGTTGTATTAATTGGTGATGGCGCAGTTGGTTCAAGTTATGCTTTTGCTCTAGTTGCACAAGGTGTTGCTGACGAACTAGTTATTATTGACTTGGCGGAAGAGAAGGTTAAAGGTGATGTTATGGATTTAAATCATGGCGCACCATACGGAGATTCACCTGTAAATATCAAAGCAGGAAATTATAAAGACTGTACAGATGCTGATTTAGTCGTCATAACTGCTGGAGCAGCACAAAAGCCTGGAGAAACAAGATTAGATCTTATTGAAAAAAACACTAAAATATTTAAATCTATTGTGACAGAAATTATGGATTCAGGATTTGATGGAATATTCTTAGTTGCTACAAACCCTGTGGATGTATTATCATATGTAACACAAAAAATTTCAGGTTTACCAAAAGAACGTGTTATTGGTTCTGGTACAATATTAGATACAGCACGTTTTAAATATGAATTAGCTAAAGAATTTGATGTTTCACCAATGAGTGTAGAGGGCCAAATTATTGGAGAACATGGTGATTCAGAATTGGCCGTTTGGTCTCAAGCTAATATTGCGGGCCAACCATTATATGAAATTTTACATGGGGATAGTCAAAAGCAACATAGAATTGAAGAAATTTTTATAAATACTCGTGATGCAGCATACGATATTATTCAAGCTAAAGGTGCAACATATTATGGTATAGCTATGGGCTTATTGCACATTACGAAAGCTATCTTAAAAAATCAAAATGTAGTTTTAACAGTGTCTAGCTATTTAGAAGGTGAGTACGATAAGAATGATGTTTATATAGGTGTACCTACTTTAATTAATCGAGCAGGAGCGGTTAAAGTGTATGAAACACCATTGAATGATGAAGAAAGCGCATTATTTGATAATTCAGTGACAGTATTAAAAGAAATGCAAAATAAAATCTCTCATATAATTGCATAATTCATAGTTTAATTTTAAACTGTTTATAAGATTAATTTTATTTAAAATTCTATTATTTATACAGAGTAGAATTTTATACTCTAGGAATGAGAGTTTTACGAATTAATTTTACATGTTTAATATTTACTATGATTGGGGGATTACTCTATGGGAAAAACACTTATTGATAATGTTGATGGAGTGTTGAGATTAGAAATGATCTTGCAAGACATCGAGGATATTTTTTCTAAAGTACAAAAGCAATACAAGATGTCTAAAGAAGAAATCTTGATTCTTTTAACACTTTGGAAAGAAGGTTCAATGACTTTAAAGGAAATGGATGACTTTGTACATGTCAAATCATATAAGCGTACAAGAACTTATAATGATTTAGTCGAAAAAGAGTGGGTTATTAAAGAAAGACCTCAAAATGACGAGCGTACAGTTATTATTCATTTTAACGAAGATTTAAAAGATCAAAGGGAAGATCTTTTGAATTTCTTCAAAGAGGAAATTGAAGCAAAAGCAACAAGTATCCAAACTAGTCTTAAATCTATCATAAACTTATAGGGAATAATTATAGGTTGGGATATGTATCCTAAATCTAAAAAGACCAATCAGATTTTTTAAATCTGATTGGTCTTTTATTTTATACAAATAGTGGTTAGTGATCTTAATATACAGAAATGAGAACAAGAACAATTTATAACCTTTTTTCTATTGCACAGATAAAAGGTGGGTTGTTTTGTTGATTTATAAATTGGTATTGAAGTACATGAGCTTTATTTTGATCGAAGCATCTTAAGTATTCAATGACAGCATCTCGTTCTATTATACCTTCTTCATGTCCATGATATATTACTAAAACAATTACACCTTCTGGTGCTAATATATCGAAGATGGAATTAATTGCAGCAATCGTACTTTCAGGATGTGTAACGATTGATTTATCGCCTTTAGGTAAATAACCCAAATTGAAAATTGCTGCATCTATTTGCCCGTGTTCTTCTGTTGGAATATATTGTTGTACGTTGTCATGACTTGCTTGAAACAATTCGACATTATGAAATTCGACTGTTTTTTGTTGCGTATTATGGATAGCTTTCGTCTGAATATCAAAGCCATAGACTTTACCATTAGGTACTTGTTGTGCAAGGAAGTATGTATCATTGCCATTGCCACATGTGGCATCAATTACAATACTCTCTTTATTAATATGTGTGGTGAGTAAGGTTTTGGCAAATGGTAGTATACGTTCTAATTTCATGATTGAACAGTACTTTCAAAAAGTTTGCCTTGATAGGATGCTCTTCGTGCAAGCTCGTTATCAATTTCATTTAAAACTTCCCATTTATTTACACTCCACATGGGCCCGACCATTAAATCAATAGGACCATCACCAGTTATTCTGTGGACAATCATTTCTTTGGGGATGATTTCTAACTGATCACAAACCAAATTGGTATATTCTTCTTGTGACATAAATTCCAACATACCTTTATCATATTGCTTAACCATTGGTGTGCCTTTTAATAAATGAAGCAAATGTATTTTAATACCTTGGACATCCATTTGTGCAACTGTTTTAGCAGTTTCCATCATCATATTGTAATCTTCGCCAGGCAGTCCATTAATGATATGAGTGCAAATATTGATATTATGCTTACGTAATTTTTGGATACCTTCATAATATGTCTGCATATCATGGGCGCGATTAATTAAATCTGAAGTTTCTTGGTGTACTGTTTGTAAACCAAGTTCTACCCATAAATACGTGCGCTCATTCAACTCTGCTAAATACTCTACAACATCATCTGGTAAACAATCAGGTCTTGTACCTATAGATAGTCCGACTACACCAGGTTCTTTTAATGCCGTTTCATACTTTTCTCGTAATACTTCAACTGGTGCATGTGTGTTAGTGAATGCTTGAAAATATGCAATGTACTGACCATCATGCCATTTTTCATGCATTCTATCTTTGATTTGTCGAAATTGTACTTCAATTGGATCGACGCGATCGCCTGCAAAGTCGCCACTTCCTGCAGCTGAACAAAATGTGCAACCGCCATGTGCTACAGTTCCATCTCTATTTGGACAATCAAAACCGCCATCAATAGCTACTTTGAAAATTTTCTGGCCAAATTTATTTTTCAAGTGATAGTTCCATGTGTGATACCTTTTATTTTCGAATGCGTAAGGGAAAAATTGCCCCATATAACATTTTCCTTTCTAAAATCATTATAGTTAAAGATTTTAACATATTTTAGTGATATAGTGTTTAGTGTAAAATTAGAAAATTAAATTTAGAGAGGGGCTTAGTGCATGAACATGCCTAAATCAGTGTGGTGGTTGGTTATTGGTATGGCATTAAATATTACTGGTTCAAGCTTCTTATGGCCATTAAATACAATATATATGAATGAACAATTAGATAAGAGTCTGACAATCGCTGGATTGGTATTAATGATTAATTCCTTTGGCATGGTTGTCGGTAATTTATTAGGCGGTAGCTTATTTGATAAATTGGGTGGTTATCGAACGATAATGATAGGCACAGTCATATGTTTAATGAGTACCACATTATTGAATTTCTTTCATGGTTGGCCATGGTATGCTGTATGGTTAGTTGCATTAGGCTTTGGTGGTGGCATGATTGTTCCAGCGATTTATGCTATGGCAGGAGCGGTGTGGCCCAATGGTGGTAGGCAAACTTTTAATGCCATTTATTTAGCGCAAAATTTAGGAGTTGCAATTGGGGCGGCTTCAGGTGGTTTTGTAGCAGAATTGAGTTTTAATTATATTTTTATAGCAAACTTATTAATGTATGTTGCATTTGCCGTTGTGGCTGTAACGCAATTTAATATAAAACTTGATTTAAAAGTTAAAACAAATGATGCAATGAATTTATTATCTAAAGACAATAGAGTGCAAGTTACAGCATTAACGCTCTTGTGTGTAATGTTTAGTATTTGTTGGATAGCATACATTCAATGGGAAAGTACTATTGCTTCGTTTACACAGGAAATAAATATTTCGATGGGCCAATATAGTTTGCTATGGACTGTAAATGGCATAATGATATTAGTCGCACAACCACTAATATTACCAATTATAAAATTATTAAAAGGCAATTTAAAATATCAAATGCTTGTGGGTATATGTATATTTATACTTTCATTCTTTGTGACGAGCTTTGCACAACAATTTTCAGTGTTTATGATAGGAATGATTATACTTACTCTAGGAGAGATGTTTGTATGGCCAGCTGTTCCTACCATCGCTAATCAATTAGCACCTAAAGGTAAAGAAGGATCTTTTCAAGGGTATGTGAATTCTGCGGCTACAGTTGGAAAAGCATTTGGTCCGCTTCTAGGTGGAATCGTTGTCGATACATTTAACATGCAGGCAATGTTTTTAAGTATGATTGCATTACTAGTCATTGCACTCATTTTTTTAATGATTTATGATAGAAAGCTATCGAATGATACTTAAGGTGTAAGTATACTGTTGACATATGGTTTTGACTTTAATTCTGTTTGATAAACTGATATTTCAATTTTTCCACTTGAAATAAACCCTTATTTCAAATATTATTAATAATGTATAGGAGTAGTAATTTGAGAGCTTATCTACAGAGAACTAGGAAGGGTGGAACCTAGTGTTAAGTCTTGAGTGAACTTACCAGAACTCAAAGTGAATTTATAACATCTCTAACTATTTAATTAAAATGAGCGCACATTTAATGTGAAACAGGGTGGTACCGCGGCATAGTCGTCCCTTAGTAATGAATAATAGTTTGAGGTGTTTTTTTATTGAATAGGAGGAAGTAGTAGTGAATTACAATCATAATCAAATAGAAAAAAAGTGGCAGGATTATTGGGAAGAATTTAAAACTTTTAAAACAAGTGACAATTTAGGGCAGAAGAAATTCTACGCACTAGATATGTTCCCTTATCCATCAGGCGCAGGGCTACATGTTGGACATCCAGAGGGTTATACTGCAACGGATATCGTTTCAAGATATAAACGCATGCAAGGGTATAATGTATTACATCCAATGGGATGGGACGCTTTTGGGCTTCCTGCAGAACAATATGCCTTGGATACAGGTAATGATCCACGTGAGTTCACTAAACAGAATATTCAAACCTTTAAACGCCAAATAAAAGAATTAGGTTTTAGTTATGATTGGGATAGAGAAGTGAATACAACTGATCCTGAATATTATAAATGGACGCAATGGATTTTTATACAGTTGTATAATAAAGGACTTGCTTATGTTGATGAAGTTGCAGTAAACTGGTGCCCAGCTTTAGGTACAGTGCTTTCAAATGAAGAAGTAATAGATGGAGTTTCTGAACGTGGTGGACATCCAGTGTATCGTAGACCGATGAAACAATGGGTATTAAAAATCACTGAATATGCCGATCGTTTATTAGAAGACTTAGATGATTTAGATTGGCCTGAATCATTAAAAGACATGCAACGTAACTGGATAGGTCGTTCAGAAGGTGCGGCTATTGCGTTTGATGTAGAAAATAGTGATGCACAGGTTGAAGTATTTACAACACGTCCTGATACGATTTATGGTGCAACGTTCTTAGTGTTGAGTCCTGAACATGAATTAGTAAACCAAATTACAACTGAAGATAAAAAAGAAGCAGTTGAACAATATCAACAAGAAGCGGCGAAAAAATCTGATTTAGAGCGTACAGGTCTCTCTAAAGAAAAATCAGGTGTATTTATTGGCGCGTATGCGGTAAATCCGTTATCAGGTGAACGTACACCGATATGGATTGCTGACTATGTTTTATCAACATATGGTACTGGAGCTGTAATGGCTGTGCCAAGTGGTGACCAAAGAGACTATGAATTTGCTCAAACATTTGATTTGCCAATTGTGGAAGTTATTGAAGGTGGAGATTTATCAAAAGAAGCATATGCTGGTGATGGCCCTCATATCAACTCAGGAGAATTGAATGGTCTGTATAACGCAGATGCTATTTCAAAAGCAATAGAATTATTAGAACAGAAAAACGCTGGCACGAAAAAAGTTAACTATAAACTTAGAGATTGGTTATTCAGTCGTCAAAGATACTGGGGAGAGCCTATACCAGTCATTCATTGGGAAGATGGATCGATGACTACGGTACCGGAAGATGAATTGCCATTATTGTTACCTGAAACGGATGAAATCAAGCCATCAGGTACAGGTGAATCACCATTAGCTAATATTGATAGTTTTGTAAATGTAGTAGACCAAGAAACTGGTATGAAAGGTCGTCGTGAAACTAATACGATGCCGCAATGGGCAGGTAGTTGCTGGTACTATTTAAGATATATAGACCCAAATAATGACCAAATGCTTGCTGACCCGGAAAAATTAAAACATTGGTTACCAGTTGATTTATATATAGGTGGCGTAGAACATGCTGTTTTACATTTATTATATGCAAGATTCTGGCACAAAGTACTTTATGATTTAGGTGTTGTACCAACAAAAGAGCCATTCCAAAAATTATATAATCAAGGCATGATTCTTGGTGAAGGTAATGAAAAAATGAGTAAATCTAAAGGTAACGTAATTAATCCAGATGATATCGTCACATCACATGGCGCAGATACACTACGTTTATACGAAATGTTTATGGGGCCGCTTGATGCTGCAATAGCTTGGAGTGAAAATGGCTTAGATGGTTCAAGACGCTTCCTAGATAGAATATGGCGTTTGCTCGTTACTGAAGATGATTCACTTTCTATTAAAGTGGTAAATAACAATAGTAAAAATTTAGATAAGAGTTACCATCAAACCGTTAAAAAAGTCACTGAAGACTTTAACACTTTGAATTTCAATACTGCAATTAGTCAATTGATGGTCTTCATCAATGATTGTTACAAAACTGATGAAATATACAAACCGTATATTGAAGGATTTGTAAAAATGTTATCACCAATTGCACCTCACATATCAGAAGAACTATGGTCTCGTCTAGGTCATGATGAAACAATTACTTACCAACCGTGGCCTTCATATGATGAATCATTATTAGTCGATGATGAAGTGGAAATTGTTGTACAAGTAAACGGTAAAGTACGTGCCAAGATTAAAGTTTCAAGAGATGTTTCAAAAGAGGATATGCAACAAATAGCGCTTGATAATGATATTATTAAAGGTGAAATTGAAGGTAAAGAGATTAAAAAAGTAATTGCTGTACCACAAAAACTTGTTAATATCGTAGCTAAATAAATCTTTGGAGGAATTGAACATGGAATCTATTACAGTTGATGAATTAAAAGAAAAAGTTTTAAACGCAAACCCAGTTAATATTGTAGATGTGAGAACGGATGCAGAAACAGCTATGGGCATTATACCAGGCGCAGAAACAATTCCCATGAACCAAATTCCAGAAAATTTAAGCCATTTTAATGAAGATGAAACTTATTACATCATATGTAAAGTTGGCGGTCGTAGTGCACAAGTTGTTCAGTATTTAGAACAAAATGATGTACGTGCAGTAAATGTCGAAGGTGGCATGGATGCTTGGGGAGACGAAGGTCTAGATGTTAAAAGTGTATAATAAAGATTAAATATAAAGATTAAGGGTCCTATTACTGTAAACGTAATAGGACCTTTTTTAGTTGAAAAATTTAAATACAAAATTTTGCGGTTAATTGGTTTCTAATGGGAATAGTGGGACAAGTTATATGATAGTTGTGTAGCTAGACTTTATAGTCTTATGGCTGAAAGACACCTGCATTAGTCCCTGACACATGTCCTGTTACTAAGGCGCTAGTGATGTTATATCCGCCAGTATAGCCATGTATATCTAATACTTCACCACATAAGAATAAGCCTGGTACTATTTTGGACATCATTGTTTTGGGGTGGATTTCTTTTAATGAAACGCCTCCTCCAGTTACAAAAGCTTTATCAATAGGTAGTGTACCGTTCACGCTAAAAATGAAGCCTTTCAATAATTTAACTAACTCATTAATTTGTATGTTAGAAATGTGGTGGGCTGTAATTTCCTCTGTAACTCCAGCTTGTTCTAACATAAATAATAAATAACGTTCTTCTATTAAGCCATGTAAGCTGTTTTTTACATATTTATCTGGCGTTTCCTTTAATAATGACCTAATTTGTACCTCTAAGTCATTCGTTGAAAGTTCTGGAAATACATCTAATTGCATTTGTATATCTTGTTTTTTTTGATTCTTTTGCTCTTTATATACAAATTGACTACAGCGTAAAGCAGCAGGGCCACTGATTCCGAAATGAGTGAAAATCATATCCATTTGATGAGTGATACGATGTTTGCCATTTTTCTTTAATACAGATAAAGCTACATTCTTTAAACTTAACCCTTTTAGACGTTTTTGTTTAATAAATGGTTCGGCAGACGTGATGGGTACTTCTGTAGGAAATAACTCTGTTATAGTATGACCAAGAGCTTCTGCAAATTTGTAACCGTCACCGGTTGAACCTGTTTGTGGCACGCTCGTACCACCAGTTGCAATGATGAGACTCTTACTAGTAAATTGCTGTTGATCATTGAGTGTAACTTGGAATGTTTGATCTTCAGTGTAAGTAATAGAGTGAACAGTTGATTCCTCCATTACGTCTACCTTATTTTGTTGAATAGTGTGCGTCAGAGTATCCACTACATCTTGTGCTTTGTTTGATACGGGGAACATTCGCCCATGATCTTCTTCTTT
The DNA here is from genome assembly GCF_001866145.1 of Staphylococcus sp. LCT-H4. Classification (NCBI taxonomy): domain Bacteria; kingdom Bacillati; phylum Bacillota; class Bacilli; order Caryophanales; family Staphylococcaceae; genus Staphylococcus; species Staphylococcus sp. LCT-H4. The sequence goes on along the minus strand of NZ_MODY01000003.1, from coordinate 397,022 downwards.
AAGTTTGACACCTCTCGATTCAAAAAATTGAATAATAGATTCATTATCGAATACAGAAAAGGGGCTATATAAAAACTTTCCGTTACCAGGTATGTTTTTTATAATTTCGTCATAAGGAAGACGGTTGGTAACATTACAACGGCCACCACCAGAAATTTTTAATTTACGACCAAGTCCTTTTTTCTTTTCAATCAATAAGATATCATCACTGTTAGTACTTGCCGCAGCAGCCGCCATCAGTCCACTGGGACCGCCGCCTATAATAATTGTTTGATACATTTAATTGCCTCCCTTTACAATATAATGTTATTTTATAGTAATAACATTCTTGTTGCTATGAATCGCTATATTAACGGAGTTTATAAGGTTTTATAATGACATGTAAATTATTTTAAGGGCATAAAAAGGGCAAACATAAATAATTTTTATTGCCTCTAATTTATTAACCATAGCTTTTTCCATCTTATCAGTAACATATGTATACACTTTTAATGTTGTATTTGAGTTACTGTATCCGACACGATTCATGATTACTTTTAAACTCATACCCAATTCAGCAAGTATTGAAATATATGTATGTCTTAAAGTATGACTAGTCACATGTTTATTGATTTTTAATTCAGTTGTACATTCATGCAAAGCCTTATTTATTCTATTAGATTGGATAGTGTTACCACTTAAAGCACAAAATATAAAACCACAATCAGTATATTTAACTTTCATAAGTTTTAACTTCTTACTTTTCTAACACAAGTTTATTAATGATTTCAATACATCTTGTCGTTAAATTTATTACTCTATAACTTTTATTAGTCTTCGTTGTTTCTTTCGAACCGAATCCCTCATCACTTTTCGCCCAAAACATTGTACCATTTACGCTTAATGTTTTGTTCTCAAAATCAATATCATTAACTTTTATTGCTAATAATTCGCCTATACGTAAACCTGTTAAAGACTGAAACTCTATTGCTAAAGCTGTGTACAAAATTCCTCCTAAAAAAGATAAAAAATATAGGGCAGTAGGGACTGCCCATTGAATTATTCTTCTACACCATTTTTATCATATTTAGTAACATTTCCATCCTCATCTACAATATATGAACCAGCAAGGTCACCATCTTTAGTATAAAAAGCAAACCCCCAACTTCCATTCTCTCTTTGTTCTGGTTCTTTAAATGTATAGGTGCCAGTATCTAACGTTTCACCTTCGTAAGTTTCTACGAAATCCATTACGTTCTCTCGAGTTACTGTATTTGTATCGTCTTCATAATCAGTATCTTGGTTAGATTTTTTGTTTTCTATATTATCAATAGCATATTTAGCTTCTTCTTGGGTGTATTTATCACCGGCATCAGAAGTCAATTGTTTAAATAACTCATTGTCAGACATAGGCATAATATCTTGATAGTTTTTAGCGCTTTTTAATGCATTTTCTTTATAATCAGCGTCTAAGTTATCAATAGCATATTGTGCTGCTTCTGCTGGATATTGATCACCAGCACTTGATGTTAGTTGTTCATACAATCCAGCCTTTGACATAGGCATAACACTTTGATAGTTTTTAGCGCTGTCTAACGCATTTTTAAATTCTCTATTAACATTATTATCTTTTTTGTGTTCATTCAGTGAATCAGAATTTGATTCACTGTTATTATCAGTATCTTCTTTATCTAATTCCTCTTTTTTATCTTTGTTAGGTCTCTTACTTTCTTCATTTTTCTTATCGTCTTTTGATGACGATTGTTTTTCTTTTTTATCTTCTGACTTACTTTCTTCCGAATTCCCACATGCTGATAATGCTAAAAAACTTGCTAATACTAAGAATAATACTTTTTTCATTTTACATACCCCCGAAAAATTATTTATTTGCTACAATTTTTAATAACTCTATGATTTCATCATTTTGCTTGATTAATTTATCGTTTTGAGCAATTTGTATGAAATTTTGATTTTGTTGCGTTTGATAGTAGTTATACATAGCTTGCTTTTCCATATTCAACGTGAACGCACCCAATGCATGATAGAATTTATCGAAGTTTGCCATAATATTTTGCTTACAAAAGGCGTCTGTTGTTGTTTGGCTAGGTTTATAAATACCTTGTGTAGCAAAGAACTTATCTAATTTTTCATTACTTTTTATTAATGTTTCATTTTGATAAGTTGGGTTTGTTTCTTGCATTTTTGTTTGAAAATGGTCATAAAATTCTCGTTTATTATTTTTGTACTCTTTAATAAGTGGTTTTTTAGTTTCCACATCTAAACTTTCCCAATAATCCTTTTCTTCTTTGTTTTTTTTGAAAGTAGCAACGATTTCAGTTTCGGTCATACTTTCTCTAAAACCTAATTTATCTGCCATAATAAACTCTCTCCCTTAATATTGTTTGTACGTTACATATTTCATTATATATAATATTGGGTGAAAAGGTTAGTTGTTTTTTAGTTTATCAAAACAAATTTGCTATAAACGTTAGATTTAAAAGGGAACATACGTTCTATTTAGACTTAAAAAATATAATTACGATTTTTCGATGTCTAATTGCATAAAATTTATTATATATTCATTGTGTTCGACAAAAAGGCCATACCTTATAATCTTCTATCACTTGTTTGAAATAAAATCTGTCTATTCCCGTTGACAGACATATATCATCCTTGTACATAACAATCTATTAATTTTTGGAAAGGTAAAGCTAAATCATAACCAAATCTTCGTGCTTTTAATTCTTGTCTTAAATCATTTATATGTTTTTTTATTTGGAGTATGAAGAAACTGGTTTAATTAAGATAAGATTAAGTAAGTTAACTGTGACGAATAGCTAGTAAAATAATTAATTAAATCATAACAAAGAAAGCTTATACCTAAGCCCTTAGTTTACAATCACTGGCACTGGGTAAAACATGTGTGGTATTTTATAGTAATATAGTTTTGAAAAAAAGTAGTTATAACGTTATTATTGAAGTTATGAGTGTAAAAATTAATTTGAGATAGGAAGATCTGAATGAGTGAAAGTAAAGAATTAGTGAGGGGAACCTTTTTAATCACGCTTAGTATACTAATTACCAAAGTATTGGGCGTAGTTTATATTATTCCATTCTACGCGATTATAGGCGGAGAAGAAAATTTGGCGCCTTTCAACTATGCATATACCCCATATAACATTGCAATTGCAATTGCGACTGCTGGAGTTCCATTAGCTGCCTCGAAATATGTGTCTAAGTATAATGCTATAGGTGCATATAAAGTTAGTGAAAAGTTATATAAATCAAGCTTTATGGTAATGACAGTAACAGGATTTATAGGTTTTATTATTTTATATTTATTAGCTCCAAGTATCGCAACGATAACTTTAGCGCATGAATCAGGTGCTAAAGGTGGCTGGTCAGTAGAAAATATTACTTGGATTATTAGAATTATAAGTATGGTTGTTATTTTCATTCCTTTACTTGCTACATGGCGTGGTGTATTCCAAGGTTATAAATCAATGGGACCTACGGCAGTATCAGAAGTTATTGAGCAAATTGCACGTATCCTATTTATTCTAATAGGTAGTTACATAGTGCTTAACGTTTTTAATGGAAGTATTTTAGCAGCTAATGGTGTTGCAACGTTTGCAGCAGCGGTTGGTGCAATTGCTGGGATATTTACATTATGGTATTACTGGAGAAAACGAAAGCCTAATATACAGAAAATGGTAGATAGTGATACAACAGGTATTGATGTATCTTATGGGAAAATGTATAAAGAAATTATTTCTTATAGTATTCCATTTGTTATTGTGAGTTTAAATTTCCCACTATTTAACTTAGTCGACCAATTTACACATAATGGTGCTTTAGATATTGCAGGTGTACCGAGTCGTATGCATGACTATTTCTTCACAATATTAAATATGACCACTAATAAAATTGTGATGATTCCAACTTCTTTATCGGCTGGGTTTGCAGTAAGTTTGATTCCGTTTATTACAAAAACGTATGCAGCTGGTGAAATACAAGAAATGCATAGACAGATACGTACATCTTTAGGTGTATTAATGTTTATTACTGTACCGGCAAGTTTAGGTATTATGGCACTTGCTTTACCGATTTACACAGTTTTCTATAGTTATAATGTTGATGGAAGTAATGTTTTATTCTATTATGCACCTGTTGCGATATTGATTGCCTTGTTAAGTGTAACGGCATCTATGTTACAAGGTATTGATAAACAAAAATTAACAGTTTACGTTATTTTAGTAGCAGTCGTTATAAAAATTATTTTAAATACACCACTTATTGTTGTTTTCCATTCACAAGGTGCAGTGTTAAGTACAGCTTTAGCCTTATTATTCGCCATATCATGCAATTTTGTTATTCTGAAAAAATATGCTAAATTCAACTTTGGTGAGACTTGGTTACACTTTAGTAAGATATTCTTATATGGACTTATCATGATGATTGTCGTTGAAGCAGTATTCTTTGTTCTTAAAATATTCATCCCTGTTCAATCAAAATTTGGTTCGTTAACAATTATAATTATTAGTGTTGCAATTGGAATGCTTGTTTATGCAAGTATGACAATGAAGACAAGACTTGCCGATGAATTTTTAGGTGATATTCCAAATAAAATCAGACGTAAGTTAGGAATTGCTTCATGAGATTAGATAAGTTTTTAGCGAATATGGGAATGGGTACACGTACAGAAGTGAAGCAATTATTAAAAAAGGGTGAAGTTACAGTCAATGAAACCCAAGAAAAATCACCCAAAGCACATATTAATCCATCGGTAGATAAAGTTAAAGTTCATGAGGAAATCGTTCAATATATAGATAAAATTTATTTAATGCTAAATAAACCACAAGGCTATGTGTCAGCAACAGAAGATGATAAGCATAAGACAGTAATTGATTTAGTAGGTAAATATAGATACTTGGATGTTTTCCCTGTAGGACGACTAGACAAAGATACGGAAGGATTACTTTTAATCACTAATGATGGACAATTTAATCACGACTTAATGAGCCCGTCAAAGCACGTTTCTAAGACATATGAAGTAATTTCTGAAAAAACAATTACAAAAAATGATATAGAATTGTTTAAATCGGGTATAGCATTGGATGAAGGATTGGTGAAGCCAGCTGATTTGGTTCAATGTGATGAAGAAAGAAAATCACTTGTCACAATTTACGAAGGAAGGTATCATCAGGTTAAGCGTATGTTTCATGCTATAAACAATGAAGTGATAGCTTTGAAACGTATGAGTATTGGCGATTTACAACTGGATCAATCATTAGCGCCAGGCGAGTATCGTCAATTAACCCAAGAAGATTTCAAAAAATTAGGATTAAAATAAAGAAGAGGTGCTATTATGTCAAAAATTTTAAAAGCAGTGGTAGGAATTGGTGGAGCAGCTGCAGCAGTTGTTCTTTCTAAAAAAGAAAATAGAGATAAATTAAAAGGCGAGTATAATAAATATAAGGCTAACCCTGAATCATATAAACAAAATGCCAAAGACATCGCAAGTCAAATTAGCTCTAAGGCAGGAGAAACTTTTAACGAAGTAAAAGGTGATCCAAAAGGATATGCTTCTAAAGTAAAAGAAGATCCAAAAGGATTTATTAATAGTCAAAGAGAACACTTCAAAGGTTCAGCTAAAAAAGATGATGAACATATTGAAGAAGCAAGATTCACTGACGAGGGTGCAGCTGATCCTTCAAATAACCTTCGTGTAGTTACTGAAGAAGAATTAAAAAATAATAGTAATAAACACGAAGATAAATAATATTTCTGTTATATAGATAAATTGTAAAAGCCTAGTTCAATTTTTGAACTAGGCTTTTTGAGATTAATACAGCATTTGTAAAATACTGTATTATAGTGCTCACACTGTTTACATTAAAAAAGAAACAGTCGGAATTTTAAAATAATAGTGCCATCTCACTGTAGTTTCTTCATTACTTCATGTAAAATATTAATTACATTAGTCTTAAGAAAGAAGTTGATCTCAAATGTGGAAAGAAAAAGTGCAAGAATACGAAGATTTCATCATTGAAGATTTGAAAGGTTTATTATCAATTGAAAGTGTGAGAGATGACAGTAAAGCGTCATTAGATAACCCAGTCGGACCAGGTCCGCGTAGAGCACTAGATTATATGTATAAAATTGCGGAACGCGATGGTTTCGGGACACATGATGTGGATCACATTGCAGGAAGAATTGAAGCGGGCTCTGGAGAAGATGTATTCGGGATTCTATGTCACGTAGATGTTGTGCCAGCTGGAGATGGTTGGGAATCTAATCCTTTTGAACCAGTCATTACTGATGACAAAGTTATAGCACGAGGTACGCTGGATGATAAAGGGCCTACAATAGCGGCGTATTATGCAGTGAAAATTCTGAATGACATGAACGTCAATTGGAAAAAACGTATACATATTATAATCGGAACGGATGAAGAATCTGATTGGCTATGTACAGATCGATATTTTAAAACTGAGGAAATGCCTGCGCTTGGCTTTGCTCCGGATGCTGAATTCCCAGCAATTCATGGCGAAAAAGGAATTAGCACATTCGATGTGATTCAAAATGAAAAAGATGAAGCACAAGATGAACCAGAATACGAGTTACGTTCATTCACTTCAGGTCAACGTTATAATATGGTTCCAGATGAAGCGGTGGCTAATGTTGCAGTGAAAGAAAACATGACTGATGTCATTCAAAACTTTGAACAATTTCTTTATGAAAATCATTTAGAAGGAGAAAGTGCTGTTGATAGTGGTGTGTTAGTGCTTAAAGTTCAAGGTAAAGCAGTGCATGGTATGGACCCATCTAAAGGTGTGAATGCAGGATTATATTTATTGAATTTCTTAGCTACAATTGATTTAGATCAATCTGCAGCTAACTTCGTTAATTTCAGTGAGCGATACTTATTTAATTCTCATTTTGGAGAAAAAATGGGTATGAAATATCATACTGAGATTATGGGCGACGTTACTACAAATATTGGTATTATTTCATATAATAATAACAACGGCGGTAAATTTGGTATTAATCTGAGATATCCAGAAGGTTTTGAGTTTGAAGAAGCTATGACAAGATTTGAAAATGAAATTCAACAATTAGGGTTTTCAATGAAATTAGGGAAAAATCAAGTTCCACATTATGTAGAAAAGGATGATCCATTCGTACAAACGCTAGTTCAAGCTTATAGAAACCAAACTGGTGATGAAACTGAGCCGTATACGATTGGTGGAGGCACATATGCACGTAATTTAGATAAAGGCGTTGCATTTGGCGCAATGTTCAGCGATTCAGAAGATTTAATGCACCAAAAAAATGAGTACATTACAAAAAAACAATTATTTAATGCAACGAGTATTTATTTAGAATCATTGTATGCATTATGTGTGGAGGGATAACTATGACAAAAGTATTAATCAACGAACAATTATTAGAAGAGCATGACGCTAAGGTGCCTTATAACGATAGAGGGTACGTTTTTGGTGATGGTATATATGAATATGTAAGAATTTATGACAATCACTTATTTACTGCCAGACCTCACTTTGAAAGACTATTAAGAAGTGCCGCAGAAATTGGTTTAGATTTGAAACACGATGTGGATTCGATTATTGAGCTTGTTCAAGAATTGATTAATGCGAATGGCGTAGTTAATGGTGGTGTATATATTCAAGTTACACGTGGTGCAGCACCTCGTGATCATGCTTTCCCAACTCCATCAGTAGAAGCGAATATTATGGCGTTTACAAAATCATATGATCGTCCATATAAACAATTAGAAGAAGGTATCAATGCTGTAACTACAGAAGATGTACGTTGGTTAAGATGTGATATTAAGAGTTTGAATTTACTAGGCAATGTATTAGCAAAAGAGCTTGCAACAAAGTACAATGCTAAAGAGGCAATCCAACACCGTGGTGATATCGTAACTGAAGGATCATCTAGTAATGTTTATGTGATTAAAGATGGTGAAATCTATACACATCCAACTAATAATTACATTTTAAATGGGATTACGCGTAGAGTTATAAAATCTATAGCAGAGGAAAAACAAATACCATTCAATGAAGAAACATTTACATTAGATTTCTTAGAGAACGCAGATGAGATTATTGTTTCAAGTACTTCAATAGAAGTAACACCAGTTATTAAATTAAATGGTAATCCCGTTGGTGATGGTCAAGTAGGTCCAATTACTAAAGAATTACAAGAAGGATTTAATAGATATATTGACACGGTTAGTTCATAATTTCCATAAATGGATAGAAAATGTAACATAAATTGATGATAAATTATGTTATAATTCTTAATGAGCCGTTTAAAAGAATACCATAAAATGACGAAAGTAAAATGTGACTTTTTGTTTCTCATTTTTGGTTGAAATAGTAAGTCAAACAATATAAAATCTTTATGAGCGATGAAATTTTGAAGTGGAAAATTTCATGAAAAAGATAGAAAAATGTTAAATTTAATGGTCTGTTCTAAGGTGATTTGTGATATGCTATATAAGTTATTATAAATTGGATGGAACGGTATCTATATTATATAAAAAATGGAACTTGAACCATGGAGGGACAATGTGTATGTCATAAGACGTGAGGCTACACAATTCTGGTTGAAGTTTATAATTTTGAAATAAAATTATTATATATGGCTCTCGAAAATTGTTTTCTTGAGCCATTTTCTAATTGAAAGTGAGGTGAACGTGTTGGAGCAGTTTTATCAATTAGGATGGACGCTAGATTCAGCAGGTGGTGCATCGGGTGAAGCTTATATGGCAGAACAAGATGGACAAAAGTTATTCTTAAAGAGAAATTCAAACCCTTTTATTGCAGCGCTATCTGCTGAAGGTATTGTGCCCAAATTAGTTTGGACCAAGCGCATTGAAACCGGAGAAGTCGTAACGGCACAACATTGGAAAAATGGTAGAGAGCTTACTTTCAATGAAATGCACGAACAACGAGTCGCACATTTATTGAAAAAAATACACAATTCTAGAACATTATTAAATATGTTGAAACGTATGGAAATGGAGCCTATTACACCAGATATTTTATTAAATAAAATAAACGCTTCATTATCTAGAGAAGTTTTGACACATCATGTTGTTAGAAAAGCTTTGACTTATTTAGAAGATCATATGCCTAATTTAGATCCGCGTTTCTTTACAGTAGTTCATGGTGATGTTAATCATAACAATTGGTTATTGTCGGATCATGATGAACTATACCTAGTTGATTGGGAAGGTGCTATGATTGCTGACCCAGCAATTGATTTAGGCATGCTGCTATACAATTACGTTCCAGAGAAAAAATGGTCTCAATGGTTAGAAGTATATGGTGCAAAAGATTCCATGGACTTACAAAAAAGAATGAAATGGTATACAGTAATACAATCTATTGGCATGGTGCAATGGTATGAAGAACAGAAGCGTTACAAAGATATGAATTTATGGCTGAACTTTTTGAATGAAGTAATGAACAACAATGCGTTTATATAAGGAGTTATGAGAATGAGAATGCGTCACAAGCCTTGGGCAGAAGATTATTTAAAATCACATCCAAATATTGTAGATTTAGATGGTCGTCATGCAGGGAAAATCTCGGAATGGTTTGATAAAGACCAACCGATATACATTGAAATAGGTTCAGGCATGGGCCAATTTATTACTACACTAGCTGCGCGCAATCCTGATATTAATTTTATATCAATGGAGCGTGAAAGTAGTGTGATGATAAAAGTGTTAGATAAAGTTTTAGAACAAAATCTAACTAACATTAAATTGATTTGTAATGATGCTGCAGAACTTAATGACTACTTTGTAGATGGCGAAGTGGCACGTGTTTATTTGAATTTCTCTGATCCTTGGCCGAAGAGAAAACATACAAAACGTAGATTGACATATCACACATATTTAGCATTATATAAACAAATTTTACAAAAAGATGGAGAATTACATTTCAAAACGGACAATAGAGGTCTTTTCGCTTATAGCTTAGAGAGTATGTCACAATTTGGTATGTATTTTATTAAGATAAACTTAAATCTCCATCAAGAAGATGATGGTAGTAATATAACGACAGAATATGAAACGAAGTTTTCTGAGAAAGGTTCAAGAATCTATCGTATGGAAGCTAAATTTCATTAAAAATACTATAAAATTTGATTGATAGAACATTCGTTTCTATCAATTTTTTTTGCTTTAATTTAGATTGAAGGAGTTATATTTCATGAAAATTAATGCATATTTTAATTGTTTTGCGTCTTGCTTTAAAGTAGATAGGGTAATGTATTACTATGGTAATTAAGTAAAATTTATTGCGAGTAAAGGAGGAAATAAAATGAAATTGGGTGATTTTAAAATCCATTCTTTAAATGGTGGGATAACACAAATTGATGGCGGTGCTATGTTTGGTGTTGTACCTAAAGCGCTATGGACAAGGAAATATGAGGTGAATGATAAGAATCAAATTCCTTTGCCGACACATCCTATTCTTATACAAACGGAAGACAAGTCTATTCTAATTGATACTGGTATAGGCACTGGTAAGTTAACAGCTAAAGAACGTAAAAATTTTGGTGTCGAGTATGAATCTAAAATTGAAGAAGATTTAAAGGCTTTAGAATTAACAGTAGAGGATATAGATTATGTATTAATGACGCATTTACATTTTGACCATGCAGCTGGGTTAACAGACAATGAGGGACGTGCTATTTTTAAAAATGCTATTCACGTCATACAGCAAGATGAGTGGCATGAATTTCAAAGTCCAAACATCCGTAGTAAGTCTACATATTGGTCGAAGAATGATGGCGATTTTAAAGAAAAATTGCTTTTATTTGAAAAAGAAATAGAAATTTATCCAGGGATAAAACTTTTTCATACTGGGGGCCATAGTTATGGGCATGCAATTGTAACAATTGAAAGTGAAGGAGAAAAGGCTGTGCATATGGGAGATATCTTTCCAACGATAGCACATAGAAATCCATTATGGGTGACGGCATACGATGATTATCCGATGCAATCTATAAGAGAGAAAGAACGCTTAATACCTAATTTTATTATACAAGATTATTGGTTCTTGTATTATCATGATGTGACATACTTCGCAGTGAAATTTGATAAAGGTAATAATAAAGAAATAGAAAGTTATATTACCAGAAATTAATAAGGTTAAAGTTATGAGTGGAAGAGCATTTACAACATGATTCTAGTAAGAGATGCTATTGATATCTATTACTAGAATGGTGTTATACTCCAAAATTACTGTATAGGCCTTTTTCATTTAAAAGACACTACACATCATTTTCTCATAACTTTAACCTTATATTAATCGCATTCAATTATATCGATAATTTCCCCGGTTTTTGCATCAGCAAAAAAGTCATAATAAGTTAGTTTACCATTGTGCTGTGTGGTGATACCCCCCTGGAAAACAATATTATTATTGTCTGTGGAATCTTTATAAGCTATCGTTTCATTTAATATGTAAGATCCTGCAACATTCATAAAATATGTTTTTACTTCTGATAATAATTTTTCTGGATCTTGATATCTTAGATGAGTTTGACGTTTATAAAAATAGTATATTCCAATAATTGTTGTTAGTGAAATAAATAGGATGAAAATCCAATTCTTTTTATTCAACATAACAGCATCTACCCCCAATAAAGTCATATTAATAGTTTACCATAACGAAGATGATATAATAAATATTAAGGAGTGAGCAACGTTGAATATAGACAAGAATAAAACAATATCAAGAATGAAAACATTAACAGAATTACACGGCGCACCAGGGTTTGAAGATGAAGTACAATCATATTTAAAAGCAGAAATGGAACCTTATGTAGATGAATTTGTTTATAATCGTATGGGGGGATTTTACGGAGTTAAACGTGCGAAAGTAGATAATCCTAAACGTGTAATGGTGGCTGCGCATATGGATGAAATTGGATTTATGATTACTCATATTACTAAGAATGGCATGCTACAATTTACAAATTTAGGTGGTGTAGCTACGGATATTTGGCAAGGTCAACGACTTAAGGTAAAATCACGTAAAAACGAGGAGATTGTTGGAATAGTAGCCAATATACCTAAGCATTTTAGAACTGGGAATGAAGGCGCCCCTAAAATAGAAGACTTATTATTGGATATTGGTTGTGAAAATCAAGAAGAAGTTTTAGCGCGTGGTATAAATATTGGAGATTCAATTGTTCCAGAAACGCCATTTATCCAATTATCTGAACACCGATTTGCAAGTAAAGCTTGGGACAATCGTTATGGTTGTCTAATCGGTATTGAATTATTAGAATTATTAAAAGATGTAGATTTAAACTTTGATTTGTATGTAGGTGCTAATGTTCAAGAAGAAGTAGGGTTAAGGGGAGCACGTGCCTCTGCAGAATTAATAGATCCTGATGTAGCTTTTGTTGTAGATTGTTCTCCTGCAAATGATATGAAAGGTAAACAACATCTATCTGGAGAATTAGGCAAAGGTACATTGATTAGGATAAAAGATGGCACAATGATACTGAAACCAACTTTTAGAGATTATTTGCTAGACTTAGCCAATCAATTTGAAATATCTCATCAATATTATATATCGCCAGGCGGCACCGATGGCGGAGAAATTCATAAAGCGAATATTGGCATACCCACTGCGGTTATTGGTGTATGTGCACGTTACATCCACAGTACAAATGCAGTGTTTGATATGAGAGATTACACAGCTGCTAGACAACTATTAACACAATCTGTCACACATTTGAATGAAGACAAAATCAAAGCATTACAATATAAATAATTTAGGAGTGATTAGAATGAAACAATTAGAAAATGCCCAACAATTTGATGAGTTAAAAAAAGAACAAACGGTATTTTTATTTACTGCAGATTGGTGTCCTGATTGTAAAGTCATCGAACCCGATTTACCACAATTAGAAAGTAAATATACAAATTATAAATTTATATCTGTAGATAGAGATAAATTTATAGATATTTGTATAGATTATGACATTATGGGTATACCTAGTTTCTTAGTATTTAAAGATGATAAACAAATTGGTAGTTATATTGGAAAAGAGCGCAAATCTATTGAACAAATTGATGAATTTTTAGCTTCATTGTAAATAAAAACAGCCAAAATCATTTAAAATGAATTATACAAATATATACCCTTAGAACTTACTTTTTTTCTGTTCCTAAGGGTATATTTATTGTAAACTGTAATAAGGCACGTAAATAGGAGTGTTAAAGATGAATGTCTTTCAAATGAGAGATAAATTAAAAGATCGATTGAGTCATTTAAATGTGAAGTTTAGCTTTAATCGTGAAGAAGAAACGCTGCGTATTTCTAGAGTGGATAATGGTGAAGGTGTTACTGTTAAACTTTCTACAATAGTAGCTAAATATAATAATCAAAAAGAAAAAATAGTAGATGAAATAGTCTATTATGTTGAAGAAGCAATTGAACAAATGAAAGGAGACACACTGTCAGGTATAGATGATATTCAGATTATGCCGGTACTTAGGTCTCCGAGTTTTGATAAAAAAGATAAAAATGGTAATAAATTTGTGATTGAGAGGCATACTGCTGAAACCAATATATATTATGCAGTTGATTTAGGTAAATCATACCGTTTAGTTGATGAACAAATGCTTGAACAAATGAAATTAACCAAGCAACAATTAAAAGAAATGGCTTTATTTAACATTAGAAAGCTAGAAAATAAATATACAACAGATGAAGTGAAAGGAAATATATTTTATTTCGTCAATTCAAATGATGGTTATGATGCAAGTAGAATTTTGAACACGACTTTTTTAAATGAAATCCAAGACCAATGTGAAGGTGAAATGCTGGTAGCTGTGCCGCACCAAGATGTATTGATTATTGCAGATATTCGCAATAAAACAGGCTACGATGTAATGGCTCACCTAACAATGGAATTCTTTACAAAAGGTTTAGTTCCTATTACTTCATTATCACTTGGCTATGACAAGGGTCATTTTGAGCCTATATTTATATTAGGTAAAAATAATAAGCAAAAAAGAGATCCTAATGTAATACAAAGATTAGAAGCAACACGAAAAAAATACGAAAATAAAGATAAAGATTAAGGAGATTAATAACCATGAATTTATTTTATAATAAAGAAGCAGTGGGAGATGTAGCATTTTTACAAATTGAAACTATTAATGGTGAGTTCAATTACGAAACAAGAGGCGATGTAGTTGAAATAAAACACGAAAACAAAGTAGTGGGCTATAATATTTTCAATGCATCTAAAAAAGCTGATATTGTTGGAAATGGTCATATCAAACTAACTGAAGTATTAGTTGAAGCATTGCAAAAAGCTATCAAAAATGATGGGTTTACTTTTGAATTAAATGCAGACTTCTCTCCTAAGTTTGTAGTAGGTTATGTTGAAACTAAGGAAAAACATCCTGACGCAGACAAATTAAGTGTATTGCGTATTGATGTGGGCAACGAACAATTACAAATTGTATGTGGCGCTCCAAATATTGAAGCAGGACAAAAAGTTGTAGTGGCAAAAGTAGGGGCAGTGATGCCAAGTGGAATGGTTATTAAAGATGCAGAGCTTAGAGGTGTGCCATCAAGTGGAATGGTTTGTTCAATGAAAGAATTAAATTTACCTGATGCACCACAAGAAAAAGGTATCATGGTCTTAACAGATGATTACACTGTAGGACAAGCATTTTTTGAAGATTAAAAGGAGGTAATGTGCGAATGAGCTGGTTCGACAAGTTATTTGGAGAAGATAATGACTCAACAGAAGATTATCTCAATAAAAGAAGCCAACGACGTCAAAAAGCTACACAACAAGAAGAGCAAGATTCATTACTTCCCCAGAACAATGATGTTTATGAAAGACCTAAAGGTAAATTCAGATTTCCTATGCGTGTTTTAGAAGAAGCAAGTCAATCAGAAGAACAATCTACTTCTAATAATCAGTCATCTCATGAAAATAGAAAACGCTATGAGGCCTCTTCAGATGCGCTTAATACACATCATAAACAAAGAAGACGCAGACATGCATATGATACAGCGAAACCTAATGATGTTAAGAAACAAGACAGAAGTGAACATCCAACTGAACATCAATCTGCATCTGCTGACACTGTAAGTGAGCATAAGCCCCATAGAGGGACTAGAATGAGAATTCAAACAGATGTGTTGAGAGCTAATGCTGAGACTAAAAGCAGTCATAAAACGCCAAGTTATCAGCATAGTGACTTTAAAGCGAGTGAAGTACCGTCAGCAATTTTTGGTACTCAAAAACCACGTCCTTTAGACAATGGCGTAATTCGTACTTCAGAGCAATCAGAAGAAGATAAGCAACCTACATCTAAACCTGATGATTCGAACATTCAAAAACAAAGTAGTGCAACAGAACAGGTACACGATAATGATGCAGATGTTAGTACATCAGAGGCGCACCAAAGTACACAAGTTGATGAAGAGCAACCAATTACCTCACAAAACAGTGCGAACACTGTAGAAAGAGAAAGTACTTGGGATAATGATTTATCTCAAAATTCAACTGAAGATGAATCCAAGGAATCTACCAAACAAACTTCATCTACCGCGCGAGATAATAAAATTAGTATTGAAAATATCTATGCCTCTCAAATTGTAGAAGAAATTCGACGTGAAAGAGAACGCAAAGTATTACAAAAGCGTCAATTTAAAAAAGCGTTACAACAAAAGAGAAATGCACAACAAGAAAATAATGAGAATGATATTCAAAAAGCAATCGATGAAATGTATGCTAAGCAAGCGCAAAATCACATTGGTGAAAGTTCGCTCGATGAAGAAAGTAATATGGTAGCTGATGCATATGACAGTATAGACACAATAGAAAGTGAACACAATCAAACTAATACAGAAGAATTCAATAATGATAATAACGAAGATGCTCAAGTAGGGGCGTCGTCACCATTTAATTATGAAGAAATTGATTTAGATCAAGTAAGTGATGTACATACTATAAATGATGAATATGTGGATGTAAGCACTAAACAAATAAACAACAAAGACGATGATGAAATCGCTGAAGCCGAATATGATAGTTCTAACGATGACGTTGACAATTCAATTAATGAAAAAGCCAATGCTTTATTTGAAGAAAACAATGTACCGCAACAAGCACTATCAGAAAATGAATTAAACAGTGAACAAGCAAGCGATTTTAATCATTATCAAGCATCAGAAACATCATTTACAGATGCACAATATAGAGAATTAACACAATCACATAGTGAATTGACAAATCAAGAAGAAGATAATCATTCAGAATCAGAGGATGATTTAGAAACATCTGTGCATACATCAGAAGGTATAAATATATCTAGTTATGAACATGATGACTTCAATTCAGACAGTGAAGATAAAGATAGTGACAACATTCACGAATCATTACAGGAAACAGCAACGACGCACTTGAATGATGTTACAAGTGAACAACCTTCATCGGAAATGAACGAAAATCAAGAAAATGAAGCGTCTGCTGTACAAGATACACAAGACTTAAATAGCAAACAGTCAGATGAAAGTAGTACTAGACAAACAAATCGTATTCAACCGCCAACTAGAAAAGGTAGTAAACCATTTAATGTGGTAATGACACCATCAGATAAAAAGCGTATGATGGATGCTAAAAAGCAAAGAAAATTTGACTCAAATAATGCTAGTAAATCGCATGATGTATCAAAAAATGAGAGACATACAACGAAGCAAGAAGATATGCACACAACATCAGAACAACAACGTCAGAAATCTAGTATAGAAAATAATCAACATGTGTCTAGTTATGTCGAAAACCACACTGAGCCTATCACTGAAACAAATAAAAAAACGCTAGTATCAGATAGCGATGTGAGTGAAACAGAGGTAACAGACGCAGATTACAAAGCACTAGAAATGGATGAAACACAACTAGCACAATATGAAACAGACATATTGACGCCAAGTCATAATGAAAAAGAGAACGACTTGCAAACAGATGCACAAATTTCTGACTCGCCCCATATTCATGAGGAGACAACGATTCAAGATGAAAAAAATATTAATCAGCCACAGGGCCAGAACGCAGATGGTCTGCAGAATCAATCTGAAGTTGCTAAAAGAGAAGTAACACATCAACAAGATAACAAACAAAATATAGAGACATCACTATCAGATATAGATACCAAGCAAGTAGGCGAGGGTGTTACCAATAACGATAGTGATAAGCCAACTATTAGAAGAGGGCCAAACATTAAATTGCCGAGCGCAAGTTTATTAGACGAGCCTGAAGAACATGAAATTGATAATTCATGGATAGAAGAGAAAAAACAAGAACTAAATGAAGCCTTTTATTATTTTAATGTACCAGCTGAAGTACAAAATGTTACAGAAGGACCAAGTGTGACACGCTTTGAACTTTCTGTTGAAAAAGGTGTTAAAGTGTCTAGAATCACTGCACTGCAAGATGATATTAAAATGGCATTAGCAGCGAAGGACATTCGTATAGAAGCACCAATACCAGGGACGAGTTTGGTAGGGATTGAAGTGCCAAATGTCACGTCAACCAAAGTTAATCTACGTTCAATCATTGATGCCCCTAGCTTTAAAAATTCAGAATCTAAATTGAATGTTGCGATGGGCTTTGGCATTAATAATGAACCCCTGCTGATGGATATAGCTAAAACACCACATGCTTTAATTGCAGGCGCAACAGGTTCAGGAAAATCAGTATGCATCAACAGCATATTAATGTCATTATTATATAAAAACCATCCAGAAGAGTTGAGGTTACTACTAATTGATCCTAAGATGGTTGAACTCGCGCCATACAATGATTTACCACATCTTGTAGCACCAGTAATTACAGATGTTAAAGCGGCGACGCAAAGTCTTAAGTGGGCTGTTGAAGAAATGGAACGCCGTTATAAAGTTTTTGCTAAATATCATGTAAGAAATATTACAGCTTATAATAAGAAGGCAACATACGATGATAGAATGCCAAAAATTGTTATAGTAATAGATGAACTTGCAGATTTAATGATGATGGCACCGCAAGAAGTTGAGCAATCTATTGCACGTATAGCTCAAAAAGCACGTGCTTGTGGTATACACATGTTAGTCGCAACACAAAGACCATCAGTTAATGTTATTACAGGTTTAATTAAAGCAAATATTCCAACGAGAATAGCATTTATGGTATCATCTAGCGTGGATTCAAGAACCATTTTAGATAGTGGTGGAGCAGAACGTTTATTAGGTTATGGAGATATGTTGTACTTAGGTAGTGGTATGAACAAACCGATTCGTGTACAAGGTACATTTGTATCTGATGATGAAATTGATGATGTAGTTGATTTTATTAAGCAACAGCGAGATCCAAATTATCTATTTGAAGAAAAAGAGCTATTGAAAAAAACTGAAACACAGCCTCAAGATGACTTATTCGATGATGTATGTCGTTTTATGTTACAAGAGGGGCACATTTCAACTTCATTAGTTCAAAGACATTTCCAAATAGGTTATAATCGAGCGGCAAGAATTGTAGATCAATTGGAGCAACTTGGTTATGTTTCCGGTGCGAATGGTTCTAAACCTAGAGATGTGTATATTACAGAATCAGATTTAGACGGTAATTAATTTAGAGAAAAACAAAAATTAATATAGAGATTAAGGAGTGTTACGATGACACATTATCATTTTGTCGGTATTAAAGGAGCCGGTATGAGTTCATTAGCACAAATCATGCATGATCTTGGAAATGATGTACAAGGTTCAGATATAAAAAATTACGTATTTACAGAGGTAGCTTTAAAAAATAATGGTATCGAAATATTACCATTTGATGCAAATAACATTAAGGAAGATATGGTTATTGTTCAAGGTAATGCATTTCCAGATACACATGAAGAAGTAGTAAGAGCACACGAATTAAAATTAGAAGTAATTCGTTATCATGATTTCTTAGGCCATGTGATAAACCAATATACATCTGTTGCGGTTACAGGCGCACATGGCAAGACTTCTACAACAGGATTATTATCTCATGTAATGAACGGTGATAAAAAAACATCATTCTTAATTGGTGATGGCACAGGATTAGGTATTCCAGAAAGTGATTACTTTGCTTTTGAAGCGTGTGAATATCGCAGACATTTTTTAAGTTATCATCCTGACTACGCAATTATGACAAATATTGATTTCGATCACCCAGATTATTTTAAAGATGTAAATGATGTTTTTGATGCATTCCAAGAGATGGCACATAATGTAAAAAAAGCAATTATTGCTTGGGGTGGCGATACACATCTACGTAATATAAAATCAGATGTACCAGTATATTATTATGGGTTCTCGAAAGATGATAATGTGTATGCTGATAATATTCAAATTAATGAAAAAGGTACACAATTTGATGTGTATATTGAAAATAAATACTATGATACATTCCTTTCACCGCAATTCGGCGATCATAATATTTTAAATGCGCTTTCTGTTATCACAATCAGTTATCTAGAAGAGCTTAATATTGAAAATATTAAAGAAGCTCTAGAAACATTCGGTGGCGTGAAACGTCGTTTTAACGAAACAAAAATTGGTAAACAAATATTAGTTGATGATTATGCACACCATCCTAGAGAGATAAGTGCTACAATTGAAACAGCACGTAAGAAATACCCAACGAAAGATGTAGTCGCAGTATTCCAACCACATACTTTTAGTAGAACTAAAGCGTTCTTAGATGAATTCGCTGAATGTTTAAATGTAGCAGATCAAACATTCTTATGTGAAATATTTGGTTCAATAAGAGAGAATAGTGGTAATCTAACAATTCAAGACCTTGTTCAAAAAATTGATGGTGCAAAACTTATTGATGAAGCATCTGTGAATAATTTAGAACAATATAATGATGCAGTTATATTATTTATGGGCGCTGGAGATATTCAAAAAATTCAACGTGCATATATGGAAAATATTGGTGTCACTACCTCATTCTAATATGTTTATGTTAAAATGAGATGGGTATTTATATTAAATAACAACATATGTTTATTAGGAGGCGTTTTAAATGGAATGGATTTTACCTATAGCTGGAATTATAGCTGCGATTGCATTTTTAGTATTAGTCATTGGTATCGTAGTAGTTTTACTTTCAGTTAAGAAAAATTTAGATCACGTTGCTAAAACTCTTGATGGGGTTGAGGGACAAATACAAGGTATTACGCGTGAATCTACTGACTTACTTCATAAAGCTAATCGCTTAACTGAAGATATTCAAGATAAATCAGATCGTTTGAACTCTGTTATTGATGCTGTTAAAGGTATTGGTGATTCAGTACAAACTTTAAATGGATCTGTTGATAGAGTTACAAACTCAATTACGCACAATATTTCTCAAAATGAAGATAAAATCTCACAAGTTGTTCAATGGTCAAACGTAGCAATGGAAGTTGCTGATAAATGGCAAAACAGAAGAAATCGTAGAGATAGTGCAAACTACAAAGCGAGCAGCGTAGCTAGTGATGCAAATGCAAATGAGTCAAATCATTCAACACATAGCTATACTACACGCGTAGATAACAAATAAATCATATACTTAAACAAACAAATGCACTTAAATGAGGTTTTGAAACTTATTTAAGTGCATTTGTTATAGGAGGCCTTCAATTATGAAATATTACAACCGTGATGATTATGAAAGAAATCTAGAAAGTTATGAAGTTCCTGAGTATTTTACAAAAGGAGCAAGAAATGAATTTGTTTATGGATTTATTGTAGGGGCAGTAATAGGTTCAGCTATAGGGTTAGTATCTTTAAGTAAAACAAAAGCTAATGATAAAACTACTCCAAAATCAGACGAAGCTTCACAATTCAAGTCGCACATTATCGAACAATCAGAAAGTGAAAAAGCTAATGCAGATCGTCAAGTTAGCCATATTAAGTCAACAGTATCAAGCGCTCAAGATAATGAAGTTTCTACATCAGCATTGACTGCTCAAAAAAATGCTATTCAACAAGAAACTTCAGATAACAATTTAGCGGATATGTCACCAGATGCACAAGCAGCACAAGAGCAACAAGGTGTAGATAATGGAGAATCCAAAGATACAGCTCCTACACATATTGATGCACAGGCACAGCCAACAAAAGATGAAGTTGACGCACAACAAGCGGCAATTAAAGAAGAAGTAACGGATAATGATTCGGCAACGACATCTGCTACAAGTAATACAGACTCTACACATATTGATGCACAAGCACAACCAACAAAAGATGAGGTCGAGGCACAACAAACAGCAATTAAAGAAGAAGTAACGGATAAAGATAATGATTCTACAGGTAAAGGTACTAAGATTGCAGCAGCTACAGGTGGTACGATTGCAGCGACTGGTATCGCAAAAGCAGCAAGCGATAAAAAGCAAGCACTTAATGAAAATGAACAAGTTGCTAAAAATACAAAAAGCCTGCAACAAGAAGAATCAAGTAGTAATTCAAAAGAGCAAACACCTCACTTAGTTACTAAAGATTCAAAAGAAAGTGAAGAAATAACATCAAAACAATCATCAAAGAAAACGGCTATACCAAGTAGTCTTACAGCTACTGGATTAGCTTTAGCGGCAAAAAATAAATATAAAGCAATAAATGAAAATCAAAATGTTGCTGATAATACAGCCAACTTATTGAAGCCTGAAGCAGTAAAATCTAATAATAACAAAGTAGTTCCTCACTTAGTGACGCATAAAGTTGATCATGCTGTGGAATCTACAAATAAGGTAGATAATTCTGCAGATAAATCAAAAAAACAAACGTTTAAATCTAAGCCAGAACCGGCTGAACAACGCGTAAAACAAACTCATGAGAGTGTAACGTTTAATGATGGGATTATTGCGCATGACCAGGCTGGAAATGGCTTGAAAAAGCAATCAACTCAGGACAGTAAATCTAAACAAGGTAAAAGTGCACAAACTTATACTAAAAATAGAGCGCAATCTAAAAAAACTGAAAAAGCCAAGAGTAAAATTGATAAAAGAACATTTAATGACTAATAATGGCTGAAATTAATAATTTAGCATATTTATTATAACAACTTAATAGTTTTAATATAAAAAAGAACCGTTCAACAGTTTTGTTCGGTTCTTTTTTGTTTAAAACCGCATGTGACAAGGGCTTAAATATATAGAGTGAAATGTCAGAATAGTGTAAAATATAGGTGGTAAGTTACAGAAAATTCAGTTATCATTGAAATTATTCACTTAAAAAAGTGATTTTTTTAAATCGTGACTTGAACTTATATAGAGTTCTTGTTAGAATTACGTTTAACAAATGTTTTATCGCTTTAAAGCAGAATAAAATATCGATTTTAAATTTTTCATAGAGGTGACTATAAATGACAGACAAATTACAAGAATACAGAGACGAAATTGTAGAAATTAATGATGAGATTTTAAAACTTTTATCTAGAAGAGGAAAGTTAGCACAAAAAATTGGAGAGGAAAAACGTAAAAAAGGTACACTTGTATATGATCCTCAACGAGAAAAAGAAATGATCAACGTATTATTAGATAAAAATGAAGGACCTTTCAATGACAATACAATCAAACAATTATTTAAAGAAATTTTTAAAGCCTCTACAGATTTACAAAAATCTGAAAATGAAAAACACTTATATGTTTCTAGAAAATTAAAACCAGAAGATACAATTGTTCAATTTGATAATGGCGGCATTATTGGAGATGGTAACAAATCATTTGTATTTGGTCCATGTTCAGTTGAATCTCAAGAACAAGTTGATGCTGTAGCAGCTAATTTACAAGCTAGAGGTGAAAAATTTATTAGAGGTGGTGCATTCAAACCTCGTACATCACCATATGATTTCCAAGGTTTAGGTGTTGAAGGATTAAAAATTCTTAAAAACACTAAAGATAAATACGGTTTAAATGTAGTAAGTGAAATTGTAAATCCAGCTGATTTTGAAGTGGCTGACGATTATTTAGATGTATTCCAAATTGGCGCACGTAACATGCAAAACTTTGAATTATTAAAAGAAGCAGGACGTTCAAATAAACCAGTATTATTAAAACGTGGTTTATCAGCAACAATTGAAGAATTTATTTATGCAGCTGAATACATTGCATCTCAAGGTAATAACAACATTATTTTATGTGAACGTGGTATTCGTACTTACGAAAATGCTACAAGAAACACATTAGATATCTCTGCTGTTCCTATCTTAAAACAAGGTACACATTTACCAGTCATGGTTGATGTTACACATAGTACTGGTCGTAAAGATATTATGTTACCAACAGCTAAAGCTGGATTAGCAGTTGGCGCTGATGGTATTATGGCAGAGGTTCATCCTGATCCATCAGTAGCATTAAGTGATAGTGGTCAACAAATGGACTTTAATGAATTTGAAAAATTCTACAACGAAATTAAACCACTTGCGGATATGTACAATAATAAGCAATTAAAATAATATTAAAGCTAAGATAAACATAAATGCCCTGATGCGTGTACTAGGATATAGTATTTGCATCGGGGCATTTTTATATGTAAAAGCTTATAGTGTAATCATTTATTGAACTATATATGTATATTAACAAAGGTAAGTTGGACAATAAATCTTGTGTTATATATAAAAAATAATATTATAAATAATAACTAGATTCAATTATATTTAATGACATAATTATGACATTGTAAACAAATTGTTTTACAAATTCAAAAAATATGGTAAAATTTGAAAAGTTATGAAAACAGAGTATAATAATAAATAAACCGCTTACAAGGAGGAAATTATGACTGTTACAATATATGATGTTGCAAGAGAAGCCCGCGTTTCTATGGCAACGGTCTCACGAGTAGTTAATGGTAACCAAAATGTTAAACCTGAAACACGTGACAAAGTGAATGAAGTGATTCAAAAATTAAATTATCGTCCAAATGCAGTGGCACGAGGATTAGCGAGTAAACGTACTACAACAGTTGGAGTTGTTATTCCAGACATTTCTAATGTTTACTATTCTCAACTTGCTCGAGGATTAGAAGATATAGCTACAATGTATAAGTACCATTCAATTATTTCTAATTCTGATAACGATCCAGTTAAAGAAAAAGAAATTTTTAATAATTTATTAAGTAAACAAGTAGATGGCATTATTTTCTTAGGTGGTACAATTTCTGAAGAGATTAAGGACTTAATTAGTAAATCTTCAGTGCCTGTAGTAGTTTCTGGAACTAACGGTAAGGATGCTGATATTGCATCAGTTAATATCGATTTCAAATCAGCTGCTAAAGAAATTACAACTCACTTAATCGAAAGTGGCGCTAAAGAATTTGCCTTTGTAGGTGGAGATTATTCTAAAAAAGCGCAAGAAGACGTTTTAGCTGGTCTTAAAGAAGTATTATCACAACATCAGCTAACATTAAATGAGAATAATATATTTAATGGAAACGAAACGTATAAAGATGGTGTGCGTGCCTTTGAAACATTAAAAGCATCAAAACCAGATGCGATTCTGTCAATCAGTGATGAACAGGCTATTGGATTAGTCCATTCTGCGCAAGATGTTGGGGTAAGCATTCCTGATTCATTACAAATTGTAAGCTTTAATAATACGAGATTAGTTGAAATGGTAAGACCACAATTATCTAGTGTGATTCAGCCACTTTATGATATTGGGGCAGTAGGCATGAGATTGTTAACAAAATATATGAATGAAGAAGAAATTGAAGAACCCAATGTAATATTACCGCATAGAATTGAATATAGAGGCACAACTAAATAGTGATCAGTTGAAAATAGGCTAATAATTACTAAAATACGAATGAAAAAGCAATCTTATTTTAATGATAAGGTTGCTTTCAATATATGGATAAAGCTTCTGATGGTGTTGAGTTTTTTGCTTGTTTTCGTGGGTATTATCGTATTCCGTATTTTGGGGCATTACTGTACCTCAAGAATTTAGTCTCAACCGTAATCACGAAGAATAAAATGGAATAGACATTTTAAAAGACTCCTAAAGATCATAGATAGGAGTCGGAACATAGATATAATAAAAAAACAAACCAAGTGCTAAATCATAGCAATTGGTTTGTCTATCTTTAAACTTTATGACATTGTCATAAGGTTTCTTTTTTTATAAAAATTATGGTTCGAATGATAGATGAGCAGTTTGTCATAATCCTTTTGAAATACCTATGATTTAAACCAGCTACTTACTTGGTGCGCATGTTTCAGATTTTTTGCTGATATTTCTTCTGTTCGAGGTATAGGTTGGAAATCTTGCATATCATCGCTCCACGTGACGGGTAGTTTGAAAGGGGCATATTGTTGCCATTTGTGTAGCCATGTCTTTGGTAAATCACCTGATGGTTGTGGTGCATTGATTAGCGCCAAAAAGACATGACTCCATGCGCGAGGTACAACTTTCCAAATATTGTATCCACCACCACCAAACATAAGTACTTTACTATCTGTGTATGTATCAGCTAAGGACTTAATGATATATGGAATTTGATATAAAGCCTCTAATGTACAACTCATATGAGTGAGGGGGTCTAAATAATGAATATCTACACCGTGCACACTAACGATAATATCAGGTTTAAATGAAGCAACGACCGGCTCAACAGTTTCTTTAAACACTTCTAGAAATGAAACATCTTCTGTATATGGCTCTAAGGGAACATTCACTGTATAACCAAATCCTTTTTCAGCACCACGTTCGGTATAATGACCCGAACCAGGAAATAGGAATTTGCCTGTTTCATGTATAGAATAAATTAAAGATTGATCATTTGTATAAAAACTCCACTGTGTACCATCGCCATGATGCGCATCAGTATCTATACATAATACACGTTGATTGTAATTTTTGATGAGATAAGCGATAGTAATGGCTACATCATTATAAATACAAAAGCCATTTGCACGGCCAGGCAAGCTATGGTGTAAACCACCACCTAAATGACAACCATTCGTAACTGTACCATCCATGATACAGTCAGCTAAATTTAATGCACCACCAACAATTCGTGCACTGTGTTTATGCATCATGCGAAATTGTAATGTGTCATCGCCATCTAAACCATATTTTTGGGCTTCATTATCGCTTAAAATGCCATGTGATGCATGCCGAATAGCTTGGATATAATCATAAGAATGTATTAAAGCTAATTCTTTGTCATTGGCAATCCTAGGTTGAATGATATGGTTTGGTTTTAAGTAACCCAAATCAGCGAGTAATTCAGTTGTTAATTTTAATCTCATTTGATTAAAAGGATGACTATTACTAAATCGATATTGTAATAGTTCATTTGAATATACATAGCCCGTTTTTTGTTGCGTATGATTCATATAAGTCTCCCCTTTAAAAGAAAAAGCGATTCATGTATCGAATGTTGTCAAATGCTTGTAATTGTTCAATTGTAATGCGCGATCCAATTCGTGCCATTAAGCAATTGGCTGGATGACTCGTAATTTCTGGATCGTCAGTTGCAAAAATTTCTAGGCCCCCATATCCCATCAATTTCTGCATTAATTTCTTATATTCATAGACATCAAGCTTTGAATTTTTCAAGTCCCAATGCCAATAATATTCAGTGGTTAAGACGATATAATCTTCATATTCATCAGCACTTAAACTTATTTTAATGAGCTCACTGCCTAATTTTAAACGACGGTAAGATAAACTAATTTCTATTGCACCTAATTCAATCAGATATGCTAAATTTCCTGTAGACCAACGTTCTAATGGGTCAGGGTAATGATAGGTGACATAGCCGACAATATGCTGTTCATGGTGTAACACAAATATTCTTCCTTCGTCTAATTCACTAATTTCTTTTACTGCTTCAAACTGATCGATTGGAGGACGAAAAGCATTTAGGCCTTCGTCAAAAGTCATAGAATCAAGTTTCGTGCGTGAAATAGGTCCTTCTATAACAAAGGTACCTTCATCCAAGTGATAAGTTTGAGATTGATACGTTTTTATATGTTCCATTTTTTCACTCCAAACTACCGCATAAGAATACAGCAAACAATATTAATTAACTATATTATAAGTGAATTAAAGCTAAAATAACATTAAATGTATTTGTTTACACGGTATTATTTTGAAAATTCCGAAAATGTTCGTTATAATAAATTTTAAGTAAACGATTTCATTAAGAGGGGGATTTAAAATGAAAGTAGAAGTATATCAAGGGGAAAACGGAAATTTTAACCTTCAAGACTATGATAAAACATATAATAACTTTGATTGGAAGGAAGTTGAAAAGGTATTTTCATGGTATGACACTGGAAAAGTGAATATGGCACATGAATGTATTGATCGTCATGTTGAAGAAGGTAAAAGTGATAAGATTGCTTTACATTATAAAGATGAAAAACGTAAAGAAAGCTATACTTTCAGTGAAATGAAATCTAATTCAAACAAAGCTGCTAATGTATTAAAAGAACAAGCAAATGTTGAAAAAGGAGACCGTGTTTTTATTTTTATGCCAAGAACGCCTGAGCTATATTTTGCTCTATTTGGCATATTGAAAATTGGCGCGATAGTAGGTCCTTTATTTGAAGCATTTATGGAAAAGGCAGTTGCAGATCGATTAGAAAATAGCGATGCTAAGGTCATAATAACGACTAATGAATTATTACCACGTATACCTAAAGATCAATTACCCAATTTAGAAACTATCGTTGTCGTGGACGACAATGTTGAAAATGAATATGTTGATTTTAATAAAGAATTTGTAAAAGCAAGTGATGATTTTGAAACGGAATGGTTAACTTTAGATGATGGACTGATATTACATTATACTTCTGGTTCAACTGGCCAACCTAAAGGTGTTTTACACGCACAAAAAGCCATGTTGTTACATTATATTTCTGGTAAGTTTGTATTAGACTTTAAGGATGATGATGTATATTGGTGTACGGCTGATCCTGGATGGGTTACAGGTACATCATATGGTATTTTTAGCCCATGGTTAAATGGTGTAACAAATTGTATTGCAGGTGGAAGATTTTCACCTGAGGGATGGTATGGCATGATTGAGGAGTTTAAAGTCACTATTTGGTATACTGCACCAACTGCATTAAGAATGCTAATGAGTGCAGGAGATGATATTGTTGGAAAGTATGATTTATCATCACTTAAATTGATTTTATCAGTAGGAGAGCCATTGAATCCTGAAGTTATAAAATGGTCTAAAGATGTGTACGGCAAACGGGTGTTAGATACTTGGTGGATGACGGAAACAGGTGGCCATATGATTGTGAATTATCCAACGATGGATGTGAAATTAGGATCTATGGGAAAACCTTTACCTGGTGTTGAAGCAGCAATTGTAGATGATCAAGGGAATGAACTACCGGCAAATAGAATGGGGAATCTTGCTATTAAAAAAGGATGGCCATCTATGATGGTGTCTATTTGGAAGAACCCGGAAAAATATGATTCATACTTTATTGGAGATTGGTATGTTTCAGGAGATTCTGCATACAAAGATGAAGAAGGTTATTATTGGTTCCAAGGTCGTGTAGATGATGTAATTATGACAGCTGGAGAACGTGTAGGACCATTTGAAGTAGAATCTAAACTAGTAGAACATGACTCAGTAGCAGAAGCAGGAGTGATTGGTAAGCCTGACCCTATCAGAGGTGAAATTATTAAAGCATTTGTTGCTTTACGTCCAGAATATGAACCAAGTGATGAGTTAAAAGAAGAAATTCGTAAATTTGTTAAAGAAGGCTTAGCCGCACATGCTGCACCTAGAGAAATAGAGTTTAAAGATAAATTACCAAAAACACGTTCAGGTAAGATTATGCGCCGTGTACTTAAAGCTTGGGAACTCGACTTACCCGCAGGAGATTTAAGTACGATGGAAGACTAAAATATAATATAGCGATATTAAAGGCGAAATGATTGATAAACTATAGTCGTGTTTAATTATTTTAAGAAAACCTCTTTTGTATATAGTACAAAAGAGGTTTTTGTGTAAAATGTTAAGTAAAAGTACTAAATAGTATAATGTTTACGATTTTATATACAAATTATATGGAAGCGCTATCTTTAATTATCGACAATATATCTGAATTTGGTTAGTATAATGATATAAGGACTTACCGTTTTTGTTACAAATACGAAGGATATTTAAATTAAGAAGGGACGAGTGAATTTGGCACATTTATCTGATCTAGATATTGCGAATCAATCAACACTAAAACCAATTGGAGAAATTGCTGAAAAGGCAGGTATTCCGTCAAATGCATTAGAACCATACGGGCACTATAAAGCTAAGATTGATATTAATCAAGTTCAACAGCATAATGGCAAGGGAAACGTAGTATTGGTGACAGCTATGAGCCCAACACCGGCTGGGGAAGGAAAATCAACTGTTACTGTAGGGTTAGCTGATGCATTTAATCAACTTAAGAAAAACGTTATGGTAGCATTACGAGAACCTGCTTTAGGACCAACATTTGGTATAAAGGGTGGAGCTACAGGCGGAGGATATGCACAAGTATTACCAATGGAAGATATCAACCTGCACTTTAACGGTGATTTTCATGCAATTACGACTGCAAATAATGCACTTTCAGCATTTATAGATAATCATATACACCAAGGGAATGAATTAGGTATTGATCAACGCCGAATAGAATGGAAGCGTGTATTAGATATGAATGATCGTGCTTTACGTAATGTTATCGTTGGTTTAGGTGGTCCTACACAAGGTGTGCCACGGGAAGATGGTTTCAATATTACTGTGGCTTCTGAAATAATGGCTATTTTATGTTTAGCAAATGATATCAAAGATTTAAAAGTGAAAATAAGCCATATTACTATTGGTTATACACGTGAACGTCAGCCAGTTACAGTTGCTGATTTAAAAGTTGAAGGTGCATTGGCTATGATTCTTAAAGATGCGATTAAACCTAATCTTGTACAAACAATTGAAGGCACGCCTGCACTTGTACATGGTGGGCCATTTGCGAATATTGCACATGGCTGTAATTCTATTTTAGCTACTGAAACTGCTAGAGACTTGGCAGACATCGTAGTAACAGAAGCAGGTTTTGGTTCAGATTTAGGCGCTGAAAAGTTCATTAATATTAAAGCTCGAGAAGCAGGTTTTACACCTTCAGCCGTCGTTGTAGTGGCAACAATTCGTGCTATTAAAATGCATGGTGGTGTAGAGAAAGATAATCTTAAAGAAGAAAATGTGTTAGCACTTGAAAAAGGAATTGTTAATTTAGAACGTCATGTTAAAAATGTTAGAAAATATGGATTGGAGCCGGTAGTTGCTTTAAATGCATTTATCCATGATACAGATGAAGAAACGAAATTTGTACAAAAATGGGCCAAAGACAATGGTATACGTATAGCTTTAACTGAGGTTTGGGAAAAGGGCGGCAATGGAGGTATTGATTTAGCCAATGAAGTTTTAGAAGTTATCGATGAACCTCAAAACTTTAAACATTTATATGAACTTAATCAACCGCTTGAAACGAAAATAGAAACAATTGTACGAGAAATATATGGTGGCTCTAAAGTTACCTTTAGCAGTAAGGCACAAAAACAATTACAACAGTTTAAAGAAAATGGTTGGGATAATTATCCTATTTGTATGGCTAAAACGCAATATTCATTTTCTGATGATGCCACACAGTTAGGTGCTCCAGAAGGATTTGAAATTACGATTCGTGAATTGGAGGCCAAGACAGGTGCTGGATTTATAGTTGCATTAACAGGCGCAATTATGACGATGCCAGGTCTACCAAAGAAACCAGCAGCATTAAATATGGATGTTACAGATGATGGACATGCAGTAGGTTTATTTTAAAGTTGAAGCCATTATGATAAAAGGACGCATGGTAATAAATACATGCGTCCTTTTATCTTGTAATTAAATGTTGTTGTACGTTATATTTTTCAGCATTTTTAAAATCATCAGGCGTGATTTTTTCTTCGACTAACATGCGTTTAAGTACATAATGTTGACGATTTAAACTGATCTTTATCTCTTGATCAGGTTTCAATGAACCATCCTCAGTATAAGGTGTATAGTAGTATGGACTTTGAAGCAAACCGATAAGGTAAGCAGATTCAGCAATATTCAAGTTTGTTGCTGATTTTCCAAACAAACTATATGAAGCTGAAGCAATACCTGTTATATCAGAACCATGGTTATCTCGTCCAAAGGGAACGATGTTTAAATACGTATAAATAATTTCATCTTTGGTTAACACGTGTTCGGCGCGCATAGAAAGTACAAGTTCATTCGCTTTTCGGTCATATGTTCTTTCGTTAGTCAGTAGTTGATTTTTTACGAGTTGCTGTGTAATGGTACTACCACCCGTGGGAGCTTCAGTATTAAAGATATCTTGCCCAACGGCACGCACTATGGCTTTCGGTAAAATGCCATTATGGTAAAAAAATAAGCTGTCTTCAGAAGAGGTCAGTGCTTTAATGACATTTGGACTAACTTGGTTAGGTCCGACAATAAGCGTATTGGTTGAATGATTATACTCTTCTAAGATATTACGCTTAGTATTATCAATATCTTCGTCGCCAACAATATGTAACAAATTCAATCTCAAATCTTTATCTGACAGATGAATCGTTGTATCAGTTAAATGTTGAAAATAAAACACTGATATTGCCATAAGTATGAGAAAGGTACATGTAAAAATTGTAAACAAGCCTAAAAATATATGTTTTATTTTTTTATAAACTATTTCATATCTATGAAATGGTCGTATCTCGTTGCTATCTTGAACACTTTTATCATATGTTTGACGCGCCATATGCATCCTCCTTGTGTATGCAATATTATAACATAATTTATGATGTTGACTTTTAAAATAGAGTTACTTATAATTAATATCAATTCGATATCGTTTTTGGATAAAGGAAAAGTAGTATATATAGAAAATCTTCAGAGAGTTAGTGGTAGCTGTGAACTAACATTTTCTTCTATACGAATACACCTTTGACTGTTTAACAATCCAAACGTTTAAGTTAATGAACGTATCATTAATAAAGTTGTTTGACTTAAGTATGGTGGTACCGTGCGCATGCGCCCTTACATTAATTTGTAAGGGCGTTTTTATGTTTTTTGATATTCGTTCCATCGTCAACGTTATGAATGTTGTTAAAGGTTACTAATTCTTATACAAAGAGATATCTTAAGTAAAATAGGAGGTTGATAAAATGACAAACGCATTATTAGAAGACTTACAATGGAGAGGCTTGATTTATCAACAGACAGATGAATCAGGAATTGAAGAATTATTAAATAAAGAACAAGTTACATTGTATTGCGGTGCCGATCCAACAGCTGATAGTTTACACATTGGTCATTTATTACCATTTTTAACATTACGACGTTTCCAAGAGAATGGTCATAGACCACTTGTGTTAGTTGGTGGCGGTACAGGTATGATTGGTGATCCTTCTGGTAAATCTGAAGAACGTACATTACAAACTGAAGAACAAGTTGAATTAAATGTTAAAGGTATCAATGAACAAATGCATAAAATTTTCGAATTTGATACTGATAAAGGTGCTAAACTTGTAAACAATAGAGATTGGCTTAGTCAAATATCGTTGATAGACTTTTTAAGAGATTATGGTAAACATGTAGGTGTAAATTACATGTTAGGTAAAGATTCTATCCAGACACGTCTAGAACATGGGATCTCATACACTGAATTTACTTATACCATTTTACAAGCTATAGACTTTGGGCATTTAAATAGAACATATAATTGTAAAATTCAAGTAGGTGGTTCTGACCAATGGGGTAACATTACAAGCGGTATAGAATTAATGCGTAGAATGTATGGTCAAACAGAAGCATATGGCCTTACGATTCCGCTTGTTGTAAAATCAGATGGTAAGAAATTTGGCAAGACTGAAGGTGGCGCTGTTTGGTTAGATGCTGACAAAACAAGCCCATATGAATTCTACCAATTTTGGATTAATACTACTGATGAAGATGTCATCAAATTCTTGAAATACTTTACTTTCTTAAGCAAAGAGGAAATTGAAACTTTAGAACAATCATTAAATGAAGCGCCACATTTACGTGAAGCGCAAAAAGCTTTGGCTGAAAATGTGACACGTTTTATTCATGGTCAAGACGCTTTAGATGATGCGATGCGTATTTCAAAAGCGTTGTTTGCTGGTGATTTACAGGCACTTTCTGCTAAGGAATTGAAAGAAGGCTTTAAAGATGTACCTCAAGTTGAATTAAGTAATGATACTACGAATATTGTAGAGGCTATTGTTGAAACTGGTATTTCACCATCTAAACGTCAAGCGCGTGAAGATGTGAACAATGGGGCAATTTACGTGAATGGTGTAAGGCAACAAGATGTAAACTTTGAGTTGTCGGCAGACGATAAAATTGAAAATGAATTTACGATTATTCGTCGAGGCAAAAAGAAATACTTTATGATTAACTATAGATAAAAAGATGATTTGCAGTAAATGGATGAATTCTTTCAAACTGCCAACAAAGTCGAGGATTTTGTTGGCAGTTTTTTGTTGCACATGTCTAGGATTATGGTCTTACACAGATGTTTTGTAAAAGCGACTGCTCAAATCATCTGAAAACCAACCGTTATTATTCTGAATTTTAATTTAATAAATAAAAAGATAAACCAAACACTGAAAAGTGTTTGGTTTATCTGCATTACATTAAGATATTTTACCCATGGTTTATTGAGTTAGAATCGTTAATTAAAAGGGTTTGCACTTTCAGAACTGTCTTCACTATCTTCGTTGCTTGATTGTGTTGAAGCGGATTTTTGTTCTTTAAGATCGACCTTAACAGTCTGGACCTTACCTTTTCTTTCTAAAGTGAGTTTGACTGTGTCGCCCGGTTTTTTCTGTTGATATAAGTAGTTACGTAAATCTGTATCTTCTTTTACTTTATTGTCATCGATAGCGGTAATAATGTCGCCTTCTTTGAGCCCATTATTCTCATCAACTTTGGCGATATAAACACCTTCTTTACGTTTGGTATCAAGTTGTGCTTTATATTCATCTGGAATTTCACTTAAATTGAGCAAACCAATTCCAATTGAAGGGCGTTCAACTTTACCATGCTTCACAAGTTCTTTTATCGTAACTTTTACTTCGTTACTAGGTATTGCAAAGCCAATGCCTTCAACTTGTTCATTAGCAATTTTCATAGAATTAATACCTACAAGATTTCCATTAATATCAACCAATGCGCCACCAGAGTTACCTGGATTAATAGCGGCATCTGTTTGTAATACATTTACTTTATTTGCACCAGCTGTAGTCTGTGTATCAATCGTACGTTCACTTGCAGATATGATACCAGAAGTAACTGAATTCGCAAATTCTAAACCAAGTGGATTACCCATTGCAAAAACACTATCGCCTGTTTTAACTTTAGAGGAATTCGCAAATTCAATTGCTTTTGTACCTTTTGTATCATCTATTTTTAAAACTGCCATGTCAGTCAATGCATCTTTACCAATGAGTTTTGCTTCAACCTGTTTAGAATTATGTAATTGTACTTTAATTTCACTTGCACCATCAATAACATGGTTATTTGTTACGATGTACGCAGAACCATTATTTTTTTGATAAATTACTCCTGAACCAACGCCTGCCTCTTGTGATTTAGATGATTTACCTTTTAATAAAGCATCTAAGTTTTGCGCTTTTTGCATATTTATTACGCCTACAATAGCAGGTGATACATCGTTAATCATTTGGTTGACAGAATCATATTTTTCACTTTTTCCATCAAGTGTATTACCACCATTCGTACTATTAGATGTTTCTTTTACAGAAGAACCATCATCATCTAATACGGTATGTTCCATGAACTTTCCAACCCCTAACACAATTAGAGCACCAATAATTCCAGCAATTAATGCGACGACCATTGTTTTAAACCATGGGAATTTGGGTTTGTTTGTCGAACGCTGCTCACCTTTAAAGGGCTGTTGTGCTTGCTCATAATGTTGATTTCCGTTTGAGTGATTATCATTATTAGACATAGTAAACCTCCAATTCATTCTCTAAATCCTATTATGATAGGATTTGAATACTTTTTCTAGTATATCACCATACGACTTTAGACTGAAATATTAATTTTCTTGTCCATAAGTTAACTAAATGATAAAATCAATAGGGTATTAAAAGGAAAATGAAGTAGGTGGAGAAATGTATAAACTGATTAGTGGCTTGTTGAAGCTCATTATAGTCAAACTAAGTAATTCTTTAGAAGTACAGGGTAAAGAAAACATACCGCAGTTACATAGATATGTAGTTACTTGTACGCATGAGAGCTATAATGAAGTAATCATGCTCGGAACGGCTATATATCCTAACCAAATCCATTATATGGCTAAGAAAGAATTATTTAATAATAAATGGTTTGGTAGATTTTTAACGTCATTAAATGCTTTTCCTGTAGACAGAGATAATCCGGGTCCAAGTACTTTAAAAAGACCAATTAAATTATTGAAAGAAAATAAAACGGTAGGTATTTTCCCTACAGGTCAACGTAAAAAATA
The DNA here is from genome assembly GCF_001866145.1 of Staphylococcus sp. LCT-H4. Taxonomy (NCBI): domain Bacteria; kingdom Bacillati; phylum Bacillota; class Bacilli; order Caryophanales; family Staphylococcaceae; genus Staphylococcus; species Staphylococcus sp. LCT-H4. The sequence continues at coordinate 361,418 of NZ_MODY01000003.1, read as the reverse complement.
TGATGAGGGTGCACCTTTAAAAAGAGGAGCAGTAACCATTGCTATGATGGCCCAAGCACCGATATTACCAGCTGCATATGTAGGCCCAAATGAAATTAAAGGGCTTATTACTGGAAAAGCTATCATAAAATTTGGTGAACCCATTGAGACAAAACATTTACCAAAAGATATGAAACGAAATGAAAAATTAGAATATTTAACAAAAGAATTGGAAAATAGAACAAAGCAATTGCAACAAGAATTGGATGCATACGTAAATATTAAGTAAAAGTGTAGACTAAATTCAAAATCGTTGACTTCTAAATTAGAATACGATTGTTGAATAAGTTATGTTATTATATAACTGTACAATGACAGCTAGTATAGCGTTTACAAACACCACGTGGACAACTTGTGCATGTGGTGTTTGTTTGTGTGAATGCGAGCTAGGAAATGGGGAATGAATATGTTTAGTTTCTTACAAAGATTAGGTAGGTCACTCATGCTACCTGTTGCAGTACTACCAGCAGCGGCTATTATTGCTGGAATAGGGAATGCTTTAACGGCGATTGGTATTTTACCGACAGTCGCTACTTTCTTCACAACGGCAGGGACAACAATACTTGATCAATTGGGTATTTTATTTGCAATCGGGGTTGCACTTGGAATGGCCAAGAAAAATGACGGAGCAGTTGCATTAGCTGCAACAGTAGGTTTCTTTTTAACGACAGTCGTGTTAAGTCCAGAGAAATTAGCACCACTATTAGGTGTAAAGCAGTCACATGTTGATGCTGCTTTCGAACAAATGAATAATTCTAATGTGTTAATAGGATTATTTGTAGGTTTAATAGCTGCTTATACTTATAACAAGTTTAGTCAAACAGAATTACCAGCAGCATTATCATTTTTTAGTGGTAAACGTTTAGTACCTATATTAACAGCGTTCTTTAGTATTATTTTAGCTGTGATTATGCTATTTGTATGGCCGCTTATATATGCAGCCATTGTAACGTTTGGTACATGGATTATAGATTTAGGACCGTTTGGTGCTTTTCTATATGGTTTCTTTAATAGATTATTAATACCAACAGGATTACATCATGCTTTAAATGCAGTATTTTGGTTTGATTTAGCAGGTATTAATGATATTGCTAAATTCCAAACTGGTGATGGCGCAGTCAAAGGTGAAACGGGCCGTTATATGGCCGGCTTTTTCCCAGTAATGATGTTTGGTGTGCCTGCAGCAGCTTTAGCAATGTATCATACTGCTGAAACAAAACAGAAAAAACGCGTATACGGTTTAATGTTAGCAGGTGCGATTTCAGCCTTTTTCGTTGGTGTAACGGAGCCAATTGAATTTGCATTCATGTTTGTTGCACCTATACTTTTCGTCATACATGCATTTTTAACAGGTCTATCATTATTTATCGCAGCATTATTTCACTGGACAGCAGGGTTTGCCTTTAGTGCGGGTCTCATTGACTTTGTACTTTCACTGATTAACCCAGTTGCTAACTATCCATTTATGCTGTTAGTACAAGGACTTGTATTCTTTGTAATTTATTATGTAGTATTTAGAATGGCAATTAAGTTTCTAAAACTAAATACACCAGGACGTGGAGATAATTTATTACCAGATCCGACTTCAGAAGAAGCTTCTACAGGAGAAACAGCTAGTTCAGAAGATGGATTAACACAAGCTACAAATAAATATTCAAAATCAGCTGCCCAAATTTTAGAGGGCTTGGGTGGTCAAGATAATATTATGTCGCTTACAAATTGTGCGACACGTTTACGTATGGAGTTACACGATAATAGTATTGTGGATGAAACCAAGATAAAAAGTGCTGGAGCTGTTGGGGTGACGCACAGTGGTAAGCATAATACTCAAGTTATTATTGGTACGCAAGTACAACAAGTAGCAGACGAAATAGAAAATCAAATGGAATCTGTGAATTAAAAAGCCCATTACAAGCGAATTGGATGATTAGTATAAGATATGTCTTTCAAGAAAAGCACGGAAAAGTGTGCAATTGTTGAAAGGCATATTTTTATTTATTTTATGTATGATTATTATTTATATTATTTTGGAAAAAAGAATAAAATACATTTGCGCTTTTCACATGTAAATAGTACGATATACTAGTATCAGAATTTTCTGATTAAAGGAGAGTAGGTAGGATGAAGTCGGTATTATTTGATGTAGATGGTGTGTTTTTAAGTGAAGAAAGGTGTTTCGATGTTTCTGCATTAACTGTTTATGAAATATTAATGAGTAAAGCGTACATTGGACTGGATTCTTCAATACAATTTGATGGTTTAAGTGACCAACAAATAACTGAAATAAGAGATATTGTATTTTATCATGATGAAATACTAACTAAGTTAAAATCGCTTGGTTTAAATTCAAATTGGGATATGCTATTTGTAGTTCTTGCTATTCATTTTATAGAACTATGCAAAGCATTACCGGAAGATAAACTGATGGGAGTATTACAATCTGAGAACTTCAACCAAGAGACATTACAATTTGTTGGTGAAAATGTAACAGATGTAGAACTTAATTTTGCAGCACCGTTATCATTTTTGGATGGTGTAAGTTCAGGAAAGGATAACATCTACCAAACATTAGTGGAATTTGCAGGTGAAAGTCTAAATACAGATCAAACAGCGATTTTTGAGTTAAAGAGTTCTTTTTGGACATTTGCTCAAGAAATTTATCAAGAATGGTATCTTGGCTATAAACTTTTTAATAAAGTAGAGGACAAACCAAACCGTTCTGAATTTAAAAAAGGTTACATATATGAAGAAGTAGTTTTAAGACCTGTAGAAGAAATTAAACAATTACTAGAAGACTTAAAGGCAGCTGGTTACCACATTGCCATTGCAACTGGTAGACCAAGAACTGAAACCTTAGTACCATTTGATACAATCGGTATTAAAGATCTTTTTGATGACCAACATATTGTTACTGCAAGCGAAGTACTTATTGCTGAAGATCGTTACCCAGACTTAAAACCGTTAGGGAAACCGAATCCTTTTAGTTATTTAGCTACTTTAGAAGGTAATAATCTGGAAAATTATGAAAAATATGCAACCAATCAAGAAAATCGTGTAGAAAAAAATGATGTTTTTGTTGTAGGCGATTCATTAGCAGATTTATTAAGTGCTAAAAAAATTGGAGCAACGTTTATTGGGCCATTAACAGGATTGAAAGGAACCGATGCGCGTGAAGAATTAGAAAGTTATGGCGCAGAGCACATCGTAGATCACGTAGGTGAGATAAGAGCGATTCTTTTATAAAGCATTCATACACATGTAGGACGTATACGTAGTAGGCGGCTTGCATGTGTTTTTTTATATTTATTTAAAACGATGTTATTCAATATAAAAAGCTGGAAGGTTTTCAATTAAGAAAATCTTCCAGCTTTTTTACGCTGTGTATATAAAATAACAGATTATTTAGGTGGAATTACGTTATTAAATATTATAGCTTGGTTCATTTACTATATCTAATTCTACATTTCGAACTAAATTGAAACCTTCGATGCTATATAAGCTGTTAATTACATCTTCATTAACAGGGTGGTCAATAGATAGTACCATTAGAGCATTACCACCTTGATTTGTACGGCCTAAGTGCATAGAAGCGATATTAATATTATATTCACCTAAGATTTGTCCTGTATGTCCAACAATGCCTGGTTTGTCTGTATGGTTAACAACAAGTTGATATTGTTCAGGTTTAAAGTCTACAGGATAGTCATTGATACGTACAATTCTTGGACCATAGCCATTAAGTACAGTGGCACCGATAGTAATCTTAGTATCTTTATTGATTAAAGTTAACTCAATATAGTTACTAAAGCCACGGTGTTTTGTATTTTTTTCGATGTTATAAGAAACGCCTTGCTCATTAAGAAGCACTAATGCATTGATAAGGTTTACGCGTTCGCCAAGATCTTGGCGTAACACACCAGAAACCAGTGTTCTCGTTAATAAACTTGTGTCATCAAGTGCAATATCACCTTCATATTTAATTTGGAGTTCACGTGGTGCTTTTTCAAGTAATTGAATACCAACTTCACCTGTTAATTTTGTTAATTCGATATAAGGTTTTAACTCGTCGTTAATTTCGCTATAAGTCATTTTCGGAGCATTAATTGCGTTTAAGACATTACCATTTTCAAATATATCAATAATTTCATTAGCGACAGAAACCGCTACTTTTTCTTGTGCTTCAACTGTAGAGGCACCCAAGTGTGGGGTAACAATCACTTTGTCATGCTTAACAAGTGGTGATTCAGTTGCTGGTTCTGTTTCAAACACATCGATAGCAGCTGTCTGAATTTGATTATTGTCTAATGCTTTTAGTAATGCTTCTTCATCAATAATACCGCCACGTGCTACGTTAATAATTTGTAATGTAGGCTTAGCTTTTTCAAAAAATGCTTCTCCAACAATGCCTTTCGTTTTAGGTGTTAATGGGGTATGAACAGTTACAAAGTCAGCTTGTTCAGCAATTTCTTCTACCGTTGCACGCGTTACGTTTAATTCTTTTGCTTTATCTTCAGATAAATAAGGGTCAAAAGCTAAAATATGCATACCGAAACTTTGTGCACGTTTCGCAACGCCTAAACCAATTCTACCTGCACCAATAACGCCAAGTGTTTTATTATAAAGTTCTGTTCCTCTAAATGTTTTACGATCCCATCTACCATCTTTTAATGATAGGTGAGCTTGAGGAATGTTACGTGCCATTGATAAAATCATGGCCATAGAATGTTCAGTCGCAGAAATCGTATTGCCATCTGGCGCATTAATAACGATGACACCATGTTTTGTAGCAGCATCTACGTCAATGTTATCAACACCTACACCGGCTCTAGCGATAACTTTTAAGTTAGGCGCAGCTGCGATAATATCAGCAGTAACTTGTGTTTGACTTCTAACGATTAAACCTTCGAAATCCACAATTTTTTCAATTAATTCGCTTTCATTTAATTCTGTATTTGTTTCAATTTCAAAGTCTTTATGGTCAAACAAACTTTTTAAACCTTCAGGTGAAATTGGATCAGAGACTAAAATTTTATACATATGCTTTTACGACCTCCATGTATTGTGTAATTGCTTTACCAATATAAGATTCATTTCTAAATTCTGATAATAAAATTTCTAAAGCAGAAACTACTTGTAAAATATCAAATGGTGAAATTTGTCCCATATGACCAATACGCAATATTTCTCCTTTAAGGTGACCTTGACCGCCAGCGATTGTGATAGAGAAACGATCTTTAAGTTCTTTTTTGATGAAATTTAATTCATCTTTAGATTTAGGTATTAAAGCTGTAACAGTAGGTGAGGCAAACTCATCTTTAACAAGTAAGTCTAAGTCTAAAGCCTTAAGTGCTTCTCTTAAACCATCTCGTATTGCATAGTGACGTGCAATAACTTGTTCAAAACCTTCTTCTTCAACTAACTTAGCATAAGCATTTACACCTCTGAATAATGAAACATTTGGGGTAAAAGGTGTTGAATGATCAGCTAATGATTTTAAATATTTGTTTAAATCTAAATAGAATCGTGGTGTAGTCACTTGACTAAAGCGTTCTTTAGCACGATCATTGTATGCTACGAATGCTAAGCCTGGGGGTAACATGATTGCTTTTTGACTACCAGAAATAAGGACGTCTATTTGATCACGTTGTAAGTCAACGTCGACCGCACCGATACAACTTACACCATCGACAACAAAATAAATTGATTCGTCATATGTTTTAAGAGCGTGGCCTAATTCATTAATTGGATGAACAACAGCCGTTGATGTTTCACAATATTGACTATAAACAGCTGTTACAGTTGTATTTAGAGATTTTAAGAAATCGATGAAATCAGGGACATTTACAGCTTCTCCCCATTCAACTTCAAAAATATGTACATTATCATAATATGTTTCTGCTATTTGTTTAAAACGATTACCAAAAGCACCTGATACGATGATAACAATATCATCTTCAGGATTAGCTATATTTAACATGCTAGCTTCTAAAGAGCTTGTACCACTTGATGTTAATATCATTACATCATTTTGTGCGCCGAATATTGGTTTAAGTGCACGAAACGCTTCTTCAGCAATTGTTTCAAAATCACTTGATCGATGACCGACCATTGGTTCTTGTGTAGCGTGTAAAATTTGTTCTGGTACAGGTGTAGGTCCTGGTGTTAATAACAAAGGATGATAATATTTCATTTTGTAATTCCCCCATTGAGTAAGATTGTATAAGTTTAGCAAATTTTCAGACAATATAAAAGTGCAAAAGTTACAACTTATTGAAAATGAACACTATAAACCAGCAAATGTAAGGGCATACATCGTTATAGTGTCCACTTTTTAATAAGTATAAAAAATTTTTTAAAATTATTTTAAAATTGGTTCGATTTTTACAGAAACGTTACCTTTAATTGAATTTGAAATCATACAATTGTTATCTGCAACTTTTAATAATTTTTCTATTTTTCTGGATAGCATATCTTTTTGATTTTTTGAAACATATATTTCAGGATAGTGAGTGATTCTATCCATTCGGAATTTTGACTGTTCAAATATAGCTGTACCAATAGAAGATTGTTGTATTTCAATATCTGTAAATCCAGCGCGTTCTAATACCGCAGCTAGTGAAATTATATAACAAGATGATGCAGCTGAAACGAGTAATTCGTCAGGATTTGTCCCTGTCCCATTGCCCCCTAAACCAGCAGGAATAGAAATTTGCTCGTTTAATATATCACCTTTAAGCTGTCCTACTGATTCACGGCCTTCTGTCCAATGTGTACTGACTTTAAATTCATGTTGAACCATAACAATTGACCTCCAATTTATTTGTGATAACTTAAGTTTAGACGAACGTAAGAAATAAAGAAAGAGAGGCGAATTACTTCATGACCATGAATTATCTTAATGATAATATTACACTTATAGCACATCGTGGTATGGCCACAAATTATCCAGAAAATACATTAGTTGCTTTTGTAGCTGCACTTTCAAACAACATTGATATATTAGAAATAGATATTCACAGAACTTCAGATGATTATCTTGTGGTTATACACGATGATACAATTGATCGAACTTCTAATGGAAAAGGGAAAATAAAGTCTTCAACATTGGCTACTTTGCAAGCATATGATTATGGTTCGTGGAAAGATGATGTATTTTCCGAACAAACGTTAATGACATTGGATGAAGTACTCGCATTAATAAAAGAGCATCCTCAAAAATTATTAATTGAAATAAAAAAACCACAACAATATCCTGGAATAGAACAGGATATTATAGATAAATTAATAGTTTGGAACATACCGAAAGACAAGGTGATTTTACAATCTTTTGATCAAAAAAGCATTAGGAAAATTTATGATATGAACGTTGGGTATCAACTAGGTGTATTAATAAGTAAAAGGAAATATTGGTATAAATTACCTGATTTTAAGCAAATCGCTACATATGCAGATTATGTAAATCCACATTTTTCTTTGGTTAATCAAAAATTTATAACTGCTGCACATAATTATCAATTAAGTGTTATGCCTTATACAGTAAATAATTACTTTGAAGCAATGGCACTAATTAAATTAGGGGTAGATGGTATTATTTCAGATAATCCTCATACGATTTTAAATAAAAATTTAAGCACTTAATAAAAGCTTAGAAACCGCATCAGGTGTTTCTAAGCTTTTAAATGCTATATTCAAAATTGTTTAGTGTATGAGACTAAGGTTCAAGTTGAGACAAATCATTATCATGTTGGTTGACCCAATGCTTTTTGAGTAAACCCATAACATAGCAGTCGTTAAATTCACCCCGTGCATAAAAATGTTCCTGCAAAGTACCTTCAATAATAAAATTTTGGCCCTTATAAATATGTACGGCTTTTTCATTATTTACATCTACAAATAAATATATTTTATTGAGATTAAGTACAAGAAAAGCATAATCAATGGCCATTTTAAATGCAGTTTTTGCATACCCTTTGCCACCAAATTGCGAATCTATGATGATTTGTATTTCGCAATTACTATGTATAAAGTTAATCTCTACTAATTCTACGACGCCAATGCGTGTTTGCTCAGTCTCTATTATGAAACGGCGTTCAGATTCATCGTGTAGGTGTTTTTTATAAAGAGATTGAAGTTCGCTAAGTGACTGATAAGGTTCTTCAAACCAATACGACATTATAGAATATTCGTTGTTTAAGTGATGTACAAAATCTAAATCAGTTTCTTCTAAAGCTCTAATAATCAAAGTTAACACTCCTTTATCTTTATATTTAGGATACGCAATTATATTATAAAAGTAAAATGCAGTGAGCTATGAAGCGGCGGTAAAATATTCATAAAATAAGCATTAACGTTGGAAGTCTATGAATAACTGATTTGTAATAGGGGAGAATGCAATAAAAAAACAAGTACACCTTGTGAAAGGTATACTTGTTTTGAAGACATAATGCTTATCTTGAGTAGTACTCAACGATAAGTTGTTCATTAATTTCAGCAGGTAATTCACTACGTTCTGGAACGCGGATATATTTACCTTTTAAGTTGTCAGCATCAAATTCTAAGTACTCTGGTACAAAGTTATTGATTTCAACAGATTCAGCAATGATATCTAATTTTAAAGATTTCTCGCGAACTGTAATTTCTTGACCAGGTTTTAAAGTATATGATGGAATGTCTACACGTTTACCATCAACTTCAACGTGACCATGGTTAACTAATTGACGCGCTTGACGGCGAGTACGAGCTAAACCTAATGAATATACAACTGCATCTAAACGAGCAGCTAATAATTGCATGAAGCTTTCACCATGTACACCATGTTGGTTACCAGCAATTTCAAATGTGTTACGGAATTGTCTTTCAGTCATTCCGTATAAATAACGTAATTTTTGTTTCTCACGTAATTGTAATGCATATTCTGATAATTTTTTACGTTGGTTAGGACCGTGTTGGCCTGGAGCGTAAGGACGCTTCTCTAATTCTTTACCAGTACCACTTAATGAGATACCTAAACGACGTGATTTTTTCCAGTTCGAACCTCTGAATCGAGCCATAATAAGACTCCTCCTTTTTCTTTTTTGTTGTTATGAAAAAACAAAAAAGAGTGTTGTATGCTTAATTGGATATATTGTTTTATGTGTCCTCGCCTTTTAGCAACGGTTACACGGCACGTCCGCGTTGGGAACAACATAGAGCCAACTAATATACAACTGCTAATTTCGTTTATTCACACAAAGACCATTGTAACATGATATTGCAATGTGTCAACAGTATATATAATGATTGTTGTAAAAAGTGCCTTTGAGCCCAGTTATTTTATTTGCTGCTCAATAATGTTTACAATTTCTTCTAAGGCATGTTGATCGTTGTTTGAAAAGCGACCAATGATAGGTGCGTCGATATCAAGTACACCAATAATGTCACCGTTTCTGTGAAGTGGAACTACAATTTCTGATTTACTATTAGCATCACATGCAATATGTCCAGGGAACGCGTGCACATCTTCCACGAGTTGTGTTGTATTTTCTGCAACAGCAGTACCACAGACACCTTTGCCAATAGCGATATGAACACATGCGGGATGTCCTTGGAAAGGTCCTAGTATCAATTCATCATTTTCTTTTAAATAAAAGCCTACCCAATTAATTTGATCTAATGAATCATTTAATAATGCGGAGACGTTACTAAGAATAGCGATTAGATTTGATTCGTCTTCAATTAAACTAGCAACTTGCTTTTGTAATAAATTATAATTTGTTTCTTTTATCTCTGACATTTAAAAAACCTCACTTTTTACTTTTCATTTAGTATAAAGACTGTTTTAATAGTAATCAATCAAATGATTTGTAAGGGCTTTTTAAAGTAATGATGCTATACATATAATATATATAGTTAGATTTATTACGAGAATAAAAATATTCTTATCAATTCGTTCATTTTCTATTTTAATGAATAGGTGAATTACGTTATAATGAATAGTGATAAAATAGGAGGAGAAAACTTATGGCATTGTATATCATTTTAGCGATTATTGTCATTATACTGATTATAGTCGGTGTATTATTCTATATGCGTTCAAATAAAAGCCAAATGATAGAAAAGGCTGAAGAACGAAAATCAGAAGTTGAAAAATTACCGTACGACGAGAGTTTATCTCAATTATCTGATTTTACTTTAACAGGCGAAACTAAATCAACATACGATAAACTTAAACAATCGTCATTAGATAGTAAAGAACAATATTTAGCACCTGTTGAAGAAAAGATTCATAATGCAGAGGGTCTACTATACAAATTCAAATTTTCGCAAGCTGAAACTGAAATTGATGAAGCACACGAACTGATGGATAAATATGAAGAGAATTATAAAACTTTGACTACTGATGTAGAAAAGATTAAAGGCCTACATAATGAAAACGATAAATTTTACAACGAATGTAAAAATAATTATCGTGAAATGAAACGTGATGTCCTGGCAAACAGACATCAATTTGGTGAAGCTGCTGAACCACTAGAGCAAGAAATCGAATCATTTGTTCCAGAAATGGAAAATTATGAAGCATATAAAGAAGAGGGTAACTTTAATCAAGCACATGAACATATCAAAGTTTTACATGAAGATATGAACTTCTTGAAAAAAGATATGTCAGAAATCCCTGATTTAATTAAAGAAGCACAAAAAGAGTTGCCAGGTCAATTCCAAGACTTGAAATACGGTTGTAGAGATTTGAAAGTCGAAGGTTACGATTTAGATCATGTTAAAATAGATAGTACTTTGCAAACATTAAAGACCGAACTTAGCTTTGTAGAACCTATGATAAGTAGATTAGAATTAGATGAAGCTAATGATAAATTAAATAGTATCAACGACCGTCTTGATGAAATGTATGAACTCATCGAGCATGAAGTTAAAGCGAAAAACGACGTAGAAGAAACTAAAGAAGTGATTACAGACAATTTATTTAGAGCAAAAGAAATGAATTATACATTACAAACTGAAATTGAATATGTACGTGAGAATTATTATATTAATGAAAGCGACGTGCAAAATGTAAGGCAGTTTGAAAATGAAATTCAAAATTTAATTACTGTTTATGATGACATTTTAAAAGAGATGGCTAAAACTGCAGTTCGATATAGTGAAGTTCAAGATAATCTCAAATATATTGAAGAACATGTGGCAGTCATTAATGATAAGCAAGAAAAATTACAAAATCACTTAATTCAACTTCGAGAAGATGAAGCTGAAGCTGAAGAAAATATTTTACGAATCCAAAGTAAGAAAGAAGAAGTATATAGAAAATTATTGGCTTCTAATTTACCTAGTGTTCCGGAACGATTTATTATTATGAAAAATGAAATCGACTATGAAGTACGTGAAGTGAATAAGAAGTTTAGCGTACGCCCAATTCATGTTAAACAATTAAAAGACAAAGTATCAAAAGTTGTTTTGCAAATGAATAAATTTGAAGACGAAGCGACTGATGTACTCGTCAATGCAGTTTATGCTGAGAAACTTATTGAATACGGAAATCGCTATCGTAAAGAAAGTTCAAATATAGATAAAAGTCTTAACGAAGCTGAACGATTATTTAAAAATAATAGATATAAACGTTCAATTGAAATTTCTGAACAAGCTTTGGAAAGTGTAGAACCTGGAATTACAAAACAAATCGAATCTCAAGTTACAGCTTAACCAAATATTGGGGTTCTAAATAGTAAATATAAGACACGAAATGATATTATTATTTCGTGTCTTTTCTTTTCTATAAAAGCGAGTATAATGCTTAAAGGTAAGTATTAAAAAACTGTGCTATTAAATATAAATCGACCATAGTGTCTCATTGATTCTATATGTTAATATAAAAAGGAGTGGAAAACGTGATATATCTTGATAATGCTGCAACTACAAAGCCTAACCAAGACGTGTTAGATACGTATCTCAAAGTAAATCAATCATTATATTTCAATCCAAATAGTCCGCATCAGGCTGGTTTGCAAGCAGACCAATTATTACAACAAACTAAATCACAAATAAATGATATCTTAAACTTAAATCAAGCTTTTGATATCGTCTTTACAAGTGGGGCCACAGAATCTAATAATATTGCTTTAAAAGGTATTGCCTATAAGAAAAAAGCATTTGCTGATGAAATTATTACTTCTGTGCTTGAACACCCTTCTGTATTAGAAGTTGTTCGTTCATTGGAATTAGAAGGTTTTAAAGTGAAATACGTTGATGTGACAAAGGAAGGGAAAGTTGATTTAAACCATTTAGCCAATTTAATGACAGATAGTGTAGGGTTAGTGACATGTATGCACGTAAACAACGTCATGGGACAAGTACAACCTATTAGCGAAGTGGCTGAAATTGTACATCAATTCCCTAAAGCACATTTGCATGTTGATGCAGTGCAAGCCATTGGTAAAATACCATTGATATTTGAAGGTGTTGATTCCATGAGCTTAAGTGGACATAAATTCCATGGTCTAAAAGGACAAGGTGTATTATTTGTTCGTAACATCCATCAAATACAACCTACGATTCATGGTGGAGGTCAAGAATTTGGTGTGAGAAGCGGAACGGTGAATTTACCTATGGATATCGCTATCGTAAAAGCAATGAAGACCTCTGTACAAAACACGTCTGAGCTAAATAAAACTTTACATCAATTCAATAAAGATATATGTGATTATTTATCGCGTTTTCAAGGTGTTCAAATACATTCACCACAAGGTTCAGCGCCACATATACTTAATGTTGGTTTGCCAGGTGTTAAAGGTGAAGTGTTAGTTAATGCATTTTCAAAACATGATATTATGTTATCGACGACAAGCGCATGTTCCTCTAAAAAAGCAAGCTTAAACGAAGTGTTGCTAGCAATGGATATACCAGTGAAACAAATCGAAGGCAGTATCCGCATATCCATGGGTAGTCATACTACGCATGAGCATATTGAAATATTTAAAGATAAGTTTAATAAAGTATATGAAGAAGTAAGGGAGTTGTTAAGATGATTTATGATCACCTACTAGTCAGATACGGTGAATTAACGTTAAAAGGTGCAAATCGTAAAATGTTTGTGAATCAATTACGATCAAATGTTAAACGTTCATTAATGCCACTACAAGGTTACAAAGTAAAGGCAAATAGAGATAGAATGTACATTGAGTTAGACGAAGGGGCAGACATAGACGAAATGTGTCATAGACTGAAACAAGTTTTTGGTATTTATTCTATTAGTCCTGTATTAAAAATAGAAAAAACAATAGATGCAGCTAAAGCTCAAGCAGTTGAATTTGCAAAAGATTATGCAGAAGGCGACACGTTTAAAATTGATGTTAAGCGCTCTGATAAAAATTTCCCTTATGATACTTATCAATTACAAAGAGAAATTGGGGGAGCTGTCTTAAGTGAAGTGGAACATCTTTCTGTAGACGTACATCATCCTAATCATAATATCAAAGTGGAAGTTCGTTTAGATGCGATTTATGTTTATGATAAAGTGATTAATGGTGCTGGCGGCTTACCAGTTGGTACAGGTGGTAAAACGTTACTTATGTTATCAGGTGGCATTGACTCACCAGTAGCGGGTATAGAAGTGATGCGTAGAGGTGTTACAATTGAAGCGATTCATTTTCATAGTCCACCGTTTACAAGTGAAAAAGCCAAAGAAAAAGTGATTGAATTAACACGTATTTTATCATCTCATGTAGGGCCGATTAAATTGCATATCGTGCCGTTTACGAATTTACAGAAGCAAATCAATAAAGTTGTTCATGAACGTTATACAATGACTTCTACACGACGAATGATGATGCGCGTAGCTGATCAATTTGTTCATCAAATTGACGCACATGCTATTGTAAATGGTGAGAATTTAGGGCAAGTAGCGAGTCAAACACTGAAAAGTATGTATGCGATTAATCACGTTACTTCTACGCCGGTATTACGTCCTTTATTAACCTTTGATAAAGAAGAAATAGTAAAAAAAGCAAAAGCTATAGGCACATTTGATGTATCTATTCAGCCATATGAAGATTGTTGTACAATCTTCACACCCAAAAATCCAGTCACTGAACCTAATTTTGAAAAAGTTGAAAAATATGAAAATGTCTATGACTTTGATGAATTAATCCAAGAAGCGGTAGACGGCATAGAAACATTAACGATTTCAAAAGATTATCAGAGTGAAAAAGATACAGCCACGCAAGCTTTAGCTGATGATTTATTTTAAAAGAACTATAAATTAAAATCATGTATTTGATTGAACTTGTGGATCTATACAGCTTTATTAATTTAAAATAATCTTAATAAAGGACATGGTTGAAATAGAAAAGGGTGACGTGATGTTAGAGTGGGATACTTCAATAGTGATTATTGTCATATTACTTGGGTTTCTGGCTGCATTTATTGATGCAGTCGTCGGTGGAGGTGGATTGATATCTATTCCAGCACTATTAGCAGTAGGTATGTCGCCATCAATGGCATTAGGAACTAATAAATTAGCGAGTGCGTTCGGTTCTATGACCAGCGCATTTCGCTTTCTGAGATCTGGTAATGTCGATTTAAAACTTGTGGGTAAATTATTTCCATTTATCTTTTTAATGGCAATAGGTGGTGCGAGTATTGCGACATTTTTACCATCACAATTATTAAAACCGGTAGTAATCGTAGTATTAACATTAGTCATGATTTATACATTAATAAAAAAAGACTGGGGCAGTGTACGTACATTTTCTAAATTATCGATTGGAAAAGCAATATTATTTATTGCTTTAATGTGCTTAATAGGATTTTATGACGGTTTCCTTGGTGGAGGCACTGGTTCATTCATGCTTTTTGTATTACTAATGTTTGGTTTTGATTTTCTTGGTGCGGCAGGTAATGCAAAGGTGTTAAATTTCGCATCTAATTTAGGTGCACTAATATTATTTATCTTTTTACATCAAGTAGACTATTTTTATGGTTTAATAATGGCGGCAAGTATGATTTGTGGTTCATACGTAGGTGCAATGTTTGCGATTAAAAAAGGTGTGGGTTATGTCAAAACATTATTTATAGTTGTTACAGCAATATTGATATTAAAAAATACATATGACTATGTCATGCAATTAATATGAAAATTATGATATAATGCTATACATTTTAAAGACAAGCCAATTAGATTTTTAAAATCTAATTGGCTTTTTAATTTATTTATAAATAAGTCAGGTTTAATAGTGGAATATAGATTTGTGCTTATTTTATATTAAATATCTGTAAATATATACACAACATAAATAATTATGTTTAAATTAATATGATCATACATTTAAATTTAAGTCTTGGGAGTGTTTACAAATGTCAAAGAAAAGAATAGTTGCGATTATCATAGCAGTGGTAATTGTATTAGGTGGAATTGTGATTAGTTCTATCTCATCCGTGGTGTCCTCACTATTTAGTGATACATCCTCTTCAAAAATAGATCCGTTTACTGAAACGATTGAACAAGAAGGTGATTCTAATAAACGCATAGCGCATTTAACGTTAAATGGAGAAATCACTGAGGGTTCAGGTGGCGGCATGTTTGAAAGTAGTGGGTATAACCATGAAGCATTTTTAAAGCAATTAGAAAATGTGGAAAAAGATGACACGGTCAAAGGCATGTTGTTATCGGTAAATACGCCTGGCGGAGGATCATACCCGAGCGACGAAATTTATAAAAAAATTAAAGAAATCAAGAAACAAGGTAAAGAAGTTTATGTACATATGGGAAGTATGGCTGCTTCAGGTGGATATTATATTTCTGCACCTGCAGATAAAATTTATGCTGGCCCTCAGTCTTTGACGGGCTCTATTGGCGTTATCATGTCTAATGTAGATTATTCTGGCTTGCAAAAGAAATTAGGTATTAAAGAAAATGTGATCAAATCAGGGGAACATAAAGATATTTTAAGTAGTTCTAGAGCAATGACGGATGACGAAAGAGACATTTTACAATCTGCATTAAATGATAGTTTCAATCGCTTCGTTACAATAGTGAAAGATGGCAGAAACATGCCAGAAAGTAAAGTTAGAAAATTAGCTGATGGCCGGATTTATAGTGCGCAACAAGCTGAAAAAAATGGTCTGATTGATGAAATTGGTTATGAAGATAAGACATTAAAAGCATTGAAAAATGATATTCATTCAAAAAATGCAGAAGTCTTTGAATATAGTGAAGAAGGTGGTTTATTCTCTTCTATATTTAAAACGAAAACAAATTTAACTCATTTTACGAATGAATTTAAAAGTTTAAAATCAGTAATAAATAATGATACAAAGACACGACCAATGTATCTTTATGAAGGTTAGGTGGAAGTATGGAGAATTTAAAAAATGAGCCATTACAAAATTCAGAAAAAGATATTATTACTGAATGTTCAGAGACTGAGGCCATGTACCATAATCAATTGGTAAAGGCGCTTTATGCAGGCTTTGGTATAAGATTCTGTAGTTTTATTATAGATTTACTGATTGTCTTTGGTATTCACAGCATAATATTAAAACCAATCTATGCTTTGACACATATAGATACGGTTAAGTTATGGATTGATTATTTTAGTGTTGGTCATCTGTTAGACGCGATCGTCTTTTACCTGTATTTTGTATTGTTAACTAAATATTTCAAACAAACCATTGGAAAAATGATATGTAACATTAGAGTAGAACGTATAGATAGACAGTCATTAACATGGGGCGATGTATTATTTAGAGAATGGATAGGGCGTATAATTAGTGGTGTCTTTGGTAATTTACCATACCTAGTAACTATATTTACGAATAAACACAGAGGGATTCATGATTATTTCGCTGGAACTGTCGTAATTAAAAATAAATTAGAAGATTTGTTCTATTTAAAGTAATTCAACACATTTTCAAGTAAGAAAGTTTTAAAAAATGAGCTTAAACAGTTATAATGAACGATGTAAGCACTTAATATAGGAGGCGTTCACATGGCGCAAATTACATTTAAACAAGAACCAGTTACATTATTAGGATCGCAAGTAAAAGAAGGAGAAACAGCTCCAGATTTTACAGTGTTAGACAATGATTTAAATCAAGTTAATTTATCAACTTATGATGGTCAAAAGAAATTAATTAGTGTTGTGCCATCTATAGATACAGGTGTATGTGATCAACAAACACGTAAATTTAACGAAGAAGCAGCACAAGAAGAAGGTGTTGTATTAACTGTTTCTGCTGACTTACCATTTGCACAAAAAAGATGGTGTGCATCAAATGGTTTAGACAACGTAATCACTTTAAGTGACCACAAAGACCTTTCATTTGGAGGCAATTACGGTGTGGTTATGGAAGAATTACGTTTATTAGCACGTTCAGTGTTTGTTTTAGATAAAAATAATAAAGTAGTTTATACTGAAATTGTTTCAGAAGGAACTGATTTCCCAGATTTTGAAGCTGCTTTAGAAGCTTATCGCAATATTTAATTTGAATATATGTTCGATTGATAAACTTGTCACTTCGATGAATTATAGTGAAACAATCAAACAGTATCATTGACATTATAAAGTATACTGTCCATAATTATTTGGTAATGTAAGTTAGAGAGAGCTAACTTAATTTCAAACGTATTATGGACAGTTTTTTTAGAAAGGACTATTAGATGACACAAGAAGAAACAGTAATGGAGAAGTTATTTAAAACACTCGATGAAAAAGCAAAAGCTTTAAATGAAGATAATGGACAAAGTTTTATTGAAAACTTAGGTTTAGCAATGGAGCATGTTTATACAAGTGAAAGAGATTTGCTAGAACAAGCTACACTACAAGATAGAAGAAAAGCATTTCAATTTTCTTACTTAAGTTTACTACAACAAGAAGAAATTCAAGCCAATCATCAAATTACACCAGATTCAATCGGTTTAATTTTAGGGTTTCTTGTAAAACGTTTCTTGAAAGATAAAGAAGAGTTGCATATTGCTGATATGGCTAGTGGTGCAGGACACCTTAGTGCCTCAGTACACGAAGTACTATCAGAACAAAAGATTATGCATCATCTCGTAGAGGTAGATCCAGTACTTTCAAGAGTAAGTGTTCATTTAGCTAACTTTTTAGAAATACCTTTTGATGTTTACCCTCAAGATGCAATTATGCCATTACCTTTTGAAGATGCAGAGGTAGTAGTTGGTGATTTGCCAATTGGTTATTACCCAGTTGATGAAAGAAGTCAACAAATGGCATTAGGTTTTGAAGAAGGGCATAGTTTTTCACACTTTTTATTGATTGAACAAGCTGTTACAGCATTGAAAAAATCTGGTTATGCATTCTTAGTGGTACCTAGTAACATATTTGAAGGTTCAAATGTGAAACAGTTACAAAATTTCATTGCTACAGAAACAGAAATGCAGGCATTTTTAAATTTACCTTCTACACTTTTCAAAAATGAAAAAGCGCGTAAATCAATACTAGTATTACAGAAAAAAGAAACTAATGTAACTAAGCCAGTTGAAGTATTATTGGCAAATATTCCAGATTTCAAAAGTCCGCAACAATTCCAAGGTTTTTTACAAGATTTAAATACATGGATGGATCAAAATCATCCACAAAATTAAACTGTAATATTCTTGAATTCGTACTGTATTAATGATTAAATAGATATGGATATTAAAACTTAATTAAAAATGGAGGCATTAGGCTTATGTCAAAATTAATTTTGGCCATTAACGCTGGTAGTTCATCTTTGAAATTTCAACTTATTGAAATGCCGGAAGAGAAAATTGTTACTAAAGGACTAATTGAACGAATTGGATTGAAGGATTCTATTTTCACTATTGACGTAAATGGAGAGAAAAACACTGAAATAAATGATATTGCAAATCATGAAGATGCTGTAAATATTATGCTTGAAAGCTTTAAAAATCATGGGATTATTGAAAGTATTTATGACATTGATGGTACGGGTCATCGTGTTGTTCATGGTGGAGAATTATTCCCTAACTCTGTTTTTGTTACTGATGAAGTTGAAAAACAAATTGAATCATTAAGCGAGTTGGCTCCATTACACAACCCAGCAAACTTAATGGGTATTCGTGCATTCCGTAAACTATTACCAGATATTCCACATGTGGCTGTCTTTGATACTTCTTTCCATCAAACGATGCCTGAGAAATCTTTCTTATATAGTTTACCTTACCAATATTATGAAGAGTATGGCATTCGTAAATATGGTTTCCATGGTACAAGTCATAAGTATGTGTCACAACGTGCGGCTGAAATCTTAGGTAAACCAGTAGAAGAATTACGTATAATTTCTTGCCATATTGGTAATGGTGCATCTATAGCAGCTATTGATGGCGGGGAATCTGTAGATACTTCTATGGGATTCACACCATTGGCAGGTGTAACAATGGGCACACGTTCAGGTAATATTGACCCTGCATTAATTCCATTTATCATGGAAAAAACAGGTAAAAACGCTGAAGAAGTACTCAATACTTTAAATAAAGAGTCTGGTTTATTAGGTATTTCAGGTACTTCAAGTGATTTAAGAGATATAATCGAAGAAGCTAAAGAAGGTAAAGAAAGAGCGCAATTAGCAGTCGATGTCTTTGCATCTCGTATTCATAAATATATTGGTTCTTATGCTACACGTATGCATGGTGTGGATGTTATTGTCTTCACTGCTGGTGTTGGGGAAAACTCTGATCCGGTAAGAGCAAAAGTACTTGAAGGTTTAGAATTTATGGGTGTTTATTGGGACGCTAAGAAAAATGAATCAATCCATGGCGAGGAAGGCTTTATTAACTATCCTCATTCACCAGTCAAAGTTATTGTAATACCTACGAATGAAGAAGTGATGATAGCACGCGATGTTGTAGATTTTGGAAACGTAAAATAATACGTTCATGAATTAAAAAAGACTTACACATTTTTTACGATGTGTAAGTCTTTTTATATTACAGAGTCTAGTTAATTTTTTTCTGGTACCACTTCGAAAGCTAATAGTTCTGTTTTTTGTGTTTTATTAAAATTATTATCAACTACTAATACTAAACTATCATTTCCGTTTGGAAGTTTTTTACCAAACGTCATACCTTCGATATTATCTACTTTTTCAATGTCATGATGATTTAAATTAGCAATTAATTCTTTTTTTAGTGGTTTGACGTTAGCGTGTTTGAGAGATGTTTTATTTTTTATGTCTGTGCCTTTATTCGTATTTATTTTATAAATACGTACAAAATTTTTGTAGGAACCATCATCGGATTGAACACTTGCACGTTCCAAAGTTAAAAATTCATGGTCGTTTATTGCTAACATTTCTGAAATTCCATTATCTGCAGGTCTGCCTTTGCCAGGCTTCTCTGGTACAGCGTCGAGTGGGTAAGCAAATTCGGATAATGTATTGCCTTGGCGATCGTATTGGGTGATTCTAGATAATGCACCGGATTCAGGTGTTGGTAGTGCGTCATCTTGTATGAGTGGTCCCTCCATTGAAGTCCAAAGGGTTTGTCCATTATTTGAAAATGTACTGCCCTCTAATGCGAAGTTATTGCGAAAGCCTTTCTTTGCGTGATGATCCATTTTAATTGTATTATTAATTGGAATGTCGGTTAAGTAGTTACCATTGGTTGTCGCTAGTCTAATAAATGGGTTTAATGCAAGAGAACGATCTCCTTCGCTTGTATACATAATTTGATTGTGAAGTGGATCGATACGTATCGATTCAGCGTCAACGACCTGACCTGTTTGTTTCTCTTTATATTGTGCTTTATTTGGGTAGGTACTGCCATCTGGTTGTTTAAGTGTATGAACTTTAGTGAATTTGACATTGTTAAATGTGTCATTATTATAATTCAATTTCGCTTCATAAAATCGAGCAGGATTTTGTTCTGATCGATCATCGCTAATTACTAGCCACTTATTATTTTGTGGATTATATGTAATACCTGATAGCCCGCCAATTGTAGTTTCTTTATATGTTTGATTGTAGGGTATCGTTTTAGTATCTATGAGTTTCATACGATCTACATTATGCGATATAGATTGGTTTTGTGCCAAAGCATTATTAGCATGTAAAGTTAAAGGTGAGACTGAAAATGCTATCAAACCAATAATCAATGATTTATTACATAAATTCATGAATGTTTCATGCTCCTCTCTTTAATAGGGTTGAATTTAATCATAAACGTTGCACATGAAGGGTGTATAAATTTTTAATTAAGGCTTTGTTAAATGTACTAAACAGAGATGGTATGTCGCAGCTATTAAATGAGTTGTTAATATACTGTTATTATTTAAAATTTGAATTTAACACATAAAAACAAACCAAAGACTACTATATAGTTTTTGGTTTGTTTATATTCTATGCATAGTTTTGTAAGAAGATAAGACTTTCTTACAGAGTTAATCTTAATGTGCTTGATATTGTGATCTTAATTTATCTGTCGCTACTTGTGGTTCGAAATCTTCTGGAATCTCCTCAGTACGCACGACTAATACATCACAAGGAGAATGACGTACAATAGCTTCAGAAACTGAGCCAACAATGAATCTTTCTACTGCATTTAAACCAGAAGTACCACACATAATTAAATCTGCGCCAACATCTGTTGCTAGTTTTTTAGGAATAATTGCTTTTGGAGAACCAAATTCTAAGCGTGTTTCAACATTTTTAACACCAGAATTTGTTGCAACTTCTTTGTAGCCTTTCAACAAATCTTCAGAGAAATTCTTAGATTTCTCAGTGAATTGTGCATCGTAAACCTCGTATGAAGAATAAGTTCTGGAATCAATTACGTTGACAACTGTTAGTTGTGCTTCATTACGTTTTGCTACATCTACTGCTTTGTTAAATGCCCATTCCGCTTCATGTGATCCATCTACTGCTATTAAAATATTTTTATAAGTTAGCATCACAATAACCTCCTTATTTTTCTTACTTACATTATATCATTATTGACAGAATATTAACACAATTTATATGTTGTAAAAGTACTCATAACTTTGATTGCGCTTTCATAAAATCCGCGTTACTATAAATTTGGAGGTGGATGGAATGATTATTGGTATTCCTAAAGAAATAAAAAATAACGAAAATAGGGTGAGTTTATCACCAAGTGGTGTACATGCATTAGTAGAGCAAGGCCACACAGTAATTGTAGAAAAATCAGCAGGATTTGGTTCATATTTTGAGGACATCGATTACATAGATGCAGGGGCAAAAATAGTAAATGAACCAGCTGACGTATGGAATGTAGATATGGTTATGAAAGTTAAAGAACCGTTAGAAGAAGAATTTCAATTTTTTAAAGAAGGGCTAATTCTTTTTACTTATTTACATCTAGCTAATGAAAATAAATTAACGCAGGCATTATTGGACAATAAAGTGATAGGCATAGCATATGAAACAGTGCAATTACCAGATCGTTCTTTACCATTGTTGACACCAATGAGTGAAGTTGCCGGTCGTATGTCTGCTCAAATTGGTGCTGAGTTTTTACAAAAATATAAAGGTGGCATGGGTATCTTGCTTGGTGGCGTTCCTGGTGTTTCTAAAGGACGTGTATCCATTATCGGTGGAGGTCAAGCTGGAACAAACGCAGCTAAGATTGCATTGGGCCTTGGTGCAGATGTTACTATTTTGGATGTTAATCCAAAACGATTGCAAGAATTAGAAGATTTGTTTGATGGAAGAGTACATACGATTATGTCTAATCCATTAAACATTGAACAATGTGTGAAAGATAGTGATTTAGTTATTGGCGCAGTTTTAATCCCAGGAGCTAAAGCGCCAAATCTTGTTACTGAGGACATGATTAAAAAAATGAGAGACGGTGCAGTAATAGTTGATATTGCAATAGATCAGGGCGGCATCTTTGAAACTACCGACCGTATTTCTACACATGATGATCCAATATATAAAAAACATGGTGTGGTTCATTATGCGGTAGCAAATATGCCAGGTGCAGTACCACGTACATCAACAATAGCATTAAATAATGCCACTTTGCCTTATGCACAACAACTGGCTGGGAAAGGTTATTTAAAGGCTTTACAAGATAACCCAGCGTTATTATTAGGGTTAAATACCATCGATGGGCAATTGACAAATAAAGGCGTTGCTGAAGCGCTACAATTGCCATATAAAGATATTGACTCTGTAATAAAATAATAAAGTGGTTTTCGCATGACTGCCTGTGCAAAGTATGATTCTAAGCTTACAGGATGAGCACATGCTTATATTAACTTTGAATATAAAAGACTGTCGACAAAGTTTGAGCTTTTGTCGACAGTCTGTAATGGTAAATCTACTTTAGGTTTGCCATTTTTTGTTTTAATGAATAAAGCGAATGACCTCAGACGATTTTAGTGCCGTGAACTTCTTGAAAAGGAAATGCAGCAATTAAAGCTTCTACGTTATCCTTATTTAATCCACCACCGGGCATAATTTCAATATTACCACCTGAATTAACTACAAGTTTACCTAGTTGATTTAAATTATCAAAGAGATTAGTGTTAGAAGGCCCTCCGTGTGTTAAAAGTCTAGAAAACCCCATATTGATGAGTTGATGTAATGCTTTGATTTGACCGCGTTGATGAATTTCATCGAAGGCCATGTGGCATACTACTGGTTTAGGATCGGCTAATTGTTTTAGTGTTTTCATTTGCCATTCATTTAATACATGATCTTCTGTCAAGCAGCCGAATACGAAATAATCGACATCAAGTTGTTTGATTGCTTTTATATCTCGTTGCATGATTTCGAAGTCGTATAAATTGTATACAAAATCTCCGCCACGTGGACGAATCATAACTGCAATTGCAACGTTATTTAATCTACATAAAGATGATGCAATTTCAATCATCCCAAGACTAGGTGTAGTACCTCCAACTGATAAGTTATCACATAGTTCAATGCGATCAGCACCATGCGCAATAGCATATTCTACTTGTTGAATTGTTTCTACAACCGCTTCTTTAATCATTTTTCATATCCTGTTAGACTTGTATTCCCATCTTCTGTTACTAGAATATCATCTTCGATACGCACACCAGCGATACCAGGGACGTAGATACCTGGTTCAACTGTAACAACCATGCCTGGAACAAATTTATTCGTATTAGAACTTGAAATATCTTGATATTCATGTTCTTCTAATCCTAATCCGTGACCTAAACGATGTGGGAAGTATTCACCATAACCTGCATCAATGATAATGTTACGAGCGATATCATCTACCTCTTTTATCGTAACACCTGGTTTAATTGCCGCAATTGCTTCTTGTTCAGCTTTTAAAACAATATTATAAATATTTTGTGCTGCTTCACTAGGTGTACCAAATTGTACAGTTCTAGTCATATCACTACAGTAGTTATCATAAATGACGCCTAAATCAAATAAGACATACTCATCTTTTTGTAGTTTACGATCGCCAGGCGTACCGTGTGGAGAAGCTGCATGGTCTCCGAATAGAACCATTGTGTCAAAACTCATTTCATTGACGCCATAGTCTTTAATCGCATTTTCAATATGATTTACAACTTGACGTTCAGTAACGCCTTCTTGTAGAAAATCTACGCCGATTTCTATACATTTATCAGCAAGCTCGCAAGCTTTTTTAATTTTATTGATTTCACTTTCGCTTTTTACATTTCGCAAGTCTTTAATTGTTTGATCTATATCTCCAAATGATTGAACATGAAATGCTTCTATCAATTCGCGTTGACGTTGAACAGTTAAATGAGCTGCTTCAATTAATAATTTTTCAAATGTTTGAGGATACTTGTCTAGTGCGTTCTCAGTATCGAAATAACCGATAATTTCACCTTTAAAAGGAGAAGCTTTGACTTCTTCTACTTCTAATTGTGGACAGAATAGAACTTGTTTGCCATTCTCTTTAATCAATAATGCTAATAAACGTTCATGAGGATCACTTAAATAACCTGTAAAGTAAAAAATATTTAAAGGTGTTGTAATCCACGCCGCATCGGCTTGTTGTTTTTTCAATTCATTTATAATCTGTTCAGACTTCATTCGTCATCATCCTCCTAAAATATGTGTTCGTTTTAATTTTAGGTTACTTCATAGCGGAATTCAAAAATTAAATATTGTTAAAGTACAATTGATTATAATATTTGCGTAATGGTACTAATGAATTAACTTGAATGTGCTATTACTGTGTTATAAAAAGAGAATAACGTGGTATATTAAAATTAAATAGAATTATGGGAGGAATTAACAAAATGAAATTATCATTTCATGGACAATCAACAATTTATTTTGAATCTAATGGAAAGAAAGTAATCGTAGATCCATTTATTAATGGAAATGATCAATCTGATCTAGATGTTAATAAGTTAGAAGTTGATTATATCATTTTAACACATGGTCACAGTGATCATTTTGGCGATACTGTAGAATTAGCAAATAAAAATAATGCCACAGTAGTAAGTTCTGTTGAAATAACAAATTACGTAACGTTAAATAAAGGTGTAGAGAATGCAAGACCAATGAATATTGGTGGTAAAACAGATTTTGAGTTTGGTTCAGTAAAATTTGTTCAAGCCTTTCATAGTTCTAGTTTAACCAATGATGATGGTATTTCAATTTATCTAGGTATGCCAATGGGAGTTATTCTAGAAGTTGAAGGTAAAACAATATATCATACCGGTGACACAGGATTGTTTAGTGATATGAAGTTAATTGCAGAGCGTCATCCGGTTGACGTGTGTTTCTTACCGATTGGAGATAATTTTACAATGGGGATTGATGATGCGAGTTACGCGATTAATGAATTTATTAAACCGCAAATCACAGTACCTGTACATTACAATACATTTGAGTTAATTGAACAAGATCCTCAACAATTTAAAGATGCTGTAACAGTGGGAGAGGTGCAAATCCTTAATCCTGGCGAGGAAGTTAAATTTTAATTCTTTATTGGCAAACAAAGCCTGAAGCACTTTATAGAGCTTCAGGCTTTGTTTTTTATTTTACTATGAGTACTGGGATGCTTGCTCTTTTAGCAACCTTATGACTGACACTACCTAAGACAAATTTTTTCTTGTCTTCAGCTTTACGGTTACTAAGTACGACAATTTCATATTTACCACTATTTGCATGCTTAAGCAATTCTACTTTAGCATTACCGCGTACAATAATTTCATCGTATTCGATACCATATTCATCTAATGCTTCACGAGTACTTCGAAGACCTTCACTACGTTTTTCAATCAATTTATCTAAATGTACACCTGATTTGATTGATGTCTGCGCATCTTGTTCACTAATTGCGTTTAGTATAGTGACAACAGTACCTTCACCTGCTAATTTTGATACTTGTTTAAGTGCTTTTTCATTTTTAAGTGTTGTATCAACACCAAGTAAAATATTTTTGAACATTGTTCATCCCTCCTTAAATTCATTCTAATCAAACTATCCCTATTTATCCAATAAAAAATTAGATTTTGCATACGAATTTTTTTATATAGTATTATTTATAAACAATGGTATGTATGATTCAACTTTTTATTTTTTAAATTCGCTATAATTTATGTCGTTGCATCGCAATTTTAGTTATAAAAAGTTATAATGGCAGAGAAACTGTTCAAAATAAATGAGGTTATTAAAATGACGAAGCATGAGCAAATTTTATCATATATAGAATCTCTAGCAGTCGGACAAAAAATTTCTGTTAGAAAGATAGCGAAAGATTTAGGCGTATCTGAAGGAACGGCTTATCGAGCTATCAAAGATGCTGGACAAATAGGGTTAGTCGCAACCATTGACCGTGTAGGTACTGTTCGTATTGAAAAGAAATCGAGAGAACAAATTGAACAATTAACTTTTGGTGAAGTAGTAAAGATTATTGATGGTCAAGTACTAGGGGGAAGAAATGGATTAATTAAGACCCTCACAAAATTTGCAATCGGTGCGATGGAAATCGAAGATGTAGTTAAATATTTGAGTACACATACTTTACTAATAGTAGGTAATCGTAAAGATGTTCAATTGGCTGCTTTAAAACGAGGTAGCGCTGTTTTGATCACAGGTGGCTTTAGTACTTCTAATGAAATTATAAAATATGCAGATGAGCATGATTTACCAATATTATCTTCGAATTATGATACATATCTAGTAGCTAATATTATTAATAGAGCTATGTATGATCAAATGATTCGAAAAGAAATATTAGTTGTTGAAGATATAGTCAAATCGGTAAATGAACATACGGTTATTTTTGATAACATGACATTAAATGATTACAAGAAAAAAGCAAGAGAAACTGGTCATTCAAGGTTTCCTGTTATTGATGCTCAATGGAAGCTAGTAGGCATTGTTACAAGTAAAGAAATTATAAAAATGGATGAAAAGGATACCATTGCACAATTTATGACCAAAGCACCAATTAATGTACAGTTAACAACGACTGTAGCAAATTGTGCTCATATGATGATTTGGGAAGGTATAGAGCTTTTGCCAGTCACTACGCCAAGTAAAAAACTAGTCGGTGTAATCACGCGTAAAGACGTCCTGACAGCAATGCAACTCTTAAGTCGTCAACCACAAGTGGGAGAAACAATTAATGATCAAATAGCAAAGCACATCACGATTGCAAATGATGGTATTCAAGTGCAGATTACGCCACTCTTAACTAATCAGTTTGGAACGTTAAGTAAGGCAGTGTTCGTTGCAATTATAGAAGAAACAGTACGATACGAAATAAGAAAGTTAAAAAAACTTGAAGTAATGATTGAAAGTTTGAACATTATATATATTAAAACAGTGCAAATAGAGTCTGAAATTGATGTACATTATGATATGTTAGATGTAGGTAGAAATTTTGCAAAATTAGAAATAACAATGTCTAGTAACGGACAGCAAGTAGCGAAAGCAATGATTATTTGTCAGATGATAGACTAGTAAAAATACAATATAACTTTTGAAAAGGAAGAAGCATATGACTAAAGAATTTAATCAAATTATGACTGCAATAAATGAAAAAGAAACAATTATTATACATAGACATGTAAGACCTGATCCCGATGCTTACGGTTCTCAACTTGGATTAAAAAGCTATCTACAATTGAAATTTCCAAACAAAAATATTTATGCTGTAGGCGAGGCGGAACCTTCATTAGATTTCATTGGTACATTTGATGATGTAACAGATACACAGTACAATGATGCGTTAGTTATTGTTTGTGATACCGCTAATTCCCCAAGAATCAGTGATTCAAGATTTAGTCAGGGACAATCATTGATTAAAATTGATCACCATCCTGGAGTTGATCAATATGGTGATATTAATTTTGTTAATACGGAAGCGTCCTCTACAAGTGAGATTATTTTTGATTTCATCAATCACTTTAATGATTTATCAATTATTGATGCTTCAGTAGCTCGCTTATTATATCTTGGCATTGTTGGGGATACAGGACGATTCTTATTTAACAATACAACCCCACATACCTTAGAAGCAGCAAGCGAGCTACTTAAATACCCATTTAATCATAATGAAGAATTAAACAAACTTGGAGAAAAAGATCCTAAGTTACTTCCTTTCCAAGGATATGTACTACAAAATTTTGATTTAAATGATAAAGGTTTCTGTAAGGTAATTATTACAAAAGATGTTCTTGAAAAATTTGATATAGCGGCTAACGAAGCATCTCTTTTTGTAAATGCAATTGCTGATATTCAAGGTCTCAAAATATGGGTCTTTGGTGTGGATGAAGGTTCAGAAATTAGATGTAGAATTCGTTCGAAAGGTATTATAATCAATGATATTGCGAGTGATTTTGGTGGTGGCGGACACCCGAATGCATCAGGCGTTTCTGTTGAAAACTGGGAACAATTTAATCATTTAGCAGCAGCATTAAATAATAAATTGTAATAGCAAAGGAGGTATTTGTTGATGGTTGCGCATTTAAATATTCACACAACATATGATCTATTAAATTCTAGTTTAAGAATTAAAGATGTGGTGACTAAAGCTGCAAAAGAAGGTTATACAGCCTTAGCCATCACAGATACAAACGTTTTATATGGCTATCCACAGTTTTATGACGCATGTATAGCAGCGAATATGCATCCTATTTTTGGTATGACAATCTATGTAACAGATGGGTTATCCGAGGTTGAAACAATCGTCTTAGCTCAAAACAACCAAGGGTTAAAAGATTTATTCAAGTTATCTTCAGCTATCAAAATGAAAGAAAAAATAGAAACCCCTGTAGAGTGGTTGAAAAAATATTCACAAAATTTTGTTGTCATATTTAAAAATGTAGATCAATCACATCAAACTATTATTTCTGAGTTTAACAAGGAAGCGAATATATATGTGAATCATACGAGTCAAGTATCATACGATTTACCTATCGTATGGGCACAAAATACATGCTATCTAAATCGGGAGGATGCTGAGACGTTAACGGCATTAGCCGCAATTAAAGATAATTCGAAATTAGATTTAGTAAGTGAACAACAGGATTATGATGCGCATTTGTATGGTCAACAAGATTTAAGTGAACTCAGCCTAAGCAAAGATATATGGCATAATACAAACGAACTGGCAACGCTTTGTAATGCTGAACTACGCTACCACCAATCTTTGCTGCCAAAATTCAAAACGACAGATAATCAGCCGTCTAAAGATTATTTGTGGAGTTTATTAGAAAGTAGCTTACAGCGATTAAACTTAGCTGAACACAAAGTAGCGCAATATAAGCGTAGGCTGTTACATGAATATCAAATTATCACTGACATGGGATTTGAAGATTATTTCTTAATAGTAAGTGATTTAATACATTATGCTAAAACACATGATATCTTAGTGGGACCAGGCCGTGGCTCTTCTGCTGGTTCTCTCGTGAGTTATTTATTAAATATTACTACTATGGATCCAATAGAATATAACCTTTTATTCGAACGGTTTTTAAATCCAGAACGTGTCACAATGCCAGATATAGATATTGATTTTGAAGACACACATCGCGACAAGGTGATTCAATATGTTCAAGAAAAATACGGTTCCCATCATGTAGCAGGTATTGTAACGTTTGGTCATCTATTAGCAAGAGCTGTAGCAAGAGATGTGGGCAGAATTATGAGTTTTGATGATATTACGCTAAATGAAATTTCTAAATTGATTCCACACAAGTTAGGTATTACTTTAGATGAAGCATACGCTCAGGAGGATTTTAAACAATTTGTGCACCGGAATCATAGGCATGAGCGATGGTTTGAGATATGTAAAAAGTTAGAGGGCTTACCTCGCCATACATCTACGCATGCAGCTGGAATTATTATTAATGATCATCCTTTATATGAATATGCACCACTTACTTTAGGAGATACAGGACTTTTAACGCAATGGACTATGACAGAAGCTGAGCGGGTAGGTCTGTTGAAAATTGACTTCTTAGGACTGCGGAATTTATCAATCATACATCAAATTGTTAAACAAGTTCGTAGTGATATGAATGTTAGCATAGACATAGAACAGATACCGTTTGATGATGAGAAAGTGTTTCAACTATTATCTAGAGGCGACACCACAGGTATATTTCAACTCGAATCAGATGGTATTAGAAATGTATTACAAAAATTACAACCTGAACATTTTGAAGATATCGTAGCTGTGACTTCACTTTATAGACCTGGTCCAATGGAAGAAATACCAACTTATATTTCAAGAAGACACGATTCTACAAAAGTTAAATATTTACATGAAGATTTACAACCCATATTAAAAAAGACATATGGAGTTATTATTTATCAAGAACAAATTATGCAAATTGCGAGTAAGTTTGCTGGATTTAATTATGGTGAAGCGGACATTTTAAGACGTGCAATGAGTAAGAAAAATCGAGCTGTGCTAGAAAGTGAACGACACCATTTCGTTGAAGGTGCATTAAAAAATGGTTATAGCGAAAGTTTGAGTAAACAAATATTTGATTTAATATTAAAATTTGCAGATTATGGCTTTGCACGTGCACATGCAGTGAGTTATTCCAAAATCGCATATATCATGAGTTATTTGAAGGTTTACTATCCCAATTATTTTTATTCAAATATTTTAAGTAACACAATCGGTAGTGAGAAAAAAACATCACAAATTATTGATGAAGCAAAACATCAAAATTTAAATATTCTTTCTCCACATATTAATTATAGTCATTGGTTTTACAAAGCCACTAAAGAAGGTATCTATTTATCGATAGGTGTAATTAAAGGCGTAGGCTATCAAAGCGTTAAATTGATTGTTGATGAGCGGAAAGCAAATGGATATTTTAAAGACTTTTTTGATTTTGCCAGACGTATACCGAAAAGGATAAAATCAAGAAAGCTATTTGAAGCATTAATACTTGTAGGTGCATTTGATACATTTGGAAAAAATAGAGCCACGCTATTACAGGCTATTGACCAAGTGTTGGATGATGTGTCTAATGTTGAGCAGGACGGATTTATATTCGATGTTTTAACGCCTAAAACAACATATGAAGAAAAAGGTGAATTATCCGATAAAGTATTAAGTGATTATGAAAAGGAATATTTAGGTTTTTATGTGTCTACGCATCCAGTTGAAAAGACATTTGAGCAAAAACAATATCTCGGTATTTATAAACTAACGAATGCGCGAGATCATCAACCAATATTAATTCAAATTGATAGTAGTAAAAAGATACGCACCAAAAATGGTCAAAACATGGCATTTGTAACATTGAATGATGGATTGAATAATTTAGATGGTGTCATTTTCCCTGATGCATATAAAAAATATGAGTCATTATTAAATGGAGACGACGTTTTTATTGTCAGAGGTAAGTTTGATAATCGAAATAATAAGAAACAACTTATTATCAATCAAATAGAATCTATAGAAGCATATGAATCATACATTTTTAATAACGCAAAACAAATTGTTATTAGAAATTTAAATGACGAACCTGAATTAGAACAATACATTACTCAAAATAAAGATAATGACCATATACCAGTAGAATACTTTCAAGAAGGTCAGAATAACTTTAAAACAATAGGCTATGTGGCCCGTAATAATGCATCAATTAGGGAATTAATACAAAAGTTTTCTCCTTGGGATATTAGAATTATTTAACTTTAACAGCATTATAAACTATGATATAGTTGACTGATGGTTATACATAAGCTTGCCATCAGTTTTAATTTTCATGAAATTAAAACTATGACATATTTAATAACAAATAAATCTATATGTTTTTATTACAAATATTAACAGTGCAAATGTAATTTTTGTTTTTGTTAACGATATCATTTGTAATTTACGTTAGAGTGTAATAAAAATATATATGAAATGATATTTATACTAAATTGAATGTAAAGGGGTAGATTTACATGACTTTGCGAGATGAAGCTCTAGAAATGCATAGAAAAAATCAAGGAAAATTAGAAGTAGCTGCAAAGGTGAAGGTTACCAATAAAGATGAATTAAGTTTGGCATATTCACCGGGCGTAGCTGAACCATGTAAAGAAATACATGAGGACCCTAGAAAAGTATTTGAATATACTATGAAAGGGAATACGGTTGCTGTGGTTACTGATGGTACTGCAGTATTAGGCCTAGGCAATATTGGTGCAGAAGCTAGTATTCCAGTAATGGAAGGAAAAGCCGTGTTATTCAAAAGTTTTTCTGGTATAGACGGTGTACCTATTGCTTTAAATACTACCGATACAGAAGAAATTATTAATACCGTGAAATTATTAGAGCCTAATTATGGTGGGATTAACTTAGAAGATATTTCAGCACCTCGTTGTTTTGAAATTGAAGAAAGATTAAAAAAAGAAACAAAAATACCTGTTTTTCATGATGACCAACATGGTACGGCAATCGTAACGGTTGCAGGTATGATTAATGCGCTTCGCATTGTTGATAAAGACTTATCAGATATTAAGGTAGTACTTAATGGTGCAGGTGCAGCTGGTATGGCAATTGTTAAATTACTCTATTCTTATGGCGTTCGTGATATGATTATGTGTGATTCAAAGGGAGCGATTTATGAAGATCGTTCATTTGGTATGAATGATACTAAAGCATATGTTGCAAGATGGACAAATAGAGATAAAATAGAAGGTAGCTTGGAAGATGTTATCAAAGATGCAGATGTATTCATTGGTGTTTCTGTAGCTGATTTATTATCAAAAGAAATGGTTGAATCTATGGCAGATGATCCAATCATTTTTGCGATGGCAAATCCTAATCCAGAAATTAATCCAGAGGTTGCGAAAGAAGCAGGTGCTAAAGTTATAGGTACTGGTCGTTCAGATTTTCCAAATCAAATTAATAATGTGTTAGCATTCCCTGGAATATTTAGAGGTGCATTAGATGTAGAAGCAACTCATATTAATGAAGAAATGAAACAAGCTGCAGTAGAAGCTATTGCTGATTTGATAAAACCAGAAGAACTAAATCCAGATTATTGTATCCCTGGTCCATTCGATAAACGTGTGGCACCTTCAGTCGCGAGAGAAGTCGCAAAAGCAGCAATGGAATCAGGTGTAGCAAGAATGGATGTTGATCCGGAAGAGATTTATAATAAGACTATGAAATTAACAGACTTAGATAAATAATAATCATAATTTCTAATCTCTATACACTTTAATGTTTAAGTAAAGGGAAAGATAGTGATGGTTATGTGGAGGTTTACCAATGTTTAAAGATTTTTTCAATAGAAGTAGTAAAAAGAAAAAGTACGTTACGGTATCTGATTCAAAACAAAGTGATGTCCCAGCAGGCATAATGACGAAATGTCCAAAATGTAAAAAAATCATGTATACCAAAGAATTGGCTGAAAATTTAAATGTTTGTTTTAATTGTGATCATCACATTGCGTTAACTGCATATAATCGTATTAATGCTATTTCTGATGAAGGCACATTTAAAGAATTTGATAAAGGAATGACCTCTGCGAATCCATTGGACTTTCCAAGTTATGAAGAAAAAATTCAAAAAGACCAACAAAAAACAAAACTTAATGAAGCTGTCGTTACTGGAACAGCCGAATTAGATGGCGTGCCTTATGGTGTTGCAGTTATGGATGCAAGGTTTAGAATGGGTAGTATGGGATCAGTGGTAGGAGAAAAAATTTGTAGAATTATTGAGCATTGTACAGATAACCGTTTACCATTCATACTATTCTCTGCCAGTGGTGGCGCAAGAATGCAAGAAGGTATCATTTCATTGATGCAAATGGGTAAAACAAGTGTATCATTGAAGAGGCATGCTGACGCAGGATTATTGTATATTTCATACATAACAAATCCTACCACAGGTGGTGTTTCTGCAAGTTTCGCATCTGTAGGTGATATCAACATCAGCGAACCGAAAGCTTTAATTGGTTTTGCTGGTAGACGTGTAATCGAACAGACAATCAATGAAAAATTACCAGAAGACTTCCAAACTGCAGAATTTTTATTAGAGCACGGACAATTAGATAAAGTAGTGCATAGAAAAGAAATGAAGACCACATTATCTAATTTTCTTAAAATGCATCAAGAGGTGAAAACGAATGCTTGATTTTGAAAAGCCACTTTTTGAAATAAAAAACAAAATTGAATCTTTAAAAGAATCACAGGAAAAAAATGATGTTGATTTACAAGAAGAAATTGATATGCTTGAAGCTTCATTAGCTCGGGAAACTGAAAAAATATATACTAATCTTAAGCCATGGGATCGTGTGCAATTAGCGCGATTACAAGAAAGACCAACGTTATTAGATTATATTCCACACATCTTTGATTCATTCATTGAACTACACGGGGATCGTAATTATCGTGATGATCCAGCAATGGTGGGCGGTATTGGTTATTTAAATGGGCATGCTGTAACGGTTGTTGGACAACAACGGGGTAAAGATACGAAAGATAATATTTATCGTAACTTTGGTATGGCTCATCCTGAAGGCTATAGAAAAGCAATTCGATTAATGAAGCAAGCTGAAAAATTCAATCGTCCAATTTTCACTTTTATTGATACTAAAGGTGCATATCCAGGTAAAGCGGCTGAAGAACGTGGGCAAAGCGAATCGATTGCTAGAAATTTAGTTGAAATGGCTTCACTTACAGTACCGGTGATTTCGATTGTCATTGGTGAAGGTGGTAGCGGTGGTGCATTAGGTTTAGGCATTACAAACCGCATACTTATGTTAGAAAATAGTACATATTCAGTTATTTCTCCTGAAGGTGCATCAGCATTATTATGGAAAGATAGTAACTTAGCTAAAATTGCTGCAGAAACAATGAAAATTACTGCAGAAGATTTACATGAATTAAAAATTGCAGATGAAGTAATTAAAGAACCATTAGGTGGCGCACATCACGATATTGCAATACAAGCACAAAGTATAAAAGCCACGTTTGAACGTCATTTATCAGAATTAAATAAATTAAGCGAGCAGCAACTAGTTGAAGATCGCTATAATAAATTTAGAGCTATTGGTGCTTATACTGAATAATTAGCATGTTTCCTCTACGTCTATCGATGTGGAGGATTTACTTTGCTATCATTCTTAAAATCGTTCTATCTGTTTAAGATTTAACAGATAAAGGTACATAAGTAATAGCATTTTGAATAGAGATACTGTCAAAATTAAGCAAACGCTTTCTATGTGAATATTAATCGAACGCTTATATTTAAAACGTTTACATTCATTCGCAAGCCTAATTTTAATGGCACCTCATTAGATTTTATGGTATTTTTAGAGTAAGAAATACAAGTTAGAAAGGTATGTCGTCATGAAAAAAATTGCAGTGTTGACAAGTGGTGGAGATTCACCAGGTATGAATGCAGCGGTAAGAGCTGTTGTTCGTAAAGCGATTTACAATAACATTGAAGTTTATGGTGTTTACCAAGGCTATCAAGGCTTATTAAACGATGATATTGAGAAGCTTGAACTTGGTTCTGTAGGTGATACTATCCAACGTGGCGGTACATTTTTATATTCAGCGAGATGTCCTGAATTTAAAGATCCAGACGTGCGTAAAAAAGGTATTGAAAACTTACGTAAAAGAGGTATCGAAGGTCTTGTAGTTATTGGTGGAGATGGTAGCTATAGAGGTGCTCAACGTATAAGTGAAGAATGTGTAGAAATCCAAACGATTGGTATTCCAGGAACAATTGATAATGATATCAATGGTTCTGATTTTACAATTGGTTTTGATACAGCATTAAATACAATTGTTGAATGTGTCGATAAAATTCGCGACACAGCGTCTAGTCATGCCCGAACATTCATTATTGAGGTTATGGGACGTGACTGTGGAGATTTAGCACTATGGGCGGGTCTGTCAGTAGGAGCAGAAACAATCATTGTTCCAGAAGTAGAAACAGACATCAAAGAAGTAGCAGAAAAAATCGACAGTGGTATAAAAAGAGGTAAAAAGCACTCTATTGTCATCGTTGCTGAAGGTTGTATGTCAGGAGAAGCTTGCGCCGCAGAATTGACTAAATACATTAATGTTGATGCACGTGTGACAGTACTTGGACATATTCAACGTGGTGGAAGTCCAAGTGGGGCAGATAGGGTACTTGCTTCACGATTAGGTGGTCACGCAGTCGATTTATTATTAAACGGAAAATCTGCAGTTGGTGTAGGTATTCGTAATAATGAATTAACTGATACGCCATTTGATGAAATCTTTAACTCGCATGAACATGAGTTTGATTTCAAAACATATGCATTAACGAACGAATTATCTATATAAAATACTGGGAGGCATTAATAATGAGAAAAACTAAAATTGTTTGTACTATAGGACCAGCGTCAGAATCAGAAGAAATGCTAGAAAAATTAATCAAAGCCGGAATGAACGTAGCGCGCTTAAACTTTTCACATGGTGATCATGCAGAGCATAAAGCGAGAATTGATACGATTCGTGAGGTTTCAAAAAAACTAGGTAAAACAGTAGCAATCTTACTTGATACTAAAGGTCCTGAAATCCGTACGCATAATATGAAAGACGGTGTAATTGAACTTGTAAAAGGTTCAGAAGTCATCGTGAGCATGACTGAAGTAGAAGGTACAACTGAAAAATTCTCAGTAACATATGATAATCTTATTAACGATGTTGAAGAAGGTTCATATATTTTATTAGATGATGGTCTAATTGAATTACAAGTTAAAAAAATTGATCAAGCAAATGGCGAAGTACTTTGCGATGTTTTAAACACTGGAGAATTAAAAAATAAAAAAGGTGTTAACTTACCAGGCGTTAAAGTGAGCTTGCCAGGTATTACTGAAAAAGATGCAAACGACATCAATTTTGGTATTAGTGTAGGCGTAGACTTCATTGCTGCTAGTTTCGTACGTCGCCCTAGCGATGTATTAGACATTCGTAAATTATTAGAAGCACAAAAAAATACAAACATTAGCATTATTCCAAAAATTGAAAACCAAGAAGGTATTGATAATATCAAAGAAATTCTTGAAGTTGCAGATGGATTAATGGTAGCTCGTGGTGACATGGGTGTTGAAATTCCACCAGAATCAGTACCAATGGTACAAAAAGATTTAATTAGACAATGTAATAAATTAGGTAAACCAGTTATTACTGCTACACAAATGCTTGATTCTATGCAACGTAACCCACGTCCTACACGTGCAGAAGCCAGTGATGTTGCCAATGCAATTTATGATGGTACTGATGCAGTTATGCTTTCAGGTGAAACGGCTGCTGGACAATACCCTGAAGAGGCAGTTAAAACAATGCGTAATATTGCGATTTCTGCTGAAGCAGCGCAAGATTATAAAAAATTATTATCTGACCGTACTAAATTAGTTGAAACGTCATTAGTGAATGCTATTGGGGTGTCTGTTGCACATACGGCATTAAACTTAAAAGTTAAAGCTATTGTTGCAGCTACAGAAAGTGGTTCAACTGCGCGTACGATTTCTAAATATCGTCCACAATCAGATATTATTGCTGTGACTCCAAGCTCAGAAACAGCACGTCAATGTGCATTAGTTTGGGGAATTCACCCAGTGGTCAAAGAAGGTCGTAAAACTACAGATGCATTATTAAATAATGCCGTAGCTACTGCTGTTGAAACTGAAAAAGTTCAAAATGGTGATTTAATCATTATCACTGCTGGTGTACCAACTGGTGAAAAAGGTACTACAAATATGATGAAATTACACCTTGTTGGAGATGAACTAGCAAAAGGTCAAGGTATTGGTAGAAACTCAGTAGTTGGCCATACTCTAGTTGTTAATGACGCGAGTGAATTAGAAGGTAAAGATTTATCTGGTTCAATCATTGTTACATCTTCTGTTGATGAATCTCTTGTACCATATATTGAAAAATCAATTGGTTTAATCACTGAAGAAAATGGTATTACTTCTCCAAGTGCGATCATAGGTTTAGAAAAAGGTATTCCTACAGTAGTTGGCGTTGAGAATGCTACAGCTGAAATTCAAAGTGATATATTAATCACAGTTGATGCTAATCAAGGTAAAATCTTCGAAGGTTATGCTAACGTACTTTAATAAAAATGGGTGTTATGAAATTGTAGAATGAAAATTCCATAATACTATATATGAAGTAAATTTGGGTGGTAACACCCAAGGTTCAGAAAAGACCTATCAAATTATTTAATTTGATAGGTCTTTTTGTATTTCAATATGCTTTAAGACAGAGCAATATAAAAAAACATCTATATTCATTGAAAAATTACAATGGATATAGATGTCTAAATAAAATTAATTAAAATTGTTTTTGTTGTTTACGTGCGGTTTTTTTAAAGCGTAAGTACATTATTGTAAGAATAACAAACCAAATCGGTGTTAAGAATACTGCGCGTCTTGTATCTATGTTAACGAATAATAAACAAAATACGAGTATAAAGAAAATCAATATAATATAACCCATATACTTGCCACCAAATAACTTAAATGTTGCGTTTTTATGTAATTCTGGGTTACGTCGATGATAATTAATATAAGCAATAGTAATCAATGCCCAAACAACGAGAAATAGTACAGTTGAAACGGTAGTAATGTACGTAAATACAAGTGAAGCGTTAGGTACAATATAGTTTAAAAGAGCAGCAATCATAAGCAATGCACATGAGAATAAAATTGCGATGTGCGGCACTCCGTTTTTATTTGTTTTAGTAAAAAGCGGTGATGCCTGTGCTTTGCTAGATAGTCCAAATAGCATTCGACTATTTGAAAAAATACCACTATTACATGATGATGCCGCGGCTGTTAACACTACAAAGTTAATAATACCTGCTGCAAAAGGTATACCAACCAGTGCAAATAATCTGACAAATGGACTTTCATCTGGGTTAATATCATTCCAAGGAATGATAGACATGATAACTGCCAGAGCACCGACATAAAATACTAATATTCTCAATGGAACACTATTTACGGCTTTTGGAATTGTGGTTAATGGATTCTTCGTTTCGCCTGCAGTGACGCCTATTAATTCGATACCTACGAATGAAAAGAGTGCCATTTGGAAGGACATAACGAAGCCACTGATACCTTTTGGAAAAATCCCATTGCTATATAGGTTAGTTAATGATGCATGGCCAAACTGTGTTTTGTAAGCCATAGCAATCATAATTGCACCCACTACAATTAAGGCGATGATAGTGACAATTTTAATAATTGAAAACCAAAACTCTAATTCCCCGAATAATTTAGCGCTTAATAAATTAAGTGACATTAATACTAAAACACAAAATAGTGCACTTAACCAATTAGGAACGTGTGGAAACCAAAAACTGACATATTTTGCAACGGCTGTTACTTCTGCCATACCTGTAATAATCCAACATAACCAATAAGTCCATCCAGTGACAAACCCTGCAAATGATCCAATATAAGCATTGGTTACATCTGCAAATGATTTGAAATTAGTGTTTGTAACGAGCAATTCTCCCAAGCCTCGCATAAACATAAATAGCATAAATCCAATTATTATATATGTAAGTAAAATAGAGGGGCCAGTTAATGCTATTGTTTGACCTGCGCCTAAGAATAATCCAGTACCAATTGCTCCCCCAATAGCAATAAGCTGAATATGACGATTACTTAGTTCTCTTTGTAACTGATTTTTAGCCATTAAAATAACTCCTTTATTAAGTTAATTATTATTATGCAATGTGATTTAAAATAACACAACTATTTTTTAAACATAGTAAATAATGATAAGTACAAAAATACATTAATAATTTGTTATTAAACTTGATAACCAATTAAAATGCTATAAAAATTGATGTGTGGTGAATTCCATATTAAAATAAAGATACGACAACCTATATGATTGTGGCGTTTATAAGGGCATATAAACAAATTATTATTTCTTATTCTTTTGGTAGGACAATAAATCTTAAAATATTCACAAAATAGTAAATATTGGATATAATGGTTATTGAAAGCCATTTCATAATGAAATAGAAAAGGGGAATTTATATATGGCAGAGTTACAAAAAGGTTTAGAAGGGGTAATTGCAGCTGAGACAAAAGTAAGTTCTATTATTGATAGTCAATTGACTTATGCAGGTTATGATATCGATGATTTGGCTCAGAATGCAGAATTTGAAGAAGTTATCTTTTTGTTATGGTACTATCGTTTACCAAACGAGGAAGAATTACAATCATTAAAAGATAAACTATATGAATATATGACATTAAATCCAAGGGTGTATAACCACTTTAAAGAATATGCGACAAGTAATGTCCATCCTATGACTGCATTAAGAACATCAGTTTCATATGTAGCACACTTTGATCCTCATGCTGAAGATGAAAATGACGATCAAACAATGGAAAGAGCGGTACGTATACAGGCGAAAATAGCTTCCCTTGTGACTGCATATGCAAGAGTAAGAGCAGGCAAAGAAGTTGTGAAGCCTAATAAAGATTTAAATTACGCTGGAAACTTCTTATATATGTTGAGAGGAGAGTTACCAACTGATATAGAGATCGAAGCTTTTAATAAGGCGCTCGTTCTACATGCAGACCATGAGTTAAATGCCTCAACATTTACAGCTAGATGTGCCGTATCATCTTTATCTGATATGTATTCTGGTATTGTAGCAGCTGTAGGTTCTTTAAAAGGACCATTGCATGGTGGCGCAAATGAACGTGTAATGAGCATGCTATCAGAAGTGAAATCAATCGATGAAGTAGATGCTTATATCGATAATAAAATTGAAAATAAAGAAAAAATTATGGGCTTTGGACATCGTGTATATAAAGATGGTGATCCGAGAGCGAAATACTTAAAAGAAATGAGTCGTAAAATCACAACCGAAACAGGACAAAGTCAACTGTTTGATATCTCGGTTAAGATTGCAGATAAAATGAAAAAAGAAAAAGGCTTAATCGCCAATGTTGATTTCTTTAGTGCAACAGTTTATCACAGTATGAATATTGATCATGATTTATTTACACCAATTTTTGCTGTAAGTAGAACATCTGGCTGGATAGCGCATATCTTAGAGCAATATAGAGATAACAGAATCATGCGTCCAAGAGCGCAATATATCGGTGAAACAAATAGAAAATATGAACCAGTTGAAGAAAGATAATTTGATTGTTACATTTAACTACCACTGCTGTTTTGTTCAGCAGTCTTTTGTTCAATCAAAATTTTTCTGAAAATATTAAATAAATAGAAATTAAAACACGGAGGTTTTTTACATGTCAGGTGAAAAAGTATTAAAAACAAATGAAGGTTTAACAGTTCCAAATAATCCAATTATCCCATTTATTATCGGTGACGGTATTGGTCCTGATATTTGGAAAGCAGCTAGTAGAGTGATAGATGCAGCTGTAGAAAAAGCATATAATGGCGAAAAGAAAATCGAATGGAAAGAAGTATTAGCTGGTCAAAAAGCATTCGACGAAACTGGCGAATGGTTACCACAAGAAACGTTAGATACAATTGATGAGTATCTAATTGCAATCAAAGGTCCATTAACAACTCCAATCGGTGGCGGTATTCGTTCACTCAATGTTGCTTTAAGACAAGAGTTAGATTTATTCACGTGTTTACGTCCTGTACGTTGGTTCCAAGGTGTGCCATCACCAGTTAAACGTCCTGAAGACACTGATATGGTTATTTTCCGTGAAAATACTGAAGATATCTATGCAGGTATTGAATTTAAAGAAGGTACACCAGAGGCTAAAAAAGTAGTTGATTTCTTACAAGATGAAATGGGCGCTAAGAATATTAGATTCCCTGAAACTTCTGGTATTGGTATTAAACCAGTATCTAAAGAAGGTACTGAACGTTTAGTACGTGCTGCAATTCAATATGCTATTGACAATAACCGTAAATCGTTAACGTTAGTGCATAAAGGTAATATCATGAAATTTACTGAAGGTGCATTTAAACAATGGGGTTATGATTTAGCTCATAACGAATTTGGTGATAAAGTATTTACTTGGCAACAATATGATAAAATTGTTGAAGAAGAAGGTAAAGAAAAAGCGAACGAAGTTCAAACACAAGCTGAAAATGATGGTAAAATTATTATTAAAGATTCAATTGCTGATATTTTCTTACAACAAATTTTAACACGTCCAGCGGATCATGATGTAGTTGCTACAATGAACTTAAATGGTGACTATGTATCTGATGCATTAGCAGCACAAGTCGGAGGAATTGGTATTGCTCCAGGTGCTAACATCAACTATGAAACAGGACATGCTATTTTTGAAGCAACGCATGGCACTGCACCAAAATATGCTGGTTTAAATAAAGTGAATCCATCTTCAGAAATTTTAAGTGCAGTATTAATGTTAGAACATTTAGGGTGGCAAGAAGCTGCAGACAGCATTACAGATTCAATTGAGAAAACAATTGCGTCTAAAGTTGTAACTTATGATTTTGCACGTTTAATGGACGGTGCTAAAGAAGTTTCGACATCAGAGTTTGCAGATGAATTAATTAAGAATATCTAAGTTAATTTTAACGATTGCATTAATATTTAATTTATACAATAGATGGCCTGATAATATTCATTAATGAATATTATCAGGCTTTTTTGTGAAACATGTTACCTTAATACACATACTTGTTTCAAATCATAGTATAGTGATGATTGTTCATAATATGAAATAAATGTTAAGATTCTATTAACTTGTAATTTTCAGAATTTGCTGATAAAAGTTAAAAATAGCGCAATAGATTGTTTATAGCACAATCATATGGACTTTATAACACCCCAACTATTTAATCTACATTGCGTATTGTTAAGTTTATGTAAAAATATTTTAAACTATGTTATTTTTATTAAAATTTAAGTTATAATTAATTTGTAAACACAAATATGGAGGGACACTATGTCACAAAAAGTACTTGTAGTAGATGATGAACAATCGATCGTAACCTTGTTAAAATATAATTTAGAACAAGCGGGATACATAGTAGAAGTTGCTTATGATGGAGAAGAAGCATTGGATAAGGTTAATACTACAAATCCAGAATTAGTCGTATTAGATGTTATGCTCCCTAAAAAAGATGGTATTGAAGTATGTAAGACAATTCGTTCAGATAAAAATCTTGTGCCTATTCTCATGTTAACAGCTAAAGATGATGAATTTGATCGAGTACTTGGGCTTGAGTTAGGCGCTGATGACTACATGACTAAGCCATTTTCGCCAAGAGAAGTTGTGGCACGAGTGAAAGCTATTTTAAGAAGATCAGCAATGATTAATGAAGCTATTACTATTGAGAATGATGATGCGGATATTATTATTGGATCAATTAGAATTAGACCCGAGTATTTTGAAGTGTATAAAGAAGATGAACTATTAGAACTCACACCAAAAGAATTTGAATTGTTATTATATCTTATTGAAAGGCAAGGTAGAGTTATTACTCGAGAACATATGTTGAATTCAGTTTGGAATTATGAATTTGCAGGTGATTCGAGAATCGTAGACGTACATATTAGTCATTTAAGAGATAAATTAGAAGAAAATCCTAAACAGCCTAAACTCATTAAAACAGTACGTGGACTAGGCTATAAATTGGAAAGACCGAAAGTTTAATGCTGAAGTTTCACCAGAGACTCTTATTACTATTATGTACGATTGTTATTGTCAGCTTTTTAGCTTTAGGTACCATTATTACACATGTCATTTATAAT
Source organism: Staphylococcus sp. LCT-H4 (assembly GCF_001866145.1). Classification (NCBI taxonomy): domain Bacteria; kingdom Bacillati; phylum Bacillota; class Bacilli; order Caryophanales; family Staphylococcaceae; genus Staphylococcus; species Staphylococcus sp. LCT-H4. The sequence goes on along the minus strand of NZ_MODY01000003.1, from coordinate 317,245 downwards.
ACAGTGACTATCAGTCAGCAAGGTGATTTAGAACATCGAGCAGATCATATCGTTAGTTTGTATAAACATGGTAAAAAATCTGAAATAAGAAATATCGCCAAAAATGAGAAATTAAGTGTAATGCTTAAAGAAAATAATGGTGTTTTATTTTCCACTCAAAAGGGAGTGCCGGTCAATAACAATATTAAAAATACAGCTAATCCTTCTAATCTCATTTATGATAAAGAGGGAAATGACCATCGATTTACATTTCGAACATCTATCGATGACACACATGTTTTCATAAGTGGCATCAATAATGATATCTTAAATTTACAAGTTCAGATATGGAAATACACAGCTTTAATTGGCTTATTTGTGCTCATCATTATTTTTTGTATAGTTCGTAGTATTAATCGTACGTATATAAGACCTATAAATGAAGTGACGTATGCTACAAATTTGTTGGCTGAGGGATATTACCATGTGAGAGTGCCTGAAAGTAACGTCAAGGAAACAAGAGAACTATTTGTAACCACAAATGAGCTTGCACGTAAACTACAGTTACTGAATCATAAACAAAAATTACAGTCTAATCGCTTGAAAACAACAGTTGAAAATATACCGAGTTCTATTCTAATGATAGATAAGTATGGTGAAATCGTTGTGGCCAATAAAGCTTATTATGAAGTTTTTACGCCTGATGAAGCTGTTGAACATAAAAGTTATGTTGATTTCATTGATGAAAAGATTCAAAAGCTAATTACAGAATCTTTCAAAATGGAAAAACCAATATATGATCAAATTGAAATAATGATAAATCAAGTACATCAAAAGTATTTTGATACTGCATGTGTGCCAATTCTGTCTAAGACAAAGAAAAACTTATACGGAATGGTTATTGTTTTACATGATATTACTAATTTAAAGAAATTGGAAAACTTACGTAGAGAGTTTGTTGCGAATGTGTCTCATGAATTAAAAACACCAATTACATCAATTAAAGGGTTTGCTGAAACATTGTTAGATGGTGCGAAAAATGATGAACAGACATTAAATGATTTCTTAAATATTATTTCTAAGGAATCCGATCGAATTGAAACATTAGTATTTGATTTGTTGGATTTATCTCATGTAGAACAACAAACTGAAATAGAAACAGCGTACGTAAGTCTTTCTGAAATAGCTGAAACGACCATACAAAATTTATCAACGATTGCTGACAGTAAAGACATAACGATTGTCGATGAAATTCATCCTAATATTGTTATTGACGCCAATAAAGATAAAGTTGCACAAGTGGCATTAAACTTACTTTCTAATGCAATTAGTTATTCAAAACCTTCGAGTAAAGTCATTGTTCGAGTATATAAAGAAGCTAATAAGAGAATGTTAGAAGTACAAGATTTTGGAATAGGTATAAGCGAAGAGGACCAAAAACATATTTTTGAACGATTTTATAGAGTAGATAAAGCCAGAAGTAGGGATTCTGGAGGTACTGGTTTAGGTTTATCTATTACTAAACACATCATGGAAGCACATCATGGTAAAATAAACGTGTTTAGCCAGTCGAATGAAGGTTCTACGTTTAGAGTTACATTTTATGAGACAACTAAAATGTAGTATAATAAATTAACAGATGGTCGATCTAATTTCACAGTTGTGTAATTAGATCGACTTTTTCATATGCCATCTAATGTAAATATGAATGAACATTGATAAACAATTATTTTCATATAATGATATACGACGTATCGATACAGATGTAGTGATTATTTGTGATAAAATGAAATATAAATATGTGTTGGAGGTTAAACTATTGAATAAATTAATCTTAATTGATGGTAACAGCTTAAGTTTTAGAGCTTTTTATGCCTTACCATTATTACAAAATAAAGCAGGTATCCATACGAATGCAGTATATGGTTTTGCTATGCTACTTGAAAAAATTATAAAAGAAGAACAACCTACACATTTCTTAGTTGCATTTGATGCAGGAAAAACAACATTTAGACATGACACTTATGGTGAATATAAAGGTGGACGTCAGACAACACCACCAGAGTTAAGCGAACAATTCCCGTATGTTAGACAGTTATTAGATGCCTATCAAATCAAACGTTATGAATTAGATAATTATGAAGCTGATGATATTATTGGTACTTTAAGTAAAGCAGCAAACGATGAACAATTCCAAACAATTATTGTCACTGGAGATCGTGATTTAACACAATTAGCTACAGAAGATGTGACGATATATTATACGAAAAAAGGTGTTACAGATGTCGATCACTATACACCTCAATTTATTTCTGAGAAATATGATGGATTAGTTCCTGAACAAATTATTGATATGAAAGGGCTAATGGGTGACACTTCAGATAATATTCCTGGTGTAGCTGGTGTCGGTGAAAAGACAGCTATAAAATTATTGAAACAATTTACGACTGTAGAAAATGTTTATGAACATTTAGATGAAGTGTCTGGTAAGAAATTAAAAGAAAAACTTGAAAATAGTAAAGATGATGCGTTAATGAGTAAGAAACTCGCAACGATTAATTGCGAAAGCCCGATTGAAGTTTCTTTAAAAGATACTAAACTTCCAGAAAACCCAGATATTAGTGAAAAAATAGAATTATTTAAAAAATTAGAGTTCAAACAATTGTTAGACCAAATTGATATTAATGGAGATAATACTACTACCGAAGAAAAAGAGATGAATGTAACGACTGATTTTACAAACATAGATTTTACAGATTTGAAATCTGCGATTGTACATTTTGAATTAGATGGCTCTAATTATTTAAAAGATGATATATTAAAATTTGCTTTGTATGATGGTATCCACCACGTTGTTATTGATGCTCAAGACATTCATAAGTATGAACAGCTTATTGAATGGTTGGAAAATGAGCAAACAGAAAAAATAGTTTATGATGCAAAGAAATCATACGTGGTGGCACATAGATTGGATATTAATATAAAAAACATTGAATTTGATATCATGCTAGCAAGTTATATTATCGATCCTTCTCGAAATATTGATGATGTGCATTCGGTGGTGACGAATTTTGGTCAACACTTTGTGCAACAAAGTGTTGCTGTATACGGTAAAGGCAAGAAGAGACAAGTGCCTGAAGATGAAATACTCAATCATTACATTGCAACAATCATAGAAGCGATAAGTGAGTCGCAATCTATCATGAAAGATTACTTAGAAGAATACAACCAAACGGATTTATTGTATGATTTAGAATTACCATTAGCACGTATTTTAAGTCAAATGGAAGAAATTGGTATTTACACAGATGCGAAAGATCTTCAAGAAATGGAAAAAGAAATTCAAAGTAAATTAGATGTATTGGTAGATAACATTTATCAATCTGCTGGAGCATCATTTAATATTAACTCTCCTAAACAACTAGGCGTTGTCTTATTTGAAACGCTAGAGTTACCAGTGATAAAAAAGACGAAAACAGGCTATTCGACAGCAGTGGATGTTTTAGAACAGTTACAAGGTGAACATCCAATCATTGAATATATATTAGAATATCGTCAACTTGCTAAATTACAATCGACCTATGTAGAAGGTTTGCAAAAGGTTATAAGCAAAGATAATAGAATTCATACTCGGTTTAATCAAACGCTTGCGCAAACAGGTAGGTTATCTTCTATAGATCCAAACTTGCAAAATATACCTATTCGCTTAGAAGAAGGTAGGAAAATTAGAAAAGCTTTTAAATCTACTGATGAAAATAACGTTATTTTCTCAGCCGACTATTCACAAATTGAATTAAGAGTATTGGCACATATTACGCAGGATGAAAGTATGAAACAAGCATTTATTAATGATGAAGATATTCATACCGCTACAGCAATGAAGGTGTTTGAAGTTCCTGCTAATGAAGTAGATAGTGTTATGCGTAGACAAGCAAAAGCTGTTAACTTTGGAATTGTATATGGTATTAGTGATTACGGTTTGAGCCAAAGCTTAGGTATTACACGTAAGCAAGCGAAAAAATTTATTGATGATTACTTAAATAGTTTCCCAGGCGTGAAACAATATATGGAAGATGTTGTAAAAGACTGTAAAGCTCAAGGTTATGTTGAAACACTATTACATCGTCGTAGATATATTCCTGATATCACAAGTAGAAACTTTAACTTAAGGGGTTTTGCAGAAAGAACAGCAATGAATACACCTATTCAAGGTAGCGCAGCAGATATTATTAAATTAGCAATGGTTAACTTTGCAAACGAGGTTAAGCATACAGAATTCCATGCTAAGCTATTATTACAAGTACATGATGAATTAATATTTGAAATACCTAAAGAAGAAGTAGAAGCGTTTGGAGAGTTCATAGAAGATATTATGGACAATGCGCTAAAATTAGATGTACCATTGAAAGTTGAGTCCAGTTATGGTCAAACTTGGTATGATGCAAAATAGAAAGAAGGTATAAGTGTGCCTGAATTACCAGAAGTAGAACATGTTAAAAGAGGCATTCAACCGTTTGTTCAAGGTCAAACAATTGAATCAGTAGTCTTTTCCGATAAAGTGAAAGAAGGAAAAGCAGCCAATAAAGAAACAATTATTAAAGGTTTAGCGTTAGATACATTTCAACATCTTACAGAAGATTTTGTAATAAAGGATATAGAAAGAAGAAGCAAGTATATTGTTTTCTACTTACAACATGGAGACGAAGAAAGGATTTTAATCAGTCATTTAGGGATGGCTGGTGGTTTCTTTGTGGTTGACAGCATAGAGGATATTAGTGTGCCAAATTACCGTAAACACTGGCATGTTATTTTTAAATTAAATAACGGAAAATTACTTGTTTACTCTGATATACGAAGATTTGGAGAAATAAGAAATGTGCCTTCATTTGAGGCATATCCCTCATTTTTAGAAATTGCGCCAGAACCATTTACTGAAGCAGCTATGCCTCATTATTTATCTTGGTTTGGCAAAAAACTATATCAAAATAAACCAATTAAACAAATGATTTTAGATCATAGAGTGATATCGGGTTGTGGGAATATATATGCATGTGAAGCCCTATTTAGAGCGGGTATTCATCCTGCTAGACTATCCAAAGATTTGAAACATCAAGAGCGAGAAATGTTATTTTATTATGTTCGAGAAGTACTTGAAGCGGGTATAAAATACGGTGGCACAAGCATATCTGATTATCTACATGCGGATGGTAGTAAAGGATCTATGCAATTGCATTTGAATGTATATAAACAAAAGGTATGTAAAGTTTGTGGAAATGATATTGAAACACAAGTAATTGCTACAAGAAATAGTCATTTCTGCGCTACATGTCAAAAATAAAGGATGAGTGAAAATTATGCCAAAAGTTATAGGACTAACTGGTGGTATCGCATCAGGTAAATCAACTGTATCTGAATTGTTAACAGCACATGGCTTCAAAGTAGTTGATGCAGATGTTGCAGCACGACAAGCGGTAGCAAAAGGTACGAAAGGTTTAGAACAGGTGAAAGCTGTATTTGGTGAAGCAGCGATTGATAAAGATGGAAATATGGATCGTGCGTATGTAGGAGACGTTATTTTTAACCATCCGGAAAAAAGATTAGAGTTAAATGAAATCGTACATCCAATTGTCCATGATATCATGCAACAAGAAAAAGAAGATTACCTCAAACAAGGTTTTAATGTGATTATGGATATTCCATTATTATTTGAAAATGAATTGCAAGATACGGTCGATGAAGTATGGTTAGTCTATACTTCTGAAAGTATTCAAATTGAAAGATTGATGGAACGAAATGATTTATCTATGGAAGACGCTAAAGCACGTGTATATAGTCAAATATCCATTGATAAAAAACGCAGAATGGCTGACCATGAGATAGATAATCGTGATACAAAATTAGAACTAAAGCAAAATTTAGAACAGTTACTAGTTGAAGAAGGTTACATTGATAATGATACGGATACCGAGGAAGTAGAGTAAGTTTGAATATAACGATAACCTCAACTTCATGATTAGTATTTTCTATAAATATAATTAAACAATCTAGTCATTGACTTAATTACACAAGCCCATTCCATTTGCGTCTGCATTGGAGTGGGCTTGTGATTTTTTTTCTGTAAATCGGTGAGGGAAGCAAAGTTAGAAATGTATGGTGACTCAGGATATTTCGGTTGAAAAAGAAAAAGTGAATAACGTTTGAGAAAACGCTTTCTTAATCTGCGGTTTATGTTATACTATTTTCATAAAGTATAACACATAGACAAGGGGTGCTTTCAAATGACGACAAATATTGCAATTAATGGCATGGGAAGAATAGGTAGAATGGTATTGAGAATCGCGCTGAAAAATGAAGATTTAAATGTAGTAGCGATTAATGCGAGTTATCCACCTGAAACCATTGCCCATCTTATTAATTATGATACTACGCATGGTGCATACGATTTAAAAGTAGAACCCACTGAAAATGGTATCAAAGTTAATCAACAAGAAATAAAATTAGTATCTGACAGAAATCCAGAACATTTACCATGGCAATCGCTAGGGATAGATGTAGTAATTGAAGCGACAGGTAAATTTAATCATGGAGATAAAGCTGAAGCACACATTGCAGCAGGTGCTAAAAAAGTATTGTTAACTGGGCCATCTAAGGGTGGACATGTACAAATGATAGTGAAAGGAGTTAATGATGATCGTTTAGATATAGAAAATTATGATATTTTTAGTAATGCGTCATGTACTACCAATTGTATAGGACCAGTTGCTAAAGTATTAAATGATCGATTTGGTATTCAAAACGGTTTGATGACTACAGTACATGCGATTACAAATGATCAAAATAATATAGATAACCCACATAAAGATTTGAGACGTGCGCGTTCTTGTAATGAAAGCATTATACCAACTTCCACTGGCGCAGCGAAAGCGCTTAAAGAAGTGTTGCCGGAGTTAGAAGGCAAATTGCATGGTATGGCATTACGTGTACCAACTAAAAATGTGTCGTTAGTTGATTTAGTGGTTGATTTAGATACAGATGTTACAGTGGATCAAGTTAATCAAGCGTTTAAAGACCACGACTTAAACGGAGTTATTTCCACAGAAGATGCACCACTTGTATCGATGGATTATAACACAAACCCTCATTCAGCTATCATTGATACACAAAGTACAATGGTAATGGGAGAAAACAAAGTGAAGATTATCGCTTGGTACGATAATGAATGGGGTTACTCTAATAGAGTAGTAGAAGTGGCAGCATATATTGGACAATTATTGAAAAATGATATTGCAGCTGTAGTAAATTAACTTGTTTGAATGTCAAAAGATACTATAAGAATTGTAGTGATATATAAAATAATCTAAATAGTTACTCCTTTTAAAGCGTTACGTTACTTCGTAAAGTGTTAAAAGGAGTGTTTTTTATGAAATAAAGATAACTGATAGTGATGATAACAATAAAGAGCAGTTCTTGTATCTTCGTAGATAATCCACAAATATTAAAATTAAAATTTTAGATGTTAACGTTTGTATAATCATTTTGCTTTTATGTATTCGTTGTATAAGTAAAATGTGTAATAGGCATTCTTTTGTGACGTACATATTTATAGTATAATGGAATATAATCAAATTGAGAGGGTGATAATTCGATGAAATGCCCGAAATGTAATTCGACTCATTCTCGTGTTGTAGACTCTAGACATGCAGATGAAGTTAATGCGATTCGACGTAGAAGAGAATGTGAAAAGTGTGAGACGAGATTCACAACTTTTGAACATATAGAAAAAAGACCGCTAATTGTAGTCAAAAAAGATGGTACAAGGGAACAATTTTTACGTGAAAAAATATTAAACGGTTTAGTACGCTCATGTGAAAAAAGACCTGTACGATATGAACAATTAGAAGAAATTACGAATAATGTTGAATGGAAGTTGCGCGACGATGGGCACGCTGAAATTTCATCAAGAGAAATAGGAGAACATGTCATGAACTTACTCATGCATGTAGACCAAGTATCCTATGTAAGATTTGCATCTGTGTACAAAGAATTTAAAGATGTTGATCAATTACTACAATCGATGCAAGGTATCTTAGCCGAAAATAAACGGAGTGATTCATAGATGGCTTTACAATCATATGATTATGGTTTACGACCGCACGACAATTTCACAGTTATACGGCATTTTCACATAAATCATAGTCATTTAGAAATTTTAAATCGTTTGTATACGCCGATGATAGGATCAAGTGCGATTGGCTTATATCATTACTTAGATCAATTTGTTGAATTTAAGACAGATTCAGTGCTCACACATTACATTATCATGAGTGAATTAAAAATAAATCTTTTAGATTTTAGAAAAAATATGGATTTACTAGAAGGTATCGGTTTAGTTAAATCGTTCGTAAAGCATGATGCACAACATTCTTCGTTTGTATATCAACTGATACAACCGCCTTCCGCAAAGCAATTCTTCTCAGATCCAATGTTATCCGTGTATCTTTTTAGTGAAGTGAGTAAACAACGTTATCAACAATTAAAACAACATTTTGAAGATAAAGATCAATTAGATATGACACTATTTCAAGATGTGACACGCCAATTTACAGATGTTTTTAAAATTCCTAATCAAGAACTACAGAGTGATACTAGCGACATTCAGAGTGAAGAAACATATGAAGGATTAAATTTATCACGTGTGAAGTTTGATTTTGAAACACTTTATGATCTATTACAATCACACTTTGTGAGTACGAAAATCATCGATAAAGAAGCGAAAGCGTTAATCATACAAATTGCTACATTATATGGTTTAACTGCTGAATCAATGAAACGTATTATATTGAAATCTATTACGAGCGCTCAAGAGCTATCATTTGAAGAATTAAGAAAGCATGCAAGAACATTTTATTTGATAGAACATGAACAACAGTTGCCTAAATTACAAGTTAAATCCGAGTCAGCTCAGTCTCATTCATCTGAGACTCTTACTAAGGATAAACAAAGTGAATCAAGTCATTGGTTAGAACAATTAGAAGAAACAAGTCCAATAGATATGTTGGCGTCTTGGTCAGAATCTGAACCTACACCACAACAAAAGTATATGATTGAAGAATTAGTGGAACGTGAACAGTTATCGTTTGGTGTGATTAATATTTTATTACAATTTGTTATGTTGAAAGAAGATATGAAACTGCCGAAAACCTATATACTTGAAATTGCATCCAATTGGAAGAAAAAGGGAATAAAGACAGCAGAAGAAGCATATAACTATGCGTTGAAGGTAAGTCAACCTAAAGATGAACATAAACCAAGCAAACCATATTATAAACAAAAGCAATTAGCTTCAAGAGAAATGACGCCTAAATGGTTAGAAGAACGAGATAATACAAATCAAAATGACAAATCTATGAATCAAACTGAAGATGATGAAAAGTTGAAAAGCGATAGAGAAGCATTTTTAAATCAATTAAAAACAAGATGGAAGGAGGATACTGAATGAAATCCTTTAATAATATCATGGGTGAGTCCAATGATTTGACCAAACGCATAGCTAAAATTAAAAAAGATGTAGTTAGTGATACAGATGTGAAGCAATTTTTAGAATCGCATCAAGCAGAAGTTACAAATGCGATGATTGACGAGGATTTAAATATTTTACAAGAATATAAAGACCAATTGAAACATTATGATGGTCATGCTTATGCAGATTGTCCTAACTTTGTGAAAGGGCATGTGCCTGAATTATATATTGAAAATGAGCATATCAAAATTCGTTACTTACCTTGCCCATGTAAAATCAAACATGATGAGGATAAATTTAATGCACATTTAATTACTTCACATCATATGCAAAGAGATACATTAAGTGCTAAGCTCAAAGATATTTATATGGATAGAAGAGATAGGTTAGAAGTTGCAATGGCAGCAAATAAAATCTGTGATCAAATTACAAATCACGAGCCACAAGTTAAGGGGTTATATCTACATGGCCCATTTGGCACAGGTAAATCATTTATTTTAGGTGCCATGGCAAACCAATTAAAAACTGAGAAAGTGCCATCTACAATTGTATATTTACCTGAATTTATTCGTTCTTTAAAAGGCGGTTTTAAAGATGGTAGTTTTGAAACAAAATTAGCACGTGTAAGAGAAGCCAACGTATTAATGTTAGATGATATAGGTGCTGAAGAAATTACCCCTTGGGCAAGAGATGAAGTAATTGGACCTTTGCTACATTATCGTATGGTTCAAGAATTGCCAACATTTTTTAGTTCTAATTTAAGTTTTGATGAACTTGAATATCACTTATCTGTAACACGGGATGGGACTGAAAAAACTAAGGCCGCAAGAATCATGGAAAGAATAAAAACATTATCTACACCATACTACTTAGAAGGAAAAAATTATCGCAACGATTGAAATCTAGCATAAATGTTGTATAATATAGTTAAATCTAAATCGAAACGAAATAATACAAAGACACGATGGATAAATCACTGCTTCACAGAAAGCCAATGTCTGATGAAATTTTGGCAAGTATATTTATTGATTACTACTTTGTAAATGATGTCGTAATAAACATCCGGCTCAAGACCGTTATCTTAAGTAGAGTAAAGACGCGTTTGCAAGTTGCGAACAGTTCTTTAATTTAGGGTGGTACCACGAAGACCTCGTCCCTTTCCGGGATGAGGTCTTTTTGTGTACTTCGAAGATAATGGAGTTGTGTTTTGATTTAAGAGCTTGAATAAATTGGAGGGTATTTCATGGATCAAATTAATATTAAGTTTCCTGATGGTAATTCAAAGGTATTTGATAAAGGAACAACTACAGAAGATATTGCACAATCTATAAGTCCTGGACTAAGAAAAAAAGCAGTTGCTGGTAAATTTAATGGTCAACTAATTGATTTAACAAGACCCATTGAGGCAGATGGAGCAATTGAAATCGTAACACCAGGAACTGATGAAGCACTAGAAGTATTGCGCCATTCAACAGCACACCTTATGGCTCAAGCATTAAAACGTCTATACGGAAATGTAAATTTTGGTGTTGGCCCTGTAATTGAGGGTGGTTTTTATTATGATTTTGATATGGAAGAAAGCATTTCTTCTGATGACTTTGAAAAAATTGAAAAAACAATGAAACAAATTGTTAATGAAAATTATCCGATTGAACGTAAAGTTGTAACACGAGATGAAGCTAAAGCCTTTTTCTCAAATGATCCATATAAATTAGAATTAATTGATGCGATTCCAGAAGACGAACTTGTGACTTTATATTCACAAGGTGAATTTACTGACTTGTGTCGTGGTGTCCATGTACCATCAACATCTAAAATAAAAGAATTTAAATTATTATCTACGGCAGGCGCATATTGGCGCGGTGACAGTAACAATAAAATGTTACAACGTATTTATGGTACAGCCTTTTTTGATAAAAAAGAGCTTAAAGCGCATCTTCAAATGTTGGAAGAGCGTAAAGAACGTGATCACCGTAAAATTGGTAAAGAATTAGAATTATTTTCTAATAATCAATTGGTTGGTGCAGGATTGCCATTATGGTTGCCAAATGGTGCAACAATACGTAGAGAAATCGAACGTTATATTGTCGATAAAGAAGTGAGCATGGGATATGATCATGTGTACACACCAGTTATGGCAAACGTGGACTTGTATAAAACATCTGGACACTGGGATCATTATCAAGAAGATATGTTCCCTACAATGAAATTGGATGAAAATGAAGAAATGGTCTTAAGACCAATGAACTGTCCTCATCATATGATGATTTATGCAAACAAACCGCATTCATACCGTGAGTTACCAATTAGAATTGCTGAGTTAGGAACAATGCATCGTTACGAAGCAAGTGGTGCTGTATCAGGTTTACAACGTGTGAGAGGGATGACACTTAATGATGCGCATATATTTGTCAGACCTGATCAAATTAAAGAAGAATTTAAGCGCGTTGTTAACTTAATTATTGATGTTTATAATGATTTTGGTTTTGATAATTATAAATTCAGGTTAAGTTACAGAGACCCAGAAGACAAAGAAAAATATTTTGATGACGATGAGATGTGGAACAGAGCGGAAAGCATGTTAAAAGAAGCATCTGATGAACTTGGCTTAGACTATGAAGAAGCGGTGGGAGAGGCTGCATTCTATGGTCCAAAATTAGACGTTCAAGTACAAACAGCTATGGGTAAAGAAGAAACATTATCTACAGCACAATTAGACTTCTTATTACCAAAAAAATTCGATTTAACTTACATTGGTAATGATGGTGAACATCATAGACCAGTTGTTATTCATCGTGGCGTAGTATCTACTATGGAACGATTTGTCGCATTCTTAACTGAGGAGACTAAAGGTGCATTCCCAACATGGTTAGCGCCTAAGCAAGTAGAAATTATCCCTGTTAATGTAGATATTCATTACGATTATGCAAGAGCCTTACAAGATGAGCTTAAATCACAAGGCGTTAGAGTTGAAATTGATGACCGCAATGAAAAAATGGGTTACAAAATTAGAGAAGCGCAAATGCAAAAAATACCATACCAAATTGTTGTAGGAGACAAAGAGGTAGAGAATAATGAAGTTAATGTAAGAAAATATGGGTCACAAGATCAAGAAACTGTTGAAAAAGATACTTTCATTTGGGATTTAGTAGATGAGATTAGATTGAAAAAACAAAGATAGTCTTGAAAGTCTTGTTAAAATCATGTATATTACTGATGAGTGAAATAAATTAATATTCATATCAAATTTGAGTTAGAGGTTGCATCTTCAAAGAGTAATTATTCAGAAGCTAAATGGGGCGTATGTTGAAATAATGAAAGGTGGAAATGCCGAAACTTGTATTGACCATTTACAATGCGAGTTGGGACAGTTTTCGAAAGAAACTGGACTGTCACATGCGTGATGTGCTACCTATATAAATGCTATTATTAAAATGGTTGCATATCTATTAGGTATGCAACCATTTTATTTTGGGCAAAAATTTATAATGCATATGTTTTCGGGATAGAGCAAAAGTTTATAGTTAAACGTGTAATCGAATGGACTTCATTACAATAAATTGATTGTATACTATAAATGAGACAATCTTAAGCATATAGAAAGTTAACCTCTAAGTTTATAAAGAAAGGAAGCTTCTATGGCAAAACAAGAAATTCAAAATGATGGAATTCAAAGGGGACTAAAAGATCGTCATATTTCCATGATTGCAATCGGAGGATGTATTGGTACTGGTCTATTTATGACTTCAGGAGGCGCAATACATGATGCGGGTGCTTTAGGTGCATTATTAGCCTATGCAATTATTGGTGCGATGGTTTTTTTCCTTATGACATCATTAGGAGAAATGGCAACATATTTACCTGTATCAGGTTCATTTAGTACTTATGCTACACGATTTGTGGATCCTTCCCTCGGATTTGCATTAGGATGGAATTATTGGTTTAACTGGGTAATTACAGTGGCGGCAGATGTTACTATTGCTGCTCAAGTTATACAGTATTGGACGCCGCTGACAGGCATACCAGCATGGAGTTGGAGCTGTCTATTTTTAATTATAATTTTTGGACTTAATGCTTTATCCGTAAGAGTTTATGGTGAAAGCGAGTATTGGTTTGCATTAATTAAAGTAGTGACGGTAATCATCTTTATTATTATTGGATTGTTAACAATACTAGGTATTATGGGTGGAGAATTTGTAGGCTTTGACATCTTCACTAAAGGTGATGGCCCTGTGTTAGGCGGTAATCTTGGAGGTAGTTTGTTAACTATTTTAGGTGTGTTCTTAGTTGCAGGATTCTCATTCCAAGGTACAGAATTAATTGGTATTACAGCTGGAGAATCTGAAAATCCAGAGCGAGCAGTACCAAAAGCAATTAAACAAGTCTTTTGGAGAATATTATTATTCTATATACTTGCGATATTTGTAATTGGCATGCTGATTCCATACGATAGTGCTGCTTTAATGGGTGGCGGAGATGATGTAGCAACATCGCCGTTTACACTTGTATTCCAAAATGCAGGTTTAGCATTTGCTGCATCATTCATGAATGCAGTAATCTTGACTTCGGTATTATCTGCAGGTAATTCGGGAATGTATGCTTCTACCCGAATGCTATATTCAATGAGTAAAGATAAACTCGCATTCCCTGTATTTGGTAAAACAAATAAGAGTGGTGTGCCTTATATGTCATTACTCGTTACTGCAGTGATAGTAATTGGTATTTTTGTTTTACAACACTTGAGTGGTGATGCGTATGAGTATATTGTTGCAGCAAGTGGAATGACTGGTTTTATTGCATGGGTAGGTATAGCGATTAGTCATTATAGATTTAGAAAAGCATTTGATAAACAAAATTATGATAAATCTAAATTGAAATATAAAGCGAAGTTATTCCCATTTGGTCCAATATTCGCAGGTTTCTTATGTGTGATTGTAATCATTGGTCAAGATGTAGACTTTATTAAAACGGGCGCATTTGATCTTAATAGATTCGTTATTACGTATATGGGGATACCAGTATTTTTAGCATTTTTCATTTATCATAAACTGAGATATAAAACAAAAATTGTTCCTTTAGAACAAGTGAATTTAAGACAAGATGTAAAAATGGATAATAAATAAAACATGAAATATTAGAAAAGCTATTGACTTGTCTCGAAATTGTTGCTAATATAGGTAACGTTGAATACGAAACGAACCAAGTAGAAGCTCCCGCTTCTCACCTGTAGCGACGCTAATTGCAGTTGGCAGGTCTATATATACATGGTTATGTCATGTGTAGAAGAGAGCGGGTATATTGTATACTCGCTCTTTTTGCTTGGGATAATTTCGTAAAAATCTTGGAGGTGTCAACCATAGCAAAAGATCAGACTCAAGTTAACGAAAAGATTCGCGCAAAAGAATTACGTTTAATCGGACAAGATGGAGAACAAGTCGGCGTAAAATCTAAGGCTGAAGCTTTAGAAATGGCTGAACGTGTTGGTTTAGATGTAGTCATAATGGCTCCAAATGCTAAACCACCTGTTGCTAGAATTATGGATTACGGAAAGTATAAATTCGAGCAACAGAAGAAAGAAAAAGAAATGAAGAAGAAACAAAAAACAATTAACCTTAAAGAAATTCGTTTAAGTCCTACAATTGAGGAACATGATTTCCAAACTAAATTGAAAAATGGACGTAAATTTTTATCTAAAGGCGATAAATGTAAAGTTTCCATTCGTTTCAGAGGTCGTGCGATTACGCACAAAGAAATTGGTCAACGTGTTTTAGAAAAATTTGCAGAAGAATGCAAAGATATCGCGACAGTTGAGCAAAGACCTAAAATGGATGGGCGTCAAATGTTTATCATGCTTAATCCGATAAATGAAAAATAAAAAAAGATATTACAGGAGGAAATGAATCATGCCTAAAATGAAAACACACCGTGGAGCAGCTAAACGTGTTAAAAGAACTGGTTCAGGCCAATTAAAACGTTCTAGAGCTTTCACATCTCATATGTTTGCAAACAAAACAACTAAACAAAAACGTAAATTACGTAAAGCTTCATTAGTATCAAAATCAGACATGAAGCGCGTAAAACAATTATTAGCTTACAAAAAATAATGACTAAAATGTCATAACGTATCAATTTGAAAGATTGAACATATTTAGAGGAGGAATTTATTATGCCACGAGTTAAAGGTGGAACAGTAACAAGAGCTCGTCGTAAAAAGACGATTAAATTAGCTAAAGGTTACTTCGGTGCAAAACGCACATTATACAAAGTAGCAAAACAACAAGTAATGAAATCAGGACAATACGCTTTCCGTGACCGTCGTCAAAGAAAACGTGATTTCCGTAAATTATGGATTACACGTATCAACGCGGCAGCACGTCAACATGATATGAGCTATTCAAGACTTATGAACGGTTTGAAAAAAGCTGAAATCGATGTTAACCGTAAAATGCTTTCTGAAATTGCTATTTCAGATGAAAAAGCTTTCGGTGAATTAGTTGCTAAAGCTAAAGACGCTTTAAAATAATTATCTAAAATAAAGAGATGTACAACTGTGTACATCTCTTTATTTTTGTTTTGATATCTATCGATCATTTGATAAAATAACAAAGAAGTCATATACGAAGGAGAAACTGATGTCTAAATTTGATGAAATGATTACAGTTGTTCCAAGAACAATTTTATTTAATAATGAAAAGAATCAATTTAATGGATTTCTTGATAAAAACTCTGCTAAGGGTCAAGAGGTTTTTGATACGCTTTCTAAATACGAAATTAAGCGACGTGGAGATATGGAAGAAGATCCAACATATAAACAGTTGATTTCATATTGTATTTTAGAGAATGAACATGATGAAATATTGGTTTATGAGCGCTTATCAGGTGGCGGAGAGTCACGTCTTCATGGTCAATCTTCTATTGGTGTAGGCGGTCACATGAACGATGTACTAGGTGCTGAATCCATTAATGAAGTGCTTAGAATCAATGCACAAAGAGAGCTAGAAGAAGAAGTGGGTTTACCTGATCATAAATCTCAAAATTTAGCTTACATAGGTTTTATTAATGATGATACAAATGAAGTTGGAGAAGTTCATTTAGGTGTAGTGTTCAAAATTAAGGTGAGCAGTATCGATGTAGAAGCTAAGGAAACAGATACATTAAGGATTAAATGGGTTGACCAAAGTAAGATAGACAACTATGATGAATTTGAAACATGGAGTTCTTTAATATTAGAAGCATTACAGTAGGGGTGTTTAATAATGTCTGACATCATTCCTTTTCCGCGTTCAAAAGATAAAATAATACGAGAAATTAAACAGTCCTTTAATCAAAATGATTTTGATCAAACTTATGAACTTTTTGAAGTGTTCGAACAACAATTTGAATTAGATGAGCAAATGTCTTTGTTAAAATGTGCGACACTTTATCGAATGGAGCATTATCTTGAATTACGCGAGGAGGCTATCATTTTATTAAAGCAAGGTGTCACTAAATATGATGATTTGATGGTTTATTATGTTAAGAGTTTAAATGGTCTAGGTCAGTATTATGAAGTGATTGAAGTAATTGATCAAATTATGGATGAAGTTAATGAGCATAAAACGAGAATGGAACTTTTTCCTATAAAAGAATATGCTTTAAGTCAAATTGATAAAGATAATGAACATGCAGCGACAATGTTGCAACGATTTGAAACATTGTCGCTGCGTGAACAAATCAATACGATGCTTACTTTAATTGATCATAATCAATACCGTTATACCGAATCGGTAGTCAATTTATTACAAGAAATTTCATTGGCACCCAATGTTATTTGTATAATGCTTGAATATTTACGCTTCGCCGGATACAATCAAAGCATTCGTGTTCAGAAGTTCGGTCACACTATGGAAGTGCAACCAAGCCAACTTTCTGGACTTGAACAAACGGTACTAAAAACAAAAGTGCTTCCAGCAGTTGTTCGTCAGATTGAAGATGACGCAGCGCAACTTATTGATGAAGCAAACCACGTAATGAATAATCATGCTATATTACTTTATCCATTAGATATTGAAAGTATCGCTTCAGTGGATGAGTGGGTGAATGCCTATATAAATTATTTTAAATCAATGTTAGGCTTGGAAGATCTAGACACAACTAATAGTGTTGTCAGTTTTATTGCAACAATAGATTTACCAGAATAATTAACAATTTATAATTTGGGTAGTTAATTATAGTAGTATTATAAAATTAAAATTAATTTCAACTAGTCATATTATATACTTCGTAATTTCATTGTTTGTGTAGAGCAATCACGTATGCTATAATAGTGAAGTTGAAAAAATAAAATAGGATAATCATGGAGGTTTTTATACATGACAGCAACTTGGGAAAAAAAGGAAGGTAACGAAGGAGTTTTATCCGTTACAGTTCCAGCAGAAAAAGTAGACAAAGCAATTGATCAAGCTTTCAAAAAAGTAGTTAAACAAATTAATGTACCTGGATTCCGTAAAGGGAAAGTGCCACGTCCAATATTTGAACAACGCTTTGGCGTAGAAGCATTATATCAAGATGCAGTTGATATCTTATTACCAGAAGCATATGGTGAAGCTATTGACGAAACTGGAATTAAACCAGTTGATCAACCTGAAATCAACGTAACTTCAATCGAAAAAGGTAGCGAGATGACATTTGAAGCTACTGTAGTAGTTGAACCAGAAGTTGAATTAGGTGAATACAAAGGTGTAGAAATCGAAAAACAAGAAGTTGAATTAACTGAAGAAGAAGTTCAAGAATCAATTGACCACCAATTAGGCCACTTAGCTGAAATGGTAGTTAGAGAAGATGGTGCTGTTGAAGATGGCGATACAGTAAACATTGACTTTGATGGTTATGTTGATGGAGAACAATTTGAAGGTGGACAAGCTGAAGGTTACGACCTTGAAATAGGTTCAGGTTCATTTATCCCAGGATTCGAAGAACAATTAGTAGGCGTTAAAACTGGTGAAGAAAAAGACGTTACTGTTACTTTCCCAGAAGAATACCATGCTGAAGAATTAGCTGGAAAAGAAGCTACTTTCAAAACGAAAGTTAATGAAATTAAATATAAAGACGTTCCAGAATTAACAGACGAAATTGCTAATGAGTTAGATGCAGAAGCTAACACTGTTGATGAATACAAAGAAAATGTACGCAAACGTTTAGCTGAACAAAAAGAAACTGATGCTGAAAATGCTCAAAAAGAAGAAGCAATTAATAAAGCTGCAAACAACGCTTCAATTGAAATTCCAGAAGCTATGATTAATACTGAGTTAGATCGTATGGTTCAAGAATTTGGACAACGTATGCAACAACAAGGTCTTAACTTAGAAACTTATTTCCAAATTTCTGGACAAGATGAGTCTCAATTAAGAGAACAAATGAAAGATGATGCAGAAGAACGTGTTAAAACAAACTTAACATTAACTGCAATTGCTGACGCTGAAGCTGTTGAAGTAACAGATGCTGATATCGATGCTGAATTAGAAAAAATGAGTGAACAGTTTAATATGTCTGCTGAAGACATTAAACAAACACTTGGTAATACAGACATCATCAAAAATGATGTACGTATCCAAAAAGTTATCGACTTATTAGTAAAAGAAGCGAAATTAGTAGAACCATCTAAAGATGACTCAGAAGCGTAACTAAATATAACGAGAGCAAATATTTTGTGAATTATATGTTAGTCGTTTAATATAGTAAACCAGTAGCAGATGCATTCAATTAATGTATCTGCTACACTATTTTGTGCAAATAACTTGTGAAATCAACAAGTTGCATATTAAAATACTATCTAGTATAGTCTTTAGGGAATAGGGGTGTAAATAGAATGTTCAAGTTCAATGAAGATGAAGAAAATTTAAAATGCTCTTTCTGTGGTAAAGACCAAGATCAAGTTAAAAAGTTGGTTGCAGGAAGTGGTGTATATATCTGTAATGAGTGTATTGAGTTGTGTTCAGAGATTGTAGAAGAAGAATTAGCTCAATCAGAAACTGAAGGTTTAACAGAATTACCAACACCTAAAGAAATTATGGATAGATTAAATGATTATGTTATCGGTCAAGAGAAAGCTAAGAAATCGTTAGCAGTGGCTGTCTACAATCATTACAAACGAATCCAACAATTAGGACCAAACGAAGATGAGATTGAATTACAAAAGAGTAATGTCGCTTTAATTGGACCTACTGGTAGTGGTAAAACGCTTTTAGCGCAAACGTTAGCTAGAACATTGGATGTACCATTTGCAATAGCAGATGCAACAAGTTTAACAGAAGCTGGTTATGTCGGTGATGATGTAGAAAACATTTTATTACGTTTAATCCAGGCAGCTGATTTTGATGTTGATAAAGCAGAAAAAGGTATCATCTATGTCGATGAGATAGATAAAATAGCTAGAAAATCAGAAAACACATCTATTACTCGTGACGTATCTGGTGAAGGCGTGCAACAAGCATTACTAAAAATATTAGAAGGCACGACAGCTAGCGTACCACCACAAGGTGGACGTAAGCATCCAAACCAAGAGTTAATTCAAATAGATACGACAAACATCTTGTTTGTACTTGGTGGTGCTTTTGACGGAATTGATGAAGTTATTAAACGTAGATTAGGTGAAAAAGTGATTGGTTTCTCAAGTAGTGAAGCTTCTAAATATGATGAGGATGCAATACTTGAACAAATCAGACCTGAAGACTTACAATCTTATGGTTTAATTCCTGAATTTATTGGCCGTGTTCCGATTGTTGCTAACTTAGAAACATTGGATGTAAGTGCGCTTAATAATATCTTGACGCAACCTAAAAATGCACTAGTGAAGCAATACACTAAAATGCTAGAACTTGATGACGTGGAATTAATATTCACTGACGAAGCTTTAGCAGCTATTAGTAGTAAAGCAATAGAACGTAAAACAGGTGCTCGTGGCTTACGTTCTATTATTGAAGAAGCATTAATTGATATTATGTATGATGTTCCTTCATCTGAAGGTGTTGTAAAAGTCATCATAACGGATGAAACAATTAATGATGAAAAAGAACCTGAATTATACGATAAAGAAGGAAACCTTGTGAACAAGGAACAAACTTCTGCTTAATTTAAGCGTGTGAAAAGCCCTAAGTTGTATATATGCAACTTAGGGCTTTTATTTTATAATAGAAACAACAGATATCATAAAAATACGTATTCATACATGTAATTGTGTAATATAATGGAACAGTTAGTTTAGAAGAAAAGAGGGTCGATAATAATGAAAGTGAATCCTAATGAAATAGAATTATTAATTAGTGCAGTGAAACCAGAACAATATCCTGAAACTGGCTTAAGTGAAGTCGGACTAAGTGGTAGGTCTAATGTTGGTAAATCGACATTTATTAATAGTATGATAGGTAGAAAAAATATGGCGCGTACATCACAACAGCCTGGAAAAACACAAACGCTCAATTTTTATAATATTGATAATCAACTTGTATTTGTTGATGTGCCAGGTTATGGTTATGCGAAAGTAAGTAAAAAACAGCGTGAAGCATTTGGTAAAATGATAGAAAAATATATTTCTAGTAGAGAATCATTGAAGTTAGTCATACAGCTTGTTGATTTAAGACATAATCCATCAGAAGATGACATATTAATGTACAATTACCTTAAATATTTTGAAATACCTACACTTGTAGTAGCTACTAAAGAGGATAAAATACCAAAAGGTAAAGTTCAAAAACATCTAGCTAATATTCAACAAAAATTAGAGATGGAACCAGAAGATGAAATCGTAAGTTATTCTTCTGTTAAAAATAATAAACAACAATTAATATGGGATATGATTGCTGCTTATTTGTAATTACTCAAAAGTAATAATCATATGCTGAAGGTCATTTGTTTATTATAAGTACAATTTATGACAACAATTTGAATGTAAATTATAATTCTTCTAATTTACTAGGCAACTTACTTAAATCATGTCATAATTGTGTTATAATTTACTTATTGTAATATGTATGGAGGGCGTTATAAATGCATTTAATTGCGGTTAGCATTAATCATCGTACAGCAGATGTAGCACTGAGAGAAAAAGTTGCTTTTAAAGATGATGCCATACGTTCAGCCAATGTTGATTTATATGAAACAAAATCTATTTTAGAAAACGTGATATTATCAACTTGTAATCGCACAGAAGTATATGCTGTTGCTGATCAAATACACACAGGTCGCTATTATATACAAAGATTTTTAGCGAGATCTTTTGGATTTGATGTTGAAGAGATTAAGTCTATGACTGAAGTAAAAGTGGGGGACGAAGCAGTAAATCATTTATTGCATGTCACTTCAGGTTTAGACTCTATAGTACTTGGAGAAACTCAAATTCTTGGCCAAATTAGAGATGCATTCTTTATTGCTCAAGAAGAAGAAACAACAGGTACTATTTTTAATCACTTGTTTAAACAAGCAATTACTTTTGCGAAAAAAGCACATAATGAAACTGATATTGCAGATAATGCGGTGAGTGTATCTTATGCAGCTGTTGAACTAAGTAAGAAAGTATTTGGCAAAATTAATAATAAGCAAGCTTTAATCATTGGTGCAGGGGATATGAGTGAACTATCACTTTTAAATTTAATTGGTTCAGGTGTCACTGATATTACTATTGTAAATAGAACGTTAAGTAAAGCTCAAAATTTAGCAAGAAAACATCAAGTGAATTATGAACCGATGGATTCATTACCAAATCTTTTAGCTAAAGTTGATATTGTAATCAGTTCGACGAGTTCAGAGGAATATATAGTAACAAATGAGATGATGCGCACGATCGCTTCTGAACGTAAAAATGATTCACTAGTATTAATTGACATAGCGGTTCCGAGAGATATAGAGCCTAATATAGATGTAATACAAAGTGTTTTTAATTATGATGTAGATGATTTGAAGGGGTTAGTAGATGCTAATCTCAGAGAACGTCAAAACGCAGCAAATGAAATCATGCAGAAGATTCCAAATGAAATTGTAGCTCATAATGAATGGGTGAATATGTTGGGTGTTGTGCCTGTGATTCAGGCATTAAGAGAGAAAGCTATGAATATACAATCAGATACGATGGACAGCATAGATAGAAAATTGCCTGGTTTGACAGATAGAGAGCGTAAAATCATTTCAAAACACACTAAGAGCATCATTAATCAAATGTTAAAAGATCCTATCAAACAAGCTAAAGAATTGAGTAGTGATAAGAAAAGTAACGAAAAATTAGAGCTTTTCCAAAACATTTTTGACATAGAGGCTGAACACGCTTATGAACCTAAAAAGACAAGAAATAAAGTGAGCAGTAGTCAAATTTTAAGTTTTGAATAAGCATATACAAATGGTGATGATATGCAAGAAATTCTGTTCATAAGATTAAATGAACTAATATTATTGATTTATTTATTTAGTATTGCTTGTTATTTTTTCGACTTTGTAAGTAAGCATTATATAGTTAGAAAATTTGGTTTTGTTACATTAGGGATTGTTTGGATGTTACAAACAATCTCTTTATCTTTTTATATTAATGTAACTCAGCAAGTACCATTAGGAAATATTTTTGATGTCTTATTTGCTCTCGCGTGGTTGATTATTTCTATTTCAATTGTGATAAGTGTGATTAAACAAATTAATATTTCTATTTTTTTATTTAATTTAATCGGTTTTTCATTAATTGCGGTTAATACATTTCAACCTATGAATTATCAAAGTTCAGGCAGCAAAATCAATATTATAAATGAATTGCTGATTGTTCATATTGCTTTAGCAACTATAAGTTATGCTTTATTTGCTTTTGCATTTGTAAATTGTGTTTTATACTTAATTCAGTATAAAAACTTAAAGCAAAAACGTTTTACGCAAAAATATTTTAGAATTGGTAGTGTAGCCACACTCGAACAAGTTGTCTTTTATAGTAGTCTAATAGGCTTTATTTTTATCATCTTAAGCATCATCTTAGGTGCACAATGGGGATTTAACACTTTGGGTGCCAATATCTTAATAGATTCTAAGGTGATTATGTCTACAATTATTACTATATTATATGGCGTATATATATATTTAAGAGTTAGAGGGACTATAAATAAAAATAAATTAATATATTTTAATATCTTTTTGTTTGGTTTAAGTATGATAAATTTATTTTTTGCTTCTCATATTTCAGAAATACATTAATTTGGAGATATGAATAATAGCTAGGAATGATTAAGTGTAAATTGCTTAATCATCTATAGGAGGATGTACACGATGCGTAAGTTAGTCGTTGGTTCGCGTAGAAGCAAGTTAGCCATAACGCAAAGCCGACAATTCATTGATAAATTAAAATCTATAGATCCGGATTTAGAAATTGAAATTAAGGAAATAGTGACCAAAGGTGATCGTATTGTCGATAAGCAATTATCTAAAGTTGGTGGTAAAGGCTTATTTGTAAAAGAGATTCAAAATGAGTTATTTGACCACAATATAGACATGGCGATTCACTCATTAAAAGATGTGCCTAGTGTCATTCCTGAGGGGCTGACATTGGGATGTATTCCAGATCGTGAAAATCCATATGACGCATACATCGCTAAAAATCATATACCATTAGATGAACTACCAGATCAAAGTATTGTAGGTACAAGTTCATTAAGACGTGGGGCTCAAATACTTGCTAAGTACCCTAATTTACAAATAAAATGGATACGTGGCAATATTGATACACGTTTAAGTAAGTTGGAAAATGAAGATTATGATGCCATTATACTTGCTGCTGCAGGTCTTAAACGTATGGGTTGGTCAGAAGACATAGTGACGAGTTATTTAGATAAAGGTACTTTAATACCAGCCATTGGACAGGGTGCATTGGGTATTGAGTGTCGTGCAGACGATCACGCATTGTTAGAATTACTTCAAAAAGTACACAACAGTGATGTGGCGGATTGTGTTACAGCAGAGAGAACATTCTTAGAACGCATGAATGGAAGCTGTCAAGTCCCAATAGGTGGTTATGCAACTAAAGACAATGATGGTACTATCGAGTTCACTGGATTAATCATGTCCCCTGATGGTAAAGAACGCTATGAACATACAGAACGTGGTAAACATCCAGTAGAATTAGGTGAAAAAGTAACGGCAGTATTGAATGAACAAGGCGCATACGATGTAATTAAAGCACTGAACGAAGCAGAATAACCGTTTGAGGTGAAAATAATGAGACCAGTTATAGTTATGACACAAACTAGTGAATTTAAAAAAAATGATACGTGTATTCTACATATGCCTTTTATAGATGTAGAGCCACTACCTTTTGATTTAAGTTTATTAGAAAATAACTATGACTGGCTTATTTTTTCGTCAAAAAATGCTGTTAAATATTTTTATCCTTATTTATCTAAAGTCAGTGTATCTCATATTGCTGTAATCGGTGAAAAAACGGCTGAATATTGTCATTCTTTGGGGATAAAGGTGGATTTTTGCCCTGATGATTATTCGCAAGAAGGGTTTCTAAAAACGTTTAAAGCAGCAAAAAGCAGTCATATTTTAATACCTTCTAGCGCATCAGCAAGGACATTGTTGCAAAACACCTTAGCACAACAACCCTATAAAGTTAGTAAAATTGACTTATACCAACCGATTCCACATACTGAAAATATCATTGCAGTTAAAAGATTGATGAGAGACAAAAAAATAGATGCAGTAACCTTTGCAAGCTCTTCCGCAGTAAGATATTTTTTCGAAAATAACGATGTGCCACCTTTTGACAATTATTTTGTTATTGGTCAACAAACATTAGAAACGTTGGAACAATACAATATATGCGCTACAATCGCAGATATTCAAACACTAGAATCCTTAGTAAAAAAAACATTAGAAAGTTGGAAAGATAATGCAATTTGATAGACACAGAAGATTACGTAGTAGTAAAACTTTGAGAAACATGGTAAGTGAAACACAAATCCGTAAAGAAGACTTAATTTATCCTATATTCGTTGTTGAACGCGATAATGTAAAAGAAGAAATAAAATCTATGCCAGGTGTTTATCAACTTAGTTTGAACTTATTAGATGAAGAAATTAAAGAAGCTTACGACCTCGGTATTAGAGGCATCATGTTTTTTGGTGTTCCAAATGAGAAGGATGCAGTAGGTACAGGAGCATACGACCATAACGGTATCGTGCAAGAGGCTACAAGAAAAGCTAAAGCGATGTATAGTGATTTACTGATTGTTGCAGATACTTGTTTATGTGAGTATACAGATCATGGACACTGTGGCGTGATAAATGAACACACCAAAGATGTTGATAATGATAAATCATTACCATTACTTGTGAAGACTGCAATTTCTCAAGTAGAAGCTGGAGCAGATATCATTGCACCGAGCAATATGATGGACGGTTTTGTCTCAGAAATAAGAGCTGGTCTAGATGAAGCGGGTTATTATAATATTCCTATTATGAGTTATGGTATCAAATATGCTTCAAGTTTCTTTGGACCATTTCGAGATGCAGCAGAATCAACACCACAATTTGGTGATCGTAAAACGTATCAAATGGATCCAGCAAATAGACGTGAAGCACTTAGAGAGCTTGATAGCGATTTAAATGAAGGTGCAGATATGATGATTGTTAAACCAGCGTTGAGCTTCTTAGACATTATAAGAGACGTACGTAATACAACTAATGTACCTGTAGTAGCATATAATGTAAGTGGTGAATATAGTATGACCAAAGCTGCTGCATTAAATGGTTGGATTGATGAAAAAGCAGTAGTGATGGAACAAATGATTTCAATGAAACGTGCAGGCGCAGATTTAATCATCACATACTTTTCAAAAGATATTTGTAGATATATTGATGAACAATAAGGAGGTAATTTATAATGAGATATAAGAATTCTGAAAAGGCAATGGAAGAAGCTGAGCATTTGATGCCAGGTGGTGTCAATAGTCCAGTACGAGCTTTTAAATCAGTAGATACGCCAGCAATATTTATGGACCATGGTAAAGGTTCTAGAATTTATGATATAGATGGTAATGAATATATTGATTACGTTTTAAGTTGGGGTCCGTTAATATTAGGCCACCAAAATAAACAAGTGATTGATAAGATTCACGAAGTTGTGGATAAAGGGACAAGTTTTGGTGCCTCAACTGTTCAAGAAAATAAATTAGCAAAACTTGTTATTGATCGTGTGCCTTCTATTGAAAAGATAAGAATGGTGTCATCTGGGACTGAAGCAACTCTTGATACTCTTCGTTTAGCACGTGGCTACACTGGTCGTAATAAAATTGTTAAATTTATTGGCTGTTATCACGGTCATAGTGATTCATTATTAATCAAAGCTGGTTCGGGAGTTGCAACGCTTGGTTTGCCTGATTCACCAGGAGTTCCAGAGGGAATCGCTAAAAATACAATTACTGTACCATATAATGATTTAGAAGCTATAAAAGTTGCTTTTGAAGAATTTGGTGATGACATAGCAGGTGTAATTGTTGAGCCAGTAGCTGGAAATATGGGCGTAGTGCCACCAGTAGAAGGCTTTTTACAAGGCTTAAGAGATATCACAACTGAATATGGTTCATTATTAATTTTTGATGAAGTGATGACTGGATTTAGAGTAGGTTATCATTGTGCCCAAGGGTACTTCAATGTAACGCCAGATTTAACTTGTCTAGGCAAAGTTATCGGCGGTGGATTACCTGTAGGCGCATTTGGTGGTAAAAAAGAGATAATGGACCAAATTGCACCGACTGGGGATATTTATCAGGCTGGCACATTGTCAGGAAATCCTTTAGCAATGACGAGTGGATATGAAACGCTCAATCAATTAACACCTGAGTCTTACGATTATTTCAATCAACTTGGTGACTTATTAGAAGAAGGTTTGAAAGAGGTATTCAATAAGCATAATGTGCCAATTACTGTAAATCGCGCTGGTTCTATGATAGGATACTTCTTGAATGCAGGGCCAGTTACAAATTTTGAACAAGCGAATGATAGCGATTTAGAAATGTTCAGTCAAATGTATAGAGAAATGGCAAAAGAAGGCGTATTTTTACCACCTTCACAGTTTGAAGGTACATTTCTTTCAACCGCACACACCGAAGAAGATATTAAAGCAACGATACAAGCATTTGATACTGCGCTAAGTAGAATTGTATAAAGTTTTATTTGCGCCCGAGCAACGATTGCGTTGAACGGGTGCTTTTTATTTGGAATCATGTTTAAATAAAATGATATATGAAAGTTGTGAGGACATGAGTAAGCAATTGAGAAACAATTTAATTGTTTTAACAGTAGCAATCCTATTAAGTTTATTACTTCATGCATTACATGTCTTATTACCATTCATGTTTGGACCAATCATTGCTAGTGTGATTTGTATTAAGGTTTTTCATTTAGAAATTCGTTGGCCATTTTGGTTAAGTCAAATTGGACTTATTCTACTCGGTGTTCAAATAGGTTCGACATTTACAGATACGGTTATCGATGATATTAAAAATGATTGGTTTACGATTGTCATGATTACAGTCATGTTACTTGTGCTTGCTTTGCTGATAGCTTATTTTTTTCAAAAGATTGCTAAAGTTAATATTGAAACTGCAATACTTAGTGTAATACCTGGCGCCTTGAGTCAAATGCTCATTATGGCAGAAGAGAATAAAAATGCTAATATCATGGTTGTAAGTTTAACGCAAACCTCAAGAATTATTTTTGTGGTTATTCTTGTTCCGTTTATTTCCTATTTTTTCAAAGACGCTAATGGACATTCATCACTAGGTACAACTGCAACAGAAAAATTAACAGAGGCACTAACGTTGCCCAGTATAGTATGTTTAATTTTAGCTATTATCATTGTTTATTACTTAATGGGGAAAATTAATTTTCCTACTCGACAACTGTTAGCACCAATTGTTGTGTTAATAAGTTGGAATCTAATCACGGGTGTAACATTTACATTAGATAATTACATCATAGCTGCAGCTCAAGTCATTTATATGATAAGAATTGGCATACAGATTGCTAATTTAGTGGATCAAATGAAAGGACGTATAGCTGCTGCAATAGCATTTCAAAATATTTTTCTTATTTTATTAGCCTTTGTTATGGTGTGGTTAATATCAATGTTTTCAAATCACTCTATTAATGAGTTGTTTTTAGGGGCCGCTCCAGGCGGTATGAGTCAGATTGTATTAGTTGCTATTGAAACAGGGGCTGATGTGGCTATGATTTCGAGTTATCATATCTTTAGAATTTTCTTTATTCTCTTTTTAGTAGCACCAATGTTAAACTATTTTCTTAAATATAGAGAAAGAACTCATGCTAAAAATAAATGATATGTAGAATGATTAGACGATTAAATTAAGCTCAGGTTATAAAAATATAAAGTCATTTATTCAGCAATATATACCAATCAGATATAATAATCTGGTTGGTTTTTTTGGTATGATAACCATTAAATTTCAAAATTAAATTCATTATAAAAATAATTTTTTAATGAAGTAAACTCATGGTGTTTTATTATATTTTTTTGAATTATTTGAAAATAAAGTGGCATTTAGATGAAAAATAACTATCAAATACAATTGTGAATTGAGTTAATTTACACTTCGGCACAAAATATCAAATTACACCAAATTATAAATTTTACATTAATATAATAATCGGAATTTTCTGACTGTTAAAAGATTTTAAAACGTTTCTTACGTTTACTACACTGTGAGTAAGCGATTTCTTTAATTGTATCAATTATTTTCTCGCTATTGACGTATTTTTGATTAGTGCTAAAATGACTTCTTGTAATTAAAAGGAGTGTATATGTCATGAAATTTAACAAAAGGAAAATTAACACTGTAGACATAAACCAAGCGAAAAAAAGTGTTTTTGCAACTGGGATTGGAAATGCTATGGAGTGGTTTGACTTTGCTTTATATTCATACTTAGCAGTAATCATTAGTAAAAACTTTTTTAGTCAAGTTGATAATGATGAATTGAAGCTGATTTTTACTTTCGCAACGTTTGCGATTGCATTTTTACTAAGACCAGTTGGTGGTATTGTTTTTGGTAAGATAGGTGACAAATATGGAAGAAAAATTGTATTGACAACTACAATCATGTTAATGGCATTTTCTACATTTTTAATAGGAATTTTACCTACATATGATCAAATTGGCATTTGGGCACCAATTATTTTATTAATTGCTCGTATATTACAGGGCTTCTCAGTTGGAGGAGAATATGCTGGAGCGATGGTTTATATCGCAGAATCTTCACCGGATAACAAACGTATCAGATTAGGTAGTGGCCTTGAACTAGGTACACTGTCAGGTTATATCTTCGCATCTGTGCTTGTTACAATTATGTTTTGGTTAATTCCAAGTAGTAGTATGGAAAGTTGGGGTTGGAGAATACCATTCTTCATTAGTATTCCAATTGGATTATTTGGATTGTACTTAAGAACGCATTTAGAAGAATCTCCTATTTTTGAAAATGATTTGGCACAAGAAGAAGAAGAGGGACCAGGATTCCTACAAATCATTAAAGAAAACAAACGTGATATTTTAATATGTGTGGTATTTGTAGCATTCTTTAACATCACAAACTATATGTTATTAGGCTATATGCCTTCATACTTAGACGAAAATATTGGTATCAAAGATACAATTAGCACGCCAATCACTGCGATTGTATTAATTATCATGTTACCTTTTGCTATTATGTTTGGTCGTTTAGGCGATAAAGTAGGAAATAAGAAAATTATTAGTATTGGATTAATTTTAGGTATCGTATTTTCTGTGATTGCTTTCCAATTCTTAAATATGGGTAGTCTTGCATTCCTATTTATAGGATTATTAATGATTGGTATTGTGTTATCTGTTTATGAAGGGACAATGCCAGGTACATTACCAACATTATTCTTCACAAATGTTCGATATAGAACACTTTCATGGACATTCAATATTGCAGTTTCAATTTTTGGTGGTACAACACCGTTAGTTGCTTCGTGGCTTGTACATGAAACAGGAAGTAATTTAGCACCAGCATTTTACTGGTTAGCATTTAGTATTATAGGACTAATTGTAGTTGTATTTTTATTCAAAGATACTTCAAAACAATCGTTAAAAGGGTCTTATCCAACAGTAGCAAACGAGAAAGAATTTGAAATTGCTGTTGAAAATCCAAAAGATTCACTATGGTGGCATTCAGAAATTAAATAAAAATAATAGCAGCAATGGCTATCGTTTTAATATTAAAAAGGAAATGAATTTGAGTCACTTCCTCAAACTGTCGACAAAGTCTCTGACTTTGTCGACAGTTTTTTTACGCACGCTTTCCTGTAGTCTATGGCTAGTAGTTTTCCCACAGAATCCTGAACAAATAACTGACCAGTATTAAGCGAGACATATTATAAGGTGTGTAAGTTAAATATCAGGGATGTTTATCATGTTGAATAAATAAATTGATAAAAGAGATTAATATATAAATAAACCCTAGGTGAAATGTCACTTAAGGTTTATTTATGTTATAAATTATTTGGATTTTTGGGACAACACTGCAAATGAGCATTATAGAGTCCAGCAGCTTCAAGAAAGGAGAATACAGTTACTGGGCCTAAAAATTTAAAACCATAACTTTTTAGTTTCTTTGATAATTGGGTGGCACGCTCATCTACAGTAATTCGATCACTTGGATGCGTATATTGAAAATCTACAGGCTTACCATCTACATAAGACCAGAGAAAATCACTGAAACTGCCATAATCTTTTACGATTTCAAAATAACCTTTTGCTTGTCCTACAATAGCTTCTAGTTTTTTTCGATTATGCACTATATTGGGAAATGACATTAATGCATCAATGTCTTCCGAAGTCATATTAGAAATTTTTGCAGGATCAAAATTATAAAAAGCTGATTCGTAAGATTCTTTTTTCTTGAGAATCATTAACCAAGATAATCCAGCATGTTGTGATTCAAGTGCCATCAATTTAAATAATTCAAGACTGTCGTATAGAGGCTGTCCCCATACTTCATCATGATACTGTAAATAAATGGGATCTTTCGTTCCAAAAGCACATTCGTTCATAAATTTTACCTCCATTGCATTGACTTATCTTCACATCCATTATACTATAATTAAGGAAACAAATATTGTCTACTGGGAAGAGTAAATAGTGTTAGATTTGACAGAGAGTACATGATTGCTGAAAATGTACAGTTTAACTTATTGAAGGTAGCCCACATTGAACTTTAGCTGAACTGATACAATAATCAATTGTATATAAACTAGGTTAAAGCGTGTTTGAGCGTTAATCATAATTTAAAGTGCATGAAGTTAGCGAACTAATTTCATGAATTTAGGTGGTACCACGGAATATCCGTCCTATATATGTAGGGCGGGTATTTTTATTTTTTAAGGAGGATTTTAACGAATGGAAATGAAACCAAAATATAATCCGAGCGAAGTTGAGTCTGGGCGTTATGACCAATGGGTAAACAACGGTTACTTTAAAGCAGCAGAAGATCATTCAAAAGAAACATACACAATTGTTATTCCACCACCCAATGTAACAGGTAAATTACATTTAGGACATGCATGGGATACAACATTACAAGATATAATTACTAGAATGAAACGTATGCAAGGGTACGATACATTATATTTACCAGGCATGGATCACGCTGGTATTGCTACACAAGCTAAAGTT
The DNA here is from genome assembly GCF_001866145.1 of Staphylococcus sp. LCT-H4. NCBI lineage: Bacteria > Bacillati > Bacillota > Bacilli > Caryophanales > Staphylococcaceae > Staphylococcus > Staphylococcus sp. LCT-H4. The sequence continues at coordinate 285,035 of NZ_MODY01000003.1, read as the reverse complement.
GAAGCTAAATTAAATGAACAAGGTTTATCACGTCATGATTTAGGAAGAGAAAAATTCCTTGAAAAGGCCTGGGATTGGAAAGAAGAATATGCTGACTTTATCAGAAACCAATGGGCTAAATTAGGACTAGGTTTAGACTATAGCAGGGAGAGATTCACATTAGATGATGGATTAAGCAAAGCAGTTAAAAAAGTTTTTGTTGATATGTATAACAAAGACTTAATCTATCGCGGTGAATATATTATTAACTGGGATCCTATAGCAAGAACGGCTTTATCGGATATCGAAGTTATTCATGAGGACGTACAAGGTAAGTTTTATCATTTTAAATATCCTTATGCAGATGGTGAAGGGTACATTGAGATTGCGACGACACGCCCTGAAACAATGTTAGGTGACACAGCAATTGTTGTAAATCCCAATGACGACCGCTATAAAGATTTAATTGGTAAAAAAGTAATCCTACCAATCGTCGGTAGAGAATTACCTATTTTAGCTGATGAATATGTAGATATTGATTTTGGTAGTGGCGCAATGAAAGTTACACCTGCACATGATCCAAATGATTTTGAAATCGGTAATCGTCATAATTTAGAACGTATTATTGTGATGGATGAATCTGGTAAAATGAATGACAAGGCTGATAAATACGAAGGCATGGATAGATTTGATTGTCGTGAGCAACTTGTTAAAGACCTAGAAGCAGAAGGTTTGGTCATTAAGATAGAAGAGCATGAGCATTCAGTTGGTCACTCTGAACGTTCTGGCGCAGTGGTAGAACCTTATTTGTCAACGCAATGGTTTGTGAAAATGAAACCATTAGCTGAACAAGCGTTGAATAATCAAGAAACTGATAATAGAATCGATTTTGTGCCTTCAAGATTTGAAAAGACATTTAATCGTTGGATGGAAGAAATAAGAGATTGGACTATATCACGCCAATTATGGTGGGGACATCAAATTCCAGCTTGGTACCACAATGAAACTGGAGAAATTTACGTTGGTGAATCAGCACCAGAAGATAGTGAAAATTGGACACAAGATGAAGATGTATTAGATACATGGTTCTCAAGTGCATTGTGGCCATTTTCAACATTAGGTTGGCCAGATATAGATAAAGAAGACTTCCAACGTTATTTCCCAACGAATGTACTAGTAACGGGATATGATATTATTTTCTTCTGGGTAGCTAGAATGATATTCCAAGGATTAGAATTTACTGGAAAACGTCCGTTTAATGATGTATTATTACATGGATTAGTGCGTGGCGATGATGGGCGTAAAATGAGTAAATCATTGGGTAACGGCGTTGATCCGATGGATGTTATTGACGAGTATGGTGCAGACAGCTTAAGATATTTCTTAGCCACTGGCTCATCTCCCGGACATGATTTACGTTACTCTACAGAAAAAGTCGAATCCGTATGGAATTTCATCAATAAAATTTGGAATGCTGCGAGATTCAGTCTTATGAATATCGGGGATGATTTTAAAGTGGAAGATGTTGATTTATCTGGTGATTTATCATTAGCCGATAAATGGATTCTTACACGTTTAAACGAAACAATCGCTAATGTGACTGATTTAAGTGAAAAATATGAATTTGGTGAAGTAGGGCGTGCGCTTTATAACTTTATATGGGATGATTTCTGTGATTGGTATATTGAAATGAGTAAAATTCCTATGAACGGTGAAGATGAGGCGCAAAAACAAGTTACGCGTTCAGTATTGACGTATGTCTTAGATAATACAATGAGAATGCTACACCCATTCATGCCATTCGTGACTGAACAAATTTGGCAAAATTTACCTCACGAAGGTGAAACAATCGTGAATGCAGCATGGCCAACAGTAGACGATGCACTTACTTTTGATGAAAGTAAAGAAACAATGTTACAACTTGTTGAAATCATTAAATCTGTAAGAACATCTCGTTTGGAAGTTGATACACCACTTTCCAAAGCTATTCCTATTTTTATTCAAGCAAAAGATGAAAATATTAAAGCGACATTGCAAAATAATTCAAATTATATAGATAGATTTTGTCACCCAAGCGAGTTAACGATTGAAACTTCTATTGAAATTCCTGAAAAAGCCATAACATCTATTACTACTGCAGGCGAAGTGGTGCTACCATTAGAAGGCTTAATTGATATGGATAAAGAAATTGAACGTTTAGAAAATGAACTTGCAAAATGGGAAAAAGAATTAGATCGAGTAAATAAAAAATTAGCTAATGAAAATTTCGTAAGTAAAGCACCAGAAAAAGTAATCAATGAAGAACGTGAGAAGAAACAAAATTACCAAGAAAAATATGACGGTGTTCAATTACGAATTAATCAATTAAAAGCATAGGAGTCCTAAAACATGAATTACCTAGATAGCTTATATTGGATACACGAAAGAACTAAATTTGGCATTAAACCTGGCGTGAAACGTATGGAATGGATGCTTGAACAACTGAACAATCCTCAATTTAATATAAATGGTATTCATGTTGGTGGAACCAATGGGAAAGGATCTACTGTTGCATATCTTAGATCAGCTTTAGTTGATAATGGGTATGAAGTTGGAACTTTTACTTCACCATTTATTGAAACATTTAATGAACGGATTAGTTTAAATGGCGTTCCAATTAGTGATGATGATATTGTTGAATTAGTTCAAAAGGTAAAACCAGTGAGCGAAGCATTAGAATTAGAAACAGAACTTGGAACAGCAACAGAATTTGAGATTATAACCACAATGATGTTTTTATACTTTGGAGAATTGCACCCAGTAGATTTCGTAGTTGTTGAAGCGGGATTAGGTATAAGAAATGATTCAACAAATGTGTTCAAACCGATATTGTCTATTTTAACAAGCATCGGTTTAGATCACACTGAGATTTTAGGAGACAGTTATGTTGATATTGCTAAAGATAAAGGCGCAATCGTCAAACCTGATACGCCTGTAATTTATGCAGTCAAAAACGAAGAAGCACTTAAAATTATTCGTGGTTTTGTTGAACAACAAAACGCAGAAGGTATCGAACTTGAACGAGACATTAGTATTGTTTCTGAAGGTGAAGAATTTACGTACCGCTATAAAGATTACGAATTAGAAACGCTATTACTTAATATGTTAGGTGAACACCAAAAAGAAAATGCTGCTTTAGCAATAACAGCGCTTATTGAATTAAATGAGTCCGGTATTGTGGATTTAGACTTTAATAAAATGATAGATGGTATTGAATCTGTAAGTTGGACTGGTAGAATTGAACGTGTCAAAGAACAGCCACTAATGATTGTGGATGGTGCACATAACAATGAGAGTGTTGAAGCATTAATCAGTACTTTAAAAGGTTATTATCATGTAGAACAATTAGATATTTTGTTTGCTGCTACTAAAGGTAAACCAGTTAATGTAATGGCGGATCAACTAAAAACAATCGCTTCAACGTTTTATATAACTGATTTTGATTTTCATAAAGCTTTAACAAAAGAAGAAATATTTGATGAAGTACGTTTTGACCATAAAGAATTGGTTGATGATTATGTTAAATTCATTGAGGATTATCAAGGTAAAGGACTGATCATTACTGGGAGTCTTTACTTTATAAGTGAAGTTAAAGCTAAGATAAAATTTTAAATGTAAATAAAAGTATTAAATATGAGTAAGTTACTGTTTATAGTCTTTAATGGGATGTTGCATTTAGCATCGTAAAGAAGATACTCAGTAACTTGCTTATTTTTTTTGTTAATGTGCAGGATTCAGAATTATTCAATTCATTATAACAATATATCAATTTGTAGGGTTTTTTATGGGTGAAACTAAGGTTAGTGAGAATTTTATTAAGTAATTAAATTGACCATGATATAATTTTATCAGGAGGCGCTATATTGATATTACAACTATTATTTTGTCCAATATTGTTTAGTTACCTTTACCAATTATGTCACGTGCAATCATTTAAGTTAAACTATTTATTATTAAGGTCTCGTTGTGATTATTGTCATCAGCAACTCAAATTTATAAATATGATACCTATCTTAAGTTACATGATGCAAAGGGGAAAAACGCGATGTTGTAATCATAAATTAAGTTGTTTTTATATTATTGGAGAGTTATTGGCACTTCTTCCCACAATTATACATACATATATGGCCCTGAATGTAAATTATGCTACGTTCTTACTGATATATTTATTTCTTCTGGTTTTTTCTATTTATGATATTCAAACTTTGACTTTACCGGTACACGTTATTATTATTTTCATTTTTTGTGGCATATTTATTACACATGGAAATCTTTATACATTCCTCTATATAACGATATTACTTCACATATTTTACTTTATTTTTTATCAAGCTATAGGATATGGAGATATCTTACTATTTTCAATATTATCGTATCTATTACCGTATACTATGTTTGTATTAACAATATTGATGACTTTTCTTATAGCAGGGTTATTTGCTTTGGTTGGTATGATGGTGTTCCATCAAGCTAAACGTAAAATACCACTTGTCCCTTTTATATTTATTGCTTTTAATTTTTTAATTATTTTCAATGAACCATTAATATAGGAGTGAATTTATTTTGATGATAAAAGACCTTGCTGATTATCAGAAACCAAGAGAACGTTTACTTAATCATGGTGCCTCACAGCTATCACACGCTGAATTATTAGCTATATTAATAAATACTGGTAGAAAAGGCAGCTCTAGTATAGATATTGCGAATGAACTTTTAAAAACAGTTGATAGTTTAAAGGAATTAAAATCGTTATCGATTAATGATTTGAATAAAATTAAGGGTGTTGGATTATACAAAGCGCTCATTTTAAAAGCAGCTTTTGAACTTGGTGAACGTATGCATTCAAGGACTGTGGAAGATAAAATACAAATCACACGTCCACAAGATGTAGCAGAATTTATGATGGGCAAAATGGAACATCTTACACAGGAAAAATTTGTCGTACTTTTTTTAAATTCTAAAAATGTTGTTATCAAGCAAAAGGAGATATTTAAAGGGACGTTAAATAGCTCAATTGTCCACCCACGTGAAATTTTTAGTGAAGCTGTAAAGCATGCAAGTAATGCTATTGTTTTATTACATAATCATCCTTCGGGTGATGTGACACCATCAGGTGAAGATATCAAGACAACGGAAAGGTTGAGAGCATGTGGTGAAATGCTTGGTATAGATGTGTTAGATCATCTTATTATTGGTGACCATGACTATTTAAGCATGGTAGAAGCAGGATATTTCGATTAGATAAAGCAATTTCCGTAGTATATTGATAAGATTAAGGAATAATGCAAATTAGGTATATTTGCTCTGTATCGTCTTTGAAAAAGAATATAATAGGTTATATCATTAATTCAATAACTTTAAACAGCTTTATTTTTCTGGTTGCTTATAAATGGTGGTAGGAGTAGCTATATAGTAGACGAATTAACGTAGTATACAAGGATTAAATGCTATGTCACAAATGATGCGCTGAGTTAGTTTGTTTTCAATATAAACTTGCGATTCAAAATTAGTGAATTTCTTTTTGCATTAAGTATTGTTTTACGCCATAAGTTGTAATGGTTTGACCAGTCTTATGAAAGCCCAAGCATTTATAAATGTTATAGGAAACTTCGTTTGTTTCATTAACTACTAAAGCAATATAATGTATATCCGAGAAATTATTTTTGATATAGTGATTTAATGATTTTATACAGGATTTTGCGTAACCCTTTCTAAGGTAACGCATATCAGTAGAAAAGGATCTAAAAAAAACAGTGTTTTGAGGATTGGTAGCAAAATGTTCTAAGTAGTCACTATTTCTATCTAAAACAAAAAATGTTACAAGTTGGTCATGTGCATCAAAGCCTAAAATACAGTGACAATTTTCATCCTGGCAAGATTGATTAATATGGTATGAAGGTGTCTTTGGAAAGTGTAACTGGTCCTCTTGTAGTTGATAGTCATTTATATTTTTTTCATAACATTTTTTGTATTTTACTAAATGCATGTGCTTCCCTCCATTAAATATTTAACAAATTTAAAGAATATTCCGACAATTAAAATGATTGATAACGTCTATTGATATGTGAAATGTTCCTTATAAATAAAATAATTATACTTGTTAATGTATTTAAATGCAATATAGAAAGTGGCTTTTTAAATATTTTTGAAATACTAAGGAGAAGTGATTAGTATGTAGTTTCAAAATTTAAGTAGTAATGAATCGATTAAAGTTTTACAAAAATAAATGCCGAATTAGCAACGAGCTAATTCGGCATTTATTTACATCTAGTTATGAAATGACCATGGAAACATTGTAATTTGCATGATTGTTTAAGCGTTCTAAAAACTTGTTTAAACTATTATTGTCTGGAAATCTACATTCTAATAAATAACAAGCATCACCAATAACTTTGTAATTATTTAAAATAAAAATAGTTTCTTTGTTTACAAACTCAAGATATGAGCGGTGAGAAATTTTATGCGTATATATATTAATAAAGACATGTACTTTGCAGTCTAATGCTTCTTGATTTAAATCAATGGTATAGCCAGTAATGATTCCAGCATCTTCTAATTTTTTCACTCTATTATTGGTAGCTTGACCAGTTAAGTTTATCTTCTTACCAAGGTCATTCATTGATATCTTACTATTTATTTTTAATTCACTTACGATTGCTTTATCTAATTCATCCAATATTCTTCCTCGCTTTCAAATTCCAAGTAATTAATCAAAATGTTTTTCAATTTTATATTTAAACGGCAGTGGCCTCCACGTAGAATAAATATATAAATTTAATTGGAGGCACATTTATGAAAATAAATCATATCAGAAATGCAACAAGTATAATTGAATACGCAAATACGAGATTTTTAATTGATCCTATGTTAGGAGAAAAGGGTTCTTTTGGGGCATTTCCAAATGCACCTAGGATAGATCAAGGTAATCCAATCGTTGATTTACCGATGTCGTTAGACAAAATCATAAATAACATTGATGCAATTATTTTAACACATTTACATCTTGATCATTTTGATGAAGTAGCACAAAAGGTATTAAATAAAAATATTAAAGTTTTCACGCAAAATGAAAATGAAGCGAGTCAAGTTCGTAATGTAGGTTTTAAAGATGTAGAGGTTTTATCTGAGCATACTACATTTAATGGTATTAAATTAATTAAAACGCCTGGAGAACATGGAAGAGGTGAAATAGTAGAAGACATGGGTCCTGTGTGTGGAGTCATTTTTGAACATCAAAGTGAACAGAAACTGTATATCGCAGGAGATACAGTTATGTATAGTAAAGTTAAAGAAACAATAAATCATTTTGAACCAGAAATAATCGTCGTTAACGGTGGAGACAATCAATTTTATTATGGTAGTTCACTCATTATGAACGGTTATGATGTTTATCAAGTAGCAAAAGCAGCGCCAAATTCAAAAGTCATTGTTGTTCATATGGAAGCTGTAAATCATTGGAACTTATCTCGTCATAGTCTAAAAGAACTTACAAGAGACATGGGTATCGAAAAACAAGTTTTAATACCAAATGATGGAGAGCAATATACTTTTAATAGCTTATCATAATATTGATATAGTCTTGACTTATGGAAAATCCAATATAAAACGAGTTACAACAACTTCGTTTTATATTGGATCTATTTAGAAAGGAGGTAACATGACAAATAAAATATGGACAAAGGATTTTATAATTTATTCAGTTATTAATTTCCTGCTAATATTAGTATATTTTCTATTAAATTCTACTATAACCACTTACGCTCAAAATGAATATAATGCTTCTAGTAAAATGATGGGGCTGTTAGCAGGCATATTTATAGTTGGTGCACTTTTAGGTAGGGTGACAATAGGATTTTTAAAAATAACGAAGAAAATATTAGTCATTAATACATTACTATTAATCTTATCGATAATGTTATATTTTATAAAATTAGACCAATATTTCTTGATGATAGTCCGTTTATTAAATGGTGTATTCATTGGTATTACAACAACTATTGTGGGTACAATTGTTGCCACAGTAATACCCAATCATAGAAAAGGTGAGGGAATCAGTTATTTTGCGGTGAGTACAGCTTTAGCTACTGGTTTAGGACCATTTATAGGTATATCTTTAACGAGCAATAACAACTTCATGAATATATTTTATATTAGCTTTTTATTAGGTATTATTAGTTTTGTCATTTCATTACTTTTAAAAAACCAAGAAATTAATAATAAAAAGAAATTTTCATTCAATAATTTATTTGATAGACAAGCTTTACCCATTGCATTCATTATATTCTTAAGTGCTTTATCATTTTCCGGTATAGTATCGTATATAAATTTATATGCTATTGAGATTGATTTGGTAAAAGCAGCGAGTTACTTTTTTATTATCTATACTGCTGCAGTGTTAATTTCACGACCCTTCACTGGTAAAATTGTAGATGCATATGGAGCCAATATTATTATTTATCCAGCAATTATATTATTTGTATTAGGATTATGCTTATTAGGAATAAGTCATAGTGCTTGGTTACTACTTGTTTCGGGACTATGTATTGGATTAGGATTTGGTAATATTTCCTCAATTACTCAAACAATAGCAGTAAGTCATGCCAAACCACATAATATTGGATTAGCAACCTCTACTTTTATGATTTTTATGGATTTAGGGAATGGTATTGGACCATATACTCTAGGTTTGATAACGCCTTTTTTAGGTTATGCTGGTATGTATAAATCGTTAGCCATTTTGATGATATTTACGTTTGTTTTATATTACTTTATCTATGGTAAACATAGTAAAAAATTTAAACATTAGATTTCTTGAAGCAGCAGATAAATATTCATGCTGCTTCTTTCACGATAATAACTGATAGTGTAATTTAACGGAAAGTAGAAGTTGCTACTTGTTCAATGAAAGAAAAATTGAAGCTTTGTTTGGGTATGACTTATTATAGAAGTTATACTGACAACCCAATCTATGTTTAACTAAAGGCTTGAACAATGTCTTGATAAGCTCATTTCAAAATAAAAATTAAATGTTCTTTTATGACTTAAATTTAGAAAACATTAAACAATATAGATGTTAAAACCTTTTATTATGTAAGTAACCACAACCATTTTAACTAAATGGATGTGGTTTTTCTGTATCTATAAAGTCATTTATGACTTATTTCTGTTTAGTATAGATGTTTGTACTTTGGAATAATGTTTTATTTTTTAATAATGTGATAGTATTTTAAGAAAGGGAGGGAAAGATTAAAATGACAGATAAGAAATTCCCAAAGGATGCAATGCGCGTGTTAAAAGAAACAAGCCGTACATTTTATATTCCAATTACTTTTTTAGAAAAAGAATTAAAACATACGGTGGTATGTGGTTACTTAGTAATGAGAGCGATAGATGAAATCGAAGATCACGAAGAAGTTGAAAATGATGTGAAATATACGATCTTAATGCAAGTGAGCGATCTATTAAAGAAACCTTTTGATGAAACAGAATACTTCCGAATACTTGGACCAATAAAAGAAATGATGCCTGAAGTTACTGTGCGTTTAGGTGATTGGTTAGATGCATGTCCAAATAGTACATTACCAATTGTTACGGATGCTTCTAGTGAAATGGCATTCGGGATGGCGAAATGGGCAAAAGCAAATTGGGAGGTCCATACTCGAGAAGATTTAGATGATTATACATATTACGTTGCAGGACTTGTTGGAGTAATGCTTTCAGAATTATGGGAGTTTTGTGCTGGCATCAAGACTGACCGAGATTTAGCCATTGGTTATGGGCGTGGGCTTCAGGCCGTGAATATTTTAAGAAATGAGAAAGAAGATTTAGAAGAACGTGGCGTGAATTTCGTACCAGATGGTTGGACACGCGCAGATTTATTTGATTATGCTGAGCAAAACTTGGCAAAAGCTGATGAATATATGAAGGCGATTAATAAGAGAAGTATTATACTTTTCTGTCGTTTACCTTTAGCACTTGCACATAAATCTCTAAAAGCTATGAGAGATGGGCGCGAAAAGATGTCTCGTAAAGAAGTGGAAGAAACGGTAGAAGAAGTTAAGAAAGACTAATAGTTGAAAACTGAATAAGTATTTAAATCTTAAAAAATGAAGATAATAGAAATGCTCAAAATAATAGGATAAGCTATAAGTAATATATACTTATAGCTTTTTTGTGATTTTATACATTAATAACAATTACGATGGCATCTTTCTTAATAAGTGAAAGCATTAGTATATAGTTTTTGTTAATGATAGGGAATAAAAAAGGAATGATTATAGGGGGGGGGGTTCTTATTAAAGCGTTTGAAGCATATCAATCACTGAAAATATTTGAGATGATTTCAGATTCCATGGACAATATGAAAATTACAAATGTTGAAGTGGAATTATGGAATAAGGATTATGAGGCAATTAATTTATGCTACGGAAACACAAATGTAAAAAGTAGATTAGCAAAAAAGACACCTAAAAAGAAGGGGTATTTTATAGCTGTTTGGAGAAAAAATAATGCAAACATGAATGAGCCGTTTACTTATCAATCGTTTCAAGATAGGTTAGTGGTCAATGTCAGTGATGGTCATTACAAAGGACAGTTTGTTTTTCCAAAAAGTGTATTAATAGAGCACGGCATTGTAAGTTCACAAGATAAAAAAGGTAAAATGGCGATGCGTCTTTATCCTTCATGGGAAACCGATTTAAATAAAACAGCATATCATACGCAATGTTGGCAAACTAAATATTTTGTCGATTTAACATACGATGTCGATTTAATAAAAGTAAATGAACTCTATTTTCTAAATAATAATTTAAAGTAAACATACAAAAAATGCGACTTATTTTGTGTTGAAATAGAAGTGTACGAGATAATTCTGAAAAGTGTAGTATAGGAAAATGAAATCAACGAGTAATCTATTAGGAATGAATGTGAATCTTATGAACAATGATTAATTCGCTGACGTATTGATCTGTGGGATAAAAGTGTAGTGATTTTTGAAAATAATATAGATATGTGAATTTTAATTTTAATTCATATGTTGTTGGCCGAAATTTTGCGTTTATATAGAATATCAATATAGGAGTGATTAGATGCTAATGACTAAACGACTTATAATGGTAAAGCCTGATTTAAAATATGCTGATGAACTTTTTAATATACATTCAGATCTAATTGCTACACAATTCACACCACTAACTAGACATTTAACAATTGAAGATACAAATCAAATGATACGGAATTGGATTAGATATTGGGATGAAAATAATTATGGTATTTTATTTTTATAGATAGATGTAATGGAAATGTATTGGGGAGCGGAGGAGCTATAAAGAAAGAGTATTTTGGCGATATATTTTTAAATGTTTATTATCGTATATGTCCTAATTATACAGGGGAAGGATTAGCTTATGAAGCTATGAATAAAATAATTGACTGGTTAAAATCAAATGTAGATGATAAGTCAAAATTTATCATAAGAACGGATAAAAACAATGTAGCTTCCATTAAATTAGCAGAAAAGCTAAACTTTCAATACAGGTCTACAAGAGATAATCATTTAAACTGTGGTGATATATTTTATATTAAATAAATAGCAACATCAGAAAATACTATTATCGTAAGAAAAATTATTTGTGAGAAGGGGTTAAATGGAAATTAAAGTAGCCACAAGCATGGATGTAGCACTAATTAATTATATTATGAAAAGTGCTTTCGCAGAATATAAAGCAAGTGAATTACCTTCGAGTGCACTTCAAGAAACGGAAAAAATGATTTTAAATGCTTTTAAACAAGGTGAAAAAGCACTCATTGCTTACGATAAACAAGAACCGGTAGCGATGGTTCGATTTAAGCAAATAAGTAATAATATACATTTTACGCGTTTATCTGTTATTCCTGACAGACAAGGGGAAGGGATTAGTAAAATGTTATTAGTATCATTGGAGCTACGTGCCCAAAAATGTGGTATGACTAATATAGTGTGTAAGGTACGCGCAAACGTACCAAGAAATATTAATATTTATAAATCAATGGGATATAAGCAGTGTGAGGAGCAAGTGATATATAAGGAATATGGGCAACCATTAAAAGTTGTAACTATGTTAAAGGAGTTATAACATATACAATAATGAAAAATTATTTTAATACTTATTCATTGACTATATTGATTTAATAATTTTGGCTGAAGTGGTTCTACTCATCTCTTGGAAGAGATAAGCAATGAAGCCTTTTAAATAATTAGCATATAGTGGGTGAATTATGGAACCAAAAAATTTCTAAATTTTATAAATGGTAGTACTAAACAAAAATATATGGTTGTATCTGAAAGTGTATTCTTTAACTTTTCTATGGTTAGTAAAATAGTAGGAGATAAGATTAAGCTGATAAATAAAAAAGATAAACACATCACAGCACATCCTGAGCTTTCTCGTAATATATTACGAGAACAACACATGCTACTTAACCTGTTGTTCTTATAACATAGTATGTTATAACCGAAGCGTTAATATTGCTTGAGAAGAAAGATCGGTATTGCTAATGAATATTTCAAACTGTACGTAAAATACCAACTTTTATTTCTGGATAACTACTAATATGATTTGAAAATATGAAGTTAAAGTCGCTATATAACCTTTATAAGCAGCGGCTAAATTGTTTATAGTAGTTATTATTCACATAAAAAGGATGATGGAGTCATGAAGTACTTGATAGCAATTTTAATCATAATTTGCATAGCAAGCTTATTTACTTTAGTAAAATGGATGGATGACAGACTTTTTGTGAAACGAGATAGTAAAAGTGCGAAAGAGTTGCGAGATGATAAGAAATGGTTATTAATATCGTTGATTGGTGGGCTGATCGTTGGTACACTGTTCGTTATGATATATTATTTATAATTGATTTTGTTAGTGTGAGTATAATCGATGATTTGGATTTAATTGCATAGACCCATGTATTTTTATTCATTGTTACATTTATAGGTGCTGCCATTACTATATTTCCAATAGGATTTTTTATGTACCAATTAGTGTACATGGACAAATACAAAAAATGGATTAGGAGTGTACTTGATTATGCACAACTCTATATTATGTTCGAAAGGTTTTATACCTGTTTATTTTTTAGCTGCATTACTTCATTTTATTTTATTTAAAATTTATATACAACCTGAAGGGGATGCGATATATTTGCAAACGCTTATGTTAGTCGGGTTAGGCATTGCATCGTTACTATATAACTATAATAGGCAAGAAAATTAAATAATACTTATTAAAAGATCGGACGTTATATTAAACTAACGTTCGACCTTTTACATATAATCGAATATTAAGGACGCATTTGTAAACCCTGAATAATGTAATAATGATGTCAGTTGGTAAGAAACAGTTTGTTAGTGAATAAAGTGTAATATGCATTGTTCTATTTAAGGAATAATTTGCAATTATGCAATATATAGTAGTTTGCCGAAAGTGTTTTCTGAAGTACAAAATATATTGTATAATTAAAGTGAAAATTAAGGGAGGATCATCAATTGGGAAGTATATTATTGATAGGGTTATTAATACCAATCGTATATTTAATGCAACTTACAAAACAACAACAACAGATTACAATAAAGCGTGTAGGTTTTACAACGTTGATATCAGTGATTGGTGTGGTCGTTGCTGCAATATTATTTAGCATATTCACTGCTATTGAAACTTCATTTTGGATATATATGTTAAGCGCTATTATTGTTGGGATTGTATGGGCGTTAATACTAAGCGGTTGCTACTATATTTATCAACTATTAACAAATCATATAGAAAAGTAGTGTTTGAGAGGCTAAGAAGTTTTTAAGTGCACTGAGGTTTTGAGGATGAGATGATTTAATGTTGTTACTTTATTAGAATAAAAAATAAAATGCGCTTAATTGACTCCTCGGTCATTAAGCGCTAAAATTTTAATTTATAAAATTGAAATAGGTATTGAAATTTTCTATTAACCAAAGGATACCTTGATATCCTAGATATATACATAAAACAATGATTCCAACATATATTAAAAATCTTAAGATTGATAAACCTACTCTAAATAATAAAATAACTAAGAGTGCAAGTAGGATTATAAACAATATACTCATAGTGTATTCACTCCCTTTAATGATATTGTACTATGAATATATATTAGATGCATCAGCCTATAGTAATGTTTTAAATACTCCTAGAGACTGATGATATTTAGCGAGGTGCACTTTATAATATAATATGACGAAATAGGAGGGTGGTTCATGCGATTTATATTCGGAATTATTAAAAACATTATAGCTGTTATTGCAATTATAATGATTGTATTTTTTGCATTTAAATATGCCCCTTTTTTAAAAGATCAAGAATGGAATCCGATACACAATAATGAGCCATCTATGAATAATTCTGAGCCTAGAGAACAATTAACAGGGGGACAAAGATATTCGGTTGAAGAAAATGATATTTTAAATAATGTACCACTTAGCCAAACTAAAAACGTATTTAATTGGATCAACAAAAAAGAATTTATGTCAGTTTCTGGCATTGGAAGAATGGGTTATAACGATCAGTATATAGCGGGGCAACGTGGCGACGAATTTATCATTTATAAGTTTGGATCAGATTCAATTAGAGTTTATAAAACTGAGATAGAGATGCAACAAGATTTAAATCAATTAGGACAGCACATTGAATTACAACCGCCTTCAAGTTACGAGTAATGCGTTTGAATTCTTTATTAAAATACGTTAGCCTAGAGAAGTAAAATAGTTAAAGGTTGGTGTATAAATATGAGTGAAAAGTCTAGCGAGAAAAAAGCGGATGAGCAAGCAAAAGCACAAAATTTATTTGCACGTTGGCGTAAAGAAGAAAAATTATACAAAGAAGATGAAAAAGAATCTAAAGATTCAGCTGACACAGATAAGTCTGAAGAAAAAGAAAAGTAATATAAATTTGGTTGCGCCTCTACTATTGAGTAGAGGCGTTTTTTATAGTTATTTCCGTCATTTATTTCCATTAATTATAATGCGAGTCATTGATTCTCAGTACAATAAAAAAATTGTAAAGAATGTATAAGAGATTAAAATGTGATGAGAGGCTTTGCAAAGTAGTAACTATAGTTGAACGATTGTATATAAATGTTTTGTTAAACTAATACTTTTTAATACACTATTGGCTATAGATATTGTTATAATAATTATCAGATAACTCAAATTGCACCTTAAATACGTTTTGGAAATTTGAAGTTACTTTTAAAAATGATCATTTAAAATAAAAATGATCTTTTATTGAGTATTATTAGGGTTCGTGCTTTATTTCGGGCTATTAGTAATATAAAATGATAAGAGAACATAAAATAGTTGGTTAATAGAGGTGTTAAGGTTGTCAAAGTTTTTTAAAAACAACAAATTGATTGTTATTTTATGTGCAATCATAGTGTTTATAGCCTTAATTGGCGTGTCTTTACGTTCGCAAACACAATCACCGGTGGAACAATATGTTGGAGATTCTGTTGCTTTTGGACAAAGAGTGGTTAGTTATCCAGTACAATTTGTATCAGGATCTATAGGTACACTCTTTTCAAAAGAAAGTTCTAAAGAGCAATCTAGTAAGGTTAAACAATTAGAAGTGGAAAATGAAAGGCTCAAAGCAGAGAATAAGAAGTACAAAAAAGAGTTAGATATTGAAGATATATCTAAATTCGAACCTATCTCTAGCACGGTCCTATCAAGAAATCCAGACCAATGGATGAACACTTTAGTTATTAACCAAGGATCTAAAGATGGTATCCAAAAAAACATGGCTGTGTTGACATCTGAAGGCTTAGTTGGTCGTATTTCAAAAGTGAATCAGTTCTCATCACAAGTGGATTTAATTTCCACAAACACGCGTTCAAATCGCTTGTCTGTCAATATCCAACATAAAGGTAAAAATATTTTTGGTTTAATAGATCATTATGATACTAAAAATAATGAATTGGTGATTGCAGATATTAGCAACAAAAATAGTGTTAAAAAGGGCGATAAAGTTGTTACAAGTGGATTGGCTGATCAACTTCCTAGCAGTATATACATAGGTGAAGTATCTAAAGTTGAAAATGATCAATATGGTTTATCTAAAGAAGTGAGAGTGAAAACAGCAGCCAACTTATCTGATTTAAATCACGTATATGTCGCTAAAAGAAATCCTGAAACAATACCAAATAATGAAAGCGGGGATAATTAATGCGCGCATTATACTACTTTCTTATTGGTATTGTATTATTTTATATTGATACCGTGATTGGACTCGTTATACCAATGCACATAGGAGATAAGGATATTATCTTTGTGCCACACTTAACGTTTATGTATATTTTAATTGTCTGTGTATATAGAAGCTTTGGTGTCGCAATGGTTTTATCAGTAGTGCTGGGATTAATTACAGATCTCTATTTTGGCAGTTTTTATGGATTATACTTATTTGGTTATATTTTACTCGTTGTCATTATGGATTATTTCTTTAAAACATTTTATAGAGATAAGACGATGCTTTTTATCATTATCTTAGTTAGTACATTAATATTGGAAATTTATGTTGCAATTATCTATGCAATTTTAGGACTAATACAATTTGAATTCTTTAATTTTATTATTTTTAGATTAGTTCCTACATTTATAATCAATTTTATTTTACTTATTATTATGTTTCCGGTTATTACAAAATTTTTGGAAAATGTACAAATGAAGATTGACAGTAAGAATGGCTAATGCTAAAATGCAGTAGTTGAGTAGTTTACTAGCTACATACAACCGCTCAGATTCAGGTTCAAGTACATCTATGTCACCTGTATTTGGCGTGACTTATATTATAGGAGGTGCAAAGTATGTTTGCTATTATTGAAACAGGTGGAAAACAAGTTAAAGTCGAAGAAGGTCAAGAAATCTTCGTAGAAAAATTAGAAGTTAATGAAGGAGATTCATTCACTTTTGATAAAGTATTATTTGTAGGTGGAGACGCAGTTAAAGTTGGTGCGCCAACAGTTGAAGGTGCTTCAGTTTCTGCTACCGTTCAAAAACACGGTCGCGGTAAAAAAATCACTGTATTCACGTATAAACGTCGTAAAGACTCAAAACGTAAAAAAGGTCATCGTCAACCTTATACTAAATTAACTATCGACAAAATCAACGCATAATTATGATTACTGTTGATATTACATTGAACGATGCCGGTCAAGTCACTGACGTTATCATGGATGGCCATGCTGACCATGGTGATTACGGACATGATATCGTTTGTGCTGGTGCATCTGCAGTTCTATTCGGTAGTGTTAATGCTATAATGGGATTAACAAGTGAAAAGCCAGATATCGATTATAATGATGATGGTGGTCACTTTCATATCAGAAGTGTAGACACTAGCAATGAAAAAGCGCAATTAATTCTTCAAGCTATGTTAGTATCATTACAAACAATTGAAGAAGAATATAAAGAAAATATCAGACTAAATTATAAGTGAGGTGCAACCTAATGTTAAAGTTAAACTTACAATTCTTCTCATCTAAAAAAGGAATAAGTTCTACAAAAAACGGACGTGACTCAGAATCAAAACGTTTAGGAGCTAAACGTGCTGATGGTCAATACGTTTCAGGTGGTTCTATTTTATACCGTCAACGTGGTACAAAAATCTATCCTGGTGAAAATGTAGGTCGTGGTGGCGACGATACATTATTCGCTAAAATCGACGGCGTTGTTAAATTCGAACGCAAAGGTCGCGACAAAAAACAAGTTTCTGTTTACGCAGCAGCTGAGTAATTTTGTCAACGTTAACACCAGAAGTTATAACTTCTGGTGTTTATTTTTTGTCTTTATTTTCTAGTTATAAAGATAATGTTATAATATAAAAGATATGTTAAGAACAATTTTAGAAAAAGAGGTGAAATCATGTTTGTCGATCAAGTTAAAATATCACTTAAAGCAGGTGATGGCGGTAATGGTATCACAGCCTACCGCAGAGAAAAATATGTCCCATTCGGTGGTCCAGCTGGCGGCGATGGCGGTGACGGTGCATCAATTATATTTGAAGTTGATGAAGGTTTAAGAACTTTATTAGACTTTAGATACCAAACACATTTCAAAGCCAAAAGAGGCGACACTGGTCAAAGTAGTAATATGCATGGTAGAAATGCAGAAAATTTAATTTTAAAAGTACCCCCGGGCACTATAATTAAGAGCGTTGAAACTGAAGAAGTATTAGCTGATTTAGTTGAAGATGGTCAACGCGCTGTTGTAGCTAAAGGCGGCCGAGGTGGTCGAGGTAACTCTCGTTTTGCATCTCCAAGAAACCCGGCACCAGACTTTAGTGAGAATGGTGAACCAGGTGAAGAAATAGATGTTACATTAGAACTGAAATTATTAGCAGATGTAGGATTAGTTGGTTTCCCAAGTGTCGGAAAATCTACATTGCTTTCTATCGTTTCTAAAGCAAAACCTAAAATTGGTGCATACCACTTTACAACTATTAAACCCAACTTAGGTGTTGTTTCAACTAAAGACCAACGAAGCTTCGTAATGGCTGACTTACCTGGACTTATCGAAGGTGCATCTGACGGTGTGGGCTTAGGTCATCAATTTTTAAAACATGTTGAGCGTACTAAAGTCATCGTTCACATGATAGATATGAGTGGTTCAGAAGGACGTGATCCATATGAAGACTACAAAATCATCAATGACGAACTTAAAGCATATGAACACCGTTTAGAAGACAGACCACAAATCGTGGTTGCAAATAAAATGGATATGCCTAATTCAGAAGATAATTTAAAATTATTTAAGGAAGAATTGAATGATGACAGTATAAAAATTATTCCACTTTCTACATTTATGCATGACCATGTAGATGAACTTTTATATGCTATTGCGGACAAATTAGAAGAAGTAAAAGATATTGATTTCAGTAAAGATGAAGAGGAAGAGGAAGATTTAGGCATTAATAGAGTGTTGTATAAACATACACCAAGCCAAGATAACTTCACTATTACTAGAGACGAT
Organism: Staphylococcus sp. LCT-H4; assembly: GCF_001866145.1. Taxonomy (NCBI): domain Bacteria; kingdom Bacillati; phylum Bacillota; class Bacilli; order Caryophanales; family Staphylococcaceae; genus Staphylococcus; species Staphylococcus sp. LCT-H4. Next base: position 265,984 of record NZ_MODY01000003.1, on the reverse strand, counting down.
GATGCAGCATATGTTGTTAGCGGTAAAGCAATTGAAAGAATGTTTAAAATGACTGACTTCAATAGTGATCCTGCAGTACGCCGATTTGCACGTCAAATGCGTTCTATGGGCATTGATGAAGCGTTAAGAGCGCGTGGTTGTGAAAATGGCGATATTGTAAGAATACTTGGCGGAGAATTTGAATTTGTAGAATAGGAGTGCTGGAGATGGACAAAAAAGATTATAAAAAGTTTTACTTAATTAGAGAAGATGTGCTACCTGAATCTGTAGTAAAGACTCTAAAAATCAAAGACCTATTAAAAAATGATCCTTCCTTGTCCATATTTGAAGCAGTTAAACAATTCGATTTATCTAGAAGTGCATTTTATAAATATCGTGATACTATATTTCCCATAGATGAGAAAATGGAAGAGACGCGGGAGTTTACATTGATATTGTATGTCAATGATATCGTAGGTATGTTAGCGGGTGTCTTAAATACATTATCCAATTTGAACTTATCTGTACTGACAATCCATCAAAGTATTCCAATGGAAGGTAGAGCAACGATTACACTTTCGTTAGATGCTAAAGGGACAAATTTAGAAATTGATGATGTAATGGAAGCACTAAAAAAAGTTGAGCATGTTTCTAAAGTTGAATTAATTAGTATGACTATATAAGGAAGTGTAGACATGTACGCATATATCAAAGGCACATTAACAGAATTGAATCCAACCCACGTCGTTGTTGAAGCATCGGGAGTTGGTTTTGAAATTCAAACACCAAACTCATATCGTTTTCAAAAGTACATGGATAAAGAAGTCATTGTTCACACTTCTCTTATTGTAAGAGAAGATGCACAATTACTGTATGGATTCATTAACCAAGAAGAAAAAGATATGTTCCATAGTTTAATAAAAGTGACAGGTATTGGTCCGAAATCTGCATTAGCAATATTAGCCAGTAGTTCACCTAATGACGTTAAAATTGCCATCGAAAATGAAAATGATGCTTACTTGACCAAGTTTCCAGGTATTGGTAAAAAGACAGCGCGTCAAATTGTATTAGACCTTAAAGGAAAAGTACAAATTAACGATATTGATAGTAAACAAGCTTTAGAGTTAGGGGTGGATAGTAGCAGTGCTGCGCCAATTATCAACGAAGCATTACTTGCGCTTGAAGCATTAGGATACTCTAAACGCGAACTGACTAAAGTTGAGAAAGCATTGAATAAAGATTCGTTTGATTCGGTGGATGATGCTGTAAAAAGAGGTTTGCAATTACTTATATCATAGAACTAAAATTCATATTTTTAAAAAGGGGGTTAGGCAATGGATGATAGAATGGTAGACCAGTCTGTACATGAGGATGAATCATCATTTGAATTATCTTTGAGACCGACAAAGTTGCGTCAGTATATAGGACAATCTACGATTAAATCGAATTTAGAAGTGTTTATAAAAGCGGCTAAAATTCGACAAGAACCGTTAGACCATGTCTTATTATTTGGCCCCCCTGGCTTAGGTAAGACAACGTTATCGAATATTATTGCAAATGAGATGGAAGTTAATATTAGAACAATTTCAGGACCATCTGTAGAGCGTCCAGGTGATTTGGCAGCGATACTTTCTGGTTTGCAGCCGGGTGACGTTTTATTTATAGATGAAATTCATAGACTAAGTAGTGTTGTTGAAGAAGTATTGTATTCCGCAATGGAAGACTTCTTTTTAGATATTGTGATTGGTAAAGGTGAAGAAGCGAGAAGTATTCGTATAGATTTGCCTCCCTTCACATTAATTGGAGCAACAACAAGAGCTGGGAGTTTAACTGCACCATTGCGTGATAGATTTGGTGTTCATCTCAGATTAGAATACTATAAAGAACATGAATTGAAAGAAATTATTTTACGAACAACTGAAGTGCTCGGTACATCTATAGATGATGATAGTGCAATAGAATTAGCCAAGCGTAGCCGAGGGACTCCGAGAGTTGCCAACCGTCTTCTAAAACGTGTGAGAGATTTTCAACAAGTTAAAGAAGATGATTTAATCCATATTGATACTACAAAGCAGTCTTTACAGTTACTCCAAGTAGATGATGAAGGCTTAGACTATATCGATCATAAGATGATGAATTGCATAATCAACCAATATAAAGGTGGACCAGTTGGTTTAGATACAATTGCGGTGTCTATTGGTGAAGAACGTGTAACCATTGAAGATGTATATGAACCATTTTTAATTCAAAAAGGCTTTATTGAACGTACACCAAGAGGACGTAAAGCAACTGCTTATGCATTTGAACATTTTAGCAAGAATGAAAAGAGGGAATAAGTTGGATATTGAAGCATTTGATTACCATTTGCCTGAAAGGTTAATTGCGCAAACGCCTTTAAAAAATAGAGATGAGAGTAGATTGCTTGTTCTAGGCAGAAAATCAGGTAATATTGAACATAAACAATTTAAAAATGTAATTGATCACTTAGAAAGTGGTGACACTCTTGTACTAAATGATACAAGAGTTATGCCGGCCCGATTATTTGGTTTAAAAGAAGATACAGGTGCAAAAGTGGAAATGCTTATGCTTACTCAAATAGAGGGAAATGACTGGGAAGTATTATTAAAGCCAGCCAAGAGAATTAGAATAGGTAACAAGTTGTCATTTGGAGAGGGCAAAATTGTTGCTGAATGTATTGAAGAGTTAGACCAAGGTGGTCGCATTATGCGATTACATTATGAAGGTATCTTGCAAGAGCGTTTAGATGAACTTGGAGAAATGCCTTTACCACCATATATTAAAGAACGTTTAGACGATCCTGATCGTTATCAAACAGTATATGCTAAGGCAACTGGATCTGCAGCTGCACCAACAGCAGGATTACATTTTACAGATGATTTGTTAAATCAAATTAAAGCTAAAGGTATTCATATTGCTTTTATAACCTTGCATGTTGGATTAGGTACCTTTAGACCTGTAAGCGTTGATAATATTGACGACCACGAAATGCATAGTGAATACTATCAAATGGATGAAGATACAGCGAAATTATTAAATGAAACGAAAGCAAATGGGAAAAGAATCATCTCGGTTGGTACCACGTCAACTCGAACATTAGAAACAATTATGCAATCCAATGATCAATTTGTGGCTAAAAGTGGATGGACTGATATATTTATCTTCCCTGGATTTGAGTATAAGGCAATAGATGGTTTGATTACTAACTTCCATTTACCCAAATCGACATTAGTTATGCTAGTTTCAGCTTTTAGTACAAGAGATTTTATAATCAATGCATATCAACAAGCTGTAGAGGCTGAATATAGATTCTTTAGTTTTGGAGATGCAATGTTAATTATTTAGGGAATGAAAGGAGATTTTTTATGCCAGCCGTTACATATGAGCATATAAAAACCTGTAAGCAATCTGGAGCTAGATTAGGAATTGTGCATACACCACATGGTTCATTTGAAACACCAATGTTTATGCCTGTAGGTACTAAAGCAACAGTTAAAACAATGAGTCCTGAAGAATTACATCAAATGGAGTCTAAAATCATTTTAGGAAACACATATCATTTGTGGTTACAACCAGGAAATGATATTATCAAAAAGAGTGGGGGCTTACATCAGTTTATGAACTGGAACGGTCCTATACTGACTGACTCTGGTGGTTTCCAAGTATTTAGTTTAAGTAACCTGAGAAATATTACTGAAAAAGGCGTAGAGTTTCGTCATCATACTAATGGATCTAAATTATTCTTGAGTCCTGAGAAATCAATGCAAATTCAAAATGATTTAGGTTCAGATATTATGATGGCTTTTGACGAATGCCCGCCAATGCCTGCTGAATACAAATATGTGAAAGATTCTATTGAGAGAACTACAAGATGGGCTGAAAGATGCCTTGAAGCACATAAGAGACCCGAAGATCAAGCTTTATTTGGCATTATCCAAGGTGGAGAATATAAAGACTTGCGTCAGCAAAGTGCTGAAGATTTAGTAGCTTTAGATTTTCCAGGATACGCAATTGGTGGCTTATCCGTTGGAGAACCAAAACCGGTAATGTACGATATGGTACAACACACTGAACAATTTATGCCTAAGGATAAACCACGTTACTTAATGGGCGTTGGCTCACCTGATGCTTTAATCGAGTGTAGTATCCGCGGGATGGACATGTTTGATTGTGTATTACCAACGCGTATTGCACGTAATGGTACATGTATGACATCACATGGTCGGTTAACTGTTAAAAATGCCAAATATGCGGATGATTTACGTCCGATTGATGATAATTGTGACTGCTATGCTTGTAAAAATTACAGTAGAGCTTACATAAGACATTTAATCAAAGCAGAAGAGACTTTTGGTATCCGTCTTACTACTTATCATAATTTACATTTTCTGCTTAAATTAATGGAAAATATCCGTCAAGCTATCCGTGAAGATCGTCTTCTTGATTTTAAAGAAGAATTTTTCGAGCAGTATGGACTTAATGTAGAGAACCCCAAAAACTTTTAAAAGGGAGAAATAAAATCATGCAATTTACTTCATTGATATTACCAATTTTATTATTAGTATTAATGTGGTTCTTCTTAATTAGACCACAACAGAAAAAGGCTAAAGAGCATCGTGAAATGATTAGTCAAGTAAGTTCAGGACAACATGTAACTACAATTGGTGGTATTAAAGGTACTGTTCGTAGTGTAGATGAAACTACAGTAGTATTAACTTTAAACAGTAATGGTACTGAAATCACTTTAGAAAAGCCAGCTATTAAGCAAGTAGATCCATCATAATTAAGTAAAGAACTAATGTTAAACATTAGTTCTTTTTTTGTATCGGAATTTAAGCAGTTGTTAACATATAAGATTGGCACTTTTACTTTAATCGTAAATAGGGTATATAGTGTTATACTTTAACAAGGTTATTGGTGAGCGTACCAAGATTGTTTATTATGTAGTTAAAGTTTATGAAACATCTTCTTTAAATAAACCGCTTACACCGAAAAGTTATATGCAAAACCATTGAGTTAGTTTTTACCTACGATGTAATATGTTAAGATATATAAGGTTGTTTAGAAGAATAATATGATTTTATTAAGCTTGCATTATATTGAGTCAATCAAGTATTCTTATAAAATAAGCTTACAATGAGGTGTTCAAGTGAAGAAAAGTAGTAGAATAGTTGCATTTATATTACTTGTAGTTCTTTTGTTTGCAGGCATGGGACTTACATATAAGAATGTAATTAAAGACGTCAATCTTGGTTTGGATTTACAAGGTGGTTTTGAAGTCTTATATCAAGTAGATCCTTTGCAAAAAGGTGATAAAATAGACGAAAAAGCGGTGAAAGCTACGGCTAAAACGCTTGAAAATCGTGTAAACGTATTAGGAGTATCAGAACCAAAAATTCAGGTCGAAGATAAGAATAGAATTCGTGTGCAACTTGCGGGGGTTAAAAACCAATCTCAAGCACGTGAAATATTATCTTCCCAAGCTAATTTAACAATTAGAGATGCGGATGACAAAGTTAAATTAACTGGTAAAGACATTCAACAAGGTTCTGCAAAACAAGAATTCAAGCAAAACACAAATCAACCTGCAGTTACTTTTAAATTAAAAGATAGTGATAAATTTAAAAAAGTAACAGAAGAAATTTCTAAAAAAGATGAAAACGTGATGGTCGTTTGGTTAGATCATGAAAAAGGTGATACTTACCAAAAGGAAAAAAATAAAAAAGATCCTAAATATGTTTCGGCTGCATCAGTTGATAAACCTATCAATTCCGACAGTGTAGAGATATCTGGTGGATTTAACGGCGAAAAAGGCGTTCAAAAAGCAAAACAAATTGCTGACTTATTAAATTCTGGCTCATTACCAGTAGATTTGAATGAAATATATTCAAATTCAGTAGGCGCACAATTTGGACAAGATGCTTTAGATAAAACAGTATTAGCAGCAGTTATAGGTATTGCAGTTATTTACCTGTTTATGCTAGGCTTTTATCGTTTGCCTGGTTTAGTAGCAGTCATCGCGTTAACTGCTTATATTTATTTAACATTATTAGCATTTAACTTTATATCTGGGGTCTTAACGTTGCCTGGTTTAGCAGCTTTAGTACTCGGTGTAGGTATGGCAGTCGATGCTAACATCATTATGTATGAGCGGATAAAAGATGAGCTGAAAATAGGACGGACGCTTAAACAAGCGTACAAAAAAGCCAATAAGAGTTCCTTCTTAACGATTTTCGATGCGCAGTTAACTACTGTAATTGCAGCGGCAGTACTGTTCTTCTTCGGTGAAAGTTCAGTTAAAGGTTTCGCAACAATGTTACTCTTAGGCATTTTAATGATATTTGTGACGGCAGTATTTTTATCTAGATGGTTATTGTCATTACTTGTTTCTTCTAACTTCTTTAAAAAATCAAATTGGCTATTTGGTGTAAATAAAAAGGATACCTTTGATATTAATCAAGGTAAAGAAATACATGATTTGAAAACACCATATGAGCGTATTAATTTTATGAAGTTAGCCAAGCCATTACTATCACTGAGTATTATTATTTTGATACTTGGTGCAATTGTACTCTTTATCTTCAGATTAAATCTTGGTATTGATTTTACAAGTGGTACACGTGTAGACTTCGAGTCAGATCAAAAAGTTTCTGATGACAAAGTGACTCAAGTATTAAAAGATAAGCATTTCGAACCAGACCAAGTTTCAATCGGTGAAAAGGGCAAAAATGTTTCGGTACAATTTAAAAATGCTTTATCTAAAGATGATGTGGCTAAAATTAAAGACACTGTAGATAGTAGCTTTGGACATGATCCAACGGTTAATACAGTTTCACCTGTTATAGGACAAGAACTAGCTAAAAATGCAATGCTTGCCTTAATATATGCAGCGATAGGTATCATTATCTATATTACATTTAGATTCGAATGGCGTATGGGCTTGTCTTCTATTCTTTCTTTACTGCATGACGCATTTATGATTGTGGCAGTCTTCAGTTTGTTTAGACTTGAAGTTGACATTACATTTATTGCTGCAGTATTAACGATTATAGGTTACTCTATTAATGATACGATAGTAACCTTTGATAGGGTCCGGGAAAACTTACACAAAGTGAAAGTGATTACGGACAAAGCGCAAATTGATGATATTGTGAACAGATCAATTCGTCAAACGATGACACGTTCCATTAATACAGTGCTCACTGTAGTTATAGTTGTTATCTCGTTATTGATTTTTGGTGCACCAAGTATTTTTAATTTCTCATTAGCATTATTAATAGGATTAATCACAGGTGTATTTTCATCTGTATTTATTGCAGTACCGCTATGGGGCATTATGAAAAAACGTCAACTTAAAAAATCAGAAGATAACAAATTAGTAGTATATAAAGAGAAAAAATCAAATGATGAAAAAATTGTAGTTTAATTATTTTAATTTTTTGAGAGGTATAAAGGTTATAATTCATGTTAATCATGAATTATAGCCTTTTATTTTTGGGTTTAGTTATTGAGTGGCGAAGAAAGTAGAATTGCTTAGATGAATCAATCATAGTTCATATTTGGAGTATTGTATTATTTCTTATACATACTTAAATGTAAGTACTTTTTATTTTGGGTTATCTTTTGTATAATTGCTTGTGGAAATGAGGGAGAATAGTATGATTAAATCAAAGTATACTTGGGACGTTAATTCACCCGAAACTGAGATTACAGAGGATGTTTCGTCAGATTTAAAACTAACTCCTATTGTAAAAAAAATCTTAGAAAGTAAAGGATTAACTGATAAATCATCAATTGCTGATGTACTTAATGGTAAGCAAATTGCACATGATCCATGGTTAATGAGCGATATGTCAAAAGCAGTTGAACGTATTAATTTAGCAATAGATGAAAATCAAAAGATTTTAGTCTATGGCGATTACGATGCTGATGGTGTCACATCGACTACAATTCTTGTCGATACTTTAAAAGAATTAGGTGCACATGTTGGATGGTACATACCTAATCGCTTTTCAGAAGGCTATGGGCCTAATGAAATGGCCTTTAAGAATGCTTATGATGAAGGTATTTCTTTAATTATAACTGTAGATAACGGTATCCAAGGACATGATGAAATTCAAATGGTTCAAGACTTAGGTGTAGATGTTATTGTGACAGATCATCATGAAATTGGTAAAACAATGCCTAATGCCTTTGCCATTGTGCATCCAATGCATCCAGAATATGAATATCCATTTCAATATTTATGTGGTGCAGGGGTAGCATATAAATTAGCCCAAACATTATTAGCACAACCACCCGCATATTTTCTTGGCTTAGTGGCTATTGGAACGATTGCTGACTTAGTATCTTTAACTGACGAAAACCGTTCGCTAGTACAAAAAGGTCTAGAAGTACTTAACGAACATTGCCCAGTTTCAATTAAAGCAATACTCAAACAAGCAGGTTATAATGATGAGATTACTGAAGAAACAATTGGTTTTATCATTGGCCCTCGACTCAATGCGGTTGGAAGATTAGAAGACGCTGCCTTAGCTGCAGAACTGTTAATGACTGAAACAGATGAAGAAGCAGAGTTTTTAGCAGAGCAGGTAGAATTCTTTAATCAAGAACGTAAAGATATCGTTGCACAAATTACCGACGAAGCATTACAGGTTGCTGAAACACAAGTACAAGATGGATCTAAATTCTTACTTTTAGCTCAACAAGACTGGCATGAAGGGGTACTAGGAATCGTAGCTTCAAAGGTTGTTGAAACCTATGGCTTACCTACGTTAATATTAAATATTGATGAAGCACAAAATCACGCAAAAGGATCAGCGCGTAGTATAGAACAGGTATCAATGTTTGATATCTTAACCGCACATGCAGACTTAATTAGTAAGTTTGGTGGTCACCATATGGCAGCAGGTGTCACGATGCCAATTGAAAATATTGAATCATTAAGACAAGGACTTAATCAATGGATGAATCAACTTGCTGAAACAACATCCTTAGAACCTCGAAAGAAAGTGGATGTGAAAATTTCTGAGTCTGATATTACTATTAAAAATATTCAAGACATACAAAGGTTACGTCCGTTTGGTACAGATTTTACAAGTCCTTGTTTTGAACTGGAAGACGTATTAGTGCATCAAGCTAAAGGTATTGGTCAAGAGCAGAAACATCTTAAACTCGTTATGGGTGAAAGTCAATTGCAAGCGATATTTTGGCAAAATGGACATCTTGTTAAAGAGTTGGGTGTGGAACAGCCAATCAATGTTATAGGTACATTACAAATTAATGAGTGGAATGGATTCCAGTCACCTCAATTTATGATTCAAGACTTAGCAAGTAATAATTTACAGATTTTAGATTACCGTAGTAAAAGTAAAGTTAATGAATTTGCACAAGACGCGACAGACGTTGCTTATTTAATCAATAAAAAGAGTGAAAAATTAAATGGTAATTACTATTATTATGGTGATGAGATTCAATCAAACTATAATAAATATGTATTTCGTGATTTGCCTTCTTCCATTGAAGAAATTAAAATAACATTAAAAATGGTAGATGTGTCGCAAATTTATCTCGTTTTAAATCATGAACACTCTGTTTATTTTGAAGGTATGCCTAAAATGGAAACATTTAAACAATGTTTTAAAGCATTGGCAACGAAAAAAGAAACAAATTTAGCACAAGATGGCATGCAACTCTGCCAATATTTAAACATTCAACCCAATATGCTTAAATTTATACTAAAAGTTTTTCTTGATTTAGGCTTTATAAAAGATGAAAATGGTATAATCAAAATGAATAACATTTCTGACAAAAGAGATATCGAATCGAGTAAGTTTTATCAAGGCCGACTCGAAAGAATACAAGTTGAAAAAATGTTACTTTATGAAGATTTTAATAACTTAAAACAGTGGATTAAATCGGAACTGATAGATAAATAGGAGGAAGTTTGTATGGATTTAAAACAATATGTGTCTGAAGTACAGGATTGGCCAAAACCAGGAGTGAACTTTAAAGATATAACAACAATTATGGATAATGGTGAGGCTTATGGCTATGCTACAGATCAAATTGTAAAATATGCGAAACAAAGAGATGTCGATGTGATTGTCGGACCGGAAGCTCGTGGCTTTATTATTGGGTGTCCGGTTGCTTATTCCATGGGTATCGGTTTTGCACCTGTAAGAAAAGAGGGCAAGCTTCCGCGTGAAGTGATTCGTTACGAATATGACTTAGAATATGGCACAAACGTATTAACAATGCACAAAGATGCAATTAAACCCGGTCAACGTGTTCTTATCACAGATGACTTATTAGCTACAGGTGGAACAATCGAAGCGGCTATTAAGCTTGTAGAAGAATTAGGTGGTATCGTTGTAGGTATTGCGTTTATTATTGAACTTAAGTATTTGAATGGTATTGAGAAAATTCAAGATTATGATGTTATGCGTTTAATTTCATATGATGAGTAATATCTAAAATTAAAAAAGTCAGATGAAACCATTTAAAAATGAGCTTTCATTTGGCTTTTCTTTTTTATGTTGTGTAAATTGTATGTGATTCTATGAAACAAAGAATAATAAAAGGTGAAATTTAACAACATTTTCTAATAGGTCCAATGAACTCGTTTATTTATTTAATGACATGTAGTATTATATAACTATTATACAAAATTTGACCTAAAATAAAGAAAGTACGTTATAATCGGAATTAAAAATAACTAGGTTAAGCGAATAAAATATTAAATTGGGTATTTAATAACAATTAATATTTAGTGTGGGGGTGTCTTAAGTGAACAATGAATATCCGTATAGTGCTGATGAAGTATTATCCAAAGCCAAATCATATTTATCTAAAGAAGATTATGAATATGTTTTAAAAAGTTACCATATTGCTTATGAGGCACATGAGGGTCAATTTCGCAAAAATGGTTTGCCTTATATCATGCATCCAATACAAGTTGCGGCTATTCTAACTGAAATGCATTTAGACGGGCCAACGATAGTTGCAGGATTTTTACATGATGTAATTGAAGATACACCGTATACATTTGATGATGTTAAGGGCATGTTTAACGAAGAAATTGCCATCATTGTAGAAGGTGTTACAAAATTAAAAAAAGTGAAATATCGTTCAAAAGAAGAGCAGCAGGCAGAAAATCATAGAAAATTATTTATTGCTATTGCTAAGGACGTACGTGTTATTTTAGTGAAATTAGCAGACCGTTTACATAATATGAGAACATTAAAAGCAATGGCTAGAGAAAAGCAAATTAGAATTTCTAAGGAAACTTTAGAAATCTATGCGCCATTAGCACATAGACTTGGTATCAATACAATAAAGTGGGAATTAGAAGATACATCTTTAAGATATATTGATAGCGTACAGTATTTTAGAATAGTCAATTTGATGAAAAAGAAACGTAGCGAACGAGAAGAGTATATTCAGAATGCTATTAATCGCATTGATGAAGATATGGCTAGTATGAATATCCAAGGAGATATTAATGGTAGACCAAAGCACATATATAGTATCTATAGAAAAATGGTTAAACAAAAGAAACAATTCGATCAGATATTTGATTTATTAGCCATAAGAGTTATAGTTAATTCTATTAACGATTGTTACGCTGTATTAGGTTTAGTGCATACACTTTGGAAACCGATGCCTGGTAGATTTAAAGATTATATCGCGATGCCAAAACAAAATATGTACCAATCTTTACATACAACGGTGGTAGGTCCAAATGGCGACCCACTAGAAATTCAAATACGCACATTTGAGATGCATGAAATAGCTGAACATGGTGTGGCAGCACATTGGGCATATAAAGAAGGCAAAAAAGTAACTGAAAAAAATAAAAATTTCAATAATAAATTGAATTGGCTCAAAGAACTAGCAGAAACAGATAATACTACTTCAGATGCTGAAGAATTTATGGAAACTTTAAAATTTGATTTACAAAGTGATAAAGTTTATGCATTTACTCCAGAAAGTGATGTTATTGAATTACCATATGGTGGTGTTCCTATCGATTTCGCTTATGCCATTCATAGTGAAGTCGGTAATAAAATGATTGGTGCTAAAGTGAACGGTAAGATTGAACCAATAGATTATGTACTCCAAACAGGAGATATTGTAGAGATAAGAACAAGCAAACATTCTTATGGGCCGAGTCGAGATTGGCTGAAAATAGTAAAATCTTCTAGCGCTAAAAGTAAAATTAGAAGTTTCTTTAAAAAACAAGATCGTTCTTCTAATATTGAAAAAGGTAAATTCATGGTGGAAGCTGAAATTAAAGATCATGGTTTCAGAGTAGATGATGTTTTAACAGATGAAAATATTGAAATTGTTAATGAAAAATATAATTTTGCAAATGAAGAAGATTTATTTGCAGCAGTAGGTTTTGGTGGCGTGACTGCATTACAAATTGTAAATAAATTAACAGAAAAGCAACGTATTCAAGATAAACAAAAAGCTTTAAATGAAGCTCAAGAAATCACCAAATCCGTTCCAATTAAGGATGATATTACAACAGATAGTGGAGTTTATGTAGAAGGTATAGAAAATGTATTGATTAAACTGTCAAAATGTTGTAATCCAATCCCTGGTGATGATATTGTAGGTTATATCACCAAAGGTCATGGTATCAAAGTACATAGAACGGATTGCCCTAACATTCAAAATGAAAAAGAACGACTTATACATGTTGAGTGGGTGCGTTCTAAAGACTCTACCCAACGTTATCAAGTAGATTTGGAAGTTTCTGCTTACGATAGAAATGGACTTTTGAACGAAGTTTTACAAGCAGTCAATTCAACACAGAGTAACTTGGTTAAAGTGTCCGGTCGATCAGATATTGATAAAAATGCGGTGATAAATATTAGCGTTATGGTAAAAAATGTAAATGAAGTTTACCAAGTTGTAGAAAAAATCAAACAACTCGGCGATGTTTATACTGTTACAAGAGTATGGAATTAGAGGTGCAGCATAGATGAAAATTGTAGTTCAAAAAGTTAAAGAAGCTTCAGTTTCTAATGAGAATATTGAAAATAAAATTAAAAAAGGCTATTGTCTGTTCGTTGGTATAGGGCGTGAGACTACGGAAGCTGATATTGAAACATTAGCTAAAAAAATAGTGAATGCCAGATTGTTTGAAGATGAAGATGGTAAATTAAATCTTAATATTCAACAAGTTGAAGGTGAGATTTTATCAATCTCACAGTTCACTTTATATGCTGATGTGAGAAAAGGAAATAGACCGGGTTTCACTCGTTCTATGCCTCCAGAGCAAGCTAATGCGTTTTATGAACAATTTAATAACGCGCTGCGTTCTTATGGATTAAATGTGTTAACAGGTCAATTTGGCACAGATATGTTAGTTAATATCGCTAATGATGGACCTGTAACTATTATTTATGAAAGTCAGGATGGCAAAATCGTATGAATAGAATCAATACTTGGTTAGAAAAACATAATCTTAGGAATTTCCCCACACTCATTGTCGTTGTAACATTTGTCGTTTTCGTTTTTATGATCATTTCTTTCTTAAATCATAATGATGAAGATAGTAGTACAATTTATGTTACAGAAGATACGGAATTAAGAACTGGACCTAGTCCAATTTATCCAGAAGTTAATTCAATCTACAAAGGACAAAACTTCCACAAAATAAGCAAAACAGGTAAATGGATTCAAGTTGAATCTAGTAATGGCAAAGAAAAAGGTTGGGTTGCAGGTTGGCATACGAATTTAAATATAGAGGCGGATGCTAACCCCAACGCTAAGCCTTTAAAGGATAAAATAATTGTACTTGACCCTGGTCACGGCGGAAGTGATCAAGGTGCTTCAAGTAATACAAAAAAGCATAGTAGGGAAAAGGTATACACTTTAAAAACTGCGAAAGAACTTAAATCACTTCTAGAAAAAGAAGGTGCAGTTGTTAATATGACACGTGAAGCGGATGAATATGTAACTCTCGAGCAACGTAATATTAAAGGTGATGCATATATTAGCATACATAATGACTCTCTCAAATCCGCTAAAGCTAATGGCAGCACGGTTTATTGGTATAAAGATAACCAAGAGGCTTTAGCAGAAACAATCAGTGCTACACTACAGAAGAAAGCGTTGTTGACGAGTAAAGGCGCTAGACAAGAAAACTACCAAGTATTGAGACAAACGGACGTTCCAGCAGTATTATTAGAATTAGGCTATATTAGCAATCCTACAGATGAAGATATGATTACGGATAAATTGCACCGCCACATACTTGAAAAAGCAGTTGTTGATGGATTACGTTCTTATTTCTCTGAATAAAAAGGTTGCATAATATTTGTAAAGTCGTTATTATTAAATATGAATTCTATATTAAAACCGTTAGTATTCTTGAAGTTTCTAAACGAAATAGGTAACATTTATCAAAATGTGAAGAGACATAATTCTAGGCTGAAAAATTATGCAGAGTAATTTAGAAATATAACACAAGAAGAGGTGCTTTATAATATAAAGCCGTGTAACGAACGTTATTCGTATGAAGTGGGTTATGAATAATATATTTGTAACCAATTAGGGTGGCAACACGGAAAATCGTCCCTTGTATGACTTATTAGTCATGCAAGGGTTTTTTTATTGCTTAAAAGGAGAGGTTCTATGATAAATATACCTAGAGGGACTCAAGATATATTACCAGAGGAAACAAAAAAATGGCGTTATATCGAATCAAAATTAAATGAATTGATGGAATTATATAACTATCAAGAAATTCGTACGCCAATATTCGAAAGCACTGAATTATTTGCACGCGGTGTCGGAGGTTCAACTGATGTTGTGCAAAAAGAAATGTATACATTCAAAGATAAGGGAGACCGTAGTATAACGTTGCGTCCTGAAGGTACGGCGGCAGTAGTACGTTCTTATATAGAAAATAAAATGCAAGGCCTTCCAAATCAACCTATCAAATTATATTATACGGGTCCTATGTTTCGTTATGAACGTAAACAAAAAGGGCGTTATCGTCAATTTACACAATTTGGTGTAGAGGCGATTGGTGCGGAAAATCCAGGGATTGATGCTGAAGTATTAGCAATGGCGATGCATATTTATCAGTCATTTGGTTTGAAACATTTAAAACTTGTTATTAATAGCATTGGAGATATGCATTCTCGTAAAGAATATAACGATGCGCTTGTGAAACACTTCGAACCTGTTATTGGTGATTTTTGTAGTGATTGTCAAAATAGACTTCACTCAAACCCAATGCGTATTTTGGATTGTAAAGTAGATAAAGATAAAGAAGCTATTAAAACTGCACCTCAGATTAGCGATTATTTAAATGAAGCATCTAAAGCATATTTTGATGAAGTGAAACAACATTTAGATGATTTAGGTATACCGTATGTGGTGGATCCTAATTTGGTAAGAGGTTTAGATTATTATACACATACTGCATTTGAACTTATGATGGATAACCCAAATTATGATGGTGCAATTACAACTTTATGTGGCGGCGGTCGTTATAATGGATTATTAGAATTATTAGATGGCCCAAACCAAACTGGTATTGGCTTTGCACTAAGTATTGAAAGACTATTACTTGCATTGAATGAAGAAGAAATTGAACTTGATATTGATAATGAATTTGATTTATTTGTAGTAACGATGGGCGATGCGGCAGATCGTTATGCAATTAAGCTATTGAACGATTTGCGTAAAAATGGCATTAAAGCGGATAAAGATTATATGTCTCGTAAAGTAAAAGGACAAATGAAGCAAGCGGATCGATTAAATGCGAATTATACGGTCGTCATCGGTGATCAAGAGCTAGAAAATAAAAATATTAATATTAAAAACATGCAATCAGGTGAAACTGAAATGATTCAATTAGATGGCATTGTCGATTATTTAAAAAATAAGGAGTAGATAACATGAGTAAGCGTACAACATATTGTGGTTTAGTGACTGAATCACTTTTAGAGCAAGAAGTTATATTAAAAGGCTGGGTGCATAACCGTAGAGATTTAGGTGGACTCATCTTCGTTGACTTACGTGACCGTGAAGGTTATGTTCAAATTGTATTCAATCCAGCGTTTTCAGAAGAGGCTTTAAAAGTTGCAGAAACAGTGAGATCTGAATACATTGTTGAAGTTAGAGGAATAGTTAAGAAGCGTGATCCTGAAACAGTTAATCCTAAAATTGAAACTGGACAAATTGAAGTACAAGTTTCAAATATAGAAATTATCAATAAATCTGAAACACCACCATTCGCTCTAAATGAAGAAAATCAAAACGTTGACGAAAATATTAGATTGAAATATAGATACCTTGATTTAAGAAGACAAGAATTAGCACAAACCTTTAAAATGAGACATCAAACGACACGTTCCATTAGACAATATTTGGACCAAGAAGGTTTTTATGACATAGAAACACCAGTTTTAACTAAGTCCACACCTGAAGGCGCACGTGATTATCTTGTACCTTCTCGTGTACATGAGGGTCAATTCTATGCATTGCCACAATCTCCACAGATATTCAAACAATTATTAATGATTAGTGGATTTGATAAATATTATCAAATCGTAAAATGTTTCCGTGATGAAGACTTACGTGCAGACCGTCAACCAGAGTTTACACAAGTGGATATTGAAATGAGCTTCGTTGACCAAGAAGACGTTATGGATATGGGCGAAGAAATGTTACAAAATGTTGTTAAAGATGTGAAAGATGTTGAAATTCCACGCCCATTCCCAAGAATGACTTATAGTGAAGCAATGGAACGTTACGGTTCAGATAAACCAGATACACGCTTTGATATGGAACTTATTAATGTTTCAGAATTAGGCGAAGTTATGGATTTCAAAGTATTTAAAGATGCAGTTAATAACAATGGACAAGTCAAAGCAATCGTTGCGAAAGGTGCTTCTGACAAATATACGAGAAAAGACATTGATGCTTTAACTGAATTCGTTAATATTTATGGTGCTAAAGGTTTAGCGTGGGTTAAAGTTGTAGAAGATGGATTAAACGGTCCAATTGCCAAATTCTTTGAAAATGACCATGTTGAAAAATTACAATCACTTACAGGCGCTAAAGCCGGCGACTTAGTATTATTTGTAGCTGACAAACCAAGTGTAGTGGCTCAAAGTTTAGGCGCTTTACGCTTGAAATTAGCTAAAGAATTAGATTTAATTGATCAATCTAAATTGAATTTCTTATGGGTGACTGATTGGCCATTATTAGAATATGATGAAGATGCTAAACGTTATACAGCAGCTCATCATCCATTCACAGCACCTAAACAAGAAGATATTGATAAGTTAGATAATGAACCAGAAAATGTACAAGCAAACGCTTATGATGTTGTATTAAATGGTTATGAATTAGGTGGTGGGTCAATCAGAATCCACAATGCCGACTTACAATCAAAAATGTTCGAAGTATTAGGTTTTACTGATGAACAAGCGAAAGAACAATTTGGTTTCTTATTAGATGCATTTAAATATGGTGCGCCACCACATGGCGGTATAGCATTAGGTTTAGACCGTCTAGTTATGTTATTAACTGGCCGAACTAATTTACGTGATACAATTGCATTCCCTAAAACTGCATCAGCATCATGTTTATTAACAAATGCACCAAGTGAAGTTTCAGAAAATCAATTAGAGGAACTTTCATTGCGTATTCGTCATTAATTTAGATAAGAGGTTTTATTCTTGCTAAATCTATATATTGTGGTATGATTATTCCATAAGATAGTCATCTGTAGTGTTCGTATGTTTGCTTTATATTTGGGCCTAACACTCTTTGATCCGGGAGCCCAATGGGTTTTCTTGCAGCGCACACGCCTCAATAGGAGGACTTGCAAAACAAGAAACAGGGCACCCACCTGTTTTAAGCAGGCCGAATGATCAAGCATCTTATAACTACGGCATTAACGGACTCTATCAGTACGCAAGACTTCGGTCTTGCGTATTTTTTTTGAAATCTTTACTAATAAATAAGATTATTTAAATAAAAACTATAATGCTTTATTAAAATATATAAGTAAGATAATGTTATACTGATTTTAATATAGAAATATTTTATGAATAAGGAGTATTTAAATGAAACATCAATTTTCTAGAAATGAATTAGCTTATGGACAAGAAGGGTTAGATTTATTAAAAAATAAAACTGTTGTTGTACTTGGCGTGGGTGGCGTGGGTTCATTTGCTGCAGAGGCATTAGCGCGCACGAATATTGGTCACATCATACTTATTGATAAAGATGACGTCGATATTACTAATGTTAATCGTCAGCTACATGCACTTACCTCGACTATAGGGCAAAGTAAAGTGACATTAATGGAAGAACGTATCAAATTAATTAATCCAGACTGTAAAGTGACATCATTACACATGTTTTATACAGAAGAGACTTATGAAGATTTATTTAATCATTATGATATTGATTATTTTGTAGATGCCAGTGATACGATTATGTATAAAGTACATTTGATGAATGAATGTTTAAATAGGGACATTAAGGTGATTTCAAGTATGGGTGCTGCTAATAAGACAGATCCAACGCGTTTTCAAATAGCAGATATATCCAAAACACATATGGATCCCATGGCAAAAATAATAAGACGAAAATTAAAGAAAATCGGTATTACTAAAGGTATACCAGTCGTCTTTTCAGATGAAAGTCCGATTGTGATTAGAGAAGATGTAAAAGATACTGTAGGTGATGCAAACGCACCAACTAGAAAAGGGCAAATACCACCATCCTCTAATGCTTTTGTACCAAGCGTTGTTGGACTTATTTGTGCGAGTTATGTGATTAACGATATTTTGAAAGAGATACCGGTGACACGTATCAAAGACAAAAAATAGTTAGGTTAGCAATAAAGAATAAAATAAATATAGACATAAAAATAATTCTGGGTGTAAACGCCCGGGAATAAGATAAAAAGTACACCTCTATGTTCCTATAGAGGTGTACTTTTTATCTTATTATTTTATGTCTTAGATGATGTATGTTTGCTTAAAGCGGATTTTTAGCTTGTAACTTTTTGTTATATAGTTATATTATGCTACAGAATATTATACAAACATTAAACGGTAAAATATACAACAGATGATTTCTACTAGTAATAAAGTAGAAATCATTTTTTCTTAAATCGCAGTCTTAATTTTTAAATTGAGATTGTTTGATATTTTCGTATACTGCCTTAAACTGTTGTTCACTTTTGGAAGTTGTTTTAGGTTCATAGTAAATTTTGTTCTTTAATTTATCGGGTAGGTATTGTTGCGCTACAAAGCCATTGTCATAACTATGTGGGTATTTATATCCAATCGCCCGACCCAATTCTTTAGCACCAGCATAGTGGCCATCTTTTAGGTGGTCTGGTATTTGACCAACTAACCCTTTACGTATATCTGATAAAGCTGAATCAATCGCTGTAATCCCAGAATTTGATTTTGGAGATAAACAAAGCTCAATTACTGCCTGACTAAGTGGGATTCTTGCTTCAGGAAAGCCTAGGCGTTCAGCTGATTCTATAGCTGCGAGTGTACGTTGCCCTGCTGCCGGTGAAGCTAAGCCTATATCTTCATAAGAAATCACTAGTAATCTGCGTACGATAGTAGGTAAGTCGCCTGCTTCAATAAGTCGCGCTAGATAATGTAGCGCAGCGTTGACATCACTACCTCTAATCGATTTTTGAAAAGCGCTCATAACATCATAATGCATATCCCCATCTTTATCACTAACCAAAGCTCCTTTTTGCAAACAATCTTTGGCATCTTGTAAGGTAATATGTCTTGTGCCATCAGTTACCTCAGAACTTAACACTGCTAACTCTAAAGCGTTTAAAGCACTTCTTACATCACCTTGACTTTGCGTCGAAAAATATAATAAGGCATCTTCGTCAACATGTGCATGGTAAGTTGCTAAACCACGTGTTTCATCAGTTAACGCTCTATCTAATGAAACTCTGATGTCATGTTCATCTAAAGAATATAACTCGAATATTTGCGCTCTAGAACGAATTGCTGGGTTGATTGCATGATAAGGATTTGATGTTGTAGCACCAATCAATACAATTTTTCCATTTTCTAAATGGGGTAATAAAAAATCTTGTTTCGCTTTATCTAAACGGTGAATTTCGTCTAAAAGCAAAATAACTTGGCCAGACATTTTCGCTTCTTCTACAATTAATTGCATATCTTTTTTGGTATTTGTAACGGCATTGAGCTGTCTGAATTTAAATTGTGTACTGCCAGATATTGCTTTTGCAATACTTGTTTTCCCAATGCCAGGAGGGCCATAAAAGATCATTGAAGATAAGCGTTTGGTATCTACCATTCGTCTAATAATACCCTTTGGACCCACTAAATGTTCTTGAGAAATGACTTCATCTATGTTATTTGGTCGCATTCTTGATGCAAGTGGCTCATTTGTCACGATTTGTCACACCTTTCTGATTCTATATTAACGTAAAAAATGATAGAATGTTATTATATAGTATTCGAATTAAGTGAGGTTATATAATGAAAATTTCAACAAAAGGAAGATATGGATTAACACTAATGATATCCCTAGCTAAAAAAGAAGGTCAAGGGTGTGTGTCATTAAAATCAATTGCAGAAGAAAATAATTTAAGTGATCTATATCTAGAACAGTTAGTGGGTCCTTTAAGGAATGCAGGTTTAATTCGAAGTGTTCGTGGTGCAAAAGGTGGTTATCAATTAAGAGTACCGGCAGAAGAAATAACAGCTGGTGACATTATTCGTTTGTTGGAAGGTCCAATTACATTTGTAGAAAGTATTGAATCAGAACCACCAGCGCAGAAGCAACTTTGGATTAGAATGAGAGATGCAGTTAGAGATGTACTTGATAATACTTCATTGAAATATTTAGCAGATTATAAAGATACTGATAATTTAGATGGTTATATGTTTTATATTTAAAAAGAAAATAGTGACGTAGCTTATATAAATAAAAGTAAATTAATTTCGTTTTGTATGTTTAATGCTTCTTAGACAGTGGTATTGATTATATATACATCGCTAAGGAGGTTATCAAAATGGCTGATGAAAGTAAGTTTGAACAAGCAAAAGGTAACGTGAAAGAAACGGTCGGTAATGCTACTGACAATAAAGACTTAGAAAAAGAAGGTAAAGAAGATAAAAACTCTGGTAAAGCCAAAGAGTTTGTTGAAAATGCCAAAAACAAAGCGAATGAAGCTATTGATAAATTTAAAAAATAAGCAACATCTCATTTTGAAAGGGGAAAATACACATGGCTGAAAATTTCTTAAACAAAGCAAAAGATACTGCGAAAACAGTATCTGAAAAACTTAAAGGTTCAGATAACGAAAAAGCGAAACAGGCTTCAGAACAAATTGATAAATTCACTGGTGGCAGTGACGAAGATAAAAACGATAAAAAAGACGAAAAGTAGAATGCTTTTGTCTTAAATGCATAAGACTTTAATCGTTTATTATATTTTTAAAGCCCGCTCCATATTATGGAGTGGGCTTTTTTCTTCGTTTAACATAAATTACATTCTATTTACAGTTATAGACTAATCATTAAGATTTGTAATAACATTTTTTAATTTACGATAGGATTCTAATTGAGCATCTTGATCATAAACATAACTAATTGCCATAAGTTCATCGAATTCACCATATTCAGCAATAAAAGCTTTGAGTTTTTGCTTAACCGTTGCTTCTGAGCCTATGAGTGATTGATTCATACGTTGTTTGGCAAGTTCTAATTCTCTAGGAGTTAATAAGCCTCCTAAATTATCAGTTGGAGGTTGAACAGGTTGCATCTTACCTCGAGTGATACTGACCATCACTTGGGCTTGAGTTGTTGCTAAATAATGTGCTTGTTCGTCTGTATCTGCAACGATTGCATTAAGACATACAATCATATAAGGCTCGTTAAGTACATCAGAAGGTTCAAACAACTCTTTATAAATGTGCATAGCTTCTTTCATTTGTTGTGGTGCAAAATGTCCTGCAAAGACATATGGTAGACCTTTTCGCGCTGCCAAATGCGCAGAATCGGTAGAAGATCCTAGGATATATAAAGGGACATTTTTATCAACGGCAGGATAGGCGCGTACATAAGCTTGTTTGTTTGCAGGGCCAAAATATGTCGCAAGTTGTTCAACTTCTTCTGGGAAATCATAAACGCCATTATGTTGATCTCTACGTAATGCGCTGGCTGTCATCATATCCGTACCTGGCGCGCGACCTAACCCAAGGTCTAAACGATTTGGGAATAATGTTGCCATCGTCCCAAATTGCTCTGCGACGACTAATGGAGCATGGTTTGGTAGCATGATGCCGCCAGATCCAACACGAATTTTAGAAGTGTGTTCTAAAGTATGCTGTATGAGTAGTGATGTTGCCGAGCTTACTAAATTTGGGGCATTGTGATGTTCAGCAATCCAATAGCGATTATAATCTAATGATTCTAGGTTTTGCGCTAAAGTCACCATATCATCAATAGCATCTTTATCATCATGTCCCTCTCTAATGGGAACGAGATTAAGTGCGGAAAGTTTTAAGTGGTTCATAAATGTATTATCCTCCTTGAGCTTGTTAATATATTGAAGTATAACAGCCGGAGGAAAACTTGCGAATAAAATTGCTCACTGTTATACTAAATGAAATTAAAACGTTAGGTGGCTTAAATTAAGACAATGGATAACCCTCAAAAGATTAACTCAAATGAATTACATTTATATAAAAAAATTACTGGGATATGTCTATGTCGTAAATAAGCTTCCTTAAAATCTAGCAACTTTACATTATTATTTTATGCTATTTTATGATGTGTCATATCCGTGAAAGTGGGAAATTGATATGTCTTTTTATTTTGTGCAAAAACCATTCGAAAAATATGGTAAAACGTTAATAGAACACGTAAATATATCTGTTGAACCAGGAGAACACATAGCAATTGTAGGGGATAATGGTGTTGGCAAAACGTCGTTGTTAAATGAAATTTTTAAAAAATATGAGGGTAATGCTTATTTAATGAAGCAAGATATGACGATTTATCATGACATTATAGCGATGGATTATATCATGTCTTTATATCCTGAATGTTTAACTATAAAAAAAGCAATGCAGCATAATTATGAGCGTATTGCAGATTATATTGCTTTAAATGGATATGAAATAGAACAGCGTATCCTTACAAAAGCAAAGCAATTTAATTTAACAGAACATGATTTAAATCAATCAATAGGTTTGCTAAGTGGAGGACAACAGACAAAAGTTGCATTATTACGAGCAGTTATATCTGATAAGGAATTAATTTTGCTAGATGAACCAACGAATCACCTTGATCAAGCAATGTTAGCTGACTTAGTTCAATATATGAATAAATCAAATCATACTTTGATTTATGTCACACATCATCGTGGATTTATGAACGAAACAGCTAGTCACATTATTGAAATTACTAACCAATATACTAGAAAATTCATAGGTAATTATAACCAATATAAAGAAATCATAGACTTAGAATTTCAAACCCAAGTTAGAGCTTATGAAAAACATCAAAAAGAAATAAAAGAACTAGAGCAGACAATTAGCCGAGTAAAAGAATGGCATTACACAGCTAAACAATCAACGAGTGTGAGAGACCCAATTGAACAGAAAAGGTTAAGCAAATTAGCTCAAAAATCTAAAATAAAAGAAACGCAATTGACCCAAAAACGTAATGATACAAATTTTGAAGAACCGGAAATGGATGATAGACATTTTCATTTTAATGACCAAGATGTTTTGCGCAAACGTAACTTACTACGTATAGAACACTTTAGCATGACCATGAATAACAATCCTATTTATGAAAATGCTCATTTTGAAATTAAAAATGGCGAAAATATATTACTCACTGGGCCTAATGGAAGTGGGAAGTCATTGTTGATTGATATCATTAGACAACGATTGATACCGGATATTGGAAAAGTGCATATAACACCATCGCTTAAAATAGGATATTTTGATCAGCAAAATAATAATTTAGATTATGATGAAACGCCACTTAATATGGTATTAGACCTAGAGGGGATGAATCGTAGTCATGCACAAACGATTTTAGCTTCATTTGGGTTTAATCAAGATAAAATAGTGCATGCTATAGCAGATTTATCAATGGGAGAAAAGAGTAGGCTTCAATTTGTATTGTTATTTTTCTCAAATCCTCATTTACTCATATTAGATGAACCAACCAACTATTTTGATATCGCTACACAAAACTTAATTATGAAAATGATACAAAGTTTTAATGGTCAAGTATTTATTGTGACACATGATATATACATGCAGTCACAATTTAAAGCCACACACTGGGAAGTTAGAAATAAGCAGCTACACAATTTGTCATTAAAGCAAGATAAAAAGTTAAATGTCAATGATACTTTGAGATTATTAGATGATTATAAAGCTATTGATGAAAATGGTCATTTTGAAACAGACAACTAGAAAAATTAATTAGATGGTGCTATCATTGGAACATTGATAAAAATTGTAAGGAGTGTCAAACATGGAAGTATATGCAGATTATGCTGCAACAACCCCTGTAAAACAGGAAGTAGTTGATAAAATGATGGATATATATGCTGTTCATTATGGTAACCCATCTTCTATTCATAGTGTTGGGAGAAATGCACGAAAGCATCTAGATGATTCGCGTAGAAGTGTCAAACAAGCTCTCGGCGCAAAGCAGAATGAAGTTATATTTACAAGCGGCGCAACAGAATCTAATAATACAGCTATTAAAGGTATTGCATATGCACAGCGTTATAAGGGTAACCATATCATTACTACTAAAATTGAGCATCACTCTGTACTTCACGTGTTTGAACAACTTGAAAAAGAAGGCTTTGATGTAACTTATTTAGATGTAGATCATCAAGGTTTAGTCCAACTTGATCAATTGAAAGAAGTTATTACAGAACAGACGATTTTAGTATCAATAATGTTTGTCAATAATGAGATAGGTACAGTACAGCCAATGTATGAGATTGATAGCATTGTTGCTGATTCTAATGCTTTATTACATGTCGATGCTGTGCAAGCAATCGGTCATCTAGATATAAATTTTCATGATTTTAATATTGATGCAATGAGTATAACAGCGCATAAATTTGGAGGTCCTAAAGGTGTTGGCGCCTTAGTAGTAAAAGAGGGTACACCACTACAATTTTTGCAATTAGGTGGAGAACAAGAAGCAAAACGCAGAGCCGGTACTGAAAACCTGCCTCAGATTGTTGGTTTTGCAGAAGCGCTTAAGCTTGCAACAGAACATTTAAATGAAAATAACATACACCTTATGAATTTGAAAAATCAATTTCTAGTTTCCCTTCAAGAGCGTTCTATACCCTTTGAACTAAATGGCTCTATGACTGAGTCAACGGGACATATTGTGAATTTATATTTTCCATTTATTGATGTTGAAACCATATTAACCTTATTGGATTTAGCCAATATTTATGTATCATCGGGGTCTGCATGTACTGCAGGGACTACCACACCGTCACATGTATTAGTAGCAATGTATGAGCATGACGACAGAGCAAAACATTCTGTGCGTTTTAGTTTTAACGAACAAACAACAGAACAAGAAGTTAAGTATATAGCGACAGAAATTCATAAAATTTATCACAAATTTAAGGAGGACATATAAGTGTCAAATAAAGATACACGTGTTGTTGTAGGCATGTCTGGTGGCGTAGATAGTTCTGTAACTGCACATTTATTAAAAGAACAAGGTTACGATGTCATAGGCATTTTCATGAAAAATTGGGACGATACAGATGAGAATGGTTTTTGTACAGCGACAGAAGATTATAATGATGTTATTGCAGTATGTAATCAAATAGGGATTCCATACTATGCGGTTAATTTCGAAAAAGAATATTGGGATAAAGTATTCACTTATTTCTTAGATGAATATAAAAAAGGACGTACACCAAATCCGGATGTAATGTGTAATAAAGAAATTAAATTCAAAGCGTTCTTAGAACACGCGTTGAAATTAGGTGCAGATTATGTGGCAACAGGTCATTATGCACGCATTCAGCGTCACGAAGATGGACATGTTGAAATGTTACGAGGGATTGATAATAACAAAGATCAAACTTATTTCTTAAATCAATTATCACAAGATCAATTAGCTCATGTGATGTTCCCAATCGGCGATATAGAGAAAAAAGAAGTACGTCGTATTGCTGAAGAGCAAGATTTAGCTACGGCTAAGAAAAAAGATTCAACTGGTATTTGTTTTATTGGTGAACGTAATTTTAAAGAATTTTTATCGCAATATTTACCAGCGCAATCAGGAGAAATGCGTACATTAGATGGTGAAAAAATCGGTGTTCATGCAGGTCTGATGTATTATACAATCGGTCAACGTCACGGTCTTGGCATTGGTGGAGATGGTGAACCATGGTTTGTTGTTGGAAAAAATTTAAATGATAATATTTTATATGTTGAACAAGGATTCCATCATGACGCACTTTACAGTGATTATTTAATTGCATCAGATATTTCTTTTGTAAATGACGTTGATTTAGAAAATGGTTTTGAATGTACTGCTAAATTTAGATATCGTCAAAAAGATACAAAAGTATTTGTAACCAAAGAAAACGATAACGCAATACGTGTTACTTTTGATGTGCCAGTACGTGCTATTACGCCTGGGCAAGCTGTCGTACTATATGATGGCGATATATGTTTAGGTGGCGCTACAATTGATGATGTCTATAAGCAATCGGGTCAATTAAGCTACGTTGTATAATATTATATGATAAAGATGTATTCGGAGATCGTTAGTTGAGCTATATATTATAGTGACTGACGATTTCTTTTTAGTAAAATAGCATTTAAAAACCATCAGCAAATGTTATAATAGATAGTCAGAAAAGAGGGTTTAAATTGAATCAAGAACAAATTTATAAATTAATCAAGCAAGGAAATATAGAAGCGGCAATTAAAGCATTATTTGAGAATATTGAGCAAAATCCACAAGAAGTTGAAAATTACATAAATGCAGGTATTTTAATTGCTGAAGCCGGAGAAGTAGCAAATGCAGAAAAATTCTTCCAAAAAGCAATTACATTAGATCCTCATAATGGTGCAATATATTATAATTTAGGCAATGTATATTATAATGAGAATCGATTTACTGAAGCGATTAAACTATATCAACAAGCCTTAAAATATAATGTTGACCAAGTAGATACTAACTACATGATAGGCATGTCCTTTAATCAATTAGAAGCATTTAAAGAAGCACTGCCATTTTTAATGACAGCAGCTGAGTTAGATGACCGTAAGGATAGTGAAGTACAATTTCAATATGGATTAGTGCTTTGTCATTTAGAAATGTTTGAAGCAGCAGTAACACAACTGAATCATGTGTTAACTCTAGATGAGGCTCATACAGACGCTTTATATAACTTAGGTTTAGCAACGTATATGCAGACTGAAGATCCTCAACAAGCACTACAATATTTTGAACGTGCAGTTGCGATTAATCCAGAACACATTATGAGTCAACATGCTATTAAAACATTTAAAGCTATCGCAGAGGAGGATTAACTTATGGAAGACCCTACATTATTCACGAGTTCTATGATTAAAGGCACTGTTGATGCAATTTTATTTCAAAATAAAGAGAACTTTTATACAGTTTTAAAAGTAGATATGATTGAATCAAATGAATCATTCGATTCAATGCCTACAATTGTAGGGTTTTTTCCAGAAATAACTGAAGGCGATGTCTATACTTTTAAAGGTCAAGTTGTTACCCATTCAAAATATGGCAAACAATTAAAAGCTGAAACATTTGAAAAAGAGTTACCACAAACGAAAGAAGCGATTATAAGTTATTTATCTAGTGATTTATTTAAAGGTATAGGAAAAAAAACAGCACAAAGCATCGTAAATAAATTAGGCGAAAATGCAATAAATGATATCTTAAATAATCCAGAAATATTAGAAAAAGTACCAGGGTTACCTAAGAAAAAGCAAAAGCAAATTGCTGAGCAGATTGCGAGCAATCAAGAAACTGAACAAATCATTATACGTTTACATGATTTAGGATTTGGACCTAAACTTGCAATGGCTATTTATCAAGCTTACATGGGAGATACTCTTGACATAGTTAAAAGCAAACCGTATCAACTTGTTTATGATGTAAAAGGTATTGGCTTTAACAAGGCAGATACTTTAGCTAGGAATGTTGGTATACAGTTTAATGATGCTGAACGTCTCAAGGCAGGCTTACTATATGTATTAGAAGAAGCGTGTATTAAACAAGGTCATACCTATTTACCAACGAACAATGTATTAGAAATGACTCAAGATATGTTATCGCAGCCACCAGCTGAGGTGATTGACACGCAACAATTAGAAACAGTATTACAAGATTTAGTTAGTGATACTAAGCTAATTCAACAAGAGAATGAAGTTGCTATACCCAGCCTTTATTATTCAGAACTTAAAAGTGTACAAAATTTATATCGTAATTTCAGCTATACCAACAAATTAAAAGAGATTGAACAATCGGACTTGTTACTTGAAATTGGCGATATTGAAGAAAGAAATAAAGTGTCATATGCAGACTCACAAAGAGAAGCGTTACAAACTGCAATTAATTCTAAAGTAATGTTACTTACTGGCGGTCCAGGTACAGGAAAAACGACAGTGATAAAAGGTATTGTTGAGTTATACGCTGAAATTCATGGTTTATCTTTGGATTATGATGATTATCAAAACGATGATTATCCAGTGGTATTAGCAGCGCCAACCGGAAGAGCTTCAAAACGATTGGCTGATGCCACGGGCTTAGAGGCAATGACAATCCATAGATTAATTGGATGGAATCAGGATACATCACCAGAAGATATTTTAGATAATGAAATTTCAGCCAAATTGATTATTATAGACGAAATGTCTATGGTTGATACATGGTTGTTTCATCAATTTATGAGTGCTGTGCCGATAGATGCGCAAGTCATTCTAGTAGGTGATGAGGATCAATTACCTTCTGTTGGACCAGGACAAGTATTTAAAGATTTAATTGATTCTAAGGTCATACCTCGTGTGAATCTGACCGAAGTCTATCGTCAACAAGATGGCTCAAGTATTATTGAATTGGCTCACAGAATGAAGTTAGGTGAGTCCATAGATATTACGCAGCGATTTCATGATCGTAATTTTATTAATTGTAGTACAGATCAAATCCCGTCTGTAGTAGAAAAAGTAGTGTCAAGCGCAGTGAATAAAGGCTATGATATGAGTGATATACAAGTATTGGCTCCTATGTACAAGGGATCGGCCGGTATTAAAAAGTTGAATACTGTATTACAACACATCTTAAATCCTAAAGAAAAAGATACACGAGAAATAGAATTTGGTGATGTTTTCTTTAGAAAAGGTGATAAAGTATTGCAATTGGTAAATAGACCGAGTGATAATATTTTTAATGGTGATATCGGCGAAATTGTTGGTATATTCTGGGCAAAAGAAAATGCTTTAAATAAAGATGTACTCGTGGTTGATTTCGAGGGGAACGAAATTACATTTACACGTCAAGATTTAATGGAATTGACACATGCTTATTGTACCTCAATTCATAAATCGCAAGGTTCTGAATTTCCAATTGTAATCATGCCGATGGTAAAACAATACTTTAGAATGTTACAAAAGCCTATTTTATATACGGGTCTTACACGAGCTAAGCAATCTTTAGTGTTTTTGGGGGACCCACAAGCGTTTGATATAGGATTGAAAACACATGGACAAGTGAGAATGACGCAACTATGTTCACTCTTGAAAGCTTATTTCAATAATGAAACAATTTCAGAAGACGAAGATATCAATCAAAGTATTGATTCAGAAACAGTATTAACAGAATCTACAATGTTTAAAATTGATCCAATGATAAATATGGGAACGATTTCTCCATATGATTTCGTAGAAGATTGACATTGGTAAAGAAAATAAATACAATATAATTAACTTCGCATGAAGAAAAGTAAACTATATTAGACAAAAAGAGATGTACTGGTTGGTGAAAAGTACAGGTGATATTAGTTGAACGCTACTTTGTGTCAGTAAACATAAGACTAATTAAGTGATAAGTATAAATTAGTAAATTTTTAAATAACTATCGAATGATATGCACGACATAAAGCATGGATAGAATGAGATTTTGCTAAGGCTTATAACTAGGGTGGTACCGCGAAACGTTCGTCCCTTTTATGAGGATGGGCGTTTTTTTATTTGCAGTTTTTATTTTATGACTGATATAACATGATTTAATATGGAGGAAATTTAAGGATGAAAAACTTAAAAGCAAGTGAGATTAGACAGAACTTTATTGATTACTTTGTAGAAAAAGGACATATGGTGGAGCCTTCTGCACCATTAGTACCTATAGATGATGATTCATTATTATGGATAAATTCAGGTGTAGCTACATTGAAAAAATATTTCGATGGACGCGAAACACCTAAAAAGCCACGTATTGTTAACTCTCAAAAAGCGATACGTACAAACGATATTGAGAATGTTGGGTTTACAGCGAGACACCATACATTCTTTGAAATGCTAGGGAACTTCTCAATTGGAGACTATTTTAAACAAGAGGCAATTGAATTTGCTTGGGAATTTTTAACAAGTGATCAATGGATGGCAATGGATCCACAACGTTTATATGTTACGATTCATCCAGAAGATGTTGAGGCTTATCGTATTTGGAATGAAGATATTGGTTTAGAAGAAAGTAGAATTATACGTATAGAAGGCAATTTTTGGGATATAGGTGAAGGTCCGTCAGGTCCAAATACAGAAATTTTCTATGATCGTGGTGATCAATTTGGTCAAAATGATCCAAAAGAAGAAATGTACCCAGGTGGGGAAAATGAACGTTACTTAGAAGTGTGGAATTTAGTATTTAGTGAATTCAACCATAATAAAGACCATACGTACACACCACTTCCAAATAAAAATATTGATACTGGTATGGGGCTTGAGAGAATGGCTTCTATTGCACAAAATGTGCGCACCAATTATGAAACGGACTTATTTATGCCTATTATCAATGAGGTGGAAAAAGTTTCAAATAAAAAGTATTTAGAAAATGATGCCTTTGATGTTGCATTCAAAGTAATTTCTGACCACATTCGTACAATTGCATTTGCTATTGCAGATGGCGCATTACCAGCTAATGAAGGTAGAGGCTATGTTTTACGTCGCTTATTAAGACGTGCGGTTAGATTTAGCCAATCGTTAGATATAAATGAACCATTTATGTACAGACTTGTAGATATTGTTGCTGACATTATGGAACCTTATTATCCTAATGTTAAAGAAAAATCAGACTTTATTAAACGTGTAATTAAATCCGAAGAGGAACGTTTCCATGAAACGTTAGAAGAAGGATTAGCTATACTAAACAATTTAGTAGCTAAAGCAAAAGTAGAAACTAAAGAAATTAGTGGTAAAGATGCATTTAAATTGTATGACACTTACGGTTTCCCAGTTGAATTAACAGAGGAAATCGCAACCCAAGAAAATCTTTCTGTGGACATGGCTACTTTTGATGCAGAAATGCAACAACAAAGAAATCGAGCAAGACAAGCACGTCAAAATTCACAATCTATGCAAGTTCAAAGTGAAGTGCTAAAAAACATTACTACGCAAAGTGATTTTGTTGGTTACGATGTTATGGATAAAGCTACTACAATTACAGATATTATTTACAATGGCGAATTAGTTGAAGAAGTTGAAGCTGGAGGCAGTATTCATTTTGTATTAAAAGAAACGCCGTTTTATGCTGTAAGTGGTGGACAAGTAGCTGATAAAGGTACAATTAGTAATGAAAACTTCGAAATAACTGTTTCAGAAGTGACTAAAGCACCAAATGGACAAAACTTGCATAAAGGGGAAGTACAATTTGGTAATGTGAACACAGGGGCTGAAGTCACTGCTAGTGTAAACCATACTGAACGCCGTGCAATAGAGAAAAACCATAGCGCAACACACTTATTACATGCAGCATTGAAAGAGGTATTAGGTGAGCATGTTAATCAAGCAGGTTCATTAGTTGAACCAGATCGTTTGAGATTTGATTTCTCTCATTTTGGTCCGATGACTGAAGACGAAATAGATAAGGTAGAACGTCGAGTAAACGAAGAAATTTGGAATAGTATTGAAGTGAGCATTCAAGAAATGTCTATTTCTGACGCTAAGGCATTAGGTGCAATGGCATTATTTGGTGAGAAATATGGTGATATTGTTAGAGTTGTAAACATGGCGCCGTTTTCTATTGAATTATGTGGTGGTATACATGTAAATAACACATCAGAAATTGGATTATTTAAAATTGTTAGTGAATCAGGTACAGGTGCAGGTGTGCGTCGTATAGAAGCATTTACTGGTAAATCGGCTTTCCTTTATTTAGAATCAGTACAAGAGAAGTTTAACGCTGTTAAATCACAAGTGAAAGTTAAATCAGATGACCAAGTCCTTGAAAAAGTTGTTCAAATGCAATTGGATGAAAAAGAATTAACTAAGCAAGTAGAACAACGAAACAAAGAAATTACTTCACTAAAAATGGGAGATATAACAGATCAAGTTGAAGATATCAATGGCTTAAAAGTATTAGCTACTGAAGTTGAAGTTGCGAATGCGAAAGCAATTCGTGAAACTATGGATGATTTTAAATCAAAATTACAAGATACTGTTATTGTGCTAGTGAGTAATATAGATGGGAAAGTGTCATTAGTTGCCACAGTACCTCAATCACTAACAGATAAAGTAAAAGCTGGTGATATTATCAAAAATATGGCTCCAATCGTTGGTGGAAAAGGCGGCGGCCGTCCGGACATGGCTCAAGGTGGCGGTACAGAACCAGAGAACATAACAGAATCATTACTTTTCATTAAAAATTACATTAAATCCCTATAACTTCTAGGTGATGTCATGTAGAATGTAACTAACTAGATTGTTACTCGATATTAAAGGAGTGTTTAATAATGGAAAACTTTGATAAAACTATGAAATTTAATTATGATGAAATTCCAAAAGAAGATGTCAAAACAGTACTACAAAATGTCTATAATGCGCTTGAAGAAAAAGGATACAATCCTGTAAACCAAATTGTGGGTTATTTATTATCTGGTGATCCAGCTTACATTCCTCGTCACAATGAAGCAAGAAACCAAATTCGTCGTATTGATCGTGACGATATTATGGAAGAATTAGTATCGAATTATTTACAAGAGAAACCCGATTAAAATATGTTAAAACATAAGATTTTAGGTTTAGACGTTGGTAGTAAAACTGTTGGCATTGCAGTTAGTGATCTTATGGGTTGGACAGCTCAAGGATTAGATACACTCCGTATAGATGAAGAAAATAATGAATTAGGTATAGATAAGTTAGTAGAAATCATAAAAAAAGAGAACGTAGGTTCGGTTGTTATCGGTTTGCCTAAAAATATGAATAATTCTATTGGATTTCGAGGCGAAGCTTCGTTACAATACAAGGAGCAACTTAAAGAAGCATTGCCATCTTTAGAGATAATCATGTGGGATGAGCGATTAAGCACTATGGCTGCGGAACGTTCGTTACTCGAGGCAGATGTTTCAAGACAGAAAAGAAAAAAAGTAATAGATAAAATGGCAGCAGTGTTTATATTGCAAGGTTATTTGGATTCTATTTAATAAAAAGGAGCGTTTTATAATGACAGAACACAATCATGATGCTGAATTAGAAATAAACAACGAAGAGGAATTATTAACTTTATACGATGAAGAAGGCAATGAAGTATTATATCGTAAAGTTTTAGAATTCTATCACCCTGAATTCAAAAAAGAATATGTGATTCTTGCTGAAGAAGGCGCAGAATCTGATGACGATGATTTAGTAGAATTAGTACCAATGATTAACGAACCAGATGAAAATGGTGAAGGTGGCAAATTCTTACCTGTTGAAACAGATGAAGAATGGGATATGATTGAAGAAATCGTTAATACAGAAATGGATGATCACGAACACGATCACGAATAATTTTTTGTATAGGGGAACCAAGCTGATTAATTCAGCTTGGTTTCTTTTTATGTATTAGAATTAAACAGTGTTCCTATTCTTTCATGTTGTAATATCACATATTTTAATGGAAAAGGCCATGCCACACAATTTACACTTATATTCTAACTAACTTTATGGTAAAATATATAAAGTTAATTTCAAGCGTATAATTAAGATCTATAGCATAAAATGAATTATTAAATAACAAAGTAATGTCTCATATGAAAATGACCTATATTTAAATTACTTGCGTTACCATAATCAGTCAGAATGACTGATTTATTTTATTGTTTAAAATAAAAGTAGTATTTTACAACGAAGGAAGTTTTGAAAATGGATAACAATCAGTTATATTTATTAAAGTTGCATGAACAGACTGATGCGAATATAGAATCTCTAAGAGCATATGCTGAAGAAAATCATGTTCCAATAGTTGATAGAATCACATTAGAAATGATAAAACAGGTCATAAGATTACATAAGCCCACACATATATTAGAAATTGGGTCAGCTATTGGTTATAGTGCTATGCAATTTGCATCGGTTTCTAAGGATATTAAAGTGACTACAATTGAACGTGATACTGAGATGATAAACAGAGCTAAAGCTCACTTTGAGGCATATCAATTTAAGGATCAAGTTAGACTAATTGAAGGCGACGCATTAGAACAATTTGAAAATGTTAATGATTACACTTATGATATGATATTTATCGATGCTGCCAAAGCACAATCTAAAAAGTTTTTTGAGCTTTATACACCACTATTAAGAGAAGGTGGCGTTGTTATTACTGATAATGTTCTTTACCATGGTTTTGTGTCAGATATTTCTGTAGTGCGTAGAAGAAATTTACGTCAAATGGTTAAAAAAGTTCAAGAATACAATGATTGGTTAATAAATAATGAAAATTACACTACAAACTTTTTAAATATAGATGATGGTTTAGCAATTTCAATTAAAGGAGTGTCAATATGACGGAATTATTAGTAACCCCCAAGACCGTTGAGCATATTGAAACATTAATAGAAAAAGGCGCAGATGCATTTATTATCGGTGAACAAAAATTTGGTTTAAGGCTTGCTGGTGAATTTAATCAGGCTGCTATGAAAAAAGCTGTCGAATTAATTCATAAAAATGGTAAAAAGGCATATGCTGCTGTGAATGGAATATTCCATAATTATCATTTGAATGCGTTGGAATCGTACATCAATTTTCTACACGAGATTAATGTAGATCGAATTATTTTCGGGGATCCTGCAGTTGTGATGTATGTTAAACAGCAAAAGCATCCAATTCCATTACATTGGGATGCTGAAACGCTAGTGACAAACTATTTTCAATGTAATTATTGGGGAGAAAAAGGTGCTGCACGTGCACAATTAGCGAGAGAATTAAGTTTAGAAGAAATAATAAACATTAAAGCGCATGCGAACGTTGAAATAGAAGTACAAATCCATGGAATGACATGTATGTTCCAATCTAAACGTATGTTGTTAGGTAATTATTTCACTTTCCAAGAACGCCAAATGAAAATTGAAAGAAATCAAGAAGCAAATGAATTATTACTTTATGATGAGGAACGTGACAATAAGTATCCAGTATATGAAGATTATAACGGAACGCATATCATGTCTCCTAATGACATTTGCTTAATTGAAGAATTAGATCCACTGTTAGAAGCTGGAATAGACGCCTTGAAAATTGATGGTGTATTACATACTGAAGAATATATTAATGTGTGCACTGAACAATATAGAGAAGCAATCGATTTATATCTTGAAGACCCTGAAGCTTATGAAGATGAAAAATTCATGCTAGTTGATCCAATTGAAGCGATTCAACCAGAGCATAGGCCGTTTGATGAAGGATTCTTATATAAACAAACTGTATATTAAGGGAGGCTTAACAGTGAAAGTTTTAGAAAAAGAAAATACCAATAAAAAACCTAAAATGAAAAAACCTGAACTGCTTGCGCCTGCAGGAAATTTAGAAAAACTTAAAATTGCTGTACATTATGGTGCAGATGCTGTTTTCCTTGGTGGACAAGAATATGGGTTAAGATCAAATGCTGATAATTTCACTATGGCAGAAATAAGAGAGGGCGTAGAATTCGCCAAACGTTATAATGCCAAAATTTACGTAACGACTAATATTATTGCACATGATGAAAATATAAAAGGACTAGATGATTATTTACGTGACTTAGAATCAACAGGTGCAACAGGTATTATCGTTGCAGACCCTCTGATAATTGAGACGTGTAAACGAGTAGCACCGAAATTAGAAATTCATTTATCAACCCAACAATCACTTTCAAATTATAAAGCCGTTGAGTTTTGGAAAGAAGAAGGTTTGGATAGAGTGGTTTTAGCACGCGAAACAGGTGCTATGGAAATGAAAGAAATGAAAGCTAAGGTCGATATAGAAATTGAATCATTTATACACGGTGCTATGTGTATTGCTTATTCTGGAAGATGTACATTAAGTAATCATATGACAGCAAGAGATTCTAACCGTGGAGGTTGTTGTCAAAGTTGTCGTTGGGATTATGATTTATTAAAAGTTGAAGATGATGGTGAATTAGATCTATTTTATGACGCAAATGATGTAACACCATTTGCGATGAGCCCTAAAGATTTAAAATTAATAGAATCTATACCTAATATGATGGATATAGGGGTTGATTCACTCAAAATTGAAGGGCGTATGAAATCAATTCATTACATTGCAACAGTTGTTTCTGTATATAGAAAAGTGATTGATGCTTATGCAGAAGATCCAGAAAACTTCACGATTAAGCGTGAATGGCTAATTGAGTTAGATAAATGTGCAAATAGAGATACTGCTTCATCCTTTATCGTAGGTACCCCAGGCTATGAAGAACAGATGTTTGGACAACAAAGCGCTAAAAAATCACCCTTTGATTTTTGTGGTCTTGTGTTAGACTATGATGAAACGACGCATATTGCTACAGTACAACAACGTAATAAATTTGAACCAGGCCAAGAAATAGAATTCTTTGGTCCTGAAATTGAAACCTTTAGACAAGTAATAGATACAATTTATGATGAAGAGGGTAATGAACTTGATGCTGCACGTCACCCGTTACAAATCGTGCAAATTAAAGTCGATCATCCAATTTATACGAACAACATGATGAGAAAGGAAATTGGATAATGAAAAGTACGACTATTATTGGGATTGCTGGTGGCTCTGGATCAGGCAAAACATCAGTAACAAACGAAATTATGAAAAATTTAGAAGGTCATAGTGTTGCACTATTAGCGCAAGACTATTATTATAAAGACCAATCACATTTAACATTTGAAGAGCGCTTGGAAACCAATTATGATCATCCATTTGCTTTTGATAATGATTTATTAATAGATAACTTAAATGATTTAAGAAATGGAATTCAAATTGAAGTACCAACATATGATTATTCGAACCATACAAGAAGCGATGAAACGATTGCATTTGAGCCAAAAGATGTTATCATCGTAGAAGGTATATTTGCATTAGAGAACAAAACATTAAGAGATTTAATGGATGTTAAGATTTATGTTGATACAGATGCTGATTTACGTATTTTAAGACGACTCTTACGAGATACAGAAGAAAGAGGCCGTACAATGGAGTCTGTTATTAATCAATATTTAAATGTGGTTCGACCAATGCATAATCAGTTTATAGAACCAACTAAGCGATATGCAGACATTATTATTCCAGAAGGTGGAAGCAATAAAGTAGCTATCGACATAATGACAACAAAGATTCAAACATTAGTAAGTAAACAATAGTATGTATATGTAAAGGAAGATGACACAATGGAAAATCAAAAGCAATATCCAATGACTCAAGAAGGTTTTGAGAAATTAGAACTTGAACTTGAAGAGTTAAAAACAGTTAAACGACCAGAAGTTGTTGAAAAAATTAAAATTGCGCGTTCATTTGGCGATCTATCAGAGAATTCAGAATACGATGCTGCTAAAGATGAGCAAGGTTTTATTGAACAAGATATCCAGCGCGTAGAACATATGTTACGTAATGCACTTATTATTGAAGATACTGGAGATAACAACCAAGTACAAATCGGTAAAACAGTGACATTTATTGAATTACCTGGAGATGAAGAGGAAAGTTACCAAATCGTTGGTTCAGCAGAATCAGATGCCTTTAAAGGTAAAATTTCTAATGAATCTCCTTTAGCTAAAAGTTTAATCGGTAAAAAATTAGATGATGAAGTACGCGTGCCATTGCCAAATGGCGGCGAAATCAACGTTAAAATAGTTAATATTAAATAAAACATAAAACCCCCTTAATACATTTAATGTATTAAGGGGGTTTTATGTTAATTGATATATTTATATACTTGTTATGTATTTTTTGGTAAATTATTAGCAATAAACAATTTAAAACTTTAAAAATTACTACGAAATATTTGAATATATTAGAGTCATTTAACTATTAAATTAACTTATTGCTTTTAATAAGTTAATGAAATTAAGTTTATTTTCTATCGATGATACAATGAAAATATTAAGTGCTCAATTTATTGTTTTATAAAATTAATTAAGCATATAACAAAGGGGAGTATGTTTTGGAATTTAAGTTTATTAACGAACAATCGATTATGATTTACTTTAACAATCACATCGAGGCTGAAACGTTCCAAAAAGTACAACAAGTAGAGCAATATATTAAATTACAAAATAATCCAGCAATTATTGAAATAGTACCTTCGTATCGAGCGATTTTGTTGTATATAGATACAAATCAAAGCGATATAAAAAAAATTGTATCTGAGTTGGAACTAGACAAGCTTGATTTAACGCAATTCAACAACGAAGTGAGTCATCATAAAACCGTACATATACCAGTGCTATACGGTGGAGAGTATGGTCAAGATTTAGAGGAAGTAGCGAACTATAATAAAATATCGACCGATGCTGTTGTTCAAATGCATACGAATAATACATATTTAATTTATATGCTTGGTTTTATGCCAGGCTTTCCATTCTTAGGGGGTTTGAATGAAAAGTTGCATACACCGCGGCGTCAAGACCCTAGAACACGTATACCTGCAGGTTCTGTAGGTATTGCGAACAATCAGACAGGACTATATCCAAAAGAGTCACCAGGCGGGTGGCAAATTATAGGAAGAACACCACTCAATGTCTTCGATATTCATAGAGAAGTAATGTGTTTATATGCAGCTGGGGACTATATTAAATTTTATTCTATAACAGAAGAAACTTACCATGAAATAGTGGAAGAACAAAGGCATAATAATTTTAATATAGATAAGTGGGTGGAAAATTAATATGAGTATAAAAATAATTAAACCAGGACTGTTTAGTACGGTGCAAGATAAGGGGAGAATTGGTTATCAAGATCAAGGTTTTTCCACTGCTGGTGCCTTAGATATTTATGCTTTCATGCTAGGCCAAACATTGATTGGTAATAAAGGGCCAGCGATAGAATGTACCGTTATAGGTCCTGTAATTCAATTTTTAGAAGAAAATACATTTGTTATCACTGGTGCAGACTTTAATTCCCAATTAAATGATTGCAACATACCTAGTCATACAGTGATAAAAGCAAGAAAAGGAGACGTCTTAACGTTAGGGTCTGCAATTGAAGGGGCTAGAGGTTATATTTTGTTCGGAAATCCAATAGATATACCTAAAGTAGCTAATAGTTATGCAACCCATGTGCGAAGTAAAATTGGTGGGTTTCAAGGTCGTAGTTTAAAACAAAATGATACTATTCATTGTATTTGTAACGAAAACTATGCAGTACATTTAGGATATAGCGCTCAACGGGATACAGATATTTTTAAACAACAAACAATTCATATTATTGAAGGTCCGCAGATTAATGCATTTACTCAAGCTAAGATAGCTACTTTAACATCAACAGAATATAAGATTTCTGAAAAATCAGATCGCATGGGTTTTCGTTTGCATGGTAAAACCATCCCTCCCCAAAATGGTGCAGATATCATTTCTGAACCTGTAGCTTTAGGGAGTATTCAAGTACCTAACGATGGAAATCCTATTATTTTGCTGAATGATAAACAAACAGTAGGTGGATATACAAAAATTGCAACAGTTAGTGCTATCGATTTATCAATTTTGGCTCAAAAAAAACCAGGGGACGTAATTTATTTTGAATGGATTTCTGTAGAAGCAGCAACTCAAAAATTAAAACAAAAAGAAGTTGATTTCAAAACGCAACTTGAAAGAATTGAAACTATGCCAATTTATGATATATCACAACTAAGATCTACATCTATACGAATTAAAAAGTTATTAAAAGGGGAATCACAATGAACATTGAAAAAATAGAGCAATTAATAAATTTAGTGAAATCTAATAAGGTAAAGAAATTTAAGTATAAAGATCAGGATAGTGAAATAGAGCTTGATTTTTCTGAAAATAATGAAAGTGGATGGGCAACTCAACAAAGCACTTTAGAAAGCCAATATAGTAATGACTCAAATCAAGTGCAAAGTGTAGAGCAATTCAAAGCTGTAAAAGCGCCTATGGTAGGAACATTCTTCCTGCAAGATGAAAAAGAACTGACCAATCCATTAATTAAAGTAGGAGATACAATCAAACAAGGGGATACAATTGGTTATATTGAAGCGATGAAAGTCATGAATGAGGTTACGAGTGAAGTTGATGGTGTCATTGATGAAATCCTCGTTACACATGGTTCAAATGTAGAATATAATCAAACAATCGTCAAAGTAAAATAAGTTCAAAAAAGGGGTGTTTTTCTTGTATCGTGTGTTAATTGCAAACAGAGGTGAAATAGCTGTTCGTATTATTCGAGCATGTAGAGAATTAGATATTAAAACAGTTGCTATTTATGCTTTAGGGGATGAAACTAGTTTACATGTAAGTTTAGCGGACCAAGCTATTTGTATAGGTGATGTTAATCCATTAGACAGTTATTTAAATCAAGATCGAATTATCAGTGCTGCAAAAATTAGCGGAGCCAATGCTATACATCCAGGTTATGGATTTTTATCAGAGAGCGTATCTTTTGCTGAAAAAGTTGAAGAGAATGGCCTTTACTTTATTGGTCCCACTAAAAAAACAATGGAAATGATGGGAGATAAAATAACTGCCCGTCAAACAGTTGAGAAAGCAGGCGTTCCAATTATTCCTGGATCTACGGATGATATTAAATCATTAGATGAAGTGAAGACGATTGCTAAGGACATTGGTTTCCCACTTGTATTAAAAGCGGCAAGTGGTGGCGGTGGTAAAGGTATCAGAATTGTTAAAACAGAAGATATGTTGGAACAATCATATAAGGAAGCTAAGGGCGAAGGTAAAAAATACTTTGATGATGATCGAATTTATGTGGAAGCTTTTATACCAGTTGCCAAACACGTAGAAGTACAAGTCATGGGTGATGGTAGTAACGCATACATACACTTAGGCGAAAGAGATTGTTCAGTGCAGAGAAAGAATCAAAAATTAATCGAAGAATCGCCTTGTGCAGCGATATCTGAAGAAACGAGAGCAGCTATGTGTAATGATGCTGTCAAAGTTGCAAAAGCATCAAATTATAGAAGTGCTGGAACTATAGAATTTCTAGTAACAAAAGAAGCTTATTTTTTCATTGAAATGAATGCACGTATTCAAGTAGAGCATACTGTGACAGAGATGAGAGCAAATAGAGACTTGTTGCAGGCACAATTATACCTTTTACAACATGGCACATTACCATTCACACAAGAGGATGTGCAGTTTGATGGACATGTTATTGAAGCAAGAATTAATGCCGAAAATCCAGAACGTAAATTCCAACCTTCTCCAGGCACAGTGAAACAGTTACATTTACCTCAAGGGTTTAATGTGCGTGTGGATAGTTTGCTCTATCAAGGTTACACTGTATCACCTCATTATGATTCGCTTGTAGCCAAAGTGATTGTAAAAGCGCCGAATCGTGAATTAGCCATAAAGAAATTAAAAGTTACATTGGATGAAATGGTGATAGATGGATTTACAACGACTGCCGACTTTCTGTATGCAGTATTATCTTATCCGTTATATGCAGATGGGGACGCTAAAGATGTAGATATTAAATTTTTGGATAGACATCAAATTATCAAGGGGGTATCATAATGAAAGTTGATTTAAATTGTGATTTAGGTGAGGCATTCGGTAATTATTCATTTGGCGGGGACGAACAAATTATTCCGCTTATTACTTCTGCAAATGTTGCATGTGGTTTTCATGCTGGTGATCAGCATGTTATGAATCAAACGATTAAACGCGCAAAAGAACATAATATAGGTATTGGCGCGCATCCAGGGTTACCGGACCTTCAAGGGTTTGGACGACGGAATATGGACTTATCGCCTGATGAAATCTATGATACTGTCATTTATCAACTTGGTGCATTAAGTGGTTTTTGTAAAATTCATAATGTTAAAATTAATCATGTGAAACCACATGGCGCTCTTTATCAAATGGGAGCCAGAGATAAAGATATTGCGCATGCGATTGCTCAAGGAGTATATGATTTTGATGAATCACTATACTATGTAGGTCTCTCTAATACTTTGTTAATTTCAGAAGCCCAAAAAATTGGTCTCAAAACAGCTTCTGAAGTATTCGCAGATAGAAGATATGAAGACGATGGCCAACTTGTCAGCCGTAAAGCGGATGATGCATTAATCACTGATACTAACGAAGCAATAGCACAAGTGGTTAAAATGGTTAAGTCGAAAAGCGTAATCACAAAAAATAATCGAGAAATAGACATAGAAGCAGATACAATTTGTGTACATGGTGATGGTGCACATGCACTTGAATTTGTATCTGAAATCAAGGAAAGATTATCGAAAGAAGGCGTTTCTATAACGAAATTAGGGGGATAAATTATTTATGGGGAAAAAGTTGAAAGCTCAAGGTAAAGATTTTGAGTTTACAAAAGAACATAAAAGACTACTATTAGGATCAGTATTTTTAATGGCAACATCAGCGATAGGGCCAGCATTCTTAACGCAAACAGCGGTTTTTACGGCTCAGTTTACTTCGAGTTTTGCGTTTGCTATTTTATTATCTATTCTTATAGATATCGGAGCACAAATAAATATTTGGAGAGTATTAGTTGTTACAGGTAAACGTGGCCAAGAAGTAGCTAACGAAATTGTTAGTGGTCTTGGTACTTTTATTTCAATATTAATCGCTATTGGCGGTTTAGCATTTAACATAGGTAATATTGCAGGTGCAGGATTAGGTTTAAATGCAATTTTTGGTTTAGATGTTAAAGTGGGCGCTGCGATTACCGCGATTTTATCAATAGGTATATTTATAAGTAAAAGTGGTCAAAAGATTATGGATGTAGTCACAATGTCTCTAGGGATATTGATGATTGTCGTGGTAGCATTTGTTATGTTTAAAGCGAATCCCCCTTATGCAGAAGCAGCCAAACATCTAGTTATGCCTGAACAACCCCTCGCACTTGTATTGCCAATTATTACATTGGTTGGAGGGACAGTCGGTGGTTATATTACATTTGCAGGTGCACATAGAATACTAGATTCTGGAATTAAAGGTAAAGAATATTTGCCGTTTGTAAATAAAGCTGCAGTTTCTGGAATTTTAACTACAGGTGTATTGAGAACCTTATTGTTTTTAGCAGTACTTGGTGTAGTTGTGACGGGTGTTTCATTAAGTTCAGAAAATCCACCTGCGTCAGTGTTTGAACATGTTTTAGGCCCAGTCGGTAGAAACATATTCGGTATAGTACTTTTTGCTGCAGCAATGTCTTCAGTGATAGGATCTGCATACACAAGTGCAACGTTTTTAAAGACACTGCATAAATCTGTATATGATAAAACGAATATCATTGTCATAACATTTATCGTTATTTCTACATTAGTATTTTTATCACTAGGCAAACCAGTTACATTGCTTATTGTTGCAGGTGCGCTTAATGGTTTGATTTTGCCGATTACTTTAGGAACAGTATTAGTAGCGAGTAAACGGAAATCTATAGTTGGCGATTATCGCCACCCGACTTGGATGTTGATTTTTGGAATTGTTGCAGTTGTGGTTACACTCGTTACAGGCATTTTTTCACTTCAAGGTTTAACAGAATTATGGGGTAGTTAAATACTTATTTCTAAAATGACTCTAAATGGTACAGCCAAATCTGTATTATTTAGAGTTTTTGATTTTATGTATACAATTTATGAAATTAAGTAAGAGTCTATGTAACAATTTATCCTAAGTAGAGCGGTTACAATAAGTAGTTATTGAGGTAGTATATATGCTAGCTAATGAATGCATAGAATTTAATATAAATATTGTAACAATGATCGAGGTATCAATATAAATGTGGTAGAATAGCAAAGGCTAGGATTTTAAGATGAGGTGAATTATAATGATAGGTATTATAGGTGCTATGGAAGAAGAGGTAGCAATCTTAAAAGATAAACTTATAGAATTAGAAGAAATCAATATTGCGCATGTGATATTTTATAAAGGGAAATTACAAGGTAAAGAAGTAGTACTCACACAAAGTGGTATAGGTAAAGTGAATGTAGCAATTTCTACTACATTACTAATTGAAAAATTCAAACCAGAATTAGTTATTAACACTGGATCAGCTGGCGCATTAGATACATCGTTAAATGTTGGTGATATTGTAGTGAGCGATATGGTATCTTATCATGATGCAGATGCAAGAGCGTTTGGATATCAATTAGGACAAATCCCACAAATGCCGGCTCAATTTACTGCGGATAAGCAACTTTATGATAAGGCTATAATTGCAATTAATGAACAAAATCTTGTTGCTAAAACTGGTTTGATTGTAAGTGGTGATAGTTTTATTGGAACAAGTGAA
Source organism: Staphylococcus sp. LCT-H4 (assembly GCF_001866145.1). NCBI lineage: Bacteria > Bacillati > Bacillota > Bacilli > Caryophanales > Staphylococcaceae > Staphylococcus > Staphylococcus sp. LCT-H4. The sequence goes on along the minus strand of NZ_MODY01000003.1, from coordinate 220,995 downwards.
CAAAGACTACAAATAAAAACAAATTTCCCACAAGCAATGGCAGCAGAAATGGAAGCCACTGCAATTGCACAAACGTGTTATCAATTTAATTTGCCATTTATTATCACTCGTGCGATTTCTGATTTGGCTGATGGCGATGCAGGTATTACTTTTGAAGCATTTTTAGAAAAAGCAGCTATTTCTTCTAGTAAAATTGTAGAAAGCTTAATTAAATCTATATAAAAAGGTGAAAATAAATAATGGGTATGATAAAGAATTATTTTATGCCAAATGAATATGTACAATCGATTTTTCAAATCGATTTTCAAAAACTTTCAGCATCAGGTGTAAAAGGTATTGTTACTGACTTAGATAATACGTTAGTAGGTTGGGATGAAGCCGCACCAACAGAAGCGGTTAAAAATTGGTTTGATAAAGCTAGAGCATTGGGCATTACTGTAACAATAGTCTCTAATAATAACGAAAAACGCGTAGGTAGTTTTTCGAAGTCATTAAATGTTGATTATATTTTCAAAGCTAAAAAACCACGTGGACGTGCATTTGACCGAGCTGCAAAATCAATGCAATTAGACCCTTCTGAAATAGTGGTTATTGGCGATCAAATGCTGACAGATGTTTTTGGTGGAAATAGACGTGGCTTGTTTACAATAATGGTAGTGCCAGTCAAACAAACAGATGGTTTTATTACTAAATTCAATAGAATGATTGAACGAAGATTATTACAGCATTTTCGTAAAAAAGGATATATCACATGGGAGGAAAATTGATTGAATGAAACTGAAATTTTAAAATGTATAGGATGCGGCGCGCCATTGCAAGCCGAAGATCCAGATGCACCAGGATATGTACCTGAGCATAATTTATATCGAGAAGATGTAATATGTAAAAGATGTTTTAGGTTGAAAAATTATAATGAAGTACAGGATGTAGGTTTAGAGAGTGAGGACTTTTTAAATTTATTGAATGGTTTAGCAGAAAAAAATGGCATTATTGTTAATGTTGTAGATGTATTTGATTTTGAGGGTTCTTTTATCAATGCGATTAAAAGAATTGTTGGAAACAAAAAGATTATACTTGTGGGTAATAAAATGGATTTATTACCTAAACAAATTAATAAACGTCGCGTTAAAGAATGGCTTAAGAAAACGGCACGTAAATATGGCTTAGAAGCTGAAGATGTGGTATTGATTTCTGCTGAAAAGAATGAAGGTATTGAAGATTTATTAACTTCCATTAATACACTTCGTAATCATGAAGATGTTTATATTGTTGGTACTACAAATGTTGGGAAATCTACACTAATCAATAAATTGATTGAACGCAGTGTGGGAGAGAAAGATGTCGTTACAACTTCAAGATTCCCGGGTACTACTTTAGATATGATAGATATTCCATTGGACGAAAAAACATTTATGTATGATACGCCAGGTGTTATACAAGCGCATCAAATGACACATTTCGTTACCGAAAATGAACTTAAAACCATTATGCCTAAAAAGGAAATTAAACAACGCATATACCAATTAAATGAAGGACAAACTTTATTTTTTGGTGGTTTAGCGCGTATAGATTATGTAAGTGGCGGCAGAAGACCATTAGTATGTTATTTTTCAAATGAGCTTAATATCCATAGAACTAAAACAGAAAATGCTAATGAGTTATGGCGTAATCAACTCGGTTCATTGCTAGCACCACCTAATAACCCTGAAAATTTTGATTTACAAGATATTAAAGCAGTTAGGTTAGAAACTGGTAAGGAAAAACGAGATGTTATGATTTCTGGATTAGGATTTATTACAATCGACGAAGGTGCTAAAGTGATAGTACGTGTTCCTAAAAATGTCGATGTTGTTTTAAGAAATTCAATAATGTAAGGTGGATTTAATATGAAGTATGCAGTAATAGGTAACCCTATTGATCATTCATTATCACCAGTTATGCATAATGCAAATTTTGAAGCGATAAATGATAATTCAACATACGAAGCAATTAATATCTCGGAAAAGCAATTCCATCTTATAAAAGAGATTATTAATGAAAAGTCCTTATCTGGATTTAATGTTACGATACCGCATAAAGAGCGTATTATACCGTATTTAGATGATATAGATGATCAAGCCAAAACGGTAGGTGCGGTCAATACTGTAAAAATCGAAAATGGTAAATGGATTGGTTATAATACAGATGGTATTGGATATGTAACTGGTCTTAAACAAGTTTATCCAGATTTGAAAAGTGCACATATTTTAATTATAGGCGCTGGTGGAGCAAGTAAAGGTATAGCTAGTGAACTTGCGAAATATGTACAACCGACTTTAACTGTCGCAAATAGATCTCTAGATAGATTTGAGCATTGGAATTTAGAAGTAAATAAAATAAGTTTAAAAGAAGCGGAAGCTGCGCTTTCGGAATTTGATATTGTAATCAATACTACACCAGCTGGTATGAAAGATAATAAAGACGTCGTTATCAGTCTAGATCAATTATCAGCACATACTTTGGTTAGTGATATCGTGTATATTCCTTTTAAAACACCTATTTTGAAAGTTGCTGAGGCCAAAGGAAACCCCGTACACAATGGGTTGGATATGTTTGTATATCAAGGCGCTGAGAGTTTTAAAATATGGACAGGAAAAACATCGCAAATTCAAGTCATGAAAGATGCTGTTTTAAAACGCTTATAAAAGGAGAAAAAATATGTTAACAGGTAAACAAAAAAGGTTTTTACGTAGTAAGGCACATAATGTAGATCCAGTTTTTCAAATAGGAAAATCAGGCATTAGTGATAATATGGTGACTCAAATTAAAGATACATTAGAAAATAGAGAATTAATAAAAATACATGTATTGCAAAATAACTCTGAGGATAAAAATGATTTAGCCCAAAGTTTAAGTGATGCAACACGCAGTGATATCGTTCAAGTTATCGGGTCAATGATTGTATTGTATAAAGAATCACAAGACAACAAACACATTCAATTACCATAATGGTTAAATCAATTGTATTATATGGTGGACAATTCAACCCGATTCATACTGCTCATATGGCTGTAGCAAGTGAGGTTCATCATAGAGTAAACCCAGATAAATTTTATTTTATACCAAGCTTTATGTCACCATTAAAAGTACATAAAGAATACTTGAATGCTTCTGATAGAGTGAAAATGATACAATGTGCTATTGGTGAGCTTGGGTTTGGCGAAATTTATCTTGATGAGATTGAACGAGAAGGACAAAGTTATACTTATGATACAGTGATGCATGTTTTAAAGGATTACCCTCAAGCTAAAATATATTTTGTTATTGGTACAGACCAGTACAATCAACTTGATAAGTGGTATAAGATTAATGAATTGAAAGCTAAGATTACTTTTATCATTGTTAATAGAGATCAATCGACACAAGAAGTCGATCACGACATGTTAGCAGTTAATATTCCACGTATTGATATTAGTTCAACATTAATTAGAGACAGAGTTAGAAATAAAGAAAACATACAGGTGCTAGTTCCTCAAAGTGTTGAACGTTATATCAGAGAGGAAGGATTATATGAAAATTGATCAAGCAATAGATTTAGTTAAAGAAAAATTACCTGAAAAACGCTTTAATCATTCGCTAAGAGTGGCTGAAACTGCAGTGAAGTTGGCAGATATCTATGATGGCGATAAAGATAAAGTTGAACTTGCAGGTATACTTCATGATTATTCTAAATATGACGACTTAGGTTCTATGTATCAAATTGTTCAACAGCACAATTTAGATAGTAATTTATTAAGTTATGGATCAGAAATATTACATGGGCCTGTGTGCGCTATAATTATGGAAGAACAGTATGGTATTGAAGATGAGGAAATATTACTTGCTATAAAAAACCATACCACTGGCAGGGCGCAAATGACTCCAACTGAGAAACTTGTGTTTGTTGCCGATTATATTGAGCCAGGTCGTCAGACCCCAGGCGTTGAAGAAATTAGAGATTTAGCATACAATCAAGGTAGTTTAGATATTGCAATTTATGAAATTTCTAAGCGCACAGTTTTGCATTTAATTAGTAAAGATATTAATGTTTATGACGCGACGATTGCATGCTTGAATTATTACAATTATAGTGACGAAAGAGTAAAGGATGATTAAATGAGTTCAGATCAATTATTAAACATAGCTGTCGAAGCAACAGAGAATAAAAAAGCAGAAGATATAATTTCTTTGAAAATGAAAGAAATAAGTGATGTAGCGGATTATTTTGTGATATGTCATGGAAACAATGAAAGACAAGTACAATCCATAGCTCGAGCAGTTAAAGATGCAGCGAACAAAGCAGAAGTTGAAGTTAAGCGAATGGAAGGCTTTAATGAAGCAAGATGGATTCTTATAGACTTATCTGAAGTTGTTGTGCATGTATTCCACAAAGACGAGCGCGATTATTACAATCTAGAGAAATTGTATCGTGATGCACCACTAGAAACTTACGTACAGGCTGTTTATTAATTATGGTCCAATATGAAGAAATGAGCTTGTTTTATGATCAATTAACCTTAGACCAGCCCTACGAATCTTGGCTAGATATCGTAAATCATTTTGCTGAGCACAAGTCATCTATTTTAGATATTGGTTGTGGGACAGGCAGTTTCACTTCATTATTAACAGAATTTGATGATGTAACGGGTATGGATTTAAGTGTTGATATGCTTTCAATAGCAGCTCAAAAATCTAAAAAAGTAAACTGGATTGAAGGCGATATGACTGAATTCGGTCTTAATCAGTCTTTTGATGTAATTACAATATTTTGTGATTCACTTAATTATTTACCTGAACAAGACGATGTATTGGCAACTTTCAACCAAGTTTTTGAGCATTTATCATCTGATGGGGTTTTTATGTTTGATGTTCATACTGTTTATAAAATGAACACATTATTTAACAACCAAAGTTATATAGATGAATCGGAAAATGTGTTTCTTGGTTGGGAAGCGGTTCAAGGTGAAGAACCTTTAAGTGTTTGGCATGATATGTCATTCTTTATTAAGCAAAAGGATGAGCAATACGCTAGATTTAATGAATCGCATTATCAACGTACTTATACAAAACGTGAGTATGTTGATATGTTAGAGCATGTAGGTTTCAATAAAGTTCATACATTTGTTGATTTTGATATAAATAACTCAAGTGATGAAGGATATAGATTGTTTTTCATTGCTAAAAAATAAAGTAAAATCACTCCTTTATACGTGTTTAGTATAGAGGAGTGATTTTTATGTTTAATCAATGGGATATTTTAAAAGGCTTGATTATAAAAAACAAGCTATTGATCACTATTTTGTCTATAAGTATAGTAGTTTTATTGTTAATTATCTCCCAATTTATAATGACAAAAGACTATGAATCAGATTTTGAGACATATACTGATAAATCAAATGACAACATAGCTACATCGCCAAAACCATCTTCAACTAAAGAAGGCGGTTTGTCTAATAGTAAGCGACAAGTAATGAATGAGCACAATACAGTTAGTGTGTTCGTCGACATTAAAGGCGCTGTTAAACACCCTAATGTATATGAAATGAAATCAACAGATAGGGTCAAGCAATTATTAGATAAAGCAGTTGTCACAAAGGACGCGGATTTAAATAAAGTAAATCTTGCTGAAAAACTATCAGACCAAAAGTTGATTTACATACCTGCAAAGGGAGAAAGTGAAAAAAGTATATCCAATAATCATAATAATTTAGATAATAGTAAAAATAATACCTCACGTTCGATGGCGGCAAGTGATACTTTGAATTTAAATCAAGTTACTGAAACAGAGTTGTTATCAATTCCTGGTATAGGACCTATGAAAGCTAAATCAATTATTGAATATAGAGAAGAGCGTGGATCTTTTGATTCAGTTGAGCAATTGAAAGAAATAAAAGGTATTGGTGATAAAACATTTGAAAAATTAAGTGGTTACTTTACAGTATAGAAATGGGTTGCTTTATATTACAATTAAAATTATTCTATTAATAATACATATTTAAACGGAGGTTTAACAGCATGGATCGCATTAAATGGGAAGAATACTTTATGGCTCAAAGCCATTTACTAGCTTTACGCTCTACTTGTGAAAGATTGTCTGTAGGTGCAACGATTGTCAAGGACAATAGAATTATAGCTGGCGGATATAATGGTTCTGTCTCTGGGGAAGTACATTGTATCGATGATGGATGTTTATTAGAAGATGGTCACTGTATACGTACCATTCATGCTGAAATGAATGCGTTGCTACAATGTGCTAAACAGGGAGTTTCAACAGAAGGAGCAACTATTTACGTTACACACTTCCCTTGTTTGAACTGCACGAAATCCATTATACAGGCAGGTATTCAAACGATATACTATGCTGAAGATTATCACAATCATCAATATGCATTGAAATTATTAACACAATCAGGTATAGATTATAAAAAAATCGAATTTAATCAAGAACATGTAGCACAATATCTCGTTAACAAGTAGATTATGATTTATTATGCAATTGCATATTTAGTAGGTATTTTATGGTTACATGTTAGATTAATGGCACTATTTGTTTTCATATTGTTATTATTCATAGCAATTAGAAAACAATTGAAGTTGATTCAATTCATATCAATCGTTATACTCCCTATTTTAAGTTTTATGATGTTTCAAAATGATTTAGTACATACAAGAGAGCAACGAACTATGCAATATAACAATACGCATTTACAAAGCCAAGCTTATTTTCTAACTAAACCAGTATTGAAGCATCAAAAACTACGAGGGAAAGTGGAGATTAATCACCAAATTTTTACATTTTATTACTATTTAAAGCATGGCACCAAAGATAATATAGAAAATAAATTATTCCAAAAATCATGTTATGTTAGGGGAGAATTGTCATCAATCAATAATCGCTTCAATGATAAAGCTACATTGTTTGTTAAAGCGATTGATTTGGATAGTTGTAAAAGTAATGAATCAGGCCATCAATACCTTTTAGAAAGGCATAAGGCCTATATATTCGACAAATTGAAGGCGACCCATATCAAAGGTCCTGAAAAAATCATTGCGCTAATTAGCGGTGATACAACGAATATTGATGTGAATGATTTAGAGAAGTATAAAGAAATTGGTATCTATCATCTCTTGGCAATTAGTGGCACTCATGTAGCGATTATAATAGGTATTATTTTTTATGTATTAAACCTTTTTAGAATGCCACTGTTTTTTATTAAATTTGTAATTTTAATATTACTGCCATTATATGTCTTATATACAGAATTAGCACCGAGTGCAATGAGGGCAGTTATAGTAACAATCATAGTCATTGTTCTCCCAAAAAGAATATTCCGAAATACTATGAATATTCTAGCGTTTAGTTTTATAACGTTAACTTTAATTTACCCATCTTTAATTTATCATATAGGATTTCAATTCTCATTTATGATTACCTTCTTTATTTTATTATCTTTACCTTTATTAGAGAAATTGACTGCATTTAAATCTACGTTTTATATCACTTTTGTTGCTCAATTAGGGTCACTTATTATAAGTGCACATTATTTTAACCAAATACAATGGATAGGCTTTATATCTAATTTATTCTTTGTACCTTTTTATGTTTTTATATTATATCCTCTTACACTTATTTATTTCATTATCAATCATTTGCCAATTGAAATTCAATTACTCACAGGATTATTGAACTTAGTTATTAAAATACACGATATTATTGTTGATATATTCTATAGTTTAAGCCGGCATAAATGGTATATACCAGAATTGAATGAATATTTTTTAGTAATAGCGTTGGCAATGATATTAGCTGCATTAGTAGCGCTTGTACATAAAAAGTTCAAAATTTTGACTGGTCTAATGATACTTATATATATCATAGTGACAGTACTACCAAGTACTAATGATTATCGACTAACTATGTTGAATGTAGGTCAAGGTGATGCAATTTTATTTGAAACAAATAAACAGCACACATTGCTCATAGATACTGGGGGTAAGTTACTTGAAAAGGGCGAAAAGGCTACACATAATATCGCTAGATACCACATATTGCCAACTTTAAAAAAACGAGCTATAAAAACAATTAATTATTTAATTATAACCCACCCACACCAAGATCATATAGGGGAATTAAATTATTTAATTGAAAAATATCGAATTGAAAACATTATATTGAATAGTGCGAGTATGAAAAGTGAGCAGTTAAACAGTTTGAAAAAACAATGTAGAAATAATGAAATACCATTGTATGATTTTAGAGAAAAGCAAAATTTTAAATTAGATAAAGCAGTCATAAATTTATTAGATGTAACAATAAATGCCTCAGATGATTTAAACGAACATTCTATTGTGACATTGATAACCTATGAAAAATATAAAATGTTACTGATGGGCGATGCGACCAAAAATAATGAAAATGAGTTATTAAAGCAGTTCAATTTAAAAGCAGTTGATGTGCTGAAGATTGGACATCATGGAAGTAAAACGAGTACCAGTGAGGCCTTTATACGAACCATTAACCCTAAGATAAGCTTGATTTCTGTAGCACACAAAAACCGATATAACTTACCCAATCAAGAAACTATAAACCGATTAATTAGTTATCATTCTCAAGTTTATCAAACAGCTAATCACGGAGAAGTTACAATTGATTTCAAAGAAAATATGTATATCAAAAAAGAAAGGAAGTAATGATTTTAACTAGTGAGATGTATAGCTGCATGCTATAATGTTTTAATGTGTAATAGTGATGAAAGGGTGCTACATATGAGCGATAATATAATTACAGTATACGGAGAAGTACCTGAATTGATTGAAAAAAAATCGACCGAGATTATCGAAAATTATTTAGATGCTCCCAAAGATGATTTTAACTTTGTTAAGTATAATTTATATGACAGTGATTTATCATCCGTAATAGAAGAGACATTAACAATGCCTTTTTTCTCTGATAAAAAGGCCGTTTTGGTACAAAATGCATATGTCTTTACTGGAGAAAAACCACCTAAAGACTTAAATCATAATATTGATTTACTTTTAGAATTCATAGAAAAATATGATGGTGAAAGTATGATTGTATTCGAAGTCTATCAACCCAAATTAGACGAACGTAAAAAATTAGTGAAAACATTAAAAAAGAAAGCTCAGTTAAAGAAAATAGAGCAAATGTCAGAAGAAGAGATAAAAAAATGGATAAAAAATGAATTACATTCAAACTATAAAGATATTAAACAAGATGCGTTAAACTTATTTATTGAATTAACTGGTATTAACTTTAATATCGTCAAGCAAGAGATAGGAAAATTAGTCCTTTTTCTAGGTGAAAGAGCAACAATTAATAAACAAGATGTGGACCAAATTGTAAATAGAAGTTTAGAACAAAATGTGTTTCTATTAACAGAATATATTCAAAAAAATAATAAGGTAAAGGCGATACAACTTGTCAAAGATTTGATTGCGATGAAAGAAGAACCGATTAAACTTTTAGCACTTATAACAAGTAACTATCGACTTTTCTATCAAAGTAAAATACTGTCTCAAAAAGGGTATAGTGGCCAACAAATTGCAAAAACGATTAATGTTCATCCTTATAGAGTGAAGTTAGCACTTAACCAAGCAAGACATTATCATTTAGAGAGTTTGTTGAATATTATAGATAGCTGTGCAGAAACAGATTATAAATTAAAATCTTCTTATATGGATAAACAACTCATTTTAGAACTTTTTATTTTATCTTTATAAAAAATTCATAAAAAAAGTGAGTAATCATCGATTACTCACAAACTTTATTTAAAATTATAAATAAAAAAGTTCAAGCCATAGCTTGAACTTTCTTATTATTTGTTAGCTGTCATTAGTGAAGATTTGATACGAGCAGCTTTGTTAGTGTGGATTAAGTTGCGTTGAGCAGCTTTATCTACTTTTTTCAAAGCAAAACTAACTAATTCAGCTTTGTTATCAGCATTTGAAGCAGTAGCTGATTGAGCTCTCTTAACCGCTGTACGCATTTCATTCTTTTGAGAAATGTTGCGCTCCTCAGCAGTGTGAGTAGTTTTAACACGTTTAATTGCAGATTTAATGTTTGGCATGTGTGTCACCTCCTAAAAATGAACTTCGCTATCAAATTTGATTTGATTACAACAAGAAATATTTTATCAAAACCAGCCGGTTTCTGCAATCATTTATTTACGCAATGCGCTTAAAAGCATGAAAATAATACATTTCTATTTGGAAATGAGCAACTTTCACTCTATACTATAAAGAGGAATGGCAAATTAAGTAGCCACTTTTATGATATAACTTAAAGTATAAGCGTCGTAAGTTTGCAATTATAGAACAAAAACGTTATCATATCAAAGAATGTCATACATATACGGGCTAGAATTATGAAAGTGGGAAGGATAATACATGGATAAACAAGAACGTTATAATAGACGTAAAAATATAAGAAACTTTTCTATTATCGCACATATAGACCATGGTAAATCTACTTTAGCTGATAGAATCTTAGAAAATACGAAATCAGTTGAATCAAGAGATATGCAAGCACAATTACTAGATTCCATGGATTTAGAAAGAGAACGCGGTATTACAATCAAATTAAATGCTGTACGATTAAAGTATGAAGCTAAGGATGGGGAAACATATACATTCCATCTTATTGATACACCAGGACATGTAGATTTCACTTATGAGGTATCAAGATCATTGGCAGCTTGTGAAGGTGCAATATTGGTAGTCGATTCTGCACAGGGTATCGAAGCACAAACTTTAGCAAATGTGTATTTAGCACTGGATAATGACTTAGAGCTATTACCTGTTGTTAATAAGATTGACCTGCCTGCTGCTGAACCAGAACGTGTTAAACAAGAATTAGAAGATGTTATTGGTATAGATCAAGATGATGTGGTTCTTGCTAGTGCAAAATCTAATATTGGTATTGAAGATATATTAGAAAAAATAGTTGAAGTTATACCACCACCAGAGGGCGATCCTGAAGCGCCATTGAAAGCTTTGATTTTTGATTCTGAATACGATCCTTATCGAGGTGTAGTATCAGGTATTAGAGTCATGGAAGGTATAGTTAAAGCTGGTGATCGTATTAAGATGATGGCGACGGGTAAAGAATTCGAAGTAACTGAAGTGGGGATTAATACTCCCAAACAATTGCCGGTAGAGGAACTAACTGTCGGTGATGTAGGTTATATTATAGCTAGCATTAAGAACGTAGATGACTCTCGTGTCGGTGATACGATTACACATGCGGAACGACCAGCTGAACAAGCGTTACAAGGATATAAAAAAATGAATCCTATGGTTTTCTGTGGTCTATTCCCAATAGATAATAAAGATTATAACGACTTACGTGATGCATTAGAAAAATTACAACTCAATGATGCTTCGCTCGAATTTGAACCAGAATCATCACAAGCGTTAGGGTTTGGATATCGTACAGGATTCTTAGGTATGCTTCACATGGAAATAATTCAAGAGCGTATCGAGCGTGAATTTGGTATTGAACTTATTGCAACTGCACCATCTGTTATTTACCAATGTATTATGAAAAACGGAGAAGAAGTTTCAGTCGATAATCCAGCAAATATGCCTGAAAGAGATAAAATTGAAACGATTTATGAACCTTTCGTTAGGGCTACGATGATGGTTCCTAATGATTATGTGGGTGCAGTAATGGAATTATGTCAGCGTAAACGTGGTCAATTTGTAAACATGGAATATATGGATGATATCCGAGTGAATATCATTTATGAGATACCGTTGTCAGAAGTAGTATTCGATTTCTTTGATCAACTTAAATCTAATACTAAAGGATATGCTTCATTTGATTATGAATTTATTGATAATAAAGAAAGTGACCTTGTGAAAATGGACATTTTATTAAACGGTGAAAAAGTAGATGCATTAAGCTTTATTGTACATAAAGAATTTGCTTATGATCGTGGTAAAGTGTTAGTTGATAAATTGAAAAAACTTATTCCAAGACAACAGTTTGAAGTGCCAGTTCAAGCAGCTGTTGGACAAAAAATTGTTGCACGTACAAACATCAAGTCAATGGGTAAAAATGTATTGTCAAAATGTTATGGCGGAGATATTAGCCGTAAGAGAAAATTATTAGAAAAACAAAAAGCTGGTAAAGCTAAAATGAAAGCAGTAGGTAATGTAGAAATTCCTCAAGATGCGTTTTTAGCTGTGCTTAAGATGGACGAAGATTAATATAAATTAAACATTGGGGCCTTAAATCCATTCGATTTATGCCCCAGTTTTTTGTTGAATAGACTTATCTTCAAAAAATGAAAGAAGGTGAACGCAATATGGAAGTGAAAAGTGCTTATATCCATATTCCTTTTTGCGTAAGAATTTGTACCTATTGTGATTTTAATAAGTATTTTATACAAAATCAGCCGGTAGATCAGTATTTAGATTGCTTAATAGAAGAAATGGAACAAAGTGATGTTAGACAATTAGAAACTGTATTTGTTGGCGGTGGTACCCCAACAGCACTAAATTATGATCAACTTAAAAAGTTACTCGTAGCTATTACGCGTATTTTTAAAATCAAAGGTGAGTTTAGTTTCGAAGCTAACCCAGATGAATTAACGATAGAAAAAGTTCAATTACTTAAAGATTTTGGGGTTAACCGATTGTCTATGGGAGTACAAACATTTAATCCAGAATTATTAGAAATTCTGGGAAGAACACATAAAACAGAAGATATTTACCAATCGGTAGCTAATGCACGTCAAGTTGGTATACCTTCTATTAGTTTAGATTTGATGTACCATTTGCCACATCAAACAATTGAAGATTTTAAAGATAGTTTAGAAAAGGCGTTGGCTCTTGATATTGATCACATTTCTAGCTATGGATTGATATTAGAACCTAAGACAAAATTTTATAATATGTATCGTAAAGGCCAATTGAAAGTTCCTAACGAAGATATTGGTGAAGAAATGTATGAATACCTCTTAGAAAGAATGGAACAATCCGATATGCATCAGTATGAAATTTCTAATTTTGGAAAAGATGGGCATGAGTCAGAACATAATAAAGTGTACTGGAAAAACGAAGGGTATTATGGTTTTGGTGCAGGTGCAAGTGGTTATGTTAACGGTGAACGTTATAATAATGTTAATCCGGTAAACCATTATATTAAAAAAATCCAAAATAAGGAACGTCCTATTTTAGATTCGACGTTCCCAACTTTATCGGAACAAATGGAAGAAGAAATGTTTTTAGGACTGAGAATGAATCAGGGAGTCAATAAATCTAGATTTCAGCAAAAATTCAATACAAGCATAGATAATATATTTGGTACAGTTATTAATGATTTGATAGAACGCGAACTTATTATTGAACAAGAAGGATACATCTCGATGACGGAACGCGGAAAAGTGATAGGAAACGTTGTATTTGAGTCGTTTTTGTTAAATGTTTAAAATTTTAAAAAAAACGATGCTTTAACATTGACTTACTTTGACCAATTTGATAAATTATAATTAGCACTTGAAACAAAAGAGTGCTAATGAGGTGAAAGCATGATTAGTGATAGACAATTAAGCATTCTGAATGCAATTGTTGAAGATTATGTTGATTTAGGTCAGCCAATTGGTTCTAAGACTTTGATTGAACGACACAAATTGAATGTTAGTCCTGCTACTATTAGAAATGAGATGAAACATCTCGAAGATTTAGAGTTGATAGAGAAGACACATACTTCGTCAGGACGTTCACCATCAGAGTTAGGTATTAGATATTATGTGAATCAATTATTGCAACAAACATCTCATCAACAACAAACTAAAATACAACGTTTAAGAGATTTACTAGTCGAGAATCATTATGATATTTCTACTACATTGAGTGCATTTGCTAATGAACTTTCGATTGCATCTCAATATACAACGTTGGTAATGCGTCCAAATCATAAAAAAGATATAATTAACAACATTCATTTGATTCGAGCAAATGCCCACTTGGTTATTATGGTGGTTGTATTCACTTCTGGTCATGTTGAACATTTACATTTAGCTACACAAGTTCCGTTATCTAATGATAAGCTCACAAAGATATCGAATTTTGTTACTACTAAGTATAATAAATGGAATAATCAACAATTTGAAAGTGAATTAAATACGTTTGTGAAATCAGAACTTGAAAAGCAATTTATCAAAGAGATGTTACACACAATTGAAATCCACTTTGATAATCAAAGTAATGGCATTTTTATGGGTGGAAAGGTTAAACTAATTGATGCATTAAATGAATCAAATGTTTCCTCAATTCAACCTATATTGCAATATATAGAATCAAATAAAATCACACAACTACTTGATGATATGTCTCATTCGACGATTAACGTCAAAATAGGACATGAAATTGAATCGAGTTTGAGTGATATTTCTATCATCACAAGTGAATATCACATTGATGATAGGCTTAAAGGTCAAATTGCGGTTATTGGACCTACGGCAATGAATTATCAGAACGTAATACGATTACTAAATACGATTTGGTAATTAAGAATTGTATTGGAGGGCAGACAATGACAGAAAAAAATGAATCAGTATTTGATCAAGCTGCAGAAAATGAAGAAGTTAAAGATCAATCTCAGACATCTGAAAATGAAACAGTTGAAAATGCTGACGACACTAATAATGACAAAGTAAAAGACAATCTGCAAGAGGACAATACAGAAGAGATAGAATCAGATGTAGATCCTAAAGATGAAGAAATTGAACAATTGAAAAAAGATGTTCAAGAAAAAGAAGAAAAATACTTAAGATTGTACGCAGAATTCGAAAATTATAAACGTAGAATCCAAAAAGAAAATCAAACAATGAAAGAATATAAAGCTCAAGATGTGTTAAACGATATTTTACCAACTATCGATAACATTGAGCGTGCGTTACAAATCGATGGCGAAGATGAACAATTCAAATCACTGAAAAAAGGTGTTGAAATGGTTCATGAAAGCTTAATTAACGCTTTAAAAAATAATGGCTTAGAAAAAATTGAAACTGAAGGTCAACAATTTGATCCAAATGTTCACCAAGCTGTTGTTCAAGATGATAATCCAGATTTTGAATCAGGAGAAATCACTCAAGAATTGCAACGTGGTTATAAATTAAAAGATAGAGTATTAAGACCTTCAATGGTTAAAGTAAATCAATAACCTTTAATATTGATGAAAATACCAATAATTTTAAACAAACATACAGGAGGAAATTAATTATGAGTAAAGTAATAGGCATTGACTTAGGTACAACAAATTCATGTGTAGCAATCTTAGAAGGCGATGAGCCAAAAGTAATCCAAAATCCAGAGGGTGCTAGAACTACACCATCAGTAGTAGCATTTAAAAATGGTGAAACTCAAGTAGGTGAAGTTGCTAAACGACAAGCAATTACAAACCCTAACACAATTCAATCAATCAAACGTCATATGGGTACACAATATAAAGTTGACGTTGAAGGTAAATCATATACACCACAAGAAATTTCAGCGATGGTTTTACAAAATCTTAAAAGTACAGCTGAAGACTATCTAGGTGAAAAAGTAGAAAAAGCAGTAATTACTGTTCCTGCATACTTTAATGATAGTGAACGTCAAGCTACTAAAGATGCTGGTAGAATTGCTGGCTTAGAAGTAGAACGTATTATCAATGAACCAACAGCAGCTGCTTTAGCATATGGTTTAGATAAAACTGAAACTGACCAAAAAGTATTAGTATTTGACTTAGGTGGCGGTACATTCGACGTTTCTATTTTAGAATTAGGCGATGGTGTATTTGAAGTACTATCAACTGCTGGCGACAATAAACTTGGCGGCGATGACTTTGACCAAGTAATTATTGACTATTTAGTATCTGAATTTAAAAAAGAAAATGGCGTAGATTTAGCACAAGATAAAATGGCATTACAACGTCTAAAAGACGCAGCTGAAAAAGCTAAAAAAGACTTATCTGGTGTATCTCAAACACAAATTTCATTACCGTTCATCTCAGCAGGAGAAAATGGTCCTTTACATTTAGAAATCAACTTAACACGTTCTAAATTTGAAGAGTTATCTGACTCATTAATCAGAAGAACTATGGAACCTACTCGTCAAGCAATGAAAGATGCTGGTTTATCAAGTTCTGACATTGATGAAGTAATCTTAGTTGGTGGTTCTACTAGAATTCCAGCTGTTCAAGAAGCAGTTAAAAAAGAAGTAAATAAAGAACCTCATAAAGGTGTGAATCCAGACGAAGTAGTAGCTATGGGTGCATCAATTCAAGGTGGCGTAATCACTGGTGATGTTAAAGACGTAGTATTATTAGACGTAACACCATTATCATTAGGTATTGAAATTATGGGTGGACGTATGAATACACTTATCGAAAGAAATACGACTATTCCAACATCTAAATCACAAGTTTACTCAACAGCAGCAGATAACCAACCGGCAGTTGATATTCATGTATTACAAGGTGAACGTCCAATGGCATCAGACAATAAAACACTTGGAAGATTCCAATTAACTGATATTCCAGCAGCTCCACGTGGCGTGCCTCAAATCGAAGTAACATTTGATATTGATAAAAATGGTATCGTAAACGTTACAGCAAAAGACTTAGGCACAAATAAAGAACAAAATATCACAATTCAATCAAGTTCTTCACTATCAGATGATGAAATCGATCGTATGGTTAAAGATGCTGAAGAAAATGCTGAAGCTGACAAACAACGTCGTGAAGAAAGTGACTTAAGAAACGAAGCTGATAGCTTAGTATTCCAAGTTGAAAAAACAATTACTGACTTAGGCGAAAACATCAGTGAAGAAGATAAAAAAGATGCTGAAGATAAAAAAGATGCATTAAAATCAGCGCTTGAAGGCGAAGATATTGAAGATATCAAAGCTAAAAAAGAAGAATTAGAAAAAGTTGTTCAAGACTTATCAACAAAAGTTTACGAGCAAGCTGCGCAAGCTCAACAACAAGCTCAAGGTGAAGAAGGAAACGAAGCACAAGATAGCAACGTTGAAGATGCAGATTTCAAAGAAGTGAAAGATGACGACAGCAAAGATAATCAAAAATAAGTTGAGTCATAGACTAATTAATTGTTAATGATAGAAAAATATGACACAATTGCTTAGCCAAATTAAGTCAAAGTCAATTGAACATTGGCTTTGACTTTTTCTTTTTTTATCAGTGATTTAACAAAACAGAGTAAAAGGAGAGATAACAGTGGCCAAAAGAGATTATTATGAAATCTTAGGTGTTAGTAAAGATGCTTCTAAAGATGAAATTAAAAAGGCTTACCGTAAATTATCAAAACAATATCATCCAGATATTAATAAAGAAGAAGGTGCCGACGAGAAATTCAAAGAAATCTCTGAAGCATATGAAAATTTAAGCGACGATAATAAGCGTGCAAATTATGACCAATTTGGACATAACGGCCCGCAAGGTGGCTTTGGAGGCCAAGGCTTTGGCGGTCAAGATTTCAGTGGCTTTGGAGGCGGCGGTTTCGAGGATATATTCAGTTCGTTCTTTGGAGGCGGACGTCAACGTGATCCAAATGCACCTAGAAAAGGTGACGACTTACAATATACGATGACCGTAACATTTGATGAGGCTGTTTTTGGTAGTGAAAAAGAAATTTCAATTCGCAAAGATGTTTCTTGTCATACTTGTCATGGTGAAGGTGCTAAACCTGGCACTAAGAAAAAAACATGTGAATATTGTAGTGGCTCAGGTCATGTTTCAGTAGAACAAAACACAATACTTGGTAGAGTTAGAACAGAAAAAGTTTGCCCAGTATGTAGTGGTTCAGGTCAAGAATTTGAAGAACCATGTCCAACATGTAAAGGTAAAGGTACTGAAAATAAAAGCGTCAAAATCAGTGTTACAATCCCAGAAGGTGTAGATAATGAACAGCAAATCCGTTTAGCAGGTGAAGGTGCTCCAGGTGAAAACGGCGGTCCACAAGGTGATTTGTATGTTGTGTTCAGAGTTAAACCTTCAGAAACATTTGAAAGAGATGGAGATGATATCTATCACTCGCTTAATATTAGTATTGCACAAGCATCATTAGGTGACGAGGTTAAAGTACCTACACTTAAAGGTAGTGTGATGTTGACAATTCCATCAGGTACTCAAACTGGAAAACAATTCCGTCTTAAAGAAAAAGGGATTAAGAATGTTCATGGTTATGGCTATGGAGATTTGTTTATTAATATAAATGTTGTAACTCCGACTAAGATGAATGATCGACAAAAAGAATTATTAAGAGAATTCTCAGAGATTGATGGGGAAGAAATTACAGAACAACCTAATAATTTCAGAGATAAAGCTAAAAGATTCTTTAAAGGAGACTAGTATATGAACTGGACCGAAGTATCAATAACTGCTAACCATGAGGTGTCACCAATTATTTCTAATATATTAGAGGATTCTGGATCGAATGGTGTAGTTATAGAAGATTCTAATGATTTAAACCATGATTTTGAAGATAAATTTGGTGAAATATATGAGCTCAGTAAAACTGACTATCCTGAAAAAGGGGTAAGGTTGAAGGCATATTTCAATGAAATGAAGTATACAATGCAATTTAAAAATGACTTATATAGTCGGATTTCTGACATTGAGTCATTAGATCATAATCTGTTTAAATTTGACGAACAAACAATTCGTGAAACGGATTGGGAAAATGAATGGAAAAACTATTTTCATCCTTTCCGTGCGTCAAAATTATTTACCATTGTTCCGAGTTGGGAAACATATCAGCGTGAAGATGATAGTGAATTGTGTATTGAATTAGATCCTGGAATGGCATTTGGTACTGGTGACCATCCAACAACGAGTATGTGCTTAAAAGCGATTGAGACGTATGTAAAACCTAGTGATTCGGTTATTGATGTTGGTACAGGTTCAGGTATTTTAAGTATAGCTTCTCATTTACTTGGTGTTGAACGTATCAAGGCATTAGATGTAGATGAAATGGCAGTCAAAGTTGCTAAAGAAAATTTTGCTAAAAATCATTGTGAAAATGCAATTGAAGCTGTACCGGGAAACTTGCTTAAAGGCGAAACAGAAAAATTCGATATTGTTATTGCGAATATTTTAGCTCATATAATTGATGAAATGATTGAAGATGCTTATAATACATTAAATCAAGATGGTTATTTTATAACATCTGGTATTATTGAAGAAAAACATGAGGCTATATTGGATCATATGAAGCGTAGTGGTTTTAAAATTATTTCGATAAGTCACGATAATAGTTGGGTTTCTATCGTTGGCCAGAAAGTGAGCGAATAATTATGCAAAGATACTTTATTGACCAAAACGCTGATGTACATCAGCGTTTTTTTATTACAGACACAGGTGATATCCACCATATAACTAATGTTATGAGGCATCAAATAGGTAATGAAATTATACTCACGTTTGCCAATCAATCTGTATACAGATGCAAGATTACCAATATAAACATAGATAGTATTGAAGTAGCGTTAGTTGAACATCTAAAAATAGATACAGAATTACCACAAAGTATTACTATATGTAGTGGATTAATTAAAGCTGATAAATATGAATGGATGCTACAAAAGGCAACGGAACTAGGAGCGAGTGAATTTATCGCTGTCGGTATGGAACGTTCTATAGTGAAGCTAAATAACGACAAAGTTGCAAAAAAATTAGAGCGTTGGCAAAAAATTATTAAAGAAGCTGCTGAACAAAGTTATAGGTTAACCATTCCTAACATAACCTATCAACCTAGTTTGAAAATAATCTATAATCATATAGAAACATATGATTATGTCCTTATTGCTTATGAAGATGCAGCGAAAAATGGAGAGATTAGTAATTTTAAAGCACTTCTTCAAAAATTTAAACCTGGAGCTCGTATATTAGTTATATTTGGTCCAGAAGGTGGACTTTCTGAAGAGGAAGTAAGCTTGTTTGATGAAGCAGGTTCTCAAATTGGGCTTGGTCCTAGAATTTTAAGGGCTGAGACAGCACCATTATATGTCCTTAGCGCTATAAGTTTTCAAAAAGAATTATTAGGGTGATTTGTAATAGGGATATTGTTATTTTAACTAAAAATATTAAATAATTACGTGGAAAAGTGTGATTTTTCGCGTTAGTGTATGATATTACAAATACTAGTGCCTACACAGTTTAGATTTAAATTTAAAAAAATAAATTTACTAATTGACCACATTAATCAGATATATTATACTAAATTATACATGGTTCATTACCATGTAATGATACTAAAGTTTCGTTGATATTTGGAGGGAGGGAAATACACATGTCTAAAACAGTAGTCAAAAATAACGAATCACTTGAAGATGCGTTACGTCGTTTCAAACGTACAGTTTCTAAAAGCGGTACAATTCAAGAAGTACGTAAACGTGAATTTTACGAAAAACCTAGCGTTAAACGTAAAAAGAAATCTGAAGCTGCGCGTAAACGTAAATTCAAATAATTAATTGTTTCGTTGACTCCCTCAACACCAACATTAATTATAAATCATAATAGCCTTCGTTGTTTAACAACGAAGGCTATTATTTTTTTACTTTAATTTTTTTAAAGTCATTAATAATGGAGCAAATTTTAGCGTAGTTAAAAATACAAAATGAGTCACTGTTTTGAAATATTATTAGTGAATTTCAGGAAATTTACTAATTAGAAAAGATAGTTTATTAAAATTTGAACGAATGTGTTGATCATCTATCAAATAAAGATTCTATTTTATAATTACTATATTACTTCAAAGTTAATCTATTTATAATTTAATGGTATTTTATAATGCAAACGCTATAAACAAACACTGATTTCATGTATAATTAAATAGAGAGCGAGGTGATAGAGTGATTTCTTTGAGTAGTATACATAATATCTTTTCGTCCAACTTTATTGAAAATAATAGCTGGATAGATAACGCAGCAAACCTAATTGTCAATCCGTTTATCACTTTAATTTTAACTTGTATTATTTTTATGGGTTTTTTATATCAATTATATTCAAATAAAATCAATCTTGTAGGGATTATTGCTACATTAGCCTTATTAATTTTCTTCTTAGGCTTTTTTGTAAAAGGAGATGTTAATTTTTATTCGGTAGTTTTATTTGGAGTTGGGGTTATATTTATAATAATTGAACTTTTTGTCGTAGGTGCAATTATTGGTATTATAGGTATGGGCCTTATCGTTTTCAGTATTATTACATTAGGTGACAATTTAGTTTTTATGATTGCCAATGTTGTCGTAGCATTAATATTATCAATCATAGAATGGGTGGTACTTGTGAGAATATTTAAGCGAAATATTCCATTTTTAGATAAAGTTGTTTTAAAAGATTCTACAAATGCAGAGGCAGGCTACACTTCACATGAAGATCGCTCTCATTTAGTTGGGCAAACTGCTACAACGTCTACAGATTTAAGACCAGCAGGAATCATTACATACAATGATGAACGTATTGACGCAGTTTCTGATGGGTCATTTATTTTACGGAATAAAGAAGTGACCATATTAGAAGTTGAAGGTACTAGAGTTGTTGTAAGAGAAAACGAATCATAAAGGAGAGAAAGTATGATCGGATTAATTATTATTGTCGCTATAGTAGTAATAGCACTTTTATTACTATTTTCATTCGTTCCAGTGGGCTTATGGATTTCAGCAATTGCTGCTGGAGTAAAAGTAGGTATTGGAACATTAGTTGGTATGAGACTGCGTAGAGTTTCTCCACGTAGAGTAATCTCGCCATTAATCAAAGCACACAAAGCTGGTTTGAATTTAACTACAAACCAATTGGAATCACATTATTTAGCTGGAGGTAATGTTGATCGAGTTGTTGATGCGAACATCGCAGCGCAAAGAGCTGATATCAATTTACCGTTTGAACGTGGCGCAGCTATTGATTTAGCTGGTCGTGATGTATTAGAAGCTGTGCAGATGTCAGTTAATCCAAAAGTTATAGAAACACCATTTATTGCTGGTGTAGCTATGAATGGTATCGAAGTAAAAGCTAAGGCGCGTATTACTGTACGTGCTAACATCGCTCGTTTAGTCGGTGGTGCTGGTGAAGAAACAATTATTGCCCGTGTAGGTGAAGGTATTGTATCTACAATAGGTTCTAGTGAACACCATACACAAGTTTTAGAAAACCCTGATAACATTTCTAAAACTGTTTT
Source organism: Staphylococcus sp. LCT-H4 (assembly GCF_001866145.1). Classification (NCBI taxonomy): domain Bacteria; kingdom Bacillati; phylum Bacillota; class Bacilli; order Caryophanales; family Staphylococcaceae; genus Staphylococcus; species Staphylococcus sp. LCT-H4. The sequence goes on along the minus strand of NZ_MODY01000003.1, from coordinate 198,775 downwards.
AAGTAAAGGCCTAGATTCTGGTACAGCATTTGAAATTTTATCTATCGATATTGCTGATGTAGACATTAGTAAAAATATTGGTGCAGATTTACAAACTGAACAAGCACTTGCAGATAAAAATATCGCCCAAGCTAAAGCGGAAGAGCGTAGAGCAATGGCTGTTGCACAAGAACAAGAAATGAAAGCGAAAGTTCAAGAAATGCGTTCTAAAGTTGTAGAAGCAGAAGCAGAAGTACCACTCGCGATGGCTGAAGCACTACGTTCAGGTAATCTTGGTGTTAAAGATTACTACAATTTAAAAAATATCGAAGCAGATACAGGTATGAGAAATTCAATTAACGAACGAACAAATCAAGAAGATGATGAATCACCGGATAAATAATTAGGGGTGATTAAATGAATATAGGTATTATTATCTTTGTAATATCTGTAATAGTAACAATTATTGGTGCTATTAATGACAAAAGCCACAAAGAAAGACAAAACCAAAAACCACCAGTAAACAAACAACCTAATAATCGTGGCGGACGACCTGAAAAACGTGGTTTTCTTGAAGAAATAGGAAAAACATTCAAAGAAATAGAAAAGCAAATGAATGAAGGACCTACAATGAAAGAAGAGCGTCCAGCACAACCAACTAAACCAGTTGAGACACGTGTAGAAAAAATGGAAACGTCAGAGCCACGAACATCTCAAAGAACAACTAGAACAGACAACCAAACTGAAGCTGAAAAAGAAAAAATGTCGAAGCAACAACAAAATTCAGAATTACAGAGACAACTTGAAGCTGACCTGGTAGGCAAACTACAAAATGTACGTACTGAAATAGATCGTGAAAACGAAAAAAAATTACAAAGAACTGAAAGAAAAGCGCGTGCAATTATTGCAGATAAAAATTTGTCTGAAAAAGCTAAGCGTTATCGTTTAAAACAGTTAATGAATGCGCACGCTATACAAAGTTCAGGTACAAATGAACGTTTGAGATTTGATGAAGATGAGGTTGTGAATGGTATTATTTGGTCAGAAATATTAGATAGACCCAAAAAACTGTAATATATAATAGGTCTTTAAAAGAACACCATACAAAGTCAGTAATTATAGACTTTGTGTGGTGTTTTTAATTTAAATAATAATGTCATTCGTTTACACCGAAAAATATATAAATATTAGCATGAAAAGTAAAGCTTAATTGAATTTGTATACATATATGTAAAATAGTTGTTAAATTTAATGAATATATCTCGATTTAAAAACTCTTTGAAATAATAAATAGACAATTCGTGATATAATAGGTATGTAAATACAATAGTTTTTTCGAGTAAATACATTATCGTATTGCTAGAAAATGCTACGCTAGTGAATAATAATTTTTGTAACTTAAAATCTAATAAGATAAAATAAGATGAATCGAATATATTTGTAAAGGAGCACATATATGCCTGGTATTATTCAAATAAATGACATCAATGAAGCTCAAGCGCTCATTGGTAATAACGACGAACACCTTAAAGCAATTGAGGAAGGGTTTGATGTCATTGTACATGCTCGAGGTCAAGAAATTGCTGTAAAAGGTGAAGTAATCGAGGATGTAGAAAAAGCAGAATCAGTACTCATTAATCTTTTGAAAGTAATTCAACAAGGTGTTTCGATTTCTATAAAAGATGTTGAAGCGGCTATTAAAATGGCGAAAAATGGGACGATTCAATACTTATTAGATTTATATGATGATGAAATTACTAAAGATGCATTTGGTAAGACTATTCGTGCTAAGACAATGGGACAACGTTTATACGTAAATGCAATGCATCATAACGATTTGGTATTTGGCGTTGGACCAGCAGGAACAGGAAAAACATTCTTAGCGGTTGTCTATGCTGCCAAACAATTGCGTAAAGGAAATGTAAAGCGTATTGTGCTGACAAGACCTGCAGTGGAAGCTGGAGAGTCCTTAGGTTTCTTACCTGGGGATTTAAAAGAAAAGGTAGATCCTTATTTACGTCCGTTATATGATGGGTTGAATACTGTTTTAGGTAGAGAACAGACAGCCAGATTTATAGATAGAGGAATAATCGAGATCGCACCTTTAGCTTATATGAGAGGCAGAACGTTAGATGATGCGTTTGTGATATTAGATGAAGCACAAAATACGACACACGCTCAAATGAAAATGTTTTTAACTCGACTAGGTTTTGGTTCAAAAATGGTAGTGACGGGTGACCATACGCAAATAGATTTACCTAAAGGCGTAAAAAGTGGACTCAAAGAAGCTATAAAGAAACTTAAAGATGTTAAAGGGCTAAGTATTCATCATTTAGATCAAAGTGATGTTGTACGTCATCCATTAGTAAGTAAAATTATTGATCGTTACGAGGGAGAGGAGTAAATGTTTACTATAGATTTTAGTGATCATACAGATTTAGTAAAACAAGAATGGTTTGAACAAATAGATAGCCTTCTGACATTCGCAAAAACACAGGAAAATATTGATGGTGAAGCAGAACTTTCAGTTACCTTTGTGGATAAAGTAGAAATTCAAGAAATAAATAAAATGTATCGTGATAAAGACAAAGTAACGGATGTTATTTCTTTTGCTTTAGAAGAAGATGAACCTGAAATTACGGGGCTTGACATGCCAAGAGTATTGGGCGATATTATTATTTGTACTGATGTTGCGAATGAACAAGCAGAATCTTATGGACATTCTTTTGAAAGAGAACTCGGTTTCCTTGCGCTACATGGATTCTTACATTTATTAGGCTACGATCATATGAATGAGCAAGATGAAAAAGAAATGTTTGGTCGCCAAGACCGAATTCTAAACGCATATGGATTAACGAGAGATTAGAGGCACATATGAAACGATTTAATTATGCATTACAAGGTATGCACGTGCTATTAAACAAAGACAATAAATTTTTGTTGCATTTAATAAGTGCACTCATTGTAGTTATCTGTGGCGTATGGTTTGGTATATCGCGTGTAGATTGGATTTTCATAATCTTAGCCATTGGGATTGTCCTTGCCTTCGAAGCGATAAATACAGCATTAGAATACGTGGTTGATTTAGTGACAGATGATTATCATATTTTGGCAAAAAAAGCTAAAGATGTTGCAGCTTTTAGCGTAATGATTGCATCCGCTATTGCATTTGCTATAGGCCTTTTAATATTTCTGCCATATGTATTTTAAATATATAGAAATTTTTCATAAAGTTGTTTTCCAAAAGTACTAAACTATTAAATATTAACACTGAATGGGAGAGATTAACTGTGGGATATCAACCACATTATTTAACAGAAGTTAGAACTGCACAAGCCAATGCTTACGCACCTTATAGTAATTTCAAAGTGGGCGCTTATTTGCGGACGAAAGATGGAAAGGCATTTCACGGTGCCAATGTCGAAAATGCAGCATATCCAATGGCTATTTGTGCAGAAAGATCTAGTTTAGTATCTGCAATATCAGAAGGCTATAAGCCAGGTGATTTTGAGTCAATCACTATTACTGTTGATGCGGATAAACCATCTTCACCATGTGGTGCATGTCGTCAATTTATGAAAGAACTCTGTGATGATGACATGCCCGTATATATGACAAATCAAAATGGAGATTTAATAGAATCGACGGTGGGGGATTTATTACCACTAGGATTCTCTGGAAAGGATTTAAATTAATGACAGCACATAAATCAGGATTTATATCAATAATAGGCAGACCCAATGTTGGGAAATCTACTTTTGTGAACCGTGTAATCGGTCATAAAATAGCAATCATGTCTGATAAAGCGCAAACGACAAGAAATAAAATACAGGGCGTTATGACACAAGACGATGCTCAAATCATATTTTTAGATACACCAGGTATTCATAAACCTAAACACAAACTAGGCGATTATATGATGAATGTTGCTAAAAATACACTATCTGAAATAGACGCGATTATGTTTATGGTCAATGTTAATGAAGATATTGGTCGAGGTGATGAATTTATCATGGATATGCTGAAATCAATTAAAACGCCGGTGTTTTTAGTATTAAATAAAATTGATTTAGTTCATCCAGATGAACTTATGCCAAGAATCGAAAAATATAAAAAGTATATGGACTTCACAGAAATAGTGCCGATTTCTGCACTTGAAGGTTTGAACGTAGACCACTTTATTGGTGTATTAAAATCATATTTACCTGAAGGACCTAAGTATTACCCTGATGATCAAATTTCAGATCACCCTGAGCAGTTTGTCGTTGGGGAACTCATCCGCGAAAAAATATTACACTTAACGAGTGAAGAAATTCCTCATGCTATCGGTGTCAATGTGGATCGTATGATTAAAGAGGATGAAGATAGAGTGAGAATTGAGGCTACGATTTATGTAGAAAGAGATTCTCAAAAAGGTATTGTAATTGGTAAAGGCGGTAAAAAACTTAAAGAAGTCGGTAAACGCGCTAGACAAGATATTGAAAGATTATTAGGGTCTAAAGTTTACTTAGAACTATGGGTAAAAGTACAAAAAGATTGGCGTAATAAAGTGAATTTCATTCGTCAAATGGGTTATTTAGAAGATCAAGACTAATTCGAGAGTCGGTGAGCTAATGTGTTAATCAAACAAAAAGGTATTATTATAAAAACGGTTGATTATGGCGAATCCGATAAAATTGTTACGATTCTAAATGAATTTGGCGCGAAAGTGCCATTAATGGTCCGAAGAGCTAAAAAAAGCAAGAGCGGCTTACAAGCTAATACACAATTATTTGTGTATGGCTTGTTTATTTATTCTAAGTGGAAAGGAATGGGGACATTGAGTTCTGTTGATGTAATAGAACAAAACTATCATCTCCGCCTAGATATATATGAAAGCAGCTTTGCCAGCTTATGTACAGAAGTAATAGATCGGTCTATTGAGCATGAGGAAGTATCACAATATAGTTATGACTTATTGCATTTCATTTTAGAGAAAATTAAAGAGGGTGTGTCTGCTCAACTTATGTCAGTGCTCGCCTTATTAAAATGTATGACAAAATTTGGATTTAACGCTATTTTTGATAAATGTATTGTGACAGGTAATACAAGTCAATCTGATTTAATCGGTTATAGTTTTAAGTTTGGTGGCGCCATATCTGAAAGCGCAAGATATGAAGATCCTCACGCCCTTATTTTATCTAATAAAACCCTGTATCTTTTAGATATCTTACAAAAATTACCAATTCATCAGATGAGTACGCTACGTATACATGATCATATCGTTGATGAGATGTCTGAATTAATGCTTATGTTATACAGTGAATATGCTGGAATGTATTTTAAAAGTCAGAAATTAATAAACCAATTACTTAGATTAGATCATCTTTCTTAATTGATTTAAAATATGAGATAGCGTAATGAAATATGAAGTTTTTTGTTCAACATAAAAGTGCAGTTCGTATAAAACGGGCTGCACTTTTATAATTTCATTTATTCATTAAGTTCATGATTAAAAAAAGCTGATAGATGACCATATGGTCACTCTATCAGCTTTTAATATGATATCAAGTTAAATTAGAATTTAACTTTTTCAGTTAAAAATGCTTCTAATTCTGAAATTGGCATACGTACTTGTTCCATTGAATCACGATCACGTACAGTAACCTGTTGATCTTCTAATGAATCAAAGTCAAACGTAATACAATATGGTGTACCAACTTCATCTTGACGACGGTAACGTTTACCAATTGATTGAGACTCATCAAAATCAATTGAGAAGTTAGCGCTTAATTGTTCAAATACTTTAATCGCTTCGCCAGATAATTTCTTGCTTAATGGCAATACTGCTGCTTTATATGGTGCTAATGCTGGATGGAAACGTAAAACTGTTCTAGCTTCTTTGCTTCCTTCAACACCTTCTTCATCATAGGCATCACATAAAAATGCTAATGTTACACGGTCAGCACCTAAAGATGGCTCTATACAATAAGGGATATATTTTTCGCCTGTCTCTTGGTCATGATATTGGAAATCTTCACCAGAGTGCTCACTGTGTTTTTTCAAGTCAAAGTCTGTACGACTTGCAATACCCCATAATTCTCCCCAACCAAATGGGAAGCGGTATTCGATATCTGTTGTAGCGTTAGAGTAATGAGATAGCTCATCATCGTCATGGTCACGTAAACGTGTATACGCTTCGCTTAAATGTAAGTCTTTTAACCATTGGCTAGCATAGTTCTTCCAATAATTTTGCCATTCAATTTCTTCACCAGGTTTACAGAAGAATTCTAACTCCATTTGTTCGAATTCACGTGTTCTGAAGATAAAATTGCCAGGTGTAATTTCATTACGGAAAGATTTACCGATTTGTCCAATACCAAATGGTAATTTTTTACGCATCGTACGTTGAACATTTTTATAGTTTACAAAAATACCTTGAGCAGTTTCAGGGCGTAGGAAAATTTCATTTGTTGAATCTTCAGTCACACCTTGGAATGTTTTGAACATCAAATTGAATTGACGAATATCTGTCCAATTTGCAGTTCCACTTACAGGACAAACGATACCTTCTTCATCAATGATGCGCTTCATTTCATCAAAGCTAAGACCATCAGCTACAAAGTTTTCATCACCTTTAACCTGTAACATGTGATCTTCGATGATTTTATCAGCACGATAACGTATTTTACTATCTTTGTTATCGATCATTGGATCATTAAAGTTACCTAAATGACCAGAAGCTTCCCAAGTTTTTGGATTCATTAAAATAGCCGCATCTATACCAACGTTGTATGGAGATTGCGTGATGAATTTTTGCCACCATGCTTTTTTTACATTATTTTTTAGTTCTACACCTAGAGGGCCGTAATCCCATGTGTTTGATAAACCACCATAAATTTCACTACCAGGGAATACAAAACCTCTATGTTTCGCTAATTGGACAATTGTTTCCATATCTTTTGCCATTATAAAATACACTCCTTTTTTACATAAAAACGCCCCAAGACAAAGAAATGAGCCTAAAAGCTCTATCAAAGTCTTGGGACGAGTTAATCTTTTTAATCACATATGTAATATGTGCTTATTTGAAAATTTCTTGTTAACCCGCGGTTCCACCCAAATTAGTGTGTACACTCGCTTTTGATAATCATTTAATTGTGGCCATTGTTACTTGTTAAGCTTGCACCATCCTTAACTCGCTTCAAATATAATTTTAATGTATTGATGGTTTATAAGCAAGTAAATATATGTATTTGTAGCAATTAAAAATTCAATGTATAATTGAGAAGAATGAGTAAAGGGGTGAAGTCGTATAGAACTGAGTAAAAGGCAACAACAAATAGTTGAGATTGTCAAAAACAATGGACCTATTACAGGTGAGCACATCGCAGAACGACTGAGTTTGACACGTGCCACTTTGAGACCTGATTTAGCGATTCTTACTATGTCGGGAATTCTGGAAGCAAGACCACGTGTAGGTTACTATTATTCAGGTAAACCGAAAAATAAATTGATTGCTGATCAATTAAAACAATATATTGTAAAAGATTACGCGTCACATCCAGTTGTAGTAAAAAGTGAAATGACTATTTATGATGCGATATGTACTATATTTTTAGAGGATGTAAGCACATTATTCGTCATTAATAATGATGGAGATTTTATGGGCGTTTGTTCCCGTAAAGATTTGTTAAGGGCGTCTATGATTGGCGAAGATATACACACTATGCCTGTAAATATAATTATGACACGCATGCCTAACTTACACTTTGTACTTGAAGACGAGAGAGTTATACATGCTGCAAATCTTATGATAGAAAAGGAAATAGATTCCTTGCCTATTGTGACAAAAAAAGAGAATGGTAAATATGAAGTGAAAGGTCGCGTCTCTAAAACGACAATTAGTAAGATTTTTGTATCATTATTTAACGAATAGGTGGTTAATATATATGGAAAATATTAAAATTATAGTCGCATCTGACTCAGTAGGAGAAACAGCTGAATTAGTAGCTAGAGCATGTATTTCACAATTCAATCCAAACCAATGTGATAGTGAAATAAGTAGATATCCTTATATTGAATCTTTGGAAAATGTTGATGAAGTGATACAGGTGGCGAAAGATACAGATGCCATTGTTGTTTATACGTTAGTTAAACCCGAAATAAGAAAGTATATGGAAGCAAAATTAAAAGAACTTGAAGTGAAATCTGTAGATATCATGGGCCCTCTGATGAATATCTTACTAGATAAAATAGATGATCAACCTTATTTTGAGCCGGGGTTAGTTCATCAATTAGATGAAGCCTATTTCAAAAAAATTGATGCCATTGAGTTTGCAGTAAAGTATGATGATGGTAAAGACCCTAAAGGTTTATCAAAAGCTGATATCGTATTATTAGGTATCTCTCGAACTTCAAAAACACCTTTATCTCAGTATCTTGCACATAAAAGTTACAAGGTGATGAATATTCCTATTGTCCCTGAGGTTACACCACCGGATGAATTATTTAATACAGATGCTTCAAAGTGTATTGCCTTAAAAATAAGTGAAGAAAAGTTAAATAAAATTCGTAAGGAGCGTTTAAAGCAATTAGGCCTTGGTGATAGCGCGAGGTATGCTACAGAACAGAGAATCGAAGAAGAACTCAATTATTTTCATGAATTAGTTGATAAAATTGGTTGTCCGATTATTGATGTATCAGACAAAGCAATAGAAGAAACTGCTAATGATATTATCAGTATTATTGAGCAAAATAGTTTTAAAAAATAAAGGAAACAATTATAATATTATGACTAATATTTTATAGGTGATTAATTTGCGAATCGAACAATCAACAATAAACGAAATAAAAGATAAGACTGACATACTAGATCTCGTAAGTGAGTATGTGAAATTAGAAAAAAGAGGGCGTAATTATATTGGCTTATGCCCTTTTCATGATGAAAAAACGCCTTCTTTTACTGTTTCAGAAGATAAACAAATATGTCATTGCTTTGGCTGTAAAAAAGGGGGGAATGTCTTTCAGTTTACACAAGAAATCAAAGATATTCCTTTTACAGAAGCGGTCAAAGAACTAGGTGAACGGGTAAATATTAAAGTAGAGACAGACACTCACTCAGCTAATAACGAAGCCACGCACCAAGTTGCCTCTGAAGATTTGCAAATGATTGAAATGCATGAACTCATGCAAGAATATTATCACTATGCATTAAAGAAAACAGTCGAAGGTGAAGCAGCGTTAAACTATTTAAAAGAACGTGGGTTTACAGATGCGCTTATCGATGCACGAAAAATTGGTTACGCGCCTAATACATCACATTTCTGCCATGACTTTTTACAAAAAAAAGGCTATGATATCCAATTAGCATATGAAGCGGGTCTGTTATCTAGAAATGAGGAGAACTTTAGTTACTACGATCGGTTTAGAGATCGTATCATGTTTCCTTTAAATAATGCTCAAGGAAGAACGGTAGGTTATTCTGGTAGAACATATACAAACCAAGAACCTAAATATTTAAATAGTCCAGAAACACCTATTTTCCAAAAACGTAGACTTCTTTATAATGTAGACCAAGCGCGTAAGACAATACGTAAAGTGGATGAAATTATATTATTAGAAGGTTTTATGGATGTCATTAAGTCTGATCAAGCAGGCTTAAAGCAAGTCGTAGCTAGTATGGGAACGCAAATATCACAAGAGCATATAGCGTTTATAAAAAAATTAACTTCAAATGTCACACTTATGTTTGATGGGGATTTTGCGGGTAGTGAAGCTACAATTAAAACAGGACAAGCTTTATTACAGCAAGGGTTTAATGTTTTTGTAGTGCAACTTCCTAAAGATATGGATCCAGATGAATATATTGGTAAACATGGAGCTGATGCTTTTAATTATTATGTCGAACACGAAAAAAAATCTTTTATTTTATATAAAGTTCATATTCATCAAGATGAAATTGAGAATAATGATCTAGCATATGAAAGGTATTTAAAAGAGATAACAAATGACATTTCCTTAATGAAATCATCTATTCTACGTAAAAAGATATTGCAAGACGTATCTGAATTGTTTAAAGTTAGCTTGGATAGTCTAAATAATGAAGTAGGACACCAACAAGATTATTATGAACCGCAAAATTATCAAATGCCATCACTTCCGCAATTTAATAATCTAAGTAAACAAGAAAAGGCGGAGCGTGCTTTACTTAAACATTTTATGAACGATAAAGACATTTTCTTAAATTATCACAAATCTCTTCAGTTAGAAGACTTTACAAATCAGTTTTTTAAGCGTATATTTAATATTTTACACGAGTTTTACTCTGAAAATGATACGTTCAATATTAGTGATGTATTGCAATACATCGATTCCAATGAAATCAAGGAAGCATTTATATCATTAGACAACTATATGATAAATGAAGAACCATTTGAATATGAAATCGATGACTATATAAATACATTAACAACTAATAGAAATGAAGAAACGATAGAATCGCTTAATCAAAAGCTCCGGGAGGCTTCAAGGTTAGGTGATTTAGAATTGCAAAAATATTATTTAGAAAAAATTGTAAATCATAATAAAAATAGAATGAATTAATTCGATAATGAATATATCTGTATATTAATGGAATTAACAACATGTGTACTAGGGTATGATTTTGAGTAGATTTCACTTATTTTGTCTTAAAAATATTTTAGTATTCAGTTGATATTATATTCGGGAGGCCATTTCATGTCTGGAAATAAAGTTAAAGTTAAAAAACAAACCATAGACCCATCTCTAACTTTGGAAGATGTAAAAAAACAATTGATTGAAAAAGGTAAAAAAGAAGGTCACCTAAGCCATGAAAAAATTGCTGAGAAAATGCAAAACTTTGAAATGGATTCTGATCAAATGGACGAATTCTTTGACCAACTCACTGACAATGATATTAGTTTAGTGAATGAAAAAGATAGTTCTGATACCGATGATAAATTAAATCCTAATGACTTAAGTGCACCTCCAGGTGTTAAAATAAATGATCCAGTCCGTATGTATTTAAAAGAAATTGGACGTGTGAATTTATTAAGTGCTGCAGAAGAGATTGAATTAGCTAAGAAAATTGAAACAGGCGATGAAATTGCTAAATCACGTTTAGCCGAAGCTAACTTACGTCTGGTAGTTAGTATTGCCAAAAGATACGTAGGTCGCGGTATGTTATTCCTTGACTTAATACAAGAAGGGAATATGGGCTTAATTAAAGCGGTTGAAAAATTTGACTTCAGTAAAGGGTTTAAATTTTCAACTTATGCAACGTGGTGGATTCGTCAAGCAATCACACGTGCAATTGCTGACCAAGCACGTACCATTCGTATTCCAGTTCATATGGTAGAAACAATCAATAAATTGATTCGTGTACAAAGACAGTTATTACAAGATTTAGGCCGTGATCCAGCACCAGAAGAAATTGGTGAAGAGATGGATTTACCACCTGAAAAAGTTAGAGAAATACTAAAAATAGCACAAGAACCCGTTTCATTAGAAACGCCAATCGGTGAGGAAGATGACAGTCATTTAGGTGATTTCATAGAAGACCAAGAGGCTCAAAGTCCTTCAGATCATGCAGCTTATGAGTTATTAAAAGAACAATTAGAAGATGTTTTAGATACATTAACTGATCGTGAAGAAAATGTCTTACGCTTACGTTTTGGCTTAGATGATGGAAGAACTCGTACATTAGAAGAAGTTGGTAAAGTCTTTGGTGTTACAAGAGAACGAATTCGTCAAATAGAAGCTAAAGCACTTAGAAAATTAAGACACCCAAGCAGAAGTAAACGTCTGAAAGACTTTATGGACTAATTTTCCAGCTCTTTTGTACATTGATGTACAAAAGAGCTTTTTACTTTTACATAGAGGAGAACTATTATGATTCCATTAAATCAAAGATTAAAAAAAGTGAGTAGTTATATTAAAGGCGATTGTTTAGCTGATATTGGTTCAGATCATGCCTATTTACCTATCTATGCTATCGACAATAATATTGTTAAAACAGCAATTGCTGGTGAAGTAATTAAAGGACCATATGATGCATCGAAGCGAAGCGTAAGTGATCATCAGTTGAATTCCGTTATAGATGTAAGATTAGGTGATGGATTGTCTGTGATTGAAGAAAAGGATGACATTTCGTCCATAACGATATGTGGCATGGGCGGCCCTTTAATTGCTAAAATTATTAGTGAAGGTTCCGATAAATTACAAAATCGGCCTAGATTAATTTTACAGAGCAATATTCAATCTAGTGCGATTAGAAAATGTTTAGCGCAATTAAATTATGAAGTTATAGCTGAAGATATATTAGAAGAAAAAGGTCATATATATGAAATTATTGTGGCAGATTTTACTAAACAACAAATTCAATTAACTGAAATTGAGGAGAAATTTGGACCGAAACTTGTTATGAATAAAAATCAATTGTTTTATAAAAAGTGGAAGCACGAACTAAACTCACTTTATAAAATAAAGCAAAATTTAAATCCACAACAGCATCACGATCGCTTAAAAGAAATTGATGAAGAAATTAATTTAATTAATGAGGTGATTTAAATGAATATTGATAAATTAATGCGAATTATTGATAAACATGTGCCATTAAATACTGCAGAATCATGGGATAATGTTGGTTTACTTATTGGAGACCAAAATGCTGAGGTTGAAGGAATATTAACTGCTTTAGACTGTACTGAAGCAGTTGTAGAGGAAGCAATAACTACGCAAAGTAATACAATCATTTGTCATCATCCACTCATTTTCAAAGGTGTAAAAAATATAACTCAGCAAGAAGGTTCTGGGGCAATTATACGCAAACTCATCCAAAATGATATTAATCTTATTGCACTTCATACAAATTTGGATGTATACCCTGAAGGTGTTAATGCGATGCTAGCAGATAAATTTGGATTATTGGATCAACGAATTTTAAATCCGGAAATTGTAAATTATTATAAAGTGCAAGTATTTATACCGAAAGCTAATATTGAAACTTTTAAAAACAAAATAAGTGAAGCCGGATTAGCAAAAGAAGGAGAATATGAATATTGTTTCTTCGAAAGTCCAGGTACTGGGCAATTCAAACCAGTTGGTGATGCTCATCCTCATCTAGGCGTTTTGAATGAAATTGAGCATGTTAATGAATATAAATTAGAATTTATGATAAATCACTCACAAAAGAAATTAACACAACAACTCATTCACACCCACCATCCTTACGAAACACCGGTGTACGATTTCATAGAAATGGAACAAGAAGCAAACTATGGCTTAGGTATGATTGGTGAACTTTCAGAACCGATGACAGTACAAGCATTTGTTAATTTAGTTAAGTCACAATTAAACATGCCTAGTGTACGTTTTACAGGGAATCAAGACAGCTCAATTCAAACAGTTGCAGTTATAGGTGGTTCAGGCATAGGCTTTGAATATGCTGCAGCGAGTCAAGGTGCTGATATTTTTGTGACTGGAGATATAAAACATCATGACGCATTAGATGCCAAAATAGCAGGTATCAATTTATTAGATATAAATCATTATAGTGAGTATGTTATGAAGGACGGTCTAAACCAGTTATTAACAAAATGGTTATATGATGAAGATATTAAATGTGAAATAAAAACATCACGTTTAAATACGGACCCGTTTGAATATTTATAATTATTCATGTCTCTAACGAGGCATTGAATATACATTGTAATGCCAGAAATACAACGAGCATGAGCGCAATCAGTTGAAACGAAATAATAATTTAGTTCAAAATTGTAGATGAATGCTTTATAATAGTAAAGATGAAGATTTAAGGAGGCCAAGACATGGCGAATCACCCATTTGAGAATTTTAATTTAGAACCAAGTCTGATAGATGCTGTGAAGGACTTGAATTTTAGTCAACCGACTGAAATTCAAACGCGAGTAATTCCAAAAATAATAAAGCAAGCAAGTTTGATAGGTCAATCGCAAACAGGTACTGGTAAATCACATGCGTTTTTATTACCATTAATGCATTCTATTGATATTAATGTAAAAGAGCCACAAGCGATAATTGTGGCGCCTACTAGGGAATTAGCACAGCAATTATTTGACGTAGCAAGTCATTTAGCTAAGTTCAAAAAAGAAGTGTCTGTTAAATTGTTTATTGGTGGAACAGATATAGAAAAAGATCGTCAACGTGCTAAGAGCCAACCGCAACTGATTATTGGCACACCAACACGTATTAATGATTTAGCTAAACATGGTGATTTACATGTCCACTTAGCTTCTTATTTAGTCATTGATGAAGCCGATCTAATGATTGACTTAGGTTTAATTGAAGAAGTAGACCATATAGCTTCGAGATTAGATGAAAACACAAATATCGCAGTGTTCAGTGCTACAATTCCAAGATCATTGCATCCATTTTTAACCAAGTATCTAGAAAATCCAGAGTTTATTGAAATAGAAAATACTGAGAAAAATAAGAAAAATATTGAATTTTATTTAATACCAACTAAAGGTGAAGCTAAAGTAGAAAAAACTTTAAAATTAATGGATGTCCTAAATCCATATTTATGTATCATTTTCTGTAATAGTAGAGACAGTGCAGATGAATTAGCGAAACAACTTAATGCTGCTGGAGTTAAACTTGGTATGATTCATGGTGGACTTACGCCAAGGGAACGTAAACAACAAATGAAACGTATCAGAAATTTAGAGTTTCAATTTGTAATCGCAAGTGACTTAGCTTCTCGTGGTATTGATATAGATGGTGTGAGTCATGTAATTAATTTTGACGTGCCGAAAGATATAGACTTTTTCACGCATCGCGTTGGACGTACAGGACGTGGACAATATAAAGGTGTAGCTATTACACTATATAGTCCAGATGAAGAAGCACATGTAGCTTTAATTGAGCAACAAGGGTATCATTTTGAGAATGTTGACATAAAAGATAATGAGCTAAAACCAATTAAAGCACACAACACGCGTCAAACACGTAAAAATAAAGACGATCATTTAACAAATCAATTAAAATATAAAGTTAAAAGTAACAAGAAAAAAGTTAAACCTGGTTATAAAAAGAAATTCAAACGTGATTTAGATGATTTGAAACAAAAAGAACGTAAACAATTTAGCAAACGTCAAAATCGACAAGAAAGAAAAAATAAAAAAGGATAGGTGACCTTTATGTTATTAGGCTCTCATGTATCTATGAATGGTAAAAAAATGTTGCAAGGTTCTGCTGAAGAAGCACATAGACTCGGCGAATCTACTTTCATGATTTATACAGGTGCTCCTCAAAACACTAGAAGAAAACCGATCGAAGAATTAAATATTGAAAAAGGTCATGAAATCATGGAGGCACATGGACTATCTAATATTGTAGTTCATGCGCCTTACATTATTAATATCGCAAATACGTTAAAGCCACACGTATTTGAACTTGGAGTCGAGTTCCTACAAAGTGAAATTGAGCGCACGCAAGCACTTGGAGCAAAAGATATCGTACTCCATCCTGGTTCTCATGTAGGTGAAGGATCAGAAGTCGGTATTAAAAAAATTATTGAAGGTCTAAATGAAGTTTTAACAAATGATAATAATGTTAGAATTGCATTAGAAACTATGGCAGGCAAAGGTTCTGAAATTGGAAGAAACTTTGAAGAAATCGCTCAAATTATTGACGGTGTCAACCACAATGAGCGCTTATCAGTATGTTTTGACACATGTCATACACATGATGCTGGTTATAATGTCAAAGAAGACTTTGATGGCGTATTAAATGAATTTGATAAAATTGTGGGTATAGACCGAATAAAAGTTGTCCATGTTAACGATAGTAAAAATGATATTGGTGCACACAAAGATAGACATGAAAACATAGGATTCGGATATATTGGTTTTGATGCTTTGAATTATGTAGTTCATCACGATGCCTTTAAAGATATTCCTAAAATATTAGAAACACCATTTGTAGGGGAAGATAAAAAGAATAAAAAGCCTCCTTACAAACTAGAAATTGAAATGTTAAAACAGCAACAATTCGATCCAGAGTTAAAAAACAAATTATTAGCAGAATAATATATTTAAAACTAATCACTTTTATTACATGTATAAAGGTGATTAGTTTTTTTATTAAGTCGTAAACATTACTATTTACATAATAGTTTTCACGTTGTATAGTATTAAACGAGGTGAAAACATGTCTACACCAGTATTCGAATTAAAAAATATTGATTATTATTTTGACAACAAACAAGTACTAGAAAATATAAATATAAAAATCAATCGTGGTGAATTTTTAGCAATTGTTGGACCTAATGGTGCCGGTAAGTCGACTTTGTTGAAAATTATACTTGGGTTATTGCCTATACAAAAAGGCCAAATTTATGTTGATGGTACGGATTACAATGGGAGACAGTCCACACTAAAAATTAGTTATGTTTCTCAAAAAGCACAAGCATTTAAATCTGGTTTTCCTGCAAGTGTTAAAGAAGTGGTTTTAAGTGGACTAACAAAGCGCAAAAAATTATTGCAATGGTTTAACAAAAAAGATGTTTCCAAAGTGAATACTGTATTAAAACGATTAAATATTGAACATTTGATTGATAAAAATATAGCAGAATTATCAGGAGGGCAACAGCAGCGTGTTCTTATTGCAAGAGCATTGATTAGTAATCCATCTGTACTCATTCTTGATGAACCAACAAGTGGAATTGATGCAAAGCACGTGAGTGAATTTTATGAAACATTAGAGACACTTAAACATGAAGGGGTAACCATTATATTAGTTACTCATGATATTGGAGTAGTGGCTGACACAGCTACAGAAGTAGCTTGTTTAAATAAACATTTACATTTTCATGGTTCAACGGAAGATTTCAAATCATTGGATGAAGTTGAAATTTCTAAAATATATGGGCATCCCATTCAATTTGTTGATCATCAGCATAGTAGGGAGTGTTGTTCATCATGATAGATGCATTAATGAATTTTGATTTCATGCGTTACTCTCTTATTAGTGGCGTGCTTATTGGGCTCATCGCACCACTTATTGGTGCTTTTATTGTCGTACGAAGATTATCGTTGATAGCAGATGCGCTTAGTCACGTTACACTTGGAGGTATATCATTCGGCATGTTCGTTGTGACTGTGTTTCCGATACTTACGTTTATCAACCCGATGTGGTTTGGTATATTATTCGCAATTATAGGAGCATTACTGATTGAAAACCTTAGAACATCGTATAGTAACTATCAGGAGATTGCTATACCGATTATTATGAGTGCTGGTATCGCATTAAGTGCGATATTTATATCACTTGCAGATGGCTTTAATCAAGAAATTGTGGGCTTACTATTTGGATCTATTAGTGCTGTGACAAAGAGTGATTTAACGACAATTATCATTATCGTTGTAATTGTACTTATATTCATCCTTTCACTTTACAAAGAAATGTTTATTCTATCCTTTGATGAAGAATACAGTAAGGTTATTGGTATACCTAAATGGATACAATTCTTATTTATTATCATAGTTGCTATGGTGATATCAGCATCTATGCGTGTCGTAGGAATTCTGTTGGTTAGTGCTTTAATTACCTTGCCTGTTGCAATTTCTATGAGAATTACGAAAGGATTTAAACAACTCATTATTCTAAGTGTAATTATTGGAGAATTATCTGTCGTTGGTGGTTTAGTTCTAGCGTTTTACATGAATATATCGCCGGGCGGTGTAATTGTAGTATTACTTGTTCTTATTCTTGCGATTACGATGATATATCAAAAGTTCAAAGTAAGCTCGATGAAAGGTGATGTTAAAAATGAAAACAGAAGAAGCAATTAACATTATTAAAGAACATGGACATAAATATACGAATAAAAGACGAGAAATGTTAGATATATTCGTAGCAGAAGATAAATATATTAATGCGAAACATATTCAACAAAGTATGGATAAAAATTATCCGGGTATTTCTTTTGATACAATTTATCGTAATTTACATTTGTTTAAAAGTTTGGGCATTGTTGAAGGTACTGAGATGGATGGTGAAATGAAGTTTAGAATTGCATGTAAAGATCATCATCATCATCATTTTATATGTGAGTCGTGTGGGGACACTAAAGTTATTGATTTTTGTCCAATAGAAGAAGTTAAAAAATATCTGCCAGAAGTAGCTATCCATACTCATAAATTGGAAGTTTATGGCGTGTGTGAATCTTGTCAGCAAGCGTAAGCGTGTATTACAGTTAGGTGTAAAAAAACACAAAAACATCCTTTCTACTTTTGATGAGTTAATTAAACATAGGTCAATAGTATGAATTAGTTAGAATTTTTGAAATTGTTAGCTTATGATGTTTAAAAATAACTAATTTGAGATATACTAATATAGTAACTAAAGATGACAAACATTATTATATGACAATTTAATTTAATGCTTTTAAGCATATTAATTGTTGTCATTCATATTACTTGTTATGCTTTATTTAAAGATTAATTAGGAGGATGATTATTTATGGCTTTTGAATTACCAAACTTACCTTATGGTTTTGATGCATTGGAACCACATATTGACAAAGAAACTATGGAAATTCACCATGGCAAACACCATAACACTTATGTAACTAAATTAAACGCAGCAGTTGAAGGAACTGATTTAGAATCTAAATCAATAGAAGAAATTGTTGCTAACTTAGACAGTGTACCAGAAAACATTCAAACAGCTGTTCGCAATAATGGTGGAGGTCACTTAAACCACTCATTATTCTGGGAATTATTAACTCCTAACTCTGAAGAAAAAGGTACTGTAGTAGATAAAATTAAAGAACAATGGGGTTCTTTAGACGCATTCAAAGAAGAATTTGCGAATAAAGCTGCAGCACGTTTCGGTTCAGGTTGGGCATGGTTAGTAGTAAATAACGGTAACTTAGAAATCGTTACTACACCAAACCAAGACAACCCATTAACAGAAGGTAAAACACCTATCCTAGGCTTAGATGTATGGGAACATGCTTATTACCTTAAATACCAAAATAAACGTCCAGATTATATCGGTGCTTTCTGGAATGTAGTAAATTGGGAAAAAGTTGACGAATTATATAACGCTGCTAAATAATTAAGTAAGCGATTATGACGGCCTTATCAAAGGTCGTCATTTTTTTTAGTAAAATAATAGAAATATTCACTAATTTCATTTATCATTTGTAGTGAGAACTTTTGAATAGAGGTATGTTATTGTGTTGAAAAGATTAAAAGAGAAATCAAATGACGAAAAAATTAGTAATACAATGAATAAGAGAATTGGTTTTATATTTGGTGTTATTGTATTTATATTCGCAGTAATTGTTTTAAGATTAGGCTATTTGCAAATTGCACAAGGTTCTCATTACAAACAACTTATAAAAAATAGTGAAAACTTAACCGTAAATGAAGCTGTGCCTAGAGGACGCATTTTAGATAGAAATGGTAAGGTTCTCGTAGACAATGCGTCGAAAAAGGCGATTACATATACACGTGGTAGAAAAACTTCTCAATCTGAAGTGTTGAAAACCGCAAAGGATCTGTCGAAACTAATCAAAATGGATACTATTAAAATTACAGACAGAGATAAACAAGATTATTGGATACAAATTCATCCTAATAAAGCCAAAAGTTTAATGCAATCTGAGCAACAACTGCTTGATGATGGTAGTATTTCTCAAGATGATTATGATAAAGCACTTTATAAAAAAGTGGGTGCCAAACAAACGGACAGCCTGACTAATAAGGATTTACAAATATTAGCAATTTATAGAGAGATGATGGCAGGCTCAACTTTAGACCCACAAACGATCAAAAATGAAGATGTGAGCAATGAAGAATATGCTGCAGTTTCACAAAAACTTTCTGATTTGCCTGGTGTAAATACGACAACGGATTGGGATCGGAAATACCCTTATGATGATACATTGAGAGGCATTTTTGGAGATGTGTCAACCACTGAAGAAGGTATACCTAAAGAGTTAACTGAAAAGTATTTATCTAAAGGATATTCGAGAAATGACCGTGTAGGTAAATCTTACTTGGAGTATCAATATGATGACATTTTAAAAGGTAAAAAGAAAGAAATGAAATACACAACTGATAAATCAGGAGATGTTATTGATTCAAAAGTAATTAACCCAGGTTCTCGCGGTGATGATCTTGTACTAAGTATTGACATTGATCTTCAGAAAAAAACTGAAAAATATTTAGAAGAACAAATTCAAAAATTACGTAGTGAAGGCGCTAAGGATATGGATAATGCTTTAATAGTTGTTCAAAATCCTAATAATGGTGATATTTTAGCCATGGCTGGTAAACAAATCGACAAGAACGGTGATTTAACTGATTATGATATTGGTACATTTACAGCACAATATGCTGTTGGCTCATCTGTAAAAGGTGGCACATTATTAGCGGGCTATCAAAATAATGCAATTAAAATAGGTGAAGAGATGATTGACGAGCCATTGAAATTTGCTGGTGGTCTATCGAAACATTCATACTTTAACCAAGATGGAAAAGTCAGAATTAATGATAAAGAAGCTTTAATGCATTCATCAAACGTTTATATGTTTAAAACTGCGTTGAAAATGGCAGGCACTCCCTATACGCCTAATATGACATTACCATCAGATATTACTGCTGCTGGTCAAAAATTACGCAAAGGCTTAAATCAAGTCGGTCTTGGCGTTAAAACGGGTATAGACTTACCGAACGAAACAAGTGGTCAGACTGAACCACTTACTAATAATCCTGGTAACTACCTTGATTTAGCTATTGGACAGTATGATACTTATACGCCGATGCAGTTATCTCAATATGTGTCTACAATAGGTAACAATGGTTATAGAGTTCAACCACACATTGGATTAGAAGTCAGAAAAGCAACAAACAAAGATACGTTAGGCCCTGTGAAAGAAAAAGTTAAAGGCACAGTATTGAATAAAGTTAATAATTCGCAAGATGAAATAGACGAAGTGAAAGGTGGATTCGACATGGCATTTAATAAAGTAGATGGTACAGGATATCAGAGCTTTAAAGATACAGTCGTACCATCAGCTGGTAAGACAGGGACAGCAGAAGTCTTCCAAGATGGAGAACCTAGAGTTAACTCAACTTATATAGGATATGCTCCAATCAAAAATCCTAAGCTTGCTTTTTCAATCGTTTATACAAACCAACCTGTACCAGAACCATGGTTGAATGGTGGAGATTTAGGTAGAGATGTTATTAACTATTATTTTAAAGATGAAAAGAAAGACTAATTAAGTTTTTATCCACTGAATTTAATGAAATACTGATATAGTGGCTTTTATTGAAAAATTAATACTTTTCAATTTTAAGAGTAAATGGTATGATTAATAAGTCGTATTTTGAAAAGGTAAGGAGGAATTAGCATGCGCGTAAACGTAACACTAGCTTGCACAGAGTGTGGGGAAAGAAACTACATTACTAAAAAAAATAAACGTACTAATCCTGAACGTATAGAAATGAAAAAACACTGTGCTCGTGACAACAAACACACAATGCACCGTGAAACAAAATAATAATTATTTTAAACCAGATTCTATTTTAGAATCTGGTTATTTTTTTTCGTAGTATATTAATTTAATTCGCTTTAAAAAATTACAGTTTAATGACATTATAATTTAATAACGTTATAATGAGAATAGTATGAACCATGGGAAGGTGTTTTTGTGACTAAACAATCATTACGCCAACAGAAATTAAAATTAATGAAATCATTTCAAACAAATAGTTATAAAGTGGAATCAGACCGTTATCTTGCTGACCATCTTTATCAAACTAGTGAATATAAAAATGCAGAACGTATAGGTATTGTGTTATCAATGCCACATGAAGTAGATACATATTCTATTATTGAGCATATGTTAAATGATGGGAAAACTGTTTTTGTTCCTGAAACAGATTACGAGCATTGTAGGATGTTGTTTAAAGCCCTCAGTAATCTTGAACATATTGGTCCAGATGTAAAAGGCATTAATCATGTGACTGTAGAAGCAGATATAACAAACCAACTAGATTTGTTAGTCGTACCTGGCGTAGTGTTTAGTACAACCGGATATCGCATAGGATATGGTGGTGGGTATTTCGATAAATTTTTAAGTCATTATAAGCAATCCACCATTAGTTTGCTTTATGACTTTCAACTCGATGTCTTTGAGGCGGAGTCACACGATGAACCCGTTGAAAAATTAATAATTGCGACAACTAAATAATGGAGGCAGAAATGATTACAGAGAAACATTTTTGGAAGTGTATATATACTTGGGTCAAATACCTAAACTATCATGTCGTGCATCGTAATAAAGATGATAACGAAATATGGTTATCAAATAAGAAAAAGCAGACAATAACGATATTTAAGTACGGTGCCAATTCAACTCAAGAAGTTAGATTTGATAAGAGTAGAATTCAAGATCATCAGGAAGACATTACTACTTTTTTAGGTTATCAGCCCAAAAGTTATGAATTATATATATTTACAGATAAAATCTTTACAGATGAAAATTTAGATGAATTACATCCACGAAAATTCAAAGTGAAAATCATTCGAGACGACAAACAAATAGAAAGAATCATGCCTAACTTTGTGATGAAGAAAATATATAATAGGAATCACAAGCAAACGAAAACATATTTTAAAGAACGCGCTTTAAATAATAACCCGATAGAAAAGCACATGATAAAATTTGCGCCAGTTACATATTCATTGATTGTTATTAATATATTAATTTGGTTATCTATGGTATTATTTTTAAATCGTTTTTCAGATTTAAAATTATTAGATGTGGGTGGACTTGTTCATTTTAATGTTGTTCATGGAGAATGGTATAGACTAATTACTTCAATCTTTTTACACTATAATTTTGAGCATATATTGATGAATATGTTAAGTCTATTTATATTTGGTAAGATTGTAGAAGCTATCGTTGGTCATTGGCGGATGTTTACAATTTATATTGTAGCAGGTATATTCGGCAACTTTGCTTCACTATCATTTAATACTGATACTGTTTCAGCTGGTGCAAGTGGTGCCATATTTGGATTGATAGGGGCCATCTTTGCATTTATGTATGTGAGTCAAAAATTTAATCGTAAAATGATTGGTCAGCTACTGATGGTGCTTGTCATTATGATTGGACTTTCATTATTTATGCAAAACATTAATATTGTAGCTCATATCGGTGGTTTTATTGGTGGCATACTCATAACTTTAATTGGATATTATTATAAGAGAAATCAAAATCGTTTTTGGATTTTAATTATTATTACACTTGCACTATTTGTAGCTTCACAAATTAGGATTTTTACAATTAAAGAAGATAATATTTATAATACGATTATTTCTAATGAAATGAAAAACGGAAATTATAAAGAAGCAAAGACCATGGTTAAACAGACGATAAAAAAGAAATATGCTGATGATGAAACGTATTATTTAAATGGCTTAATTACTACGACATTGAGTTCTAAAGCTGAAGGCATCTCTGATTGGGAGAGAGGCTTACGATACTATCCAGACTCAGCGATATTGAATTATCAACTTGCAATCGCTAATCGATCTTTAAGTGATAAAGATAAGGCTAAAAAATACATTAAAGCTGCACTTAAGGTAGATCCTGGAAATAATGATTATATCAATTTAGATAAAGAATTGAGCGATGACAGTGAACCGAAAGATTGACAATTTTTATGATGTACTTCAACTTTTAAAGCAATTTGGATTTATTATTTATTTTAAAGATAAAAAAGATATGTATGAAATGATGGAACAAGAGATAAGAACGCTGTATCAGTATGAGTTATTATCTAAAGATGATTATTTGAAATGTAGATTAATCATTAACCAAAGAAAGATAGATAAATAAATTTGAACCTCCCTCATAGCTACGATGGTTATGAGGGAGGTTTATTATGATGCTATTTGTAAATATGTAACAGTGTAGAGCATTAATCTAGAAACAGTAACTAACGATCGAGGTATGCGTACACTTCTATATAGCGTTGAAGTATCAGTGGCATCAGAATGATTTTCATAATTTTAAACATCTGAATTTTAACGATGCTTATAGTCATTTTCAATACGTGTATTGTATTTTAATAAATTCGAACCAATTAAAGTACAAAGATGGTTTTTATTTGTCACAAATGTCAATTTAATTTATTAAGAACATAATATTAGAATCTATTATTATTGCAATTATGAAACAAATAATATTAAAATAGATGTATATGCCTTATTACATTGAACTTACTTTGTTATTGTTTTAATAATAGCTTATAGTAGTATTCATAAACAGTTTTGTCATTGATAAAACTGAATTGATTTTTAAAGGCAAATTAAGAAGCAAAATATTCTAAAACAGTTAAAAGCAATGAAATGTATATATAGAAAAAGCTTCTCAAAACGTTGATTTAATAGCTTTAATTAAACTGTAGTGCAATACTATAAAATCCAATTTAAAATAGAGAAGGATGAGTAAATAAATGAAAAAAATTATATTAGCAGCAGATATTGGTGGAACAACATGTAAATTAGGTATCTTTGACGAAAATCTAGAGCGTATATCTAAATGGACTATAGATACTGATACAACTGATTCGACAGGATATTTACTTTTAAAAAATATTTACGATTCTTTCGTACAACAAGTAGATGATTCAGAATATACTTTTTCAGATGTTTTAGGCGTTGGTATTGGCGTACCTGGTCCAGTAGACTTTGAATCAGGTGTTGTACATGGTGCGGTCAATTTATATTGGAGTGACAATGTAGATGTGAGAAGTATATTCAAACAATTTGTAGATTGTCCTGTCTATGTAGATAATGATGCTAATGTAGCTGCATTAGGGGAAAAACATAAAGGAGCTGGACAAGGTGCCGATGATGTTGTTGCGATTACATTAGGTACAGGCCTTGGTGGCGGCATTATTTCTAATGGAGAAATCGTACATGGTCATAATGGTTCTGGTGCTGAAATTGGTCACTTTAGAGTAGATCATGATCAACGTTTTAAATGTAATTGTGGTAAGTCAGGCTGTATCGAAACTGTAGCTTCTGCAACTGGTGTAGTTAATTTGGTTAATTTTTATTATCCGAAATTAACATTTAAATCATCTATCTTGCAGTTGATTAAAGATAATAAAGTTTCTGCGAAAGCAGTATTTGATGCAGCTAAAGCTGGCGATCAGTTCTGTATCTTTATTACTGAACGTGTAGCGAATTATATAGCATACTTATGTAGCATCATTAGTGTTACAAGTAATCCAAAATATATTGTTTTAGGTGGCGGTATGTCTACAGCAGGATTGATTTTAATTGAAAATATCAAAACTGAATATCATAATTTAACATTTACACCAGCACAAGATGAAACTGAAATTGTTCAAGCACAACTTGGAAATGATGCTGGTATTACCGGCGCAGCAGGACTGATTTATACTTATATTATTGAGAAGGAAGGCGTTAAGTAATGGCTATTGTCGATGTTGTTGTTATACCTGTAGGTACAGATGGACCGAGTGTCAGTAAATATATTGCAGAAATACAAACAAAATTAAAAGAGTTTAAAGCACAAGGCAAGATTGATTATCAATTAACGCCTATGAACACACTTATAGAAGGTGAATTAAAAGATTTATTTGAAGTGGTACAAGCGATACATGAACTTCCGTTTGATAAGGGATTGGATCGTGTTTGTACGAATATCAGAATTGATGACCGCCGTGATAAATCACGTAAGATGAACGATAAAGTTAAAGCTGTGCAAGACCATCTCACTGATGGAGGCAAATAAAATGAGGATTTCCAGTTTAACATTAGGACTAGTTGATACGAATACGTATTTTATCGAAAATGATGAGCAAGTCATTCTCATAGATCCAGCTAGTGAAAGCGAGCGAATCATTAAAAAGTTAAATCAAATCAATAAACCATTACAAGCAGTGTTATTGACACACGCACATTTCGATCATATAGGCGCTTTAGATGATATTGTTAATAAATATCATGTTCCTGTATATATGCATAAATCAGAATTTGATTTTTTAACTGATACTGAAAAAAATGGTTCTTCGAAATTTAAACAATATGGGATGCCATCAATTGTTAGTAACGTTACTCCGACAGCTTTAGATGAAGGACAAGCGCAGGTTGCAAACTTTGAATTTCAAGTATTACATACACCCGGTCATTCTCCTGGTAGTTTAACATTTGTATTTGATGAATTTGCAGTGGTTGGAGATACTTTATTTAAACAAGGTATTGGTAGAACGGATTTATATAAAGGCGATTATGAGACATTAGTAGATGCGATACAAGATAAATTGTTTGCGCTTGAAGATGATTTACCACTATTCCCAGGGCATGGAGATTATACAACCGTTGAAGATGAGCAATTAAATCCTTATTTACATGGTTAACCTTACTAGCTCTACTTTATGACCGTATACCGAGCCCAAACCTATTAAGCTTAACAGTTAAGTATTAAATAATATAATTTTATATAAAGTAATTTCATCACCTCCTACGTGTATAAATGTAGGAGGTGATTTTTTGAAGCTATTGTTTAAAAACGTAATTAATAAAGCAATAGATAGGGAGGCGACAGATGTTCATTTCATTCCTTCTGAGCAAGAGGTCTATATTAAGTTTAGAATACAAGACAATTTAATATTACAGGACACGATTCAACTAGAACTTTATAAAAAGTTACTCACTTATATGAAATATCAAGCTGGATTAGATGTTTCCAATCATAATACAGCACAAATTGGAAGATACATTTACAAAATGAAACAATTATTTTACTTAAGAATCTCGACATTACCTTTATCTTTAGGAAATGAAAGCTGTGTAATTAGAATCATCCCTCAGTATTTTCAAAAGCAAAGTCACGGTAGCAGTATTAAAAGCTTGTATAGTTTAATGAATAAGAAGCAAGGGCTTATTTTATTTAGTGGTCCTACTGGATCAGGAAAAAGTACGTTAATGTATCACATGGTAATGTATGCAAAAGAACAATTAGACTTAAATATTATCACGGTTGAAGACCCTGTAGAGCAATTGATCAAAGGTGTGACACAGGTTTCAATAAATGAAAAGGCAGGTATTAATTACGAAACTTCTTTTAAAGCGATATTAAGGTGTGATCCAGATGTGATTCTTATTGGTGAGATAAGAGATGCTTCCATAGCGAAATATGTTATTCAAGCAAGTTTAAGTGGACATTTAGTACTATCAACAATTCATGCTAATGATTGTAAAGGCGCTTTATTAAGGTTAAGAGAAATGAATATCAGTGTTCAGGAAATCTGCCAATCTATAAAAAGTATCATTAACCAAAGGCTAGTTACCACTTTGCAAC
The DNA here is from genome assembly GCF_001866145.1 of Staphylococcus sp. LCT-H4. Lineage (NCBI taxonomy): Bacteria > Bacillati > Bacillota > Bacilli > Caryophanales > Staphylococcaceae > Staphylococcus > Staphylococcus sp. LCT-H4. Next base: position 171,393 of record NZ_MODY01000003.1, on the reverse strand, counting down.
ATAATAGACAGTTAATATATGAACAGCTAAACCAACAAGATATTAATTATTTTTTTGAAAACAATCACTCATTACCTAAAGATTTTAATAAGTTATCTTATTATTTAAACGGAATGTCGAGAGCAGGTGTTATTTGTGAAGAAACCGTGGATCGATATATTTAACTTATCAAGATTTCAGAAGCTTAATGATAAGGAGCAAATAGAATTAATACACAGGTTATATGACTTGCTGAATTATGGATTTACCTTGTCGGAATCATTTGAATTTTTAATTAAACATATAAAGATAAAATCTTCATTAGTCTCACAAACTATTCTTTCGGAATTAAGAAATGGAGCAAATTGTTATCAAATACTAAAAATACTAAAGTATCCTAATACTGTTGTCATGCTAATATATTTTGCTGAAATGTTTAGTGATTTAAGAGAAAGCTTAATGTACGCGCAAGATTATCTTGCTAAAAATTATAAAGCAAAACAATCATTAATCAAGACTGTGCAATATCCTGTAGTATTAATGACAGTATTTATAACTATGCTTGTAGTCATAAATCATACCATCATTCCGGAATTTCACGACTTATATGAAAGTATGGATGTTCAAATATCAACTGTCCAACTTTATTTAACTCAAACTATTGTTAATTTACCTTCTATCATATGCTATTTTATATTCATGATATTATTGGTTATTGTAATAGTAAAAATCCTATACCGTAAATTGCCAATAAAATATAAGCATCAATTAGTTTTAACTATCCCTATATTAAGTAAAATATTTAAACTTTATAAGACGTACCGTATTGCTTCAGAATTTTCTTTGTTCTATAAAAATGGTATTAATTTACAAAAAATAGTGGATATATATACGCATCAAAGTGATGATGTATTTTTAAAATATTTAGCAAATGAAATTAAAATTGGAACGCAAAAAGGGTATAACCTTAGTGAAATACTGACTCGTGTATCTTGTTTTGAAAAAGAACTTATTTCATTTATAAAAGAAGGGGAAAAGAAAGGACGACTTGATATTGAATTGAAACTATACAGTGAAATGATATTATCTAAAATAGAAAAATATCTTCAATTTCTTATAAAATTCATACAGCCTTGTATTTTTACGTTATTAGCTTTTTTTATTGTATCGTTGTATTTAGTCATTATGTTACCTATGTTTGATTTAATGCAAACAATCAAGTGAATAAAAGCAAGGAGTATAGGAATATGAAAAAACGCTTTAAAATTTTTAACAAAGATGCTTTTACATTAATTGAAATGTTGCTAGTACTACTCATTATCAGTTTATTATTAATTTTAATTATTCCAAATATTGCAAAACAATCTAAACATATACAAGCTACAGGTTGTGAAGCGCAACTTAAAATGATAGACAGCCAAATAGAAGCTTATACATTAAAATTCAATAAAAAACCTACATCTGTAGAAGATTTGGTCACTGAAGGTTACATAAAAGAAAATCAGAAACAATGTAAGTCAGGTGCTATGATAACAATTAGTAATGGTGAAGCTATTGCGAACTAGCAAAGCATTTACTTATATAGAAATGGTGTTTGTACTTGCTATTGTAAGTATATTACTTATTTTACAATTCAAGTATGTTCCTACTAATCAAACAGTGACTTATACAAATCATAAATTTTTAAATAATTTAATCATGCAATTTAATTATTTGAAGGCTAAAGCAATAAAGGATAATTTACCAATAACTTTAATCTTCAATAACTTCTCAAAAGAAATCATTTTGAATGAACCACATCATCCACGGACTACTATAAAGTTAACAGAAAACAGCTTTATACATCCACGTACTAATATAAAGTATTTAACCTTTGATAAAAATGGGCATATAAATAAATTTGGAACTGTATATATAGCATGTAATGACCAACTTTATAAAATTATATTTCACATTGAAAAAGGTCGTGCTCGTTATGAAGAAGTTTAAGTTAGAAGCTTCTTTATTGCTAGATGCATTAATCTCCTTTTCACTTGTTACAAGTATATACTTAATCTTTTTACCTCTATTATTTCAATTGAATAACACTGCTAAGGATAAATTAAATGAAATTGAAATGAAACGTATTGTATTAAATACGTTATATCATAATAACTATAAAGCATTAAGACACGGTATATTAGTAGATGATTATTACCTGATACTGAGTAATAAAAAATTATGTATAACAAAGAAGGAAACTAAAAGTGAGATATGTTATCAAATACAATATTAAAGCATTTACCTATATTGAATTACTGTTTTCGCTAATGATTACGCTTATTATTTTATCTGCTATTCCAAGTTTAATTAAAACAACTACATTATTAAAACCTCAGAACCTATATCATATAAATACTGAAATTGAATTCTTTGCCAGAGATTTAACTAACGATTTAATAGCAATAAGAAGCGGGACAACGCATACAAAGGCAAATGGAAAATATTTACTGTTTTCAAATGGTGAAAAAGAAATAAGTTATGAATTGAAAAATGATAAAGTCATTAAAACAATTCAGGGGCGAGGTAATATTACGATGTTAAATAATGTAAAAGCGATCAATTTTAAAATATTGAAATTTAATACAATAAAGATAATGTTGAAAATCTTTGAAGAAGGTTATGTCATTGAAAAAGAAATATATTTATAATATTCCAGCTTATTTATATCCTTTTGTAATGGGAATTTTTATGCTATATTTATCTTTAATAGCTACATATTTATTTCATCATACTATGTTCTTGAAAATATTAGACAACCTGGAACATTATTATGATAGACAGATTAATATATTAATTAAAAAGGAAGATATTTTTGAAAAATGATAATTTAGACCCATTAATACTTGTAGGTTTTATGGGAACTGGTAAAACAACATTAGGTGAATATCTTGCTAAAAATAATAACCTTTCTTATGTTGATTTAGATGCCTATATTGTAGAACAACAACAGAAAACAATACCTGAAATATTTGAACAAGATGGAGAAAGTGGTTTTCGAAAATTAGAGCATCAATGCTTAAAAGAATGTATTTCACGTTTTGACATCATCTCTACGGGTGGTGGTATCATTGAAGGAAATGATTCTTTTGAACTTTTAAAGTATTTAAAGCATGTGATTTGGTTAGATTGTGATTTGGAAGTCATCTATGACAGAATCAAAAATGATAGTAATAGACCAAATGCGAATAATAAATCTCTTTTTGAATTAAAAAGCTTGTATTCATCTAGAGTTTCAAGATATAATGAAATCGCATTCATCAAATTGAATAGTAATAAGCCTCTTTCAGAGTTGCAACACGTGATTATGGAAGAGTTAATGTGCGAATGATCAATATTAGAGAGAATGGTATGTTGTAATTCATTATGACATAATGCCATCGCCGAAGGTGCAAGTTTAACGAAACTCTCAGGCAAAAGGATAATATTGTGACGCATTCCTGGAACATTTAAACAGGGTAGACTACGTTGTCTACCCTGTTTTTTTATTATAAATATTAGGAGGTTTCTTCATGTCTAACGAACTAAAACAAACACCACTTTATCAAAACTTTGTTGATGCTGGGGCTAAAATTGTAGAATTTGGTGGCTGGGCCATGCCAGTTCAATTTTCAAGTATTAAGGAAGAACATAATGCTGTAAGAACTGAAATGGGCGTATTTGATGTCAGTCACATGGGAGAAATTCTTATAAAAGGCCCTGATGCCAAACACTTGGTACAATATTTGCTTTCGAATGATACTGAACAATTAACGACAACCAAAGCGCAATATACTGCATTATGTAATGAAAGTGGCGGCATCATTGATGATTTAATTACATATATGCTTGAAGAAGATACGTATTTATTAGTTGTTAATGCAGGTAATACTGAAAAAGATTTTGAATGGATGAAGCAGCATGCAACTGAATTTGATGTTGAAGTTATCAATGTTTCAAATGAATATGGACAACTAGCAATTCAAGGACCAAACACTCGTGAATTTGTTAAAGCGCATGTTGATGTTGAAGTAACAGATATGAAACCTTTTGATTTTAAACAAGGAGTTAAGTTTTTTGATAAAAATATAATTCTTTCACAATCTGGTTATACAGGTGAAGATGGATTTGAAATTTATTGTAAAGCAGAAGACACGCCATATTTATGGGAAAAATTATTGGAAAATAATATTCAACCTTGTGGATTAGGCGCAAGAGACACATTACGATTAGAAGCCGGATTACCATTGCATGGACAAGATTTGAATGAAAGTATCTCACCTTATGAAGCTGGTATAGGTTTCGCTGCTAAACCACTCATAGAAGTTGATTTCATTGGGAAAGAAGTATTGAAAGATCAAAAAGAAAATGGATCGCAACGTAGGGCTGTTGGAATAGAAATGATAGAAAAAGGTATACCGAGAACAGGTTACATCGTTTATGATTCAGAAGAAAATGAAATAGGAGAAGTCACTTCTGGTACCCAATCTCCGTTGTCTGGCAAATCTATTGGATTAGCTTTAATTGATCGCGAAGCTTTTGAAATGGGAAAAGAAGTCATCGTACAAGTAAGAAAAAGAAAAGTTAGAGCAAAAATTGTTAAGAAAAATCAAATCACTAAATAATTCAAAGGGGTGTTACTGTGAGTCATCGATATATACCATTAACTGAACAAGATAAAAAAGAAATGCTAAATACAATTGGCGCAAATTCTATTAGTGAACTTTTTGGGGATGTACCGAAAGAAATATTATTAGATAGAGAATTAGCAATTCCAGATGGAGAAGCTGAAACAACACTAACTAAACGATTGAGTAGAATTGCAAGTAAAAATATTACTAAAGAGACACATACATCATTCTTAGGGGCAGGTGTATATGATCACTATGCGCCATCGGTTGTAGATGCAATGATTTCACGCTCAGAATTTTATACTGCATATACACCATATCAACCAGAAATCTCGCAAGGCGAATTACAGGCAATTTTTGAGTTTCAAACATTAATATGTGAATTAACTGACATGGATATCGCAAATTCTTCAATGTATGATGGTATTACAAGTTTTGCTGAAGCATGTATTTTAGCATTTAATCAAACGCGTAAAAATAAAATTGTAGTATCTAAAGCGCTGCATTATCAAGCTTTACAAGTATTGCACACTTATGTGAAAACACGTGACGAATTTGAAGTAGTTGAAGTCGATTTAGATGGTACAATTACAGATTTAGATAAATTAGAAAAAGCAATTGACGATGATACAGCTGCAGTTGCTGTACAATATCCTAATTTTTATGGATCAATCGAAGACTTAGAGAAAATCCAATCATTTATAGAAAATAAAAAAGCATTATTTATTGTGTATAGTAATCCTCTGGCATTAGGTTTATTAACACCACCAGGTAGTTTCGGTGCTGATATCGTTGTTGGAGATACACAACCTTTTGGTATTCCAGCACAATTTGGGGGGCCACACTGTGGATTCTTTGCAACGACTAAGAAATTAATGAGAAAAATACCAGGTCGTTTAGTTGGTCAAACAGAAGATGCTGATGGGCATAGAGGGTTTGTACTTACTTTACAAGCGCGCGAACAACATATTCGACGAGATAAAGCGACTTCAAATATTTGTTCGAATCAAGCATTAAATGCTTTAGCTTCCTCTATCTGTATGTCTGCATTAGGAAAACAAGGCATATATGAAATAGCTGAGCAAAATTTTGAAAACGCTAATTATACTAAAGACCAATTTAAAAAAGCAGGTTTTGAAGTGTCAGAAGAAACATCATTTAATGAATTCGTTGTGAAATATGACAAGCCTGTGAAAGAAGTTAATAATGCGTTACTTGATGAAGGTATTATCGGTGGATTTGATTTAGGTGAAGTTGTACCTGAATTTGAAAACCAAATGCTCATTGCTGTGACAGAATTAAGAACAAAAGATGAAATCGATACATTTGTGAAGAAAGCGGGTGAAATAAATGGTAGTAAGTAAATCGAGTCCATTAATTTTTGAACGTTCGAAAAAAGACCGTTATGCGTATTCGTTACCTAAAAAGGAAATTGAAAATGATGCAGTCAAGCATTTATTAGATGAAAAATTTATTCGAAAAAACAAAGCAGAATTGCCTGAAGTATCAGAATTAGATTTAGTTCGCCATTATACAGAACTTTCTAATAAAAACTTTGGTGTAGATTCAGGTTTTTATCCATTGGGTTCATGTACAATGAAATATAATCCGAAAATAAATGAAAAGATTGCTAGAATACCTGGGTTTGCTGAGTCACACCCATTGCAAGATGAATCACAAGTTCAAGGATCGCTAGAAATTATTTATAGCTTACAAGAAGAGTTAAAAGAAATTACAGGAATGGATGAAGTTACTTTACAGCCTGCTGCAGGTGCACACGGTGAGTGGACTGCTTTAATGATTTTTAAAGCATATCATGCAAAAATTGGAGAAGGGCATCGAGATGAAGTTATCGTACCTGATTCAGCACATGGCACTAATCCAGCATCTGCTGCTTTTGCAGGATTTAAAGCAGTTACAGTGAAGTCAAATGAGCGCGGTGAAGTTGACATAGATGATTTAAAACGCGTAGTAAATGACAATACCGCTGCAATTATGCTTACAAATCCTAATACATTAGGTATTTTCGAAAAGAACATTATGGAAATACGTAACATTGTTCATGAAGCTGGTGGCTTACTTTACTATGATGGCGCAAATCTGAATGCAATTATGGATAAAGTTAGACCAGGGGACATGGGATTTGATGCAGTTCATTTAAATTTACACAAAACATTTACAGGACCACATGGCGGCGGAGGTCCTGGATCTGGACCGGTAGGCGTAAAAAAAGAACTTGCTAGTTATTTACCAAAGCCGATGGTCATTAAAGAAAATAATGAATTTAAATATGATAATGATATTGAAAATTCAATTGGTCGCGTCAAACCATTTTATGGTAATTTCGGGATTTACTTAAGAGCATACACTTATATACGTTCAATGGGTAATAAAGGTTTAGAAGAAGTATCGGAAGCGGCTGTTTTGAATGCAAACTATATTAAAGCACGTTTGAAAGATCATTTTGAAATTCCTTATGAACAATATTGCAAACATGAATTTGTACTTAGTGGTTCTAAACAAAAAGAGCATGGTGTACGTACATTAGATATGGCGAAACGCTTATTAGATTTTGGTGTTCATCCACCTACAATATATTTCCCTTTAAATGTTGAGGAAGGTATGATGATAGAACCAACAGAAACGGAATCTAAAGAGACGTTAGATCACTTTTGCGATACAATGATTCAAATTGCTAATGAAGCAAAAGAGGATCCAGACAAGGTACTGGAGGCACCTCACACGACAATTATTGATCGTTTAGATGAGACGAAAGCTGCACGTCAACCAATACTGAAATTTGAAAATTTACGTTCTGAAAAAGAATGATGGTTTAACTCTATATATTTTTAATCCTAATCAAACAGGGTGTATTCAATCTTCAACTGAATACACCCTGTTTGAGTTGGTTTAGTTTAGGATAATGGTATGAGATACATTGTTCAGCTGAAAATACAGCCATGTATAACAAAAAGCGATAGATTTCCATTTTACTAGGAAATCTATCGCTATTAGACTGTAATACTATCGTCATGTATCATTCAATTAAAATAAATTGATATAATTTATTTTTTTGACTTAATTTTACCAGTCCATTTTTTGTAACCGCCTTTTAACATGTAAATGTCTGTATAACCATTTTTCTTTAACGTACGAGCGGCACGATAACTGGAAATTCCATTGGCATCACAAAGGTATATAGGTTGATCTGTTCTCAAACCTTGATATCTCTGTTTAAACATAGTGATTGGAATGTTACGAGCACCATTAATGTGTCCGTATTCATAATCAACCTTTTCCCTTACATCAATAACTTGAGCTTTGCGCAAACCATTATGGAATTCATTTTGGTTTAATTCTGTGACTGCTCTCTTGTTAAGAAGATAATTGATTAGCATGTAAGCGATGATTATTATTAAAACTGCTAACGCTATAAACCAAAAATTACTCATCTTGCATCCTCCCTAATTAACCGATATTATATATTATAAGACTGTTAGCACAATTTATCAAAATATTTTATTCTGATACTCAAGGTAATGCTGACAAACTTGACAATTATTGCAAACGATAACATAAAATAGCAATTATAACAATTTAATTTTTCGATTGGAGTTTTTAGTGTGACTGAGACATGGAATTTTATAAATACAGGAAGTAATGATCCATATTATAATATGGCAATGGATGAAGCGTTACTCAATTTCGTATCAAGAGGTGAAATTGACCCAGTAATAAGGTTCTACACATGGAATCCTGCAACTTTATCTGTTGGTTATTTTCAAAGACTGACTAAAGAAATAGATATTGAGAAAGTAAAAGAAAAAGGTTATGGCATGGTTAGACGTCAAACGGGTGGCAGAGGGGTGCTACACGATAAGGAACTTACATATAGTGTTATTGTTCCAGAATCACATCCGGACATGCCGTCTACCGTTACAGAAGCGTATAGAGTTATTTCGGAGGGATTGTTAGAAGGATTCAAATTGTTGGGTTTCGATACATACTTTGCTATTCCTCGTTCTAAAGAAGAAAGAGACAAATTAAAGCAGCCTCGAAGTGCAGTGTGCTTTGATGCGCCGAGTTGGTATGAGTTAGTTGTAGAAGGTAGAAAAATCGCTGGTAGTGCTCAAGTACGTCAAAAAGGCGTTATTCTTCAACATGGCTCACTGCTTCAAGATGTAGATGTAGATGATTTGTTCGATATGTTTAAATTTAAAAATGACCGTCTGAAAGATAAAATGAAACAAGCGTTTGTAGAAAAAGCTGTTGCCATCAATGATATTTCTAATCGTCATATCACTATTGAAGATATGGAAGTGGCTTTTGAAGAAGGATTTAGAAAAGGGCTGAATATAGATTTTAAGCCGCTTGAATTAACACAACAACAACAGAATGAAATCAAGGAATTGACTGAGAAATATAAAGCTGATGAATGGAACTATCGTAAATAAAGATGTTATAAAAATGTGTGACATTATAAAAAGTGGTCGAAGTATACATGACTTCGACCACTTTTTATATGATATTGCTTATCTTTTTTTATTTTGTTTTCTATATTTTCTTTGTGCGCGTTTATATTTCCTCTGATCTTCTGTTAAAAAGAAGAAATAGTATATTAAATATATAATTCCTGCAAAAATTGCGAAACTAATTGCCATACTCACAAAGCTAAATAAAAACGCATCTAAATTAAGTACTAAGCCTACTATAGCGATCGCAATCACTATATAAAATAAAACCTGTTTCACTTCTAACACTCCTATTTAATTGTTACCTTTATCCATTTGTCATACTAATTGATGATAATGATTTTTGGCCTTTTTCAATCTTTTTCTGATCTTTAGCATTATAGCCATCACGAATATCTGACATTGCAGAGTTAAGTTCTTTATTTAATTTACTAATATTTTTGTTTTTTGCTTTGTCATCTGCACTCATTTTTTCTTTATCGATATCGTTACTATATGTTGTTTTTGCAGTGTCGATCTTATTCGTAATATCAGTGAGTTTGTTTTGGATCTCCTTATTACCTTTGTTTTGCGTGACATCACTTTCAATCTGATTATATTGATCGAGTGCTTTTGCTATATTTTGGTAATATGTAGAAGCTGCTTTCAAATTTGTAACTTTCTTTTTATTACTTTTGGCTTTACTTAAATTGTCTTTATCTTTCTGTAAAGAATTCAGATTCGTTTTTTCTTTACTGATATTTTGCTTTAAGTCCTGAATATTACTTTTTAGTTTATGATTATCATCACGTAGTTTGGTTGTTTTTTCTTCTAATGGACCTAAATTTTGACTCCCACAACCAACTAATAAGCATGAAGCACTAATTATAGCTACAATTTTTTTCTTCATTATATATATTCTCCTAATTCAAAAACTATAATTTTTTATTATATATATGCTATCATTTTAATGTATATAAGGAAAATGTACAAATTAATTGAATAGGAGGAAGACAGATGACTAGAATAGAAAAACTAAATTCTGCCTTAGAAGCAAAACATTTAGAAGCTGTAGTAGTGTTAACAGATTTTAATAGAAGATATTTATCAGGTTTTACAGGCACAAGTGGTGCACTAATTATTACAAAAGAGCATAAATTATTAATTACAGATTTTAGATACATAGAGCAAGCCACTTCTCAGGCGCCAGAATTTGAAATTGTCAAACAAAGCGGAGCTTTAATCGATGAGGTGAAAGCACAACTAGAAAGTTTAGATGTGCAAAATGTGGGGTTTGAAGGTCATCTTGTGAGCTATGATACCTATTTACAATTAAGTAAGTCATATATCAGTTTAATAAGTATTTCAGGATTGATTGAAAAGATCAGAGAGGTTAAGGATGATTCTGAAATTGAACTTATACAAAAAGCTTCCGAAATAGTAGATGAAACATATGAATATATTTTAACAGTTGCACGAGCAGGCATGACAGAGCAACAACTTAAAGCGAAATTAGAAAGTAAGTTATTAGAACTTGGTGCTGAAGGTACTTCTTTTGACACGATTGTTGCATCTGGACATAGAGGAGCTTTGCCACATGGTGTTGCCAGCGAAAAAGTTATTAATAAAGGTGAACTCATCACTTTAGATTTTGGAGCTTATTATAAAGGATATTCTTCAGATATAACACGTACGTTCGCAATTGGTGAACCAGACCCTAAACTTAAAGAAATATATAATATAGTATTAGAAGCTAATATGAAAGGTATAGCGGCGGCTAAAAAGGGGGTTACAGGAAAACAATTAGATGCTGTGGCTAGAGATTATATAGCGTCACAAGGATATGGTGATGCGTTTGGTCATTCATTAGGACATGGCATCGGTTTAGATGTTCACGAAGGGCCTAATTTATCGAAAAAATCTGAGTCTAAATTAGAAATTAACAACTGTGTTACAATTGAACCCGGCATTTATTTAGATGGTTTAGGCGGCGTTCGTATAGAAGATGATATTTTAATTACAGAAAATGGCTGTGAATGCTTTACTAAATGCTCTAAAAACCTTATTATTTTATAGAAGACCTTATAATCGAGGAGGAAACTGAATGATTTCGGTGAATGATTTTAAAACAGGCTTAACAATATCTGTAGATAATGCAATTTGGAAAGTTATAGACTTCCAACATGTAAAACCAGGTAAAGGATCAGCATTTGTACGTTCAAAATTACGTAACTTAAGAACTGGTGCGATTCAAGAAAAAACTTTTAGAGCTGGTGAAAAAGTTGAGCCAGCAATGATTGAAAATCGTCGTATGCAATACCTTTATGCTGACGGAGATGTACATGTATTTATGGACAATCAAACTTTTGATCAAACTGAGCTACCAGAAGATTACTTAGAAAATGAATTGAAATATTTAAAAGCTAATATGGAAGTTCAAATTCAAACTTATGAAGGTGAAACAATTGGTATTGAATTACCTAAAACAGTTGAACTTAAAGTTACAGAAACTGAACCTGGTATCAAAGGTGATACTGCTAACGGGGCGACTAAATCCGCAACAGTTGAAACTGGTTATTCATTAAACGTACCTTTGTTTGTTAACGAAGGTGACGTACTTTTAATTAACACAGGTGACGGTAGTTACATTTCAAGAGCGTAATCATAAAGTTTATTTGAATATTTGGTTAGCGCTTTGAGTTAATAGTAAGAGTATTAAACCTTTCCAATTACATGTGTTTTGGAAAGGTTTTTATTTTATGGCAATCTTTCTAAAAGTGACATATGTTTAAATTGATAAACAACTATTATAATAAAGACGCGTCATAATAGATATTTCTTCATTACGACCTACTGATATATGTTGATAAATTCCAAAGTAACGATTGAAATAAACTACTCCAGGTTGTCATATATATCACTAAATCAAAACGACAGTAAGACCAAATATAATAATATTTGTTAACGTTAACAGTAAAATTAACGAAACATTTATAAATAGAACGCTATTTAAGATAATCTCTTTATTATAGAAAGTATGTATATGCTTGAATTGAACATTTCACTAAAGTAAAATAAAATAGGTAAATGATAACAATCTAAAGGAGTCAGAATTTATGAATTTTAAAGAAATTAAAGAATTAATAGAAATTCTTGATCAATCTAGCTTGACTGAAATTAATATAGAAGATAAAGGTAATGTCGTTAATTTAAAAAAAGAAAAAGAAACTGAAATAATCACACCACAAATTAATCAACAACCAATGCAACAAGTTGCAACTCAACAAGGTGTAGCATCAGCTCCTGTTGGAACGCAAGAACCAGACAATACGCAAAAAAGTAGTGCTGCAGATGATTCACAAACAATAAACGCGCCGATGGTTGGAACATTTTATAAATCTCCTTCTCCAGAAGAAAGTGCTTATGTACAAGTAGGTGATTCCGTTACTAATGAATCTACTGTATGTATTTTAGAAGCAATGAAACTATTTAACGAAATACAAGCCGAAGTAACTGGAGAAATTACTGAAATTTTAGTAGAAGACGGTCAAATGGTAGAGTATGGCCAACCGTTATTTAAGGTGAAATAATGAATAAAATTTTAATTGCAAATAGAGGAGAAATTGCGGTAAGAATCATTCGTGCATGTCATGACTTAGGAATACAAACTGTGGCCATCTACTCAGAAGGAGATAAAGACGCATTACATACTCAAATTGCTGATGAAGCATATTGCGTTGGTCCGACTCAATCCAAAGATTCTTATCTTAATATCCCAAACATATTGTCTATCGCTACTTCTACGGGTTGTGATGGTATCCATCCAGGATACGGATTTTTAGCTGAAAATGGCGATTTTGCAGAATTGTGTGATGCATGTCAACTGAAATTTATCGGCCCAAGTTATGAATCCATTCAAAAAATGGGTATTAAAGATGTAGCTAAAGAAGAAATGAAACGTGCAGAAGTACCAGTTGTTCCAGGTAGTGAAGGTTTAGTCGTTGACATTCAAGACGCTAAAAATATTGCCAACAAGATTGGTTATCCAGTTATCATCAAAGCAACAGCTGGTGGTGGTGGGAAAGGCATCCGCGTAGCTAGAGATGAAAAAGAATTAGAAACTGGCTTTAAAATGACCCAGCAAGAGGCTGAAACAGCATTTGGTAATGGTGGGCTTTATCTAGAAAAATTCATAGAAAACTTTAGACATATCGAAATACAAGTGATTGGCGATAGCTATGGTAATGTTGTACATTTAGGAGAACGTGATTGTACAATTCAACGTCGTATGCAAAAGCTTGTGGAAGAAGCGCCATCACCTATATTATCGGCAGAGCAACGCCAAGAAATGGGTAACGCGGCTGTAAGAGCTGCAAAAGCTGTTAACTATGAAAACGCAGGTACAATAGAATTTATTTATGATTTGAATACTAATGACTTCTACTTTATGGAAATGAACACTCGAATCCAAGTAGAGCATCCGGTAACAGAAATGGTAACAGGAATAGACTTAGTGAAATTGCAACTAAAAGTTGCTATGGGTGAAAAATTACCGTTCAAACAACAAGATATTCAAATCAACGGACATGCTATTGAATTCCGAATTAACGCGGAGAACCCATATAAGAATTTCATGCCATCTCCAGGACAGATTACACAATATTTAGCTCCAGGTGGTTTTGGAGTCAGAATTGAATCTGCATGTTATACTAATTATACGATCCCGCCATATTATGATTCTATGGTAGCAAAATTAATCGTTCATGAACCAACTAGAGACGAATCCATTATGACAGGTTTGCGTGCATTAAATGAATTTTTAGTATTAGGTATTGATACTACAATTCCATTCCATATCCGCCTATTAAATAATGGTATTTTTAGAAGCGGAGAGTTTAATACTAAGTTTTTAGAAACTTATAATATTATGGATGAACAAACTGAATAGGAGGCGTGTGACATGGTCAAAGTTTCTGAAACCTCACATTCCAACTTGGGAAAAATAGAGATAGCGTCGGAAGTATTGGCAGTTATAGCTAGTATTGCAACAGCAGAAGTTAAAGGCATACAAGGTCACTTTAAAGCATTACGAGATACGGATATTGAGAGTATTAGTAAAAAGCAACTCAATAAAGGCGTAAAAGTTGATGCTAGAGAAAATGGTATTTTTATTGATGTATATTGTGCTTTAAGCTACGGAGTTAATATATCCGCTACTGCCAAAAATATACAACAAGCTATTTTCAACTCTTTAACAACAATGACTACAATAGAACCAAGTCAAATCAATGTCCATATTACACATATAGAACCAGAAAATTAAAATTAAATAAAGCAAATTTACTTTAAATTCATTGAGTGAAGTAACAGTATATAATGATTATATAGCATTTACTTCACTGATGATTTACAAATAATACAATGCTTGAAGGAGTTTATAATGAGTCGAAAAGAATCTAGAATGCAAGCCTTTCAAACTCTATTTCAACTTGAAATGATGAATAGTGATTTAACAATTGAAGAAGCGATTAGTTTCATTAAAGAAGAAAATAAAGATTTAGATTTAGAATTTATTAATTGGTTAGTCACAGGTGTTAAAGATCACGAAACAGTTTTAGATGAAAAAATCCAACCGCATTTAAAAGATTGGAAATTAGAACGTTTATTAAAAACAGATCGTATTATTTTACGTATGTCTACATTTGAATTGTTACATAGTTCAACACCACAAAAAGTAATCATAAATGAAGCTGTTGAATTAGCAAAACAATTCAGCGATGATGATCATTATAAATTTATCAATGGTGTATTGAGCAATATTGAATAAAAGAGTGATACAATATGTCAGATTATTTAAGTGTTTCAGCAATAACTAAATATATAAAGTATAAGTTTGATCAAGACCCGCATCTACAGTCGGTGTTAATTAAAGGGGAGTTATCTAACTTTAAAAAACACAGCAGTGGTCATTTATACTTTAATGTCAAAGATAAAAATAGCGTCATTAGTGCAATGATGTTTAAAGGTAATGCCTCTAAAATGGACTTTGATCCTAAAGAAGGTGACGAAGTTCTTTTGGAAGCACGTGTTTCTGTGTACGAGCGTAGAGGTAATTATCAAATTTATGTTAATAAAATGCATATAGATGGTGTAGGAAACTTATATCAAAAATTAGAACAACTTAAGAAAAAGTTAACTAAAGAAGGTTTCTTTGACCAAAGTCAGAAGCAATTGATTCCTAAGTTTCCTAAAAAAATAGCTGTTTTAACAGCAGGAACTGGTGCGGCTATTAGAGATATTCATACTACAATTAATAGTAGATACCCTTTAGCTGAACAAATACAAATTAATACATTAGTTCAAGGGGCTCAAGCCAAGAACGATATTATTGATAAGATTCAACAAGCGGATGAATTAGATGTTGATACAATTATTATCGGCCGCGGTGGTGGTTCTATAGAAGATTTGTGGAATTTTAATGAAGAAGACGTTGTTAAGGCTATATATAATTGTGTAACACCAGTTATTTCTGCGGTCGGCCATGAAACAGATTATACTTTAAGCGATTTTGTTGCTGATGTCAGAGCTGCTACCCCAACACAGGCGGCAGTTATTGCAACGCCTGATCAACATGAACTACGTCAATATTTAAAACAAACAAATTTATCGCTTACACGCTTTATTAGACAACACTTGCACCAACAGCGAAAGCACTTAGAGCATGTATCCTCTTATTATAAATTTAAAACACCGACATTGTTGTATGACCAACAAATACAAAAACGAGATGATTTGGAAAAACAATTAAAACTAGCAATTAATCAAAATATTAATAATGAGCAACAACGTTTAGAATTGTTGAAAAATCAGTTTAATTTAAAAAAATTTAAAGCTAGTATTAACAGAGAACAGTTAATAACAAAGCAAAGATATAATGAATTAAATAAAGTCATGCATAATTATTTTATCAATCAAAAAAATGATCTGGCTAGGAAACTGGAAGGATTAAATAACCTAAGTCCTACGAATACAATGTTACGCGGTTATACGATTGTGAATAAAGGTGACGATGTAATTACGAGTACAAACGATTTAAGTGAAAATGATAACATTGTATTAACAATGAAAGATGGCGTTGTTGATGCACAGGTTAAGAAAGTAAGGTGTAATGATGAGTAATAGTAATACACAAAGTTTTGAAGAAATGATGAAAGAACTAGAAGATATTGTTCAAAAACTCGATAACGAAAATGTATCGTTAGAAGAATCTTTAAATTTATATCAACGTGGGATGAAATTATCAGCTACTTGCGATGAAACTTTGAAAGACGCTGAAAAAAAAGTAAACGAACTCATATCTGACGATGATGCCGAGAAAGAAGTAGATAACGATGAATCAAAAGATTAATCATTTAACAGAAGAAATTAATCAGCTACTTGCGACATCGATAGAAGAATCTTTACTTGATACTAATTTAGAAGAGAGTATGCGTTATTCATTAAATGCAGGTGGTAAAAGAATTAGACCTGTGTTATTACTTTTAACTTTAGATATGTTATCCAATGATTATAAATTAGGGTTTTCATCAGCGCTTGGTTTAGAAATGATTCATACGTATTCGCTGATACATGATGATTTGCCGGCTATGGATGATGATGATTACCGTAGAGGGAAACTCACAAATCATAAAGTGTTTGGTGAGTGGAAAGCAATTTTAGCTGGTGACGCATTATTAACTAAAGCATTTGATGTGATTATAAATGATACGACACTGGATGATGCTATTAAAGTTAAACTTATCCGACGCTTATCATTTTCTAGTGGACATTTAGGTATGGTTGGTGGTCAAACATTAGATATGCAAAGTGAAGGTTCGGCAATTGATCTTACTACGCTAGAACAAATTCACAATGCTAAAACAGGTGCATTACTCAAATTCGCTGTAATGGCAGCAGTTGACATTGCTGAACCAGAAACCCTAGTGGCTACTGCTTTAGAACAATATAGTGAGCACTTAGGGTTAATGTTTCAAATTAAAGATGATTTGCTTGATATCTATGGTGATGAACAAAAATTAGGTAAAGCAGTAGGTAGTGATATTGAAAATGATAAAAGTACATATGTATCATTATTAGGGCGTAGTGGTGCCGAAGATAAATTAGCATACCATACCCAAGCGGCACATCAATGTCTGGCTCAATTACCTGACCATTACAATACAGAAAATTTAGAGGCTATTATACAACTTTTCAATAACAGAGAGTCTTAAAACGTTTGATATGCAATCATTTATAATCAAAGATATGTTTGCTTTAAACACATATCCATCAAGTAAAAATCATACTGCGTCAATGTAGTATGGTTTTTTATTGTTTGTAATTTATAAATGATTTAATAATTATTCATCAATTTTCTAAAAATTCCTAAAATTCAGTGTGCTTATGGTACTTTTATCTCGTTAATAAACACCTCTATCCACCAATAATATGCGTAATAACAGTTTGTGCTGAGTAAAATTACAGATGAACTTTAGTAGTAGTATTAAAAGCCATGTGTTAAAATCAATGTATAAATATTCGTTTACAGAGGTGTATTACATGGCTAAGAAATCAGTAAGACATATAAAAATACGAGAAATAATCTCAAATGAAAAAATAGAAACTCAAGATGAATTAGTAAAACGTTTAAATGAATATGAATTGAATGTGACACAAGCTACCGTATCCAGAGATATTAAAGAACTTCAACTCATAAAAGTCCCAACTCCAGCTGGACAATATGTTTACAGTTTACCTAATGATAGAAAATATCATCCTCTAGAAAAATTAGGGCGTTATTTAATGGATTCTTTCGTTAATATCGATGGCACAGGAAATTTATTAGTATTAAAAACATTACCAGGTAACGCACAGTCTATTGGTGCAATTTTAGACCAAATTGACTGGGAAGAAGTCCTAGGAACAATTTGTGGAGACGATACATGTCTAATTATTTGTAGAGACGAAACAGCAAGTGAAAATATTAAAACACGCATCTTTAATTTATTATAAATATAAGGAAGTGATTTAGGGATGTTGCAGACCTTATCCATTAAACAATTTGCAATCATTGATGAGCTGGAAATACACTTTGGCGACGGTTTAACCGTCTTAAGCGGTGAAACTGGTTCAGGAAAATCAATCATCATCGATGCTATTGGCCAATTAATTGGAATGCGTGCTTCTTCTAATTATGTAAGACATGGTGAAAAAAAAGCTGTTATTGAGGGCGTTTTTGATATTGATGAAAGTAAAGAGGCTATTTCACTTTTACATGATTTATCAATAGATGTAGATGAAGACTTCTTATTAGTAAAAAGAGAAATATTTAGTTCAGGCAAGAGTATTTGTAGAATCAATAACCAAATCGTAACATTGCATGATTTAAGGAAAATCATGCAAGAATTATTAGATATTCATGGACAGCATGAGACGCAATCTCTGCTCAAACAAAAATATCATTTACAGTTACTTGATAATTATGCTGAAGATACGTATGCATCAATATTAAGTACTTATGTTATGACTTTTGATAAATATAAAGCCAAAAAGAAAGAACTTGAAGATTTAGAAACAGCAGACCAAGCGTTACTTCAAAGACTGGACTTGCTTAAATTTCAACATGAAGAAATTAAAGAAGCACAATTAATTGATGGGGAAGTGGATAAGCTAGAAGCTGACATCAAGCGAATTCAAAACTCTGAAAATTTAAGCTTAGCATTGAATAACGCTCACCTCACTTTAACAGATGAACACGCAATTACAGATCGCTTATATGAATTGAGTAATCAATTGCAGTCAGTAAGCGAAATTTTACCTGATAAATATGATCGTTTAAAAGAAGATGTTGATCAATTTTACTATACATTAGAGGATGCCAAACATCAGCTATACGATGAAATAACGAATACAGAATTTGATGAACAATATCTTAATGAATTAGAAGAAAGAATGAATGTCTTAAACAATCTTAAAAGAAAATATGGTAAAGATGTTAATGAACTAATCACTTACCAAGATAAGTTAGAAAATGAAATTAATAAAATAGAGAATTACGAAGAGAGTACCTCGCAATTGAGAGATGAAATTGATACACTCTACAATGAAATTATGGAGATAGGTCAACAATTATCACAACAGAGGAGAATTGTAGCTCAAACACTTCGTGACCATATTGTTGATGAAATACAGAATCTTCAAATGAAGGATGCCAATTTAGAAATTTCATTTCAACCTTTAGAACAGCCTAATCGTGAAGGTATTGAATATGTAGAGTTTTTAATTAGTCCTAACAAAGGAGAACCACTTAAAAGTTTAAATAAAATAGCGTCTGGTGGGGAACTTTCTAGGATTATGCTTGCACTTAAATCTATTTTTGTTAAATCAAGAGGACAAACAGCAATACTTTTTGATGAAGTAGATTCAGGTGTTTCGGGTCAAGCCGCTCAGAAAATGGCTGAAAAAATGAAAGATTTAGCTCAGCATATTCAAGTAATTTGTATTTCTCATTTACCACAAGTTGCTACAATGAGTGACCATCATTTACTGATTAGTAAGGCAGCTCATCATGATAGGACCACAACTCAAATTAAAGAACTTACAGGAGAAGAAAGAATTGATGAAGTAGCAAGAATGATATCTGGCGCGAGCGTCACAAAATTAACACGTCAAAATGCGAAAGAGATGATTGATCAAAATCATCTGCAAAATCAATAAGTGTATTCAACAACGCTATAAAATGAAGTCTAGAAGTTGCTTTACAAAAATAGAAAGGTGTTGATTTAAATGCAATACCAACATTTAATTGAACATTCCGAGATATTAGACGGTAACGTAGCTATTATTTATGCCAATGATGAAAAAATGCTATCCGTCGTTATGTCGGCACTCACTATGACAAAAATAGACGTTTTTCTTTACGATACACAAGACCCGACTGAAATCATTAGATCATTTGATGTAGATGCCCAGCTTCTCAATAGAATTCATATATTAACGTATGAAGATGAATACAAGATGTTTAAAGCATGTGCTGAACATTTATCAAGAGGTAAGATTAATTTACTTATGAAAGGTAATTTGAAATCCTCAACGATGTTATCATTTATCCTGAGTAATCGAAATTTTATAAGTGATCGTGGTTTTATAAACCACGTTGCGTGCTTTAATATTCCAAATTATCATAAGACTTTGATGTTGAGTGATGTAGCACTTAATCACATGCCAACAGTAGAGGAAAAAAAGCAAATTATAAAAAATTTAGCGAAATTCAGTGAAGATTTAGGTTATCAACAGTTCAAAGTGGGCTTGTTATCTTCTGTGGAAGCACCATCAAGAAAAATTCCTTCCTCTACAGATGCGGAAAAAATTAAGTATACATTTAATCGGGACAATAATCCCCATCTTATTGTGGACGGTCCACTAGCATTTGATAACGCTATAAGTATGGAAAGTGTTATTAAAAAAAATATAAAGTCCTCTGTAGCTGGGGATGTGGATGCTTTGGTTGTTCCACATATAGATGTTGGGAACGCATTATATAAATCCTTCATATACTTTGGTAATGCAAGTGTTGCAAGTCTAGTGTTAGGTGCAAAATTTCCGATTGTACTTACTTCTAGGACAGATACTAAGCAAAATAAATTAGAGTCTTTATTATTAGCACTTAGAGTAATTAGTTAATTTTAAGTTAATTTTTAATTTTAAATAATTAATAATTTCAATTAAAAGTGAGTTTTTAATTTTATAACTCAGTTATTTGATGTAAACTATAAGAGGATATGATAGATTAATGAATCACTTTTTGATTATAGAAGGTGGTTTCATTGCTATGTTTAAAATAAATGGATTACTGTTTTTGGTGTAATAATCCGGTGACAAATCATTCCATATGATGTTGGAATGCATCATATGTCTAAACGTAACGTACTAAAAGCGGCTGCGTTTTAAAATGAAACAATTATCGTAGCATGACTGAGCGCTTATTTTTTAATGTTAAATAAGCGGTGTTATTCATTCTATATAGATTGAGTAATCATGTTTCTCGGTGAATAAGAAATATAACTTTAGCAGTCCGCATATTATTTATAGAAAATGCATTCGACTAAGCTAAAACAAATAGTTAGGAGTCAAAACATGTCAGAAGAACAATATGACTTAGTAATACTTGGTGGTGGCACAGCAGGTTATGTATCCGCAATTAGGGCGTCGCAACTTGGAAAAAAGGTTGCGCTTGTTGAAAATTCACTACTGGGCGGTACTTGCTTACATAAAGGATGTATACCTACAAAAGCACTTTTAAAATCAGCAGAAGTTATGCAAACAGTAACGGAAGCAAGTGAATATGGTATAGATATAGATGCGTTCAAATTAAATTTTGCGCGTATACAAGAACGTAAAAGCGAAGTAGTTAACCAAATGTATAATGGTGTGAACCATTTAATGAAACATAATAAAATTGATGTATTTAATGGAACAGGACGTATTCTAGGCCCATCAATTTTTTCACCTCAAAGTGGAACGATTTCAGTAGAGTATGAAGATGGAGAATCAGAATTAATACCTAATAATAATGTGCTAATTTGTACTGGTTCTACACCAATGGCACTACCATTTTTACCATTCGATCATAATGTTGTGTTATCTAGTGATGATATTTTAAAAATTGAAAAACTACCACAATCCCTTGCTATTATCGGTGGCGGAGTCATTGGTTTAGAATTTGCATCATTGATGTGTGATTTTGGCGTTGAAGTTTCAATCATAGAAGCAGGCGAGCGTATTTTACCAACGGAGAGTAAATCGGTTGCTCAAACATTGAAACAGGACTTAACTAAACGTGGTGTTACTTTTTATGAAAATACACAGTTGTCTGGAGACAATATCAAAGTTGAAGACAACCAAATTACAATCACTTTAAATGATAGTGATGTAATTTTTGAAAAAGCCTTAGTTTCAATTGGTCGTAAACCTAACACGGATGATATTGGTTTAAATAATACTAAGATTAAGTTAACAGATAAACAGCATATTATTGTAAATGAATATCAACAAACTGAAGATACTCATATTTATGCTGCTGGTGATTGTATTGGTCAGTTACAACTCGCTCATGTAGGTTCAAAAGAAGGTATTATCGCAATTGAGCATATGTTTGATGCATCACCGTTGCCAATTGATTATAATAAAATGCCTAGATGTATATATACGCAACCGGAAGTAGCAAGCATCGGTAAAAATATTGAGCAAGCTAAAGCGGAAAACAGTAAGGCACGTTCTTTTAAAGTGCCATTTAAAGCAATAGGAAAAGCCGTTATTGAAGATACTAAAAACCAAAGCGGTTTTTGTGAAATTGTAATCGATCAAGAAACGGATACTGTATTGGGACTTAATATGATAGGACCACATGTTACAGAACTTATCAATGAAGTATCTTTACTCCAGTTTATGAATGGTTCAACATTAGAACTTGGATTAACAACACACGCACATCCTTCTCTATCTGAAGTATTGATGGAATTAGGCTTAAAAGTGGAAAATAGATCGATTCATGTTTAATTAAGGAGGAAATAGCATGTTTGATTATAAATCAGTAGGTCTTGAAAAAGAAGACTTACAAGCAATGTACAAATGGATGGATTTAGGACGAAAAATTGATGAACGTATGTGGTTATTAAACCGCGCGGGCAAAATACCTTTTGTTATAAGCTGCCAGGGACAAGAAGCAGCCCAAATAGGCATGGCGTATGCAATGGAAGAAGGAGATATTTCTTCGCCATATTACCGAGACTTAGCACTAGTAACTTATTTAGGTATGACACCTTTGGAAACAATGTTGTCTGCATTTGGTAAGCGAGATGATATTAGCTCGGGTGGTAAACAAATGCCATCACATTTTAGTAAAAGAGAAAAAGGTATACTTTCACAAAGTTCACCAGTAGGTACACAAATTGTACATGCTGTTGGTGCTGCATTAGCTTTAAAAATGGATAATAAATCCAATATCGCAATGACAACAGTAGGTGAAGGAAGCTCAAACCAGGGTGATTTTCATGAAGGTTTAAATTTTGCCGGTGTTCATGACTTGCCATTCATCTGTGTGATTGAGAACAATAAATATGCAATTTCAGTTCCGAATTCATTACAATATGGTGCAGAAAAACTATCAGATCGAGCTATCGGTTATGGTATGCATGGTGAAACTGTGGATGGAAATGATCCTATTGCAATGTATAAAGCGATGAAAGAAGCGAGAGAACGCGGCTTAAATGGTGGTGGATCAACACTTATTGAAGCAATGTGTACGAGAATGACCGCACACTCTTCTGATGATGATGACAAATATCGTACGAAAGAAGAACGAGATGAATTAAAATCTTTAGATTGTAATCTTAGATTCAAAGAATTTTTACTTGAAGAAGGAATTATTGATAATAATTGGTTGTCAGAAATTGAAAAAGAACACAAAGATATTATTAATCAAGCTACCAAAGAAGCTGAAAAAGCACCTTATCCATCGCCAGAAGAGACGTATACACATGTATATGAAGAAGGGAGCATAAATAATGGCTAAATTATCTTACTTAGACGCTATCCACCAAGGCTTAGATCAAGCAATGGAAAAGGATAATGATGTATTTATCTTAGGAGAAGATGTAGGTAAAAAAGGTGGCGTATTTGGTGTTACTTTAGGCTTACAAGAAAAGTATGGAGAAGCACGTGTGTTAGATACACCATTGGCAGAATCTAATATTGTAGGTACGAGTATTGGTGCTGCAATGTTAGGCAAGCGACCAGTTGCAGAAATTCAATTTGCAGAGTACATTTTGCCAGCTACTAATCAAATCATGAGTGAAGCTGCAAAAATGCGTTATCGCTCTAATAACGATTTCCATAGTCCAATTACGATTCGTTCACCATTTGGAGGAGGTATTCATGGAGCACTATACCATTCTCAAAGTGTAGAATCCATTTTTGCCTCTACGCCAGGCTTAACTATTGTAATTCCATCATCACCATATGATGCTAAAGGATTACTTCTTGCATCTATTGAGTCAAATGACCCAGTATTATACTTTGAACATAAAAAAGCTTATCGCTTGCTTAAAGAAGAAGTTCCAGAAGCATACTATACGGTACCAATTGGAAAAGCAGATGTGAAACGTGAAGGTGATGATATTACAGTATTTACATATGGATTATGTGTGAATTATTGCATCCAAGCTGCTGATATGTTGTCAGAAGATGGTATCAATGTTGAAGTGGTTGATTTACGTACTGTCTATCCATTAGATAAGGAAACAATTATTGAAAGAGCTAAATTAACAGGTAAAGTTTTGCTTGTAACTGAAGATAATTTAGAAGGCAGTATTATTTCGGAAGTTTCTGCCATTATTTCTGAAAATTGTTTGTTTGATTTAGATGCACCAATTATGAGGCTTGCAGGGCCTGATGTACCTTCAATGCCTTTTGCGCCGACACTTGAAGATGAGTTTATGATTAATCCCGATAAGATAAAAATTAAAATGCGAGAACTTGCAGAATTCTAAGGAGGCACAATCATGGAAATTAAAATGCCTAAACTTGGCGAAAGTGTGCATGAAGGTACAATCGAACAATGGCTTGTCTCTGTAGGCGATATTGTTGAAGAATATGACCCTTTATGTGAAGTTATTACAGATAAAGTTACAGCAGAGGTACCTTCATCTTATGCTGGAACAATCACAGAAATTGTAGTAGAAGAAGGTACAACTGTTGAAGTAGGACGCGTAATATGTCATCTTGATACTGCTGAAGAAACAGTAAAAGATAGCGCAACAGATAATAACAATGACACGCCTAAAGAAACAACAACGGCCGTTACTTCATCTGAACATGAAAGCACAGCAAATGGAAATGAAGCTAAAAATAATGGCCGTTATTCGCCAGTAGTCTTTAAACTTGCTTCCGAAAATCAAATTGATTTATCCCAAGTTATTGGTACGGGCTTTGAAGGCCGCGTAACTAAAAAAGACATTGAGAAAGTAATCAAAGAAGGTACAAATAAGACACCATCAACGGCAGTTGCGCCTAAAGATTCACCAAAAGTAACGCATCAAGCAAAATACAATGAACCTTCTCCTGGTTCTTCAATACCAGTTAACGGTGTACGTAAACAAATCGCTCAAAATATGGTAAACAGTGTGAATGAAATTCCACATGCTTGGATGATGGTTGAAGCTGATGCAACAAACCTTGTCAAAACACGTAATCATCACAAACAGAGTTTCAAAGAAAGTGAAGGATATAACTTAACTTTCTTTGCATTCTTCGTCAAAGCTGTCGCTGAAGCATTAAAAGCATATCCATTACTAAATAGTAGTTGGCAGGATTCAGAAATTATTATGCATAAAGATGTGAATGTTTCTATAGCAGTGGCAGATGAAGATAAATTATATGTGCCAGTGATTAAAAATGCAGATGAAAAATCAATTAAAGGTATCGCACGTGAAATTAATGAGCTTGCACAGAAAGCACGTAATAAAAAATTACGTTCAGAGGACATGCAAGGCGGTACATTTACAGTGAATAACACTGGAACTTTTGGTTCTGTATCATCAATGGGGATTATCAATCATCCCCAAGCTGCAATTTTACAAATTGAGTCAGTAATCAAGAAACCAGTTGTAATTGATGATATGATCGCTATTCGCAATATGGTAAACTTATGTCTATCGATTGACCATCGTATATTAGATGGTTTACAAGCAGGTAGGTTCATGAATTTTGTCAAAACACGTATTGAACAATATTCAGTTGAACATACAAGTATTTATTAAAGTATTTTACGTTTTTATAGCACAATCTAACTCATTTTAACAAGCGCGCTTCGATAAATAAGTCGAAGCGTGCGTTTTTTAACGATATTAGTTACCTATATTTATGTTATGTTAACCTTTGTAGTTAAATATTTAAACCAAAACCTTTTATTAAGGACAGTTCTTTAAATGCTAAAAAATACAAATTATTAACTTTTGTAAATGTTTTTTTAATTCAAAGATTTTTCTAGTTAAAACATAACTATATAATTAATAATTTTATGTGGATTACCCTTAATTTTTAAATCAATTGCAAATTTATTTAATCAGTCTAAACACACATGTTGAACTATTGTATATATATTAGTAGAATTAAAGTAATAATTATGAAATGAAAGGTGACGTTATTATGGATTTGAATTTTGATTTATATATGACAGATGTTGTTAATCAAGCACGAAATGAAATTGAAGAAGCAGGCTATGAGCAATTAACAACTGCTGATGAAGTTGATAAAGTATTACAACAACAAGGCACTACATTAGTGATGGTGAATTCTGTATGTGGTTGTGCTGGAGGTATTGCAAGACCAGCAGCTACGCATGCCTTACATTATGATAAATTACCAGACCGTCTTGTTACAGTTTTTGCGGGACAAGATAAAGAAGCTACGCAACAAGCTAGAGATTATTTTGAGGGTTATGCACCATCTAGCCCATCATTCGCATTAATTAAAGATGGCAAAATTGCACAAATGATTGAACGTCATCAAATTGAAGGTCATGATGTAATGGATGTTATCTCGCAATTACAAAACTTATTTGACTCATATTGTGACGAAAGATAGGGAGTGAATATGAAGCGTTTAAATCCATATCGAATCGGATTTAGAACGATCAAGACAGCAATCGGTATGGCACTAGGAATTATTATTGCTAAGTTAATAGGACTCGATAATTTTGCTTCTAGTGCAATACTAGTTGTGCTTTGTATCAAACATACAAAAGTGCATTCTGTCCAAGCGATTGTGTCTCGTTTTGTATCTTGCCTGATGATACTCGCTATCGGTTCATTAATTTTTAATTTATTAGGGCAACATGCGATTGTTTTAGGGCTAATTGTATTACTATTTATCCCACTTACAGTCGTTTTTAATGTTCAAGAAGGTGTAGTCACTAGTTGTGTCATTTTACTACATGTCTTTAACGCTAAAACCATAGATATGCACTTGATTTTTAATGAAATTCTATTATTGGTTATAGGTTTAGGGATTGCATTTTTAATGAATTTAATTATGCCAAGCTTAGATAGCACCTTAAAACAATATAAACAACAAATTGAAGATCAATTTACATCTATTTTTGAAACATATAGCAAAACTTGTCAAAATCCAAGTCAAACTTTAGATATATCTTTTGAAAATTTAAAATTTACAATTAGAAAAGCGAAATCTATAGCATTTAGAGATGTTAAAAATCACTTTGTTCGCAATGAAAATTCTTATTATCATTATTTTGATATGAGAGAAGAGCAGTTAGAATTATTACGCAGAATGGCTTTAATGATTCAAAATATAGAAACGAAGGATTGCTTATTATCCAAACTATCTGCTTTGTTTGCGGAAGTTGCAAGTAATGTGAATAGTAATGATTATACTGTCTTAAGGTTACATTCATTATATGAAATACGATTGGAAATGAATGAACTTGAATTACCAAACTCTCATGCATCGTTTAGGACTCGTGCTAGCTTAATACAGCTTATTAACGAACTTGAAGAGTACTTAGTGATAAAATCACAATTTGGTTCACTGGTTCTGCATAATGACGCTAAAGCAACCTACTTATAATAAGTAAAAAGTAACTTCGATTATTATTTCGAAGTTACTTTTTTTATTGGTTAAGTAGAAAATAGCGTTTAGGATATGTTAAGAGAAGAAAGAATTAAAAACCACAAGTCATTCATTGGAGTAAATGAAACATCAATATGTAATAAGATGCATCTTTACAGTAATAGAATAAAATGTGGTTACTGTTAAGTTATTTAATTAATAAAAAGACTCGATTCGATGTATACTTATAAAATTCAATACTTAGTTTACCAATGGAACTACACTTGTTAAAACTAAGGCAAGTATAACAGCTATTAACATCACTACGATAATAACTCTCAACACTTTGTTATTACTCAAAGATTATTCCTCCAAATCTTAAATATATTATATAATAGTACATTAATGGCAATATTATTTACTTATCTATACTACATTTACCATTGTATTATATCATAGGACGAATTTAAATTAGAAACAGATTAGTTTTGATTTATTCGATATTTCGATAAACTTAAAGGCATGACTTAAAATTAAAAAAAGAGATTATATTATTTTGCATAATTGACGGGGGATATACATGATAAATAAACAACGACTATTAGATACATTTTTAGAATTAGTTCAAATTAATTCTGAAAGTGGTAATGAAACTGAAATACAAAAAGTACTTAAAGCAAAATTCGCAGCATTAGGATTAGATGTCGTAGAAGATCAAGCAGCAGAAAATGAAGGGTTGGGTGCTAATAATTTAATTTGCACTTTAAAATCTAATATTAATGATCCATACATAAATAAAATATATTTTACTAGCCATATGGATACAGTTGTACCAGGTATTGATATCAAACCTATAATAAAAGAAGATGGTTACATTTATTCTGACGGTACAACGGTATTAGGTGCAGATGATAAAGCAGGTTTAGCGTCTATATTAGAGATGGTTCAAACACTTATTGAACAGGGGATTCCACACGGGCAAATTCAATTTGTTATTACTGTGGCTGAAGAAATAGGATTAGAGGGCGCTAAGCATTTAAATCAATCATTATTAGATGCTGATTTTGGATACGCAGTTGATGCCAGCATGCCCGTTGGCACTACTGTAATTGGAGCACCGACACAGATGAAGATTGATGCAACCATTTATGGTAAAAAAGCACATGCTAGTATGCCAGATAAAGGTGT
Source organism: Staphylococcus sp. LCT-H4 (assembly GCF_001866145.1). NCBI lineage: Bacteria > Bacillati > Bacillota > Bacilli > Caryophanales > Staphylococcaceae > Staphylococcus > Staphylococcus sp. LCT-H4. Next base: position 142,460 of record NZ_MODY01000003.1, on the reverse strand, counting down.
GAGTGCGATTAATATTGCATCTAAAGCAGTAAGTGAAATGAAATTAGGTAAAATTGATGAATATACAACGGCCAATATTGGGCGCTTTGAAGGTGGATCAGCTACAAATATTGTAGCTGATAAAGTTACCCTTAATGCTGAAGCTCGTTCACATTCGGACGAAAGTATACAAGAACAAGTCGAACATATGAAAGCTGTATTTGAAAAAGTAGCAAATAAATATGGCGGCTCCGCAGAAGTTCAAATTACTAAAAGCTATCCTGGTTTCACAGTATCAGATACAGAAACAGTTACAAATATTGCTAAAGCTAGCGCAGTCTCATTAGGATTAAACCCTAAAACAACAGTTGGAGGCGGTGGCTCAGACGGTAATATAATCAATGGTTTAGGTATACCTACAGTAATCTTAGGTGTGGGATATGAGCATATTCATACAACAAATGAACGTATGCCAATTGAGTCGTTAAATCTGTTGGCAGAACAGCTTTTAAAAATCGTAGAAATTATTACAAAAAAATCTGAAAACTGATTTAGTGATTATTATATACGCTTTATGATACAATGTACTAGAAAACTTTAATAAGAGAGGTTAGTATAATGGCACAACAAATTGGTGTAGTAGGTTTAGCTGTAATGGGCAAGAACCTTGCTTGGAATATCGAATCACGTGGATATAACGTTTCAGTCTTTAACCGTTCTTCTGAAAAAACAGATGAAATGGTTAAAGAATCTGAAGGGAAGAATATCCATCCAACATACTCTATTGAGGAGTTTGTAAATTCTTTAGAAAAACCCCGCAAGATTTTATTAATGGTAAAAGCAGGTCCTGCAACGGATGCTACAATAGAAAGCTTATTACCATTATTAGATAATGATGATATCTTAATCGATGGTGGTAACACTAATTATCAAGATACAATCAGACGTAATAAAGCGTTAGCTGAAAGTGGTGTTAACTTTATCGGCATGGGTGTATCAGGTGGAGAAGTTGGTGCCTTAACTGGACCTTCATTAATGCCAGGTGGACAACAAGAAGCTTTCGATAAAGTAAGCGATATATTAGAAGCTATTTCAGCTAAGGCTAAAGATGGCGCTTCATGTGTAGCTTATATCGGTCCAAACGGTGCTGGTCACTATGTAAAAATGGTGCATAACGGTATCGAATATGCGGATATGCAATTAATTGCAGAAAGTTACGCTATGATGAAAGATTTACTTGGTATGTCTCATGAAGAAATATCTAAAACTTTTAAAGATTGGAACGCTGGTGAACTTTCAAGTTACCTAATTGAAATAACTGGTGATATCTTCACTAAATTGGATGATGAAACAAATGGTCCTTTAGTTGAAAAGATTTTAGATACTGCTGGACAAAAAGGTACAGGTAAATGGACTTCAATTAACGCTTTAGAATTAGGTATTCCATTAACAATTATTACTGAATCTGTATTTGCTCGTTTTATCTCATCAATTAAAGAAGAACGTGTAAATGCTTCAAAACAATTAAATGGACCATCTTCTAAATTCGAAGGTAATAAAGAAGAATTCTTAGAAAAAATTCGCAAAGCACTTTACATGAGTAAAATATGTTCATATGCACAAGGTTTTGCTCAAATGAGAAAAGCTAGCGATGACAATGAATGGAATTTAAAACTTGGAGAATTAGCAATGATTTGGCGTGAAGGTTGTATTATTCGTGCGCAATTCTTACAAAAAATTAAAGAAGCGTATGACAATGATACTGAATTAAACAATCTATTATTAGATCCTTACTTCAAAGATATCGTTACAAATTACCAAGATGCGTTACGTGATGTAGTGGCAACTGGCGTACAAAATGGTGTACCAACACCTGGTTTCTCTGCAAGTATCAATTATTATGATAGTTATCGTTCAGAGGACTTACCAGCAAACTTAATCCAAGCGCAACGCGATTATTTTGGCGCTCATACTTATGAACGTAAAGATCGTGAAGGCGTATTCCACACGCAATGGATTGAAGAATAAACGATAAGTATTACTCAAGACTCGAAATTTATTTCGAGTCTTTTTTTTGTGAATTATTTTAAAAAGCAATAATTATCTATAAATGCAAACGATTGCATTTATCTTTTGACATTATACTTTCACTCTAATATAGTTGGAAGAAAGCGCTTTAAAATCAATGTTAAAGGATGATTCTAGTGGTTACAATTAAAGATGTTGCAAAAGCTGCCAACGTAGCTCCATCAACTGTTTCACGTGTAATGAGTGATAATCCTCATATAAGTAAGAAGACTAAAATTAAGGTTAAAGCTGCTATGGAACAATTAGAATATCAACCCAATAATGCGGCTAGGACTTTAGTTACAAAACAGTCCAATACAATAGGCATTATACAAAAAAGTGGACATAATGAAATAAAACAAAACCCATTTATGATTGATGTGCTTATTGGAATTTACAATAAATGTAAAGCGTGTAACTATGCGACAATATCTACGACTAGCGAAGCTTATGAAGATTTGCAAAATGAAGTTGATCGTATGATTAATTATCATTCTTTAGATGGGTTTATATTATTATATTCTAAACAAAACGATGAGATTGAAAATATTCTTATCGAACAAGAAATCCCCTATGTTGTAATAGGTAAAGCACTTGGAAACAATAAAGCAATACATATTGATAATGATAATGTAAAGGCTTCAAGAGAGCTTACACAATCGTTAATTGAGTCTAGGCATTCAAATATACTATTTGTCGCTGAAAAAGGCGATTATGAGGTTGTGAATGATCGTATAGAGGGATTTAAAGATATTGTTCAGCAAAATGACATTATTTCAAATATTATTCATTTTGAAATGCAACGCGATGATATACTGGCATATTTTAAAAAATTGTGCAGCGATAACCAGTTGCCAACTGCTATAATCACATCTGATACGATGCTGAACCATATGGTATTAAGTGTGTTATACGAATTAAAAATCAAAATACCAGATGATCTCCATACAGCGACGTTTAATGATTCTTATTTAAATGAATTTGCTTCTCCTCCTCAAACTGCTGTGAATATTAATCCTAAGCTATTAGGGGAAGTGGCCGGGGCATCAGTTATTGATCTTATACAAGGACAACCTATAAAACAATATAATAGATTCATAAAAACAAATATAGTTCATCGAATTTCTACAAAAAATCGAATGAAGGAGATATGTGATGAATAAAAAATGGTGGAAAGAAGCAGTAGCATATCAAGTTTATCCTCGTAGTTTTAATGATTCCAATAATGATGGTATTGGCGATCTACAAGGTGTTATTGAAAAGTTAGATTATATCGAAGCATTAGGTATTGATATTATTTGGCTTAGCCCTATGTACCAATCACCTAACGATGACAATGGATATGATATTAGTGATTATCAGGCCATCATGTCAGAATTTGGTACTATGGATGACTTTGACCAATTATTAGAAGGTATTCATCAAAGAGGGATGAAGTTAATACTAGACTTAGTTGTAAATCATACGTCTGATGAACATCCATGGTTTATAGAATCTAAATCTAATAAAAATAATCCTAAAAGAGATTGGTATATATGGCAAGATCCAAAAAAAGATGGTTCAGAACCCAATAATTGGGAAAGTATATTTAATGGTTCAACATGGGAATACGATGCACAAACAGAACAATATTATTTCCATCTATTTAGTAAAAAACAACCTGATTTAAATTGGTCTAACCCTGATGTAAGAGAAGCAATATATAAAATGATGAACTGGTGGTTCGAGAAAGGTATAGATGGTTTTAGAGTTGATGCTATTACGCATATTAAAAAAACATTTGAAGCTGGTGACCTACCTGTGCCTGAAGGGAAAACATATGCACCTGCATTTGACGTAGATATGAATCAACCCGGCATTCAAACGTGGCTTCAAGAAATGAAAGATAAATCATTAAGTAAATATGACATTATGACTGTAGGTGAAGCTAATGGTGTGACACCTAATAATGCCGAAGCATGGGTAGGCGAAGAAAAAGGGAAATTTAATATGATTTTCCAATTTGAACACTTAGGATTATGGAATACTGGGGATGTGCAATTTGATGTTAGAGCATACAAAGCAGTTTTGAATGCTTGGCAAAACAATTTAGATGACATAGGGTGGAATGCTCTGTTTATTGAAAACCACGATCAACCTCGTCGCGTTTCAACGTGGGGGGATGATAAAAATTTTTGGTATGAATCTGCTACAAGTCATGCCTTAGTTTATTTCTTGCAAAAGGGGACTCCCTTTATTTATCAAGGACAAGAGATCGGTATGACAAACTATCCTTTCAAAAATATAGAAACATTTAATGATGTTGCAGTAGTTAATGAATATAATATTGTTAAGGATCAACACGGGGATGTTAATGCATTATTAGAAAAACATAAAATGGAAAACAGAGATAATTCACGCACACCCATGCAATGGGATGATAGTTCATTCGCTGGATTTTCTAAGCATGAACCATGGTTTCCAGTTAACCCAAACTATAGAAAGATAAATGTAGCAGCACAACAACAAAATCCAAATTCAATTTTAAATTTTTATAAATCCATGATACAAGTCAAAAAAACGCATGATATCTTAACGTATGGTTCTTTTACACTTGTCGATGAAGAAAATGAGCGCGTCTTTGCTTACTTAAGAGAATTCAATGATGAACGCATGTTAATAGTAGGTAATTTAACAGACCAAACAGCAACTCTCAACTTACCGGAAACATTCATTTTTTCATCAAACTGCGTATTGCTTCATAATTATAACGATAGAATTATTCATGTAAATGAACTAAGGCCGTATGAAGCCTTTATAGTGACTTTGTAATCAAATTTTTACATAAACATCCCTCTAACATATATAGTTCTAAGCACATTACCATTTGTTAGAGGGATGTTTTATTCATCATAATAATCATATTGTTCCTGGTCGACAGGCATCCATAATTGAACTTTAGTAAAACTGTGGTCAAAAGATAAATTAAAGGGATAAACTTCTACATATAAACTGTCACGTTCATAAGGAAGCGTCATTTGTAAGCTTGTTTCAATGTAATACCAAGCTTCATTAATGACATAATCTATATCACCTTGTAAATTAAACTTAGCGTATTGTCTTTCAGGAAGAATTCGATTTTCCAAATGATCTGGGTATCTTTCGCTTGGAACGCCTACAAATACTTCCATGCCCTGATCCAAAGGACAATTCACAACAAATAATTCATGAGGACTCACATCATTATAGTGTTGTAACTCCTCTATCTTACCTTCAACTAATAAATCTTCTAGTATATCAGGTACTTTAAATGGGTTTTCTAACTCGTTCGCATCGATAAATTGCGCGTAACCAACAAGCGAAAGGTTTGGTGTATCTTCCAAACGATAGGGGTATGGTGGTTTTTCTGTAGTTGTTAGTTTGATATAGAGTCTAGGTAACATGTGAAGATCTTCGCGTTTTGTATTCACTTGAATAGGCGAAACGCCATGAAAATCACTAAAATCATTAGCAAATTCGTTCGCATCACTATAATGATACTTTTTAGCTATATCAATCAAACGACTTGAGCCACTAATAATCTCCTTAGCAGCTACGGTCATACGACGTGCTCTTGCATATTCACTTGGAGATTGTCCTACAATCATCTTAAAAGATTGATCGAGGTGATAAGGTGAAAGACCAACGTAATCACTGAGTTTTTGCAAATGAAAAGGCTCTAGCAAATGATCCTCAATATAAACAATTGCCTGTTGTATTTGCTTGATAACGTCCAAAACTTTCACTCCTAATTTTACAATTACTGTTATAACTATCTTTTAACTTTATATCTTTAATCTAAGAATTACTTAAGTAATTATATTTTACATTATTATTGTGTTGCTTACATCTAATAAAGTTAAATGGGGTAAAATGTAAATACAAATCCCTTTATATGTAGCGTAGATACTGAATAGATTAAATCATAACACAAAATTAGCATAAGAAAAAAGCAACAACACAAATGTATTTTTACACATGCGTTATTGCTTTGATGAAATTCACTAAAATAGTAGTTTAATGAATGTCATCCCACCAATGGAAGCCATCTCTACTCAAGAGTAAATCACTTTCAAGTGGTCCATTTGAACCGGATTGATAGTTCGGGAATTCAGGTTCATTTTGATTCCATTCTTCTTGTATTGCGTCTACAAATTTCCATGTAGATTTCAATTCTTCCCAATGTGTAAAGTTTGTTGCATCACCATTTAAGCAATCAAATAATAAGTTTTCGTATGCATCAACAGTATTCATCTTATCTTGAGCACTCATAGCATAAGATAATTGAACGGGTTCTGTTTCGATGCCTTGAACATTTTTCTTCGCATTTAAATGTAATGAAACACCTTCATTTGGTTGGATATTGATTACAAGTAAGTTAGAGTCTAATTTTTTCTCAGTTTCATAGTATAAATTCATAGGAACTTCTTTAAATTCAACTACAACTTGTATTGTCTTACTCTTCATTCGTTTACCAGTTCTGATATAGAAAGGTACGCCGGCCCATCTGAAGTTATCAATTGTTAATTTACCTGCAACAAAAGTAGGCGTCGTTGAATCTTCTGAAACACGATCCTCATCTCTATAACGTTTAACTGTTTCACCTTTAATCGTGCCTTCATCATATTGACCACGAACAAAGTTTTGTCTAACTTCTTCAGCTTCTAACTTACGTAATGATTTTAATGCTTTTACTTTTTCAGCTCTAATATCTGCACTATTTAAACTAATAGGAGCTTCCATTGCTAAAAGCGCAACCATTTGTAGCATATGATTTTGTACCATATCTTTTAAAGCACCACTAGATTCATAATAGCCACCTCTATCTTCAACACCTAAGACCTCTGAAGATGTTACTTGGATATTAGAAATGTATTTATTATTCCATAGTGGTTCAAACATTGCATTAGCAAAGCGAAGTACTTCTATATTTTGCACCATATCTTTACCTAAATAATGATCAATACGGTAAATTTCTTCTTCTTTAAATGAACGGCGTAATTGTTCATTTAGTTGTTCTGCTGATTCAAGATCACTACCAAATGGTTTTTCAATAACTAAACGTTTAAATCCATCTGTATTTGTTAATCCAGAAGATTTCAAGTAATCAGAAATTTCACCAAAGAATTTCGGTGCCATCGCTAAGTAAAACATTCTGTTACCTTGTAATTGGAATTCTGTGTCTAATTTATTACTTACTTCTAATAATGACTGATAGCTCGCTTCATCACTCACATCATGTTTATGATAAAAAACATGCTCCATAAATTTATCAAGATGTTTCGTATCTTTCACATGTTCTTGAATTGATGACTTCACTTGACTACGGAAGTCATCATTTGTTAAGTCTCTTCTACCAATTCCAATAATTGCAATTTGTTCATTTAAATTTTCTTGCTGATATAAGTGGAATAATGATGGAAATAATTTTCTATGACTTAGATCACCAGTCGCTCCAAATATTGTTATTAAGCATGGAATATCTTTATTTCTAGTATTCAAGATCAAAACCTCAATTCTTTTTATAAATCTCTGTTTATTATAGAACAATATTCGTTAATGTTCATACCTTTTTGCTTAAAAGTATTCAAATTTAATATATTTTTTTATATTTAATATGATAAAATGTGAACAAGAAGAGGAGGCATATGCATGGAAATCACATTTTTTGGTACGAGTGCAGGTCTACCAACTAAAGAAAGAAATACACAAGCGATTGCATTAAATTTAGAGCCTTATTCAAATAGTATTTGGTTATTTGATGTAGGGGAAGGAACACAGCATCAGATACTACATCACTCTATAAAATTAGGCAAAGTAGATCATATATTTATAACGCATATGCATGGTGATCACATTTTTGGTTTGCCTGGCTTATTAACTAGTCGGTCATTTCAGGGTGGGGAAGGTAAGCCTTTGACAGTTGTGGGACCAAAAGGTATAAAATCCTTTATTGAAACAACATTAAAGTTATCTGAATCTAAATTAAATTATCCAATCACATATATAGAAATAGAAGATCACCTTTCATATCAGCACAATGGATTTAACGTTGAAGCACATATGTTAAATCATGGCATCCCATCTTTTGGTTATAGAATAGAAGCACCTTATACATCAGGTAAAATTGATGTTGAGGCACTGAAGAAAATTGGCCTCGAACCAGGTCCAAAATACCAAGATGTGAAGAATAACGAAACTTTTGAGTATAATGGTCTCATTTATAATTCAAATCAATTTAAAGGTGATGCGATAAAAGGGCCTGTAATTGCAATATTTGGAGACACTATGCCATGTAGAAATGAATTTTTAATCGCTCGTGATGCGACGGTTATGGTTCATGAAAGTACATATATTGACGGTGACAAAATGTTAGCGAATAATTACCATCATAGTCATATAGATGATGTATTTAATTTAATAGAAGAAGCTCATGTAGGGTATACGCTTATTACACATATTAGTAATCGTTATACAGCAACTGAAGTTGAAGCGATTAGTCAATCTTTAAAGGCAAAAGCTTCGACACCACCGTTTATCTTTGTTAAAGATTTTGATGCTTGGTCATTTTAAATAACTGACTTAATATAACAAATAAAAGCTGGTGAACACCATAAACGTGTTCATCAGCTTTTATTTGTTATAAATTTATTTAAAGTGCTTAATCTTCATCTTGACTTGCTAATTCAACGCTTCTATTTACTGCAGAACGCAAGCAATCTTCAAATATACTTTCTAAATCATATTGCGAAAGTGCATTCAAACCAGCTTGTGTTGTGCCGCCTTTAGAAGTAATGTTTTTGCGTAATTGTTCCATACTTAAATCTGAACGTTCAATCATTTTACTCGTTCCAATAATTAAGTTACGGATAGATTCTTCAACTTGTGATTTTTCAAGTCCTAAACGTGTGCCTGCTGTTACGTATTGTTCAAATACGTGATAAAGAAATGCAGGGCCACTTCCAGTAATTGCAGTTACTTGATGTAAATGATCTTCAGATACTTCAATTGCTGAACCAAAGGCGTTAATTAAATCGTCTACTTCATCTTTGGATTTCGGTCCGAAATTACTTGAAAAACTAATTCCAGTTACAGAATGGCCTACGTGTGCATTTGTATTAGGCATAATACGCGCAATCGGATTATCTGAACCCAGTTGCTCACGAATGTAACTCATTGGTAATCCAGCCATAATAGAGATGAATTTATTTTTCTCGCTTACATAAGGTTGAATACGCTCAGCTAATGCATCAAAATCATAAGGCTTAGTGCCTAAAAATATATAATCAGCATCTTTAAGTAAGGCTTCATCATCATAACTATAATTGACACCCAATTCATCAGCATACGCTTTGAGTGCAACTTCATTAGACCTGTTTGTTAAATAAATATCGTTAGATTCAATAATTTTTGAATTTACGATACCTGTAAATATTGCATGTGCCATATTACCAGCACCATAAAATACTAGTTTCATGTGAACTTTTCACTTCCTCTAAGTTTTTATGTTCCTATCGTAACATAGTTTTGAAATATGGCTAATATTTTCATTGAAGACATGACAGATTACTGATATTTCACTTATAATATGTATAAACCGATAAAGGGTAGGGATAACAATGATAGGTAAGCATTATGTATTAACTGGAGGTACGAGCGGGCTAGGACGCTCGATATTATGTAACTTATTAAATAAAAAAGCTTATGTAACAATATTAGCACGAAATCCATACAAATTAGATGACCTGAAAGTACAATACGGCACTGAGCACTTGAACATCATTCAATGCGATTTACAATCTAAATCACAAATATTAAATCTCAAAAATTATTTTAAAAACCAAAATATCGATGGTTTGATTTATAGTTCTGGTTTAGGTTATTTTAAATCAATAGCTCAACATTCACTCGATGAAATGACTGAAACATACACATTGAATATCATCAATTTCAATATACTTTTAGCTACCATCCAACCTTATTTTAGCGCTTATCCAACGATTGTTGGCATAGGGAGTCAGTCTGCATTTTTAACGCAAGCTTATGCTGCACATTATGGTGCAAGTAAAGCTGCTTTTAATCAAGTACTCAATGCTCTGAGACTTGAGCATCCCAATTACCATATACTTACTGTAAATACTGGTCCGATAGCAACACCTTTTCATGAAAAAGCAGACCCTTCGTTAATGTATGCGCAAAAATATAAAGCTATTATGTTGGAACCTAATAAATTAGCGCAACAAATCGTAAATGGAATGATATATGGTAAATATGAAATTAATGAACCTAAGTGGATGCATAGAATGTTAAAACTATATCAATTAGCTCCTAGATTACTAGAAAAATACTTTACTTCATTTTTTAAAAACAAAGGCTAGTCACATAGGTAATATGATAAATTAAAAAGCGTTAACGCAATCTATATGGAAATATTATTATCCAGACAGAATTGTGTTAACGCTTTTTAATTAAGTTTATTTAAGGTGTTGCGTATATTCTAAGTTTTTAACGCGTCCACGAGCAGCTTTTAATATCTCGAAGCTTATTTCTTTAGAAGCCTCATAATTGTTGATGTTTTCATCTAGTTGTTCAATACTACTAGCCCCAACAATAATTGAACCGATTGGATCTTTAGAAGTAAGATATTTAAAAGTAAGTCCAGTTAAATTGCTTTCTACCTCTTTAACAGAAGCAATCGTTTCGCCTAATTCTTGATTACTATATTCAAAAACACCATCTCTGAATTTACTATCTAATGCATGATTGCTATTGGCAGTTAACAACCCTTTAAACACTGGTCCTCGCGCTAATACTTTAACATTTTTAGCGTGGATAGCATTCAATAATGCTTCTGGTCTATTATCAATTAAATTTAATTGAGACATCAATGTTTCAATTTCACTATGCTCTAAATAATAATCTATGACATTTGGACGAATAGAAGAGATGCCGTAAGCACGTATCACGCCTTCTTTTTTTAATTCATCAAAGGCACTTATTGTTTCATCTAGTGGATCATCAATTGTGCCACCATGTAATTGATATAAATCTAAATGATTTAGACCTAATCTTTGTAAGGAAGATTTAACGGCAGTTTTGATGTACTTTTTAGAAGGATCCCAAAACGTTGAACCATCATCTGCTAAATGGTTACCAACTTTTGTACCAATGACAATATCATCTCTATTTTGATATTTTTTAAGTGCTTGACCAACAATTTCTTCATTTATTCCTTTATCATATATATCCGCTGTATCAAAATAAGTGATACCGTGTTCGATGGCACGTTCAATGATAGGTTCTGCTTGTGCATAATTTGTACCTAAACTCATACAACCTAAACCTATTTCAGAAATTTCAATACCACTTTTTAATATATTTTTTTGCATGTCTTTTCCCCTTTCGATACACTATTCTATAGGTTAGGAACATAATAAAATTACATAAATTCATTTGAAATAGATTAAATTTCTCATAAAAACTAAGTATTAAAAGCTATTATCAATACGATAACGTATCATAAAGTAATTCCAAGTAAATATTAACCGATAATTAATTTTACTATTCCCATGTTAACCAACATGTTAATCTTAACAATAACTCAAATTAATTAAAAGGAACGTGATTGCAATGAACTTATACGAAAAAACAATACATAAAAATTCTATTTACAACGGTGCTATTATTGACTTAGAAGTTCATGATGTAGTGTTACCCGATGGTCAGACATCTAAACGAGAATTGGTGTATCATAATGGTGCTGTTGCTGTATGTGCGATAACACCGAGCAACGAAGTTATCCTTGTAAAACAATTTCGCAAGCCTGCAGAAAAGGTAATGCTAGAAATTCCAGCTGGCAAATTAGAGCTAAATGAAATTAGAGAAGAGGCAGCCAAACGAGAATTAGAAGAAGAGACTGGGTATATTGCAGAAAATTTAGAGTTAATTACTGAAATGTACGGTTCACCAGGATTTTCAAATGAAAAAATATCTATTTATTTAGCAAAAGATTTAAAAAAAGGCGAAATGAATTTAGATGATGATGAATTCATAGAACTTGAATTTTATCACTTAAAAAATATAAATAAGTTATTACAAAGCCAGGAATTAGAAGATGCTAAGACGATTATTGCCTTACAACATCTATTACTTAATTATAATCATTACAATTAAGGTGCCGAACATACTTGCGTATTTTATCAATTACTGGTATTTTATATATAAATCATTATGTAAATTAAAATGATTATAATTATTAGTAGGGGAGTGAGGCTTCCGTGGAAGAACGATTAAATCGCGTGAAGCAACAATTACAACAATCATCTTATAAATTAACGCCACAGCGTGAGGCGACTTTGAGAGTTCTAATTGAAAATGAAAAAGACCATTTAAGCGCTGAAGACGTCTATTTAAAAGTTAAAGATAAGGCGCCGGAAATCGGACTAGCTACTGTTTATCGTACACTAGAATTGTTAGCAGAATTGAAAGTAGTAGATAAAATTAATTTCGGAGATGGTGTAGCTCGCTTTGATTTACGTAAAGAAGGTGCAAAGCATTTCCATCATCATCTTGTATGTATGGAATGTGGCAAAGTAGATGAAATAGAAGAAGATTTATTGCCTAAGGTCGAAGATAAAGTTGAACATGATTTTAACTTTAGAATATTAGATCATCGTCTTACGTTTCATGGCGTATGTTCAGATTGCCAAGCCAAAGGTAAATAATCACAGAAATTCATACGCTTTTATAAATAGAGGTGGTTAAATGGATACGATTATTGATGAATTTTTAAAATTCATTCAGCTAGAAAAAGGATTAAGTGCTAATACTATCGGGGCTTATAGAAGAGATCTACGCAAATACGAAACATTTTTAGCAGACCAAAAAATAAGTCACATAGATTTTGTTGATAGACAAATGATTCAGCAATGTCTAGGTCATTTGCACGACGAAGGCGCTTCTGCAAAATCTTTAGCACGTTTTATCTCTACAGTTCGAAATTTTCATCAATTTGCTTTACGTGAAAAATACGCTGCTAAAGATCCAACAGTATTAATAGAAACGCCGAAGTATGATAGGAAATTACCTGATGTATTAGAAATAAATGAAGTTATTGATTTATTAGAAACACCTAATCTTTCAAAAAACAATGGTTATAGAGACCGCACAATGCTAGAATTATTATATGCAACAGGTATGCGTGTATCAGAACTGATACAAATTGAGCTAGAGGATGTAAATCTTATCATGGGCTTTGTTAAGGTATTTGGTAAAGGTAATAAAGAACGTATTGTCCCACTTGGTGATGCGGTCATTGAATACTTAACTCTGTACATGGAAAATATACGCCCCCAATTATTGAAACACACTGTAACCAATGTATTATTTTTAAATATGCATGGTAAACCATTATCCAGACAAGCAATCTGGAAAATGATTAAACAGTATGGTATCAAGGCTAATATTAACAAAACTTTAACACCACATACATTAAGGCATTCATTTGCCACGCACTTACTTGAGAATGGTGCTGATTTACGTGCTGTACAAGAAATGCTTGGACATTCTGACATTTCAACTACACAATTATACACGCACGTTTCTAAATCACAAATTCGCAAAATGTATAATGAATTTCATCCACGTGCATAAACACAGACAAGTTTATTCGGCGAATAGCTTGTCTGTGTTTTTGTGTTTTTAAGATGTTCGAGGTAATTGTATGGTTAATAATTACAATGTTAATTGTTGGTAGATATTTATCTTTTTGCGCGTCGATTATTTAATGCTTGTTGGCGGGCCTGATGTACTTCAGTTCGATCCCTTTCTAGATGATGATTGACAATATAACTATCTTCAACTTTGATAGGGACTAATGTAAAGTCAGGATAGCGTTCTAATACAGATTGTTTCATAGTCTTAGTTAAAGGTAATTGAATTGGCAGAAATGGATTTCCCTTTTCAACAGCTGTTATTAGTGTTTGAATTACTTTCTCATAAGCGTCTATTTGGATGCCTAGGTGATGAGTGATGGTACTATGGTTAATCACACGTAACGCTTTATTAAAAGATCTGACTGCACCGACATTATTTTCACGACGATAGTGATAACAACCTGTAGCCAGTAAAATTAAACTGACGACAGCATCATCTTTACTATAATAAGGGTTCTCTTTCCATGCCTCTTCTAAAATATCATGGCATAGAAAGTAGTGTTGCTTGGTATGAAATTGATAATAAAATTCTTGTAATGCATTTTCCATAATAAAAACCGCTCCAAATTTAAATGTTTACTGTAAACATGCTATAATATTTTAGTGAAATACGCACTTAACTTGCAATATGAGGTAGATAAATATGTACGAAGTAAAACTAGATGCTTTTAATGGTCCTTTAGACTTATTATTGCATCTCATACAAAAAATTGAAATTGATATTTATGATATCCCGATGAAATCTTTAACTGAACAATATATGCAATATATTCACGCCATGAATCAATTAGAGATTAATGTTGCCAGTGAATATTTAGTTATGGCCTCAGAATTACTTATGATTAAAAGTAAAATGCTATTACCGCAATCAGATGAAGTGGATGAATTAGATGATGATCCACGTGATGATTTAGTTGGAAGGTTAATCGAATATCAAAACTACAAAGCATACACAGAAATATTGAATGATAAAAAATCCGAACGCGCCAACTATTATTCAAAGCACCCAACGGATTTAACACATTTAGAATCTAATGAAACTTGGAATCCCGACAATACTATTGATTTAACTGAATTAATCATCGCATATCAAAAAGTGAAAAACCGCGTTGACTTTAATACCCCAAAAACTGTGGACATACGTAAAGAAACTTTTACAATACAACAAGCAACCTCACAAGTTAATGACCGTTTACAACAACATGATTCGTTCAATTTTTTTAGTTTGTTCAATTTTACTGAACCTATAGAAATGGTGGTTACGCATTTCTTAGCGATTTTAGAAATGTCTAAATCAGGGGTTGTTAACATTGAACAACTGAAAAGTTTTGATGATATCAATATATTAAGAGGAGTAAACTATGGCATTGAACTATAACGGTATACTAGAAGCATTACTCTATACAGCCGGTGATGAAGGCTTAGAAGAAAAACAATTACTTGAAATACTAGAAATAGATCGATCTACGTTGTCACAAATTGTTGCTGAATATGAAGCGGATGGTTTAGTGATTCAACACTTTGGTCAAACTTATGTGTTAACAACTAAGAAAGAGGCTTCGGACTATATAGAACGTTTAATTGAACAAAAGTCAAAAATGAAATTATCACAAGCAGCAATGGAATCTTTGTCCATTATTGCATATAACCAACCTTTATCGAGAAGTGATATAGAAATGATTAGAGGTATAAATTCTGATGGTGCTGTTAAAACATTAATTGCAAGAGGATTAATCGAAGCGAGAGATGAAGCCGATTCAAGAAGCCAACAACTTTATACTACTGAATTATTTTTAAATGTATTCGGTATTGAACATTTAGATGATTTGCCAACTACTGATGAAGAAGATGAAGAAATAGAAGCATTTTTCAGTAATTTAGTGAATCAAAAAGGAGAAAATAATGAATAAAGATTTAGAGAGATTACAAAAACGAATTGCAAATAGTGGGTATACTTCACGTCGTAAAGCCGAAGCCTTAATTTCAGAAGGTAAGGTAAAAGTAAATGGGTCTGTAGTTACAGAATTAGGTACAAAAGTAAAACCCTCAGATAACATTGATGTTGAAGGCATAAGATTAGAGCAAGAAGATAAGATATATATCTTGTTCTACAAACCTTCCCAAGTTATTACTAGCGTATCAGACGATAAAGGTAGAAAAGTAGTCACTGATTATTTCAAACAAATTAAAACAAGAATTTATCCAGTTGGACGTTTAGACTATGATACATCCGGTTTACTTTTATTAACAAATGATGGTGAATTTACAAACCTTATGACACACCCGCGTTATAAAATTAAGAAAAAATATATTGTTAAGCTAAAAGGGTATTTGATGCGTGAGGAAGTTAAAGCATTAGAACATGGTATCGATTTAGAAGATGGTAAAACACAACCAGCATTAGTTAAAGTGAAAAATCAAGATAAAGATAGAAATACTACACTTGTAGAAATTACTATTACAGAAGGACGTAATCGCCAAGTACGTCGTATGTTTGAACATTTTGGTCATGAAGTAACTAAATTACAGCGTATCGAATTTGGTCCATTAGATTTAAAAGGGCTTAATGCTGGTGAAGGAAGAGTTTTAACACCTCATGAAGTAAAAGTGATACGTCAATTAGCTGAACACGGTAAATAATTGTGAATATTTTATAACAAATTTTATAGAATGAGAAAAAATTCACAAACTTTTCGTGTATAATCACTTTTCTTGTTTAACATATGCTATAATGTGATTGAATTTGAAAGTTAGCAGTGTGGGAGGTACATATGTATGTCAAATGAAATATTAATCGTAGACGATGAAGATAGAATTAGAAGATTGCTCAAATTATATCTTGAAAGAGAATCTTTTGAAATACACGAAGCAAGAGACGGTAAAGAAGCCTTTAAAATGGCGATGGAACATGATTATTCATGTATATTACTAGATCTGATGCTTCCTGAAATGGATGGTATCGTAGTCGCATCTCGTTTAAGAGAGCATAAAGAAACACCAATAATCATGCTTACTGCTAAAGGTGAAGAAACTAACCGTGTAGAAGGATTTGAATCTGGTGCTGATGATTATATTGTGAAACCTTTTTCTCCTCGTGAGGTCGTATTACGTGTTAAAGCACTCTTGCGACGTACACAAGTTGCTCATACAGAACAGAGTGAACCACATACACGTGATTTAATAGAATTTGATCACCTTGTTATTGATAACGATGCACATAGGGTATTAGCAGATGGAAATCAAGTCAATTTGACACCAAAAGAATATGAACTTTTAATTTTTCTAGCCAAAACGCCAAACAAAGTTTTTGATCGCGAACAACTATTAAAGGAAGTCTGGCATTATGAATTCTATGGTGACTTGCGTACCGTAGATACTCATGTTAAACGTTTAAGAGAGAAGCTTAATCGTGTGTCTGAAGAAGCGGCTTACATGATTCAAACCGTGTGGGGTGTCGGTTACAAATTTGAGGTAAAATCTAACGATGAGCCGACTCAATAATGTAGTTATAAAACTGTGGTTAACTATTATTTTTATAGTAACGACAGTTTTAATTTTACTTAGCGCAACGCTAGTTACGTTTATACAGTCTTATTTTACGCAAGAAACCGAAGACTCTTTACTTAAAGATGCTAAACGGATTAGCCAATTAGTTGCAACATCAGATAACAAAGCCACAGCAGTTGAACATAGTCGGAAACTTATCGAAGGACCAGTCGGTTTGATTATTATGAATGACAAACATATGCCCAATAATAATCAAGATGTGACTAAGAGAAAAATGTTCAAAGAAATCAAATCGAACAAGGATTACAATCGCGTATTTGATGAAGGCAAGCAAATTTCAGAACACGTGCCAGTTAGTGTCAATGGGCAGCAACGTACTTATGTGCTCATTGGTTATCCTTCAAAAAATTTAAATGCAAATAACGAGAAAGGCAACAACTATAGCGGAGTGTTTATATATCAAGATTTAAAAACGCTCGAAGATACAAATAACCTCATTACAATTATTATTTTAGTCATTGCAATTATATCTTTAGCAATAACAACTGTATTTGCCTTTTTCTTATCTTCTAGGATTACTAAGCCTTTACGTAATTTAAGAACACAAGCTTTGAAAGTTTCAAAAGGCGATTATTCACAAATCGTTCCAGTAAATTCTCGGGATGAAATCGGTGAATTATCTCGCGCTTTTAATACAATGAGCTCAGAAATACAACAACATATAGATGCGCTATCTTCTTCCAAAAATATTCGAGATAGTTTGATTAATTCAATGGTTGAAGGGGTATTAGGCTTTAATGATAAAAAAGAGATTATCCTTTCTAATGACATGGCTCAAAATATTATTCAAATACTTGATGATTATTCTTTAGATAAATTAGATAGACAAAAAGAGTTAACGTTTAAAGATCAAAAAACACAATTTGAAGAATATGAAATAAATACACGTTACTTTGTAATCATAACGAGTTACATTGAACAAATTCAACCAGATGGCACCAGTGGTATTGTTGCAGTAATACGTGATATGACAAATGAACATAACATGGATCAGATGAAAAAAGATTTCATTGCGAATGTGTCACATGAACTTCGCACGCCTATTTCTTTACTACAAGGATATACAGAATCAATTGTAGATGGCATTGTAACAGAACCCGATGAAATACATGAATCATTGTCTATTGTCTTAGATGAAACGAAACGTCTTAATAGATTGGTAAATGAATTGCTCAATGTTGCTCGTATGGATGCTGAGGGCCTAACGGTCGATAAAAAAGTACAGCCAATTGATAGACTATTGAATAAAATGCAACTCAAATATCAAAAACTAGCCTTAGATTTGGAATTAAGTATTGATTTAAATCCAAATACAGACGGTGAACTTTGGTTTTATGATTCGGATAGAATAGAGCAAGTGTTAACTAATCTAATCGATAACGCTACAAGATATACAGACCCCGGAGATTCGATTACTATTAGTTGTGGTGAAACGGACACCGAAAACATCTTATACATCACTGATACAGGTAGTGGCATTGCACCTGAACATTTACAACAAGTTTTTGATCGCTTTTACAAAGTAGATGCTTCACGTAAAAGAGGTAAACAAGGAACTGGGTTAGGTCTATTCATTTGTCGCATGATTATAGATGGTCACGATGGTAGCATCGATGTTAAAAGTGAACTTAGTAAGGGCACTCAATTTATCATTAAATTGCCTAAAGTCAATACAGATAAATAACAGTTTATACGCTAAACAGCACTAAAGGTATTGGTAAACTCACCCAGACCTTTGGTGCTGTTTTTATTGTAATACCATAATGGACGCTATGCTTTAATTCGTTAGCACTTAGTTGAACGTCATATGTCTCTTTTGTTTTCTATGTTTGATTATATATATTTAGAGCAATTCTATTGTTTTTACCTGAGTATTAAGCTATGATATATTTATAAAATTTATAATATTCGTCTTCGGGGTAGGGTGTAATTCCCAACCGGCAGTAATGAAAGCCTGCGACCCACTTATGTTTCACAAAATGAGTGGCTGATCTAGTGAGAATCTAGAGCCGACAGTATAGTCTGGATGGGAGAAGATGGAGGGTTGTTTGTTATGCGGTTAAATCCTCCTATTCTGTGTAAGATGAATGGAAGGAGATAATTGAATATGCAACAACAAACCAAACGACTTATTACAATAAGCATGTTGAGTGCTGTAGCTTTTATATTGATGTTTATAAAATTCCCAATACCTTTTTTACCACCTTATTTAACATTAGATTTTAGTGATGTGCCAGCGCTATTGGCTACTTTTACTTTAGGACCGGTAGCAGGTATTATAGTGGAATTTATTAAAAACTTATTGAACTTTTTATTTAATGTAGGTGACCCAGTAGGTCCAATAGCTAACTTCTTAGCTGCAACCAGCTTCTTGATTACTGCTTATTTCGTAACTAAACAAAAACATAATTTGAAATCTTTAATAACAGGTTTAACTGTGGCTACGTTAGTAATGACCATCGTATTAAGTATTTTAAACTATTTTGTATTATTACCGTTATATGGCATGATAATGAATTTATCCCATGTCGTTGAAAATATTAAAATAGTAATTGTTTCAGGTGTAATACCATTTAATATCATTAAAGGCGCTATTATTTCGTTCATATTTATTATTTTATATAGACGATTAAAAAATGTATTACCAAAATAAATTAGCATACATCAGCGCTATCAATAACAAAAATAGAAGCAGCACTTTAGCATTTATGTTAAAGTGCTGCTTCTATTTATTTATAAATAAAAATTAGCATGCCCAATGGAATTTGGGCACACTAACTCATATCGTTGCTTTATATCAAATTTAAACTTTATGCTACCATAGAGTTTGTCTTAAAGGTCTTTTAGATATCTTGTAAAATCCCAATAAAATTTGAATAATAACTTAAAAGTTATTATTCAAATTTTAGTGCATCTCCATCGAATGATTCTTCTTCAATCTTAATTGAATCAGTTGGACAACCTTCTAATGCATCTTCCATATCTTCGTATAATTCTTCGGGCACTTCTGCTGTACCTTTATTGTCGTCTAGTATTACGTATGCAATACCTTCGTCATCATAGTCATATATATCAGGGGCAGCGGCACCACAAGCACCACATGCAATGCATGTATCCATATCGACAATTGTATATTTAGCCAATTTCTTCGCCTCCTTTGACAAAAATGCTACAATAATAACACAATTATCATTGTAATCACTGTTTTTAGTTTTTTCAAATGTTTTCGTTTAATAGAATGAGGGATGATACATGTATAATATAATTCAATTTACACAAACTCACGCACATAGTTATAAAACAGAAAAAAGTATATTTAATATTATCATAGGAAAAAAATCACATCAAACCTTTTTTGATGCGTGTAGCCAACAATTACTATCATTATATCACAGCATGCCTAACTTAAAATATCCGTCATTCGAGCGATATTTTACTCAAGATAGTGCAGAAAGTAATCCAAACGATAGTATTACAACACATCCTCGACATACCTATGATAGTTTGATGAATACGTTTAAAGCATTACAACTTTTAACACAAACTATTTCCAATACTAAACATAACATATATCAATTTATACCTATTACTCAACATAGTAATGTACACCAGAAAGTTAAAAATGTATATAACGAAATAATTAATAATAACTTACATGAGGATTTTATTAAAGAGCTTCATGCATTATTTGAAGCAATCGTTACTACTAATGGCACAACCTATTTACATTATTATTTACAGGGGTATGAAGAAAGCATGTATACCAGACAGCAAGTCAGTTTAATCGAAGACATTTCACAAGAGCGCTTATTTGAACTCGAAATGATCGATTTAGTTACATTATTATATACTATTGAAAATAAAGAAAAGTACCCAATTTTACATAAACTTATCGTTTTACCAACCATATTAAATAAAACTGAACTAACGTATAAAGGATTACAACAAGGGTTAGATTTTGAGCAACTTGCTGCGCAACAACAAGTAAAAATAAATACAATTGAAGATCATATATTAGAATTATTTATCAAAGGCTATATTAAGGATTATACAAATTACCTTGAAACGACAAACTATATAGAATTTTTGAAATACTATGAAACACACCGTAATCAAAGATTACGCGAATATAAAGCGCTGTTTCCAAATCTTAGCTACTTTAACATTAAATTAGTGATTGTTGGCATAGAAAGGGGAGAATTAAATGTTACAACATGAGCTGAAAAAATGGTTTGGGTTTGAATCGTTTAAACCTGGCCAACAAGAAATTATAGAAAGTGTAATTGCTGATAAAGATACCCTCGGTATTTTGCCTACAGGAAGTGGTAAAAGTCTTTGTTATCAATTACCTACATATATAAAACAACAACCCACACTCATTATTTCTCCACTCATATCTCTAATGGATGACCAAGTGATGCAACTTAAGTCACATGGAGAACATAAAGTCAGTTGTATTCATTCTGGTATGGATGAAGATGAAAGAAGGTTAAATATCAACGCTTTATCAAACAGCCGCTTTATCTATTTAAGTCCAGAATTTATTTTACAGCCACAAAATTTCAAACTTATTAAAACATTGAATATTGGGATGGTTGTCTTAGATGAAGCGCACTGTTTATCAGAATGGGGATATGATTTCAGACCCCATTATGCACTTATTGGTAAAATTATTAATCAATTTCCTAAAGCGGCAGTGCTCGCTTTAACTGCGACAGCGCCACCACATTTAACATTTGATTTAAATCAAATGTTAAATAAAACATTCCATGTTATTAAAACGAGTATGAATAGAGATAACATTTCATTAACGCATAAAAATTTTCCTGATGACGATGAGAAATTAAAGTGGTTGTTACCAGCATTAGAAACCACAGGACCTACAATTATTTATGTATCATCTAAAAAGACATGTCTAAACTTAGCAAAGGAAATTTATAATTATGGTTTTTTGACTGGAATTTATCATGGTGATTTATCTTATCAAGAGCGACACACGGTGCAACATCAATTTATTAATAACGAAATCCCTATCATAGTTGCCACAAGTGCCTTTGGTATGGGGATCAATAAAAAAGATATCCGAACAATTATTCACTATCATTTATCCACAAGCCCCTCTAATTATATGCAAGAAATTGGTAGGGCTGGCAGAGATGGTACGCATAGCCAAGCAATTAGTCTGTTTCAGCCGGATGACAGTTTTTTACTCGAAACTTTATTATTTACGGATATGATTTCCTCTGATGATATCAATGCTTTTGAAATAGGTACTTTTCTACCTCCAGATAAGCAAGATATTCTAGAAATATTAAATAGCTACTATTCTTTTTCTCAGCTAAGAACAATTTTTGAAGCGACATATCAACGTAAACGTAAAGGGTATATAAGAATGCTAGGTTATAAAAATTTAGATCAATGTAGAAGGTCATATATGATGGAGTTTTTTGGTGAGTCTATTGAAGAGAAGCCGAATCAATGCTGCGATAATGATTCTGAATTACATTCAATTCATCATTTAAACCGTAAAAAAGTAAAAAGAAAAATAAATTATACTGAAAAGTTACAAAATTTGTTTGAATAATCGACTATTACTTTACTTCACTTTTTCAAACAAGCTATAATACGAACTATAGGCTTGTATGAAAGTAAATATATTAAATAAATATATACATATTTACTACCTTTTAGGGTAAAACAGTATATACTTAAAATAAAAACAAGGAAGGATGATGAATTTGTCTAACAACAATTTTAAAGATGATTTTGAGAAAAATCGTCAATCCATTGATCCAAAAGAACATCCAGACAATAACAACGATTCAGTTAACAACTCAGTTGACAATGTAAAAGAGGAAGTGTCTGATAAATCAGATGAACAATTTCCTCCTAGAAATGCACAACGTAGACAACGCAGACGTGATACTGCAACGCATCAAAATTCACAAGAACAGCCTGAACAAGACGAACAACATGAGGATGTTCAAGACGAATCAAATCAACATCAAGATGCACATTCATCATCAAACTCACAAAGTGAATATGAAGACAATGATCATTCACGTGATAACAACTTAAATCAAACGTCTAAAAATGAACGTCAAACAAATGATGTGAATGAAGACCATTCTGAAGTTGATACTCATGTACAAAATGATAATGAATCCAGCAAAAAAGGTGCCGCTGTAGCCGGTGGTGCTGCCGCGACTGGCGCTGGTGCATATGCAGCTAGTAAGCACGATGGCAAGCAAGAATCACAAGTTGATGACAATGAGCATAATAAAGGTCAACGAGAATCTAATGACACACAAGACAATCAAGAAGATAATGATTCACGCGTACATGAAGATGAAAATCTAGATACAAATCAAAAGGGCTCTAAGACAAAAGGTGGTGCTGCCGCTGGAGCGGGTACATCTGAAGCTGGCAAACATAAAGATCAAGCGCCGCAAGATAGTAAAGAAAATAGTGAGAATCAATCAAATAATGAACGTCAACAAGACAATCAAAAAGGTAATGATTCGCGCGAATCTGAAGATAAGAATTCGGATGATAGCCGAAAAGGTTCTAAGACAAAAGGTGCCGCTGTAGCTGGTGGTGCTGCCGCTGCAGGCGCTGGTGCATATGCAGCTAGTAAACATAAAGACAAAGATGCAAATAAAGAAGAAAAATCAGAGCAAAATAATAAAGATAAAAGTTCTACTAATAAAAAAGGTGCTACTGCTGGTGCCGCTGCCGCAGGTGCAGGCGCTGCTGGAGCAGGTCATTCAAATGGTAATGGCGGTAACGGCGGAAATAATAGTAACCACAACAATAACGATGATGATAAAAATAAAAAGAAAAAAGGTGGCTTATTAGGTAAGCTATTACCTATATTAGCTGCAATTTTAATATTAGCTGCAATCGGAATTTTCGGTGGCATGGCTTTAACTGGCAACAATGATGATAATAGTAAAAACGATGATCAAAAAACAGCAGATAATAAAGATAAAAAATCAGATTCAGATAAAGACAAAGATAAAGCAAAAGATTCAGATTCTAACAAAGATAATGACAAAGCGAATAATGATGATAAAGACAAAGCCGCATCTTCTTCTGATGACAATACTAGTTCAGATTCTGATAGTGCTTCATCAGAAGGTAATAGTAGCGCTGATAATTCTTCATCTGACCAAGGTAATGCTGATTCGCAAAGTTCAGAAAATAGTGGTTCAACTGAGCAATCAGACTCACAAAGCACGACAACTGGGGGATCAACTGATCAATCAGATTCACAAAGTACACAAAATAATCAAAGTGGACAAAACCAAACAGATCAAAGTCAAAGTAGTCAATCAGACGCTCAAAACAATAGTTCTTCAAGCCAAGCACAAGATAGCCAACAAAGTAGCGATCAATCAAACAGCACTTCTGGTCAAAGAACACATGTTGTAAACGGTCAAAACTTATACAGAATTGCAATTCAATACTATGGTGAAGGTACACCAGAAAATGTTGAAAAAATTAGAGCAGCGAATAACATTCAAGGTAACGACATTCATAATGGACAACGCTTAGTTATTCCACAATAAAATTTCTATAAAAACTGCCAACTTTTAATGATTAAAGTTGGCAGTTTTTATATTATTGTAAACATGATTTATAACTATGGATAAGAGCGCTATATATATAATTAAATGTGCATTGCTCAGAAGTATAGAGTTATAAAATTTCAACTTCTTTCATTTGGTTTTTCTAAAACTACTGGTATAATGTATTGGTGGTTAAAGGAGGACAATCAATTATGCAAACAGTTGAAAGTATAATCATTGGTGGCGGTCCTTGTGGATTAAGTGCTGCTATTGAACAAAAGAAAAAAGGTATAGACACATTAGTGATTGAAAAAGGAAATGTTGTAGACGCAATATACAATTATCCTACACATCAAACATTCTTTTCATCCAGTGATAAGCTTAGTATTGGGGATATTCCATTTATAGTAGAAGATAGCAAACCACACCGGAATCAGGCTCTAGTATATTACAGAGCTGTGGTTAAGTATCATCAATTGCGTATCAATGCTTTTGAAGAAGTCCTCACAGTGAAAAAAATTAATAACCGATTTACAATTACAACAACAGAAGATGTCTATCAATGTAGATTCCTTACTGTTGCCACTGGTTATTATGGTCATCATAATTCACTTGAAGTTGAAGGTGCTGAATTGCCTAAAGTTAAACATTACTTCAAAGAAGCGCACCCGTATTTTGATCAAAACGTCGTTGTTATTGGTGGTAAGAACTCGGCAGTTGATGCAGCTTTAGAATTAGAAAAAGCAGGTGCCAATGTCACTGTGATTTATCGTGGTTCAGACTATCCTAAAGCGATAAAACCGTGGATATTACCAAATTTTGAGTCACTAGTACGTCATGAAAAAATAGAGATGGCATTCAATTCAAATGTGACAAAAATCACTGAAGATAGTGTGGTTTATGAACAAGATAATCAAAGCATTGAGATTCCGAATGATTACGTTTTTGCAATGATTGGCTATCATCCTGATTATGAATTCTTGGAATCTATAGGTATTGATATTAATACAAATGCATTTGGCACTGCACCCGTTTACAATAAAGAAACTTATGAAACAAATGTTGAAAATTGTTATATAGCAGGAGTCATAGCAGCTGGTAATGATGCAAACACTATTTTTATTGAAAATGGTAAATACCATGGTGGTATAATTACACAAAGTATTTTATCCAAAAAGCAAACACCTTTAGAATCATAAAAATATTTAGAATAAGGTACTTCGTATCATTCAGAATATTTTAAAGCAAAAGCGCCAACCTTTTATTTGTTAAAAGGTTGGCGCTTTTGTTATATGCTTTATAATTGAGATTCAAAATATTGCTTTAATTGTTCCATACTCAATGCATTACTTAAACCGACTAAAAGTTTTAATCTTGCTTTAGGACCGTTTAATCCATTCGAAAAAATTACGCCTTTGTTTGCTAATGTAACGCCACCACCTTCATAAGCATAAATCGGACCGACGATACCATTAAATGATCTAGATACAAGAATGATAGGGATGTCTTTTTCTAAGCACTTATCTAAACCATCGATACATGTTGGTGGCAAATTACCTTGACCTAAAGCTTCGATGATAATACCATCAACTTTCTGCTCACTGTGAAATGTGAGAACATCACTATTCATCCCCATATAAGCTTTAACTAAAGGTATATTTAAATTATGATTTATATCATTTAGAATCAAATGTTCGTATGGTTTATGATGAAATTGTACGCTGTTTTTAGTAACTACACCTAGAGGGCCATGATTAGGGCTTTGGAAAGTGTTAGTATTTGAGGTGTGTGTTTTAGTTACATTTCTAGCAGTATGAATTTCATCATTAAATACAACCATTACGCCCATATCTAATGACTCCTCACTCGTTGCAACTCTAATTGCTGAAATAAAGTTGTATAATCCATCAGAACCAATCTCGTTAGAGGAACGCATCGCACCTGTTATTGCTATAGGTTTAGAAATATTTATAGTCAAATCTAGCAAATATGCTGTTTCTTCTAAAGTATCCGTACCGTGTGTGATTACAAAACCATCATATTCACTGTTTATTGATGCATCCTCAATAATGTCTTTCAATTTTTCAACATACTGAATATTCATATGTGGCGATGGGACATTAAATGGTGTTATTTCGGTTACATCAGCATATTGCTTAATGACATCTTGATGATTGGATATTGGATTATCTTCATTTGTCACAACTTTATTTGATTCATCTTGTGACATGCTTATGGTACCACCTGTATGTATGACCAGAAGTTTTTTCATGCGGGCATTCCTCCTATTAATATAATACATATTTATGATAAAATATTATTCATCAAACAACAAGGAAGGTTTACTGAAATGAAACTAATTAATATTGCATTAGATGGACCTGCAGCTGCAGGAAAAAGTACAATAGCAAAGCTCGTTGCTGCTAAATTATCTATGATTTACGTAGATACAGGTGCAATGTACCGCGCTTTAACGTATAAATATTTACAGCAAAATAAAACTGAAGACTTTGATCAACTTATAAACACTTCTGAATTAGCGTTAACTTATGAAGAAGGTAAAGGCCAAAGGGTTATATTAGATCATAAGGATGTCACAGATTACTTGAGAGAAAATGATGTCACAAACAACGTTTCTTACGTAGCTTCTAAAGAACCAGTAAGAACTTTTGCGGTCAAGAAACAACAAGAACTTGCTGCGAAAAAAGGTATAGTAATGGATGGTAGAGATATAGGTACGGTCGTTTTACCAGATGCAGATTTAAAAGTTTATATGATTGCTTCTGTGGAAGAGCGTGCAATACGTAGACAAAAAGATAATGAACTCAGAGGTATCGAATCCACAGTAGAACAACTTGAACAAGAAATAGCTGAGCGAGATCATTATGATATGAATCGTGAAATTTCACCATTGAAAAAAGCGGATGATGCAATTACGCTTGATACAACTGGAAAAGACATAGACACAGTTACAAATGAAATTTTAAAAATGGTTGATGCAATCTGAGGATTTAAAGCGTATTTCTTCCAGTAATATCTCACTTCTATAATAAATTGTGTATTTTTGTTATATTATATTTTTAATGGGTATATAAATAAGGTACATTATTTCAAAGAATTTAGAACTACATTTATAAATAAATGTAAATATTGGGTAAAAATCATTAACTTTTAGTAATTGAAAAAACCCTATATTACAACTTTTTAACAAGTAGAATTGTCAATCTTTAAATAGAGGGGAATTTCTTGACAATTCTGTCAAATTATAAGATGTTATAATTATGTAGTGTAATAAGGAGGCAGACAAGATGACTGAAGAATTTAACGAATCAATGATTAATGATATTAAAGAAGGGGACAAAGTTACTGGCGAGGTTCTTGAAATTGAAGAAAAGCAAGTAATTGTGCACGTTAATGGTAGTAAATTTAACGGAATCATCCCTATAAGTCAACTTTCTACGCATCATATCGACAATCCAAGTGATGCAGTTAAAGTTGGGGACGAAATTGGTGCATATGTTACTAAAGTAGAGTATGACGAAGAAAATGAGACAGGTGCATATATACTTTCTAAACGTCAACTTGAAACAGAAAAATCATATGAATTTTTACAAGAACAATTAGATAATAATGAAACAATTGAAGCTAAAGTTACAGAAGTCGTAAAAGGCGGATTAGTTGTAGATGTAGGCCAAAGAGGCTTTGTACCAGCTTCATTAATTTCAACTGACTTCATTGAGGATTTTTCTGATTTTGAAGGACAAATTTTAAAATTAAAAGTTGAAGAATTAGATCCTGCAAATAATCGTGTCATACTTAGTCGTAAAGCAGTAGAAGCTTTAGAAAACGCAGAGAAAAAAGAGGCATTATTAGATTCACTTAATGAAAATGATGTCATCGAAGGAACTGTAGCTCGCTTAACTAACTTTGGTGCATTTGTCGACATTGGTGGTGTAGATGGTCTTGTTCACGTTTCTGAATTATCACATGAACATGTCAAATCACCAGAAGATGTAGTTGCGATTGGAGATAAAGTTAAAGTCAAAGTTAAGTCAATAGATAAAGATTCTGAGCGAATCTCATTATCTATTAAAGACACGCTACCAAGTCCTTTCGAATCTATTAAAGGTGAATTCAACGAGGGCGATGTTATTGAAGGGAAAGTTGTAAGATTAGCTGACTTCGGTGCATTTGTTGAAATTAAACCTGGCGTTCAAGGTTTAGTGCATATTTCTGAAATAAGTCATAAACACATTGGCACACCTAGTGAAGCATTAGAGCCTGGTCAAGTTGTTAGTGTGAAAGTGCTTAGTGTTGATATTGAAAGTGAACGTATCTCATTATCTATTAAAGCTACATTACCTTCAGAAGATGTCATCGAAAGTGACAAAGAAACAACAAAATCTTATTTGGATAGCAGTTCTGATGAAGAAGATAATCCAACTTTAGGTGACGTATTCGGAGATAAATTAAAAGATTTTAAATTTTAATACAAGTGTTTTATAAACTTTAAATCTTGTCCTAACCTTTATTTAGGATAAGATTTATTTTTATGCAAAAACTTAAAATAAAAATGACGCTAATATTACACCATTCAAGTATTTAATATTTCTTTTGATTTACATACCCCTTATGATAGAATTATAGAGATTAAATAAGAGAGGAAGTTAGTTATGACTAAACCTATAGTAGCAATTGTAGGCAGGCCCAATGTGGGTAAGTCAACAATTTTTAACAGAGTCGTAGGTGAACGTGTATCTATAGTAGAAGATACACCAGGTGTGACTCGTGATAGAATTTATTCATCAGGTGAATGGTTAACACATGATTTCAATGTTATTGATACAGGTGGTATTGAAATTGGAGATGCACCATTCCAAACACAAATTAAAGCTCAAGCAGAAATCGCAATTGATGAAGCTGATGTAATTATATTTATGGTGAATGTAAGAGAAGGATTGACACAAAGTGATGAAGTTGTAGCACAAATGCTATATAAATCAAAGAAACCAGTTGTTTTAGCAGTAAACAAAGTAGATAATCCAGAAATGAGAAGTGAAATTTATGATTTTTATTCACTTGGTTTTGGAGACCCTTATCCAATTTCTGGGTCACATGGATTAGGTTTAGGTGATTTACTAGATGAAGTAGTTAAACACTTTAAAGAAGAAGAAGAAGACCCTTATGATGACGATACAATCCGTTTGTCCATTATTGGACGTCCTAATGTTGGTAAATCTAGCTTAGTAAATGCAATACTCGGTGAAGACCGTGTAATCGTATCAAACGTAGCTGGCACAACACGCGATGCTGTGGATACTGAATATAGTTATGATGGGCAAGATTACGTATTAATTGATACTGCGGGAATGCGTAAAAAAGGTAAAGTGTATGAAAATACAGAAAAATATTCTGTTTTACGTGCCTTAAAGGCGATTGAACGTTCAAATGTGATCTTAGTTGTTATTGATGCTGATCAAGGCATCATTGAACAAGATAAACGCGTAGCTGGATATGCTCATGAAGAAGGTAAAGCAATAGTTATAGTAGTTAACAAATGGGATACAGTTGATAAAGACACAAATACTATGAAGAAATTTAAAGATGAAGTTCGTAAAGAATTTCAGTTTTTAGATTACGCTGAAGTTGCCTTTGTTTCTGCAAAAGAAAAACAAAGATTGAGAACTTTATTCCCATATATTCAACAAGCTAGTGAAAATCATAAAAAACGTGTGCAAAGTTCAACGTTAAACGAAGTAGTAACTGATGCTATCTCAATGAATCCAACACCAACTGATAAAGGTCGAAGACTTAACGTTTTCTATTCTACACAGGTAGCGATAGAGCCACCAACATTTATAGTGTTTGTAAACGATGTAGAATTAATGCATTTTTCTTATAAACGTTATCTTGAGAATCAAATCAGAGCAGCATTTGGATTTGAAGGCACACCAGTGCATATTATACCGAGAAAAAGAAATTAGTTAACGGAGGGGATTTAATGACTAAAGTTACAGTCTTTGGCACAGGAAGTTTTGGTACAGCACTAGCTAATGTATTAGCAGAAAATGGGCATCAAGTACTTATGTGGGGGAAAAATGAACACACTGTTTCAGAAATTAATGAACAACATATGAATAGTAAATACTTGAAACAAGCGAAACTTGATGTATCAATTGAAGCTACTTTAGATATAAATAAAGCTACGCATTTTTCAGAAATATATTTAATGGCATTGCCAACAAAAGCAATGAGAGAAGTGGCCACTGAAATCGATGCACTTTTATCATCTAAAAAAACATTTATACACGTAGCAAAAGGGATTGAAAATGATACGTTCAAACGTGTTTCAGAGATGTTAGAAGATTCTATATCGCCAGCTCATAACGCGGGTATTGGCGTGTTATCAGGACCTAGTCACGCGGAAGAAGTAGTGATTAAACAACCAACAACGGTTGCTGCTTCTTCTAAAAATGCTGAGGTAAGTCTATTAACGCAAGATTTATTCATGAATGATTATTTACGTGTTTACACTAATGATGATCTTGTAGGGGTAGAATTAGGTGGAGCACTTAAAAATATTATAGCTGTCGCTAGTGGAGTTATCACAGGTATGGGCTTTGGTGATAATGCTAAAGCTGCCTTAATGACAAGAGGATTAGCAGAAATTAGTCGTTTAGGCGAAAAATTAGGTGCAGATCCGATTACCTTCTTAGGCCTAGGAGGCATTGGTGATTTAATTGTTACATGTACTTCCACACATTCAAGAAATTTCACTTTAGGATATAAGTTAGGTGAAGGTAAATCTTTAGATGAAGCACTAAATGAAATGAATATGGTAGTAGAAGGTGTGTATACAACGAAATCTGTTTATCACTTAGCAAAAGAACAGGGTGTAGAAATGCCTATCGCTGAAGCGCTTTACAGCGTTTTATTCGAAAATAGACCCGTTACTGAAAGTGTCAAAGATTTAATGGGACGCGGAAAAAAAGCAGAATAAAAAGGTATTATTACACAATTTAAAAAATATATAACAATTTGGCATCTAAATCCCATTATTTCAACGTTTTTTACACATAAATCGTTGCAGTAGCAGTAATCGTTGTGTTAAAGTCATAGCATAATGATTATAATATCATTATAAACCCTAGGGGAGGTGAATTCATAATGAACAAGACAGATTTAATCAATGCTGTTGCTGAACAAGCTGACTTAACTAAAAAAGAAGCTGGTTTAGCTGTTGATGCAGTATTCGAATCAATTCAATCATCACTTTCTAAAGGTGAAAAAGTACAATTAATTGGATTCGGTAACTTCGAAGTACGCGAACGCGCTGCACGTAAAGGCCGTAATCCACAAACTGGTAAAGAAATTGATATCCCTGCAAGCAAAGTTCCAGCATTCAAAGCTGGTAAAGCTTTAAAAGACGCAGTAAAATAATTCTTTACTTAAAGTAAAGCCCTTTTATAAGGGGCTTTTTCTTTTTATATTCCTTTTTTAACTACAGAACTTTAATATATTTACATATCCCTTATATTAATATGATATGATTCGGTATAACGATGTACATAACTAACATATTACATATTCAATAATCATAAATTTTTCGAACGAAGCATACATACAACAAATCAAATATAAACTTTTCCCTTTGGAACACATAACATAAATATTTATAACTTTAATCTTCGTTGATTTTAATTTTCTCTATATAATGTTAATATGTATATGGATAATAACGTGAGGTGTGAACATGGAAACGACATTAAGCATATTAGAAAAACAAATAGCACAGCGACTTAGCGGTGTGAATCATTATGAATCAATATATATCAATAGAATTTTAAGTCAGATACTTGATTCATATGATATTCCTGAAGAAGCTAAACTAGCTTGCCTCACAATAGATACTGCAATGCGCCATTTAGACGAAGTCTCTGTGACATTATCGTCTAAAAAGTCCATTTTAATTGGTGACTTGTTGAGTGCGCATTCTTATACATTATTAGCAAAATTAAATGACTTAACATTTCAAAAAAAAATTAGTTCAGCCATAGTTGAAATAAACGAAATTAAATCATCTATTCAAAATGGCAACATAAGCCAAAGTCGAATGGGCGATAGTATTTTAAAATTGGAAAATAGATTTCCAATTGTGACTATTCAACGCTACATACCTGATGCTAATATACAAGAAATAAATCATAAATTAATAGCTAATTTAAAAGAAAATCCCCCTTCTTACTTAAGTGAATATACTGAAACAGAAATACAATCATTTTTAGATGGTATAGCATCTGAAATAATATAAAAAAGAGGTAATTGAAATGGCAGATAATAAAGCAAAGAAAGAACAAGTACATAATGTTTTCCAGAATATATCAGGTAAATATGATCGCCTTAATAATATTATTAGCTTTGAACAACACAAAACATGGAGAAAGCGTGTTATGAAAGAAATGAACGTCAAGCCAGGTAGTAAAGCGTTAGACGTATGCTGTGGCACTGCTGATTGGTCGATCTCACTTAGTAAAGCTGTTGGTCCCAATGGCGAAGTTACTGGCGTTGACTTCAGTGAGAACATGCTAGAAGTGGGTAAAGAAAAGACTAAAGATATGGACAATATAAAACTTGTTCATGGTGACGCAATGAATCTACCCTTTGAAGATAATGAATTCGATTATGTAACTATTGGCTTTGGTTTGAGAAACGTGCCTGATTACCTAGCTACACTCAAAGAATTAAATAGAGTACTTAAGCCAGGAGGCATGGTCGTTTGTTTAGAAACAAGTCAGCCTACAACACCTGTTTTCAAACAATTATACAAACTATACTTTAAATTTGTAATGCCGATTTTTGGCAAGATTTTCGCCAAATCAAAAGATGAATATGAGTGGTTACAACAATCAACGTTTGATTTTCCTGGTAAGGAAAAATTAAAACGACTCTTTACACAAGCAGGTTTCAGTAATATCAAAGTCCGTAGCTTTACAGGTGGCGTTGCAGCAATGCACCTTGGCTATAAATAAAAATGAATCAACCAAAGGTGATTAGCGTGTCAAAGTTAAATATGAATAGCGAAATAAAAAAAATCGAAAAACGATTAGAGCAGGCTATAAAAAGCGAAGATAAAGTGCTTGAAGAAGCTGCCTTTCATTTATTTTCTTCAGGAGGAAAACGCGTTAGACCTGCTGTTGCAATTTTAAGTAGTCAATTTGGTAAAGAAATGAACGAAGATGTATACCGTGTTGCAGTAGCTTTAGAACTCATACACATGGCAACTTTGGTGCATGATGATGTCATTGATAAAAGTGATAAGCGTCGCGGTAGACTTACTATTGCTAAAAAATGGAATCAAAGCACAGCTATACTAACTGGTAATTTCTTACTCGCTTTAGGACTTGAACATATATCAGGCATTGAAGATAATCGTGTTCATACAATTATATCTAATTCAATTATAGATGTGTGCATGGGGGAGTTGTTTCAGTTCCAGGATCAATTCAACGGGCATCAGTCTATCACTAATTACCTACGTAGAATTAATCGGAAAACAGCATTACTGATTCAATTATCTACTGAAGTAGGTGCCATCGCTTCTGGTGCTGATATTAAAACTGTCCATAATCTAAAAATGATTGGTCATTACATTGGTATGAGTTTTCAAATTGTAGATGACATATTAGATTTTACAAGTACAGAAAAGCAATTAGGTAAACCTGTGGGCAGTGATTTGATGAATGGTCATATTACATTACCTGTTTTATTAGAAATGAAAAAAAATAGTGCGTTTAAACAGCAGATACAACAATTAAATCCTAATAGTAGCCCAGAAACGTTTAAATACTGTATTGACACAGTTAGATCATCTGATGTCATTCAACAATGCCTAAGTATTAGTAATAAGTATTTAGATAAAGCTTTAAACCTAATTGATGAGTTAGAAAATGATAGCGCAAAAGTACTATTCAAAAAACTGATTAAAAAAGTTGGCAAAAGAAATGTGTAAGTTGTGTGAAAAGCGTTGAAAGCGCTTTAATTACCTGTTAGTATATTAATGTATCTGATAGTTGTTTTATATTGATACATATTTATTGAGTATAACGACATCGTTTAATATTGATACATAAAACAGGGGGATAAACACACAATGGAAAGAACATTTCTAATGATCAAACCGGACGCGGTTCAACGTAATATGGTAGGAGAAATTATTTCTCGTATAGAACAAAAGGGACTAAAATTAGTAGGCGGAAAATTTATGACTGTACCTCAATCGTTAGCCGAGGAGCATTACTCAGAACATAAAGAAAAGCCATTCTACAATAATCTGATTGAATTCATTACATCTGCACCCGTTTTTGCAATGGTGGTTGAAGCTGAAGATGCTGTGAATATTTCACGTCACATCATTGGTAAGACAAACCCATCTGAAGCCACACCTGGAACAATTAGAGGAGACTTAGGCTTAACAGTTGGTAGAAATATCATACATGGTTCTGATTCAGTGGAATCTGCAAATAAAGAAATTAAACTTTGGTTTAAACCTGAAGAGTTAAGTGATTATACAGAATCACGTGAAGCATGGTTATACGAATAAATTAATCATACATAGATTGCATAACAAGCAACTATTTTAATAATAAGTATAAACAAACTGGTTGGATATTAATAATCCATATCAGTTTGTTTTTTTATATGTTAAAATTTCGAAATACTTAAGCATTTATCCGAAGTGTAAAAAACAATGTTACTAGCCGATTGCGTAAATATCACTTATGTGTTTAAATAGTTAATTAAAAAAGTTCTCAACCATATTAAAATCTCTTGTTTATATTATAAATGAAACTACAAATGTTACACTTATAGATAGATAAAATGATAGAATTTTCATAAGATTTATGATTTGTTAATTTTTCTATTAATTTGCTTAAATGAATATGATAAGATATAGAACATATAACAATTTAAAGTACTAAAGAACGGAGTGGGTAAAGTATGAGATATTTAACTTCTGGGGAATCACATGGACCACAGTTAACAGTTATTATTGAAGGTGTACCAGCAAATTTAGAGATTAAAGTAGAAGAAATTAATGAAGAAATGTTTAAACGTCAAGGCGGCTACGGCAGAGGTCGACGTATGCAAATTGAAAAAGATAGTGTAGAGATTGTTTCAGGCGTACGTAATGGTTATACATTAGGAAGTCCAATCACACTTGTTGTCACTAATGATGACTTTACACATTGGAAGAATATTATGGGCGCAAATCCTATTAGTGAAGAAGATCAAGAAAACATGAAACGTGTAATCACTAAACCACGTCCTGGCCATGCTGACTTAATTGGGGGCATGAAATATAATCACAGAGATTTAAGAAATGTGTTAGAGCGTTCATCTGCTAGAGAAACTGCAGCACGTGTTGCAGTAGGGGCAGTATCAAAAATTCTATTAAAACAACTTGATATTAATTTATATAGTAGAGTCGTTGAAATTGGTGGTATTAAAGATGACGTAGAGTACGACATTGAAACTATTAAATCGAACATCGATAAAAATGATGTTCGTGTAATAAATGATGAAGTCGCACAACAAATGCGTGACAAGATAGACGCTGCTAAAAAAGCCGGAGATACTATTGGTGGCGTGGTACAAACTGTAATTGAAGGCGTGCCAGTAGGTATTGGAAGCTATGTCCACTATGATCGTAAACTAGATGGCAGAATCGCCCAAGGCGTTGTGAGCATTAATGCATTTAAAGGTGTAAGTTTCGGTGAAGGATTTAGATCTGCAGAAAAACCTGGTAGTGAAATACAAGATGAAATACTTTATGATGAATCACATGGTTATTACAGAGGATCGAATCACTTAGGTGGATTTGAAGGTGGTATGTCCAATGGTATGCCTATTGTTGTAAATGGTGTAATGAAACCTATCCCAACACTATACAAACCATTAAATTCAGTTGACATTAATACTAAAGAATCATTTAAAGCTTCAATAGAACGCTCTGATAGTTGTGCAGTACCAGCAGCTAGTGTAGTTGTAGAGAATGTAGTGGCATTTGAAATTGCAAAAGCTATTTTAGAAGAGTTCCATTCAAATCATATCGATCAATTAAAAAAACAAATTGATGAACAACGCTTATTAAACATAGAATACTAATTTGTATTTAAAATCAATAAAGTGATTAGGTGAAATGATGAAATTAGAAACTACTTATAAATCAAACAACTATCCAATTGTTGTAGAACATCAAGCGCTAGATCAACTACACAATTATATTGAAGGTTATCAAGATATAGTCTTAGTTGTCGACGCTACCGTAGATATTAATTGGAAAAGCACATTAGAATTTATAACTACAGAATATGGCGCACATAAGCTCGTCATTCCTTCAGGGGAAACAACCAAGTCATTTAGTTTTTATGAAGAAATGATGGAAACATTATTAAGTAAACAATTGACTCGTGATACGTGCCTAATTGCTGTTGGTGGTGGAGCGACTGGAGACTTTACAGGCTTTCTTGCTGCAACACTTTTACGTGGTGTTGATTTTATACAAGTCCCTACAACAATTCTTGCGCATGACTCTAGTGTTGGTGGTAAAGTTGGTATTAATTCTAAACATGGTAAAAATTTAATTGGCGCTTTTTATAGACCTAAAGCTGTCATTTATGATTTGAACTTTTTAGACACTTTACCATACTCTGAAGTTTTAAGCGGTTATGCTGAAGTATATAAACATGCCTTATTAAGTAGTGCAGAAGCAGTGCGAAATATAGAAACACAATTTCCAAATGCCACTGCTTTAGCATCACTAAATGAAATAGAATATTATATATTTAAAGGTATCGAAACTAAACTTAATATTATTATCAAGGATGAAAAAGAGACTAATGTACGTAAATTCTTAAATCTAGGGCATACATTCGGCCATGCTGTAGAATATACGTTTAAAATTCCACATGGCCACGCAGTAATGATTGGTATGATTTACCAATTCATTGTAGCTAATCAGCAACTCAATCAAGATTTTGACATTGCGCACTACATCGATTATTTAAGTGCTTTAAATTATCCTTTAGACATTATAAATACTTTCGACTTCGAAACGCTTTATCATTTAATGCTCAAAGATAAGAAAAATGATCAACAAGGTGTACAAATGGTGTTATTAGATGGCATTGGTCATCCTGTAGTAAAACATGTAGATAAAGAGGCACTTCTACAAGCATACACAACATTACTAACATATTTTAAAAAGTAGGTGGCTTAAATGGTAAATAGTAAAACGATTGATATAAATGGTCCATTAATAGGTGAGTTAGAAGTTCCAGGTGATAAGTCTATGACACATCGGGCAATCATACTTGGTTCTTTAGCTACTGGTACTTCCACGATATACAAACCGCTTCTTGGAGAAGATTGTTTACGCACTGTAGAAATATTCAAACTGTTAGGTGTAGACATCTCAGTTAATGAAGATAAAATTGTTATAACTTCACCTGGTTATAAACAATTTAATACACCTCATCAAGTGTTGTATACCGGTAATTCAGGTACTACAACACGATTAGTGGCTGGCTTATTATGTGGTCTTGGGATAGAGACCGTCTTATCTGGTGATGAATCCATTGGTAAAAGACCCATGGACAGAATTATGAAGCCATTGAGGCTCATGCAAGCGAATATTAATGGCATTAACGATAATTTCACACCATTAATCATTAAACCAGCTAAGATAAAAGGCATCTCATATGAAATGGAAGTTGCCAGTGCACAGGTTAAAAGTGCAATTTTATTTGCAAGCTTGTTTGCTGAAGAAACTACAACAATTAAAGAAAAAGATACAACAAGAAATCATACCGAAACAATGTTCAAACACTTTAATATTCCTATAAAAACAGAGGCATCTACAATTTCAATGCCAGCTAACGGTATTGAACATATACAACCTGCTGATTTTCATGTTCCAGGAGACATCTCTTCTGCTGCTTATTTCATAGTAGCTGGCTTGATTACACCAGGCAGTGATATTACAATTCACAATGTTGGCGTTAATACGACTCGTTCAGGTATTATTGATATCGTGACACAAATGGAAGGGAATATTACGTTATTTAATCAAACTGATGGTCCGGAACCTACAGCGTCTATTCGTGTACAATACTCACCGAATATGAAGGCTACTCATATCGATGGTGACTTAGTACCGAGAGCAATTGATGAAATTCCAATCATTGCACTTTTATGTACTCAAGCCAATGCTACGAGTATTATTAAAGATGCTGAAGAATTGAAAGTTAAAGAAACAAATCGTATCGACACAACTGCGAATATGTTAAATTTATTAGGTTTTACATTACAGCCTACCAATGACGGTATGGTTATACATCCATCTGCCTTAGAACAAACTGCAACAGTGGATAGCTTTACTGATCACCGTATTGGAATGATGCTAGCCATAACGTCCTTATTAACCGATG
Organism: Staphylococcus sp. LCT-H4; assembly: GCF_001866145.1. Lineage (NCBI taxonomy): Bacteria > Bacillati > Bacillota > Bacilli > Caryophanales > Staphylococcaceae > Staphylococcus > Staphylococcus sp. LCT-H4. The sequence continues at coordinate 103,055 of NZ_MODY01000003.1, read as the reverse complement.
AGACTTTAACAATTAATCAATTTGATGCAGTTAACGTTTCCTTCCCAGGTTTCTTACCTAAGCTAAAACAATTAGAAAATGAGGGATAAAAAGTATGGAAGATATCTACAAACTTATAGATGATATCAACTTGCAAAAATTAGATAACTTAGATTCACGTGTAAATGAAGCGTTGAGTTCACCAAACGATGATGCGCTTTTTGTACTTGGTGAAACGTTATATAATTATGGTTTAATGCCTCAAGGACTTGAAGTGTTCCGTACGTTATACCATAAATATCCTGATGAAAGTGAATTATTAATTTATTTCATCGAAGGTTTAATGTCTGAAAATCAAACTGATGAGGCTTTAGAATATTTAAACGAAGTAGAATTATCGACAGAACGTTTAATGTTAGAAGCGGATTTATATCAACAATTAAATATGTTAGAAGTTGCAATTGATAAATTAAGTGAAGCAATAGAAATCGAACCTAACGATCCGATCATTCATTTTGCTTTAGCAGAAATACTTTATTATGATGGACAATATTTACGAGCTACTTCTGAATATGAAACAGTGCTTGAAACAGGTGAATATGAAGTAAATGGTATTAATCTCTTTTCACGCTTAGCGGATTGTAGTTTGCAGAGTGGTAACTACAGTGATGCAATTAAAATGTTTGATGAGATTAATGAAGACGAGATGGATTCAGAAGATTACTTGAAAAAAGCTATCGCTTATGAAAAAAATGAATTAACTTTAGAAGCCATTAAGCTTATCCAATCATTATTATCCAAAGATCCAGATTTCTTACAAGGTTACTTCTATTTACAGCAACTCTATGAAAATGAACATAATCATGCTGATGCTATAGAGATTGGTAAAGAAGGTTTAAGATTAAGTCAATTCTATAAAGAATTAATGGTATCTACCGGTAGTATAGAAATCGAGCATGGTGATGCTAATGAAGGCGTACAATTATTAATTCAAGCGTTAGAAGTTGATAATGCATACCAAGAACCATTACTCATTTTAAGTGATTTATATAGACAAGAAGAAGATTATGAAGCATTAATAGGATTGTTACAATATGTCGATGAAGAAGACTTAGACCCAGTCTTCATGTGGCATTTAGCTTATGCATTAGGTCATGAAGAACGTGATAAAGAAGCACAACACTTCTATGAATTAGCTTTTCCAACGCTACAAACACAATCTGCCTTTTTAAGTGACTACTATTTCTACCTTATTGAAATCGGTCAGATTGATCAAGGGAAAGTGATTTTAAACAACTTGCTTGAGATTGAACCAAGTAATGAAACATGGCATGATGAATCTGAAAGGTTACAATCTTTCTAAATAAGGAAGGCGAATAGATTGACTGATACATTGCAATTACAACAAACTAAAGTAACATTTATTGAATATATACTTTTTCATTATGACTTCAAGTCGCGGATTAGTGTGTGGATATTAAATTATATTAAAAGCTCATTAGATGCTTTACAACAAATACACTTTGTTGACGAAGTCATTTCAAGCCACAACACATTAGAAATTGCTGTAATTGATACCGATAAACAAGGTATCAAGCTCACACTTAAAGATAAGCAACTTATAAATACTGATGAGATTTTCAATTTTGTTGTAAGTCAATCTGTACCTTTCGATATTAAGATATATTTTAATGAAAATCAGCATAGAGAGTCTAGGCTTGATGAGTTATTATTAGCACAATTATTAAACTCTCCTTATTATGCAATGTATATGCAAGATATTTATAGTATACCGTTAACAAAGCAAAGTGAATCTTCTATTATTAAGCACTTACAAGAGAATATTGATTTAAGTTTACAATTACATGATAAAGAATTATTTTATCAACTATCTCAAATCCTTAATACTTTTAAATTAAGAGATGTAAATATAACGACAAAGGATTGACACTATGAACCTAACATCGCTATGGCATATGATTATTTATCACAAAATCATTATTTATTTTCTGCTTATTTGTAATATATTAGGGACTATTTATGGCTATATTTGGTATGGTACACAATTAAAAGTCACAAGTTGGCAATTTATACCATTTGTTCCAGATAGCCCAACAGCATCACTATTCTTATGTATTGCAATAGTAGGCTTCATCATTGGCAAAAACTTCTCAATAATAGAAGCACTTGCCTTTGTATCACTCATAAAGTATGGTATTTGGGCAGTTATTATGAATATCGTGATGTTTATTCAATATGATTCAGTAACAATGATTGGATGTATGCTTATTTTATCTCATGGTATAATGGCATTGGAAGGATTCTTGTTTTATCCACGATTTAAAATAACAGGGCCTGCCTTTATAGTTGCTATGATTTGGGTTTTCCACAACGACATGATTGACTATGTATTTATGCAATATCCATTTTACGATTTTATTGGTAGTCATTTGGAAAGTGTAGCTTATCTTGCATTTGTATTAAGTGTCATTCCATTAGTATTATATTTATATTTAACTCGATTTAAAAAGTCTAAAATATTTGACCATCATTAACGTTCACAGTAAAATGTTAATAAAGGAGTGAGGATTTTTGTCTTTTATCTATATGATAGTATACTTTGTTATTTTAATGGTACTCCCTCTATGGGCACAGCACAAAGTGAAATCTAATTATGAAAAATATTCACAAGTAAGATCAACAAGTGGTAAGACAGGGCAAGAAGTTGCCCTAGAAATATTACATGCAAACGGTATTTATGATGTCGATGTCATCGAAGGGAAAGGTTTTCTAACTGATCATTATGATCCTAGAAAAAAAGTACTTGTACTATCACCGGCTAACTTTAGTAGACCATCAGTTGCTGGTACTGCGATTGCAGCTCACGAAGTGGGACATGCAATACAACATGCACAAGGATATTTCTTCTTAAGATTTAGAACGTCATTAGTACCACTCGCTAACATAGGTAGCTCTATTGGTTACTTAGCAGTGTTTGCTGGTATTATTTTAACAAGTTTACAAAGCACATTAGGTTCTACAGCACTTTGGATAGGTATTGCGTTTATGTCCTTTGCCGTATTGTTCTCGATTGTTACACTACCCGTAGAATTTAACGCAAGTAGTAGAGCAATGAAACAAATTCAAAGTTTAGACATTGTGAACGAAAATGAATATCGCCATGCTAAAAAAGTACTTACAGCTGCAGCAATGACTTATGTTGCTTCAACAGCAGTCGCTTTAGCAGAACTTGCACGCTTTATTCTTATTGCTAGATCAAGTGAATAATGTCTTAACATCCTATTGTTTATAACAATAGGATGTTTTTTTATGTATTGAAATGTTAGATTTTATTTCTTACAAATCATCATGCACTTTGCGATAATCTATATACATTCATTTTCTATTTTTAGAATAATCCTACAACTCAAATCAATCATTAATATAACTAACAAACGCCTATAGTGTTTAACTGTTGCAGGAATAATGCATGAAGCCTAAAATTAAGCTATACTATATAAGATATTGTTAGAATGTGAGGCGTATAAATATGAAATCAATAAATGATATGCAAAAAGAAGTTGATGACTATATTGGTCAATTTAAAACAGGTTATTTCTCTCCATTAGCCAACCTTGCAAGACTCACTGAAGAAGTAGGGGAACTATCTAGAGAAATCAATCATTATTATGGTGAAAAAAAGAAAAAAACATCAGAAGCTGAAAATACAATTAAAGCTGAATTGGGTGATAATTTATTCGTTTTATTATGTATTGCCAATTCCTTAGATATAGACATGACTGATAGTTTTAATGAAACTATGAATAAATTTAATACACGTGATAAAAATCGTTTTGAACGAAAATAATTAAAAGATAGAGAAAGGGTGTTCCACCTTATGAAAATCGGAATTACTTGTTACCCTTCCATGGGTGGTTCTGGAATTATTGCTACTGAGTTAGGAATCAAACTCGCTGAACGGGGCCATGATATCCATTTTATAACATCTAATATTCCTTTTAGGATACGTAAACCATTACCTAATATTACTTTCCATCAAGTTGAAGTAAATCAATATGCTGTCTTTCAATACCCACCATATGATATTACATTAAGTACAAAAATCGCTGAAGTTATTAACGAATACGATATAGACATATTACATATGCACTATGCAGTACCTCATGCGGTTTGTGGAATTTTAGCAAAACATATGTCCGGTAATGAGAACATTAAGATTATGACCACTTTACACGGTACAGACATCACTGTATTAGGTTATGACCATTCATTAAAAAATGCGATTAAATTTGGTATCGAAGAAAGTGATATAGTGACTAGTGTCAGTAAATCTTTAGCACAACAAACCAATGATATTATAGAAACAGACAAAGAGATCATTCCTATTTATAATTTTGTCAGAGAGAATGAATTTCCAACAAAATCAGACCAACCAACGACTCAAAGTGAGGAATTAAAAGCGTGTTATGGTATCAAACCGGAAGAAAAAGTATTAATCCATGTATCTAACTTTAGAACAGTGAAACGTATTGATACCATACTCGATACATTTGCAAAGGTTCACAAAACATTGCCTTCTAAATTATTGTTATTGGGTGATGGGCCTGAACTCATGGATATGAAAGAAAAAGCGCGTGAACTCTCAGTTGAAGATTCCGTATTATTCCTAGGTAAACAAGATTGGGTGAGCGAATTTTATCAAATTTCAGATTTAGTATTATTATTAAGTGAAAAAGAAAGTTTTGGGCTGACCTTGCTTGAGGCTATGAAGTCTGGCGTGGTACCTATTGGTTCAACAGCCGGTGGGATTAAAGAGGTCATTAAACATGAAGAAACTGGTTTTATTGTGGACATCGGTGATAGTGATGCTGCATATGAATATGCCATAAAATTATTAACTGATAATGATTTATATAAAACGATGCAATCGCGTATGTTAGAGGACGTGGCAGCACGTTTTTCATCAGACTTAATCGCTGACCAATATGAGTATTATTACAAAAAAATGTTAGAGGGTAACAATGACTAAATCATTATTCGAAATAGCCAAACCAATTTTAAAACAACTGCAAGCACATCAATTTGAAGCTTTTTTTGTAGGCGGTTCAGTGAGAGACTATATTATGGATAAAGAAATACATGATATTGATATTACAACCAGTGCAACCCCAGATGAAATTGAATCAATCTTTGATAAAACCATTCCCATCGGTAGGGACCATGGCACGATTAATGTCGTCTACAACAATGATCAATACGAGGTAACTACTTTTAGAGCTGAAGGTGAATATGACGATCACCGTAGACCAAATGAAGTGTTTTTTGTAAGAGATTTATACGAAGACGTTAAACGAAGAGACTTTACAATGAATGCAATCGCAATGGATATTGATTATCAGATACATGATTATTTTGAAGGCCAAAAAGATATACAAAATCGCATCATTAGAACAGTGGGTAAAGCAGATGAACGTTTTAATGAAGATGCATTACGTATAATTAGAGGATTACGTTTTCAATCTCAATTTGGATTCTCTTTGGAAAAAGAGACCTATGAAGGTATGTATGCACACATCGCCGATATCGCGCATCTATCCATTGAACGTATTATCGTAGAACTTAAAAAATTAACATTAGGTCGTTATGTTGCCCAAAGCTTTTCTAATTTGAAGGATTTTGAAGCATTTAAGTACATTCCTTTCTTTAAAGAATATGATATCTCGCGATTTATGCTAGAAATGCCTCTGCCTTTCGAAATGTTTGTTGCTTTATTAAAAGTACAACAACCAGCCATTGATGGAAAACTAGCGGCATTGAAAATAAGTAATAATGACAAAAGGCGTATTCACAGGCTAGAACAATTAGTACGTTATATGCCACAAGTTCATGATAAAGATGCATTGAAATTATTTGTTTACGATTATGGGAAAGAAGATATACTACAAGTGTTAACCTATTTAGATGTAATCAATCATAATGACATTGTGACTATTTCTCCATTAATAATAAATACAATAACTATTAATGAAGTAGTTCAGCAATTACCTATCATTTCTAGAAAAGAGTTAAATATTAATGGGAAAGATTTGATACAAACGATGGATGCACCTAGTGGCGCATGGGTAAAAATAGCATTACGCCAAATTGAATGTGCCGTCATAGCTGGTGACGTCAAAAACATTAAAGAAGATTTAATAGAGTGGGTGAAAAGGCATGTCAAAATATAGTAAAGATGTTATCCAAATGTTATATCAATATCAACCTGAATATATTTCAGGTCAATTCATCGCTGAACAATTGTCTATTTCACGTACAGCTGTAAAAAAAGTTATTGATCAATTGAAAATAGAAGGATGCAAAGTTGAATCGATTAATCACAAAGGGCATCGGTTAATTCAACTACCAGAAAAATGGTATAGTGGCATTGTGCTACCGATGATTAAAGAACAAAACGTCTTCGAACACGTTGAGGTATTAGAAACCACTGAATCCACACAATTACTTGCTAAACAAAAATTAGTTGGGAATAATGATACATTTTTAATATTAAGCGATGAACAAACAAAAGGTAAAGGCCGTTTTAACAGACCTTGGTCTTCATCTAAAGGCAAAGGCTTATGGATGTCTATTGTACTAAGACCTAACGTTGCCTTCGATATGATAACTAAGTTTAATTTATTTATGGCTTTAGGAATAAGAGATGCTATACAACAGTTTAGTAATGAACAGGTGGAAGTTAAATGGCCAAATGATATCTATATTAAAGGCCAGAAAGTATGTGGCTTTTTAACAGAAATGGTAGCAAACAGTGATGGCATTGAAGCGGTAATTTGCGGTATTGGTATCAATATGAATCACTTGCCTGAAGATTTCTCTGAAGATTTATCCCAAAAGGCTACAAGTGTTCGCATACATGCAAGTGAAAAAGTAAATCGTTATTATTTTTTACAGGCTTTGGTTAATCACATAGAGCAGCGTTATACACAATTTCTCAATACACCTTTTTCATCTATACGTGAAGAATATATTGCTGCCTCAAATATTTGGAATAAACAATTAAGATTCACTGAAAATGGCAAACAATTCTTTGGTGAAGCGCTAGACATTGATAACAGTGGCTTTTTGATTGTTATAGATGAAAATAAAGAACAACATTGTTTAATCAGCGCAGATATTGAATTGTAAAACCACGGAAAGGAGGAATAGACATGACGCAACCTTGTTATGCTGTTGTGGATTTAGAAACAACGGGTAATCAACTAGAATATGATGAAATTATTCAAATCGGTATTACATTTGTTCGTGAAAATAAAATCATTGGTACATACCATTCAATGATTAAAACAGATTTAGAAATTCCTCCTTTTATACAGGCGTTAACTTCAATAGAAGAAGAAATGCTAAATCAAGCACCATATTTTCATGAAATTGCCGATGACATATATAAACAAATAGAAGGTTGTATATTTGTCGCACATAATGTCGCATTTGATTTAAATTTCATCAAAATGTCTTTTAAAAATTGTAATATTAAATATCGCCCTAAAAAAGTTATGGATACTTTAGAGTTATTTAAAGTAGCCTTTCCTACAGATAAAAGTTACCAATTAAGTGAGTTAGCTGAAGCGCATGGGATTATATTGAATAATGCTCATCGTGCGGATGAAGATGCTGCAACTACAGCTCAATTAATGATACTCGCTTTTAATAAATTTGAAACATTACCATTAGACACTTTAAAGCAATTATATTATTTAAGTAAAAATTTAAAGTATGACTTACATGATATATTGTTTGAAATGGTCCGTAATCATGACGATAAAATACTAGATGATGCTTATGATCAATTTGAACAAATCATTTATAAAAAGCAAATAGATTTCAAAGCACCAACGGTAAATTTTAATGGTACTTTGAAAGAATTATATACCTTAGTGACTAAAGAATTAAATCTGACGTATCGTCCTCAACAATTGTATTTATCAGAGATTATTCTCGAACAATTAATGCACAGTGAAAAGGCGATGATTGAAGCACCGTTAGGAAGCGGAAAATCAATTGCTTATCTACTTGCATCACTTATGTACAATATTGAAACAGGTAAGCATGTAATGATTTCTACAAACACTAAATTGTTACAAAACCAATTATTGGAAAAAGATATACCTGCACTTAAAAAAGCATTGAACTTTAAAATTAATGCTACTTTAATAAAAAGTAAACGCGATTATATTTCCTTAGGTCTTATTAGTCAAATTTTAAAAGATGAATCAAATAATTACGAAGTCACTATTTTGAAAATGCAATTATTAATTTGGATTACTGAAACTGAGACAGGAGACATACAAGAGTTAGATCTTAAAGGCGGACAACAAATGTACTTTGATCAAAAACTTGAAACTTATGTACCAGTACGCAATGATATCCATTATTTCAATTTTATTAAACGTAACGCTCAAAATATTCAAATTGGTATTACAAATCATGCACACTTAATCCATGCAGCACATGACAATTCAATTTATCAATTGTTTGATGATTGCATCATTGATGAAGCACATCGTTTACCTGACTATGCTTTAAACCAAGTTACAAATGAACTAAGCTACTCAGACATTAAATATCAGCTTGGGCTCATAGGTAAGACTGAAAATGATAAATTACTAAAGGCTATCGATCATTTAGAACAGCAAAGAATTTTAGAAAAGCTAGACATCCCACCTATAGATGTTTTTGGGTTAAAAACAACAGTAAATGAAATACATGATTTAAATGAACAGTTGTTTAAAACGATGTTTGATTTAATACAAACTGCCGATATTCACGATGATGAAGTACATAAACTGCATTTTGTATATCATTTTGACGCAACTCCAATTTTAAATGACTTACATGCAATTACACATAAACTAAATATGGCTTTAGAGTTTTTCAATGGAATGAGTCATAAAACAATTAAGTCTGTACGTAAACAAATGCTATACATTAATGATCGATTCAAAGCAATGGAACAAAGTTTAAAAAATAATCATACAAGTTATTTATCAATTAAAAATTTAAGCCAGAAGTCAACAATTAGACTAAATGTGAAAGATTATAACGTTAAAGAAATACTAACTAAGCAAGTGTTAGATAAATTTAAATCACTCACTTTTATTTCAGGCACATTAACTTTCAACCATTCTTTTGATCATTTTAAACAATGGTTTAATAAAGATGTAGCATTTAACACATATGAGATTGATACTACAGTGATGTCGCCTAATCAGACCACTGTATTCGTCCCTAATGATGTCTCATCATACAATTATAAAAATATTGAAGATTATGTGAGTTCAATTGTTAATTATGTTATAGAATACGTAAATATTGTGGAATCCAAATGTTTAATATTATTTACAAGTTATAAAATGATGCACATGGTGCAAGAATTATTAAATGAACTACCGGAATTTGAGGATTATGTAATTCTCACTCAACAACAAAATCAAAATTATAAGATTGTGCAGCAATTTAATAGCTTTGATAAGTCGATTTTACTGGGCACAGGTACATTCTTTGAAGGATTTGATTTCCAATCCAATGGAATCAAGTGCGTAATGATAGCTAAATTACCATTCATGAATCAGAACAATACAAAGTATTGGCTGATGGAATCTGAGTTCACTTCCACATTCAAAGAATATGTACTACCGGATGCAGTAACAAGATTCAGACAAGGCCTCGGTAGATTAATACGTAATGAGCACGATAAAGGTATTATTGTATCATTTGATGATCGATTAATACGTAGTAATTACAAACAATTTTTCGAACAGTCATTAGAGAGTTATCGCCAAAAGAAAGGCGACGTCAAACAATTTTCTAGTATACTTAAAAAATTAAAAAAAGATGAAGCGAACAATCGTAAAAGTTAACACATGCAACTAGAACTTATACATGCATTTTGTTAAAATATATAAGGATTAAAAAAGAAGATAACAATATAATAGGAGACTTTTTATGAAGACAACGATTAAAGAAGCGAAGCAATACCTTAACCAAGAAGTCACAATTGGTGCGTGGTTAACAAATAAACGTTCAAGTGGTAAAATAGCATTTTTACAATTGCGAGATGGCACTGGCTTTATGCAAGGTGTTGTAGCGAAAGCAGAAGTAGAGGAAGAAATATTCCAACTTGCAAAAGAAATCACGCAAGAATCTTCAATCTATATCACAGGTACTATTACAGAAGATAATCGCTCTGATATAGGTTACGAAATGCAAGTGAAATCGATTGAAGTGATATCGGATGCACATGATTATCCAATTACACCTAAAAATCATGGTACTGAGTTTTTAATGGATCATCGTCATTTATGGTTACGTTCTAAAAAACAACATGCTGTAATGAAGATCAGAAATGAAATTATCCGTGCTACATATGAATTCTTTAATGATAATGGCTTCACTAAGATTGATCCGCCAATATTAACAGCAAGCGCACCTGAAGGTACAAGTGAATTGTTCTATACGAAGTACTTTGATCAAGATGCCTTCTTATCACAAAGTGGACAACTCTATATGGAAGCAGCAGCAATGGCTCACGGCAGAGTATTTTCATTCGGTCCTACTTTCCGAGCTGAAAAATCTAAAACACGCCGTCATTTAATAGAATTTTGGATGATTGAACCAGAAATGGCTTTTTGTGATCACATTCAAAGTTTAGAGGTACAAGAACAATATGTTACACACGTTGTAAAATCTGTACTAGACAATTGTAAACTTGAACTTAACGCTTTAGAACGTGATACATCTAAACTTGAAAAAGTTATAACTCCATTCCCGCGTATCACTTATGATGATGCAGTTGAATTCTTAAAAGAACAGGGATTTGATGATATTGAATGGGGCGAAGATTTCGGTTCACCACACGAGACTGCTATTGCAAATCATTATGATTTACCAGTTTTCATTACTAACTATCCAACTAAAATCAAGCCTTTCTATATGCAACCAAATCCTGAAAACGAAGATACAGTTCTTTGTGCCGATTTAATCGCACCAGAAGGATATGGTGAAATTATAGGTGGTTCTGAACGTATTAATGATTTAGCATTATTAGAACAACGTATAAATGAATTTGAATTAGACCCTGAAAGTTACAGTTACTATTTAGATTTACGTCGCTATGGAAGTGTCCCACATAGTGGTTTTGGCTTAGGTTTAGAGCGAACAGTTGCTTGGCTATCTGGCGTAGAGCATGTACGCGAAACAGCACCATTCCCACGTTTACTTAATCGTTTATACCCATAGTATTTTTAATGAATTTTACTAAAACGTCCAGTCCACACATTATGATGGCTGGGCTTTTTTATAAAATAGCATCACAATAGGAGGTGTTAATTTGAATAGAGAACAATTAAAGACAAGACCTGTTGTGATTAGAAAAGAGTTGCTTGACCATTATAATGAACTCGGACTTAATGAAACGGAATTAGTCATTTTAATAAAGCTAATACATGCTTCAGAAATGTCCGATAAGCAACCATCGATTGAATCACTTCAACAAGGAACTTCCCTAAATTCAAGAGAGATTACATCTATCATTCAGGGGTTAATACAACATGATTTGCTAGAATTAAATGTTAATAAAGATGAAGAAGGTAAGTTCACTGAATATATGAATCTCGATAAATTTTATGATAGATTAAGTGAAATTATGCAACAAATACATGTTCAACAAGATGAACATGAAACAGAACTTGAATTTAACACATTGTTCCAGAAAATTGAGCAAGCTTTTGGCAGGCCGTTATCACCTTATGAGATTGAGACTTTAAATCAATGGTTAGATGTAGATAAACATGATTTGGCTGTCATACAAGCAGCTTTAGACGAAGCAGCAAGTCAAAACAAGATGAGCCTTAAATATATTGATCGTATTTTACTGAACTGGAAAAAAAATAATGTCAAAACCATTGAAGATTCCAAAAAAATAAGCAGCCAATTTAAACAACCTAAAATGAAACATACGATAAGTAAGGTTCCTAAATTTGATTGGCTCAATGGGGAGAATCCAAATGATAAGTAATAAAAAAGCACTTGAAATGATAGATGTAATTGCTGACATGTTTCCAAATGCAGAATGTGAACTCGTTCATGATAATGCATTTGAACTAACAATAGCAGTATTACTATCAGCACAAACGACTGATATTTCTGTTAATAAATTGACTAAAAATCTATTTCAAAAGTATAAAACTCCAGAAGATTATCTAAAAGTAGATATTTCTGATTTAGAAAATGATTTACGCACGATTGGCTTATATAGAAACAAAGCTAAAAATATAAAAAAGCTATGCCAATCATTGATTGACCAATTTGATGGAAAGATACCTGAAACGCATAAAGAATTAGAAAGTCTGGCTGGTGTAGGGCGCAAAACAGCTAATGTTGTCATGAGTGTAGCCTTTGGAGAACCTTCATTAGCTGTCGATACTCATGTAGAACGTGTATCAAAACGTTTAGGCATATGCCGTTGGAAAGATAATGTGCGACAGGTAGAAGACAAAATATGTACTGTAGTTCCTCGTGAACGTTGGAATAAGACACATCATCAACTCATATTCTTTGGACGTTACCATTGTTTGGCCAGAAGTCCAAAATGTGATGTTTGTCCATTATTCGAAGATTGTAGAGAAGGACAAAAACGGTATAAAGCTAGTTTGAAAGAAGCGTGAAAATAATGATAGTTAAAGAAGATTTCATCCATTTGGAGCATACATTGGATCAGTATGCTAAAGAGAAAAAATTAAAATCAATAGAAGCCAAATCATTATTGGATCAATATTTTGATTTGATCATTGACTACTTTAAACAAATTAATGATCAAAATACCCTTGATTTCAGTAATTTGTCTAATTATGCTGTTGTTCCTATGAATTTTAAAGAACGTTATGATTATATGATTGCTCGTAAATATCACTTTATGGGATACAGCCAAATGAAAACATTAAAAAGTGAACTTATTAAAATGAATGCCTCTTATCAAATACGAAGAAAAAACAATCACAGCTAGTTCAAGCTTGATTATATATTTAAATTAAAAACTAGCACTCATCAATAATGATGAGTGCTAGTTTTTTGAGTTATAGTAATTCGCTATTAAATATGTATATTAAAAAACCCGCTTCCCAATGATTAGGGAAAACGGGTTTGAAATTTATGAAGATTTTTTAGTATCAAGTATCGCATTTAAGTTAAATAACTTAGTTAATGCATTCGTGTTACTTGAACTATTGTTACCTTGTTGTTGAGTCGTAGCTCCATTTGTAGTTGTGCTATTACTATTATTGCTACTATTACTTGAAGCACTAGTTGAGCTAGATGAGTTATCATCGTTGTCATCATCGCTACTTGAGCTAGATGAACTACTGCCTTGACCTTCAGGTTTGTTATCAGTTGTATTATCATCTGGATTACTCTTCACTGATAAGTTGTCTTTATCATCGCCACTCACTGAATCTGGTTTGCTGAAATCTTTTCCATCTTTAGGAGAAATATCAGACATAACATCTTCTAATAGGTATTGTGGGTATTCTTGTTCGTCGTGTCCAACAAAGGAGTTTACGCCACCTTGTTTCACTTGGTTAAAGCCCATCCATACAGACATACTGTATTTAGGAGTGAAACCATTAATCCAAACATCTTTAGCGGCATCATCTGGCAAGTTATATTGTTGGTAAGTTTGTTCACCATAAGTACCAGTACCAGTTTTAGCAGCTAAATTAATACCTGAAACGCCATGTCCATAAGCTGAACCATATGCTTCAAACGTACCTTTAAGTACTTCAGCTAACATGTACGAAGTATAATCTTTCATTGCTTTTTTACTTGTATGATCATATTCAATTGTTTCGCCATCTTGTTTTACAACTTTTTTAATAGAATGTGCATTATTGTACTCACCGCCATTTGCAATCGCTGCAAATGCTGATGCTAATTGTGTAGGGGAGAATTCAGATGCAGAACCACCCAATACTTCAGAAGGTCCAATATCACTTTCATAATCTAATCCTACTTTTGAAGCAAATTTTTTCGGTGCGTCATTGCCTGCATTTTCTTTTGTTGATTGCCAAGCTTTAAGCGCAGGAATATTGAAACTTTCACGTAATGCATCATAAAGTTTTACTGTACCATGACTCTTAGTGTCATAGTTTTTAAATTCTACACCATCTACTTGATATGATTCTTCATCTTTAATAGCGTGGTTTGTAGCCCATTGCATATTCTCAATTGCTGGTCCGTATGCTAAGAATGGTTTTAAGGATGAACCAGTAGGGTGTGCATCTGTTGCTAAGTTTCTATCTTGGATATCTTTATAGTTTCTACCACCAGATATTGCAACAAGTCCACCAGTTTCACTATCTACAATTGAAGAACCAACTTGTTGATCGTCATTTTTATAGTAGCTACCGTTATTCACACGATCTTGCAACGTTTGTTGAACATCTTTTTCCATGTTCGTGTAAATTTTAACACCACTATTCAGTACAGAACCTAAATCATCATTTTTGAATGCTTTGTTGTTCATCAGTTCTGATTTAACAAAGTTAATATATGAATCATACTCTTGGTTAGACTCATCTTTAGTTACTTCACGTTGTTTTGCTGTACGTTGAACTAAATTATCCTCAATTGAAGTGCTTTGTGCTTCTTCTTTTTGTTTCTTAGTAATTCTATTATGATACTCCATTAGATAAAGCACTGTATTTTTACGAGATTCCGCTTCTTTAGGATGATCGTAAATATTATACGTATTCGGTACTTGTGGTAAACCTGCAAGATATGCTGACTCAGCTAAATTCAAATCTTTCAAGTCTTTATTGAAGTAGTATTTAGCAGCAGCTTTCACACCATATACGCCATCAGAATAATAAATCTTATTCAAGTACATTTGGAATATTTCATCCTTACTATACTCTTGTTCTAAACGGTATGATAAGTATGCCTCTTGGGCTTTACGAGCGATTGATTTTTGGTCTGTTAAGAATGAACGTTTAACTACTTGTTGTGTTAAAGTCGATGCACCTTGTGAACCAAATCCACCTGTAACGTTTTTAGCAACAGCTCCAAATAAACGTTTATAATCTAAAGCGCCATGATCATAAAAACGATTATCTTCAGTAGCTAATACAGCTTGTTTCATAGTCTTAGGCACTTCGTCTAAGTCTACATGTTCACGACGCTGCCCATTATCAATGGTCTTAATCAACTCACCATTTTTATCATAAATCTTAGCTGGGATAGGGTCTTGTAACTTAGAATCTGTAAAAGCTGGTGCTTTCCAAGCATAATAAGCAAATAACAAGATTCCTATTAAAGCTAGAACGATAAAGGCTATAATGAGAAAACCAATAATCTTAATAACCGTTCTTTTTATATTCCTATTCTTTTTTTGCTCAGACTCACCACTCTTATTAGATTGGGAAGTCCTTTTCTTCTCCGTCATACGCGGTCCTCACTTTCATCTAATATCAACTTATCAACTGCTATGATGTAATTTAATCTTGGTTGATACTGATAAGGAATATAGTAACCATTTTTTCTTATTTCTTCAACCGTTATAGACTTTTTAATCTCTTTTTTATGCCTATCCCAAAAATATTTGAA
This sequence comes from Staphylococcus sp. LCT-H4, assembly GCF_001866145.1. Taxonomy (NCBI): domain Bacteria; kingdom Bacillati; phylum Bacillota; class Bacilli; order Caryophanales; family Staphylococcaceae; genus Staphylococcus; species Staphylococcus sp. LCT-H4. Next base: position 87,401 of record NZ_MODY01000003.1, on the reverse strand, counting down.
TTTGGAATAGGGAAGGAGATAAACTTCATTCAGCGATTTAAAACCTATTAATAAAAAAACAATTCCACTTTGTTGATAACATGCTTCCATATGTAACACTTGGTGTTCATGCATATTATTTAATGGAAAAGAAGTTTTATTTTTAGTTTCTTTCGCTTCAAAGTCTAAATAATGTCCATTATATATACCATTATAATCGGTTGTAGACGGTGTTCTGAAATAAGCCTCATTAATCACAGCTTTACTTCTCATAGGATAACGAACATTTACAATTTGAACTGGTGTTGGTTTTTTATGTATTACTGCCACACCATGATTCAAATAATAACTATTCGACAGTTCGATATCACTTTCTAATGACATGCCTCTGCCACCATAGTCTATTTTACTAGGTTTATCCTCATAAGTTCGTCCGACTTGAGACTTATTTCCTTTAAATGGCTTTCCATTTGGATAATTCATTGTTTCTTCACCACTTTAGTTTGGTATTCAAAACCTTTTCCATTATAACTGACTTTGTGGAATTTTTCCAAACTATGCTATAGGAAATGTGCATTCTATGTAATTAACATTACACCATGTATATTTTAACGTGCTTTTACGAATTAAACAATATTGTAATACGCATAACCATCTTAACTACTATATATGAAAGGAAATTAGTTACGAAATGACGTTCACCCTTTTTTATGGTAAATTTGATGTGTAGGAGGAAACTTCATGCAACAATACATTACCCAATTATTAAAAGACGTACAAGTTATGCAAGAAAAATTTGAAGCTGTCAAACAAAGCGAAATAGATTATGATTTTTATTCTATTGTCATTCCTTTTGCTGAACATATCGATAACACGCTCAATGCGTTAGCCAAATATGAATCGCAAATTTTACAACTCCAGTACATGAATAAAAAGAAATTTGATCTATTAATTTCTAACATTGAATCATTATCTGTAGAATGTCACTTTAAACGTACTAGTCGAAAATTATTTACAGAAAAAATTAAAGCAGTACAATATGATTTAACTTATATTCAAAGAAATGAATGAAGCCTATGATAAAAACAATTTATGTTACGGGATATAAATCATTTGAACTCAATATCTTCAAAGATGATGCCCCAGAAGTTTCCTATTTAAAAAAATTTATTGCACATAAATTAAATCAATTGATTGAAGAAGGATTGGAATGGGTATTAATACAAGGACAGATGGGTATAGAGTTATGGACAGCTGAGGTAGTACTTGAGTTAAAGGCAACACACCCAGAGTTAAAGCTTGGTATTATTACTCCTTTTTATGGCCATAGCGATAGATGGAATGAACAAAATCAGGCAAAGTATAAAAACATTACTCAACAAGCAGATTTTGTAGATAGTGTTTTTCACTCACCATACGAAGGTCCTCATCAATTTAAGCAAACCGATCAATTTATGTTAGATCACACGGATAAAACACTTTTGATTTATGATGAGGAACAAGAAGCTAGCCCGAAATTCTTTAAACAAATGTTAGTTGATTTTATAGAAAAAACAAACTATACTTGTGACATTGTGACGTTCGATGAATTAACAGAATTTATCAACGACTTGCAGTGGTCTCAAAAACAAAGTTTTGAATGAGGTGGAAAAAATGTCAGATGTTTCATTAAAATTATCAGCAAAAGATATTTATGAAAAAGATTTTGAAAAAACTATGACGCGTGGTTATAGAAGAGAAGAAGTCGATGCTTTTTTAGACGACATCATAGCAGATTATCAAAAAATGGCAGACTTAGATAATGAAGTCGTAAAACTTTCAGAAGAAAACAATAAGTTAAAAAAAGAACTTGAAGAGTTAAGATTACGTGTAGCTACATCGAGACCACAAGAAAATAAAAACTTCTCTTCAAATAGTAATGCTGCCAGCAAGAGCACTAATAATAGCAATAACAACGTAGATATTCTAAAAAGAATTTCTAACTTAGAAAAAGCAGTATTCGGCAAATAACATACCATATCTTAATTTAAGAGTATGACATTTGTAGATATAGTTTCATCTACATAAAGTCAAGTTTTGAAAGAATTCAAAACTTGACTTATTTTTATTTGTTTCAAGACTTAAAAGATGCTATACTTTTAAAGATGGTGTTTCGGGTAATCGCTATAGAGATATAGAGGAAAGTCCATGCTCACACAATCTGAGATGATTGTAGTGTTCGTGCTTGACGAAACAATAAGTCAAGGCATTAAGTTGACGGCAATGAAATAACCTAAGTTATTATAATATGGTTAGAATAGTTTGAAAGTGCCACAGTGACGTAGCTTTTATAGAAATATAAAAGGTGGAACGCGGTAAACCCCTCGAGTGAGCAATCCAAATTAGGTAGGAGCACTTTTTTAGCGGAATTCAACGTATAATTAAGACCGATATTTAAATGTAAATATCGGTAGACAGATGGTTACCACCAGCGTACGAGTGTAGCTAGTACACATCAGTAGTACAACGGTACAAAACATGGCTTACAGAAGCATCATCACTAGACCCAAGCTCTCCCAAAAAGGAGAGCTTTTTTAATTGTCTTAGTATACATATGTAATAATAAACTATAATAAATAAGTTATTGCATTGTCATATCTATTTAAAAAAACTTTTGATAAAATAAATACATATCATTATTTACGAAGGAGCAAATCAATGTATCAATTATTAGCCGTATGCCCAATGGGATTAGAAGCAGTTGTTGCCAAAGAAATTCAAGAACTAGGTTATGACACAACTGTAGAAAATGGCAGAATATTTTTTGAAGGCGATGAAACTGCAATCGTCAAATGTAATCTGTGGTTACGTACAGCAGATAGAATTAAAATTGTAGTTGGTCAATTTAAAGCCACTACATTTGATGAATTATTTGAAAAAACAAAATCTCTACCGTGGGAAGCTATTATAGAACAGGATGGTAACTTTCCGGTACAAGGACGTAGTGTGAAATCCACTTTGTTCAGTGTGCCAGACTGCCAAGCTATTGTTAAAAAGGCTATTGTAGAGCGTTTGAAACGTGCGTATCAAGAACGTGGTTGGTTAAACGAAACAGGAGCCAAATATCCAGTAGAAGTTTCAATATTAAAGGATAATGCTTTATTAACAATAGACACGTCAGGTTCCGGATTAAATAAACGTGGTTATAGACTTGCTCAAGGTGAAGCGCCAATCAAAGAAACGCTTGCTGCAAGTTTAATACGTTTAGCCAATTGGACAGGCGATACACCATTAATCGATCCTTTCTGTGGTTCTGGTACTATTGCTATTGAAGCGAGCTTAATCGCACAAAACATCGCGCCTGGATTCAATCGTGATTTCGTTTCTGAGTCATGGGACATTATGCCTGATCGACTTTATGATGAAATGAGAGATGAAGCTGATCAACAAGCAAATTACGATCGAAAGTTAGAAATTTATGCTTCAGATATTGATCCAGAAATGATTGAAATTGCACGCCGTAACGCAGAAGAGGTTGGTTTAGCTGATATTATTCAATTTAGCGTCAAAGATGTAAATACGCTAACTATTGAAACAGATGAGCCTATTGCTTTAATAGGTAATCCTCCATACGGTGAGCGTATTGGAGATCGTGATGAGGTAGAACAAATGTATCGTTACCTAGGCGAACTCATGAATCACAATCCACATTTATCTACTTATGTATTAACAAGCAGTACTGAGTTTGAGCATTTAGTAAATAAAAAGGCAACAAAACGCAGAAAATTATTTAATGGCTATATTGAATGTACGTATTATCAATATTGGGGTAAAAGAAAACCTCAGAATTAAAACACGAGACTAGTCGTGAGTGAAAGGTGGTGTTTCACTTGAACACTGAGTTTAAAAAAGGTATCATTTTTGCTTTTGGTGCTTACATTTTGTGGGGCATTCTCCCTGCATATTGGAAATTAGTTAATGATATTGGGCCTTTCGAAGTATTGGCATTCAGAATTGTACTTTCTATGATATTCATGTTGTTTGTAGTAGTGATTACCAAAAACACAGAACCCTTTAAACGTGATATACAGAAACTATTTTCAAACCCCATCCAGCTTATTGCAATTATTGCAGCAGGTTATGTCATCACAATCAATTGGGGCACCTTTATTTGGGCAGTATCCAATGGACATGTGTTACAGTCTAGCTTAGGGTATTATATCAATCCATTAGTTAGTATATTACTCGCTGTTATATTCTTAAAAGAGCGTTTCACTAAATTTGAATGGATTGCTATTGCATTTGCAGTGATTGGTGTTTTATACATGACATTAAAAATGGGTATTTTCCCTGGCGTTTCATTATTACTGGCTGGCTCATTTGGTATCTACGGTTTAATTAAAAAGCTTATACCTATAGATGCCATTAGCAGTATAACTATAGAATGTATCGTGACTGCTCCAGCTGGACTTATCTATTTATGGTACATATGGCAACATGGTGGATTAACTTTCGGCATGAATATTTCATCATTTTGGCTATTGTTCTCTGGCGCTGTAACAGCTATCCCGTTAATCTTATTCTCAGCTGGTGCACGTAGAATACCGTTATCTTTAACTGGCTTTATACAATACGTTGGACCAACGATTATGTTCATATTAGGTATATTCCTATTTAAAGAACATTTTGATGTAGATCAATTAATTACATTTATCTTTATTTGGTTAGGAATTATTATATATAGTATTTCTCAATATTTGAAAATTAAAAAAAGCAAAAACCCTGTTATACAATAACAATGTATAAAATAGGTATCTCCCCTGAATATAGAATGTAGTGAACTCATGTTAATTACGTCTATACATTCAGGGGATTTTTTCGTTATAGCCAATGATCAATAAGGCAGAGAATCCAAAAATTCAAATGAGCGATAAACATAAAAGTGTTTTAAATATAATAAGTGGATGTCCCACGTTATAGTAAGTATTAAATTTGAGTTTAATATTGGTGCAAAAAGGTTAACTGTAGTAGTGTGGACTTAAACAGGATAATGTTATATTAAATACTAACGTGCTATTCGAACTAGACACTAAAAAGTGTGAACGGCACAATTTAATGATAATACGATATCAAAACAAACAATTATAGGAGTGATTTGATGACAAGAGTACTTATTTTAGGTGCTAATGGTGAAATTTCTAAAGCAGCAATCAACTCATTTTTAGAAAATACATCATATACCTTACGATTATTCCTGAGAGATGCGAACAGATTACCTGACTATGCGTCAGATCGTATTAGAGTTCGTGAAGGGGATGCAACGAATTATGAAGATGTATATAATGCTATGGACGATGTAGACATTGTGTTAGCAAGTTTATCAGGTGATTTAGACAAAGAAGCGGTAACTATTGTAAAAGCAATGCAAGAGAAGCGTGTTAAAAGACTTATATTTGTTACATCTTTGGGTATATACAATGAAGTACCTGGTAAATTTGGTGAATGGGTAGAACAGCATACGCGTGAATATGCTCCGGTTTATAAAAAAGCAGCGGATATCATTGAAAATTCTGGATTGGACTATACTATTTTTAGACCAGCATGGTTAACAGATACAAATGAAATTGATTATGAAATCACGCAAAAAGATGAAGCATTTAAGGGGACAGAAGTATCAAGAAAGAGTGTAGCAGCTGTAGCTGTTAACATTGCTAAAAACCCAGCACTCCATCTAAAAGAAAATATTGGTATTAACAAACCTAATACTGATTTTGATAAGCCTAGATGGAAGTAAGTTTAATATCTGAAGTGACTAAATCATAAATTATGCATAACACATAATTTACATGTAATCCTTACAACGTCATTCCTTAATATAGGGAATGACGTTTTTATTAAAAAAGCAACGCATAGCTCAACCAATGAACTGCTTATGCAAAAGTACTATTAATTATATATTAACAGGTGAATTGAACAAACTTACTTTTGACATTGAACGATTTGTTATACAATAAGGATAATTATATAGAAGTAACAAAGGGGATAGTATGATGTCTAATACTGAGCAACTCGATATTTTATACAAATTAAAAAAAGAAGTCGAAAAATCAAAGAATACAAGATTGGTCCATATTATTAATCAAGTTATTAAAAAAGTATACTTAGAACAGTATACTGCTACATTTGTAGGCCACTTTTCTGCTGGAAAGTCTACACTCATTAACTTACTACTAGAAGAAAATATATTACCAAGTTCACCTGTACCAACTACTAGTAACACAGCCATAGTTTCCGTTACAGATGAAAAAGGAATTATCGCTAACTTAAGCAACAAACAATATACATTACTCAATAACTATGATGAAGTTAAACAAATGAATAGAGAAAATATTGATGTAGAATCTGTAGAGATTAAATGTCCTTCAGATAAATTCAATAAAGGATTCACATTACAAGATACACCGGGGGTAGATTCAAATGTAGCAACGCACCAATCCAGCACAGAAGAATTTATGTATACAAGTAATGTTCTCTTTTACACGGTGGATTATAACCACGTGCAATCAGCATTAAATTTTCAGTTTATGAAACAATTGAATCATGCTGGGGTGCCTGTTGTATTTGTGATTAACCAAATAGATAAACATAACGAAGCAGAAATTAGTTTCGATACTTTTAAATCACGTGTTGAAAAGTCCATTGCAGAATGGGAAATCAATTTAGATCGCATATACTATGTGTCTAAATTTGAACATGAGTATAATGAAATTGACTCGCTTTCTCATTACCTCGTTGACAAGGATAACAACAGAGAGTCCATCGAAGATTATGTAGATAGAATTGTGACATTTATCACTGATGAGCAGTTATCCTATATACAATATGAAATACAAGATTTATTAGATAAACTCGATATATTTGAAGCGGATTTTGATCAAGCATATTTAAATTTTCAACAGCACCAACAAGTAAGTGAAGAAGCAAAGCTGTTAAACAATCCTGAACGTCTTTATGAATTTTTAAAGCAAAAGCGCAAAACTATCTTAGAAAATGCATATATCATGACTCATGATACAAGGGAGAAAATCAGGTTTTACTTAGAAAGCCGTACAAAAGATTTTAAAGTAGGCGGGTTATTCAATAAAAAAAGTAAAACAATCGAAGAACAACAATCTCGTTTAGATGATTTAGTAGGACATATACAAGAAAAAGTGAATCAAGAAATAAGACAACCACTCAGAGGTGATATGTCATTCTTAACTCGCTTTATTAATTCATCTGAAATCAATGATGAAATATTAAACCAACACTACACCATCCATCCAGAGCTTATTACTGATTTATATCAAATGCAAATTAGTATTAGTAATCAATATGTACTTACTTTTGCAGATGATTTAATGAAATCACTGAAACAATACATCGCTAAAGTATCAGATCCACTTTTTAAAAAGGCTATAAAATATTCAAAAGCAAACGATATAGGTACGGAACAAGAAGACGATTATAATGACTATGTTAAATTTATCGAATTACGTAATCTTAGAGAATCACTTGCGACACAAAATTATATGCACTATTACATTCATATAGATGATTCGTTAGATCGATTGATAGACCGTACTGAAATTAATTATGAAGCAAAAACTCAACCAGATTCAATAAAAGCAACTCATCAAGCTACTACTGAAAAACACTACAGTAATCAAGATAATACAAGAACGATAGAGCAAGCGCTCGACTTGATTAAAGATATCCCACTGTTTGCTCAGACAAAGCAGGATATTAACGACACGTTAGAAAGATTAGAACAAAAAGTAGTGAAAATCGGTGTCTTTGGGACATTTAGTGCTGGTAAAAGTAGTTTAATTAACGCTTTACTCGGTGATAATTATTTAGTAAGTTCTCCTAATCCAACAACTGCAGCTATGACAGAATTATCATATGGTAACGAAAGTCAAATTACATTAAAATCAAGTGAACAATTACTAGAAGAATTAAATCAAGTTTTTGAAATCGAAAATCAAAATTTCGACAGTATAGAAGCATTTTTAAATAAAAACACAAGTAAACTTAAAGCGACTTTGGAAAAAAATAAATTGGCTTTTGTCAATGCAATTGAAAATCACTACAACATGTACGAAGACATGATTTCTCAAGGTCTTACGCATACCATAGAACAAGAAGAAATAAAAAAATGGAGTGCAGAAGACGAATTTGCCACATTCGTTAATACTGTACATCTTAAATTACCACTAGATTGGCTAAAAGATAAAATTATAGTTGATTCATTAGGGTTACATTCTAATAATCAACGACACACGAATGAAACCGAAAAAATATTAACTTCTTCTGATTTAATCTTATATGTAAGTTATTTTAATCATTCATTTACTGAAAATGATAAGCGCTTTATTGAACATATGAAAGAAATGAACCAATTAAACGAAAACCAAGCGTTTAAAATGATTATCAACGCTACTGATTTAGCAGAAACTGACGAAGACTTAAACGATGTGATTGAATATGTAGGGGATGCATTAACACAAGTCAATATGGATTCGGACATTTTTGCTGTTTCTAGTAGACAAGCCTTGCAATCTCATAATGAAGGCATTGAAAAGCTTAAAGAAAGCATACAATATTTTTCTCAAGTGGAGTCTAAAGACATACTGCAACAACAAATGTTACAACAACTGATGCATATTTCCGAAGCGTTTGATCAAATGATAGAAGACTCAAAGAACAATCAAGCTCAAATCGAGCAACGTAAAAAACAATTGAAGCGGTACGATCAGTCTAACGTACTAGGTTATGATATATTACAGATTGCAGAACAACGTGCGTCAAATGAAGTCGAAGATCAAATATATCATCTGAATGAACGATTAAAATTACAATTGCTTGATGAAGTCAAATCGATTTATAATGGACAGATGACAAAAAACAGTAATTTTTCTGAAGAAAAACGTCAATCTACCAAGATATACTTAGATCAAATACATCAACGTCTTTATTTAGAACAATCTTTGTTAGTTGAACGTGTTAAGAAATACTTCCATGAACAACTTCATATTGAAATCGCGCCTTTAAAACAAAAATTGGAACAGATTCACATATTTTTCGAACCAGAATTTAATAAAAGTGATATCAATTTAGATGAACCCTATTTAAAATTAGATTTAACTACAATGATTGATTCACTACCAAAATCTTTATCTAAGAAAAATATACTACAAGCTAAAACACAAAATGAAATACAAACGCAAATTACCTATTCAACAGTTAACCTTTTAGCGCCTTGCATTGGAGATTTAAGACAAGCGCTCATAGAAATTGTTGTTAAGATGAACCAAAATGCTGAAGCAAGATTCTATGAATTTGAACAAGATATTCATAAGCAAATTAAACAATTATTATCATTTGAAATTGATCATGCGCTTGTTGAACAATTACAACATACAAATGCCCAATTAAAACCATTATTGTAAAAAAGAAAGAGGTACTTCACAAAATGTCTAACAAAATATTACTGATAGATGGTATGGCATTATTATTTCGCCATTATTATGCTACGAGCCTTCACAATCAATTTATGCGCAATTCTTCAGGGACACCGACAAATGGTATACAAGGATTCGTACGTCACGTTTTCACAGCAATAAATGAAATTAGTCCTTCACATGTTGCTGTATGTTGGGATATGGGGAAATCAACCTTCAGAAATGATATGTTTGATGGATACAAACAAAATAGACCAGCACCTCCTGATGAACTCATTCCACAATTTGATTATGTAAAAGAAGTGTCTAATCAATTTGGATTTGTGAATATTGGTGTACAAAATTATGAAGCCGATGACGTGATTGGAACACTAGCACATCAATACTCAGAGGACAATCAAGTTTATGTCATCACTGGAGATAAAGATATTCTCCAATGTATTAATCCTAATGTAGAAATTTGGTTAACTAAAAAAGGCTTCAATATTTATAATCGCTATACACTTGATAGATTTCAAAGCGAATATGGATTAACTCCTCTACAACTTATTGATGTAAAAGCTTTTATGGGAGATAGCGCAGATGGATATCCAGGTGTTAAGGGAATAGGTGAAAAAACTGCTATAAAATTAATACAAAGTCACGGTTCTGTAGAGTCCGTACTTGATGCTTTAAATGAACTTACACCAGGCCAACAAAAGAAAATTGAAGCAGATATGCAAAACCTCAAATTATCTAAGTCGCTTGCTAAAATTCATACTGAGGTTCCTTTGGACACGCATGAATTATTACAAGATATGAAATTTGGAACAGATATTTCTAAGATTTTAAATGTATGTAATGAACATGAGTTGTATGTATCTGGTAAATACTTATCAACACACTTCAGTTAAGATGAATAAAAATATAGCGCATTGATTATTATGTAATCAATGCGCTATATTTATTTTTTGGATTTAGTAATTTTATATAATGCATTTTTAGCATGATGATTTGCTTCTTTATTTTGATTTCTAGGAATCCATTTAACAAAAAACAAATCAAATCGTGGTTCTAAGTTGAGCACCATATTAAAATAATACTTAAACTTTTCATTCTTAACTTGTCTTTTAGTCAAACTATCTTCAATTAACTTAGAATCTGTGTAAACTAATGCTGTTGTAATATTATGTTCTAACGCACATTCTAATGCAAAAACTAATGAAGCCCACTCAGCACTATGATTATCCATTATTCCTAAATTTGTATCGTATTGTATCCGCTGTTCATCTGTTATTATCACAACTGCACAAGCACTTTCACCCGGATTACCAGCTGTGGCAGCATCAAAATATATTTTCGCCATATTTTCACCCACATCATTAAAGATACTCTCATCTTATCAAATGCTGCATTGATATACTATATATTTCGATAATCAAATCATTTGGCATTTCTAACTGAATCTTTTATGATATATAAATAATGCATACTCTATTAGTCGGATTTAGAAAATGGAAGGTGATACAATGAATAATATGTTTATCATACATGGGTATCAAGCAAATATAAATAGCCATTGGTTCGATTGGTTAGCCAAAGAAATGGCGTATTATCATTATCAAGTAGAAATTATTTATTTGCCTAATACGCATCACCCACAGACCTCAAATTGGTATGCAGCTTTAGATGATCGTTTAAAAGACAAACTAAATGAAAACACACTTATTGTTGCACATAGTCTCGGGGTGATTACCATACTCAATTACTTATCCCATCAACAATTTACCCCAAAAATTAAAGGGTTGTTTTTAATATCTGGTTTTAATGAAACCCTTGATAACTTACCAGAGTTAGATACCTATATTAAACAAACCAATGTACGATGTGATAAAGTTAATTCCCAAAACGTTGTAACTATTGCTGCTAGTGAAGATCCTATAGTGGATGTAGAAGCTACTAAGCGTTTGTCTAATGAATTAGGAGTATCAACTCAAATTATCACTCATAATGGCCATTTCCTTGATACAGAGGGCTATCACACCTTTGAATTTTTAAAAGATCAAATTATTGCTATACTAAATAAAATAAACACAGAGATTGGTATGTAACCAATCTCTGTGTTTATTAATAACCTTCATCTAATTTTTGTATTTTGCCTTTACGGTGCATTGATTTTGCCCAATAACCGAATGGCACATTGAAAACTGTTGAAATTATTTTTAAGAGATACGTAGTAATAAATATTTCAAATACAGCTGCATTTGGCATAGTACCATAAAAAGCAATCGCCACAAATAATGCCGTATCAATAATGTTACTAAAAATTGTACTACCATATGCCCTAATAATAAAAGTCTTATCTGAACTAAATACGTTCTTGATAAGCGAAAAGATTAAGACATCCAAATGTTGCCCAATAATATATGCTATCACTGAACCAAGCGCAATTCTTGGGACCAGATTAAATATTGCATCTAATGCGCCTTGCGAAGTATCCACTGCTGCAGGTGTGAAATGTAGAGACATTTGCATGACAATAATCATAACTAATGTTGAACTAAAACCAATCCACACAGCACGTTTAGCAATTTTACGTCCATAAATATCATTTAATATATCTGTCGCTAAATAAATAGAAGCGAACATGACGTTTCCTAATGTAGCTGAAATCGTAAAAAGATCTACCGTTTTAATCACTTGAATATTTGCAATAATTGTTCCGATTGCTATCCAAGCAATTAAGCCATGTTTACCAAAGAGACGATACATAGCTATTAATAATAAAAATGTTACAAAGAAAGTTAAAACACCGAATATTTCATTAAACAATTTAAGTTCCTCCTAAATTTTGATAGTGCGGGTGTTTAGAAACCGCAAAATTAACAACTGCATCATTTTACCAGAAAACTATAAAATTGCAAGAAAGCATTCAATTCTATAATATTTGATTTGTATAAATGTTATAAACACAAATTTAATATTAAACAATCGTAGCCACAAATGATATAATACGACCAAGTGTCAAATCATATTATTGTACATTTACGATGTACTTTCACTTCATTTTTAGTAATACAGGAGAGTGACTATTATTCTTACTTACTCTGAGAAGGAAGCTATTGGTGCAATAGATCATTTAATGAACACCTACTGCAATCAATGTCTACTTAAACACCACATTCGAAAGAACGAAGGCAAAGCCCAAGCACATCATTTTTGTATAAATGAATGTTCTATTGGTAAGCAAATTAAACAAATAGGAAACGAATTACAATAAGGAGGTCCTTTAGATGGAAATCATAAATGTTGAACCAACACCAAGCCCAAATACAATGAAAATTGTATTAAGTGAACAAAGAGAAGATAATAAATCAAATACCTATACAGTGGTGAAAGAAGGACAACCTAAATTTATTAACGATATTTTAGAAGTAGAAGGCGTTAAATCTATATTTCATGTCATGGATTTTTTAGCTGTTGATAAATCTCCTGAATTTGATTGGGACGAAGTAATACCTAAAGTTACAGCTACTTTAAGCGAAACATAATAAGGAGGTTCCTTTAATGGAAATAATTCGTGTTGAACCAACACCGAGCCCAAACACAATGAAAATTGTATTGAGTGAGAAAAGGGAAGACAATAAATCAAATACGTATACGTCAGTTAAAGATGAACAACCTAAATTTATTAATGACATATTAGCAATCGAAGGCGTCAAATCTATATTTTATGTTATGGATTTTTTAGCTGTTGATAAGCAACCTAAATTTGATTGGGAGGATGTTTTGCCTAGCGTGACTGCTATGCTTAATGCCGAAGAAGAAACTGCTAGCCAGCCAATACCAGATGAACATTTTGGTGAAGTTAAAGCAGAAGTCTTAACATTCAAAGGTATTCCGTATCAAATCAAGCTTACTACAAGTAATGAAGAAAAACGTAAACAATTACCAGAGATTTTTATTGATAGTATGTTAGCAGCACAAAAAGATTCTGATAATATTGTTTTTCTTCGTAAGTGGGAAGACCTAGGCATACGTTATGGGGAGCTAGATGATATCTTAAATGAAGTTTTTGACGAAATCATAGCACTCTATCCTGACGAAAAATTAAAGTCTCTTGTTGATGAAGCACTAAAAACAGACATCGTAGTACCTCAAAAACAATATCAACATGTGACGTTAGAAGAATATCAAGCAGCAGATAACTGGAAAGAACGTCTTAGAATGTTAAAATCATTTCCGACACCCACAGAACAAGATTTCCCTTTACTAGGTGAGGCGTTAAATGAAGAACAAAAAGTACCGTTAAGACGTGAAGCAGTTGTACTACTTGGTATGATTGAAAATGAATCTGTGTTGCCTTATCTATATAAAGGACTGCAAGACAAAAGTCCTGCAGTAAGACGTACAGCAGGAGATTGTTTAAGCGATTTAGGTTTCAAACAAGCCTTACCAGAAATGGAAAAAGCTTTAGAGGATCCTCAAAAAATTGTACGTTGGAGAGCTGCTATGTTTATATTCGATGAAGGTGGACCTGAACAATTAGCGTCTTTAAAAAAACATATAGATGATCCAGCTTACGATGTAAAACTTCAAATAGAAATGGCTATTTCTAGAATTGAAAATGGTGATGAAGCATTAGGCTCTGTTTGGAAACAAATTGCTAACAGAAATAAGTAATGAAATAATCTTAGAAATATAGGAGTGTTATAAATGAATGCATATGAAGCTTATATGAACGAATTAGCTACACAAATGCGTAGTGAACTGACAGGTCGAGATTTTCAAAGTCTAGAAACACCAGACGATGTTATTAACCATATGAATAATGTAGCAGCAGATGACACTACATTTGTTGTAATAAACTCTACATGTGGTTGTGCAGCTGGTTTAGCTAGACCTGCTGCAGTTACAGTGGTTGAACAAAACGATAAAAAACCAACACATAAAGTTACTGTATTTGCAGGACAGGATAAAGCAGCAACTGAAGAGATGAGATCTTATATCCAACAAATCCCTTCAAGTCCATCATACGCATTATTCAAAGGAAAAGAATTGCAACACTTTATCCCACGTGAACATATTGAAGGTAGAGATATACAAGATATTTGCATGGACATAAAAGATGCTTTTGATGAACATTGCTAATTATACAATCAGTTAATCATTGTTTTTCAAGCTCAAATATCTAAATATTTGAATCAGTTCCCAAATCCTGAAACTAGCGCTAAGGCTTTTGGGGGCTGTTTTTTTATGTTATTCTTTATTTTTCAAACGTTTTCATTAAAAATGTTGTATACTCAATTTAACTTAAGTTATTTTTACACAATTAATAGGTATTTCTTTTAATTACCACCAAATTCAAATAAGATAAATATAAATAACTATGGAATGGAAAGGCGCGTGGCTGTTATGCTAAATACGTTTGATCAATCGTATCATGATTTATGCGAAGAAATTTTAGAAATAGGAAAGCAAAAAAATGATCGTACTAATACAGGCACTATTTCTAAATTTGGGCATCAATTACGATTTGATTTAACAAAAGGATTTCCTTTGTTAACTACAAAAAAAGTGTCCTTTAAATTAATCGCAACTGAATTATTATGGTTTATTAAAGGGGATACTAATATTAAATATCTTCTTCACTATAATAATAATATTTGGAATGAATGGGCTTTTGAAAAATATATTCATTCTTCTGATTATAGTGGCCCTGACATGACTGATTTTGGTCACAGAGCTCAATCAGATGAAGCTTTTAATGTACTATATAAAGAAGAAATGCAAAAATTTAAATATAACATCTTAAACGATGATGATTTTGCAAAAAAATATGGAGATTTAGGTAATGTATATGGTAAACAGTGGAGAGATTGGGTAGATAAAGATGGGAACCGTTTTGATCAACTTAAAACTGTCATCGAACAAATCAAGCATAACCCTAATTCTCGTCGTCATATAGTATCAGCATGGAATCCAACAGAAATTGATACAATGGCCTTACCACCTTGTCATACGATGTTTCAATTTTATGTACAAGATGGGAAGGTGAGTTGTCAATTATATCAAAGAAGTGCTGATATATTTTTAGGGGTTCCTTTTAATATTGCGAGTTATAGTTTATTAACACATTTAATTGCGAAGGAATGTGGCTTAGAAGTTGGAGAGTTTATTCATACTTTTGGTGATGCCCATATTTATTCGAATCATATCAATGCGATTGAAACGCAACTATCTCGTGATAGCTTTGATGCACCTCAATTGAAAATTAATACTGACGCATCCATATTTGATATTAATTACGAAGATTTAGAAATCATTAATTACAAATCGCATCCATCAATTAAAGCACCAATTGCAGTATAATTTTATTAAAATATTAAATTCAAACAACAAGGAGGAAAATTATGACACTTTCAATACTTGTAGCACATGATCAACAACGTGTCATAGGGGTGAACAACCAATTACCTTGGCATTTACCTAATGATCTTAAACATGTCAAGTCCTTAACTACAGGCAACACACTTGTTATGGGGCGTGCTACATTTGATTCCATCGGAAAACCACTTCCGAACAGAAAGAATGTAGTGTTAACAAGAAATAAATCTTTTAAACATGAAGGTGTAGATGTCATTCATTCAATGGATGAAATTATGTCTTTACCCGGGCATGTATTCATATTTGGAGGACAATCCTTATTTGAAGAAATGATTGATAAAGTTGATGACATGTACATTACAGTCATTGAAGATAAATATAATGGAGATACTTTTTTCCCACCTTATACATTTAAAAATTGGGAAATTGAATCATCGGTTAAAGGTGAATTAGATGATAAAAATACGATTCCTCACACTTTTTTACATTTAATACGTAAGGAAACTTCATAGGAGGAAAAATATGAATAAAAAGAAAATTGTAACTGATTCTACTTCAGATTTATCTCAATCGTATTTAAGAGAAAATGATATTCACGTAGTACCACTTAATTTAACTATTGATGGAGAAGCGTTCATTGATCAAATTGATATCTCTTCTGAAGAATATATTCAAAAAATCGAAGACAATGCTGATGTAAAGACGAGTCAACCTGCAATTGGAAAATTTATTGAACTATATGATGAACTAGGGAAAGATGGCTCTGAAATTATTAGTATTCACATGACTTCAGGTCTGAGCGGAACTTATCAAACAGCTTTACAAGCGAGCCAAATGACAGAAAGCAATGTTACCGTAATAGATTCTAAATCTATTTCATATGGTTTAGGATATCAAATACAACACATCGTTGATTGGAATAATGAGGGCTTACCAACAGAGACTATCATTTCTGAGTTAGTCGAACTACAGAAGAATATTAAACTTTATGTCGTTATCGGCCAATTAAACCAGTTAATCAAAGGTGGCCGTATCAGTAAAACCAAAGGTCTTATAGGTAACATGATGAAAATTAAACCTGTCGGTACTTTAGTTGATGGTAAGATTGAGTTAGTTCATAATTCACGTACACAGAACGCTAGTATACAATTTCTAAAAAAAGAAATAAGTACGTTTATTGGCAACAAGAATATTAAATCTATTGGAATTGCGCACGCTAACATTATCGAATTTGTAGATAAAGTTAAAAAGCACTTTTCTGAAGAATTCAATTTCACGCAATTTGATACAAATGTTACAACACCGGTCATTACAACACATACTGGTCAAGGTGCTATTGGTTTAGTTGTGTTAAGATCTTAATATACAATTTTGCTATATAAGTTACATTCTTTTTAATACTTTAGTCTTAAATATTATATATACAATCAATTTTATAGCATATCTCTTAAAATAATGGTAACTTTATGACAAAATAAATATAGGAGGACTAATATGGCATATGCAACATTAGCCGGAGGATGTTTCTGGTGTTTAGTTAAACCATTTACTTCTTATCCAGGTATCGAAAGTGTTGTTTCAGGCTATAGTGGTGGACATGTGGATAATCCCACTTATGAAACTGTAAGTACGAACCAAACTGGACATGTAGAAGCTGTCCAAATCACTTACGACTCTGAAATAACTTCATTTGAAAATATATTAGATGTATACTTTAAAACTTTTGATCCAACTGATAATGGAGGTCAGTTTTTTGACCGTGGCGAACATTATGAACCTGCAATTTTTTATCATGACATTGATCAGAAAAAAGCTGCCGAAGCCAAAATACAGCAATTAAATGAGCAAGATGTATTTAATAGCCCTGTAATAACACCCATAAAACCATATAAAAACTTTTACCCTGCGGAGTCTTATCATCAAGACTACTATAAAAAGAATCCACTACATTATGAACAATATCAACGTGGATCAGGTAGAAAAGGTTTTATCGAAAAACATTGGGGGAAACAAAATGATTAAAAAAAACAAAAACGATTTAAATGACATGGAATATTTAGTAACACAAGAAAATGGTACTGAACCACCATTTAGAAATGAATATTGGAATCACTTTGATAAAGGTATTTATGTAGATAAGCTTTCAGGTAAGCCTTTATTTACTTCAGAAGAAAAATTTGAATCTGATTGTGGTTGGCCAAGTTTTTCGAAAGCATTAGATGACGACGAAATCGTTGAACTTGTAGATAAAACAATGGGTATGGTGCGTACTGAGGTCCGTTCAGAAGATGCTGATAGTCATTTAGGACATGTCTTTAACGATGGTCCAAAAGAAAGTGGCGGATTAAGATATTGTATAAATTCAGCAGCAGTACAATTTATACCGTTTGAAAAGCTTGATGAATTAGGTTATGGCGAATTAAAAAAACACTTTGAAAAATAAGGAGCGAACACATTATGTTTAAAAAATTATTTGGTAAAGGTAAAGAAATTAATAAAGATAGCTCAATTTATGCACCAATTACAGGTGAATATGTAAAAATCGAAGATATTCCGGATCCAGTTTTCGCACAGAAAATGATGGGCGAAGGTTTCGGAGTTAATCCAACAGAAGGAGAAGTTGTTTCTCCAATTGATGGTAAAGTAGATAACGTATTTCCAACGAAACATGCAATTGGTTTGAAAGCTGAAAACGGTTTAGAATTATTGGTTCATATTGGCTTAGACACTGTACAATTAGATGGTGAAGGTTTTGAAATATTAGTTGAAAGTGGCGATACAGTAAATGTAGGCGATCCAATTTTACGTTTTGATTTAGAGTATATTAAAGAAAATGCTAAATCAGTTATTTCACCAATTATTATTACAAACTCTGACAATACTTCATCTATTTCGGTCTCTGAAGTAAGTTCTGTAGTTAAAGGCGACACAAAAATTGTTGATGTGACAATGAACTAATGAAAGATCATTCATTCTATCAATTTGTGTTAACGGTCAGAGGCCGTAAGGATGAAAAAGGCACGCTTGCAGAAGAAATCTTTGACGATTTATCTTTTCCAAGACATGCAAAAGAATTTCATGTTTTATCTGATTATATTGAAACGCAAAGTAACTACACAATTTCTATGTCCGTATTTGACGATTTATACGAAGAATATACAGAATGGCTAAAATTTTAATCATTTCATGTTTGTAGATATATCTTTAAGTATATTACAATATTAAAGTGTCATATATGGAGCAGGGATTAATCGAATAAGGATCAATCCCTGCTCTTTTATTTTAATTTTAATGCGCCAGCAACTATTTTTACATAAGTATTAGGAAGTGATGAAATGTCCGAAAAAAATGACATAAATGAAGAACCACCAGTTACAAAAAAAGTGAAATTTAAGCGTAGTCATTTTATATTCTTATTATTGGCAACGATTATGATTACTGTGTTAGTAACTATTTTCGCCACTATTGCATTTAGTAATTGGAGTAGTGGTTTAAATAGCCAGCAACGCACTGAAGTTAAGAAAATAGAAAAAGTATATAAAACCCTTAATAACGAATATTATAAAAAAACAGACTCTGAAAAATTGTCTGAAGCTGCAATAAAAGGAATGGTTAAAGATTTAGATGATCCTTATTCTGAGTTTATGACTAAAAAAGAAACGACATCATTTAATGAAGATGTTTCTGGGGATTTTGTTGGTATAGGTGCAGAAATGCAAAAGAAAAATAATAAAATTGAAATCACTAGTCCAATGAAGCATTCTCCAGCTGAAAAAGCAGGACTTCAACCTAAAGATATCGTTACGAAAGTGAATGGAACATCCGTCAAAGGTCAACCCTTAGAAGCTATCGTTAAGAAAGTACGTGGCAAACAAGGTTCAAAAGTAACCTTAACAATAGAACGTTCCAACCAATCTCATGATATTACTATTAAAAGAGATAAAATCCATGTAAAAAGCGTAGAGTATAAAAAACAAAACAACATCGGTGTATTTACAATAAATAAATTTCAAAATAGCACCTCTGGAGAATTAAAATCTGCAATAATTAAAGCCCATAAAGATGGCGTACGTAAAATTGTTCTAGATTTACGAAATAATCCAGGTGGGTTGTTAGATGAAGCCGTTAAAATGGCTAATATATTCATAGAAAAAGGCGATACTGTTGTCCAGCTCGAAAAAGGAAACAGTAAAGAAAAAGTTCAAGCGTCAAATGATGCTTTAAAAGAAGCTAAAGATATGAAAGTATCTATACTTGTAAATAAAGGATCTGCAAGTGCCTCTGAAGTATTTACTGGAGCCATGATGGACTATGATAAAGCAAAAGTATACGGTACTAAGACATTTGGTAAAGGTATCGTACAAACTACCCAAGAATTCGATGATGGTTCATTATTAAAATTCACCAATATGAAGTGGCTTACACCGAAAGCGCACTATATTCACGGTAAAGGTATCGAACCAGATACTAAGATAAGTGAACCTGCTTATCAATCTTTAAATGTTATCCCAAATAACAAAACTTATAAGTTGGGTGATAACAACAAAAATGTTAAAACGATGAAAGTAGGGTTATCTGCACTAGGGTATAACATAGATAATCATTCTAAGACATTTGATAGCAATTTAGAATCTACAATTGAGGCTTTTCAAAAGAAAAACAACTTAGATATTAATGGTACATTTGATAAAAAGACAAATGAACAATTCACGAAACAACTCATTAATAAGGCAAATAAAGAAGATACAGTTCTACAAAAACTTTTAAAAAAACTACAATAATTACCAAGAGGTGCTACCCCTAATGATAAGAATTGGAACAACTAACGATTTACCTAGCATTATGAAAATTGTGGAAGAAGCTAAAGCTATTATGAAACAAGATAATAATAATCAATGGGACGATCATTATCCTTTAGAGGAACATTTTGAAGAAGATATAGCTGCTGAAACTTTATTTATACTAGAAAAAAATTCTCACATAATTGCTTTTATAGTTGTCGACCAACAGCAATCAGCGTGGTATGATAAATTAGAATGGCCAATAGATAGAACTGACGCCTATGTTATACATAGGCTAGCAGTTGCATCAGGATATAAAGGTGCTGCCTCTGAGTTGTTTGATTTTGCAGTAAATCTAGCATTAGATGATCAAATTCATGTTATGTTGACAGATACGTTTGCAATCAACAAACGTGCTCAGGGCCTGTTTAAAAAATTTGGTTTTAATAAGATAGGCGAAGCAGAAATAGATTATCACCCATATAATAAAGGTGAACCTTTTTATGCCTATTATAAAAAATTAGAAGAATAGAGGTTTTAATATGACGAAAACCGCATTTACCGGTGGAGGGACAGTTGGACATGTCTCAGTCAATTTAAGCTTAATACCAACAGCTTTAGAAGAAGGTCACGAAGCTTTCTATATCGGTTCAAAAAAGGGCATAGAGCGTGAAATGATTGAATCTCAATTGCCAAATATTCATTACCATGCAATTTCTAGTGGGAAATTAAGACGGTATATCTCATGGGAGAATATCAAAGATATCTTTAAAGTTCTAAAAGGCATTTTTGATGCTCGAAAGGCACTTAAAAAAGAGAAACCTGATTTATTATTTTCCAAAGGTGGCTTTGTATCAGTTCCAGTTGTAATTGCTGCAAAAACTTTAAAAATACCCACTATCATACATGAATCCGATCTTACGCCTGGATTGGCCAATAAAATATCTCTAAAATTTGCTAAAAAAATATATACAACTTTTGAAGATACTTTACAATATTTACCTAGTGATAAAGCAGATTTTGTGGGTGCGACTGTGCGAGAAGACTTAAAAACAGGTAATAAAAATAGAGGCTACCAACTAACCAAATTTAATGATAATAAAAAAATATTATTAGTTATGGGCGGAAGTCTAGGTAGCAAAAAATTAAATGATATTATTCGTCAAAATTTAGATGCATTATTAGAATCTTACCAAGTAATCCATCTTACAGGTAAAGGTTTATTAGATGAAAAATTGATTGATAAAGAAGGGTATACGCAATTTGAATTTGTTAAAGATGATTTAACAGATTTATTAGCGATTACAGATACTGTCATTAGCCGTGCAGGTTCTAACGCTATATATGAATTTTTAGCACTTAGAATTCCGATGCTATTAATCCCATTAGGTCTTGATCAATCACGTGGAGATCAAATTGACAACGCTAAGAATTTTGAGAGCAAAGGATTTGGCAGAACAATCCCTGAAGATACATTAACTGAACAACAATTAATGGAACAATTAAATGATATTGAGATGAATCGTGATGCAATTGTTGAGCAAATGCAAACATATAAAGAAAGTTATACGCGTCAAGACTTATTTCATAAAATCATTAAAGATTCACAACAATAGTTGGAGGTGTGTGCAATGAGTCGTTGGAAAAGAATATCTTTACTTATCATTTTCACTTTAATATTTGGCATCATTGCATTCTTCCATGAATCGAGATTAGGTAAATGGATAGACAATGAAGTATATGAATTTATATATTCTTCAGAAAGTTTTATTACTACTTCCTTTTTCCTTGGTGTCACAAAGATTGGCGAGGTATGGGCTATGATATGCTTATCTTTATTGCTAATTGCTTATTTAATGTTGAAAAGGCTAAATATAGAAGCTTTATTTTTTGCAATTGCAATGAGTTTATCGAGTACTTTAAACCCTCTATTAAAAAATGTTTTTGATAGAGAAAGGCCAACGCTTTTAAGGTTAATTGATATTTCTGGTTTCAGTTTTCCAAGTGGCCATGCAATGGGATCGGCTGCTTTCTTCGGAAGTACAATGTTTATTGCAAACCGAGTATTGCAAGGTAAATCAAAGGCCTTTATGATAGGTATTTCAGCACTGTTTATAGTCATGATTTCTTCATCTCGTGTCTATTTAGGTGTACATTACCCAACTGATATTATTGCTGGAATTGTTGGGGGCGCTTTTTGCGTAATTTTATCGTCTCTAATATTAAGGCATAAATTGCAAAGTTAAACGCCTATTGAATCATTGATAATATTCATATTAAAAAAGCAGTTGGATGAATTAATCATCTAACTGCTTTTTCGTGTCAAAATTTATTATAAAAGCCGATTTTACAATGTAAAACCGGCTTTTATATTTCACGTTGTCTCGCAACGTTAGTCTTTTACGGGCATATAAAAGGGGATATTTATGAAAATGATCATTCCAATTAAGAACAAAATATGTGTGGGGGGGAATGTCTTAGTTTGGAATTGAGAATCACTTTCAATTACATTATACATCATTGAGAATCATTGTCAATTAGAAAGAGAAAATTTATTTATTTCGTCTTTCTTACCATATAAACACTGGTCTCAAATGATATGTTCTAATCATAAATGATATTCATTCTCATTTCAAGTGATTACAAAATTATAAATCAACAAAATATTTACATTTTCGTCAGATGACTTTCTACATTATACATTTTCCTTTAATATAGAAATTGAGGTGCAGCTAATGACTAAAATATTAATAGTAGAAGATGAGCAAAATCTTGCTCGTTTTATAGAACTTGAATTAGAACATGAAAATTATTCTGTAGATATCGAATATGATGGACGCCCTGGTTTAGAAAAAGCATTATCAAATACTTATGATCTTATACTTTTAGATTTAATGCTTCCCAATATAAATGGCTTAGAAATATGTAGGCAAATCAGGCAAAAGCAAACCACACCCATAATAATTATCACTGCCAAAAGTGACACTTATGATAAAGTAGCAGGATTAGATTATGGAGCTGATGATTATATTGTTAAACCATTTGATATTGAAGAACTATTGGCAAGAATCAGAGCAATGTTACGTCGACAACCGAAAAAAAATGTCATTGATATTAGAGGTATCATTATAGATAAAGATGCATTTAAGGTTACTGTTGATAGTGAATCACTAGATCTAACTAAAACCGAATATGACTTACTATATCTACTAGCTGAGAACAAAAACCATGTCTTGCAAAGAGAACAAATTATTGCAGATGTCTGGGGCTATGATAGTGAGGTAGAGACAAATGTTGTTGATGTATATATCCGTTATTTAAGAAATAAACTAAGACCCTATGGTAAAGAAAAATATATTGAAACAGTTCGTGGGGTTGGGTATGTGATTAGAGAGTGAAACAAAGAAAATTAAGAACTAAATGGATGATGATTACTACAACAATTACGTTTTTAACCATTTTTTTCTTTAGTTTAATCATCATATTTTTTCTAAGTAATTCTTTACGTCACAATGAATTAAACGAAGCAGAACGGACTTCTCAGGATATTGCTAAACTTATAGAAACAAAACGTTTTGAAGAAATCACACCACTAGACTTAAATGCTTCACTTGGTACTTTTCAGAAAGTTATTATATATAATGATCAAGGCAGCAAAATAACTGAAACATCTAATGATCATTCTATTAATTTTTCGCCGGATTTATCCACAAAAGATACAGATCATATTGCCGTAAAAAAGAACCATAATACTAATTATTTGGTATTAACTAGACATATAGATACACCAAAGTTCCAAGGGTATAGTGTAATCATTCATTCTTTAGAAGATTACAACATGCTTGTAAACTCTTTATACTTTATCGCACTCATTTTTGGAATCATTGCAACATTTATTACTGCTATTATTAGTTACTTTTTTTCATCACAAATTACAAAACCGTTATTGTTGATGTCGAATAAAATGCAACAAATTCGTAGAGATGGTTTCCAAGAAAAAGTAGAACTCACTACGAATTATGAAGAAACGGATAATTTAATTGTTACTTTTAATGCAATGATGTTCCAATTAGAAGAATCATTTAACCAACAACGCCAATTTGTAGAAGATGCTTCACATGAATTACGTACACCACTTCAAATCATTCAAGGGCATTTGAATTTGATTCAAAGATGGGGCAAAAAAGATGCTGCTATATTAGAAGAATCATTAGATATTTCTTTAGAGGAAATGGAAAGAATAACTAAATTGGTTGAGGAATTGCTCTTGCTAACTAAAGACAACACAAATAGTACAGCAAGTGAACAGGAAAATGTTGAAATTAATCAAGAAATTGCTTCGCGTATAAAATCGTTAGAACAACTTCACTATGATTACACATTTGACTTTAATGCTTATCCTAAAGCACTTAATATAAATATTGATCGTTACCAATTAGAACAAGTACTGATTATTTTTATAGACAATGCAATGAAGTATGACCAAATCAATAAACACATAGAAATTCAAACCAACCTTAGAAATAAACAAATATCTATTGAAATCACTGATCACGGCGTAGGTATTCCCAAAGAAGACATTGATTTTATATTTGATCGCTTTTATAGGGTGGATAAATCACGTTCTCGTAAACTAGGTGGTAACGGACTAGGTTTATCTATAGCAAAAAAAATCATTGAACTTAACAATGGTACAATCCACGTAGAAAGTGAACTAGGAAAGTATACAACGTTTAAAATTACATTTTAATGCTTATTTTTAAATATTATATCCTACACTATTATATAAAAGATAAAAAAAGCAGTCCTATTTTAAATTAGGGGCTGCTTTTTTCTTATATCTAGGCTATTGGCACTTTAATTTGAGGATATTTAATGATATTATTGATTTGTAAGCGTTTCAACTATTTTGTGGAGGGTGTAATATGAGCAACGAAAAACAGGTTTCCGAGGCACCTGTAAATTTCGGGGCAAATCTTGGATATGTTTTAGATTTATATGATATATATCTAAATGATCCAGCTTCAGTCCCTGAAGATTTACAAGTCCTATTTAGTACAATTAAAAACGGTGAAGCTAACATCGCACCAAAAGCTGATGGTCAAACTACTGTGACTAAAGGTGATAGCACTATCAAACGTGTTATGAGATTGATAGATAATATTCGTCAATACGGGCATTTATTGGCAGATATTTATCCAGTCAATAGACCATCAAGAGAACACGTTCCAAAATTAAATATTGAAGACTTCAATTTAGACCAAGAGACGCTTGAGTCTATCTCAGCTGGCATAGTGTCTGAGCATTTTAAAGATATCTATGACAACGCTTATGAAGCCATTGTTCGTATGGAAAAACGTTATAAAGGGCCAATTGCTTTTGAGTATACACATATCAATAACAACAAAGAACGTGTATGGTTAAAACGTCGAATTGAAACTCCATACAAAGCAATATTAAATGACAAACAAAAAATTGAACTATTTAAAAATTTAGCTCATGTTGAAGGATTTGAAAAATATTTACACAAAAACTTCGTAGGAGCAAAACGTTTCTCTATCGAGGGTGTAGATACATTAGTACCTATGCTACAACAAACATTAAAGCTAGCAAGTGATGAAGGTATACAAAATATTCAAATCGGTATGGCTCACCGTGGTAGATTAAATGTCTTAACACATGTATTAGAGAAGCCATATGAAATGATGATTTCTGAATTTATGCATACTGATCCAATGAAATTCTTACCACAAGATGGAAGTTTAAAATTAACTTCTGGTTGGTCTGGCGATGTTAAATATCATCTTGGCGGCGTGAAAACGACTCAGTCTTACGGCATAGAACAACAGATATCTCTAGCTAATAATCCGAGTCATTTAGAAATTGTTGCACCTGTAGTACTTGGTAAAACACGTGCAACACAAGATAATACGGAGCAGTCTGGTGAGGTTTCTACGGAATTCCAGAAATCTATGCCTATATTAATTCATGGTGATGCTGCTTATCCTGGACAAGGTATTAACTTTGAAGCAATGAATTTAGGTAATCTAGATGGTTATTCTACTGGTGGTTCATTGCATATTATTACAAATAATAGAATTGGTTTTACTACTGAACCCAATGATGGTCGCTCTACAACATACTCATCAGATGTTGCTAAAGGGTATGATGTACCTATCATGCATGTCAATGCAGATAATGTTGAAGCAACTATAGAGGCTATAGAAATTGCAATGGCATTTAGAAAAGAATTCCACAAGGATGTTGTCATTGACCTAGTTGGTTATCGTCGCTATGGACACAATGAAATGGATGAACCATCCATAACAAACCCATTGCAATATCATGAAATACGTGAACATGAATCTGTAGATATTTTATATGGCAAACAACTTGTAAGTGAAAATATTATATCTGAAGACCAAATGAATACTATATTTGATGACGTTCAAAAAACATTACGTACTGCTCATGATAAAATTGATAAAAACGATAAGATGGATAACCCAGACATGCAAAAACCAGAAAGTCTAGCTGAACCTATACAAACTAAAGATACAAACTTAAGTTTTGATAACCTTAAGAAAATAAATGATGCGATGCTTTCATATCCATCAGATTTTAAAGTGTTGAAAAAACTTAACAAAGTATTAGAAAAACGTAATGAACCATTTGAAAGCGAAGAAGGTTTAGTTGATTGGGCACAAGCAGAACAGTTAGCATTTGCTACTATCACACAAAATGGCACACCTATTCGTTTAACTGGTCAAGATAGTGAACGTGGTACTTTCAGTCACCGTCATGCAGTATTACACGATCCTGATACAGGTGATAAATATGTACCTCTCCATCATGTACCAAACCAAAAGGCGACTTTTGAAGTACGCAATTCACCATTATCAGAAGCTGCAGTAGTTGGTTTTGAGTATGGTTATAACGTTCAAAATAAATCCTGTATGACTATATGGGAAGCCCAGTATGGCGATTTTTCAAATATGGCTCAAATGATTTTTGATAACTTCTTATTTAGTTCTAGAGCTAAATGGGGCGAACGCTCAGGTCTTACTTTATTCCTACCACATTCATTTGAAGGACAAGGTCCAGAACATTCATCTGCGCGTTTAGAAAGATTTTTACAACTTGCAGGCGAAAATAATGCGACGATTGTTAATTTATCTAGTTCTAGTAATTATTATCATTTATTACGTGCGCAAGCAGCGAATTTAGGTACTGAGTCAATGAGACCTTTAGTTGTAATGTCACCAAAGAGTTTATTACGTAATAAAACAGTTGCAGATCCAATCAGCAAATTTACTACTGGTAAATTCGAAGCGATTTTACCAGAAAATCATGAAAAAGACACTGTGAAAAAGGTTATTTTAGCTTCCGGTAAAATGTTTATCGATTTAAAAGAATATCTAGCTAAACATCCAAATGATTCTATTCTCATAGTAGCAGTTGAAAGATTGTATCCATTCCCTGTTGCTGAAGTCGAAGCATTATTAAATGAACTGCCTAATGTCGAAAATGTAGCTTGGGTTCAAGAAGAACCTAAAAATCAGGGCGCATGGTCATTCGTTTATCCGTATCTAAAAGAATTAACTACTGACAAATATGACTTAAGTTATCATGGTCGTATTCAACGTTCCGCTCCAGCCGAAGGAGACGGCGAAATTCACAAACTCGTTCAAAATATGATACTAGAGCAAAGTACAAATATTAAATAGGGGGAAGTCAAGCATGCCAGAGGTAAAAGTTCCAGAATTAGCAGAATCTATAACAGAAGGTACCATTGCAGAATGGTTAAAACAAAAAGGTGACAGTGTAGAAAAAGGGGAAGCTATTTTAGAGTTAGAAACTGACAAAGTCAATGTTGAAGTAGTTTCTGAAGAAGCAGGTGTTCTACAAGAATTGCTAGCTAATGAAGGCGATACTGTTGAAGTTGGACAAGCAATCGCAGTAGTTGGCGAAGGTAATGGAAGTAATAGTTCAGAATCATCAGCTAATGATGATTCACAGAAAAATGATTCGTCTTCAAATGATGCCCAATCACAACAAGTAGAAGAGCAAAATCAAAGCAATGATGATGCTAAGCAAGACAATAATCAGCGTATTAATGCTACTCCATCTGCACGTAAATATGCACGTGAGAAAGGCATTGATTTATCAGAAGTTGCTTCTCAATCAAATGATGTAGTTAGAAAAGAACATATTGCTCAAAGCCAACAACAACCTGCTTCACAGCAAGCGCCAGCTAAAGAAGAAGCTAAAAAACCAGCACAACAAAATCCAACTAAACCTGTAATACGTGAGAAAATGTCTCGTCGTAAAAAAACAGCTGCTAAAAAGTTATTAGAAGTATCAAATAACACAGCGATGTTAACGACATTTAATGAAATAGACATGACTAACGTAATGAATTTACGTAAACGTAAAAAAGAACAGTTCATCAAAGATCATGATGGTACTAAACTTGGCTTCATGTCATTCTTTACAAAAGCAGCAGTAGCAGCATTGAAAAAATATCCTGAAGTAAATGCTGAAATTGACGGTGACGACATGATTACAAAACAATATTATGATATTGGTGTCGCTGTTTCTACAGAGGATGGTCTTCTCGTACCTTTCGTTAGAGATTGTGACAAGAAAAACTTTGCTGAAATTGAAAACGAAATTGCTAATTTAGCTAAGAAAGCACGTGATAAAAAACTTGGTTTAGATGACATGGTCAATGGCTCATTTACTATTACTAATGGTGGTATTTTTGGCTCAATGATGTCAACCCCAATTATCAACGGCAGCCAAGCTGCTATACTTGGCATGCATTCAATTATTACACGACCAATTGCAGTAGATGCTGATACAATTGAAAATCGTCCAATGATGTATATTGCATTAAGCTATGATCACAGAATAATTGATGGAAAAGAAGCAGTTGGATTCTTGAAAACAATTAAAGAATTAATTGAAAACCCTGAAGATTTATTATTAGAATCTTAATCCACAACACAAAATAGTTTATTAATCCTAATACAACGGCGTTCAGCGTCGTTGTATTTTTCAATTCAATTACATACACATAATAAGACATGATTTAATAAAAAGTCTTATTAATTAATGCTTTATCACTTGCGTGTATACCTTCAACTAACTTAATATTATATTACTTTTAATAACTAAATCCGTAATAGCTAATAAAAAGCCTTCACTCTACCAGAAGTGAGGGCTTTTTTGATATTGATCATCATCGACTTCCATTGTCTATTGACGCTAATTTATGACATGACTGCTTGAGTAAATAATAGACTGTGTACATTTAACAAATAACAGCTTATTTAGCTCTTAAGACTGCTAAATATATGTCGTGAAATACTATAAATTCCAATAACGCACTTAAAAATTTAAGCAAAACTTTAGCATACGTTTAAAAATCTGAGTTAGAAAAATCAAAACGTTCCTATGTACTGCCTTTAAATTTTATAATGCGCAACAACATTAAATTAAATGTTGTTTATAATAGTCCCGAGGACTGCATCCATATGTTGTTTTAAAGCGTCTATAAAAATTAGAATAATCACTAAAACCACATAGAACTGCAACTTGTTGAGGACTTTCTCCATTTTTCAACATACACTGTGCACTTTGTAACCTCTTCTGTATTAAATAACGATAAGGTGGATATCCTACTAATTTTGAAAAATGCTGGGTGATTTTATGTCTGCTCACATAAAATTTCTTTTCCAGTTCTTCTAACGATATTGGTTCAGCGTAATGTAACTCCATATAATCTAATACTTGTCTCACTAGTTGTGATTCTGGATCATCTATGACAGTTATAGAAGTATTTTCAAGAAACACTCGGTTTAAAATAATAAAAAACTGGGTGAGTAAGGATTGCTCGGCTAATTTTTTCCCGAAACGTTGATGATCTTGTTCATCAATTAATCCTTGTAATAAATAGTATAATTCTCGTTTCTCTGATTCTTTAAATTGTAATTTGCTTTTAAAATCATTATTTTGTGTATTAAAACATGCAGCTAGCTGACAATTTGAATTAGATAAAGACGCTAATAATTTCCTATCAAACCTTAAACCAATACGTTCAGCGTGTCCATCCATTTGTTCATTTAATTGATGAAACTCATAGGGTGCAATTATCAACATTGAACCGACATCTAATTGGTATTGTCTTCCTTCTATTGTGTAAAGCATATTTCCAGATAATGAAAAGAATATTTCATAATGATCATGATAATGTAATTCATTACCAAAATGACCATCACTAATCTTATGCCACGCAATATATTCATTTTCATTAGGTAAAGAAATAGAATCTAATTTAACATTAAAATCCCCTGTGAATGACAATTTAGTTCCTCCTACTCAAAAAACAATCTTTTTCCCCTTAATTACAATGTTCATAATTTTCTAATAATTTATAATGTATATTATATCATTTATTTAGGGAAAGGTGAGTTATATGATGCGACCACAAATAGGTGTACAAATGATGATGCTCAAACAAGAAGTAGCAGAAAAAGGTATTTATAACGTTTTGAGAAGTATTGATACATTAGGTTATCATGCCGTAGAAGTTTCACAAATAGAAATGACAGAACACAATATATCTGAAATGCAAAGAGCAATTAATGACTTTAACATTAATATTGCGGCGATGTCCTGTGGTGTTGAAGATATATCAACAACTCAAAAATACCCAGGCGATACTTTACAACATAACTTTAATAAAATTGTTGCAGATTGTCATGCTGTTGATTGTACAATATTAAGAATAGGCATGTTACCTATTAATTATATGGGATCAAGAGAAAAAACATTACAATTTGCTAGCATTTGCGAAAAGTATGCTAAAAAGTTAAAAAAAGAAGGCATTGATTTATATTATCATGCCCATAACTTAGAATTTGTACGCTACGATGATAAATTTATGCTTGATATTATGCGTGATCATACAGAACAACTTGGTTTTGAATTAGATATTCATTGGCTATGGAGAGCTGGATTAAATCCAATAGATATTATTCCTCATTATAAGAACCGTATTCGCGCGATTCATTTAAAAGATTATCGCATCGGTGAAATTGACATGACGCAATATCCAGGAGAAGGGCAAGAAAAAATATATTATATGTTACATATGATTACACAATTTGCAGAATTGGGCCAAGGCACTTTACCCTTAAAAGATATTATCACATCAGCGTTAAACAACGGAAGCGAATATTTCTTTGTAGAACAAGATGAGCTATACGGATCTGACCCTTATAACTGTTTAACAGTTAGTCGCGATTATTTAATAACATCAGGCTATAAATCATGGTTTTAGCAATATATGCTATACAAGGTATTTATCAGCAATATCATATCTATGCTTAGTTTATGATTATATAAATGCAAAGAAGGCAAAATTATTTATGTTAAAAAATATCGAAATATCTGGATTTTCAGATGAAATATCATCTGATTTTGACGTACAACTAGCTACAGTTCATAAATTAGGGATGCGTTATATCTCTCTTAGAGGTATAGACGGTTACAATATCAGTCAATTTTCGGTAACTAACATTAAAAGCAATGTATTACCCAAATTAAAAAAATTCAATATTGGCGTATCCTCCATTGGATCGCCAATTGGTAAAATTTACATTGATGATGAAGAAGCATTTAAATCTCAATTACACAGCTTAAAAAACTTATGTGAAATAGCAAAAGTATTAGAATGTAACTATATACGCATCTTTAGTTTCTATATTCCAGAGACTGCTAATTTTGATGATTATCAAGCCGAGGTAATTGCCAAACTCAAACAATTTTCAAACATTGCAAAAATGTACGATATTACGCTACTTCATGAAAATGAAAAAGAAATATATGGTGATATCGCAAGGCGTTGCAATACGATACTTACTGAAGTCGGATCGCCACATTTCAAAGCTATTTTTGATTTTGCAAACTTTGTACAATGTGGTGAAAATACTCAAGCTTGTTATGATTTGTTGGCTGACCATATTAAATATATTCATATTAAAGACGCTGTATACGAGAATAATGCCAATGTTGTTTGTGGGAAAGGCAACGGGCAAATTAAATCAATATTACAACAGGCAATAGACCAAGGATATACCGGCTTCTTAACACTTGAGCCACATCTTGTTGTATTTGATTCCATTAAAGATTTAGAAATTAAGCATTCCACTGACACAATACAAAATGTTGTTAACGATGGGGCTGAAGGTTACAAGATGCAATATGATGCACTATTGGAAATTTTAGCTGATATTGAAACAAAGGAGAATGCGGAATGAATAATGTACGGATTGGAATTATAGGCTTTGGCGCACAAGGTAGTACTTATGCTGGGTTTATTAGTGAAGGTAAAGTGAAAAATTTAACTATTGGTGCTATCTGTGATACTGATCCAGAGAAGAAATTAATTTGTAAAGCATCATATCCTGATATACCATTTTATGATGATTATCTAGAGATGTTGGAGAGTGGCAATGTCGATGCTATTGTAACAACTGTACCGCATCTATTGCATACAGAAATAGGTAAAGTTGCGTTATCAAAAAATATTCATACTTTATTGGAAAAACCGGCAGATATCTACGCAAGTAAAGTGAGAGAAATTAATACAATCGCTGATACCAAACCAGATGTAACATCTGCAATTTTCTTTAACCAAAGGACAAACCCTTTATATCAAAAACTTAAATCACTCATTGACTCAGGTGAAATAGGTGAGATAAGACGTACAAACTGGATTATAACAACTTGGTGGCGCCCTCAAGCTTATTATAACCAAAGTTCTTGGCGTGCAACTTGGACAGAAGAAGCAGGTGGCGTATTAGTAAATCAAGCACCTCATCAAATTGACCTTTTACAATGGATATGTGGATTGCCTAAAAAAGTATTTGCTAATATTAAATACGGTTATCAAAGAGATATAGCAGTCGATGACGATGTTACAACAATTTTAGATTATGGTAATGGGGCTACTGGTGTGTTTATTACTTGCACACACGATATTATTGGTACCGATCGCTTAGAAATAACTGGAGATAAAGGGAAAATTTTAGTTGAAGACAGTAAAAAAATGACAATTACACGCTTAAAACAATCTGAAACTTCTATAAATCATACAATGACGTGGGCTGAAGCTTCTGAAATTTTTAAAGGCAATGAACTTCAAGATATTTATGATCAAGAAGTCATCGAATTTGAAAGTGTTTGGGGTGAACAACATATCAATGTGTTAGAAAATTTTGCTGCCAACATCATAGATGGCACTCCTCTAATCGCCTCTGGTAGGGATGGTATTAATGGAGTTAGCCTTGTAAATGCAATCTATCTATCCAGTTGGCTGGGGGAAGAAGTATCATTACCTGTCGACTCAAATTTATTTTATAAATTATTACAAGATAAAATGAATTTAGAAGAATAATATGATTGGTCACTATTTAGCAATGGAGATGATAAAATGTTGAACATTGGTATCATTGGATTAGGAGATATATCCTCGATTCATATTCAAGCGATTAACCAAAATCCTAAAGCACAATTAGTTGCAATATGCGATAACAATCCGTTATTAAATCATTCAGTTAAACATTCTCGTTTTTACACAAATATTGACGATATGCTTGAAGCTGAATCACTAGATTGCGTACATGTTTGCTTACCACATTACCTACACGCTTACGCTACTAAGAAGTGCGTAGAAAAAGGGGTACATGTACTTCAAGAAAAACCACTCGCTCTAAATACCCAAGAAGGACGTGAATTAGTAGCATTGGAACAACGATACCCCAATGTAAAAATTGGTGTTTGTTTTCAAAATCGCTATAATGATACATTGATTGAATTAAAGAAAATAGTTGAAAGTGGTATATATGGACGTCCCATAGGTATAAAGGGCGTAGTAACTTGGTATAGACCTGAATCTTACTATATTAGCAAACCATGGAGAGGCGTTATGAAAACAGCTGGTGGAGGCGTTATGATAAACCAATCTATCCATACACTCGACTTGATGCAGTATCTTTGCGGCGATATCATTTCGATTAAAGGAAGTATTACTCAGCTATTAGATTACAATGTTGAAGTTGAAGACACAGCTTCTGCACAAATCAAATTTGAAAATGGGACCCATGGTTTATATTTTGCAACGAATGCAGGTATTGGTAATTCAAGTGTCGAACTGCAAGTTATATTTAAAAATGAAAAATTTACTATTAAAGATAATATACTTACACGTTTAAATAATCAGGGAGATAAAATACCTATCTTAGAAGATATTAAAGCAACTGGAACTAAATCCTATTATGGTCCAAGCCATGCCAAACTCATAAATCATTTTTACCATTGCATACTGACTGATTCTAGTCATTATATTCATGCAAAGGA
This sequence comes from Staphylococcus sp. LCT-H4, assembly GCF_001866145.1. Classification (NCBI taxonomy): domain Bacteria; kingdom Bacillati; phylum Bacillota; class Bacilli; order Caryophanales; family Staphylococcaceae; genus Staphylococcus; species Staphylococcus sp. LCT-H4. The sequence goes on along the minus strand of NZ_MODY01000003.1, from coordinate 52,366 downwards.
TGCATTAACTTCTATAGCAATGGTTGATACTATTGCGCAATCATCCCAGTTAGAACAGTCTCTTCCATTTGTTATTTAATAAAAACACTGCATTTAAATTAAATTTTGCAACACACTTCAGTCAATGGTATTGAAGTGTGCTTTTTATTTTTAAATTGATAAAAAACAATGTTATGTTTTATATTTATTGTATTTTTAATTAAGCTTCAATACAATAAATGTAAAGTGATTTAAATAAGGGGGATTTACATGAACTCTACTAACAAAGTAATTTTGGATCTTGCTGTAACGTTAGATGGCTATATTGAAGGACCAAACGGTGAAGTAGATTGGTGTATCATGGAACCAGAGATGGATTTTATAGGTTTTTTAAATCAAGTTGATGCAATTATATATGGCAGAAAAAGCTATGACTTGTGGGGGACATATACACCTGATACTCACGATATTTCAAATGGAGATAGTGTAATGTGGAAACACATTCATAGTAAAGATAAATATGTATTTACACATCAGTCTTTAGCAAATGACAAAAACACACAATTTTTAAATGGAGACATCATCAAGTCAGTAAATAAAATCAAACAGTCTCACGATAAAGATATTTGGTTATATGGTGGATCAAGTATTATTACTGCTTTTATTAATCATAATCTTATTGATGAATATCGCTTATCTATACACCCAACAATCTTAGGTGACGGAAAACCTTTATTCGAAAATATAGATCATCGTTTTAATATCGCTTTACACCATACACATACTTATAAAAGTGGTGTGGTTCAACTCATTTATCGAAAAATGACAGAATAAATCAATGAATAAAAGGAATGATACATTGTGAATGTTGCTGTAGAAGCTGAAAATATTTCAAAAAGCCTAGGTACTAACTTAATAATTAATAAACTTTCATTTAACATACCTGAGCATTCAATTACTTTAATAAAGGGAAAAAATGGTGTAGGGAAAAGTTTAACATTGAAAATGATCGCAAACTTAATGGCACCAAATAATGGTAAGATTTCTGTTCATCATTCACTGAGTTATGCCCCTGATATGTTTCCCCAAAACATTAAGCTAACAGTTCAAGCATTTCTCAGTTATATGAATAAATTAAACGCCAATAATAATAATAATAATAATATTGATAAAATGAGTTTTTATTTAGACTTATTAAATTTAACGCATTTCCAAAACAAACCATTACACCAGCTGTCAAAAGGATCATTACAAAAAGTGAATATTATACAATGCTTGTTAACAGATGCTAAGATCATCATTTTAGACGAACCATTTTCTGGGTTAGATTACGATTCTGAAAAACGCTTGATAGATCATTTGAAAGTGTTGTCAAAGACTAAAACAATTATTTTAACAGCACATGATCATAATATTGAAAATTCAACTGTTACACATACACTAAATTTAGATGATCATTCATTTAATAGGATTACAACGACGGAAGCCTTAAAGTTAATAACTATTCCTAATCATAAATCATTGCATCCAGACATACAGAATTTAATACAGAGTGTTAATAGTGATGAAAATAATAGATTAATGATTAAAGTTTATCAATCTCAAAGTAACACTGTAATTCAAAAATTAATAAACGATAATTTTGATATTATCGAAGTAAAGGACATATAATATGCTATATTCTTTCTTAAAATATGAAAATTCAAAGTTTCTAAAATCATATGCTTTTATAGCTCCTGTATTCATATATATTTTATGCCTGGTAGGTATTTATATATATAAAAATATCACTGTTTTATCCAGTTTTGGCTCTACCGCTATTCTTTTATTTTTAGCAATGACTTGGATTTCTATTATCAATTTCAATAGAGATACACTAAATGAGCGACATATATTGTACGTTCACCTGAAAACCAAAACACGATACTTAATGATTAAAATGATTTATCAATTTTTATTTAGTTTCATCTTAATCTGTTTAACATTGTTATATCCCATCATCGTTGGTGTTTTTGATAAACATGTAACAGTTAACTTATTGTTCATTGGTATCGTCATACATATTATATTAAGTGCATTGGGTATTCTATTGGGTGCCTTTGTTACTAACACATCTATTGCTAACAAAAAATATACTTGGTTATTTACAATTTTTATTATTATTATTATTTTAACAAAAGAAATGATTATTGATAAAGTGCCAGTCGCTCAATGGCTATTATGGATATTTCCACCGATTAATAATATAATGAACCTCTTGAACTCAGACACACTATACATGCTCAACGTAAACTTTATATTGTCCTGTTCCTATACAGTCATCTATATTGTTATTGCATTTATAATCATTAACTACTTATTTAAAAAAAGTAGTTAATGATTATAGTTTAGTAATGGCTTTGATATATTATTTATAATAAAAACAAGCGCTATCTACAATGATATTAGTCGTAGACAGCGCTTGTTTTTTAATATTTAAAACTGATGAACCTTAATACTAAGCAATAAATACAAACAGCTCAATAATAGCGATGATTAAAAACACGAGAAAAATAATACCATATATATTATTTTTCTTTTTACTCGCTGAACTCGCTTCATTCTGTTTAGTTTTGCTATTCAGATTTGAAAAAAATGTAATGCCTGAATATACCGTTATTAATACAGTTAGTCCAAATAAGACCCAAGTACTAGACATCATCAAAACCTCCTTCAAAAATTTAAATAAATCTATTTTTATATGTGTATTAAAAATAATAACTTCTCATATATCTTTATTTTAATACATTTGTTTACCATATCCAATGCATATTAGTCATAATTTTGTGAAACTATTATCTATAATAAACTTCATCATACAAATAACTGGGCAAATACGTTATAATAGGTTGAAAAGACAAGATAGAGGGGTTAATATAATGAATGGTCTAAGAAGTGTTACCACAGGGACAAATGATTTAGAAAAAACTAAAAATTTATTTAAAGATGTATTAGGACTCAATGTAGCAAACAAGGGACAAGCGCTACGTTTTGGAGATGCTGACTTAAGCTCTGGTACACGTTTACATTTTGTAGAAATTCCTAACTATACAAATACTAATAACCACATTGAAAATATTGGCTTACGCGTACCAAGTGATGAAGGATTGGATGAGTACAAGTCTATTTTAGATCAACATCAAATTGAGCATGGATCTATAACAGATTTAAATGGCCATAAATATTTTGATTTTACCGATCAAAATGATCAATATTTCAACATTTTTTCTAATGAGCATAATATTGGAGCCCCATTAGGTATGCCTTCGCTGGAAAGTACTGTTAACCCACTTCACCAAATTCAAGGTTTAGGTCCAGTTTTACTTAAAGTAAACGAGCTTTTATTAACTCAATCCATATTAAGTAAAGTTTTTGATCTCACACTTTTTGCAGAATATTCGCCAAATGCAGATGCAAACTATAAAGTTCAAGTATTTCGTATAGGCGAGGGTGGACTTGGTGGAGAATTGCATATTTATGCCACTGAAGAACCCATAAAAATGCCGGAACATGGTATTGTTGAACAAATTGAGTTTGCTACTGAATCTAAAGCGCAATTCCAAAACGCAATACAACAACTTGAAGTTATCGGGATTGCTTATCAAACTTTAGACCAAGATGGTGAAAAATCATTACGTATCACTGAACATAGTGGTCTTACATTTATATTAACCTTAGAAAACAATGAGTAAAGAGAGGATTTTCATATATGTTACATGAAACATGGAAGACAAATACACCCGTAAAGAAAGTAGAAGTAGTACACACAGATGCTAAAAAATTCAAAGTATCTGATATGCTAACGGTTGGAAAACAATATGATGTGATTAATGAGACAGAAGAATATTATCAGATTATCGATAATTCTGGCCTTGTTGGTGGCTATTACAAAGAATATTTTAAAGAAGTATAATTTAAATACATCTCTATATAAATAAGACTAGGACATAATATGATATTGTATCGTTGTCCCAGTCTATTTTTAATGGCATCAAAAATAATATACACTATTTAAATTGACTAAGGAGCGAATTATAATGACGCATGCACAATATATTAATAAAGATGAAACTGTTTTTAATGATGCTCGATCACTAATGCAGTTAAATAAGAATATTTTACTCAAAGGACCAACTGGATCCGGAAAAACAAAATTAGCTGAAACGCTAAGCGAAACATTAAAACGTCCAATGCATCAAGTCAATTGTTCAGTTGATTTAGATGCAGAAAGCTTACTTGGTTTTAAAACAATACAAACAAATGCAAATGGTTCGCAAGAAATCGTATTTATTGATGGGCCTGTTATACAAGCAATGAAGGAAGGGCATATTTTGTATATTGATGAAATAAATATGGCTAAACCTGAAACATTGCCAATTTTAAATGGAGTGTTAGATTACCGTAGAAAATTAACAAATCCTTTTACTGGAGAAGTTGTCAATGCAGCGCCAGGATTTAATGTTATCGCAGCCATTAACGAAGGATACATTGGTACATTACCTATGAACGAAGCTTTAAAAAACCGTTTCGTAGTTATTCAAGTTGATTATATCGATGGTGATATTTTAAGTGAAGTTATCAAAAATCAAAGTCAATTACAAGATGAATCACTCATCAAAACAATTATAAAATTCAACGAAGATTTACGTACGATGACTAAGCAAGGTCAAATTTCAGAAGAAGCAGCAAGTATTCGTGCATTAATAGATTTAAGTGATCTAGCAACAATTATGCCGATTGAACGCGCAATTAAGCGTACAATTATTGATAAATTAGAAGATGAACGCGAACAACAAGCCATTTTAAATGCGGTTGAATTAAATTTTTAGTGAGGGATAATTATTATGAGTGATCGTTTTATAAAATTTAATGATGAGCAGTTAGACGCTAAACAGGTAATGATGCTACAAGATCTTGCTCGTCTATTACTAAAAAATGAACAAACACAAGTGAAAATACAAAAATTCCCTTATTACGATCCTATCAATAATACGTTGGTGACAAGTGCATTTTGGTCTCATAGAAACAAATCATTAGAAACTATAGGGTTGAAATCCGATGTGATGCTCGCTGCTTATGGCTACCATATGATGGATGAAAAAGTGGTGAATAAGGTCATCCATAATAATGAATTTAAGCATCCTAAATTCTTCCAACAATTATTTAAATTACTAGAAGATAAACGTGTTTTGAATGCTATTATGACATCTCGACCTTCTACAGCAAATGCTCTAAAATTGAGGAATGAAACTAGGCTTAACTTTACTCAAACTCAGATTAATGTGTATAAAACAAAGGCCACATTTACAGACTTATTATTTTTATACCTTGAAAAATCTTTTCTAAAAGAAGATTTCTATGATGTTCCTCAAATACATCATCAAATTGATGATGTGCTTATTCATATGTATCAATATCTTCCAAACTTTTTCTACAACGAATCTTCTGAAGATAATATGTATTTAGCTGAGCGTATAATGTTCCAAATCGATGACATTTTAAAAGAAGATATGTTGAATGAATATTATCATTTACCGAAGAAAGTTTATGAAGCAATACAGGAACTTAGTTTTGAAGATATCACGAGAACAGATGCAAGTAATTCAGATGGACAATCTGAAGAACAAAAAGATGAAGCAGTGGTAAGCGAAGAAATAGAGTCTAATAATCAAGATAGCGCATCAGAAGGTGGTGCTTACCTAGAAATGGAATTGCATGAAGGAGAAAATAGTGATGTCATGAGTGATAATGACACTGCGCGTGATGGTGATGCGAGTGATGACATGACTGATATGCAAACCAAAAAGGGGAAAGGGTCTACTGATAATGTAGAGAATGATGAAGGTGGTTCTGTCGGTCTTAATCAAGCTTTCGCGCTAAAAGGGATTAACCAAAATGTTGAAATCAAATGGAATAGACCAGATATTCAACCAAACTATATCATCGACTACCATAAGGTAGAATCTGAAGTACAATTTGAAATTAAAGATTTAATACAAATCATAAAAAAAACAATAGATAGAGAATACCAAGATAAACGTCGTAACCTTACTAAAGGTAGATTGCAGAAAAACTTACTCAATTGGTTTATTGATGATCAATATAAATTGTTTTATAAAAAACAAGACTTGAGTCAGACCTTTGATGCTACATTTACGTTATTAGTAGATGCTTCAGCAAGTATGCAAGATAAGATGGAAGAAACAATCAAAGGCGTTGTACTTTTCCACGAAACCTTAAAATCATTAAATGTAAAACATGAAATATTAGCTTTCAATGAAGATGCCTTTGATGCCGATGACACCAAGCAGCCTAATGTTATTGATGAAATCATTGCTTATGATCATTCAACATTTGATAAAGATGGACCGCGTATTATGGCATTAGAGCCCCAAGATGATAATCGGGATGGTGTAGCAATTAGAATTGGCAGTGATCGGTTAATGCGTCGTTCACATAACCAACGCTTTTTAATCGTCTTTTCAGATGGAGAACCTTCTGCTTATAACTATAGTCAAGATGGTATCTTAGACACTTATGAAGCTGTAGAAACAGCCAGAAAAATGGGTATAGAAGTATTTAATGTGTTTCTAAGCCAAGAAGCAATCACTGAAGATATTGAACAAACCATTCATAATATTTATGGACAATACTCTATTTTTGTAGAAGGTGTAGAAAATCTCCCGAATCTATTATCTCCTTTATTAAAAAAACTTTTATTAAAATCATTTTAAATAGGCTGTTTTTTATAAACAAACCACCATATATTTAAATATTCTGAAATTTATATAGACTAAATCTAATAAAGCGTGATAGAATAGATGATACTATTTTATAGGTTAGAAGGAGAAAGACAAATGAATAAAAATACATGGATTATAGGTTTTACATTATTCGCGATGTTCTTTGGCGCTGGAAACCTTATATTCCCACCAAATTTAGGTTTAGAGAGTGGTCAATATTTCTGGCCGTCTATCTTAGCTTTTGCACTTACTGGTATAGGATTACCATTATTAGGTGTAGTCGTAGGCGCATTAGATAAACAAGGTTATATTGGGTCGTTAAATAAAATATCACCGAAATTCTCAGTAATATTTTTAATAATTATATATCTTACAATTGGCCCATTGTTTGCAATTCCACGTACTGCTTCAACGTCTTTTGAAATGACAGTCACACCAATTGCACACACTAATAGTAATTTAGCATTATTTATATTTACAGTTATTTACTTTTTGATTGTATTATATTTATGTATCAATCCTAACAAAATGGTTGATCGCATTGGTTCGCTTTTAACACCGTTATTACTTATAACAATATTAGCAATGATTGTTAAAGGATTTGTTGATTTTGGTGGTAATGATCATAGTCAAGCTACTGATGCATTTACTTCTGGGTTTACAGGCTTTTCACAAGGCTTTACAAATGGTTACTTAACAATGGATGCAATTGCAGCTATTGCATTCTCAATGATTGTTGTAAATGCGGTGAAAGCTACTGGAATTACACATGCGAACCAAATTTTCAAACAAACGTTTATTGCAGGAATTATTGCAGCTGTTGCTTTATTATTTATATATGTTTCACTAGGCTATATTGGAAATCATATGGCAGTATCTCAAGACAAGATAGATAGTTTAACAGCAAATGATCAAAATATCGGCACTTACTTATTAACGACTGTAGCAAGTGTAGGATTTGGTACCTTGGGCAAGTATCTACTAGGTATTATTGTTGCGCTTGCATGTTTAACAACTGCATGTGGCTTAGTCGTTTCTGTCGCAGAATACTTCCATAGAATTTTCCCGAAAATCTCTTATAAAGTATATGTAGTCATTTTCACTTTAATCAGCTTTATATTAGCTAACCAAGGATTAAATTCAGTAATTACAATGTCAGTACCAGTACTAAGCATTGTTTATCCTATAGCGATTACTTCGGTATTATTGATATTAATTGCACGTTTTGTACCTACAAAACCAATCGCACAGCAAATACCGGTAGCCGTAGTAACTATCGTATCAATCTTAAGTGTCATTCATACTCAAGGTTGGATTAAAATGAGCTTTATTGATAGCTTGCCTTTAAAACAATATTCTCTTGAATGGTTCCCAATTGCAGTCGTATTCACTATAGTAGGTTATATTGTTGCTGTACTTGTGAAACATCAATCTCCAATTGTGTATGAAAAAGATTAAAAAGAAGTAGTTTATTATTTTATTTGCTGCGGTTCAGTAATATAGGCACATCACTGAAAATAAAAGTACATCTTCATTTAAAATGAGGATGTACTTTTTTCATGTGAATTATTATGAATTTGTGCATATCTGATGATAAATATGAAGGGAAACTTGTAGTTTATTAATTATAAACAAACCTATCTTGAGCCGAGAGTACTTTTATAAAAGCAGTTCAATAAATACAAAGAAAAGGATGCGTCTACTAATAAAAGTAGATGCATCCTTTTCTTTTACTGTTAAACAGTGAGTGTTCCTTATTTTTCTTTCATTTCTAGTAATTGTTGTTGTAATTCAGTTTCTAAATTATTAAGTTCTGATTCAGCTTGTTTACGTTTATTTCTACCTTGCTCTTGTATTCTAAGTGTTTGCTCAATTGTTTCAATAATATCATTTTGCGTTGTTTTTAATGTCTCAATATCTACGACACCACGCTCGTTTTCAGTTGCTGTTTCCAGTGCATTTTGTTTTAATAGCTCTGAGTTTTTTAACAATAAATCATTTGTTGTATCAGTAACTGCTTTTTGAGCTGAAACAGCACTTCTTTGTCTCATTAATGTTAATGCGATAGACATTTGATTTTTCCACAAAGGAATACTCGTTAGTATAGAACTTTGAATTTTTTCGGCTAAGGCTTGATTAACATTCTGTATCATACGAATTTGAGGCGCTGTTTGAATTGCAATTTGTCTTGAAAGTTGTAAATCATATATTCGCTTATCTAAACGATCTATGAATTGTTCCATATCTGAAGCAGCTTGGACATCCATTTGATTTCCAGAAGCTTTAGCTTTTTCTCTTAACTTTGGAATTTCTTCTTTTTGTAACTCAAATTGTTTCTTTTTAGCTGCTTCAATGTATATTGATAATTCATCAAAGTAGTCTTTATTCTTATCATAAAGTTCATCAAGCATTTCAACGTCTTTTGTTAAGTTGTTTTTGTGCTTATCTAATTCAATCGAGATCCGATCGATTTGTGAACCGACAGATTGCATTTTAGAGAACACCTCATTGACAGAAGCTTTTGTTCGTCTAAATATGCGTTTTAATTTTGATTGATTTTCCGGATTAAGTTCTTCTGGATTCACTGATTTTAATTTACTCATTAAACCATTAAGTGATTCCCCGACAGGTCCCACGTCTGTCGTTTTCACTTCGTTTAAAATACGATGTGAGAATTGAGACATACTCGATTGTGCTTGAGTACCATAATTCAATAAACTATCATTATCCATTGGTTTTATCTCTCCACTAATCTGATCAATTTTCTTTTGATCTTCTTGTGAAAATTGTTTTGTCTTGTTGATGATATCAGTTTTGTCGGCTGATGCTTCATCAATATATTTGTCCAATGGGTGAGAATTTATAATGTCTTGTTCTCTACTCATTCAATTCCACTCCATTCCATTCATAATACTTAATTACTTACGTCTTTTTTGCTCCATTTTGTTTAATTCCATCTCAATGTCTAACTTGCTATAATCTTCAGCGTTTATCCTTTTCAAATCAGCAACTAAAGTTCTCTTAACCTCATCTAAAGTAATGCGTGTTTGCTCAAGTTTTTGCTTCTCTTCTTTAGACTTTTTAGGTGATTTAGATAACCTCGTATATGATTCAATTAAATTTAGTGCATTATCAATATGGGAATAGAAGAAACTTTCAACTTTAAAAAACGAAGAAGGTTGTTGTTTTACGGCAAAGTATATTGCACGTGAAATACGGTATATATCATTCACTTGTCTAAAATCTTTAATCGATCTCACCTTAACAAATGACTTCATAATTCTTCTGTTCTTATCTTGGGCACTATTCAATTGACTATTTACAAAATGATAATCTCGGCGCGATAAACCAATTTCATTCAAGTATTTTCTAGAAGTTAGACGTTGGGTAGGGAAGTAAAACACTAAAAATGTTCCTGCCGAAATAGCTAGGTCAAAAAGCATATATATATCTAAAGCATATACACTTACAAACCAAGCAATAACAGCTGCTGGAAAAGCAGTGATTGTCCCAAATATACGAGAAATATTATATCTCAATTTCATCTTCCTTTATATTGTTTTGAATTTTTTCCATGAATGATCAACGTTAATTTCTTCTATTGCATAATCTTCAACGTGTGATGCAGGAGATGCGCCATCAGTAACTGCTGTAATAAATTGTCCTAGTGACGCTTCATCACCTTGAGCGTAAATGTCAACATAATTATCAATATTTTCAACAGTACCTACTATATTATACTTTCGAGCAATTTTTTCCGTATAATATCTAAATCCAACTCCCTGTACCATCCCAAATATTTTAATGTGTTTACATTGCATATAATCACCTCTTAATTAACATTATACGAAATTTCACGCTACAAAACTAATATTTGAGTTTAAAGATGAATTGTCTATAGGCCAAAAGTATGAGACGGATAACTTGATTTTGTATATTATCTAGTTAAAATATTACACATAGGCAAATTGTGCGACTCTAATAAAATTATAGGAAATCTATAAATCGTTTTTATTTATCTCTAATTAAAACATGGGGGAATTAATTAGATGATTTTGTATGTATTGCATACATAGGTATGATCGACTTGTTCTATTTACTTAAAATATAAGACACTACCGCTATGTCTTAAAATTCATTTTGAGTTAACTATGAAAGGGTGAAACAAACATGTGGACAGTTGCAAAAATTCGAGCTGACTACGAGGGCTGGTGGTTATTTAGTGATTGGACAGATCATATTGTCGAACAGTATGATTTTGAAACTTATGAAGAAATGTTAAATCAATATCAATCGCTAATTTCAAAAAGTAAGAATCAATATGATAATTTCTTAATAGGTAAACACAATATTCATGCATTTTATAACAATTGTGAACTAGGTTTTTGTGAAGACTGCGATGAAGATTTGCAAATATTCTATAGTTTTATTGTTTTAAATAATAATGAAGTATATTATGATTTACCAAATATTAAATAAATTGTTTTTTCAGATTTATATTGCAATTTCCATTAAAATGTAGTATACTTCTAATTAAGCAATTGTTTTATTCCATATTGCAAAGGATATTGTAATTCAAGATTCGTATGAATAATTGTATTTTTTGTAATATGCGAATAACGCATATTGAATGAATTTTAGTCTTGGAGGTTTCACACTTATGAAACAAGGTACAGTAAAATGGTTTAACGCTGAAAAAGGTTTTGGTTTTATCGAAGTTGAAGGAGAAAACGATGTATTCGTACACTTCTCAGCAATTAACCAAGAAGGTTACAAATCATTAGAAGAAGGTCAATCAGTTGAATTTGAAGTAGTTGAAGGCGACCGCGGTCCTCAAGCTGCAAACGTTGCTAAACTATAATTATAAATTGAAATATTGACTATTTAAAGAACCTTGTTAAAGGTTCTTTTTTGTAAAGCGATTTACTTTTTAAGTAAGTCGCTTTACTTATGGGTATGCTTTCAATACTGTAACAGAAGCTCCAATAATAGCCATAGATGTACTATATAAAATAATCCAATTAAATATATACATATAATAAAACCCGATTAACTTTTATAGTTAATCGGGTTTTAATTTATATTCACTTATTTTGTATCATTAATAATGAGTTGTCGTAAAGATTGACGTTTAATAACTTCACGTGCTTTACCATCTTTCAAGAAAAATACAGAAGGTTTCTGCATTTGATTGTAATTTGAAGCCATAGAATAATGATAAGCGCCTGTAGATAATATTGCTAAATAATCTCCACGTTTAACAGTGCTTGGTAACTTAGCATCTTTAATAATAATATCTCCAGATTCGCACAATTTACCAGCAATTGTAACTGTTTCATCCGCTTGATCATTTCTATTAACGAGTAGCGCTTCATATTTCGCATCATAAAGCGAAGTACGAATATGATCACTCATACCACCATCAATCGAAACATATTTGTTCACGTTCGGTATGGTTTTAATCGTTCCAACCTCATACAAAGTAATACCAGCTTCACCAACTATTGAGCGTCCGGGTTCAATACCTATTTCAGGAATAGGGAAACCTGTTTCTTTAGCAATCGATATTATAGCTTCTGTAATTTCAGCAATACCATCTTCGATAGGGAAGCTGACATCACCTTCAACATATTTTATACTAAAGCCACCACCTAAATTAATAAGTTCAACTTCAATATCATTTTCTTTGAGCCATTGAATAACTAATCTCGCTGTTTCAATCATAGCTTCTGTACCTTCAATTTGAGAACCTACATGGAAATGAACACCTTTTAAGTTCAAACGTTTAGAGTTCTTAACTTTACGAACACCTTCAATTGCTAAGCCATGTTTAATTGATAATCCAAATTTGCTATCTTCTTGGCCAGTTTGTATGAATTCATGTGTATGTGCTTCAACGCCAGGGTTTAACCTAATAACAACATTCACAACGTCACTAGCATAACGATCAATAAGGTCTATTTCTTCAAGAGAATCAATAACGATATAACCCACTTTGCTTTCCAAAGCATATTGAATTTCGTGTTTCGTCTTATTATTACCATGAAAATGTATATGTTGAGGATCAAATCCAGCTTCCAGTGCTGTATACAACTCACCCTCTGAGACCACATCTAATTCTAAGCCTTCTTCTTGGACCAATTTGACCATTTGCAAACAAGTAAATGCTTTAGAAGCATACGAAATATTATAGTTCAAACCACTCTTCTTAAAAGCCTCATGAAAACGTCTCATTTGCGTACGAATCTGCGTTTCATCGTATACAATAGTAGGGGTACCAAAACTTTGTGCTACAGTTTTTAGGCTCGTACCTCCCATAGTGAGCTCGCCATTATTATTATATTCAATTACCATAATTTATCTATACTCCTTTATTAGTGAGTCGTGGTTCATCGCACTTAATTGTTCTGAATTTGCACCCACGCCTTTAAATGTAAACTCATCAACACGTATATCATCATTATATAGTATTACTTCATCTTGTGCATGTACTTGTTCATCTACTTCAACAAACATATGGCTCATCATTAATGCACGAATAGGATAACGTTTACCATGAATTAATGCCTCGAATTGCGCCCTTGATTTAAGTATACCATCACCATAGCCAACATCAACTACTGCTAATTTTGTATGATTATGTGTTGCTTCAAATGCAAAACTGTAACCACAATAATCTCCTTCATTTACTTCTCGTATTTGAATGATATTACCTTTAACTGTTAAAGCTTGCTTAATCATAGAATGATCTATAGTACTATAAGGTCTTGAGCCGTATAACGCTATGCCAATACGTGCGTGTGTATGATTAGGCAACACACCACCTTCACGATAATAACTTGCACTATTTTGTGCATGTATCATTGGAAATTGGTAACCTTCATCTAGCAATGTATTTACAATTTCTAACCATGCTGTGCGTTCAATATGATAATCAGGTACGTCAAATTCATCCGCATAACCAAAGTGCGTCCATAATCCGGCAATAATCATTTTATTAGGATTTTCATTATGTCTATGATGTAAAAGTACTTGTCTCATTTCATCAGCAGATTTCAATCCAGAACGATGTAATAAATTCTCGAATTCTAAATGTATATGAATATCATATAATGCTTCATAATGTTCATAATAAAAATCGAGCGAGGGCAAAGTCATATGAATGTGATTGTCTCTAACTACATCGAAATCATATACGGCATTCATCAAAAATATTGTTGCTGTTGGAGCAATTTCTCGAACTCTTACGGCTTCTCTTAATGAAGTTGTGCTAAACGTTTGTATACCAGCACGTAGAAATTGAGTGACTGCAAACTCTAATCCATAGTGATAAGCATTATTTTTTACCACTGCCATAATTGAGTTGTCTTGCGCGACATTCACTGCATTTTTATAAAATTCTTCTGTGTCAACAGACCAAGTGGCCGTCATTGTTCACGCACCTCACTATACGATGTTAAAATTTGTTCATAATAATCAGCAACTTTAATTAGCATATGTTCGTTAAAATTTAAATGAGACGTATGTAATCCTGTAACATAGCCTTTCGATTCATCTCGTATACCGACAAACACAAAATAACTAGGTGCAAGCTGACTATAAAAACTAAAATCTTCTCCAAATAGGTAAGGGGTAGGTTTATCAATAATTTCAAACCCAGCATCTTTCAAACCATGTTCTACATGCTTTCTTAGTTTTACATCATTATAGGTAGGAGGATATCCTTCTTCAAATTTCACTTCACAGTCCACATTGAACAATAATTTTACACTTTCTGCGATTTTCAGCATTTGCGCTTTTACAATTTCTAAATCCTTAACATCATAGGTTCTGATGGTTCCTTCTAAATAACCGTTACTAGGAACTGTATTAATCGCTTCTCCCGCTTTAAAATGTCCCATATGTACAATATTTCGTTTCAAACCACTTAAATGGTACTGTTGAATTTGTCCTACTTGACTCAATACATGCTGTAAGGCTTCTCCGCAAGAATGTCCTTGTTCTTTATCCGCCACATGACTAGAAAGACCATTCAAAAAGAATCTGTATTCTGTAGCGCTCGCAGTAATCTCTTCATCTCTTATAACAACTTGACCTTCATTTTCAAATGGCATAACGTGAATACCAAATATAGCATCAATAGGATATTTTTCAAATGCTCCAGCACGAATTAAACGATTTGCACCTCCACCTGTTTCTTCAGCAGGTTGGAAAATAAATACAGTATTTTGTGGTAATGTGCCGGCATCTGCCAAATCTTTACAACGTTGCACAAATAACATGAGCGCCGTTGTATGACCATCGTGGCCACAAGCATGCATCACATTATCTACCAAACTTTTATATTCAACTTCATTTTCTTCATTGATAGGTAGGGCATCGATATCTGCTCTATACGCAATTGTATGTTCACCATTTCCAGGAAGATAAGCAATTAAACCAGTATCAAGAGGGCGTTCATAACTCACTCCTATTTCATCTAAAAATGCAGCGATATATGTTGTTGTTTCATATTCGTGTAAACTTAATTCTGGATGTTGGTGTAAATGACGTCTATGTTTCGTTACGAATTCAAGTTCATTCATTAAAATCAAATCCTTCTAATTTTATTCATTTATCTTTGTTAGTCTATGATATGAAAGTCATATGTATATAACTATAGTTTCAAATGTATAATATTATAAATTTGGGAGGTAAAGACAACTTATGCAAGTATATGAAATGAATTTCATATATCTTCTTAAGCAGAGACATAAGTAATTGATCATCATAAATGACACTTAAATTATCAATTACTGCCTGATAAAAAGGCTTTGTCGCGTCTTTAACCTCCCATATTAATGTTTATATGTGTTAATCATTAATTGCTTTACAATGTTTTTACATGCATGGCACGAAAACATTGTAAATGATATCTAGTCGTTTAATTTTCTTAAAGCAGAAACGATTTCACGTTTTGAATCATCTACTTCACTCGTTTGTTTTATTACTTTAGCAGGTGTGCCTGCAACAACTGCACCAGCAGGTACATCTTGAGTTACAATAGCTCCTGCAGCTACAACTGCACCTTCACCAACACGAACGCCTTCAAGGATGACTGCATTAGCACCAATCAAGACATTATCTTCAATAATTACTGGAGATGCACTTGGTGGTTCAATAACACCTGCTAACACAGATCCAGCACCAACATGTACATTTTTACCAGTTGTTGCACGTCCGCCTAGTGTAGCATTCATATCTACCATAGTCCCTTCGCCTACCACAGCACCAATATTAATCGTTGCACCCATCATCACAACAGCGCCGTCTTCAATAACTGCTTCTTCACGAATAAAAGCACCTGGCTCAATACGTGCATTGGTATTTGTTAAATCTTTTAATGGAATCGCAGAATTACGACGATCCATCTCAATCTCTAATTCTTCAATACTTGTTTGATTCGCTTCATAAAATGTCTTCCACTCATCCGCTTCACAAAA
The DNA here is from genome assembly GCF_001866145.1 of Staphylococcus sp. LCT-H4. NCBI lineage: Bacteria > Bacillati > Bacillota > Bacilli > Caryophanales > Staphylococcaceae > Staphylococcus > Staphylococcus sp. LCT-H4. The sequence continues at coordinate 36,123 of NZ_MODY01000003.1, read as the reverse complement.
GATTACTTTTGAATCTATTGAACCAAATACTTTGAAAGTTTCAGGGAAGGTTACATTTTCAAAATTCCCGTTTGCATATACCTTAAGTGGTGTTGATTTTTTTGCATCACTTATAAATTGAATAATCTCTTCTGCCGTTAAATGTTGTTCCATAATTAAATACGCTCCTTAGATTTTATAGGTTATCAAATGTATAATAATTGTTTGTCTTTTGAATTAACTTTTCTGCTGCACCAATCGCGCCGTTAGCAAAGATATCTTTTGACTGAGCACGATGTGTAATTTCAATTGTTTCATCAGTTCCTGCAAATAGTACATCGTGTTGTCCAACGATTGTACCACCTCTAACTGAATGAATACCAATTTCTTCTTGTGTTCTCTTGTCATTATTTTCATGTCTATCATATATTGGTACAGATTGTTCACGTAATGATTCAATAACATCATATAGTTTAACCAGTGTACCACTTGGAGCATCTACTTTTTTATTATGATGCGCTTCCGTAAGTTCAATATCAAAATCTTGTAATAGGGGAACAGCTGCTTCTAATATTTTAGTAAGCGCATGCACTCCATAACTCATATTTGCACTGAAAAATACTGGCATTTGTGTACTTAACGTTTTAAGTTTATTAATGATTTCTTCCTTTTCTCCTGTAGTAGCAATAACTAAAGGTAATTTGAAATCGTCATCTAATAACGGTAATAATAATTCTGGGTTTGAAAAATCTATAGCTACATCTGCTGATTGGATATCTGAGATACGTTCAAATGTAGGGTAGGGGTAAGATTTATTTACATCTCTTACAATGACGCCCACAATTTCATGTCCTTTTGCTTCAGCTAATCTTGCCACACGTTGGTTCATCGCGCCATAACCAATAAGTACTATCTTCATGCTTTGTCACCTGCTTTAAATTGTTCATATACACTTTCTAATACTTTACGATCATCGTCTTCTAACGGTACTAGTGGCAAACGCACTTCATAACCACCAAAACCTTCAACAGCTGTTAAAGCTTTAATAGGAATAGGGTTTACATCTACAGATAAAGCATCTAACACTGTTTGAATCGATTTGAATTGTGATTCAACATCTTTTCCACTTTGTTTATTATCATAAAGAGCTTGAAAAGCCTTTGGTATAACGTTTGCAACGACTGAAATGACACCATGTCCACCTTTATCGAAATAATCAATTACATTATCATCATTACCACTGTAGAGTGCAAAATTGTCTAAATCAAGACGTTGTTTCAACTCTTTTAAATAGTCGAAATCATTTGTTGCATCTTTAATAGCGATAATATATTCATTGCGACTTAAAGTCTCAACTGTTTCAGCTTCAATGGTCATATTTGTACGCGATGGCACATTATATAACACTACAGGTAATTTAACTGCATTGGCTATTGTAGTAAAGTGTTCAATCAAACCACGTTGATTGGTTTTATTATAATAAGGAGTAATCAGCATTATTGCATCTGCTCCAAGTTCTCGTGCGCGAACAGAAGCTTGAATAGATTTCTGAGTATTATTTGTACCAGTCCCTGCAATGACTGGGATGCGTCCATCAATATAATTCACAACTACTTCTAAAATATGCTCTTTTTCATCTTCTGTTAAAGTTGGGTTTTCTGCAGTTGTACCATTAACTACAATCGATTTTGCATTATTTTCAACTAAATATTTTAAATGTCTTCTTAGTGCATCATAATCTACTTCATTGTGGGTAAATGGTGTTGTTAAAGCAACACCTACACCTTCAAAAATATGACTCATATTATTTTACTCCTTTCAGACTCATAACTTGTTCAAGTATTTGTACTGCATTTAATGCTGCACCTTTCAATAAGTTGTCTGAAGTACACCATACATGGAAAGTATTATCTAAAGTTTCATCACGACGAATACGTCCTACAAATATTTCATCTTTACCAGTAGAATAAATTGCTAAAGGATATTCATTGTTTTGAGGGTCATCTATTAATACTACACGCTCATCTTTACTAAATAATTCTTGAATTGATTCTACAGTGGCATCTTTTTCTAAAGTAACACTCATGTGTACACTATGACTATCTTGTACTGGTACACGAACGCAAGTCGCTGTTACTTTTAAATCATCATCTTTTAAAATTTTGCGTGTTTCATCAATCATTTTTTGTTCTTCTTTTGTATAACCATCTTCGAGAAATACATCAATATGAGGTAATACATTATTATAAATAGGGTGTGGATATGCTTCAGGCGCCTTACCACTTGGACCATCTGCTAAGTCTTGTTTACCTTTAACACCAGAACCAGAAACAGCTTGATAAGTAGTATAAGCAACACGTTTCAAACCATATTGTTCTTGTAATAATTTAAGTGGCACTACTGATTGAATTGTAGAACAGTTTGGGTTAGCAATAATTTTGCGATCTAATATAGGTTCATTAACCTCTGGAACAATTAAATCAATGCCTTCTGTCATTCTCCATTGACTAGAATTATCAATTACTATTGCACCTGCTTGTTCAAAAATAGGGGAGAAGTGCTCACTTGTACTTCCACCGGCACTCATTAATACAAAATCAAAAGCCTCATTTGCTGCATCTTCTGTTAATTCTCTTACTGTGTATGTCTCACCTTGAAATTCAACTTCTTGACCAGCTGAACGTGCTGAAGAAAATAATACCAATTCGTCAAATTGAACTTCTTTACGATCTATAGTTTCTAACATTTTTCTTCCTACTAATCCTGTTGCACCTGCTACTGCTAATTTTGTCATATCCACTACACTCCAATTATTATTTTTATTAAATTTGATTATATTTCGAAAATTCAGATATCGAAAGCTTGATAAAGGCTACGAACTGCACGTTCACCATTGTCTGCATCGATCACACATGAAATGCTAATTTCAGAGGTGGTTGTCTGATAAAATGAAATATCATTTTCAATTAATGTAATAAATGCTTTTGATGCTACACCTGACATATCACGCATTCCTGAGCCAATTAATGAAATTTTAACGTATGCTTCATTAATTTTAAAATCTAAAGCACTAAAGTCTTCAGTTAATGATTCTAAGATAGTTGTAATTTGTACAGCATCAGTATCTTTAATAGTAAAGGATAATTGCAATCCTTCCAAGTTAATTATCTGAGAAATCATATCAACATTCACGGAACCTGCGTCCAATTTGTTGAATAATGCAGTTAGTAATTTGTTATCAGGCAGGGGATAACTGATTGTAACATGCATCATATGTGTGTCTAATGCGACACCAGTAACTGCTTTTTTTTCTAATAATTCTGTTTGTGACATAATCCATGTTCCTCTCACATTTGATAGTGTTCTTCCTAAATACAGCGAAATATTATAATTATTTGCCAATTCGACGCTTCTAGTTTCTAGTACACCTGCACCTAACGCACTCATTTCCATCATTTCTTCATATGAAACATATTCGAGTCGTTTGGCATCTTTATATAACCTCGGATCCGTAGCATAAACACCGTCTACATCCGTGTATATTTCACAAGCAGTACCATTACTAGCTGCTAATGCAACCGCTGTAGTATCTGAACCACCACGCCCCAACGTAGTAAGTTCAAAATCATCATTTATACCTTGAAATCCTGCAATAACTAAGATGTCATTATCTATAAAAGCATGATCAAATGTTTCAGGATTTATTTCTGCAATACGACTTTTCAAATGATGTCCAACTGTTTTTATTCCTGCTTGGTAACCAGTCATCGCTTTTGCATTAACACCAATATCATTAAGTACCATAGACAAATATGATACTGTCTGTTGTTCACCCGTGGTCAATAGTAATGCCAGTTCTTGATCTTTAGGTTGTGAAGTCAACGACGACACGTTAGCCATAAGTTGATCAGTTGTTTTACCCATCGCACTTACGACGACTATAAGTTGTTCACCTTGCTCAACTCTACGACTTAACATTTCAGCTATATTTTTAATTTTAGTAAAATCACTTACAGAAGAACCTCCAAATTTCAAAACACTTCTTTCCAATTCTATATCCTCCTCAATGAATAGGGGAGAATCACAGTAATATAAAAAAGAACAAGTCCGGAATGCGAACCTGTTCTATAATATATATACAAGTGATGCACTCCATTATTTTAAAATAATGACAGACTCTTAGCTCTTAACCATAAAGTCCAACTTGTTATAAGCTGCTATTATAACTGTTTCGGCATCTCACCCTTTCAAAATTAGCTGCTAGCAGGCAGGTTCTTCTAATATTTACTAATGATTGATGCGCCTCATCAAAAACTTATTTAATTTTTTTGTTTATGCTACATATTATACATACGTAGTTATATACTGTAAACTGCTTTTTGCAAAGTTTTTTAAATTTACTGAAAATATAACAAATCAATCACCTTTTTCACTATTAAAGTGCAAATTACCACTATATCCTCACACAAAAAAGGCTTTCACTATTGTTTTGTCATTAATACTCCTCGTATGTTGCAGGATCTTGTCCTTTTAGGCGACCATCTTGTTGTGTTAAAGCGTCTATTTTATCTAAATCTTCACTTTCTAAGTAAAAATCAAAAATATCTTTATTTTGAATTTGTCTTGAAATAGAAGTGGATTTTGGAATAGGTACTACGCCATTTTGCACATGCCATTTCAAAATAATTTGCGGTATTGTTTTATTGTATTTTTCAGCAATTGTTGCAATATCTTTATCATTGATTACTTCTGAAGCACGACCTAAAGGACTCCAAGCTTGTGTAATGATACCTTTCTCATTATGATATTGTATCATTGCTTTTTGGTTGAAGTAAGGATGTAATTCAATTTGATTCACTGCTGGTAGTATACCCGTTTCTTTTTCTAATCTTTCAATGTGTTCTGGTAAGAAATTACAAACACCTATAGATTTTATTAATCCCGCTTTTTGAGCAGCAATTAATGCTTTCCATGCTTCAATGTACTTCTCTTGCTTAGGATTTGGCCAATGGATTAAATATAAATCAATATATTCCACATTCAGACGATAAATAGATTCCTGAATTGCAGTTAATGCTGCGTCATAATCTTGATAACGACCTGGTAGTTTAGAGGTAACTATGATTTGATCTCTCGAAATATGGCTATTAGCTATTGCACGTCCAACAGTGCCTTCATTCTCATAGTTATAAGCAGTGTCTAATAAATAGTAACCTTGTTTCAATGCATTTATAATAGCATGAACCCCATGCGTACCATTGAGTTTATATGTACCGAACCCAATTTGAGGCATAACTTGACCATCTAACATATTTAAATTTTCCATTACATCATTCCTCCTATTACTTTGTTAATAATAATTATATAATTCTAAAATATAATATCAAAATAATTAGCCTAGGTAATCATATAGACTATATATTATAAGCTTTATTTTATAAATAGGGGTTAATATGAACGGGGAAGAATACATTCTATTAAGAGAGGACAGGGGACCTCGTTATTCTAACTAAAAAAGGTCTAATACCTTTTTTAAAAGATATTAGACCTTTATTAATATATGACTTACATATTATTTTTTACTTAAAAGACCAGATTCTTCTAAATAAGCTTCATATGAAATTTCTTTTGATACACTGCCTTCAGGATTTAAATCAATTACACGGTTAGCAATTGTATTGATAAACTCAAAGTCATACGATGTGAATATAATAGAACCTTTAAATGATTTTAAGCCATCGTTAACAGCTGTAATACTTTCTAAATCTAAATGGTTTGTCGGTTCGTCTAATAATAATACGTTAGCACTTGATAACATCATTTTACTTAACATACAACGAACTTTCTCTCCACCTGATAATACGCTCGCTTTTTTCTTAACTTCTTCACCGCTAAATAGCATACGTCCTAAGAATCCACGTAAGAAAGTTTCTGTTTGTTCATCTTCAGGTGCATATTGACGTAACCAATCTACAAGATTCGTATCCATACCTTCAAAGTAGTCTGAATTATCTTTTGGTAAATAACTACGTGACGTCGTAACACCCCATCTAACAGAACCTTCATCTGGTTCCATTTCACCAGCTAAGATTTTTAATAGTGTTGATTTTGAGAATTCGCTATCTCCAATTAACACTGCTTTATCATTAGGATCCATAGTAAATGAAATATTATCCAATACTTTTACACCATCAATTGTTTTTGATACATTCTCAACATATAATAGGTCATTACCGATTTCACGTTCAGGTGTAAATTTAACAAATGGATAACGGCGAGAAGAAGGTTGAATATCATCAAGTTCTATTTTTTCTAATTGTTTTTTACGACTTGTTGCTTGTTTAGATTTCGATGCATTTGCTGAGAAACGCGCAACGAATTCTTCTAATTCTTTAATTTTTTCTTCTTTTTTCTTGTTTTGATCTTGAGCCATTTTCATAGCTAATTCACTAGATTGGTACCAGAAATCATAGTTACCAACATAAACTTTAATTTTTCCATAATCTAAGTCAGCGATATGCGTACATACATTATTTAAAAAGTGTCTATCATGTGATACAACAATTACTGTATTTTCAAAGTTAATTAAGAAATCTTCTAACCAGCTCATTGCTGGAATATCTAATCCATTGGTAGGCTCATCTAATAGTAAAACGTCTGGTTCACCAAATAGACTTTGCGCTAATAACACCTTGATTTTTTGGTTATTTTCTAATTCGGACATACTTTTATCTTGTAAATCTGCACTTATGCCTAAACCTGATAGTAGGGAACCCGCATCTGCTTCAGCATTCCAACCATCCATTTCAGCAAATTCGCCTTCTAACTCTGCAGCTCTGATACCATCTTCATCACTGAAATCAGCTTTCATATAGATTGCATCTTTTTCTTTCATTACTTCATATAAACGCTCATGCCCTTTAATAACAACATCTATAACTTTCTCATCTTCATAAGCAAAGTGATCTTGTTTTAAAACCGCTAATCTTTCATTTTTACCCATGGAAACATGACCAGTTTGAGCATCTAACTCACCAGACAAAATCTTCAAGAATGTTGATTTTCCAGCGCCATTAGCTCCAATTAAGCCATAACAGTTGCCATCTGTAAATTTAATATTTACATCTTCAAATAGCTTACGATCGCCAAATCGTAAACTTACATCAGTAACTTGTAACATGAATTTACTCCTTTTCGTTAATCTACCGGACAAATTATAACACATATATGCATGAGTTTCGACCATTCTCGATGGAGTGATGCTTGTTTCTTCTATGCATGTTATAATAAGTAAGAATAAATACATGTGCGAAGGAGAAAAGTATGGCCCAAGAAGAAAAAGATATTGTAGGTTCTATAGAATTTCTTGAAGTTGTTGGATTAGAAGGATCCACATACAAGTTAAAAGGACCTAACGGAGAAGACGTTAAACTCAATCAATCCGAAATAAAAGATGAAGATGAATTAGAAATAGGGGAAGAATATAGTTTCTTTATTTACCCAAATAGATCAGGTGATTTATTTGCAACACAAAATATGCCTGATATAACTACTGATAAATACGCCTTTGTAAAAGTTTTGAAAACTGATCGCGACGGTGCACATGTCGATGTAGGCTTGCCAAGAGAAGTATTAATACCTTGGGAAGATTTACCAAAAGTAAAAGATGTATGGCCAATACAAGGCGACGAATTATTCGTAACGTTACGTATTGATAGAGATAAGAATATGTTTGCAAGACTAGCAACAGAAACCATCGTTGAGCAGAAGTTCTCACCGGTACATGATGAAGAAAAACAAAATAAAATCATCGAAGCACGACCATATCGATTATTAAGAATTGGTACATTTTTATTATCTAAAGATGGATATAAAATTTTCGTTCATGAATCTGAGCGTAAAGAAGAACCACGTCTCGGCGAAAATGTAAAAGTTCGTATCATTGGGCATAATGAAAAAGGTGAATTAAACGGTTCATTTTTACCACTTGCTCATGAAAGACTGGATGAAGACGGACAGCATATCTTTGACCTACTCGTAGAATATGAAGGTGAACTTCCGTTTTGGGATAAATCTAGTCCAGATGCGATTAAAGAAGTCTTTAACATGAGTAAAGGTTCATTCAAGAGAGCTATTGGACACCTTTATAAAAATAAAATTATTAATATAGAAACTGGTAAAATCGCCTTAACTAAAAAAGGTTGGGACAGATTAAACAGCTAATTCTTTCTATTATAAAAGCAATATATGTTAAATTTACTAATAAACGAAATCTCATTAATTTAATAAGGTAATTGAACATAAAAACCTGAAAAATTCTACTTACATTATAGTAGCAATTTTTCAGGTTTTTTATTTTTTACATATATTAGTTTATACAAAATAGTTCTTTTCAAGCTCTTTAACGCTTTTATTTACAATAAAAATATTATTAATTCTCTCTTTGCAAGCGTTGTCAATAGCAAATTAACAAAACATTTACATTAATTACATTATCAATTAATAAAAGGAATGTAAGATAGGAACTGTAAGAAATACATATAACTTATGGGTTATTTATCTATTAGGAGGATGTTTCAATGAAAAAATGGCAATTATTTGGTACTACAGTAGTTGGTGCTTCACTTTTACTAGGCGCTTGTGGTGGCGGTAACGCTGGATCAGGTTCTGGAGACAATGCAAAAGGGGAAGTCAAAGGCGATGGTTCATCAACAGTAGGTCCAATCATTGAAAAACTAAATGAAAAATTTGCAAAAGATAATCAAGATGTAACTGTCTCAAATGGTACTTCTGGTACTGGTGGCGGTTTTGAAAAATTCCTTTCTGGAAGCACTGATTTTTCAAATGCATCTCGACCAATAAAAGATGAAGAAAAGAAAAAATTAGATGATAAAGGTATTAAATATGATGAATTTAAAGTCGCACAAGATGGTGTAACAATTACCGTTAATAAAGAAAATGACTTTGTTAAAGAATTAACAAAAGAACAATTGAAAGAAATTTACTCAGGAGAAGCAAAATCATGGAAAGATGTAAATCCAAAATGGCCTGACAAAGAAATTAAAGCATATTCTCCCGACCAATCACACGGAACATATGACTTCTTCACTGAAGAAATTATGGATAAAGGTGATATTAAAGCAGAAAAAAATGCTGATACAAACGTAATTGTGCAATCAGTACAAAAAAATGAACAAGGTATTGGTTACTTCGGTTATAACTTCTATGAACAAAACAAAGATAAATTAAAAGAAGTTAAAATCAAAGATGATAAAGGCAAACTGACAGAACCAACTAAGAAAACAATCCAAGATGGTTCATACGCATTAAGCAGACCATTATATATTTATACTAATGAGAAGAAATTAAAAGAGAATAAAGGATTCCAAGAATTCATGAAATTTATCCTAGATGATAAAGGTAAAGCCGCAGAAGATGCAGGGTTTGTTGCATTACCTAAGAAAGACTACTCTGAACAACAAGATAAGTTAAAAGATATCATCGGTAAAGAAAGTGACAATAAGGATAGCGACAAAAAAGAAGACAAATAAACATAACATTATATCTTAAAGGTTGGGATTCTGGAATAGGGAAGTCAAAATGACAGTTTATCTATCACTTTGCTTTTCTGTTCCATGTTCAATTCATCTAATTATTAGACTCAAGTATTTCATTGAAACTTGACTACAACATAGATGTCGAACATTCCCAACCTTTTTTTAAATAATTGGGAGTCTATGAGAAAGAAGGTAATTATATGTCGAGTAAGAAACTCTCTGTAAGCGAAATGATTGCAAAAAATAACGCTAAGAAAAATGGGATGAGCGATAAAATTGTTCCTATTATTTTAGGAATCATTGCAATTTTTTCTATATTAACGACAGTTGGGATTATAGTCACTTTATTAACAGAAACTATCACGTTCTTCACACGTGTTTCAATTGCAGATTTTCTATTTACTACAGAATGGAATCCATTTTCATCAACACCTAAATTTGGTATTTGGGCATTGATACTAGGAACTTTAAAAATAACACTTATTGCAACAATCGTTGCAGTGCCATTGGGTCTTGGCGCAGCATTATATTTAAGTGAATACGCATCTAAACGTGCAAAAAGTATTATAAAACCAATCTTAGAAATATTATCTGGTATACCAACAATTGTATTTGGTTTCTTTGCATTAACTTTTGTAACGCCAATCTTACGTTCTATATTTCCTGACTTAGGTAGTTTTAATTCTATTAGTCCTGGTATCGTAGTTGGCATAATGATAATTCCATTAATTTCAAGTATGAGTGAAGATGCCATGTCTTCTGTTCCAAACAAAATGCGTGAAGGTGCATTAGGTTTGGGAGCAACAAAGTTTGAAGTTGCTACAAAAGTGATATTACCTGCTGCTACTTCAGGAATTATGGCTTCAATTGTATTAGCGATTTCTCGTGCAATTGGTGAAACGATGATTGTTTCACTTGCTGCTGGTAGTACGCCAACTGCATCTTTAGACTTAACAGGTTCTATACAAACGATGACTGGCTATATTGTTCAAGTTGCAACAGGGGATGCAACATTCGGATCAGACATTTACTATAGTATTTATGCAGTAGGTTTCACATTATTCTTATTTACATTAGCGATGAATTTAATCTCTCAATGGATTACGAAACGCTTTAGAGAGGAGTATTAATTATGGCTGAAGCAAATAACAAAACACTTGTTGATCAAAAAACTGTAGAAAAGAAACTCTCAGGAAGGTTAACGACGAATAAGGTAAATAAATGGGCATTTTTTGCTTGTACAATGATTGGCTTGCTCGTATTAGCAGCACTCATCATAGATACACTCATCAAAGGGGCAGGACATTTAACACCAGCATTTTTCACAAGTTTTTCTTCATCAACACCATCCATGGCCGGTATCAAAGGGGCCTTAATGGGTACAATTTGGTTGATGATTACTATTATTCCAATATCTATTATTTTAGGTGTAGGAACAGCAATCTACTTAGAAGAATATGCTAAAGACAATGCTTTAACACACTTTATCAAAGTCAGCATTTCTAATTTAGCTGGCGTCCCTTCAGTAGTATTTGGGCTACTTGGTTTGACAATCTTTGTACGCGGTATGGGAATCGAATCGTTGGCACTCAGTAATTCAGTTCTAGCTGCCGCTTTAACAATGTCATTACTTATTTTACCGGTTATTATCGTAGCCAGCCAAGAAGCGATTAGAGCAGTTCCTAATTCTGTTAGAGAAGCTTCTTATGGTTTAGGAGGTAATAAATGGCAAACAATACGCAGAGTTGTATTACCTGCTGCTATTCCAGGTATTTTAACAGGATTTATATTAGCATTATCACGTGCATTAGGTGAGACAGCACCATTAATTTTAATCGGTATACCGACTGTTTTATTACAATTACCATCAAGTGTATTTGATCAATTTCAAGCTTTACCGATGGCAATTTATAACTGGGCTAAATTACCACAAGAAGAGTTCCAAAACGTTGCTTCAGCAGGAATCATTGTATTACTGATCATTTTATTATTAATGAATGCCGTAGCAATTTTCTTAAGAAATAAATACAGCAAAAAATTCTAAATATATCTATATTAAATCAAAGCTAGTTATTGGGAATTACAAAGTTACTGCACACTTTGTAACTAGTATTTAAAAAAGGAGTTTTAATTATGACTGATAAAATAAACGTAGACGATAAATCAGAATTAGACACACATACGAATCGTGAAACATCACCCATCGCAACAATTGATACTGAGAATCTAGAACATAATACAAATAAAGATAGCAATAAGAAAATTGTTTATTCAACAAAAAACTTAGACTTATGGTATGGTGATAACCATGCTTTAAAGAATATCAACTTAGACATTTTAGAGAATAATGTGACGGCCATCATCGGACCATCAGGTTGCGGAAAGTCCACATATATCAAAGCACTCAACCGCATGGTAGAACTTGTACCTTCTGTTAAAACTGCAGGAAAAATTTTATATCGTGATGAAAATATTTTTGATGATAAAAATTCAGTCGAAAAATTAAGAACAAACGTAGGTATGGTGTTCCAGCAACCTAATCCGTTTCCAAAATCAATTTATGATAATATTACGTATGGTCCAAAAATTCATGGTATTAAAAACAAAAAAGTTTTAGATGAAATTGTTGAGAAATCACTTCGTGGCGCAGCAATTTGGGATGAATTAAAAGATCGCTTAGACACAAATGCTTACAGTTTATCTGGCGGACAGCAGCAGCGTGTATGTATCGCGCGTACTTTAGCAATTGAGCCTGACGTTATTTTAATGGATGAACCAACATCTGCTTTAGATCCTATCTCAACTTTAAAAGTTGAAGAACTTGTTCAAGACTTAAAAGAGAAATATTCAATTATAATCGTTACACATAATATGCAACAAGCTGCACGTGTTTCTGACAAAACAGCTTTCTTCCTTAACGGGTATGTAAATGAATATGATGATACAGATAAAATTTTCTCTAATCCATCTGATAAACAAACTGAAGATTATATTTCAGGTAGATTTGGATAAATTCTAATGACAATTATTAGACAAAAATACGAAGGCCAACTAGACGGACTGATTAAAGATTTACGTCGACTTGGTCTTCAAGTATATTATCATATTGAATATGCTTTAACCTCGTTAAGTGAAGAAGATCGTAATTATGCACGTGAAACAATTGCTAAAGATAAAGAAATCAATGAAATGGAAACTCAAATCAATGAAAAAGTGATTATGCTCATTACTAAACAACAGCCTATCGCTACTGACTTACGTTTAATGATGGCTGCATTGAAAATAGCTTCAGATTTAGAACGTATTGGTGATAATGCAGCTAATTTAGCTGAGATTAGATTGCGCGCTAAAATCATTGATCAATACGTACTTACTAGACTTAATACGATGGGGAAACTTGCACTTTTAATGCTTAAAGATTTAAATGATGCCATAAATGATAACGATATAACATTAATAAAAGAAATCATTGCACGAGATCGAGATATTGATGATTTATATAAAAACATTGTCAATACTACTTACCTTATTGATAACGATCCTTTTGTGGCAGGACAAGCACATTTGGCTGCTAGACAATTGGAACGAATAGGCGATCATATCACTAACGTGGCTGAAAATATTTATTACTTTATTACAGGTAATCGTTATGAATCCTATGATAAATAAAACAACCCTAAACATAAATAAAGCATCATGACTTAGAGAACTATAAGCTCTCAATAGTCTTGATGCTTTATTTTCATTTAATGTTTAGTTTCAATTTCATCTGTTAGTTGTTCTAATTCATCCACAAGCTTACCAATATAACCAATTGTTGCTTTGAGTGGCTGATCCGTGCGAATATCTATGCCTGCAATAGCTGCTAGCTCAACCGGAGATTGACTACCGCCTGCTTTCAAGACATCTAACCAAGCGTCTACGGCTGGCTGACCTTCATCTTTGATGCGTTGTGACATAACAGTACCTATCGTTAGTCCGGCTGAATATGTGTATGAGTACAGTCCCATATAGTAGTGTGGTTGACGCATCCATGTTAATTCAGCACCATCTGTAAGTTTAACGCTATCTCCAAAGAATTGGCCATAGACATCACGCATAATCTGGTTAAGTACTGGCGCTGTTAGGGACTCACCATTATCTACTTTAGTATATACTTCACGCTGGTATGCTGCTTCTAATAAGTGAGTCACCATATTGTGATAATAAGTCCTAGAAACGATTGATCCTATTACCCAACGTTTAAAATGAGCATCTTTACTATTTTCAAATAAGTAATTCGCCATTAACATTTCATTCATCGTTGAAGGTGCTTCTACAAAATACATGGAAGCCTCAGATTCTAAATAATTTTGATGTGTTTGAGCTAAAGTAAAGTGTCCAGCGTGACCTAATTCATGTGCTAAGACAAATGTTTCAGCCATTTTTCCAGTCCATGAAATAAATATATAAGAGTGAGTTGCATAAGGACTAGCACAATATGCACCTGTTTCTTTACCTTTATTTTGAGCAAAATCAATCCATCTATCTGTATAAGCTTTTTCAACCATTTGGATATAATCTTTACCTAGTACATTCAATGCACCATAGATATATTCCTTGGATTCATTAATAGAAATTTCAGGTTCATAACCTGGATCAATTGAGACTTTTAAATCTTCGAAATTCATGACATCAAGCCCGTGCACACGTTGGATGAGTTTTGCGTATTTTTGCATAATAGGGGCTAAATCGCTCATGATTATATCAATTTGTCGATCAAACATGTCTCGTGTAACTTCTTGTTCCTGCAAGAGATAATCTATTACAGAGTCATAGCCTCTTAAATTTGCTTCAATTTTTTCTTGTTGTACTTGCATGTTATAGGTAGCAGCAGTAGTATGTTGATATTTACTTAACGCATCACTAAAATATTGAAAACTTTTTCTTCTGAATGCTACATTTGCATTATCTTCATATTCATTTTCAAAGGTAGCATAATCTAACGGAAACATTTGACCATGGTGTTCGAAAGACTCAAAATCAATATCTAACATTTTTGTAGTACCATACAACTCATATGGACTTTCAAAAATAGGGGATAAACTAGCTAAAACTTTTTCAACTTCTGGTGATAGTTGATATTTCTTTTTCTCTTTTAGCTTAGTTAAATAATGAGGATAGTTAGATTGTTCAATTAATGTCTCGAATAACTCGTCAGAAAGCGCTAATATTCCAGATTCAACAAATGATAACTCACTTGCGATTTTGCCATAAGTCGTAGACAATTTCGCACTTAAAGTTTGAGCATCGGTGTTTGCTGTATCAACACTTAAGCGTAATTCTGCATAATTGGCCATGCGATCTAATTGAATTAATATTTCGGAATACATACTTAACATTTCTTCAATTATAGTAATATCATTCAATTTATGATTGTATTGTAAATTAAATGCTTTTGCCTTTGTTAAAACTTCATCTAAATGCTTATAAAACGATTCATCTGAATCAAATAACGCGGTAATATCCCATGTTTCATTTATAGGAACGTTATTTCTTAGCGGTAATGATTTAGTCATATCTTCACTCCTGTACATTTGTAGTGTATACATCTCTGATTATACAGGAAGATCACTTATAAAATACAATCGAATGTTTAACAAGTGAAAGTGGGGAAGGCGTTAAATAATATTGACGTGTATTCGCTATTATTCTAATATTAAATCATACTACTGAAGACGGAAGCTTTTAATATATTTTTATAGTAAAATGAAAGTAACACAATTAAAATTTCGATAATATAAAATAAGGAGCACTATAAATGACAATATTTGATATGCCTAATTTTTTATGGATTACTATAGTTGCTGTAATTTTGTTGACTATGTTTTATAATCTTATTTTAACTAAATGGTTTACTCCAGCAATAATTACTTTTATTGTACTAGCTATAGCTGCGTTCTTAATACCTAACTTTGAAGATATAACTTATGAACCTTTATTAGGTTTTGCAGCATTTATGGCCGTTTTAAGCTTAATTATAAGTTTCTTAATTTGGTATTTCACACGTAATTGGAGACGCAAAAGAAGAGAGAAGAAGCTAAATAAAGAAATTCGTAAACGTGGGGGAATACCACAAGAAGAACTAGAGCATTATAAACACTAAAAAAGAACTGCTGATTTTGTATCAGCAGTTCTTTTTTAGTGTTTATTTATCAGAAATATATGCATGTTTAATTTGATCCAATTGCTTAATTGTTAAATCAATACCACCTTCACCGAAGAACCATGCATTAGCTTCAAAAGGCGTGACATCCTCATTTTTTATAGCATTAACATTTTTGATCACAGAATTATTCAAAGCCTGTGGTATGTCATTTTGTTGCTTGTTAGAATCTGTTGAGCGATTAATTACAAATAATTTATCTGGATTTACTTTTTCTAAATATTCATTTGATATTAGTATACCGCTTGAATTTGCTTTCATTTTGCTATCAGCATGTTTAATACCAAGATCTTTATTCAGGAAACCACCAAATCTTCCTGAAGAACCATACGATTTAATTCCTTTGTCATCAACATTTAAAAATAAAGCAGTGTCTTGATTGATTACTTTTTTAGTTTGTTTAACTTTATTATCTAAACGTGTTGTAAGTTTTTGTGCTTCTTTTTCTTTACCGAATATATGTCCGATATTGTTAGTGTTTTTCTTAATAGAATCTATATAATCATCATTATTAGGGCTGACAAAAACTATTTTAGCATCTGGTGCAGCTTTTTTCATTTCATCAAGCGTTTTAGTATGTGCTTGCCTAAATGATGCAAAAATCACATCCGGTTTCGCTTTAGCTAATTGATTATAGTCTGGCTGTCCAGGATTACCAAGATTATCATACTTATTATTCTTAAATTCTTTTAAGCTTTGCGGCAAGAAAGATGCACCTTGTCCTTTAGCAACTGCAACTATACGATTTTGAAGTTTAAGTGCTTTCATAACATCTAAAGCACCATAATCCATAACAACAACACGCTTAGGGTTTTTAGGCACATTTATAGATTCTTTTTTTATTTGTCCTTTATTATGATCTTTATTTTTATCTTTAAACTCATATGTATGTGTAATCTTTACAGTATCGCGTTTGGTTGTTTCGCTTGACTCAGTATTACAAGCTGCCAATACTACAGACAAACTTAATATAATTAGCAATAATCTTTTCATTTAAATCCTCCTTATAGTAAGATTTAATTATATACTAACTGATAAAAGTTATCAATTAGGTATTTTAGTTATTTTAAATACTTTATATATGAGTAGCTCTATAATTATAAAACATCCCAAGTATATATGTAATGTATAGCGATAGTCGTATATACTAACACATCAAATAGAACTTACATTATATATACCTCTGAATATATGTAGTTTATAGCAAATTAACTACGAGCAATATATGAATAATGATTTTCTAATTTATTATGAAGAAGTAGGTTGCTAAATTAATGATATCGTAGTGCACTTTTCCAATATACATATAACTTCCTATAATATATATTATGTAAACTAAAATGAAATTTTAAATATACAATGCTATAATTAACAACATTCCATAAATCTCTGCGTTTTATTATCTAATATGAACTTACGTACTTAAACAACTATAACGATACAAAAATCTTATTAAGCTAAACGCTTAGCCAACAGATACAAATACATATGGATACAATATACATACACTCATCAACCAAAATGCTTTCAGATGCTCACAAATCCAAATCTCAGCGTTCAATCAAGTCACATAGAACTTACTAACTGGGAAAGTAATAAATTGTACCTAAAAGTACTGTCCTTAGTTAAAAGTTTTTGAAATAAAGGTATTATTTATATATAAGTTACATAACATAGTTATAGACATCTATATAAGTATAATGTAAAACCACGTAATTAATAAAATATCATCGATTATCGTAAATAATAATTGAAATTGTCCAATTATACTTAAATATTAATGCTGTGATTATTAACTTTTATATTAATAACACTACGCTAACTTACGATCCTGAAAATTGCTGTCATTGCGTCTTTAAAGACACTCAACGCTGTATATTAGCACGTTAAAACATGTTTTAACGTGCTAATCACTGAGGAATATCGCTTTATTATTACTTCAACTTATTTATTTTTTATAGGTCTTTCCTTACTACTTTATTTTTGTCTTGAACTTGCAAAGTACTATATAGGGTTACATAATATAAATATAGACACCTGTATTTATGTTATTAAAAAACGCTCTGTAGCATTTATCAGAACGTTTTTTAATATAATTCTATAAAAATTTATTTAAAATCATCAAATTATAATAATATTTTTTACTATAAAAAATTCATAATATAGCACCATTGCAATAACTTAAGCCTATGCTATACTTGTACTTGTGGAACGCAACTAGAATTAACACCTAAGAATTAAGTTCCACATTAATAAAGAAAGCACCTAATGATTACTATCATCAGCGTGCTTTCTTTATTTCTATTTTTTTACCTTTTTTCTAATGTTATTGAGTGTATTGAATAACCAATATTTTGTTTTCTTAATTGGTTTATAGAAATCGCCAATAAGCTCTTCTATTTGAACATTAAATCCACGTTTAAAACGATACACACCGTAATCTTCACTATTTTCAGTGAAGTCACCTGATAAACCGTAGAAGTTATATCGTGCATAACCATGATCAAAACAATAGTTCATCATATACCAATGCATCATATAAGGTCCCATATATTGATTATATTTCTCGGAAGAACCACCGGAGAAGTAATTTACTTCGTATGCATTTGCAAAGTAGACCCCTGCTGCTAAGTTTAATATTGAACCATCTGTTTGTCTTAATTCACTAGCTTGTAACAACTCTTTTTTATCATGCTCTATTTGTTTATCCAGTTCAGCAATTTTTTTCAATTGTTTTTCTGATTTATTTTCATTTTGCATCATTTTATCGCGACGCGCCTCTTTTTCATAAATAGCGTCTTGAGTATTATTGATATACTCATCTAAGTCTATATACGCTAAAGGTATTAAGGCTTTTTCTCCGTAATTGTCGATAAAATTATAAAAATAGTCGTCAGTTTTTGATACAAAGCCTGTACGTTCTTCTGTTTCACGATACAATTCTAAGAATATGCCAAACTCTTCCCTAGTTAGCAGTCTTACTTTAACCCCAAAATTAATTGCTTTGTTAATATTACGTTTACGTTGGCTATCAAATTGTTTTTTAATAGATGTAGGTGTTTCTTTTTCTAGATTTAATACCCCCATCCATCTTACTTGGCTTGAGGTATCATATTCAGTTGTGAAACCATGATGTGTATAACCATGTGATTTGAATAGATTAACTAATGCATCGTTTTTGTCGTGATTTGGAAACGGATTGATGTCCTTATCGTAAATTTGATAAATCCAGTACGGATCCATTTTGACATATAAACAATTATGCTGTTGTAGATAAGTATCTAATTCACGTAAATAGAAATCCACTAAACCTAGATCATTATAGTCCATGACTGGTCCACGATTTGAATAATAAACATAGCTTCCCATTGTCGGGATTTTAGAGAAAAGACTAGCAGCAATAACTTGATTATCGTCATCTTTTAAGCCTAATAAAACAACTTGAAATCCATCTTCTTCTCTTGTCGCAATATTTTCTTTTACTTGAAAGTAATGACTTTCTAATGCTGGATTCTGTACAAAATTGTCATACTCTTTGACAGTTAACTCTGTAAATTTCATTCTAGCTTAGTTCCCTTCTATTATTTATGTTTATTTCTTTTTCTCTTTTAATTTTTTTAAAGTCGTATATATTTTGTACATTGGTCTATTAATCGGCTTAATAAAATCACCAACATATTCAACGACATCAGCATTAAATCCTTTTTTGAACTTAACTACACCTGCATCTTCTGCATCCTCTGTAAAATCACCACTGATACCATAGAAATTATATCTATCAATATTATTGTCCAAAGCATAATTAATCATAGTCCACTGTATTGCATAACTACCAGCAAAATGTCTAAATTCATTAGATGTACCGCCAGCATAATATACAACTTCATAAGGATTAACAATGAAATAAGCTGCTGAAATTGGTAATTCGTCGCCATGTTCTTGTTGTAATGCTTTTGCTTCATCAATTTTTTGTTGATTTGCGATTAATTGTTGTTCTAAGTTATCTTTCTTATTGTAAGATTTTTTGTTTTCCGGTCTCTTTTCAATATCTTTAATCGCTTTATTAATATCCTTGCTGAGTACTTCTCGCTCTGCTTTTAACTCTTCTATATACTCATTGAAATCCATATAAGCTAATGGTACTAAAACACGATTTTTATAGTATCTTAATCTATGGTAATAGAAACGATCATCTCTATCATCAAAGTCTTTCGTTTCAGAAGTATCTTCCATAAATGAACGGAAAATCGGTAATTCATCTTCTTCTAAGAATCTTACTTTAACACCGTTTTTTTGTACCTTTTTCGTGTTTCGTTTACGTAAACTGTCCATACCTGCTAAAACGTCTTTAGCCTCTTTACCCGCTAAATCTAAAACTGAATGATATCTGATTTGAATCACAGGATCGAAACCTGTTAAAAATCCTTGATGCTTATATCCTAAATGCTTCATTTTGTCGAAAATCCAGTCATGTCCTGCATTTTCTAACACTTCTCCATCATGGTTACGATATTGATATGCTAAGTATGGATCCACCCTTAAATATAAAGCGTTATGCTTTTTAACATATTTGGATAATTCATTAAAGAAGTAATGTACAAGTTCTTTATTTTCAAAATCAATAACCGGTCCACGGTTTGTGTAAAAATATTTGAAGAATTTCATAACTGGAACTGCAGTTAATAAACAAGCGGCAATGACTTCGTTGTCATTATTTTTTATACCTACTAAATGTGTTTCTGTACTCTCTGCAATTTTCAATTCATAATTCCCCACCATTTGCGTGAAATGGCTATTTGGCATTTTGTCTGTAAATGTCCCGAACTCTTTTGCAGTTAAATTCGTAAATTTCATTTTATATACTCCTATTTGTCTATAGTTCTTTAACTCGAGCTTTAAACTTCAATCTTAATTATTATACAATAATCATTTATAAAACTAAATCAATAGCACATACATCACCTATGAAAAACACAGGTTGATATGAACTTTATGTATTTCTTTATTATATCATTACTTTCGTATTAACAAAGAATAAGCCACTAAAAATAATGTTAAATTTTAGTATATGTATGGTAATGCGTTATTCTTATTAACTCTATACACCTTGAATATTATTTATAATAGAAGAAAAACTGGAAAACAATATTGTTTTCCAGTTTTCGTATTTCAGAATTTTTTAATGCTTCATTAAAGGCTTTTATGATGGTTAGCTTAATGCTTTGCGTAATGCTTCACCAATTGCAACACTTGATTGTGGATTTTGACCCGTAATAAATTGTCCATCAGTTTCCACATGCTCTACAAAGTTATCTTTTGTAATAAATTTAGCGCCTTGATTTTCTAATTCTGATTGTGTTAAGAATGGTACTTTGTCTTCTAAGCCCATTGCACGCTCTTCTTCATCTGTAAACGCAGTTAACGTTACACCGTTTATCAAGAAGTTTCCTTCGTTATCTTTTGCACCAACAAATGCGCTTGGTCCATGACAAACAGAAGAAATAATCTTACCTTCTGATTTAAAATCTGCAAGCATTGAAGCTAATTTTTGGTTATGTGCATAATCAAAAACAGTTCCGTGTCCACCAGGTAAGTATACCGCATCATATTCTGAAGTGTTAACTTCACCTAAACTAGGTACTTGTTTAATGCTATCGGCAAATTGAGCATATTTCTCTAATTCTCCATTTTGTGTAGAATTAGGATCGACTGGCACTTCACCGCCCTCAATAGATACAATATCTACATCAATGTTTGCATTTATTAATATATTATAAGGCTCACTTGCCTCTTCTAACCATAATCCTGTTGGTGTTCCATCATCATATTGATTTCTGCTTGTTAGTATGAATAAGACTTTTTTACTCAAAATCCTTCACCTCTTTTTTAGTATAAGAGAATACACTCGACCAGTTAACATTTACAGTCTTACTAATCATTCTCTCGTCATTGTATACCCTGAATGTACTAATTTTATTCATACAAAATTGATTTAGTTTGCTTGATTAAGTGCCGTTCTAATTGAATTTAAGTATTTGACTGTATCCTTTTGTGTATCACTGGCAAAGCGTTTTACGATTTCACTGCCTATTACAACCCCATCTGAAGCTTCTATAATATCGGATACATGTTCTGGTGTACGAATACCAAAACCAGCAACCACTGGCACATTAGCAATTGCTTTAATATGTGCTATTTTATTTTTCAGTTCGGGATGAAATTTACCATTTTCTCCTGTAGTTGCATTCATAGTAACGGTATATATAAATCCTTCCGCATGCTTAGCAATTTCATTCATACGTTCATCAGAAGTTGTCATAGCTATCAACGAGATTAACTTAACTTTGCGCTCAGGATGCCTTGCCTTTAATTGTTGTATGAGTTCATGTGGCAAATCTGGAATGATTAAACCATAAACACCTGCTGCTTCACAGGCTGCTAAAAATTCTGCTTCTCCATAGAAATTAATAATATTATAATATGTCATTAAAACGTAGTCACTAGATATAGAGGATTTATGTTTCATTAGCTTATCTAATATATATTGAACATTAACGCCCTCTTCTATCGCCTTGCTACCGGCATCCATGATAACTGGTCCATCTGCGACTGGATCCGAAAATGGCACCCCAACTTCTATAATATCTGCTCCAGCATCACTTAATGTTTTCACATTTTCTATAAAGGCTTTATTGCCCATTACATAAGGAATAAATAATTTACGCATGCGTTTCACCTTCTTCTCTCATATAATTTCTAATTGTTTCCATATCCTTATCTCCACGACCGGAAACAGTGACGACTAAAATTGCTTCTTCATCCATTGTTGGTGCCAACGTTTCTACATAACTTAATGCATGTGCACTTTCTATCGCTGGTATGATCCCCTCTGCTTTTGTAAAGCGAACTAGTGCATCCATCGCTTGTTGGTCACTGGCAGTTTCGTATTTTACTCTACCAATATCATGGTAATATGAATGTTCTGGCCCTACACCAGGATAGTCTAAGCCAGCAGATATAGAATGCGCTAACTCAATTTGCCCATCATCATCTTGTATTAAATACATTTTAGTGCCGTGTAGTACGCCTTCTTTTCCCTTATTAATCGCTAACGCATGCTTATTACTATCATAGCCTTCTCCTGCAGCTTCAACACCATATAATTTCACATCGTCTTGAATGAATGGATAAAATGTACCTATTGCATTTGAACCTCCACCTATACATGCAACAATTGCGTCTGGTAACCGGCCTTCTTTCTCAACAATTTGTGTCTTGATTTCTGACCCTATCACACTTTGAAAATCTCTGACCATCGTAGGAAATGGATCTGGGCCAAGCGCAGAACCTAATAAATAATGTGTGTCTTCAACATGACTTACCCAATATTGCAACGCTTTATTAACTGCATCAGACAATGTACCTTGTCCTTCCGTCACCGGTTCAACTTTTGCACCTAACAATTCCATTCTAAAAACATTTAAGGATTGTCTTTTAATATCTTCTTCACCCATAAAGACAACTAGTTCCATATCGAATAAAGCAGCAACAGTAGCACTAGCAACCCCATGTTGTCCTGCTCCAGTTTCCGCAACAAGTTTATTTTTACCCATACGTTTAGCCAACAATGCTTGTCCTAGAGCATTGTTTATCTTATGTGCGCCTGTGTGGTTTAAATCTTCACGTTTCAAATAAATTTTTGCACCGCCAAGTTTTTCAGTATACGATGCTGCATAGGTAAGTGGTGTTTCACGACCTACATAATCTTTTAAATAACCATCTAATTCTTTTTGAAATTCTGGATCTACTTTCGCTTTTTGATACTCTTTTTTTAACTCTTGTACAGCTGGCATTAACGTTTCAGGTACAAATTGGCCACCATATGCACCAAAAAATCCAAATTCATCCGTTTCTGTCTGTATATTTTTCATCATTATTTATTTTCTCCCTTCACATGTTCAACAATTAATTGCATTTTAGCGCTATCTTTTTCATTGTTTGTTTCTATACCACTAGCTATATCATAACCACTATGTGATAAATCTAATGCTTCGATTGTTTTGATATGTTCATAGTTAATACCACCTGCAATTAAGTAATCAATATGCTGAATGGGTTTCAACTGTTCCCAATTATATGTTCGACCTGTACCACCATACGAAGATGATGGCGTATCAAAGATAAATTGATCTACGCTATCTTTATAATAGTCAATTTCTTTCACCAATGTTTCATAATCTGTTGCAGGCAACGCCTTAATAACTTTAATTGTAGGTTTATATAACTTAATATCATGAATTAATTCTAACGTTTCATTACCATGAAATTGTATGGTAGTGAGGGTGGTGTGTTCTATTAATTGTATCAAAGTATTATACTCAGGGTTAACAACGATAACTACTTTCTCTTTATCATTAGGTATAATATCTGTAAGTTGTTTAATGGTGGAGATATCAACATATCGCTTACTTTTAGGATAATGGATAAAGCCCATAGCATCGATATTTAAGTCTTTTGCTTTTTTCACATCTTCTAGTGTACGAAATCCACAATACTTTAGTTTCATTGCTGCACCTTATTTAACTTTAAGCTTGGTAAGAATTGGCTTAAATCATCACATTTCATTAAAGATTCACCAATGAGCAGACCATCAATGCCTGATTTAACTATATTTTCGACATCTTCTTTAGTGTGAATACCACTTTCTGAAATATAATAATATCCTTGTTTTTTATCTTCTAATATTTCATTAGTATGCAAGACATCTGTAACAAAACGTTTTAAGTCTCTATTATTTACCCCTATGATTTGAGGATTAAGTTTGTATGCACGTGCAAGTTCTGCTTTATCATGTACTTCGACTAATACTTCTAAGTTTTGTTCAGTGGCATAATCATATAACTCGCTTAATTGCTCGTCACTGAGCACATTAACGATAAGTAAGATAATTGAAGCACCAGCTTTTTTTGCGACATCGATTTGTATAGAATCTACTACGAAGTCTTTACATAATACTGGTAACGATGTTTCAGTCGTTAATTTTTGCAAACGTTCATAACTACCTCCGAAATACTTTTCATCAGTTAATATTGAAACTGCGTTCGCACCATAAGCTTCGTAATCTTGAACTTGTTGTCCTAAATCTTTATCCGGTAATTGATCTAAAGAAGGGCTTTTAGATTTAATTTCAGCTATGACTGCTAACTGATCCGATTGATCCATCAGTGTTTGGAATTTAGGTTTATGCGATATATCTATATGATTTAAAGATTTTAACTTTTCTTCATAATATCCTTGTGCTAGTAATGTTTGTTTATATGCTACAATTTCATCCAATATAGTCATATGTCTTACCTCCCATTTTGTTGTATTGTTGTAAAGCTTGTCCTGTGTTTATTAATTCTTGAGCTTTGCGGACACCTGCTTGAATAGTTGAAACTTGTTCTGAAACATAAAGGGCAATCCCAGCATTTAAGACTACAACATCCCTCTTAGCGCTGCGATCTGTGCCATTCAGTATATTTTTGGTGATGATTAAGTTTTCCTGAGGTGTACCTCCAACAAGTTGATCATTAGAGGCATAACTTAAACCTATATCCTGAGCATTCAATGTATAATGACTAATTTCTCCATGGTCATTCACTTCATAAATGATATTATCACCTGATAATGTCGCCTCATCCATGCCATTAGCACCATGCAATACAATTGCTTTTTTACGCCCTAAATCCCCTAATGTTTGTGCTATTTTTTCTAATTTCGATGTTTCATAAACACCCATAACTTGGTAGTCTAGTTTAAACGGATTGATGATTGGACCAGTAATATTGAAGATGGTTGGGTTACGTAACGCTTTTCTTAATGGCTGGATATGCTTCATAATTGGATACGTTTCAGTTGCGCTTAAAAATACTAATCCATTACTATCTAATTTTTCGGCTGTATCACTCACTGACGTTGTTTTAATATTCATTTCATTTAATAGGTCTGTACTCCCTGATGAAGAAGTAACGCTTTTATTTCCATGTTTAACCACAGGTACGCCAGAGCTTGCAATAACAAAAGAAACTGTAGTAGAAATATTAAAACTATTCGATTTATCTCCTCCGGTGCCACATACACACATGCTATTTGGATAATATGGTTGTTGAGGATACATCGAACGAATCAAACTATTAGAAATAAATGTTAATTCTTCTTGGGTGATTTCTTTTTCAGAAAACACTTCTAACAACTCAATTTTCATTTGATCGTCTATATCTTTAGCAATGAGTATATCTATAAATTCATCCATTTGTTTTTGATCTAACGGTTTATGTTGTTTCAACTGTGTTTGTAGCACCATTGTCTCTGACCTCCTTCATTACTGTTAAAAAGTTGTTAATCATCTGAGTACCATATTCTGTTGCAAACGATTCAGGATGGAATTGTATACCAAAATGTAAATTTATCTTATGTTCAAAAGACTGTATACAATCTTTTGTTTGCGCCGTCACTTTTAAACTTTCTGGGAAAGTATCAGGGTTACTCATAAGTGAATGGTATCTCATTATTTCTGAATATTCTGGAATATCTTTATATAACAATGTCTCATCTACAATTTTCATTTGATCTTTTTTACCATGCTTTATATTTTCACACTGTATCACATCACCGCCGTAATAACACGTTAATGCTTGTGATCCTAAACATACACCTAATATAGGTTTGTGATGATAGTGCTCAATGATGTGTTCTAGATGCGTTGTATCCATAGGATGACCTGGACCTGGCGAAATAACAAGTGCTTCTACATCTAAATTATAGATCGTTGGGTCGTCTGGATATTTAACGATGACTTCTTCTTGTCGTGCAATCATATCTACTAAGTTATATGTGAATGAATCATAATTATCGACGATTAATATCATGGTGATACCTCCAATAAACTTTTTGCCTTAAGTTTTGTTTCTTCAAGTTCCTTTTCTGGAACTGAATCGTAAACCACACCACAGCCAGCTTGTACATTAATATAAGTCTCATCAATCATCATTGTTCGTATAGCTAATGCAAAATCCAAATCGTGATTACAATTAATATATCCAATGCCTCCACTATATACACCACGTTTATGTGGTTGAACTTCATAAATACGTTGAATAGCTCTGAGTTTAGGTGCACCTGATACTGTGCCAGTTGGTAATAAACTTGCTATGACGGACATCGGTGAATAATTCTCTTTCAACTTGCCTGTAACTTCACTGACAATATGAATCACATGCTCATAGCGTTCAATTGTCATTAATTTTTCTATTGTGGATGTCCCGATTTTACATACTCTATGAATATCATTTCTACCTAAGTCAACAAGCATACTATGTTCACTCAGTTCCTTTTCATCATTTTTTAGTTTGTCTTCATTTGCCCGATCTTCTGCTTCATTCTTACCTCTCTTTATTGTTCCAGCTATTGGATTAGTCACTACAGTTTGACCTTGTACTTTTACAAAACTTTCAGGAGAGCTTCCGACTATAATCGGATGATCCATATTTAAATAGTACATATATGGACTTGGATTTTGTCTTTTTAAATTTTGATATAATTGATATGACAATTGTTGTATTTGGCTAGAAAAATAATGTTTATAACTATAAATAATAGATGGTACGACTTGGAACATATCTCCTTGTTGAATAAGTGCTTTCATTTTACTCACTGTTGCCATAAATTGTTCTGGTGCTATATTAGATTCAATAACTTTTTCATTTTGTTCACTTTCTATATATGATGGATAGATATTGATTTGTTTTAATTCTTCTATACGTGTATTGACACGTGCATTTAATTGATCCTCGCTCTGGCCAGAAAATAAATTTGTTGCAATTACGTAAAGGTGCTCTTTATAGTGATCAAAGACATACACATCTTCTACCATGTGAAACTTAACATCATGTTGTGTATGGTCTTCTAAATTAATTTCCTTTAAGATTGGAAATTCATGTCTTACTAAATCAAAGCTACATGTTCCCACAAAACCTGAGATAAATGGTAAGTCTGTTAATGCTTCGTCTGCTATTTCTGCTTTATAATCGTCGATGAGTTTTTTCATTTTGATGTATGGCTCTTCTGTGACTACTTGGGTTTCCTTCGGTGTTTGCACAACCATGTGTTCATTATCCAATGTAATTGAACCATATGTGTCAAAAATAACAATTGAATAGCGACCTTTAAGTTTAGATTGGTCTGAACTTTCCAAAACGATTTTTTGTTCTCTTAATCTTGCTAATGCTTCTGGCGTTACTTCTGCATTTAATTTTTGATATTGTAGTTTCATTTACTTTCCTCCTCATAAAAAAATCAGCATCCTATAACAATAATTGTTAAGGACGCTGACGCGCGGTACCACCTAAATTAGTAGATATATCATCATATCGATATATTGACCTACTCACTCATTCATTTTCATTTGTAATCCAACAAAACCCAATTTCAGTAGATGTGCGTGTTAGTTTTCATCAACCACTAACTTTCTGTTGCTACCCATTCATCACTTACTTCATTTTGTTTTTTTGTAACAAAAAAACACCACAATAACGCATACTGTAAGGACGCGTTACCGTGGTGCCACCTTAGTTAACAGATTCTGTTCACTTTAATTGCTTTATTTATAATTTTAATCTCATTTAAAAGCCCAATTCACTATATATGTAGTGCTAATTTTCATCAACCATTAGCTTTCTTCTTGCTACATGACATATATGCTACGTTATCTTCCAAATGGCAACTTGTGTTGCGAAAGTAATTAATTAGTATGGTACAAGTATAATTCGATTTTGTCAACTTCAAAATTTGACTATTCTTATTGTTAAACAATAAATCGTACATTGAGCCTACACATCAAGACAATAATAAATATAATTTTTAATAGGAAATAGCTGATTATATCTCAATGCATCAAGTTACATTTCCCTTTATTTAATAAATGACCTGCTTATGATTAATAATTGATATGAGAAGGTGTCATTACAAGTTGTTCACTCCACTTATCATTAAAGAAATGCTATTAGATTGGTACTTTAGTATAAGAAATACGATTTGTTGTGAACATCTTTATGCGAGGTATTGGTTATAGCATAACCTGTTAAAAACCAAAAATTTTACAACCTTTTCATCAGCATACCTATTTGTGCTACACGATATTGTAAATTCTGTGTTTCGCACTATTAAGTTTATGTATAATTATATAGCTTGCCATTGTATTTTTAACAATTAATGATACGGTGTATTTAAGGGCAGGTTAACCGTTCCTGTCCTTACCTTCAAGTTTAAGCTTTCACATGGTTTTAATGACTGTTGGGGTTAACAGTCTAATCATTATGCGAAAGCAAAATTGTACTAGGTTTCAGTATCAATCTAGCATAAAAGGACATTACTCCTTATTGCTTGTCAGCGTTAACTTTCTATACTACACATTTCATAATTTCTCGAGCATCCCTTTCTACCTAGAGGGGTGCTTTCTGATGCTTTGAAATGTATTTACTAAGATTATTTAAACTAATATAGCTATAGCTATTTTTAATACAACAGTACGACACCTATCATTCTTGTACGTCAGCAGTTAACCTCATAAATTGTTTACTTCTTTAAATTTGTATAACTTAGTACAATATATTGTAAATTTAATCTTTGAATATTGTTAATGTATTTATACATATTAATTTATTTATACACTTATGATATGCTTAAATCATTAAAAGAAAGGGGTAACTATTTTATGAACAAAAAAATCTTTACACTTAGTTCTAGTCTTTTAGCAACGACAATGTTTTTGACACATAATCCTATCGAAGCATCAGTCGAGGGTGAAACTGAATTAAAAAATGATGCCATTGAGAAAGTTTCCGAAACATTTCACTATCAAGATAAAGGACTAAGACCTACAGGAGAAGTGGAAGATAAAGATTCGTATTATATTATTCCAACATATCAATCTACAGGCGTCGGTGGTATAAAAATTATAAAAGTGGATAAATCCAATGGTCAATTATTATTTGGAGATAAAGATGCTAATGATTTTAAAACATCTGGTACGTTAAAACTCGATGACTATGAGTTAGCACAAGAAAATAATGAAATTACTACACCGTCTGGTAAACAACTTACGATTGAGAAAGATTCAGAAGATAAACTACCAGAATCCGGAGAATCTATACCTTTTCAACATACTTTGTATAGTACATTTGTATTGATGTTAGGTATCAGCATAATTATGCTGAATAAATTCAGAAAAAAAGCATAGTTTATAACCTTATTAAAATAAAAAAGCCAACCTTTCATAGGTTGGTTTTTTATAATTTATTATCGATCATTGAAGTTCAAATGTTAATTCTCTGCTTCAATTTTATTTATTATTTTTATTAAATGTTACAAAGTAAGTTGCTTATCGTAAAATTTTTCGAAAACCTTTGCTAAATCTTCTTTCGCACTGTCTAAAACTTCTTCTTCTGGTAAAATCGCTGTCCCTTGAGCACGAGCTACGTATAACGCATCAAAGCCCATGATGTCTTCAAACATAGCTTTTAAGTATTGATATGAGAACTCAAGCGGAGTATAGCGATCATTGTTAGTATATATTGATCCACTAGCCTGTAGATATAGCGCTTTATAATTATCAGTCATTAATCCAACTGAACCTTCATTCGTATATTGGAACGTTTGGCGTGCAAGTAATATATTATCCATGTAATCTTTCAAACGAGATGTTACGTTAAAATTGTGCAGTGGTGAAATGATGACTATACGGTGCTTATTTTTAAACTGGGTTAATAATCCGGAAGTAATGACTTCAATTTCCTTTTCTTTTTCACTTAATGTTTCTTGGTTACGCTGTTTATTCCAAATATGCAATAATTCTGTTGTTTCTATACGGGGTAAATTGATTGCGTATAAGTTCAATATTTCAGGGTTATCATCTGGAAATTCAGCCTTATATTTTGCTAAAAACAACTCTTGTAATTTATAAGTAAAGCTACCTTTATTTTCACAATCTGGGTGAGCATTAATGATTAATGTTTGCATATACATTCTCCTTCTTACTTGATAAACTAAGTATAAAATTCAATGGTGCCTAAATACGACACCATTAAAGGAGAAATTATGAAAAAATCTGAGCGATTAAATCAAGAACTCATTTTCTTAAGTGATAAATCTTCATTTCATTTAAAAGATATTATGAACGCGTTTAATATATCCAAAAGAACTGCATTAAGAGATATACAAGAACTTGAAGCTATGGGACTAGGTATTTATGTTGAAAATGGTCGCTATGGCGGATATAAATTGATTACTCAAAATTTATTGACTCCTGTTTATTTTAGCAATGATGAAATATTAGCTATCTTTTTTGCACTTAAAGCATTAGATATATTATCCAGCACCCCTTTTGAAAAATCTTATACTCAAATTAAAGAAAAACTATTCGCTACTTTACCATTTAATAAGAAACAAGATATTTCTAAAGTTTTAAATTACATTTATTACTATAATATAGCCCCTATTAATAAATCCCCATTTTTATCTGATATATTAATTTCTATAATGAACGAATACGTGGTTTCAATAACTTATACGCAACATAAAAATATAACAACTTATATTCAAATCTATGATCTGTTTTATAGGAATGGCATCTGGTTCTGTAGTGCGTATGATATTAATAATGAACAATGGGGAACTTATCGCTGTGATTATATCACTGCTTTAAAATTCAAGAATCATGAAATTACGCCTTATTCGAGAGAAGCGTTAGAACAGTTTCAAACTAACTATGAAGATACATACCATAATATCTCTTTTAGGTGTCAGCTAACCTCTTTGGGCGTAGAATTATATCATAAGAAAAATTATCCAAATATGGAATTAGTGTATATTGATGATGTCCCTTATATTACTGGAGGCTATAACGAAGACGAACTTACTTATATGGTGCAATATTTAATTTCATTAGGTGAACATGTGAAAATCATCTATCCTGAACAACTTAAAAATAGCTATATAAATAAATTAAAAAGTATTTTAAATACGTATAATTAATGTATTATTGGGTAAACCCTTGAGGAAGGAACGCATTGATGCGCAGACGAAAGTTACAATCGTTGATGTAATTGCAGTTATAAAAAGCAGATAAATTGACTTTCCCATTATATCATATTTTGTTTTTAGTGTTTTAAAAGCGTTTATTAAATACAAAAAAGCTGTAAGGTATATACCTTACAGCTTAGGAAACGCTAGATTATAACATATGTAAAAAATTTGTACCCATGTATAATAATCGTCTCCAAAAATAGAATGTCTGAAAAACTTTGCGGAGAGGTTACCCATTCCTCTCACTTTAATTAACAATAACTTATAATAACTACACTGTAAACAATCAAATGTTGTAATACGTTTCAATTTTCGGAATATTCCTTTTATCCTTATATTTAACAATAATTAATTCTATATTTTGTTTTTAAAAATTCTCATAAAAGTTTATTTAATGACTATAAACTTTAACATTGAATGAGTATAGTTGAACACTTTATCAAAAAAATTAAAAACACTTCACTTCATTAGAAATTTTCGTCACAATCATTATTATTTAACCAAGCTGATTGTAACGAAAATAGTCAAGCTATCTACAATATTTTAAATATGAGCTTAAATACTTTTAGGGTTTATATACTAGCAAAAGAAGCACCATAATTAACCTCTAATGCCTCTTTATGTTTCTTAGCCAACGTTTTATAAGAAGAATGTGGTGATAGCGAATTCACAGATAAACCAAATCGATCAGTTACGTATTTTAAGTCTTTGACATCTATTTTATTATCCTCATCTGCAAGTAGATACATATAGTAAATGACACCGGAGTTTATAAGTGTAGATATAGATGATATCTCTCCCTCTGTTGCTTCACTTAACACTTTGATTTTACGATATATAAATTGTTTATCTATTTTACCATCTGGTCTATTCGTTGTAGTCACATTCCTAAATACGTATGAACCATCTATAATATCTCTTTCATTTTTAGTGAACTCAGAAGCCCCATTTTTTAAGAGATATGTTTTTTGTGCATGTGATTGCTCTAAATATTTCAATAGGTTTTTAGTGACAGTTAATTTTCTAGTTTTAATTTCTTTAGAATGCTTCTGTTCACTTCTTAACTCTATGACGTACCCATCTTCTACAGGTTTATTATATGCTTCTCTAACATCGTCAATTTTAAGTTCTGAGAGCTCTGTATATTCAAAACCACCTACACCTTCAAATAACGCAACGTACAAAGCAAAATCATTTGAGTTAACAATATCTTTTAAAGCAATTTCTAAATCATTTTTGGAAAGGTGCTTCATTTTATGCTTAGCTGTATATTTGTCTAGCGACCCATATGAAAAAGATTTGAATACGTTAATGTTACTAATCTTTCCACCTTTTTCAATGGCATACTCACAATAGTTTTTAGCTTGATTAAGATAAGTTACTAATGTATTCTTTTGTGATGTATTAATACTATATAAAAATATCTCTACTTCTGCATCTGTAAAGTTATATAAGTCTTTATTTAGTTGTTGTTCTAAAGTTGCACTTCTATTGAATAATGAGCGATAGTAATATCTGTTTTTTTCTGAAACAGTACTTAAAAACTCTTCTTTAAAAAAGTGGTTATAAAACGCCATTTTCAATCTCTCCTCATTTTCTTTTAACCTTATAGCATTTGTTCTAGTTCTTTTAATTTATTGTAAGCTGCTTTTTTAGCTTGTGCATCTTGTTTTTCATGTAGCACGAAATCATACGCTTTATCATATGAATATTCTAAGACATTATTTAAAAAAGCCATATATTTTTTAATATCGCTATTATAGTCATCTTTATATAATTTAACGAAAGCGTTTATATACATTTGTGATCGTAATGTTTTATTTGTTTTCTTAATTTCGTTTATCATTAACAAGATTCCACTTAAGTCATCAGCTATTTTTACTTCTTCTCTTCTATTTTGAATTGTAAAACATTCATCAATCACTTTGGTTAACTGGTTATACGTGATTAAAGAACTTCTGAGTCCTTGTCTTGATTGTCCTGTATAAATCAATTCATCAAACTCTGTATCAGAATCTTTTATAGCTTTAACGACTTTAGCAGATTTTGTTTCTTGTTGCATTTCAGTCACTCTATTTTTAGACCAAGATGTAGCTTTACTATGTTGCGCTTGCCATTTAATTGCTTCAGAAGTTGTAAAGTTACTAAATACTACATTGAATTCAAAACCTATAGTAGGATTTTCTCTAAAAGCTTTTTGTGTCGCTAACAATCTATGATAACCATCTAATACATCTATGCGTGTACCTTCAGTAACAATTAAGCTATGGTCATTAGAATCATACATCAGCTCATCTCCACTGTCTGAGGTTGTTGGAGCTGCGTTTAAATATAACGTACTTTCCTTTAATGTACCATTTAAAAGATGCTTTGTTATTTCATTTACATTTTTTTGGTTGATCGTTGGAATCTTTACAACTGAAGATAGTCTTTTTTCCAATTTGGACTCACGTTGAATATCAAAATTATAATTAATAATACCACTATTTACAAAGTCAGAAATTACTTTAACAGACATCTTAGTACTATAAACATCATTTACTGGTAACGCCGGAGAAAACTCATAGGGCAATTGAATTTCATCTTGCTTTTTGTAAGCTGTAAAATCAAATTGCTTAGCTTCTTGTTGCTCACCTTTTAGAACATATTTATTAAGCATTTCTTCCCTACCCATTACTTTAAACGCTTCCATAATATATAAAGTGATTAATCTAATATCAGTATTCGCAAAAAAGCTATCATCAAGTTCACGTGATGTAAAAGATATAGCAACACCTTCTGGGACACTGTAATTAAAATTCATATTTTTAGCTATCTTTTCTATGTATTCATCATTTTTTTGATTCTTTAACTCAGCCACAATATTTAACAGTATTTCTTTTTTTTCCATTATTACTACCTCTAATTTAGATTTCAATATTTTAATTAATTATGTTTAATTCTTTCTTTATTATATTTTCAATTCCGTTTAATAATGTGATTACGTTTAGTAAAATCACTATATTTCATTTCAATACAAAATATGTTACTTCTATACATATGTACACTTATTGAGCATAAGTTATTTCTTATTATTTATAGCTTACTACAAGAATCATTTTATGACAATACGATTATGCAACTAATTATATTTTATTTCAAACAAGGTAAAAATATCTTGATTTCTAGTTGTATGTCTCATAGTTAGCACATAGAAAATCAATGACTCATAACACATTACCGTTATACTTAAAGGGACTTTTAACGCCCCAAAACTTGTTTAACTGTTAATTTTATTTATCTGTTTTGTTTTTTACAATATATACATATCTATCAAATTTACCCGCCTTTCACTTTTAATAAAGTGGGGTTTATTATTGCTATCCCTTTTCTATTATCATAAAAGGCTTATTATAATACACCACTTTTTATCATGACTTTACTATATTTTATTCGTAATACAATAACTATATGGTTTATGTACAACATGTCATGTGTGTTGTTATATAATCGGTAC
The DNA here is from genome assembly GCF_001866145.1 of Staphylococcus sp. LCT-H4. Taxonomy (NCBI): domain Bacteria; kingdom Bacillati; phylum Bacillota; class Bacilli; order Caryophanales; family Staphylococcaceae; genus Staphylococcus; species Staphylococcus sp. LCT-H4. The sequence continues at coordinate 764 of NZ_MODY01000003.1, read as the reverse complement.
GAGATAGCTTGTTGTGTGGAGTATGAGCAAAATTGGATAAGATGGATTGAATGAGAGAATGTGAGTGTTCGGGATAGTTGACACTTGATATAATTTGACCCGGTAAAACGGCTAAAAACTTCAAAAAATTTTATTGATACATCATTATATACGACACCAACAATATTAAAGATGAATCACTTAAATTGGAAAACCAATCAAATATATACTGGATTATTATCCTTATCATTTTTCCTACCTGCATATAGCATCCCTACATTTTTATATATTATTTCTATTTTTCGCCTAACGTTGTATTCACCTTAAATTACTAAACTCAATTTAATTCAAAAACATACTACTTTCATTAAATAAATTTTACTCTTAGTAAATTAGAAAAATAGCCTGTCTCATGTAAAGACAGGCTATTTTTCTAGTTTTCCTTATTTTTTCCATCTTGCCTAAAGTAATACAATAGTAGCAATCACCGTTCTTCAGATCTATAGTATATTGCTTAACCCTAATAATAAGTTTAATATAGTTAACTGTTCTGGTACTGTGTTTCGAGAGACTTCTGGATGTGATGTAATCATCTTATCTTTCACGTTTATTTTATTAATATTTTGTTCATCTATCCTGCTCGTTTCATTGTAATATAACGGTACCTCATCGCTGCAAATGACATATTTATCATAAGTATTCTGTTTATTTAAATTACCATTAATTGTTGGTACTAAATCTTCTTTTCGAATATCTTTTAAAAATCTTCTATCATTTTGCTCTAA
>NZ_MODY01000022.1:0-305 GCF_001866145.1 Staphylococcus sp. LCT-H4 | reverse complement strand
TTTGAAGATCAAAAGAGAATTTTAATAGATACAGGTGATCAAGAAAACTATATACAAAAAGCACGAAAATCAGCAGCTATTCATCAACATTACAAGGATTTATTAAAGCAAGATTATATATTGTATTTTCATCAAAAAACGATATCAAAATTTTATAAAAGAGAATATGTAGGAGAATTATTCCAAAGAAAAGATCTCATCAAATTTAATCATTTATTCTATACACTTGATGCTCCGGAAGGAAGAAAAGTGAATGAGGAAGTGCCACGAAAATTATTAGTTATATTTACTTGCATGCCTAATGC
>NZ_MODY01000021.1:0-316 GCF_001866145.1 Staphylococcus sp. LCT-H4 | reverse complement strand
GGTTCTGTTGCAAAGTTGAATTTATAGTATAATTTTAACAAAAAGGAGTCTTCTGTATGAACTATTTCAGATATAAACAATTTAACAAGGATGTTATCACTGTAGCCGTTGGCTACTATCTAAGATATGCATTGAGTTATCGTGATATATCTGAAATATTAAGGGAACGTGGTGTAAACGTTCATCATTCAACGGTCTACCGTTGGGTTCAAGAATATGCCCCAATTTGATATCAAATTTGGAAGAAAAAGCATAAAAAAGCTTATTACAAATGGCGTATTGATGAGACGTACATCAAAATAAAAGGAAAATGGAG
>NZ_MODY01000020.1:0-356 GCF_001866145.1 Staphylococcus sp. LCT-H4 | reverse complement strand
GAATACGATAGTTCGCTTATACCTAAGCGTATGTTTCCTAAATTTTTTGATGGAATTGAAAAGAGCTTAGTGAAAAATGTGTATACAATGAGAATTATGGATATCAATGTGTCGCATGGTTCACACTATATCAATACTACGAACTATCCAGAATATGAAAGAGATATTAAAGGGGCAATTGAATCTGTTCAAAGTCAACTAGATATTACTACTGAAAACATAGTTTTATATGGTGGATCAAAAGGGGGAACAGGTGCTATATATCATGGTGCTGCTTTAGATTTAAAAACATTAGCTGTAGACCCAATTGTAAATATTGGTGGAAAGTTAGAGCAAAATGATAGAAGATTTTTAAA
>NZ_MODY01000002.1:0-839852 GCF_001866145.1 Staphylococcus sp. LCT-H4 | reverse complement strand
TCTATTAAAATTCTCTTTTGATCTTCAAATTTAATTTTCTCCTTTAAATCAAAAACTTTATTTTCCATTAACTTTTCCTCACATTATTTATTTAAAAACTGTATCTAAAATCTTATTTGTTGCTCCAATTGAATCCTTATTCATTAATGTTTTAGTAACTGAGTTGTAATTTATCCTCTTTATTCTAGTTAGCTGATTCGCCAACTTCACTTCATCTTTCGCAGCTTCTGGAAAATTACCTATTTCTTCTAAATCAAAATAAAATCCTACTTCTTGTTGATAGTCATTTGTATCTTCTTGTAATAAGAAAATAGGCTTATTTAAATGCGCATAATCAAATATAGTTGAAGAATAATCTGTAATCATTGCTTCACTTAATATATATAACTCTTGAATATCAACAAATTCATTATAAAAACAATGTATTCTCGAGTCTAGATTATTATATCTACCACGTAGCCTTGATTCATTTGGATGCAACTTAACGATTATTTTGTATTCTTCTGGTAAATTTTGTAGTAACTTAATTAAATTTATTTTTGTTAGGCTATCTCTTTGTCCTTTTCTCCATGTCGGGCAGTATAATATATATTTTGCATTAGGATCGTGCTCAAATAGATATTTATTTTGAATTCTGTTCCACTCTTCTACACTATTGTTATTTAATAGGTATTCATTTTTCGGTGCTCCCGATTCAATTATATTCAGTTTATTGTTTTTTTGTAATTGAAATGCTGATTGAAGCAACATAGTATTAATATCAGAAGAAGTTATGAGATAGTCCCATTTCTTCATTCTAGGTATGAACTGTTTTAATTGTGCTTCCTTCTCTTGCACATTACTCAGGTCATTCACCATTTTTTTAAGTGGAAAGCCATGCCATGTTTGAATAAATACTTGCCTACTGTCTTTAGATACTTTATCCCATGAGTTACCATTCATAAATACATACTTACAAGCACGAAACGTTTTCTTGTATTTTTCTGATCCAAATCTAACAGGTATAAAACCATGATTTCTAATTTCTATATCTACTAATGAATTAGATGAACTTACAAACACTTTTTTATCCTTAAATTGTTCCTTTATTTTTAATGCAATATATTTAGGATCACCGCTAAAGTTACTTCCGTGGAATGACTCAATAAACACCTTGTTTTCTTCAGGATCTATATCATCAAGTATTTTCATCTCAAGCTTATTTTTTCGATAATCATATAGCTTTCTCATTTTAGTAAATACTATATTACTATTTAACAATTTATTGAAAAACTCTTTGCTCTTTAATTTTTCATACATATTCTTTCTACGATTTAATTTATGCAACTTAGCTGTGTTATCTCTTTTTAACTTATAGATTGGACTATGCGATTTGTTATCATTACTAAGTACTTCATATAGTCTTTTTAGATACTCTTCAGCATAATTATCATTAACAAAGTCTTCTGTTAAATTACCCACATCTTCTTGTCTTTCAGTTCTTGTATATTTATTATCAAATACTTCTAAGACTTTTTTGCTGTCTGCTATTAAATTCTTTTCTAGGAATTTGATGCCATTATACTTACTGTATATTTCCTCAAGTACATTATCGTCACCTCTGTATACGAGTGACTGATTACCAGCTGCTAAAGTTTCTAATATAGAATACCCGAGTGTTTCATATGGTGAAGTTGAAACATAAACATAATTAACTGGCTCTTTACCATTAATATGCACATTACTCTCTAAGTTATAATACTTAACTAAATTCTTATATAAAGTCTCTGAAGGCCCATATCCTTTGATGTACAGTTGAATGTCTTGTCTATCTGTATTTTTCTTAATATAATTCATTAGTTTTATTACATATGAAATATCTTTTATTTCATCTTCGAATCTAGATTTAATTAATAAATTTCTTTTTGTATTAGAGGGATTTTCATTAATTTTTATATGTTGAGCATTTACATAATTATTAAAAACCGAATTAAATTCATATTTTATTTCAAACTTACCTTTAATTGACTTAGTGCTAACTCTAATACTATCGATAGTGTCTAATGATAAGTCTATATCTTCACTAATATATTCAAGAGGCCCGTGTATTTCTCCAACTATTTTAATACCTTCATTTTTTTGCTTAACAATACGTGAACATTTAAACAGGTCTTCCCTAGTAATGATTAAAATATCGCCATTAGACATTTCATCATAATCTTCCATTGTATAAACTTTAAATTTAGCTGATTCAAATCTTTCATGTATAATTAATTTTGTAATTTCACTTGGCTCAAAATCCTGTTTATTAAAATATTTAACTTCATGGCCATTTTCCAAAAAAGCTTTAATTAAATTGATATTACTTCTAGATGTGCCGCCCTTAGCAAAAATATTAAACCCTAAAATGTTTATTCTCATTTTCACACCAAAACTCCCTATTTTTTTGTCGGTTAATATTATCTGAATAAACTGTCTTCCCTAACAATTCTATTCCTTATGACTAACATAATACTATATGCTCCAAACAAAATCTATATTATTTTTATATTTTATCATTAATTTTTTGTAAATAAAAAATTAACCATATCTAGCAAGATATAGTTAACTAGTATTTATGATAGTAATATCAAAAGGCAGACTGACTATAATTGTTTTACAAAGGTTATTCACTGCGTTTTTTATATCTTATGTCTGTATAAATCATTATTATTATAATAACTATGTAAATTACGACAAATGTAGTCATGTCAATCCTGTCAAAGGAGTATAAGAAAAAAGTAAAGAGTGATAGTAGCCATATTATAATATTGATAGCCTTATGTAGTTTCACAGGTTGTACCTCCTTCGAATATTTATGATAACACATTAATAAATATCAAAAAATTAGGAGTTACAAAAGATAAAATTCCGACATATAATTATAAGTAATATAATATTCAAAACAACAGTTAATTTAACTTATTGTAAAACATGGCATTTGAATGATGTTATATCGGTTTAGTATCATGCACCTACTTCAAAAATATTTTGATTTACGACTACTCCCCCAAAAATTAACAAACTTATTATATTTTATTACTTATTATGTCAAAAGCGTGTTTATCTGATTGTAGATCATGGAGTACATTAAATTTTGAATTTATTTCACTAAGTTATTGTGAGTCATTTTTCTTCTGCGACTTTGACTATATAAGCAAGGATTAGAATTAACGGTAAAGCTGTAGTTACATTACCATTATTAAAAAACGGCAAGCAACAGTTAGCTGCTGCAATATAAATGACCCCTAAGAGAATTGAAAGTATTATTGAATTTTTCATTACATTTGTCTCCTATGATTCAATATATTACCAAAACAAATAGAGCTTCCCTTATTTCTATAAGACACAAAAACATGTCACTTAATACAAAACACCGGCTTTCATTTAGACAATATAATTTTAAAAACTTTTTATTTTAAAAAACAAAAAGTTTTTGACATTTATATATTATTATATCATATTAGTAAGAGTGTTTATTAAATTCTTATTAAAAACGAAAGCGTGGATTATTATGAAAGACGTGAAAGATCAGAAAACTTTAGCCAGATTTATTTTGTTGCTAATATGTTTGCTTATTTATTCAATTACAGATATGTATGAAAAATATAACTTAATATCACTCGTTGTATTAGCTGCTGTTGCAGGCGCAGCAATACATTATGTTGTTGAATTTGCATTTTATATATATAAAAATAAAAGATGATAAACTATTTAATAACTTGATGTTCTATATAGTATCAACACAAGAAAAAACGCGTTTAAAAAAACGTAAACACAAGGAGAAGTAATATTGAAATTCATTAAGATCTTCATCGTATTTATGATAGCTTTAATTGTTTATTCTTTATCGAGTCTATTACTAGATTCCTATGATTTAACAACAAGTATAATATCATCATTCATCCTTACAACATTATTTTTCCTTTGGACAAGAAATGAAAAAAACTAATGTTGCTTTATTGACGTTAAGCCTTTATTTTTTTATCTTCCTATTTCTAACTCATACATACTCGAACACTCTAAAAAAGAGCTGATTTAATTAAGGCTTTGATGAATTCAAAGAAGGAAGTGAACGAGATATAGTAAAAATTAAATTAAGAACATATTTAAATAATTTTGTAGGTCTATTATTTTTAACTTACTTCTTGTTATTAACATTTACTAATATCATTAATGTTAAATGGTCTATTGGTTACATAATTATTATTGCTATTGTTTATGTTATTAGAGATTTATATGGACATAAGCAAAGAAGCAAAGCGAAATACTAATCTTACATGATATAACAAGTAACTATAGCATTTACAGTTAGGAGCTTTTTTTGCAATACTTATACGCTTTTTTATTCATTCTTGTATTTATTCCGGCTTGTACATATTACCAATTATCTGTTGGAAGATTTCAAAAAAAGAGATCAGGTAAAAGTAATGCTGAATTGAAAATTGATAAAAAACATTTGATCATTGGAGCATGTTTTTATACACTATTATCAATTTTAGTAGTAATAATTTACCTAGATAATTAATATAATTCGTACTATCGTTTATATTTTTTCTCACTTTTAATTAGTTTTATTTTCAAAAAGAAAAGCATCTAGATTTGATAGTAATATTTCGGATAAAGTGTTTTTTTAATTAAATAAGAGAGGTACATTATGTTCAATATAAGAGACAATGATTACACCAAAAGATCAATAAAGATATTTATACTAGCAACAATTATTTTCATAATTACGTTTGTTCTAGCAATTATCTTTACACCCTCACTCGCAACATTAAAAAATTTAGGTTCTGGCACTTCTAGTAAACTTTCAGAAGCTCGTGGTTTGAAAAAAGTTTGGGAATACATAATAAATAACGGATTTAAAACACCTTTACAAATGCTAATCATCGCTATTATTCCAATCCCATTTTTATATTTCGCTAATTTAATTAGTACAATTATAATTACAGGTATTTTTTTTGGATTTGCAGTTCATCTTGATGTTTACAAAGGCTCTATAATGGTTCTATCTTCAATGCCACATACAATCATCGAGATACTTGCAATGTGCTTTGTTATCAGTGGTTTATATAAATTAAATCAAGCGATTATTAGAAAAATCAGCAATCTTTTCAGGAAAAATAAAAAACAAAGGTTCTCTCTTAAATTAGCTATAATTAATTTATTTAAAATCTACGTTTTTATTGCTTTACCTTTATACATAATAGCAGCATTTATAGAAACATATTTCACCTCTTTTATAGATAATTTGTTTCACTAATTAATAAATTGTTTTACTTTGTAAAACTAAATAACAATACCATCTATTTTATCTAAGTTGACTCTTTGTTTTTACATATCTTCACTTGGATTTTAAGAGGTATTTTGAAGTATTCGTCTTTCTTAAAATGCAGATGTGAGCAAAATAAACACGCTTGAATGCCATACACAAAGTTATGAAGAAGAAATCATAAAGATAGCAACAACTAAATTACATAAAAATTGAGGAGGTACACATATATGATAGTTACAATTTTAATATTGATACTAATAGTTAATTTATTAGAAGCCTTATATCTAGGAATAAAGTTTCGGGAATTAAAAAAAAGAAATGCAGCTGATAAAGAATATAAAAAATTGGTAGATAAGTTATCTCCATTAATGTCTGTAACATTTATTATATCAATAATTATCCTAGTTATACTTTGGATTATTGCATAAAAATTCGAACATTTTATTTATTATAGCTTCTTCATGTTCATCATTATCCTTTTAGATAGTAAACTTAAGAATATAAAGGGAGGATTACTGATGCGTTTAGTTAAATATTTCATACTCATATTCATAGTCTTTTTTATACTAGACATTATATTTTTTGGGGTTGTTACAAAAGAAATTAACATTATAAGAATATTATTATCATCATTAATATTTGCGACGATAATGACCTATTTCAATCACTTTACGAGTAAATTCACAAAAAGATAAACTCGCTTAAAAAAGTTGAGTATAGTTTGATAAAAAACAAAATATTTTTTAATTAGCCTGTTTTACATCCATATACCTTTCAGCGTTATATTACATATGAACATACTGTGATAATAACAATCAAAAATACTTTTAAAAAGACATTATATCTATCTAGTATCAAGACAAGAAGAAACTCGTTTCAAACCAAAAGAGTCAGGAAAGTTGGTAAGTTATTCTAATATCAAATTTAAAAATGAAGGTGAATAAAATGAAAATTTCATGGATTTTTCGGTGGACTATAGGGGCTATTGAAATTTTAAGCTTTATAGGCTTTGCTATTTTTCTTTGGGCAAGAAATGTAGACGCATCAGGCGCTATACAAACTACTGAATTGAAATGGATCAACATAGCTATTTTAGGTACTGCGTATGTCATGCCATTCATAATACAAATAATATGGTTAATAATTAACCTATTTTTATCAAAAAGGCAAAATAAAATGGCTTAAGTTATTTACAATAATCTATTGCCTATTTACATAACTAAATCATCAAAAGAATAAAGAGAGACTAGATTTATTATCTAGCCTCTTTTTATTCTGCCTTTAAATATGTAATTAATTTAGGGATTAATAGACTAATTAAATAAATAATAGCTGTATTAATAACAACTGATTCAATAAGTGTTACTGGCTTAAAATAACCTAATACCTTCACACTCGAATTCAATATAAATATAGAAAATATTAAAGAACTCCCCATGGAAATGATATTCACTATTGCAACTATAACTGCTTTATACTGTCCGATCGATAGCATATTAAGTGTTATAAACATGATTCCAAATATAATATAACCGATGACTGTAAATGATAAATAATTTGAACTTTTCCTCATCTCTATAAAATATTAAGATAAGAAGAAACTCGTTTCTAAAAACCAATAAAAGCGCCTAAAATTAAACTTTTTATTATTCTTTTTTCTTCATTTAAAGCAACGTCAACACCTAACCTATCGCTATCCCAGCAACAGTGCGCAAAGGTCCCATGACAGCAGATAAAGTAACTCCAAATATTATACAATAAAGAATAATATTAGAATTCTTCTTTAATAAATTTTTCAAAATAAAAAGCTCACTAATTATTATTAAATGTCTGCTGCTTTTATTCCTTTTTTTATCAATTTCAAGTTGACAAAAATAATAATTTGTCATTTAATATAGTTAACTGGTTAACAAAATTAAAAAGGAGTTTTCACCTTGAATAAAAAAGATGAAGTTATCAAATCTCTTGAAAAATTTATAGTTGAAAGAGAGAACAGTAATAAAAAAAGAATTTATAGGAAAAGTGAGAATAAGATTGATTTGTCTTTAACACAATTCCATATAATAGAAATAATTGATAAAAAAGAAAAAGTAAATAATAAATTATTAGTACAGGATTTAAAGATTTCTGCACCTGCTATTTCAAAATCTATGCGTAAGTTATTAGATCTTAACCTAGTCGAAGAAACCTATCTTGAAGAAAACAGAAAAGAGAAATACTACAAACTAACTTCTAAAGGATCAGTATTTGCCAATGTCCACGAAGAATTACATAAGCGTGCGACCAAAAAATACAATGAAATATTAAATGATTTTGAGGAAGAAGAATTAGAAGTAGTTATAAAGTTTTTAAATAAAGTAACAAAAAGTCTTAAAGAGGATTAAAGGAGAGATATCATGCTAAAAAATGACAAAGTAAAACGTACAATGCTTATTGTATTCGGATTTATGGCGTTTTTTGCTTCTTTAATACAAAATATATACACACCTATCATTCCCCAATTGCAAAGCGACTTTAATGTCTCTTTGCTATGGGTTAATACAACTGTTGGAGGGTTTATATTCATAGTTGCAATAATGCAAATTATTTTAGGAAAGTATATTGATTCGAAAAATCCAAAAAGCATGTTATTAATAGCAATTGGTATTACATTATTAGGAAGCATCGCTTGTACTATGACAAATACATTTATCATTTTCGCAATATTCCGTCTTTTACAGGCTATAGGATGTGGTATGATCCCATTAATCGTTATTACATTGCTAGCAGATTTGTCATCTGACGATAATCGATCATCTATGATGTCTAATTATCAAATAATACTATCTTGTGCACCTGCATTAGCACCAATACTTGGTGGATTAATAGGTAATGATTATGGTTATAAAGGAATTTTCTTGGTATTAACTGCTGTATCGATTATTCTACTCATTGTAACTATATTTATAAAAATACCAGAGGTAAATAAATACAATAAACCGAAGAATTCTGTAAAGTATGTGTCCTTCTTTAAATCGAAATCTTATAATATTATGATTTCTTTTGGATTTTTAATTTTCTTCACCTATTTTGCATTATTAGTATATTTACCTATTCTTTTAACAAGAATATATAATATATCTACTGCTTTAACCGGTTTTTTATTCTTACCAATTACCGTCAGCATAATATTAGGTAGCTTTACTTATAAGAAATTAGCTAAAAATGTTTCTAATACTGTTGTATTCAAATTAACTATGATTATATTCCCAATTTTATTAATACTATTTAGCATTCTAAACCAAACTAATATTTATATATTATCAATTAACATATTCTTAATTGGACTAATTGTAGGTATCATACCTGCTCTTATATCTACAAATTTATCATCAGAATTTCCTAATAAAAAAGGAGCTGCTTTAGGCGCATTTAATTTTATTAGATATACAGGGATGGCACTTGGCTCTATAGCAGTAGGATTATTTAATATATATAATGTATCCATACTATTTGTTGCTATAGCTATACTTTTATTAATACTGGCTTCCGTATATTTTCTATCAAAGAGACAACATAAGTTAATAACTAATAAAGCCTATAATAGTTAGACAAATTACCCCTCACCAGATAAAACAAAATCTGGTGAGGGGTATTGAAATAAAATATGAATTTTATTACTATATATAATTAAGATCGAATAACAAAATATTATATATTGTAACAAGATAAAAAGAAACTCATTAAATATAATAGAATGAATGTTCTAATAAGTTAATAAGAATAACCATCCATTAATATATATGGGTGGTTTGATATGTATCAAGATTAAGAAGATACTTATTTTCAACTCGTTTCAGATTCGCTTTTTTCTTCATAAATCAAAGTCGCTGAAATATATAACCAATTGCTGTTAGTTTGTATTTCTAAAACTTTGATATTATCTTTTTTTAAAAATGCATTTACCCTTTTATCCAGAGTTTTTTCGGTGAATGCAGTAAACGTTTTAAGTTGCATGAATAGTCTCCTTTGTTTTAAGTATATGAGTTTATGTCCCAGACTCTTTGATTTATTTTAAATTAGTTTGATAAATAAACGTGATAGTAATTTGAGCAAAGTTTATACTATGTATATTTCTAAATTAATTATTATGAGTCATTTTTATTTTCTTTTACGATTTTAACTATATAAGCAATAATTAAAATTAAGGGCAATGCTGCACTTATTACTGTTATATAGTTACCATTGTTAAATAAGAACGGAACACAAAGTATAACTACTGTACTATATATAATACCTAAAACAACAGATAATATAATTGGTATTTTCATTATAGAACCACCTTATGTATTCTTATTTTTTAATATTATATATAATATTAAGAAAAAATATTTCTAAAGAAACGGATTATCAAACTGCACATATCAAGAAATAATGAAATAGTCACCTCTTTCATCTCTTTTTTAATTCTTTTATTTTTCACTAACATAACACCCTCTAATTTTAATAAATATTGATCCAAATTAAATCTTATCTAATACCTGTGTTTTTCTATATTCTTTTTCAATTTCAAAACGAAAGAAAAAACAGCACATACAATAACGATCAATATCAAAATAGATAATAAAGTCATGCTAGAACCTATAATATTTATTCCAAATGAAGAGCTACCATTTGATTCAAAATGAGCATATGTATTAAAGATAAACATTAATAAAATACCAACACCAGCAAGAATACCTACAACATCAAAAATCAATTTTATATAGGGATATTTAATATTTTTAGTTAACATACAACCACTCCTTACTATACTCGATATAAGATCGTAAAATTAGAATTTTTTATTTATGTCATTTAACAAATTGTAATCATTTTTATTTTTCATCGTTTTAATAAATATTGGATAAAAAATAATAAGCAAAGCTATTAATATTTTCGGAGTCATATTAAAAACATCCCTTTCTTTTTAAAATAATATGCAGATACATCATCACAATTATTTTACTCTTTATCATTCGCATAAATTTTTGTGAAGATCAAAAGAATAGCAGCTAAAAAAATTATAAATATAGGCATAAAATCTCCTTTTAGTATGTTACCTGTTTAATGAATCATTGAATTTATATATCATCTCTATCTTTCCAACTGTTTCTTGTCTTAACAAGTAAATAAATGGCATTTATCCCCATTACAACAGTATAAATTATTGTTAAAGTTAAATTATCAAATTGATAAATAAAAATGAGACCGACTAATAAAAATACATTTAATATAGTTGATATAAGAAATCCCATGCCTTTTGTATTATTATCTTTCATAAAATTCACCTCCTATTTTGATTAAGTTTAATATAACTATTTTATTCCTTCTTAAAATACCTTATAGCAAGGTTACAGACCTAACTATTAACCAAAGAAGAGCAACACTATTATTATAGAAATGAGCAATAAATCTACTACTATATATTTGATATTGTTCTCTAAAAAACTGGGTATAATACTGATTATTATACTTATTAGAAATATAGCTGAAATGATACTGTTTAAGTAATCTAAAAAAGACCATTCAAACATTTCTTTTAAAACGGAAATTAAAAGTAAGCATAGTAGAGACGGAAAAAATATAATACTTGATAATCTTTCATAGCTTTTGTAGTTTTTGAGTGCTTTTAACACGAATTATTTCTCCTAGAATCTTATATTTATTCCTTTAAGAATATGTAGTTATTTAGATTTCCTTTTATAACACATGAAATATGTCAATAAACTACAAATTAATATGAACAAAAATATAGCCATATTATTATCAACTCCTTAACCATCATCTTCATTGAAGAATAAATAGAAATATGCAATTATGCCTATTGGCACACCAATAAAAGGTGTTATAAAAATACATCCTAAGACAATACATAATACTAAGTATATGACATCTGTAGAGTCCCATCGGTAATTCATTAACATTTCTTTTATCTCTTTAAACTTCATCATTACCCCCCTCTAGTAAAATCAGCAAATATAAATAACCACTTTTAAAATATTAACTATTTTGTAAAACAATTCATTTATATTTATATTGTATAACAAAATTCCAATGAATTCTAGAATAGAAATAAATTATAAAATTGTTATGCGAGCATCTAGAAGTAAGTCGTAGTGGTTATTATAAATGGTGTAATAAAGAAGTTTCTAATAATGAAAAACGTTCTAAGTTAATTGAGAAAGAAATCAAGCGTATATTTAAGAACTCTAAAGAAACCTTCGGTGTAATAAGAATGCATTACGCTTTAAAAAGAGAGTGCAATTTAAATGTTAATATAAAATGTATTAGAAGGATGATGCGAATTTTAGATTTACGAGCACAAATCAGAAAAAACGCCCAAATTGGGTTAGAATCAAATCACATTTCACAGCAGAAAATATATTGAATAGAAATTTTGAAGCAAAAAAACCAAATGAAAAATGGTTTACTGATATTAGTTACTTAAATTACGGTAATGGTAAAAAGGCTTATATTAGCGCTATTATTGATAGATATGACTTAAGTATTGTTGCCTATAAAATCAGTAAATATAATGATTTGAAAATAGTAATGGATACATTAGAAATAGCTTTAAATAATCATCAGGTATTTAACACTGTATTACATAGTGATCGCGGTTTCCAATATACATCTAAATCCTACAAAGAGTATCTAGACGCTCATAATGTGAAAATTAGTATGTCTAAAGCAGGTAGTTGTTTAGATAATCAGTCAATAGAAGCTTTTTGGGGACTTTAAAATCAGAATATTACTATAGAAATAAATTTACAACATATGAAGAACTTGAATCAGGCATTAGCAGTTATATTGATTATTATATGAATAAAAGATACGTTCCAAAATTTGATGGCCTAACACCGAGTGAATATCGTAAGGTATCTTAGCAATTAAGTTTTATGTATTAATATTCTTAGAAGAATAAACGAAAAACCCAAAGACTAAGTGTCTTAGGGTTTTAAATCTATCTAGTATTGATTAATATATTAGTGACTTAGCCATCTTGATCCATATCTTGTATATTGAATGGGAGCGTCAATAGTAGCATTTAATTCTTCTGCAGCTTGGCGTGGCCAAAATGGATTCTTAAGAAATTCACGTCCTATAAAAATTAAGTCTGCTCGATTATTTTTTAGAATTTCTTCAGCTTGTCTGCCTGTTGTAATTAATCCTACAGCCCCTGTTGGAATATCTACTATGTTTTTGATTTTATCAGCAGCTGGAACTTGATAATTAGGATAACTATCTACTTTAACTGGAGCAATACCTCCTGAACTGCAGTCTATTAAATCTACACCTTGGTCTTTCATTAGTTTAGCATATTCAATATATGTTTCATTAGTATTTCCATCTTTATGATAGTCTGTCGCTGAAATACGAACAAATAAAGGACCTTGCCATACCTCTTTGACTGTATCTATAATTTCTTTAACAATTCGGTACCTTTTTTCAAAACTCCCCCCATAATCATCATTTCTATGATTCGATAGTGGAGATAAAAATTCATTTAATAAATATCCATGAGCACAATGGATTTCAAGAACATCAAAATTAGATTTTTTTGCGCGACGTGCAGCCTCTTTATACTCTAGAATAAGGTGATTGATCTCTTCTTTAGTCATCTCTAAAGGTGTTTTTTTATCTTCATTGAATGGTAATGCAGATGGAGCTATTAAATCTACGCCTTCTTTTTTAGCAAGTCTTCCAGCATGCCCTATTTGAGCACCTACTTTACTGCCAAAGCTTTGTATCTGTTCTACAAGTTCACTCAATCCTTTAACATGTTTATCATCCCATATTCCCAAATCTCCTGGACCAACTAAACCATTTGAATCAACAATTAGAGTTTCAAGGAATATAAGACCAGCTTGACCTAACGCCCTTGATGTATAATGTGTTAAATGAAAATTTTTAACTTCGCCTTCTTCATCAGAACTATGCATACTCATTGGGGACATAACTATTCTATTTTTAAATTCTGTATCTTTAACCTTAAAAGATGAAAATAACTTATTCGTCAATATAATCTCCTCCTGTATTTATTTGATAAATACATTTTATGATATATAATCTATTTATGTAAGTACGCACATATTTGTTGTGTAGTATCAAAAAGTATACTGTTTATTGGAGGTATTTAGATTGAAAAAAACTAATTGTCCTAATCCTGATGCATGTCCTGTATCAACTACTGTTAATATAATTGGCGGTAAGTGGAAAGGTCTTATTATTTATCACTTGATTAAAACACGTCGCTTTAATGAATTACGACGTTTAATGCCTGATGTTACACAAAGAATGTTAACTTTACAGCTTAGAGAACTGGAAAAAGATGGTATTATTCATCGAAAAGTTTATCATCAGATTCCCCCAAAAGTTGAATACTCACTAACAGAATTAGGAGAAACTCTGAAACCTATCATAATGATGATGAGAAAGTGGGGAGAGGATTACGAAAAAGTACCACACGATGTTAACAATATGAACAAATAGGAGAATCTTTCATAAGCAAAAATAATTTAAAAACAAAAGGATTTAGACTAACTCATAAATATAAAATGACCTCTTATATCAAAAATATAAGAGGTCATTTTATATTTTAACTGTCTACCTTGACGGTAGTTGTTTAGCGAGCTGGATGCCATCAATCATTAGCAGATTTGAACCTTAACTTATTATAATTCTGAACTTTGGAAATCTTACTCAATAAATAATCACTTAACTAGTATGCAAACAAAAGAATCACCCAGTGACAAAATGGATGGCTAAACTAAAAACATTTTAGAGATGTATGGCTTAAAGCTATTATTTGATTACCACATTACATTCAATATAAACCTAATAAAGCAGCCGAATTAACGGCTGCTAACATATCATATTCTATTTAAGAAGAGGTAACTTCATAGTATAAAATTACCCATTTAAATTTAAATTAAACAAAAAAGGATAAGAACATGTTGGTGATTACTCTTGTAGAATGAATACTATTTATATATTAAAAAGCAAGAATGGGACAAATGTACTTGTTCTATTTTGACAAATACACAATGATTAAAAGTGTATGATATTTCATGGCTGAAAATATTCAATTCATAATTCAAAAAAGGAAAACCTAATAGATTAAATAAAAACGCCATTCGAGGAGTCGCTGTGATTGTAATGGAAGTTTGTATTAACTATATACAACTTAGTGTGTAAAAAGGTCTAAAACAATTAACGCTAAATAATATTACATAAATTGTAATTCGTAAATATCCTTCTCATTATAGTTATTAAAACTATCTATATGACCTTTTAATAATATTTCTTGTTCTTTCCTACTCACATTATGAGAATATTTCAATCTAATATTCATGTTAGATTCATAACCATTATTTTTTATTGTAGAATCTAATTCTTCAAAAACTTTTTTGTTAATAGGTATTAAATAACCTTCTTTACTAGGTAACATATTAGCATATTTTGTTTGGATAACTTTATCTTCCCCTAATAAAATCTCTATAGTAATCTTTCTAGCAGCACCGCCGCCCAAGTTATATAATTTCAAATAATCTTCATGTTCTGTCACATTCGAAGTTGTATTTATTAAATGTAATTCTTGATTACTATCTTTAGTTAATAAGATTTGGTTAAATGCTAAAGCTGGAATAAAACTAATTTTCATTTGATATAATTGAACCGATACTGAAACAAAATAAAACAATGCCATTATGAAAGTACCTATTGATCCAATTGCTGATATTATACTGATCATTAAGTTCCTCCTTAACATTTTAAGTATTGTTCAACGTTTTATTATTAAAAACAATAAAATTGAAAACCACCCCGAAGGGTGGTGAGTATAATAAAATGATGCAAGACCGCTGATAAATAATAAAAATCCAGCTAGCGATTTCTACTATTTAAGAATAACGTTAAAATGACTGACCCTAATATTAGTATAGTGCAATTTAATGTACCACAACTATATATTACCACTCGTTAAACCTTATAAACATTCATATCGACAAAATATATAAAAGTATTATAATAGAAGTGTGCATTGGGTATTAATGTATATGCAAAAAAATAACCACTCCGAAGAGTGGTTATATCTGGAGTAAGTCTGAATACACACCCTAAGGCGTACATTAGACCCACTCTATTGTCATCACCCTAGGGTGCGCTTTGTAATATTATAATAGTTCACAATAAAAGTAAAGCATAAACTTATTGCGGTCAAAAAGATTCGCCCAACTGATAAAGAAAATAGAACAAGCTCATGACCGTGCCTGCTCTGTATAGTATAATATCTGATTTAATTCTATAGTAAAAGCGTCCCTCATTAGGGACGCTTTTCATTCGAGGTAGTAACACCATTTAGGAGTTAACAATAATTAGAATATATATAAAGTGCTCTTTTTACATATTCAATTGTACAACCTTCTAAACGTTGTTTACGAAAATATCTCAAAATTTTATCAACTGATTCTTCATCCATAGGAAATCCAACGTCTTGGTTTATCCAATTTGCTATCTCTCCTAAAGGTGTATCATCACCTGAATAATCTTGTATAAATTCATAAAAACTCAAAAATCCACCTCTTTTTAATGAGCCATACGAATTGTATTATTTTTTAACATTTTACGCAATAAATAAAAAACATACTCCTAAGAGTGGCTTTAATAAAATATAGAAACAAAATACTTTTATAATAGTACTATCTTAAATTAGAGTTGTGTCTTGAATAAATGAATTCTTGATATTTAATTCAGAAATAAAAATATGGGATAATATACTCATTTGAAAGTAAGATGATATAATTATATATTATTTCATATAACAACGTAAATTTATGTAAATAGCCTAATACATAATAAAGTTATTATTAAAATTACAGTTACTATTATACAAACGTCTAATACGCTTTCTCCTTCCTTTTTACCCTTTTTAATTTGGTTAACATGCATTACCACAGTTGCTATAAAAAATAACGTTATCAATATCAATAGTATAATTTCAATTAAGATTATAGTCATATAGCTATCCCCTTTAGATTATATTTGATTAATATCTATATACCCATTAATACGATAGTCAATTTATTAACATTATAAATGTTTTTGTTTACTTTATGATGTCGCGGGAAATTTTAATATGAGGTGATAATATGTTGCCAAAATGGCTTAGTCAGTTTGGAATTAATGATTTAAAAATTAATACTGTAGTAGATAATAACTCGTTTTACGTTAATGGTAAGTTACATGGGAGTATACTCATTGAAGGAGACAACTCATCAGAAGAAATATATAATATAAAATTAGAAGTCATAGAAAAAATTGAAAATCATGACCCTACAAGTGATTTTAAAGTACTCGATAACATCTTATACACTTATGAGATTAAAGATAAGTTCACTGTTCAAGCTAATGAAAAAATTAGCCGCAAATTTTCAGTAGCCCTACCATTAGAAAATATAAAAGGTAAGCC
Organism: Staphylococcus sp. LCT-H4; assembly: GCF_001866145.1. Classification (NCBI taxonomy): domain Bacteria; kingdom Bacillati; phylum Bacillota; class Bacilli; order Caryophanales; family Staphylococcaceae; genus Staphylococcus; species Staphylococcus sp. LCT-H4. The sequence continues at coordinate 823,065 of NZ_MODY01000002.1, read as the reverse complement.
TGATCAAATAACTATAAGGACACATATATATTTAGCAAATGCAGTTGACAATTATGACGAAGATCAAATTGATGTAATATATTAGCTTATTTATATTTCATTCTAAACAAAAATCGGGTGATAGTATATGATCACCCGATTTTTTAATTTAAATATTTTCTAGAGGCAAATTCATACCTTTCCAGCCTTCTAAAGCGCCAGCTAACTCATATGCCTCATACCCATGTTTGTATAGTTCTAATAATACAACTTTCCCTAAAATGGTACCACCAGTCCAATCATACACTACATATATTTTATCTTTTGATAAATCATCTAAATAATCGTTCAAATTTTTAGCTGGTATTTCAATAGCATTTTTAATTTTATCTTTTTTAATGTGTTTTGGAGCATTTCGAACATCAATAATTGTATATTTTCCTTCACCAGTTTCAATATCTTTCATTACTTCATGATGATTTATATATAAACTTAAAAATGTTTCTAGGAATTCTACTTTATTCATAATAGTTCATCCTTTTCTAAATGATTTTTGAGCTTGTTGGATAACATATAAAATTGTTCTTTTTCTTCTTCACTAAATACTTCAAAAACTTTTGAAACTAAATCATAATTAAAAGGTAAAAATCTTTTTAACAACTTTGAACCCTCAGTAGTCAATTGGACATAATTCGTACGTTTATCATTTGGCAAAACTTTCCTTCTAATTAAATTTCTTTTTTCCATCCCTTTTATTATGCCAGTAATCGTCGATTTTTTGCTTCCTAATTTTTCTGCTAAATCAGATGGTGCTAATGTCATATCTTTTTCATATGTTAATAGCATCATTATTGAAAATTTTGCTTCAGTTAAATCATATTTTTGTAAAAGTGAATCATATTTATCTTTCATTAAACAATAAGACTTATGAATTTCTAAATAGAGTAAAACATCAATTATGTTTAAATTATCATAATCTTTTTTCAACGCTTTTAATTTAGCTAATGTAGGACTATCAAACAAATATATATCTTCCAAAAGATGACCTCCCCAAATATAGTTAGGCGCCTAACTATATTAAAGTTATCATACCTTATCTATTTTTTCAATACAACTATCTATTCAAATTCCATATGTTTCGAAATTTTAAATATAAAAAATCAGAGGGTATTTATTAGTGTAATATCCTCTGATTTATAGCGTTTAATTTCTTTTATTCTAATATTCCCATATTTAACTCTAGTTTGTATATTGGATATTTTGGGCTACTTCACCTACATCTTGATTATCCGATGGCTCAACATAAATTGTTTCTATATTCTCTTCAATAACCTTTTTAGTAACTTCTGCCATATGACTGTAATCACTAACTTGAGGACTTTCCCATTTATATGGCACATTTTTATATAAGTTAATTGTGCCATCTCCATTACTACTATAAGTTATAGAACCAATTGCGCTATGAGAAGATGCTATTGTAGTCACATCCTCTTTATAAACAGCGCTATCTTTTGCTTGAGGGTTGACTTTTGAACCTTTCGCTATCTTGTTAATATAGATTGGCATAGTCGGGTCTACATTATAATTAGACACACGTAATTGATACCATATACGTGCATATTCGATTTCTTTAGTACTAAAATAATTTAAATAATCCTCTTTCTTCCCCTCTTTAGAAATACCCTTCTCTTCAGTTTTTTTATTCTCATTAATTGAATTTTTGGCATTACTAGCATTACTCGTCTTTTCATCTTCTTGATTATTATAGTTGTTGTTTTCCTTAGTATGATTATCATTACAGCCAGAAAGTCCTATGGCTATCAAAAAGACTATTAACACAATGAATATTTTTTTCATTTCATTTCTTCCTTTCATTTTTTAAATCAAATAGAAATTCAGTAATTTTAATAAATTAGTAACTTATATGTATTTTACATCATAAAACCTATTATACTATAGTACGCAATTCATATTTAGACTATCTATTAACTGATCGTTTTATACTTAATTATATTTATTTTCTCCTAACTACTTTTTTATTCAAATCATTGTTATATTATGCCTTATATAATGTATCTAAACATTTTTCCAAAATGAAAAATTGTGTCTAACAATTCAATAAATAAAAAGCCCTCCTAAAAATTTCCACTTTTTAAGTGTCTACTTTTAGCAGAGCTTGATAAAATTACATACTTCTTTTTTATTCATTATATTAACTCATATCTCTCACTTTTTCTTTGGTAATTGTTAAATCAGATAGTGCTTTATCACTCTTCATCAACAGCGTTCCAATACAAACTAAAATAATGATAGTAACTGACATAATTAAATAGGTATTTTGAAAACCTATTTCTACATACAATTTACCCATTACTACAGAAAAGAATGCTACTCCAAGTTGTTTTGCAACGTTGAAAGCAAGCATATAAATTGTTGCTGAAAGCCTTATATCAAATATACTCACTATATATTTCATTATCGATATGAGCATTAATGGCATTTCTATAGCTGCTAATAGTTTAAAGAAAGATAACAACCAAATCTCATCTGTAAAAGCAGTACCTACCACTCTTACAAACAATACAAGGCCATATAAAAACAAACCATTTTTTGATCCGATTTTATTTATAATCCATGGCATGATGACCATTACGCCTGCTTCAATGAATATTTGTGTTGAAGTAAGTCTACTAAATAGTGATTCTCCAGTTCTACTGTCAGGGAAAAATTGCACAAAGTAATTAGGAAACTGTTGATCAAATACATCATATAAACTTGCACTACCAATAATTAATAAACAAAGTCCCCAAAAACTTTTATTTTTGAATAGCTCAAAGATGCTTTCTTTATTTACATTTGGTTTCTCATTTTGACTATCATCATTTTTTTGATAGTCGGATTTTTTCACTTTAATACTCCAAAGTAATATACCTAGTAACAAAGCTGATATAGAGCATATCCAAAAAATACTATTGGCATTATGAACAAACATGATGCCCCCAGCAAAAGCAAAAGCACCACCTGCTAATGACCCAAATAGCCTTGTATGACCGTATTCAAATCCATTAGCTCTACTTGATTTTTCACAATATGACTCTACAACCCCAACGCCACTGTATAGGCATAAGCTTATAAAAGACCCACCAATGATACTACCTAAAAATACATTTAATTCTAGCAATGGTATAAATGCATATTCGAAAAAAGGACCAATAAAAAGTAGGCACAAAATGACAAAAGCAAATAAATATTTTTTTAATCCTAATTTATCTTGAATTATACCGTAAATTGGCTCTAATATTATCGCAACGATAGACATAGTAGCAAAAACAATACCAGCTTCAGCTGTATCTAAATTTGCCTCCTTATTTAACCATAATGGTAAAAAAGTTATTATCAATGTCCATATTGCAAAATAAAAAAAGTTCACACCTCCAAAGCGCCAAAATACACTACTTTTAATATTAATCATCGCTATCATCCTCCAATATTCGTGGCGAATTTGGAGTCCATCGTTCATCTGGCACAGGTTCGCCCAATATTGGCATACCGATATTATCCCATTCTATAACTTGTGCTCTTGCGTGACGATTCGGATCATATAGCGGATCGCCTTCAATGGTTTGATAATTTCTAGCGTGATAGACAATAATATCTTGATTATCATCTTCTGAGATAGTAAAAGAATTATGACCAGGTCCATATTGTGCATTAACGTTACTACTTTTAAAAATAGGTTGGCTCACTTTAGACCACGAGTTAGAATCTAATAAATCACTAGTGATATCAGCATATAATAAGCCTACACAATATTCTATCCCCGTTGCACTTGCTGAATAGGTTAAATAAATATAATTTTCTTTTATTAGAACGGCTGGTCCTTCATTCACTAAAAAGCCTTGTTTTTCCCAATCATATTCAGGATAAGTTAGCATATTTATTTCGCCTTCTAAAGTCCAAGGATTTTTCATCTTTGAAATATAAATATTTGAATGACCTGGAATTTCAAAGTCTTGCTGTGCCCAAACATAATATAAAGTGTTATTTAAACAAAATATTGTAGCATCTAAGGCAAATGAATCCCAACCTGTATCTATTTGTCCTTTATCTACCCAATTATCAGATAAAGGATCATCAGAGTTATTTTCTAATACATACATCCTATGATTAAATGTATCATCTTCAATTTTTTCATTAGGCGCTGCCGCATAATATATATACCATTTACCCTTAATTTTATGAATTTCAGGCGCCCAAATTAAATGACTTTGTCCCCCTTTGTCATGTCTTTCCCATATTACATGTTCTTTGGCATCGTATAGACCGTTTATCGTATCAGATATTCTCAATATAATTCTATCGTATTTAGGATGTGAACCTGTAAAAATATAATTCCCCTTTTCTTTGTAAATAAAAGGATCCGCCCTTTGTAATACGATAGGATTGCTAATATTAACCATAAAACTCCCCCTCGATATTTTTGAAAACGTTTTCAAAAATAACTATAAAATATTTGTCCGTACATGTCAAATTAATTACAAATACGTCCGTATAAATTATAAAAACGCAATATTCAATGTATCATTGGAACCGTTTTAAAAAGCTAAATTCTCTTCACCTATGTAACACAAGTCATATTTTGTTTTACTGTAAGTTTTATCGGGTGGTTATCCAAATCATGCTTGTAACAAGTGCTTATGTTGAATATTCTATATAAAAATCTTATTAATAGGCATAAAAATACACTTCTTTAACGTAAGGCACTTTTTACATTCAAAGTGTTTACTTTTAAAGAAGTGTAGTGTTTCATATTTATTGTATTTCTCTTGAGTAGGATTAGTTGGGAGATTATATATAACTGTATTCAACGAATGGATGATTGCTATAACACTTATAAAACAAATTAATATTTTTTTCATAATTCTATCTCCTTGAAGAAAAAGGAATACAAATCATACATTGTATTCCTTTTCTAACCTGTTTAGTAGCAAGCTGAATAACCAGCTGATGCACCTTGTTTTCTACCTGTACCTTTACCTACATGTTTCTTAGCTGTAGCACGTGATTTTTTAACGCCAGCTTTAGCAGCATCATAAAGTGCCCCTCCACCAAGAGCGGATACAGCCCACCTTGCTGCAGCAGCTAAATTTCTTGGCTCAGTATTATTTGAAACATCATATGTTTCTTTACTTTCTAAGTTATTAGTTTGGAAAGCTTTTAAATCATTAGAACTACTTGCATTAACTTGTAAAAGTATACCTATTGCCACAACACAAAAAATATAAATTATTATTCTTTTTTTCATAAAAATGAAACCCCTTTATTTTTACGCAAAATTACAATAATAAACATAAAATATCATTTACAATATACATAATTAAATATAAAATAGCATAATAGTTTACATTTTACAATACGGAGATGATACATTTTGAAGAAACTAATTTATAACGCTGTTTTATTAATTTTATTTATAAGAAGTATATTTGTTATAGTTGAATGGGCAAATGGAAATAGTGACGTTCCCTCTATAGTCATATTTATTTATTTTTTAATTTTATGTGTTGTATTAGTAATATTCATTCATTATGTAATCAAAAAATTCATTAATGAATGAAATTAAGTAAACATTCATTATTCCTGAATTGAATACTGCACAAATAAAAATAACTAAAAAAGAAGCAATATTGTGAGATATATCAACAAGGCCTCAAGTGTCACAAATGATTCCCTCCCCTTCCTGACAAAGGAGCAAATACTATAAACCAATGGGATATTGATAAGCTAAAATACAAGAAAACAAATCCTTTCCCTTTCTATAAGAATGAAGCTCAAATTGCCATAACGGTAAAGGAATTTTAGATATCCCAAATTAAAAGAGCCTCAATTAAAGGCTCTTAATCAATAAGTATACTAATTCTTTCAAATTCTAATTAATATTTTGGATTTCCCAGTACTGTTCAACCAATGGTATCTTAGTGAATTCAGCAGTGTTGTTGTGAGTGTCCATGACAACATCTTCTATTTCATCAATATTAACTTTAAAGAACTCTTTTCTATGATTTACTTTATTAATTTCTCGATCTCTAAAATGCCTGTGTAATGTATTTTCTAATTTAGGAGCATCCTCACTAAATATCATTGCATGTACATCAAATGTGAAATACTTAAGTTTTTTGTTTATTATGAAATGTTTTTTTATTATATTAATAATTCACAATAAAAAGACTTAATAATGGAATTTAAGCATTTCAAAAGTTTCTTATACATTTAAAGTTACTTAAAAGAAAGATTAGAATATAATTACTTCTTCTCCGAACTCTATAGTTATGTAGAAATATGGCCTATATTCAATACTCTAATGTTATCTGACAATACATCAACTATTTGATCCACAAAAGTATATTTAACACTCTTCCATTTGTCTGGATTATATATTATAACTTCGCCTAAATTATCTGGTATCACTTTAAAGTTATCCTTAAAACTAAGTCCCTTTAACAATCTTTTGGGTTTTATCTCTTTATACTCTTCTATTAGATACTTACTGTTTAGAAAATCTTGTTCCAAATGAATATCATAAGTTATTCCAATATTAATATTAGTCCATCCAAATGAATCTAGAATATTATCGAAATAACCATTAAAGATAAACTCATTCATTCCTCTAGAGTCTTTCCAAATATATAATGGTTCATAACTATTTTGAAGGGTATTGTTCATTCCTTTTTCTGCATATAAATATAGTTTACAAATTAAGCCATTAAAACCATTCGTTTTATAACCATTTTCTTCTACTCTTTTTTTAATAGCATTCATATCATAATCGCTTGGTAAATTTAAATTATATTGCATAGCTATCATATTATCACTTCCTTTCACACGTAATTATATTTTAATTCTGGTTATATGAATAATACAAAAATGTGGTAAGGTTATCATAAATACTGATAGGGAGAATCATATGAATATTAACGATCTATATATCTATGCCAAAGTATATGAATTGAAGTCTATAAATAAAGCCTCAAAAGAATTAGAATACGCTCAATCCAATATAACTCAGAGAATACAATTGCTAGAAGAACAATTTAATCAAAATTTTTTTGTTAGATCTTACACTGGAATCAAACCTACTAAAGAGGGGCGTATTTTTTATGAATATAGTAAATCTGTTATAACTAATACAGAAAATTTAAAAATTACTTTTAGCGAGAACAAGAAACAAATTTTATGCTCTGAATTATTATTTAATGTTTTATATAAAAAGCAAGGTATATATGAGATTGCTAAATATACTTTTAAACTTGTCACAAGTTCTGAAATGTTTATTGAACCTTATAATCATTACTATGACAAAGTATTAACTTTCAATAAATTAGATTTAAATAACTATACCTTAGTGAAGACTTCATCTTTAAAAGTAGGCTTATATATAAATAAGGAATATATAGCGAATTATGATAATTTACCATTATTAATTAACTCTGATAAAAAATGTCCTTTGAGAAGGTTGTCATTAGATATATTACCTGACAAAAATTTCATTGAATTAGATTCATTAGAAGCCATTATCAATATAGTTCAAAATGGTGAAGGTATAGCAATTTTACCTCCTGATCTTACTTCTGATAGCTCCACTAATAATATAAAAGTCGATTTTAAATCTATACCTTATTACGAATATGCATTTAATAAGCGTATATAAAACATAAAGCTACAACGTTATACAAATCGTTGTAGCTTTATGTTAATTTCTTTATTTATTTTTGTATTCTATCTTTTTGTACACCTTCCATTATTCTGATAAAAATGAAAGCATAAATCACTTTTTAATTATAACGAGTAGTAATGAAGATTTTAACATTAACTCAAAAGCTAATTTTTGTTTATTATCCACTTAGAAATATTATTTTTATTCAATAAGCAGTCCTTATGCTTCACCTTCTTTTCAAATGAAAGGCTACGCATTTCTCCATATACTTATCGCATATTTCGCTTTATTTACGTACATAGCCTTGCTTATTAAGAAATGCTAGCATATTAGGTTGTATACTTCTTGCTAAATGATCATCTATGTGGTCGCTCCAGCCTTTAATTTTTCTTGCTGTAAAAGGTGCTTTGATTGGTCTATTTTCGTAATACTGCTTCATCTCTTCATCATAACTTTCTATATGTGCCACATCGAAAGGCTCATACTGATTATGATGCATGACTATTGATTGAGGTAATCTTGGTTTTAGTGGCGCTTTCTCTTCATCTGGATACCCTATACTTAAGCCTACTAAAGGTATAACATACTCAGGTAATTGTAATAAGTCGCTGATTTTTTCAATGTTTAATCTGACTCCTCCAATATAAACGCCACCTAATCCCAAGGATTCTGCAGCAACCATAGCATTTTGTGCCATTAATCCAACATCTACTGCTCCAATTTGTAGAAATTCTGCATAAGCAATATCAACATCAGGCGCAATTTGATGATTACGATTAAAATCTGAACAAAATATCCAAAACTCTGATGCTTCTTGTATATAACTTTGATGACCACTCAATTCCATAATTGCTTTTCTTGTTTGTTTATCCGTAATTCGTATAATAGAAACTGCTTGTAGTAAACTAAACGATGATGCTTGATTAGCAGCTTTAAATATATGATTAACCTGCTCCTCTGGTATTGCTTTATTTTTAAATTTTCTCACTGAACTATGATTTTGTAATAATTTGATTGTATCGTTCATTTGTCTTCCCCTTTCAATATACTGTTTTATGATATATAATATGATAAATTATTAAGTATTATATTAGAAGAAGGCAATATAAAAATACGTAGTATTAAATTTTGTACCTTTGTATAATGGAGGGATTTATATGGTTAAAATTTGTAATTATGGTTTTGATAAAGAAGTAATAGAAGATAATAGAGATATTTATGGCATTGCATATACCCAAAATATACTTTCAGGACGTTATAAGAATTTAATCATCTGGTATTTGAAAGAAAAAGACCGTCGTTATAGTCACATTAAAAAATTTCTTGAAGATATCTCACAAGGGTCATTAACGAAGCAATTACGAGAATTAGAAAATGATAAGATTATAAGCCGTACTGTGTATCCTGAAGTGCCACCCAAAGTGGTTTATGGATTAACTGAAAAAGGCAAAGATTTGTTGCCTATTATAGATATGATGGAAAATTATGGGAAACGCCACGGAGAACAGCCTCATAGTGTATAATAGTTAAAAATCTAGCTCCTCTTCGTTTTGTCTGAAAACTGCTTGCTTCAAATAATAAGTAAAAGCGCAATCTTAATGCTAATAAGATTGCGCTTTTTATGATATCCATGAATTGGAAAGAGATAAAAATCTCCTTTACCTCCTCATTCACTACATATTTACTGGAGCTAAGCAATAGGCATGAAGTAATGATTGTGTCGCCTTTAAAGAATCAATATGTGTGCGCTCTAACGCATGTGATGATTCAATACCTGCACCAAATAAACCATGCCTAATGTCAGCACCTGCTTTTAGTGCAGCAGAAGCATCGGAACTATAGTATGGATAAATATCAACTTTGTATGGAATTTCATTTGTTTTACATAAGTTTACAAGTTGTTCGCGCAGTCCTTTATGGTAAGGACCTGAGCCATCTTTAGCACAGATAGAAACCGTATATTCATCAGATGCTTGTCCATCGCCCAACGCACCCATATCAAATGCAATAAACTCAACGATTTTAGGCGAAATAGATGCATTTGCACCATAACCAATTTCTTCATTGTTAGATATATAAAATTGAGTCGTGTGAGGTAGTGTTATATCTTCTCTTCTCACAGTTCTTAAAAATTCAATAATCATCGCAACACTCGCTTTGTCATCTAAATGACGAGACTTAATAAATCCTGAAGATGTCACTTGTGTTCTAGAATCAAAACTAATAAAGTCTCCTACTTCAATACCTAAACTTTCAGTTTCCTCTTTAGTATTTACTTTTTCATCTAATCTAATTTCCATATGTTCAATATCTCTAGGCTCATTATCATTTCCACGATAAACATGTACACTCGTTTCATGTAAACATATCGTTCCTGTATATATTTGACCTGATGATGTTTCAATGTCGCAATATTCACCTTCTATCGCGTTATAGCTAAAACCTCCGATTAAATCTAACGCTAAACGGCCATCTGCTTTGATTTCTTTCACCATTGCACCTAATGTATCTACGTGTGCGGTAATACACTTATAAGCTTCATCATTCTGCCCTTTAACAGTAATAATCAATGCGCCTTTATGCGTTGTTTCAGTAGCAAATCCTAATTGTTCTACTTCATTTTTCACATAGGCAATCGCTTTATCTGCATTTCCCGATGGACTATTAATGCTAGTTAATTGTTGAATCGTGTTAAAAATAGATTCTGTCATGCTATCCCCTCCTACTATTTATATTTTTATTTTAACTTTTCTTTTTTAAAATTGATACATATTGCGTATTAGCATGAGCTACTATACAATGTTACTATTCTGAAAATTTGATAGAGGTGGTTTGCTTTATGAAAAACATTCTTTTCGTTGGCTTAGGTTTAATCGGCGGAAGTTTAGCGAGTAACTTAAGATATTACCATGATGATATTACAATAACTGCTTATGATGCAGATATTTCCCAATTAGATAAAGCTTTATCTATTGGTATTATAGATGATCAATCATCAGACTATAAGACAAGCGTTGAAAGTGCGGATATTATCATTTATGCGACACCCGTACAACAAACAATTAAATATTTACAAGAATTACCTAACTATCATACTAAGAAACATGTGATTATTACTGATACTGGCAGTACCAAATCTACCATTCAACAATATGAACCTTTACTTTTAGACCATGATATACATTTAATAGGTGGTCATCCTATGGTAGGTAGTCACAAGTCTGGAGTATTAAATGCTAAGAAGCACTTGTTTGAAAATGCTTTTTATATTTTAGTACATAATGAATCACGTAATGACGCTGCCTTTGAGGAAATACAAAGTCTATTAAAGACAACTGATGCTAAATTTATTTCAACAACCGCTGATGAACATGACTTTGTTACTGGCATTGTGAGTCACGTTCCACATATTATAGCTTCGAGCCTCGTTCATTTAAACGCTCAACATGTTCAGGACTCTGAACTTGTTAAAACATTAGCAGCTGGTGGTTTCAGAGATATCACAAGAATAGCTAGCAGTAATCCAATTATGTGGCGTGATATCACTATTGAAAATAAAAATGTTATCCTCTCCATTTTAAATGAATGGAAAGATCAAATGGAAGATGTGATTTCACTCATTGAGCGTAATAGTCCTGACGACTTACATGATTTCTTTAATGATGCTAAAATTTATCGTGATGAACTCCCCCTTAAATCACAAGGCGCATTATCTGTGGAGTATGATCTATATGTCGATATTCCGGATAAACCAGGTATGATTAGCAAAGTTACAAATATCCTGAGTTTACATAATATTTCTATAAGCAACCTAAGAATATTAGAAGTACGTGAAGATATTTATGGCGCGTTACGTATTAGTTTTAAAAACCCTGAAGATCGTAAAGATGGCGCTGAAGCTTTAAGTGATTTTGACACTTATATTGCTTAATCTCCTTTATGCATATGCACATTAACCTATGACTTTTCCTTACTATAAATGCCATAGGTTAAAATTAAATAAAGACAAGTACATTTCTATTATGCTGAATGTACTTGTCTTTATTTAATTACTTATATCCGCTTCACAATGGTGTGCGCTTACACCATGTTTATTGGAGTAAACAGATATGAACTAAATGTAAGTAACCACGCTTGCTACATCTTATGACCAGCCATTAAACCTAAGCGCCCATTCTTTGTTCCAGCATCTGTATAAGATACAGCTTTAGAAACAATACCTTTACCAAATTTACGATGTAATGCATCAATTGTTTTAGCCAATCGCTCTTTTCTCTTCTTTTCATACTCATCTATAAATAAGTTTAACTGTGTATCATTCTCATCTACAAATTGTGTTAAAGATACGCTTACTGTTCTAAATAATGCTGTAGTATCACACAGCCGGTCTAAAAAATAATCAATAACTTTAAAGATATCATCTTCTAAGTTCGTTGGGTTTTCTAATGTATACTGTTTATTCACATGGCCTTTCTCATTATAACCAATTGAAAAATGAATCGTCTTCGCTAATTGGTTTCTTGCTCTAACTCTACTCGCTACATCTTCAATTAATTCACGCATGACGACCTTCATCTCTTTATATCGATAATCACGCATCAGTATTTGACTCTTGCAAATAGATGGATTCATCACCTTACATTTCTCTCTTACACGGCTTTCATCTATACCATTCGCATGCAAATGTAAATCTACGCCGATAATGCCCAAATCCTTTTTCAAATACTCATGTGGGTAGACTGCTAAATCGCCTATCGTAAAAATGCCTCGTTTATTTAATTTAGCTTCTGTACGTTGACTAATTCCCCAAAATTTACTTAGGGGCTGAATTGGCCACAGTTTGGTTGGAATATCTTGATAGCGCCACTCTGCAATTAAACTTGAGGTGTGTTTTGCCTCTATATCCATCGCTACCTTACTTAGTAACATATTTGAGCCTATACCAATAGAACAATCGATACCTGTCTCCGTTTTGATTTCAAGTTGTAATTTTTTACAGAAAGCATGTAGTGTCTTACTAAATCTATGATAACTATCTGTCACATCCATAAAGAACTCATCGATACTATATTGATGTAAATCTTCTGGTGGTACATAACGTAATGCAATCTTAGAGATTGCTACTGAAATTTCTAAATATCTTCTCATACTTGGATTAATGATATATATGTCAGTTCTATGTGGTATTTCAAATAGTCTCGACCCCGTCTTAATACCTAAAGCTTTTAAAGGCGCTGTCGCTGCTAAAACGACTGAACCTTGTCTCTTTGTATCTGCAACTACTGCTAACTTTACTTTTGTTGGATCTAATCCCTTTTGTATACACGAAACGCTTGCAAAAAAGCTTTTTTGATCGATACATAATACATCTCTATCTTCCACTAGTTTATAATCATACATATCAAATGACCTCCTTGTGCTAATTTCATTATATACGAACATCTGTTCGTTTTCAATAAAATAGAACAAACGTTCGTAACCCGTAATTTTTTATAGTTTTTTAAATTTTCATGCTATAATATTAAAAAATAGTTTTAGGAGGATAAGATATGCCTATCGTAAATGTAAAATTATTAGAAGGTCGTTCTGACGATCAACTTAAAGCGTTAGTGTCAGAGGTTACACAAGCTGTAGAAAAAACCACAGGTGCTAACAAAGAAGCTGTCCAAGTGATTATAGAAGAAATGAAACCTACGCATTTTGGTGTAGCTGGTGTGAGAAAGTCAGATCAATAATATGCTGTATGTGTTACTGTCACTTTGGTAGACACAACAAAAAGGAGTAACTCATCAATTAATGAGTTACTCCTTTTTATAGCTACTGCTATCTTATTCATTTAAAAACTTTTTAACTTCTTCTTTATTTTTAGCTTTATCGATTTCTAATGAACTACCATCGGCTGGCGTTTGAATATCTTGATACGTGCCTTTAATAGGTAATGTTATAGAATCAATATTTTTATCGCCTCGAATACCGAAGTTTAAACCTGTCTGCATCAGCGCAGAATCTGGCATATTAGTATTTAAGTAACCTCTTAAAATACCAGCAACTCGTGGTAATTTAGGCAGTGTATCTAAACTCACAAGTTCTTTCTTAAGTGATTGCATCACTTGTTGTTGTCTCCGTACACGACCAAAGTCACCTTCAGGATCATGTCTGAATCTAGCATATCCTAATAGTTCTTTACCATTTAAACGATGATGACCTTTTTTCAATGATACACCGATATTTTCAGACATATCTTTTTCGACATCTATTGGTACACCATTAGGTTCTAATTCATCAATCATTTTTTCGAAACCAGTAAAATCTAAAATAGCGTAGTATTCTGGATCTATACCTAGGTTTTTCTTCAAAGTCTGTCTCAATAATTCTGGACCGCCTATAGAATAGGCTGAATTAATCTTATGTTGCCCATTACCAGGTATATCTGCGTAAATATCACGCATCACAGACATCATCTTCATTTTCTTATGAATATAATCATATTGCGCGATCATAATAGAATCAGTCCTAGAAATACCACCTTGTTCTTTATCTGCACCTAACACCATAATCGTTATTTTACCGTCATTTTTAACGGCGCCATTAAATTTTTGTTGCTTCAGTGTCTTACCGTGGTCTTGAGCATAATCAATTCCAGAGTTATATCCGTGAACTGAATAGCCAATTACTATCGCCAATATTATAACTAAGATTAAAATAATAATAGGCAACTTTCGTATTCGCTTCTTCTTAACCCTACGCATAGGGCGTTGATTCGTCTCATTGCTTGTGTGTTCATTGTTGTTTTGTTTATCTTCATTCATTAGTATCAACCTTATATCTTCAAAATTGCACATTTATGTACTATAATTAGCATATACTATAAGTTATATAAAAAGTGAATAAAAATCAAGTGTTTTCTTAATAAATGGTACTAAGGTCTAATACAGAAAGACAGAAAGGATGTTAAACATGAATATAAATAAAGCATACTTCGCAGGTGGTTGCTTTTGGTGTATGGTCAAACCCTTTGATACATACGAAGGAATTGAAAAAGTAACCTCTGGATATATGGGAGGCCACGTTGACCATCCAACTTACGAACAAGTCAAAACTGGCGACACTGGACATTTTGAAACAGTTGAAATCGAGTACGATGTCGCATTGTTCTCATATCATAAATTATTAGAAATTTTCTTTTCTGTAATAGATCCTACTGATGAAGGTGGACAATTTCAAGATAGAGGTGCGCAATATCAAACTGCCATTTTCTATACCAATGCAGATCAAAAAGAAGTTGCTGAAGACTATGTTGAAAAATTAAAACAAACTATAAATAGAGATAAAGCAATCGCAACTAAGATCTTACCCGCTTCTACATTTTATGAAGCTGAGGAAGAACATCAAGACTTTTATAAGAAGAATCCTGAACGTTATGCTAAAGAACAACAGGACCGTCAACATTTTAAAGCATCGTCAACAGATTAATCGATATAAAATTAGCCGGATTACAATCTACTGTAACCCGGCTTTTATCATACTTACGTTATTATAATGATATATCAATCTCGCATTACTATTTCTACTGTTGCTGCTTCATTTCTAACGGGATTTTATGCTTTTTCTCAACATCTTCGCCGTTAAATAGTTTCATAACTGTTTTAATACTTGCTTCCCCCATTAAATTAGGTTGTTGCGCAACAGTAGCATACAATTTTTTATTATCTACGGATTTTAACGCATCTTCATTACCATCAAAACCGATAACTTTAATATCTTTATTGCCTACCGCTTCTACTGCTCCTAGAGCCATTTCATCATTTTGCGCAAAGATGGCTTTAATATCTGGATGTGCTTGTATAATGTTTTGCGTAACATTTAATCCTTCAGTCCTATTAAACTTCGCACTTTGTTTTGAAACGACATCCAGTGACTGATCGGCTACATTATGGAATCCTTTACCTCTTTCCCTAGTAGCACTTGCTCCTGGTATGCCTTCTAATTCTGCTACTTTAGTCTGCTTACCAAATTGATCAACAATAAGTTGACCTCCCATTTCTCCACCTTTAATATTATCTGAAGCTATAAATGATGCTACTTTACCTTTTGCTACTTCTCTATCAAGCGTAACCACAGGGATGTTTTGATCATTAGCAATTTGTATACTACCAGAAACGGCATCTGAATCTGCAGGATTTACAATAAGATAATCTACATTTTGCTGTATTAAATCATCAATATCATTAGCTTGCTTAGCTGCGTCATCTTGCGCGTCAGCAAATTTCACTTTTACGCCTTCTTTTTTAGCTTCTTTTTCAATACCATCTTTAATCTTTACAAAAAATGGATTATTTAAGGTGGAAATGCTCACACCAATGACTACATCTGATTTTTTCTTCTGTGATTTCCCACTATTATTATTTTCTAAAGGGGATTCTAGTGAACACCCTGTTAAAAATAGCAAGATAACAAAAGCTCCGATTATTTTTTTCATACTGACTCCCCCTTATTTATTCTTTCTATCAATTAGTACAGCAATGATAATGACTACGCCTTTAACGACTTGTTGATAGAATGAAGAGACCCCTAATAAATTTAATCCATTGTTTAAAACGCCGATAATTAAGACACCGATTAAAGTACCTAATATGCGCCCTTTACCTCCCGTCAACGATGTGCCACCTAATACAACCGCAGCAATTGCATCTAATTCATATGACATACCCGCAGTTGGTTGCGCAGAGTTTAACCTTGATGTAAGTATCGCACCAGCCATTGCTGACATTAACCCAGCTAAGCTATAAATCATCACTTTCAATTTATTAACCTTAATACCGGAAATAAATGCCGCTTTTTCATTACCACCCATGGCATAGGTTTGACGTCCAAATATCGTTTTATGTAATACTATATATAAAATGATAAATGTGATGAACATAGTTACAGCAGGAACAGGCACGCCTAGAAAATAACCACGGCCAAATAATTGAAACGCGTAACTTCCATTTAGATTAGTTATTGGATTGCCATCGGTAATAACTAGCGTGACGCCTCTAAATACAGTCATAGTGGCTAAAGTTGCTATGAAAGGTGCCATCTTACCTACAGTTATTAATAAGCCGTTAATCGCCCCTAAAATAGCACCAAAGATACACCCTATCAACAATGCCACAATAGAGTCCATACCTGAGACCATTAATATTGCAATCATTGCACTTGATAACGCCAATGTAGAACCAACGGATAGGTCAATACCTCCTGTTAAAATGACAAATGTCATACCAAAAGCAATCAGTCCATTGATTGACACTTGTCTTAATAAATTAAATAAGTTAGAGGGTTCTAAAAATGCGCTGTTTAAAGCACTTATAATAATTACTAATAAGATTAATCCAATAAAAGGAATTATTTTTTCTAAATATGAAAAAGATAACTTAGATTGTTTCATGTATTTCTCCTCCTGTAGCTAAAGTCATAATATGCTCTTCTGTTAACATTGTTTTATCTAAAACGCCTGCTATACTACCTTCATGTACCACGGCTACTCTGTCACTCATCCCTATAATTTCAGGAAGCTCTGATGAAATCATAATAATCGACATACCACGTTCAGTAAGTTCATTCATTAATTGGTAGATTTCTCTTTTAGCTCCAACATCTATACCTCTTGTTGGTTCGTCCAATATGAGTACGTGTGGTGCTGTAGCTATCCACTTCGCTAATACTACCTTTTGTTGATTCCCACCTGATAAATCTAAACATACATCGTTTTTATTCCCTTTAATATTTAAGCGTTGAATCATTTGTTCTGTATATTGCTCCATTGATACTCGAGTTATAAATCCAGATTTAGAGAAACTTTTTAAAGCAGGTAAAGATATGTTTTCTAATATCGTATCTTGTAGCACTAAACCTTCTTCTTTTCTATTTTCTGTTATAAATGCTAGCCCGTGCTTAATAGCCTGATTAGGATTATGCATCTGCACTTTTTTATCATTTAGTGTTACTCGCATATCTCCTTTATCTAATCCAAATAACACACGCATGATTTCAGAACGTCCAGCGCCCATCAATCCACTAAAACCAAGTATCTCGCCTTTGTGTAATTCGAATTGAATATGCTCGAGCTTATGTGCTGTTGAATTTAGATGCTCTACAGATAAGATAACTTCATCTTGTTTATAATTTCTATCTGGATATTGATGATCTAAATCCCTACCTATCATCGCCTTAACGATTTGAGCATTTGATGTTTGTTTAGTATCTTTCGTCAAAATAGAGCGACCATCTCTCATTACTGTAATACGATCTGAGATATTAAAAATTTCTTCCATTCTATGCGAAATGTATACGAATGATACACCTTCACTTTTTAAGCTTCTAATTTGTTGAAATAACACTTCAATTTCACTACTTGTCAAAGCTGCAGTAGGTTCATCCATAATAATAACTTTAGATTCCTGCATTAAGGCCTTACTAATTTCTAACATTTGCTGCATGCCTACGGATAAGTCACCTGCCAATTGATGTAAATCAACATTTATATTAAGTTTTTCAAAAATGGCCCTTGCACGTTTGCTCATTGATTTATTATCAATAATGCCCAATGCTTTAGTCTCTTCTTTGCCTAAAAACAAATTTTCTAACACTGTTAAATTCGGCCAAATATTCAATTCTTGCTGAATAAAAGATACACCATGTTGTTCAGCATCTTTTGTATTTTTAAACTGAAGCGGTTCATCATTCAAGAGCACAGAACCACGATTTGCTTCATACACGCCAGTAAGTATTTTCATTAAGGTACTTTTACCGGCACCATTTTCACCCATTAAAGCATGTACTTCCGCATCAGCAATCTCAAAATCAACACCCCTGAGTACATCGTTATTTCCGAATGACTTATAAATTTGATTCATTGTTATCATTTCAATCACCCCTTAAAATAAAACGCCACTTGTTAATATTACGTTAGCATATGGCTTATCTTCTCCTGTGCGTATAACAGCCTTTGAATATTTACTTTGTGCTTTGAATTGTTCATGCGTTTGTGTAGCAATATCAATATTTGCAGTACATAACTGTTCAAATAACGCATGGTTTTCAGTCTTCATTTCTTCAGCCACTATCATATCTTCTATGTTCATATGTGCTTTTACTATATTAAAAACTTCTAAAAAGGATGGTTTACCTAATTCCAAAGCGAGATCTATTTTTTTCACACCTTGTGGTACTGGTAAACCACAATCAGCAATTACGATTTGGTCTGTATGACCTAAATCACTCAGTAATTTAGAAATTTCACTATTTAAAATACCTGTCTTATACATATCTTCACTCCTCATTATTTATGTAACCCGTTACATATTAAGCATTAAAATCTAGTGCTTTTCCGTCGCTTGACTATTAACGCCACGTTATCACACTGATTATTACTATTTTCATCATATAAATTAAGTAGCTTCGAAACTGCAAGTTGACCTAACTGATAAGCAGATTGATCTATCGTCGTAATTTGAGGATAAGTCATTTTTGAAAATGGTATATTATCATATCCCACAATTTGAATATCATCAGGCACTTTAAAGTGATGTTGCTGGATAAGTCCTAGAATTTGAATCGCTAACAAATCATTACTACAAATCACACTATCTATTTTGTATTGATTTAGCATCTTGAGAAATTGACGTTCTTCATCCAGCTGCTCTGTATTACAAAAGTAGTATGAAACAGCATGCTGTTGTAATATAGCTTTAATTCCATCAACCCGCATTTTAAATGCGTCAATATTCAAGTCAGCGTGCACTATGAGTATGTGTTTACCGTGCCCTTCTAATATCAATTCAGCTTGGCGTTGTCCACCTTCAAAATGATCGGTAGAAATACCACTACGCTCATTGTTCGTACGATCGACAAATACAAATGGAATGTCTTGTTGCGATAGCATATTCTCTACGACGTGCTCATCAATGACGGTTGTAATCATTCCAACACAATTGTGTGAAATAAACGTAGATAAATAGTCTCTTGCCTTTGTAACATCATTATCGCTGTTACCAATAAGTACTTGATAGCCTTGTTCTAAAGCAATATCTTCGACACCACGTGCAATTAACGTAAAAAATGGATTGCTTATATCTGGTAAGAGTAAACCTATCATCTTAGACTTTCTTTTAAACAAGGTTCGTGCCGCTTCGTTAGGTTGGTAATTCAACTGAGTTATTGCATGCTCAATCTGTTGTCTCGTTTGATGCTTCACATACCCTTTGTTGTTTATTACTCTAGAAACAGTTGCGACAGAAACACCAGCCAATTGTGCAACCTCTCTAATAGTAGTCATTAAAATCACCTCAATTATATGTAACCGTTTTCATATTAACATAAGTTCTTCTTATTGGACAGTTGAATAAAAAAATATTTTATTTTCTTCTATGAATAAGGTGGCTTTTCACGAATTATAAAGAAGATGATTGCAAAAGCATTTAATTTAACAGTCGTTATCAACACATTATCTTTAGTCCAAAAATAAGGCCATAACATAGCGAATCTAACCGCAATTACATTGTATTATTACAATATAATGATAAAGAGGAAACCAAAGTATCATATGTCCTTTTTATTTATATTAAATTGTCCTACTAATATTGAAAGCGCTTACCATCAATGTTATATTATGTTCGTACCTTTCACAAAGGGGTAACGAGAAATTCTATATAGTTAGAGTCAAAATAATATTTAAGCAAGAAACACCAGTTAGTTTATTAAGTAGTTAATGACTTCTCCAGTATTTAACTACACAAACCATTAAACACTAAACTCCTTAAACAAAAAACCAACACGTACATATATTGTACGTGTTGGTTTTTTAATTTAAGCGTATACTGTCATCTTCTATTTCCCTTTTCTAATCACACGCATCACTTTTAACATACTCAACCATAATGAGTGGTGTTTACGATAAACTAGAAATCTTGGTTCCCAATCCGGATTGAATTTCTCTTTATATCTTCTAAGACCTTGGAAGCGGTATAAACCGTTAAAATGTTCAAATACACGTCCCGCAATTCTTTCACCATAAAATGCATAAGGCACTTGGCCAACATTAGATAATGTAGCCATACCCATATTAAAACGCTCATAGCCATTTTCTTTTGCCCATAACAGCATATTTAAATATAGACCATCCATAAGTGGCAACGCTACATCAGATTTCCAACGAATTAAATCAACTGACATAGTTGCTTTATAATACGTTGGCATCAATGTACAAAACGCAATAATTGTATGTTCATTATCTTTAATAACAGCTATAGGTGCTTTAGATAAATAGTGTGGATCAAAGCTACCTACAGAAAAATGCATTTCATTACGTTCACCTAACCAATCATCACTAATATCTTTTAATTCTGATACTAAAGCCTGTGAAAATGGCGGTGTTAATACTTCAAATGATAAGTTAAGTTCATCAAACTTATTGAGCGTCGCACGTAAACCTCGTTTCTTTTTACCAGATATGGTAAACGTCGTTAAATCTACTAAAGCTTCTTCGCCTAATTTGAAGAATTGATTACCAAAATTATGATATAAAGACATATATTTATCTGTCACTTGGTAGAATATAATATCATATCCTAAATATTCCGCTTCTTTATAAAAACTTTCTAATAGTTTCTGAAATGACTTAGGATTACCGATAGGGTCTCCTAATACGATATGTGCATTGTTTTTGTACCTATACATTAAGAATGCATCATGTGTTTCGTTTATAAAGCATTTTTTATCACCACTATACATTAAGTGGCTTAAATAATTGCCTCCATGCTGTTTAATAATAGTGTTACATATTTCGTCTTCACTACCGCTATGTAATACTCTATAGCGTTGTTCAAACCACCATACAATAATACCCACGATAATAGCTACAAGTATAATGGTAAACCAGAAATAATATCTTAAAATTGAAGTATCTACTTCAATATGATAAATATCTAACGAGTAAAATGTACTAGCTATAAAAAGGTGATTGATATACAAGATTACAGAACCTAAAATGATATTTACAAATAACTTACTATATCTAAATGGTCGTTTAATCACATGTGCACGTTTATAAAATAGGACTAATAATATCAACATAATAATAAGCCAACTAATTAACATAAACGATGCATAAGTATAGGCAGTTACTACAAATATTAATATAATTGATATGATTGAAAACAAGATAGCACGTTTAGAAAGATGATACACACCAAATACATTTAATAATAGTAATAAACAAGCACAAGTATGTACTGAGACAATAATATAATAAATGTAATGGTGTGGGTTATACAGTCCATCGTAAATAATTGTTAAATTATTCAAGAAAAATACTATACTCGTAAACATTAATAATAAAGCAATCGAGAATGATGGAATGCGAGCAATAATATCTTTTTGATATGACCCAAGAAGAGAAGTCATATCTTTCATTGGAACTATAATTTTCGAGCCTTCCCAATAGCGTTTAGCTGTACTACGAAATTCAAACGTAGATAAAATCAAGGCAACTAATACTGGGAATAAATAATATGCAAAGCGATAAAGTAGTAACGCTAGTACAATACTTTCTTCAGGAATTTTCAATGATTTTAAGCCTAATAATACAACTAAATCAAATGTACCAAAACCACCAGGAATAAAACTGATCAAACCTGAAAGTGCAGCTATAATGAATATCCCCATAAACGTGGCAAACGAAATATGTATATCGACTAGCCACATAGCCATATATAATACCAATGCTGCAATAAACCACTCCACACCAGATACAATGGTACAGTAAACACCAAGTAATTTTTTATCTTTTTGTACTGGTTTTATGATAGTAAATAGGATAAATGCTGGCAAAAATAATGCAACAATATATAGCAACACATGCATCCACGGAAATGGACTAAAGATATGCGACACATCAAACACATGAACTACAACGAGAATAGACAGTAAACTCAGTCCTGTAAGCATGGATACTAATACAATTGATATTGTATGTAGTAATGCGCGCTTATCGTCTGTGGTGTTTTTATAAAATAAAAAACGTACGCTAGCACCAATAAAACCACCAAAACCAACTACGGCGTTTAAGGCATTGACAATATAACCAATCCTAACTGTTTTTAATAAAGATATACGTAAATCTAACGCTTTCGATAAAATAACATCGTACAGTGATAGCACAACAATTGAAAGACCACCACTTAAGAATAACGCCGCTAACCAAACTCTATTTATTTGATCAAAAGATTTTATTGTCTCTTTAAAATCAATATGAGAGAGCTCTTTATATAACGTAAAAACAACAAAACTAAATAATGCAATTGCAAATATTACTTTTAATATAGAAAGTAATTTACTTCTTAATTCCTTAGACATGTTTTCTTTTCACTTCACTTTTGGGTATTTCTTATTCATTACAAAAAATATATCACAATACTATTACATATGAAATAAAACTTTAATGATAAATACTAACATTATTGTTAGATTGTAGTCATTAATCATCATTTCATTTTAATAAATTAAGCCAAATATCATCTTCACTTCCATGATATAAAAAACGTCCCTTTGAAATATTTTTTCAAAGAGACGTTGTGATTTAGTATATCTTAGCATATATGTCGTACTCATGTATGCATCAAGATATAGATTAACGAATAACTTCTTCGTCTTGGATTTCATATTCCCCTGCATCATCACCATAATATTTATTATATCTACGTTTATATAAAAGATATAAGTGTGATACTAATACTTTCAAAATTGCGTATGCTGGTATACCTAAGATAACACCAACAACACCAAGTAAATTACCGGCACTTAATAAAATAAAGATAATTGTAAGCGGATGAATCTTCAATGTTTTACCCATAATATTAGGTGAAATAAAGTGCCCTTCAATAAATTGAACAGCTGTCCATACGATAACTAATTTCAATAGCATAATTGGTGATGTAATCAATGCAATAATGATTGCCGGTGAAATCGCAATTGTAGGACCAATATAAGGAACAACACTTGTCACTGCAGCTATAGAAGCTAATATCAAGCTATAGTCTAAACCAATAATACTATAACCGATAAATAACAAAATACCAATACAGAATGATACTATGATTTGTCC
The DNA here is from genome assembly GCF_001866145.1 of Staphylococcus sp. LCT-H4. NCBI lineage: Bacteria > Bacillati > Bacillota > Bacilli > Caryophanales > Staphylococcaceae > Staphylococcus > Staphylococcus sp. LCT-H4. The sequence continues at coordinate 799,225 of NZ_MODY01000002.1, read as the reverse complement.
TTGAATATAAGAACCAACTTGTTCACTCATTTTATCTAATAGATCATGAAAATCTTTTCTGAATCTTGGTGGCATGATCTTCGTAGAAAATTCTTTAAAACGATGACCATCTTTTAACATAAAGAATAAAACAAATGGCGTTGTTGCAATTACTACACCTACATTGACTAATGCCTCTGCTACATTCTTAACTTTTGAACCAAAACCATTAAAGTAATCTGATATCATAGACGGTAATTTATTTGCTAACGCATCTAATTGATCTTGTACTTGCCCATAATAATTAGAAATCAGTGAATATTTAGTAATACTATCTATAAATTGATTTACTTTATCTACATAGTGTGGAAAATTATTTCCAAAACTCTTAATCTGTGTACTAATCACTGGAATAAGTAAGTTAACAGCTAATGCTATCACAGCGATAATCAATAAAAAGAGAATAATAACTCCCCAAATTCTAGAAATATTATAACGTTCCATTAAGTTAACTAATGGATTGAATAAGTAATACAAAATAATTGAAACAATAACTGGCGCTGCAATCGTATTAAATACGATGATAAAAGGCTTGAAAACATACGAAACTTGGTCAAATATAAAAATTGCGATTCCGACAAGTATCAGTATTAACAAACCAAAGAGTAAATCCTTACCGCCGAAAAATTTCATGAAGCGGGTTTCAGGAAAACTCAATTTCATTCTATCTTTCCCACTCATTTTTTCTTGCTTAATATTTTCTTCATTCGACATTCAATTCACCATACCTTAAATTAATTCTTAAAAATTTGCATATTCACATTAGTACAACAATCTTCAAGCACAAGTATAGCAACAGCTCAAGCGTTAGGTTAATAATAACACATTACATATATATCAAACATAGATGTTGCTATTCAAAATATATGGATTCAATGATGCACTTGTAACTTAAGTATGTGTCAACTTTATTCTACTACCCTCATAGATGACTTTTAATTAGAATTTCATATTTTCTATTATTGTTTATCAACCGTGAAGTGATAAACGTGTAAAGTGAGGTAAATTACTTCAGCTTCATATATAGACACATTCAACTCTTGTTGCAACATTTTCATTATTTTTAATGCAATATTGAAACACTGCGGATACTGTTCTTTTAATAGTGCTTCAAATGGACTTGTTTTTTGCAATACTTCACCATTCCTTAGCCTTCTTATTAAAAATTGAATATGTCTAATAAAACGTTGATACTGGACGCTTTCTTTATCTACAGTAAATTTCAAATCATGTTCTACAATAAAAATACTCTTATTTATTAAGTGATTTATTATTTCTATTTCATGCATAGATAATGTTTCAATGTTTGAAGCTATATGTAATGCAATGAATCCAATTTCATCTTCTGGAAAATTGACGTCCAACACATCATTTAAACGTTCTATTACTTTTTCAGCTATAGCATAAGCTTCACTATATAATTGTTTTGTTTCTACAACGAATGGATTAGTTATAATTTGATTTTGTTTCAAACGTTTATATGCAAATATGATATGATCTGTCACTGAAACGACTAATGTTTGGTTGTCAATTTTCATCTCAGAACTCGTAATAATATTCACTGCATCAATCACAGCTTGTATCAATGTATCATCAGCATACTCGATAATTGTTTTATAATGTTCTTGCTGTAGTTTTTGATCGAGTATATACGCCTTTTCTATAGTTTGGTTTTCTTGTAGGGGCATCCCTGCCTTTTTATTAAAACCAATCCCCTTAGCTATAAGCACATATTCTTCTTTATCTTTAGTACAAATTATCACATTATTATTTAACACCTTTGTAATCAGGTAAGAACTCAAATTAATCATCCTTCTTATTATGTCAATAAGCATTATATATTGAAAAATCAAAAATTGAAAGTAGTATTGTTATCTACAGAATAATCTCATTACATAACAAAAGCTATGCAATTTCCAACTCAGGAAACGCATAGCTTTAAATTATTCATTATAACTTTTTATTTTTAACGCCCCAACTCTCAATACCAAATAAATTAATATTTAATTCCTCCGGTCTAAAGATTGGTTTTCTACCTGCTTTACGTTGACGTTGGTAATCATTCATAACTGCAAATGCGATGTTGGATAATCCAATGATTGCTACCAAGTTAACGATCGCCATTAATCCCATAAATAAATCAGCAGTACTCCAAACAACATCTGTTTTGGCAACTGCTCCAATAAATACTAAGACCACGACTAAACACCTAAATATAAATAAGATCATTCTATTTTTAGATAAGAATTCAATATTAGACTGGCCGTAATAATAGTTACCCACTACTGATGAAAAGGCAAATAGTGTAATAGCAACTGTTAAGAATATACCACCTGCATTACCTAAATGTTCATTAAGCGCTGATTGTGTAACTGCAACACCCTGTGGCGCTTTATCACCAAATTTTAAGCCTGAGTATAATAAAATCATAATGGCAGTAGATGTACATACAAGCATTGTATCGAAAAACACACCAAGTGATTGAATTAATCCTTGTTTTACTGGATGTGGTGCAGCAGCAGTTGCCGCAGCATTAGGCGCTGACCCCATACCCGCTTCATTTGAGAATAGACCACGTTTAACACCTTGCAATATTGTAGCTCCAACTGCACCACCTGTGATTTGTTCGAAACCAAATGCACTTTTGATAATTGTAGAAATCATAGGAATAATTTGATCATAATTCATAAATAATATGATAACGACCATAAAAATATATAAAATTGCCATGATAGGTACAATGATTGATGACATTGTTGCGATACTACGCACACCACCAAAAATAATAATTGCTGTAAATACCGCTAAAACGATACCTGTTATAACAGGGCTAACATTATATTGTGTTTTTAATGATTCGGCAATTGTATTAGACTGTACTGTATTAAAAACGAATGCAAAGGTGATTGTAATTAATATGGCAAATACGACACCTAACCACTTTTGATTTAATCCTTTAGTTATGTAATACGCTGGACCACCACGGTAGCCTCCATCTTCATCAGGTACTTTGTATACTTGAGCTAAAGTCGCTTCTATGAAGGCACTCGCAGCACCAATAAATGCGATGACCCACATCCAAAATACAGCTCCTGGACCACCTAGAACGATTGCAGTAGCAACACCTGCAATATTACCAGTACCTACACGTGACGCTGCACTAATTGCAAACGCTTGGAATGGCGCAATACCTTTTTTACCATTATCTAATGTTTCTGGTTTTTCTCCAACAGCACGAAACATCTCTGGAATCCATCTTAACTGCACAAATTTAGAACTAATTGTAAAGAAGATACCAGCAGTAATTAATAGCCCAATTAGATATTGTGACCAAATTAAATCATTCCCGACTTGAACAAATTCTTTGAACCAATCTGGAATTAAACTATCAAAATCTCTCAATTTAATCCCTCTCATCTCTTTGTTTAAAGTTTAATATTAAAAGCAAGAGACTTATAGTAGATTTCATACACATAAACAAATATCTCATGATATAAGAACACGAATGAAAATCAGAAAAGATACTCAAACATTCGTTTAAACAATGTTTCATGTGTCTTTTCCACTAATATAAACCTCTTGTTTTTATTTTTTTATTGTACCTAAATGATATTTTATCATTATACACTTATAATGACTAATGAAATTTGAAATTCAATTACTTAATAATCAATCTTTCCACTTCTCCAAAGTCATTTATATCTACAATGAAACTGCCATTTGTGTACTGTTCTGATAAATGAATATCCTTGATATTACCAGATTCTTCTTGTTTGTTTGAATAAATTGTGTACATCGTTTGTCCAGGTTGCACTACTTCAGCTGCAACAATGCGGTGTGGTGCTTTTTTAAGTTCTTTCAACAAAGTAATGCCACGCTGTGCACGTTTAGCAACCTGCAATATTTTAAAGTGAATTCGTTTTAAAGAACCACGTTGCGTTGCCATTAAAATAGTATTTCCTTCTACAATTAACTGTGTCATTATCACAAAATCCGCTTCTTTTAAATTGATAGATTTAACACCTGCGGCTCTTAGACCTGTATCTGATAGTTCATCACTACTGTATGTGAGTGACATACCTTTATGCGTGAGTACAGTAAGTAATTGTGGCGTTTCTATGCGCATGACATTAATGATTTCATCATCATTCTTTAGTTTCATTGCCACTAACGGTTTGTTGTAACGCGACGTTTTGAACATCGAAACATTACTTTTCTTAATCATGCCATCACGCGTAGCAAGTATATAAAAAGCTTCTGGTTTAAATTCGTTCTCACAAAAGACATCTATGACATGTTCCCCTTCGTCAATTGGCACTATTTGTGACACGTGTTGACCTAAATCTTTCCATTTTATTTCAGCTAATTTATGAACTGGTATGAATAAATAACGACCTTTATTTGTAAAGACAAGTGCTGTATCTAATGTGTTAACTTCTTGATGTTTCAAAAGTGCATCACCATCTTTAACACCAACTTCACCTACACCACTCGCATTAAAACTACGTAAAGAAGTACGTTTAATATAACCATGTTTTGTAATACTCATAATTACATTTTCACTAGGAATCATAACTTCTTTATCGATTTTAATTTCACTTATTTCAGCTTCAATATCAGATAAACGTTCTTGCTTAAATTGTTTTCTAATGTCTGTTAATTCTTCTTTAATTACATTTAATAATGCATCATGATTGTCTAAAATATTTCTTAACTGTTCAATTAAAGCTTTTAGTTCATCATGTTCTTCTTGAAGTTGAACAATATCCGTATTTGTTAAACGATATAGTTGTAATGTCACAATTGCTTCAGCTTGTGCCTCACTAAAATCAAATTCAGCAACTAAATTATCTTTAGCATCTTTTTTATTTTTAGAGTTTCTGATTAGTTTAATGACTTCATCTAAAATTGACAAAGCTTTCATTAATCCTTCTACAATATGCATTCTACTTTCAGCATGATCCAACTCATAGCGCGTACGTTTCGTCACAACATCAATCTGATGATTTAAATAACTATCGATAATTTGACGAATGCCCATTAATTTAGGACGGCCTTCGCTAATCGCGACCATATTGAAATTATACGCGACTTGTAAATCGGTATTTTTATATAAGAAATTAGCTACAGCTTCACTGTTTACATCTTTCTTCAATTCAATCGCTATACGTAATCCCGTACGGTCAGTTTCATCTCGTACTTCGACAATACCATCTACTTTTTTATCAGCACGTAGTTCGTCCATCTTTTTAACAAGAGAACTTTTGTTGACTTCGTATGGAACTTCAGTAACGATAAGCTCTTTTCTGCCATTTCTTAGTTCTTCTACTTCTACTTTAGAACGGACTATAATTTTACCTTTTCCGGTTTCATAGGCTTTCTTAATCCCATCAATGCCTTGTATGATACCACCTGTTGGAAAATCAGGACCTTTCATATATTTCATGAGCTGGCTCACTGTAATATCAGGGTTGTCAATATACTTCAGTGTAGCTTGAATCACTTCACCTAAATTATGAGGGGGGATATCGGTTGCATAACCAGAAGATATCCCTGTACTACCATTAATTAGCAAGTTAGGTATTCTTGCTGGTAATACCATAGGTTCCGTCGTCGTATCATCGTAGTTTGGCATAAATGGTACAGTTTCTTTATTGATGTCTCTTAATAATTCTTCAGAGATCTTACTTAATTTAGCTTCGGTATAACGCATGGCAGCTGCCGGATCATTATCAATACTACCATTGTTACCTTGCATTTCTATTAATACATGTCGTAACTTCCAATCTTGACTGAGTCGTACCATAGCATCATAAACTGACGAATCTCCATGTGGATGATACTGACCTATTACATCACCGACTGTTTTAGCACTTTTACGAAAATTCTTATCATACGTATTTCCGCTTGAATACATTGCATAAAGTATACGTCTTTGAACAGGTTTGAGCCCATCACGAACATCTGGCAATGCACGCTCTTGAATGATGTATTTACTATATCTACCAAATCGATCGCCAATAACGTCTTCTAGCGATAAATCTTGAATTATTTCACTCAATTTCTTTCCTCCTCATTAGGATTGTCCTGCTCCAAAATTTGAATTTCATTATTATCTAGAATGCTTTGATCTTCTTGTAATCCAAATTCAACATGATTTTCAATCCATTCACGTCGTGGCGCAACTTTATCTCCCATTAATGTAGTTACACGTTTGGATGAACGTAATTCATCTTCAATTTGTACTCTAATTAACGTCCTTGTATCAGGATTCATTGTTGTTTCCCATAACTGGTCTGCATTCATTTCGCCCAGACCTTTATAGCGTTGCAAACTAAAACCTTTGCCTAATTTTTTCTGTAATTTTTCTAACTCTTCATCTGTCCAAGCATATTCAATTTTTCTTGAAGCACCTTTACCTTTTTCTAATTTATATAAAGGTGGCAATGCAATAAACACCCTTCCAGCTTCTACTAAAGGTTTCATATACTTAAAGAAAAATGTCAGTAGCAGTACTTGTATATGGGCACCATCTGTATCAGCATCTGTCATGATGATAATCCTATTATAATTGCTGTCTTCAATTTTAAATTCGTTACCTACGCCGGCCCCAATAGTATGAATAATGGTATTGATTTCTTCATTTTTGAAAATATCATCTAATCGCGCTTTTTCGGTATTGATTACTTTCCCTCTTAGCGGTAATATGGCTTGATATTTACGATCTCTACCTAACTTAGCAGAACCACCTGCAGAGTCACCCTCTACAAGATACAATTCTTTTTTATCAGTATTTTTACTTTGCGCTGGTGTTAATTTACCAGATAGTAATGTATCTTTACGTTTATTTTTTTTACCAGAACGCGCATCTTCTCTTGCTTTACGTGCAGCTTCCCTAGCTTGTTGTGCTTTTACTGCTTTTTTTACAAGATTCTTAGATAATTGTCCTTTTTCTTCTAAATAATACGGTAATTTATCTGCTACAACAGAATCAACTGCACTTCTTGCTTCCGTTGTTCCTAATTTAGATTTCGTTTGCCCCTCAAATTGAAGTAATTCTTCTGGGATACGTATAGAAATGATAGCCGTCAGGCCTTCTCTAATATCGTTACCATCTAAATTTTTATCTTTATCTTTTAATTCATTGATACGTCGCGCGTAATCATTAAAGACACGTGTCATTGCTGACTTAAAGCCAACTTCATGTGTGCCACCATCTTTAGTACGTACATTATTAACAAAGCTCAAAATACCTTCTGAATATTGATCATTATATTGGAAAGCTACTTCGACTTCTATATTATTTGCTTCTCCATCAAAGGTTGCTACTTCATGTAATACTTCTTTACCTTCATTGACATAATTCACAAATTCTTTAATACCTTCTTCATAATGGAACACATCTTCTCGTTCTTTTCCTGCTCTCAAATCTTTTAAAGTGATTCTTAGGCTTTTCAGTAAAAAAGCGGACTCCTGTAATCGTTCACTTAGCACATCATAGTTAAATGATGTGGCTGATTTAAATATTTCTGGATCTGGCTTGAAGGTTACTTTTGTACCGGTCTTTTTAGTCTTACCGTGCTTGACAAGTCCTGAAGCGGGTCTTCCACCATTTTTGAAGCTTTGTGTAAAAATCGTTCCATCTCTATGGATTTCGACTTCTAACCACTCACTTAAAGCATTTACTACCGAGGCACCTACACCATGTAAACCACCTGAAGTTTTATATCCACCTTGTCCAAATTTTCCACCTGCATGAAGTACTGTAAAAATAACTTCTACAGTAGGTTTACCTGAAGCATGAATACCTGTAGGCATACCACGTCCATCATCTTCTATAGTAATACTTTCATCTTTATTAATTGTTACTATGATTTCATTTCCAAAACCGTTCAATACTTCATCGACGGAATTATCGACAACTTCATATACTAAATGATGTAATCCACGTTTATCGGTAGAACCAATATACATCCCAGGTCGCTTTCTTACGGCCTCTAATCCCTCAAGAACCTGAATGGAATCATCCGAATAATTATTTTGTTTATTCATTGCCAATCGTTTCGCCCTCCTACAAACGTACGTTCGTTTTTAAAACTATACAATAGTTATTTTTATATAAATCGAATTAAAATGCAAGCACCAAATCAATTTTAAAGAAGAAATCATATCCTTTTTGAAAAATTTATTCGTATAAACATAGTCTGATGTGGTAAAATAATTTTAATGTCATTAAAGGATGTGTGATTATATATGATGATCGTAATCATGTTAATATTAAGTTACCTTATCGGTGCTTTTCCAAGTGGCTATGTAATAGGTAAATTATTTTTTAAAAAAGATATTAGACAATTTGGTAGTGGGAACACTGGTGCAACAAACAGTTTTAGAGTATTAGGAAAACCAGCTGGTTTTCTAGTAACTTTTTTAGATATATTCAAAGGTTTTATAGTTGTGTTTTTCCCGCTTTGGTTACCTGTCCATACAGATGGTGCTATAAGTACATTTTTCACAAATGGTCTTATCGTTGGTGCTTTTGCAATTCTTGGCCATGTATATCCAGTGTATCTTGGATTTAAAGGTGGTAAAGCAGTAGCAACAAGTGCTGGTGTCATACTTGGTGTCAATCCTGTCTTATTATTAATTTTAGCAGCAATTTTCTTTGTAATATTATATTTAACAAAGTATGTATCTCTATCAAGTATCATCGCATCACTGTGTTGCGTTATTGGTGCTTTATTAATTCGGGACTATATCTTATTTGTTGTTAGCATCGGTGTCGGAATATTATTAATCGTCAGACATCGTACTAATATCGTAAGAATATTTAAAGGTGAAGAACCTAAAATAAAATGGATGTAACTATTACAAAAGTCATTTAGTAAATAAAAAGTATCAAATAAAGAACTAAGCTAGAGGTGTTCAACCTCTGGCTTTTTATTTTTATCATTCCGAATACATCGGTTAGCTGGGTATTTCCGATTACCTTAAAACACCATTATTTCTATTATACTACTAATATAGGTCATTAGCATGAATTTTCCACATTTAAGTTATTAGTCGGTTTATTTTGAATATTTAACAAAAAAATATGATATACTGCTTTTAACGTTACTCAAATCGGGTAATTAATATAATACTAATTCATAAATTAGTGACTAACTGTCATAAGTGAAGCGCTTGTGAGCCGAAAGGGGCCTTTTATTATGGAAATAGAACTTTCAGATAATGCTGTGTCTTGGTTTAAAGAAGAACTTGATTTACCTGAAGATGACAAAGTCTTACAATTCTTCGTACGTTATGGTGGAGAATTTCAATTAAAACAAGGTTTCAGTCCTGCCTTTAGCGTTGATAAGAAGAATGATCTTGAAATCGGTTATGAAAATAATTATGAAGGATTAGATGTCGTAATCGCTGAACATGATTTATGGTATTTCAAAGATAACAACTTATTCATTGATGTAAACGATGGGCTTGACGAAATTTCCTATACTGCAAAATAATGGTATAACGAGTTATTTCAATCTGTGCTTTATATAAAAATATTTTGAAACTATAGACTTCCGTTTCAAAATATAAGTGTTATTACTAAATAGATAATATTATAGTTATTTTTATTGTTACGTTGAATTTCAAACGTAACAATAATAAGGATATGCTCATACTAATATAAAAGAGGTGCGCTCAGTTAACTGAATGCACCTCTTTTATATTTATAGCATATATTAACTTAAAGTAACTTAAAGTCCATTCGTTACTTCTAAAGTTTCCCCCGCCTTATTTCTTCGCTCAACACTTTGATACACTTCATGCCATTCAGGAAAATATTTATCCAAGCGAATAGGTTTGAAAGTATCTTTTCTAATACAAGTTAACACTGTAGACCCAGTTGTCGCGAGTTCTCCGGATTCATTATAAATTTCATAACGATAAAGTGATCTTAGTCTAGAATATTTTTCAACCCATGTTTTTACTTTTACTTTTTCTGGATACGTTATAGATTGAATATATTTAATATCTAAATCCGTCACTGGAGAAATTACACCTGAATCTTCCATTTCCTTGTAACTAAATCCTAATTTACTTATATAATCTGTACGTGCAACTTCGAACCATGTAGGATAATTACCATGATAAATCACACCCATTTGGTCTGTTTCTTGATAGCGAGATTCAATTTCTGTCATACTATAAATCATCTTTAACGTCCTCTTTTCAATAATTCATACTAAATAGATATTAACATAAACAAGCTGTATTAGCATATTGCTAATACAGCTTGCTTTGACAACGAATAAAATTACTCAGCTAATTTATTTCTCAATACAAGTTGTAAAATACCACCATGACGATAATAGTCTAATTCTACATTTGAATCAAAACGAGCGATTGCTTCAAATTCAATGACTTTGCCATTTTCTTTCTTAGCTTGTACTTTCACTAAATCATGAGGTTTAACTGCTTCATCAACTTCTACTGAAATAATTTCAGTACCATCGATACCTAAGCTGTCTGCAGATTCTCCATCTTTAAATTGTAATGGTAATACACCCATCATAACTAAGTTCGAACGGTGAATACGTTCATAGCTTTGCGCAATAACCGTTTTAACACCCAATAAATTCGTACCCTTAGCTGCCCAGTCACGAGAAGAACCCATGCCGTAATCGTTACCAGCCAATACAACTAAACCTGTTCCATCTTCTTTGTATTTCATAGCTGCATCAAAGATTGACATTTGTTCGCCTGTTGGCCAATAAGTTGTAAATCCACCTTCAGTTCCAGGAGCTAATTGGTTTTTAATACGAATATTTGCAAACGTACCGCGAACCATAACTTGATGGTTACCACGACGTGAACCATATGAGTTAAATTGGCGAATCGGAACATTATGTTCTTGTAAATATCTGCCTGCTGGTGTATCTTTACCAATCGCACCCGCTGGAGAGATATGGTCAGTCGTTACTGAATCTCCAAATTTGCCCATAACACGTAAGTTATTTAAAGGTTCAATTGTACCTGGCTCTTTAGATAATTCTTGGAAGAATGATGGATTCTGAATATATGTTGACTCTGGATCGAAGTCATATAATGGTTGATCAGTTACATCGATTTCGTTCCACATTTCATTATTATTATATACTGTTTCATATTCTTCTTTAAATAGTTCAGGCGTAACAACGCTATCAACAGTATCTGATACTTCTTTTATTGATGGCCAAATATCTCTTAAGTATACATCTTCGCCATCTTTACCTTTACCTAAAGGTTCATTTTGTAAGTCAATATCAACTGTACCTGCTAATGCATAAGCCACAACTAATTGAGGTGATGCTAAATAGTTAGCCTTCACTAAAGGATGTATACGTCCTTCAAAGTTACGGTTACCAGATAATACCGAAGTTACTAATAAATCTTCTTCAGCAATCGCTTTTTCAATTTCTTCTAATAATGGTCCAGAGTTACCGATACAAGTTGTACAACCATAACCAACAAGATTAAAGCCAAGATCATCTAGATACTCATTTAACCCAGAATCTCTTAAGTAACCTGTAACAACTTTTGAACCAGGTGCTAATGAAGTCTTAACATAGTCAGGAACTTTTAGTCCTTTTTCGATAGCTTTTTTAGCAACGAGACCCGCACCTAACATTACATATGGGTTAGATGTATTCGTACATGACGTGATTGCAGCAATTGCTAAATCACCTGTTTTCATTGTAGTTGTTTTACCATCTTTAAATTCAATTGTTGCTGTTTTATCAAATTCACTTTCATCAAATCCATGTCCTTGGTTTCCTGCTGGTGCAGTAACTGATTTTTCAAATTCTTTTTTCATATCGCTTAAGAAAATTAAATCTTGTGGACGTTTTGGACCTGATAATGAAGCTTCAACTGTTGATAAGTCTAATTCAACTACATCTGTGTATTCTGGTTCATCGTTATCTACAGTGAAAAACATGCTATTTTCTTGTAAATATTTTTTAACAAGATCAATTTGTTCATCTGGGCGACCTGTTAAACGCATATATTTCAATGCTTCTTCATCAACTGGGAAGAAACCACAAGTTGCACCATATTCTGGAGCCATGTTCGCAATTGTTGCGCGGTCAGCTAATGGCAAGTGTTGTACACCTGGACCAAAGAATTCAACGAATTTACCAACTACACCTTTTTTACGCAACTCTTGAGTGACACGTAAAGCTAGGTCAGTAGCAGTTGATCCTTGTGGCAATGCATTAGACAATCTCACGCCGATAACTTCTGGAATTGGGAAGTATGAAGGTTGACCAAGCATGCCCGCTTCAGCTTCGATGCCCCCAACACCCCAACCTAAGACACCAAGACCATTAATCATTGTTGTATGTGAGTCAGTACCTACTAAAGTGTCAGGGAATGCTACAGTTTCTCCATCAATTTCACGAGCATGTACTACGTTTGCTAAGTACTCTAAGTTAACTTGGTGAACAATACCAGTTGCTGGTGGTACTGCACTATAGTTATTAAATGCTTTAGTAGCCCAATTTAAAAATTGATAACGCTCATAATTTCTTTCGAATTCTAATTTCATATTACGTTCTAAAGCTTCTGGATTAGCGTAACTATCAACTTGTACTGAGTGGTCAATAACTAAATCCACTGGCACTTCTGGATTGATTTTGTTTAAGTCTCCACCAACATCATTCATAGCTTTACGTAATGATGCTAAGTCCACTACAGCAGGAACTCCTGTAAAGTCTTGCAAGATGACACGTGAAGGTTTGAATGGTACTTCCCCTTCTGCCCCTTTAGTAAAATCAGATAATGCTTTGATATGATCATCTGTAATTACAAAACCATCTTCCTGTCTTAAAACTGATTCTAATAATACTCTAATTGAATATGGCAGTTGCGATACTTTAGTGAACCCTTGCTCTTCTAAAGTTTTTAAATCATAAAACGTATATGATTTCCCGTTAAGATCAAACGATTTTTTCGCTTGTTGCTTAATATTTGAAGCCATATAAATCCCCCCTGAAAGTTTTTATTATATTTATGCCGTTATCTAAATTGTATAATTATATGTGACTTAAAACAACTACATAAAGCCAGAAACCTAGATAATTAAGATTTGAATTTTCAATCGGTATGTATAAGTTATGCTTATCATCAAAGCAATGTGTAATAAGTTATTATTATCAATTGAGAATCATTATCAACATTTTCAGATTTTTCCAATTACTTTTATGTTATTTCATTCATCTTTTTCATGATTGTGCACAATTCATGATTTTGTTTCATATAAAAAAACGCGCCCATAATTGGGCACGCTTTTAAAAATTGCTTCATATAATTTATTTTAAGGTTTCATTCTTTTCAGCTTCTCTAAGCGATGCGCGTCTTTCGATAATATCATCTTCATAATCTTCTTGTTGATGCTGTAAGTAATCTTGCAATCTATGTTTATTTGGTGTCAATGTTAATCCTAAGAATTTACGTTCTTTGTTCGCGTCTTTATAGAATGACACCATCATCATTATAACAACGAAGGAGAACGGCAATGCACTGATAATGGCAGCACTTTGTATTGCATTAAGCGCTTTAGCACCGTCACCTCCACCTGCAAATAGTAATACAAAAGCAATCAGTGATTGGGCAATGCCCCATGTCACTTTTACAAAATTCGAAGGTTCTAATGATCCATAAGATGTTTGCATTCCTAATACAAATGTTGCAGAATCTGCTGACGTAATAAAGAATGATGCAATTAATACCAATGCAACAATAGATAAAACCATTCCCATTGGTATTTCTTGAAAGACACCGAACAATTGCGTTTCTGCAGTCATATTAAAGAGTTCAGGGTTTTTCTTACCAGTTTCAATACCCAATACGCCAAACACACTGAACCATACGAAACTTACAGTAGCTGGGACTAAAAGCACGCCAGCGATAAATTCACGAATTGAACGTCCTTTTGAAACACGTGCAATAAAGATACCTACGAATGGGCTCCAACTTAACCACCAACCCCAATAATAAAGTGTCCAACTAGACATCCATTCTCGTTTTTGAGGGTTTTGAGCAGCTGTATCAAATGAATTCAGCAAGAACGAATTTAATAAACTGCCTGTTGAACTTGTCATCATGTTTAAAATCAAAATCGTTGGTCCAATAATTAATACAGCAATCATTAATATTGCACCTAAAGTAATATTTAAATTACTTAAATATTGAATACCTTTACTTAAACCGGACCAAGCACTCATAAGGAATAATATAGTTACAACTATAATAATTATCGCTTGTACCCAGACGTTGTTGGGAACGCCGAATAAATAGTTTAGCCCACCATTGATTTGTAATGCACCCATACCTAGTGATACGGCAACACCAACTACTGTTGCAAAAACAGCTAGAACATCAATGATTGTCCCGATTGGGCCTTCTACTTTATTTCCTAAAATAGGACGTAATGTTCTTGAAATAAGTCCTGGTTCACCTTTTCTAAATTGAGAATACGCAAGTGCCAGTGCAACTACACCATAAATAGCCCATGCATGGAATCCCCAATGGAAGAAAGTAGAACGTAATGCTTCAGTATAAGCAGCAGTTGTTTTAGGATCTGCAGTTGGGGGTGCAGCAAAATCCGCCATAGGTTCCGCAGCACCGTAGAATACTAATCCAATCCCCATACCAGCACTAAATAACATTGCAAACCATGAAACTGTATTGAATTCAGGTTTATCATTTGGTTTCCCTAGTTTTAATTTTCCAATAGGGCTAAAGATTAGGAAAATACAGAAGAAAACAATAAACGTAGTAAGAATCAAATAATACCAACCTAGTTTGTGCGTAATCCATAGCTTAATTCCATTTGTAATTGTATCAAATTGCTCTGGTAAAACAGCACCAATTAAAACTACAATCGCTACGATAATCGCGCTATAAATAAAAACTGGAGATATCTTCTTACCATCCGGATGTTTGTTAGAAGAATTCACACTCATTACTCCCTTTCTCATCTTATTATATTTTTAAAATCTTAAGTAGAAAATTATAAATTTTATATATAACTACTTTTGTTTCACCATATATAACAATAACAAACCCTTTTGTTAATATCAAATTTAGATAAAAAAAGTATACTCTAAACATAAAAATTATTGTATAATAAAATTTATATTTTTAAAAAAGTGAGGTTAAGTATTATGTTAAAGGAATTTAAAGAATTTGCATTAAAAGGCAATGTATTAGATTTAGCAGTGGCCGTTGTTATGGGAGCTGCTTTCAACAAAATTGTAACAGCCTTAGTTACATTCATCATTATGCCATTAATAGGATTAATTTTTGGTACAGTTGATTTTGCAAAAAGTTGGTCATTCATGGGCATTAAATATGGTATGTTCGTTCAATCAATCATCGACTTCATCATTATTGCGTTTGCACTATTCATCTTTGTAAAAATTGCTAACACATTAATGAAAAAAGAAGAAGAAGAAGAAATTGAAGAAAACACTGTATTACTTACAGAAATCCGTGATTTATTACGTGAAAAAAATTAATTTTATTTCCCTAAAGGCCAGCATTTAATGCTTGTCTTTTTTTATTTAAAAATAAATCAACATTTTAATTACTTTTTATGCTATTTATAAAGACCAAGCAAACACTTAAACTGTGTTTGCTTGGTCTTTATTTAATAAATATAAATTTTGAATAATGATAGTAGTCTTTTAGATTTTGGGACCTATTACAGTAATTCCGATAGAAAATGTATGCCAAACTTGCTTACACTCCAAAGGTTTTAGCTTGCCACTAAGCATATATCCACTCTAATGAATTACTGTTTTTTGAATTGTGTAGTACTTTGATATTGTTCGGTTTCAACTTCTAGAATTAGCGGTATCCGTTGTTTAAGTTCACTCACATGAGAAATGATGCCTACCATTCTACCTGAAGATTTCAAACTTAACAATGTATCTAAGGCAGTTTCTAGTGTTTCCTGATCTAAAGTGCCAAATCCTTCATCTACAAACATAGAGTCTAAAGCGATACCCCCCGCTTCTTGCTGCACAATCTCACTAAGACCTAACGCTAATGCCAATGAAGCTTGGAACGTTTCCCCACCGGATAACGATGTAATATGTCTAGCCTGATTAGAATGAGAATCAAATACGTCAATTTCAAGGCCACTATAACCTTGTGAAATTTGCTCTCTTCTTGTTAATTGATAGCGTTCACCTGTCATTAATGCTAAACGTTGATTAGCCTGAGCTAATATTCTTTCTAAATAATAAATTAAAACATAATTCTCTAATGTCAGTTTTCGCTCATTTTTACCTGAAAGTATCTCTGCAAGCTGAAAAACTTCTTGTTGTTCTTTTAATTCGAATTCTAATTGTTCGATTGTTGTTTTAATTTCATTAATTTTCTTCTGATTAAATTCAATTTTAAACTCATGTTGGCTTAATTCAGTTGTAATTATTTCTAAACATTGTTGTTGTCGCTCGTAATCTTGTTTTAATTTTTCACTATCTTTAAGTTCACGATCATTTGTTTCTGCTGTTAGTTGTGCTATCAATAATTCAAATGATTGCTTCTCTTTATTATACGTCTCAATATCATCTTCTAATTTATTTTTTTCGTTTATCTTAGCTATGGTTTCTTTTACTTGATCCAAATGCGCAAAACCTATTCTTCCCATTTCTGTGTCAATCTTGACTTCCATATTTTCTAATTCTTCCTCAATTTCTGTACAACTTGCTTCTAAGTATTTTTTACTATTTTCTTCAATAGATAGCTCATTTTGAGCTTGTTGTATGCCTTGTCCTAACTTTTCTAACTCATCATCAAACTGTTGTATCTTTACTACATCAAGCTCGTACGCTTTTATAAATGCATCCACATTTTTATGTTTTGTTGTATTTTCAAAATCGTTGATCATTACTTCATGCGCTTTCAAATTCTGGAGGATAGTTTTACTTTCTAATTCTAGCGCATGTAATTTTTGTTCATTCTGTTGGAGCCGTTCCTTTAATTGGCTAATTTCTTCATTTTCAGTAGTTGCTTTTTTCTTTTGTTGTTTTTTTGTCTCTATAAGTACTTCATATGCTTCATAATTTGTATCAGTTAAATCATCCTGTGAAAATTCTGCTAATTGTTCGTTTACATATTTCAACTCACTTTCACATTTAATTTTATTGCCTGAAGCTTCATTAATGCATCTTTCTATTTCCGATAAATTTTGTGATCTTTCAGTGAGTTCATCAAAATCTAAATGCTGTTCAATTTTATGTATCTCATTGCCACAAACTGGACAAGTATCACCTGATTGTAATGCAGATTGTATTTTTGTAATAATATCTTTTTTATTATTCAAATCTATATTTGTTTTATCAATACTTCGATATTCATTTTCTAAATTTTTCAGATGTTGCTCGACAGCTTTTAAATCTTCTACTTTTTGTTTTTTTCTATTTTGTAATGATTGATACTCTATTTGTTTTAATTCATTACGTTTTAAATCTTTCACTTTATTCTTCAATTCAAAAATCTCACTGTTTAATATTTCTATTATTTCATAATCTGGATTTCTATAATTCAGTTGTGCATTCATCGTATCAAATTGCTGTTGTTGTAAGGCAAAATTTTCATTTAGCTCATTGTACGAAATTTTTAAAGCATCATATTCTTGATATGCTTTTTTATATTTATTAGCTTTATCGTAAAATAGCTTACAGCGTTCTATAAATTCTCTTGTTTTTTCTAATGTTTGAGATGACTTTTTATGCATCATTAGCATATCTTCATCTTTTTGTATTTTCGATACTAACCCCCTTATCAATTGATCCTTATTACTTATATCTTGAGTGATTTTAGTTTTTTTATTTTTTAACGTTTCTTGAGTATCTAATAAATTGGCTAAAGGTCTTACCTCATAAATCTCATTTAGTAATTTTACTTTACTTTGTATATCATTTTCTTTTAACACTAAAGCATCATATTTTGCTTGCTGCTCTTTTAATTTAGACAACGCATGTTCTAAATTTATATTATCATCTAATATTTTCTCAGATTTTTTGACCTCTTCTTGTTGTTGGTGCTTTCTTTGTTTGAGTTGTTCCTGTATATCTTTGGCTTTTTCAATAAATTTAGGCAATACCTCAACAACACGATTCGTTTGTCTAGCATTGATTAATTTAAACTCAGTTAATACTTCATCATTAAATGCATCGATATCTTGCCAATTATTTTCTAAGATACTAAATCTTTTTTCTATTTTTTCTCTCACTTCTTTAACATCATCCATTAAATTTCGTTGAATATCTTCGAAACGTTGACTATTAAATAACGTTCTTAAAATTTCTTGTTTCTCAGAACTTTTTGATAATAAAAACCGTTTGAACTCACCCTGCGGTAGTATAAATAATTGTCTAAATTGTTCTGCATTGACGCCTAATTGACTTTTAATAAATTGATTTCCCGTATTTATTTTACTCTCTTTTAAATCATAGTCATCATTATCAAATTGATATACCGTTAATTGACCCAATGTTTTATTTTTATTACCTTCTTTAATGAATGCGCCTTGACGGACAATTTTATAAACATCATCTCTTAACTTAAATTCAAATTCTACAACCATAGGGGATTTACTATCAGCAAAATGACTTCTCAAATCACTTTCTTTGCGATCTTTAGTAGAAGCTTCGCCAAATAAGGCATAGACAATTGCATCAAAAATCATCGTTTTACCTGAACCTGTTTTTCCACTAATCAAAAATAATTGGTCATCCTTTACATGATCAAAATCAATAGTTTCATTTAAAAAAGGTCCAAAATTATTTAATTTTAAAGTTAATGGTCGCATTTATTGCATACCTCCTTCTAACAAATCATTTAACACGCGATCTACCTTTTGACTTTGTGTAGAAGTTAAAGATTCATCTGTAATACTTTGATAAAAGTTCTTAATAATCGTTTCATCGTCTAATTTTTGTATCTCATAATTGCTACGATGAATAGGTGTATTAAAATCAAACGTCTGATTTGTTAAAGCGAGTGTATTAGGATAAATTTGCTTTAAATGTACCATTGGATCGCTCACATGTGACATATGCTTTAGTTTGAAATGTAAATAGTTTTCTTTATTTTTAATATCTAATTTCTCTTGAATCGCCTCTTCATAATCGCCTTCAATAACTTCTAACTGTCTAAGTGGTTGTATAGGTATAAATTTATCTTTAATCTTGTTATCTTTAATTTCCATTATCCTGTAACCTTTAGGTTGATTACTTTCTGAGAAAGAATATTGCAATAATGAACCACTGTAATTTATAAAATCTGAATCTATACTAAATGGATGATGTAAATGTCCAAGCATTACCCTATCAAATTGTTGAAATGAACTTGCCTCTACAGATTCCACCGTACCAATTGTCAACGCTCGTTCTGAATCAGATCTAAGTCCGCCTTGAACCGTTAAGTGGCCAACCAATACATTGACTTTGTCTTTATCAATCACTTTATTTATATGTGATAAAGCTTTATTTATACATTGTTGATGTGTTTCTAAAGAATCATCATCAAAGAAATGCTGCATTTCATTGATTGTTGCAAAGGGCAATGTATAAAAATCTATTTCTCCAAATGATATTGGCTTATCAATATCTACAAGTTTTGTACGAATGTGCATCCCAGATTTTTCAAACCATTTAGAACCATAGTTTAATCGTTCTTTACTATCGTGATTACCACTAATCATAATGAGTGGTATGCCCATTTCTAAATTCAAAGTATTTATTGTACTTTCTAACAATTGTATTGCACCTTTACTTGGATAACTTGTATCATATAAATCTCCTGCAACTACAATTACATCAGGTTGTTCATTTTTCATTTCTTCTATAAAGCACTTTAAAATATATATTTGGTCATCTAGTAATGTTTTGCCATTCAATATTTTTCCTAAATGCCAATCTGCTGTATGTATTACTTTCATATTTGCACCTCTCATAGAACGTTAGTTCGTATATATACTATTATATTCTCTTAATCATTTCTATTATAATAAAAATGCCGCTTATCACCTAGGATAAACGGCTCAAAACTATTGTATTAAACTACGCTTTACTTTTTTATATTTATATAACATCGCCAAACGCCAAGGAATAATCATACAAAAAGCAAGCAAGAAAAACATTCCCGCAATTTCTCCTGGGTCTATTTTATTACTAATAAATATTTTAATTATTGTACGAATTAAAAGTAATGAGATAAGTATTATAGGAAAAGCTTTAGATCGTTTCATATATACTTCATTACCTTTAGTTTCAAATCTAGATGTCCATATTAAAATTGTCGAAAATAATACTCCTAAAATAATACATTCTAAAATTTCAAATCCCGTTAATCTAAAATATGGAACGACATACATTAAAGCTCCAGTTGCCATAAAAAACGGTGGCAAAATAATTTTCTTTTCATTAACAGGAAATTGTTGTGCTTTCATGCGCACGATAATAACAGCAATTCCCATTAAAAAAGCGAAAACTATAGAAAAGATCAAATATAACATGCTGACACCTTCTTTAAGTTTCTACAAGATGATATTTATTTAGGATTGTTCATCACTCTACAAAGCTAAGTCATGAAATTGACACGCCATTGATTACTTAGCTATTATTAAAAACATCACATAGTATATATTAGCATTTTTTACATTTTGAAGATAATAAAATACATAGTTTTTGCCATTTTAAACACAACTATATAATATCATGAAGTGTATCAATCACTATACACATTTCAGCCATCTAATATGTGATGAGCAATATAAATTTTACAGCAAAAAAATAAGCCTCAAAGAGACTTATTTTAACGTTTTTATTTACATAGCTTGTGACGTATTGTCGCAAGCAGAAAATGCATTATTTAATACCATTCTAAGATAATTCATATCATGTAGTTGCATTGCGTTATGATATTTTTTAAATGATTCTTCAGTTGGAAAGTTAATGTGTATATTTGCAAGTCGATCTAAAACCTCTTTGTCTTCCATATCAAAAGCATCTCTCACTTTGTAATACCTCCCTTGTATAAGCATATTATATCAAACGTGAAAATATTTTCAATAATTTTCTGAATATTTAAAAAACATAAAATGCCACGAAACGCGCCACAACAATAACTATTAAAGAAAAAATTTTTTGAATTTAAACATACAATAAAGGGATAAATTACTTCGTTAAAAAATATTTTAACTCATCTATATCTACGAAATAATATCACTATTTTGCATCGTCCTCCTTCAATCAATACTATCTTCCGTTTTTTATTAGACCGCACTTATAACATAAGTTTAAATTGACATCCTTTCACCTTACCACAGACAAAAATAAGGGCTGACAGTTACTTTTTTAAGTAGCTGCCAGCCCTTTATTGACGGTCTATTTAGACTTTTTGAGTTGTTCCTCTTGATTTTTATTCATCATCGTCATCATTTGATTTATTTTCTTTTGAGATGGTTTTTGACCCATTTGCATCATCATCATACGTAGCATCTCTTCATTAATTGGTGGGTTCTTTTTAAGGTAATCCATCATATATTTTCTTGCTAGGAAAAATCCACCGACTAATCCAATAATAAGTGCTAACACGATTAATACTATTGCTAACCAAGTTGCCATTGTTTCACCCACTTTCCTATCCTAATGAATTTTACTAAAATTAGTACTCTATTTCAAGAGTAACTCAATGAATATCTTCTAACCTTATGTATTATATCAATTTCAATTTCAATTTGTAAATATAGTCACATATTTCTTTGATATTAAAAATTGGTATGAGAACAAGCGCTCCCATACCAATAATTAAATGTTATTAGGCATTTATTAGAATGTTTGAATTTGATTCAATACATTTTCTTTAGTGAAACCATATTTTTCAACTACTAAATCGCCAGGAGCACTAGCACCGAATCCATCGATAGCGATGACTTTACCTTCAGTACCAACGTATTTATGCCAACCTAGTGATGATGCCATTTCAATAGCAACTCGTTTGGTAATTGATGATGGCATTACTGATTCTTTATACTCAGCAGATTGTTGATCAAATGCATTCCAGTTAGGCATTGAAACAACACGTACACCTTTACCTTGAGCTTCTAAATCTTTAGCAGCTTCAACAGCTAAATTAACTTCTGAACCAGTTGCTAATAATAAGAATTCAGGGGCTTGTTCTGATTCGAACACTACATAAGCACCTTTACGTACGCCTTCTTCAACTGTTTCTTTTGGAAGATCCATAGTTGTAAGATTTTGACGCGTTAGTACTAATGAAGTTGGTGTATTTTCAGATTCTAATGCCACTTCCCAAGCTACACGTGTTTCGTTCCCATCTGCTGGACGAATCACATTCATATTTGGAATCGCACGTAAACCAGCTAATTGTTCTACTGGCTCATGTGTTGGACCGTCTTCACCAACAGCAATTGAATCATGAGTAAAGATAAACGTTGAATTTAAGCCCATAATTGCTGATAAACGTAATGCTGGTTTTAAGTAGTCACTGAATACGAAGAATGTTGCACCGTATGGGTGTAAACCACCGTGAGCAGCCATACCATTTACTGCAGCACCCATAGCAAATTCACGAACACCAAACCAAATATTTTTACCTTCTGGTGTATCTTTATCAAAGTCAGTTGCATCTTTAACATTTGATTTATTTGAACCAGCTAAGTCTGCTGAACCACCGAAGAATGAAGGCACAGATTTACTTAATGATTGAATAACTTCTCCAGAATCTGCACGTGTTGCACCACTATGTCCAGCTTCATATTCTGGAAGTACATCTTTGTAGTTCTCTGGTAATTTACCACTAATAGCTAATTTAAACTCTTCAGCTAATTCTGGATATTTATTGCTGTATTCTTCAACAAGTTTATTCCATGATTCTTCTTTTTCATTCGCACGTTTTAGCATGCTTTGTTGGAAAATTTCATAAACTTCTTCCGGCACATTGAAACGTTTTTCAGGGTCTAAACCATAGTTTTCGAAAGTTAGTTTTCTTTCGTCTTCACCTAATGGCGCACCATGTGCACCGCTTGAATCTTGCTTGTTAGGCGCACCGTAACCAATAATCGTTTTAATTTCGATAATTGTTGGCACATCTTGTGTCTTAGCTTCTTCAATTGCTTTATCGATTGCATCGATATCATTGCCTTCTTTGACAAAAATATGTTTCCAACCATAAGCTTCGAAACGACCTTTAATATCTTCAGAAAATGCTTTGTTTAAATCACCATCTAAAGAAATATCATTTGAATCATATAAAACGATAAGTTTATCTAATTGGCTATGACCTGCTAAAGATGCTGCTTCGTGAGAAATACCTTCCATTAAATCACCATCTGATGCAAGTACATATGTGTAATGATCCACTACTTGTGCATCATCTTTATTAAATTTACCTGCTAGATGTTTTTCAGCCATTGCCATACCAACTGACATAGCAAACCCTTGTCCAAGAGGACCAGTAGTTACTTCAACACCATCAGTGTGTTTAAACTCAGGATGTCCAGGCGTTTTTGAATCCCATTGTCTAAATTGTTTAAGTTCTTCTAATTCTAAACTACCTGAAACATGTAAAAGGCTATACAATAACGCTGATCCATGACCCGCAGATAATACAAAACGATCTCTATCAAAGAAATCTTTTGATTGGGGGTTAAAATTTAAATGACGAGTCCATAAAGTGTATGCCATAGGAGCTGCACCCATAGGTAGACCAGGGTGACCTGAGTTTGCTTGTTCAACAGCGTCAATACTTAAAGCTCTTATCGTATCTACCGCTAATTGATCTTTTTCTTTATTCATCTAAATGACTTCCTTTCTTCTAGCTAGTTTCATAATCATTATACATGATTTTTCATCTATTTAACAAAAAAATGAGTTAATTTTTTTCTTCCTCATCTTTAGAATCTAATATTTTTTTTACTTTATCTGGTGTTACATCATTACCTTCTGGATCAATCACTCTTGTACTTTCAATTTGCTGTTTAAATTTCTTTCTAAACGAATCTAAATATGCTTTGCGTAATTTGGATTGTTCTTTAGCTTCATTCTCAGTTAAGCCAACTTCCTTTTTCTTTTTAGCGAGTTCATTAATACGTTCTATATTAACGCCATCCATCTTTGCCATAAGAAACCTCCGTATTTCATCAATATAGAAAAATATAACAAAAAAGTGAACGAAACTAAATAGTTTCGCTCACTTTCCTCCCATTTGCTAATTCAAAAGCACCTTATCTTTATTATAACTTTGACTACTTTATTGATGCGCTGCTGCAATTAATGCTTGTTCTATGTGTTCGCTTTTTCCTTCTGAAGTTGGTTGGTTTCGTTCGTGTTTGGCTGTATCTTGTGTAATTTGATGATCCGTCATCTCGTACGTCTGTTCTGATTCAGCATTGTTATCAGCACTTATAATAAATAAAGCACATAATACCATGGTAACAACAAGCACTGCTATATATGGTTTTACTTCTGATTTATATAATTTCATCATTTAATAACACTCCTAGAACATTTGTTTGTATAACTAACTTAACAGAACACCTGTTCTAAGTCAATACCAAAACGAACAAACGTTTGTAAAATGTATATGTGCGTGCTATAATAAGTATAAATCAATCTAGGGAGTGCCTATTATGAGAGAATTAACTAAGCGACAAAATGAAATTTTTGAATATATAAAGCAAACGGTTCAATTAAAAGGCTACCCACCAAGTGTCCGTGAAATTGGTGAGGCTGTCGGTTTGGCGTCAAGCTCAACTGTACATGGCCATTTATCAAGATTAGAAGAAAAAGGTTATATAAGAAGAGACCCTACTAAACCACGTGCTATTGAAATTGTGACCGAACAAGTAGGTGAAGCAGTTAATATGGAAGAAACCATCCACGTTCCTGTAATCGGTAAGGTTACAGCAGGCGTTCCAATTACAGCTGTAGAAAATGTCGAAGAATATTTCCCTTTACCCGAACACTTTACTTCAACACATAACAGCGACATTTTCATTCTTAATGTTGTTGGTGATAGTATGATCGAAGCAGGTATATTAGATGGAGATAAGGTCATAGTCAGAAGTCAGACAATCGCTGAAAATGGTGATATTATTGTAGCTATGACTGAAGATAATGAAGCTACAGTAAAACGATTCTATAAAGAAAAAGCACATTATCGTTTACAACCTGAAAATAGCACTATGGACCCTATTTATTTAGATCATGTTACTGTACTAGGTAAAGTCGTAGGTTTATTCCGAGAAATGTAAAGTCATATCATACAGTTCTAATAGTACTCTCACAAAAATAAGAGGTTGAGCGCATGCGCTCAACCTCTTATTTTTCGTCTTTTTTCTCTAAAACTTCTTTTACTTTTTCAAGTATATCTTCTGTTTTATCTTTTTTATTTGTTGTCATAACTTATTCATCCTCACAAATTAAAGATACCCTTATACAACAAAATCAAACATTATCCTGTGTAATTTTCAGTCCAATATGGTTGTCTTTCTTCATTAAACTCAACACCTACGCCAAGTGTTTTAAAAGATTGTTTGAGTATATTTTTTCTATGACCTAATGAATTCATTAAACCTTGGTGGGCATATATACTACTTGTTTGACCGTAAGCTAAATTTTCTCCGGCCGCATTAAAATCATGACCATCCGCTTCTAATCTATCGAACGGCGAATCACCGGATAAATTATTATGATCAAAATAATTATTTTCTGCCATATCTTCACTATGCGCTCTAGCAGTATCAGAAATACTAGATGAATAATTTAATGTTGCTAAGTCATGTTGCACCCTTTCAGCATTAACCAAATCAAAGTTTTGCAATTCAAAGCTTTGAGCTAATCCTTCTGAAGGCGCACCATATTGTTGTTGTAAACGGCTCTCCATATTATCGCTAACTTGTAAAAGAGCAGTTAAGTTATTGTTCTCGTGCTTATCATAAAAAGCTGTTGTATAAATTTGATCATCATGAAAATTATCATATTCATCATCTTTTACATCGAATCTAACATGTCCTTTTTGCTTTTCAGTAATAGGTTTACCTAGCCTATCTCTGACTGTTTCTTTAGGTGTACCATATTTAATTTTAGATTGAGATGAAATGACATTTTGGTTGCTATACAATGCATGCACTTTATTATCAATATAACTGACCATTACAAATGCTTTATAATCGCCTGAATAATAAGTATGCCAATTTGTACCATATTCATTAGATGTAACACGTTGGGCATCGCCTAACTTCTGCTCCACAGTTTGTTTGGTCATATTCATTTGAATATTATTGATTGCAAACTCTTGTTTGCTAGGAACTTTAAGTGACTTGTCCGAGGTAGAATTGTCCGAAGTCCAACTATTCACTTTAGTTTTTACTTGTTGTTGTAATGCTTCCATTGGGGCTGTCTCTTTTACAGGAACTACCAACACGATTACTAAAATAACAACGATATATAATAGAAATTTTCTAATATGTCACACCTACTATTAAATTAGTCTCTATCTCCATTAAAAATAGAGTTTTTCACGACTACATAATCCACTTTTCTCAATGAATTTAAATCTTTGCCACCTGCATATGAAATCGAACTTTGTAAATCTTGTTGCATTTCCACTAAAGTATCAGATAAAGAACCTTTGTGTTCAACAAACATTTTTTTACCTTCAACATTTTTATGTTCACCTTTTTGGAACTCCGATGCACTACCAAAGTATTCTTTATATAATTTACCATCTAACTCTACAGTTTCACCTGGTGATTCTTCATGTGCCGCAAACAATGAGCCAACCATTACCATTGAAGCACCGAACCTAATAGACTTCGCAATATCACCATGTGTTCTAATTCCACCATCAGCAATAATAGGCTTACGTGCTGCTTTACTACAATGGTTCAAAGCTGCTAACTGCCAACCACCTGTACCAAAACCAGTTTTAATCTTAGTGATACAGACGCGCCCTGGTCCAATACCTACTTTAGTAGCATCTGCGCCAGCGTTTTCAAGTTCACGCACACCTTCAGGCGTACCAACATTACCAGCAATAACAAACACTTCTGGAATAAAACGTTTAATATGCTTGATCATATTAATAACTGAATCAGAGTGCCCATGTGCAATATCAATTGTAATATAGTCAGGAATAACTTTTTCAGCAGCTAATTTTTCAACAAAATCAAATTCACGTGCTTTAACGCCAACTGAAATAGATGCAAAATATCCTTTTTCCTGCATACGCTTTGTAAACGGAATGCGTGCTTCTTCATCAAATCTGTGCATAATATAGAAATAATTGTTTTCTGCAAACCATTCAGCCAACGTTTCATTCATAACTGTTTGCATGTTGGCAGGAACTACAGGTAAATTAAAACTTCTTGGCCCAAATTGAATAGTTGTGTCACATTCAGAGCGACTATCAACAATACATTTGTTTGGTATAAGTTGGATATCTTCGTAATCAAATATTTTCATAGTTAAACAAACCCCTAACATTTTTAATAATACAATCGTTTAATGGTAAGATTTTCATGATGATTTCCTTTGTTCTAAATGAAATTATAACTAATTTTAGCATAATTTCCGAACAATAACTTTTTCCACTCATCTTCACCATTAGATAATATACATTGTTTTATCATAAATGTAAATGGACTATAGTCGTAAATTACCAACTAGATTTTTTAACTCCTGGAATTTGTCCTTTGTGTGCATACTCTCTAAATGCAATACGTGACATTTCAAATTTGCGATAAACCCCTCTAGGTCTACCTGTCACTTTGCAGCGTCTAGTTAACCGTGTAGGTGAAGAATCCCTTGGTAACTTGCTCAATGCTTCATAGTCACCTTTAGCCTTTAATTCTTCACGTAACTCACGATACTGATTAACTAAACGTTCTCTTTTTTGCTCTTTTGCTATTTTGGATTTTTTCGCCATTAACTTTCAACCTCTCTTTTATAAAACGTAATGATTACGTTTTGTATAATAACACACTTTTTTACTTTAGCAAATAATTAAATTGTTAATATTCATTCTATATTCTGTAAGCAGCAGCTTTTCCTTACAAATATATCTCCTAATTTATTTTATCTTTGATGCTCAATAAGTACGATCAAATGTAGTTTTAATGTAATTCTTTATTACTAAATCTTATATGTTTTGAAGATTTAACTATTTAATCGAAATACACAATTGATAATTACTTATAATTGTGATAAAATTTTAAAACGTAACAATTCCTATTAAGAAAGAGGTGTCGACTTTGCGCGTTAACATTACATTAGCTTGTACAGAATGTGGCGATCGTAATTATATTTCTAAAAAGAACAAACGTAATAATCCAGAACGTATCGAACTTAAAAAGTTCTGTCCTAGATTAAATAAATATACATTACATCGTGAAACAAAATAGGGTTCTGTCCTTATTAGCTTTTTTAAATACGACAGATTTACTTTCAAACCTGAAACGAGCGCATATTGCAGCTTATTTCAGGTTTATTTTTTGTCGCTAAATTCAACTTTTAGTATGCTCAATTCTTCTATTTAAATATATATTTGTTGAGGTAACTATTTTTTAAATAGCAAAAGTTTATGAAATATTACCAATCTATATTTCATAGCACTCATACCTTATATCGTCTATATCTACACCATCGATAATAGTGTTTTACTTTTACCTAAATAAAAAAGAGCATCGCATTTACGACACTCTTTTACGCACCCAATGATAAGTTAGAATACTAACGGCAACTAATCTTTAATTTCTAAATCTACATCATTAATATCAATACCTAATGCTTGGGCTACACCTTTACCATATTCAGAATCCGCTTTAAAGCAATGACGAATATGACGATGTTGTACTTCTAATGTTGTACCTTGCATTTCATTAGCTGTATTTACAAAAATACGCTCTTGTTGCTCCTTAGATTGTAATCTAAAGAGACGACCTGGTTGTTCGAAATAATTATCATCATCTTCTCTATAATTATACTCGTAAGCTTCGCCTTCAACTGGTAAACCAGGTTTTTTAAATTCGGGTTGATCTTCAAATGAACCATCACTGTTTGGATAGTAATGTGTTCCCCCACCTTGGTTATTATCTAAGATTCGCATTTGACCATCTCTACTAAATGGACAAATATTTTCAACACCTACACCTTTAGGTTGGTTAACTGGTATTTGCCAATGATTTACGCCAAGTCTGTAACGTTGCGCATCACCATATGAGAATAAACGACCCTGCAACATTTTATCAGGTGAAAAATCAATTCCTGGAACGATGTTTGTTGGTGCAAAAGCAGCTTGTTCGACATCTTGGAAGTAATTATCTGGATTACGATTAAGTTCAAATTCTCCTACTTCAATTAATGGATAGTCACCTTTGTACCAAACTTTTGTTAGATCGAACGGATTATCTTTATGCTTTCTAGCTTGTTCTTCTGTCATAACTTGTATATACATTTTCCATTTTGGGAAATCTTTATTTTCAATCGCTTCAAATAAATCACGTTGTGAGGACTCTCTGTCATCAGCAATCGTTTGAGCTGCTTCATCAGGTTGTAAATTTTCAATACCTTGTTGTGTTCTGTGATGGAATTTCACCCAAACACGTTCTCCTTTATCATTATATAAAGAATAAGTATGAGAACCAAAACCATGCATATTTCTAAATCCTTTTGGAATACCTCGATCTGACATCAAAATAGTCACTTGATGCAACGCTTCTGGTAGAGAGGTCCAGAAATCCCAATTGTTTTGTGCACTACGCATATTTGTTCTAGGGTCACGTTTCACTGCATGGTTTAAACTCGCAAATAATTTAGGATCTCTAAAGAAGAATACTGGTGTATTGTTACCTACTAAATCCCAATTCCCTTGATCAGTATAAAACTTCAATGCAAAACCACGAATATCACGCTCGGCATCGGCCGCACCTCTTTCACCTGCTACAGTAGAAAAACGTGCAAACATTTCTGTCTGCTTCCCAATCTCCGAAAAAATACTTGCAGATGTATACTGAGTAATATCATTTGTAACTGTAAAGGTACCAAATGCACCAGAACCTTTTGCATGCATACGTCGCTCTGGAATTACCTCCCTATCAAAATGAGCCATCTGTTCTAAAAAGTACCAATCTTGCATCACCATAGGTCCTCTAGGGCCTGCAGTCATACTATTTTCTCTATCAGAAACTGGCGCACCAAAAAGACTAGTCAATCTTCTATTATTGCTCATAATGTTTCCCCCTAAAATTAATTCTAGATAATAATGATTATTATCTAGAATTAATTTTAATGTATACTGCACTTAAAAGCAACAAACTAACATATAAACTTATGATAATTTTCCGAAAATTTAAAATATTGATGATTTTAGTAATATAAAAAGCATTGATTGTAATAAGTAAAAGCATTAAAATGGAGTGTATATAAAATTTAATAAATTATAGGAGACAAATTATGGCGCAAAATAACATGAAACGTGGTCTTAACTCGCGACATATTTCAATGATAGCTATTGGTGGTGCAATTGGGACTGGACTATTTGTAGCGACAGGAAATGTAATCTCTCAAGCAGGCCCTGGTGGTGCAATATTAGCTTACTTGATTATCGGAGTGATGTTATATTTCTTAATGTCATCTATTGGGGAGTTAGCTACATTTTATCCAGTATCAGGATCCTTCAGCTCATATTCAACTCGATTCGTAGATAGCTCTTTAGGATTTACAATGGGATGGCTATATTGGGTAATGTGGGTATTGGTAACAAGTGTTGATATCATTATTGCATCTAGTGTACTGAATTACTGGGAAGTATTTAGTTTCTTTAGCCCAGTAACATGGAGTATGCTCTTTTTATGTTTACTCTTGTTACTAAATATTTTTTCAGTTAAGGCTTTTGGTGAAACTGAATTTTGGTTATCACTTATCAAAGTCATAACTATCATTGTATTTATTATTATTGGTATTTTAACAATAGTGGGTATCTTAGGTGGAAAAACGTATGGTTTTGACCATTTCACTACTGGACAAGCCCCCTTTGTTGGCGGTATTTCTGGCTTTTTAGGTGTCTTGTTGATTGCAGGGTTTTCTGTTGGTGGCACTGAAGTTGTTGCAGTAACAGCCGGCGAATCTTCAAACCCTCATCAATCGATGCCTAAAGCTATTAAACAGGTGTTTTGGAGAATATTATTATTTTATGTGTTATCAATTGCAGTTATTTCAGCAATTATACCTTATACTGATCCACTACTGTTAAATAAGTCTGAATCAGTAAGCCAAAGTCCGTTTACTATTGTATTTGATCGTGTAGGTATCGCTTTTGCTGCTTCTGTCATTAATGCAGTTATTTTAACTTCACTGTTGTCGGCAGCCAATTCTGGTATTTATACAACAAGTCGTATGTTGTTCTCAATGTCTGAAGATAAACAAGCACCGCGTATTTTCGGAAAATTAAATAAAACGACTAAATTACCTATGATTTCTATATTCACTACGTTTATCATAGTACTACTTATTATTATATTGGCTCAATTTAAATCAGACATCGTCTTTTCACTACTTAATATAATTGGTTCATTGGTAATAGTAGTTTGGGCATCTAGTATTATCTCACAAATACGTTTACGTTCAGCAATCAAAAAGCAAAATAAAAATCCCGACGATGTGCTTCCATATAAAGCACCGTTCTATCCGTTAGGACCTATTATTGTCATTGTTGCATTACTTTTCTTATTTGCTGGTAATTCATTAGGCGCTCTCATCTCTGGTGATTTTTTAGCAGTACTACGCAATATTTCACCAATCATTATTTTAGCTATTATTTACTTTGCACATAAAGTAGTTCGTAAAACTAAAATCATTAAACTTGAAGAAATGGATTTAAAAAGTCACAAGTACGAGTAAATAAAACAAGGATACATTAACATCTAATGTATCCTTGTTTTTTTATGTATATTGTTAATAGAATAGAAACTAAAACTTATCGTACTCTGATTAGCGTACAAATTACATATTCTACCCTTCATAACACGAAAACGCTTCCTTCACTAAAATTACATGAGCTCTTGATATTTTCAGTTTAGTGAAATTATAGTATAATTAAGTATAATAATAAACGTTAACCTAGAGGTGGAAACTATGATTGGACAGACAAACTTATTTGACGACATTTTAGAAACTGAAGAACGCTTCGTTATTGTTGTGCAATCACTTGAAGACAGACACAACCGCTTGATTAAGCGCACACTAAGAGAATATAGTAGCTTGGATCATTCTCAAATGGAAAGTCTCTTTGACCATCTTAAAGACTTATTTTTAGAAGAAGACTTTGAAGAAAATCAGTCTGCATTTTCTATTACTGTATATACAAATTTAGATTATGCTGCTGATCATGTATATGCACACGTTAAGAGACATCGTGGCAAACATGAATGGACACACACAGCTAAATAATGCGACACACATCGTAAAACAATAAAAAAATGGGTCGATATCTAGATATCGGCCCATTTTTTTATTTTAAAAGTGTTTTTAAAGCGTGAGGAATACCGTTCTCCCCATTACTTAAAGTAACTTCATCAGCAACAGCTTTAACTGCATCATTAGCATTATCCATTGCTACTGCATAACCAACTACTTCAAGCATTGATATATCATTAGAACTATCTCCAAATGCAATAACTTGTGATAAATTATAACCTAATTTATCACATAATGCAGTAACAGCATTGCCTTTAGATACATCTTTAGCCATAAACTCTAGGAAATAAGGTTTACTCGTTGTAACGTCAACATCCTCATTAAAGTGTCCTGCTAATTCGATATTCAAAGCCGTAACATTTGGTACATAATCTACACCCATTGCTTTCGGCACTTCTGTTTGAATATAGTCCTTAATATTATCTACGCGTTTCATCGGTAAGCCAGTTAACTCAGATTCTATATTCATATATTCATGCTCACCTTCATATATGATATAGCCTCCATCATACGTTAAAACAAATAATTTATTTTCTCTGCAGTAATCT
Source organism: Staphylococcus sp. LCT-H4 (assembly GCF_001866145.1). Lineage (NCBI taxonomy): Bacteria > Bacillati > Bacillota > Bacilli > Caryophanales > Staphylococcaceae > Staphylococcus > Staphylococcus sp. LCT-H4. The sequence goes on along the minus strand of NZ_MODY01000002.1, from coordinate 766,098 downwards.
ACTATTAAGTCAAAATTTTCTTTAGAAATTGAGCGACTTACTTCTACTTGCTCATTGCTAACGTTAATTGTCTTACCGCCGTTATAACTGATTACATAACTATTATTTTGGTCTAGTTGTAATAATTTTGCTGTCGGTAACATTCCTTCTGTTGGACGACCTGAAGCTAATATCACTTTATACCCCTGACTTTGTGCTTCAATCAAATAAGCAGCTGTTTCAGGGCTAACTTCATTATTAGTATTCATCAATGTGTCATCCATATCCATTACTATAACTTTATAATCACTCATGTTGCCTGTCTCCTTTCAACATCTCTTTATATATTACTATATATTAAAGACGTTGGTACAGTACTTTAGATACTACGCCACTTTCATTGATAGTTACCAATTCAGAACGACAATCATCAAACTCGCCTTTGAGCGCCCTTACTAATTCACCACTACGTTCTGGTGCAATAAGCGTAAGTACTGTTGGACCGGCACCACTAATAACTGTAGCATAAGCTTGATATTGTTTAGCTATATCTTTAATTGACTGAAACTCTGGGATTAAGTGTTGACGATATGGTTCATGAAAGCCATCTTGTTCCATCATTTTTCCTGCAAGCTCATAATTGTGTTGAATCAATGCACTGATCATAGTATTACTGATTGCACTATTTTGTACGGCCTTTTTATGTGAAAATGTATCTGGCAAGGTATTTCTGGAATCATCAGTTCGTAGTTCGTATGATGGTATAGTGATAATAATATCTACTTTAGGCGTATCGATATACGAAACATCCGTCACTTTAGTATCCGGATTATAATACCCTAAAACAAGACCACCGTAAATTGTTGGCGCTACATTATCTGGATGCCCTTCAAACTCTGTAGCTAATTGAAGTAATTCGTATTTAGACAATTCGATATCACCAAAATAGTTAGCAATATAGAGCGCACCAACTAAAGCTGATGCTGAAGAGCCTAACCCTCTCGCAAGCGGAATCTCACTTCTCATTTCAATATCTAACCCTGGTAAGATGACATCGTATTTGCGTGCAACTTTCTGCGCAATTTGATAAATATAGTGTCTATTATCTGTGGGTAAATCTTCTACATTAGGTCCAACATGATTAAAACTCCATACACCACTTGTATTTGTTTTTACATCTAAATATAAAAATTTATTTAAAGCCATTCCTATAGAATCAAAACCGACACCTAAGTTAGCGGTAGATGCCGGAATTTTTAAATGTAACATGTTGCTCATGCTATAGTGCCCCTTTGATATATTCTAAGATGCTCTTTCTATCATTTGGTAAAGGTTTGATAGGATTATCTAACAATGATATCGCTGTGTCAGGATCTTTTAATCCATTACCAGTGAGTACAGCTACAACCTTCTTACCTTGTGGCAGCTTACCAGCACGGTGTAATTTTATCAATCCAGCTACAGAAGCATTACTCGCAGGTTCACTAAAGACACCTTCTTTACGTGCCATTAATTGATACGCTTCTAAGATTTCTTCATCTGTAACACTATCAATTAAACCGTTTGATTCATTTAATGCATTTGTCGCTTTATCCCAACTTGCAGGGTTACCAATACGAATTGCCGTTGCAACAGTATCAGGGTCTTTTACTACTTTGTTTTGAACGATAGGCGACGCACCTTCAGCTTGGAATCCATACATATGGGGTAATGATGTATTATCACGTTCATGGTATTCTTTAAAACCTTTCCAATAGGCTGAAATATTACCAGCATTACCTACAGGAATAGATAAAATATCAGGAGCTACGCCGCCTAATTGTTCTATAACTTCAAAAGCACCTGTTTTTTGTCCCTCTATTCTGTAAGGATTGACTGAATTTACCAGTGCAATTTCCCCATTTTCAGCAACTTCTTTCACAATCTCTAAGGCTTCATCAAAATTGCCTTCAATAGAAACAATTTCTGCACCATACATGACAGCTTGTGATAGTTTACCTAAAGCTATTTTACCTTCAGGGATAACTACGATTGCTTTTAGACCTGCACGTGCTGCATAGGCAGCCGCTGATGCTGAAGTATTACCTGTAGATGCACAGATCACTATTTTTTTCCCTTCTTCTTTAGCTTTAGCCATAGCCATAACCATGCCTCTATCTTTAAAAGACCCTGTAGGATTTGCACCTTCATATTTAACATGTAATTCAATGCCAAGCATTTCTGATAAATTTTCACAATAAACTAATGGCGTGTGACCTTCATTTAATGTTAATTGTGGTGTATTTTCATTTACTGGTAAATATTCCTTGAATTCTTTTACTAACCCTTGCCATTTCTCCATTTTAATTAAACCCCTTCGACTGGATATATTTTCTTAACGATATAACCTGATTCTGTTATTGAAGACTCTGGTGACTCATCTATACCTACGATAATCACACCAACTGTATGTGCATCACGTTCTTTGATAGCTAATGATTTATGGAAAGGTAAGTTAGCTTTAATCAATGACTCAACTTTATTAAGCTCATCACCATCAGTTTGGACAACAGCATAGTAACTTTCTTTTTCTTTAATTGTCACCGTATCTTCATCCTCCATCATTTCTTTTGTTGCTTCTGTTTTCAACTCAAAATGTGGTGGTAACGTGTGTAAATTAGAATCAAAATTTAATGTTACATTTAATAAATCACTCACTACAGCACTACCTGTGGCTAAGCTACCTGCACCTTTACCGTAGAACATCGTTTCTCCAACAGCATCACCAATAACATAAATCGCATTAAATTCATCTTCAACAGCAGAAAGTTGATGTGCTTTATTGATTAACGTTGGTGCTACAGATGCTTGAACCTCTCTATTTTCATATGTACCTTTACCAATCAATTTGATTTTATAACCTAACCCATCTGCAACTTTGATGTCTGATAATTCAACATCACTAATACCGTGTCTTTCTACATCAGACAAATTAATCACTTGGTTAAATGTTAAATATGATGTAATTACAACTTTTCTTGCTGCATCGACACCTTCTACATCATCAGTAGGATCTGCTTCTGCAAAACCTAGTTTTTGAGCTTCATCTAATGCATCTTCAAACGATGTTTCTTCTTGAGTCATTTTACTTAGGATAAAGTTAGATGTACCATTTAATATCCCCATGAATTTACTAATGTTATTGGCATTCAAACCATTATTAATCGCGTTAACAATTGGAATACCTCCAGCAACACTCGCTTCGTATTTCAGTGCTACATCGTTTTCTTGTGCTAAATCTTCTAACACATTCAAATGAACAGCTAGTAAATCTTTATTTGCAGTAATAACATGCTTCTTCTGACTTAACGCACGTTTCAACCAGTCAACCGTCGGCTCAATGCCGCCCATTACTTCAACAATAATATCAATAGAATCATCGTTTAAAATTTCATCAATGTCTTCTGTTAAATTATACTTCGATACATTAATAGGTCTTGATCTAGATTTGTCGCGGACTAAGATATGTCTAATATTAATATCCTTGTCCATTGTGTCTTTAATTTGTTGTCTGTTCTCTTCGATTATCTTAACTACACCTGAACCTACAGTACCTAAACCGAGCAGGGCTACATTTAATTCTTTCATAACTTCATTCCTCCGATTGTTCTTCTAAAAAATACAAGTGTACAGTTGAAAAATACTTGAATATGGTATAGTATAAATTCATTCATTATTTTTGTAAAGGTTGAATATTTAAATCGTATATCTATACTATCACTCTCGTGATAAAAACTAAACAAAATTTTCTGATTTTTTAGAAAGGTTGTATGTCACTATGAAAGTAGCGAAATTTGGAGGAAGTTCTGTTTCTAATGCAGAACAAATAAAAAAAGTATTAAATATCGTCAATTCGGACGATGATAGAAAGATTATTGTTGTTTCTGCACCAGGTAAACGCCATAAAGAAGACGTCAAAACAACTGACTTACTGATACGTCTATACGAAAAAGTCATTGCAGGTTTAGACCATATTTCTAAAAAAGAAGAAATTATGCAACGTTATGCTGATATTATTTATGAATTAGAAATGCATGATAATTTATTGTTCACTATTGATAAAACGCTAGAACATTACATCAAGACATTAAAAAATAAACCTTCTCGTTTATTAGATGCGCTACTCTCTTGTGGCGAGAATTTCAATGCCCAACTCATTGCTGAATATAATAATAGTCAAGGTATACCTACGCGTTACATTTCACCAGGTGATGCGGGTATCACAGTTACCGATTTACCACAAAACGCGCAAATCTTAGACCATTCTTATGAAGATATATATCAATTAAGAGCGTATAAAGAAAAATTAATTATTCCAGGATTTTTTGGTATTTCAAGACAAAACTATGTTGTAACATTCCCTCGTGGTGGTTCCGACATTACTGGTGCAATTGTTGCACGAGGTGTAAGAGCTGATTTATATGAAAATTTCACAGATGTCTCAGGTATATTTAGAGCAAACCCAACTATTGTAAAACACCCTGAAGTCATTGATGAAATTACCTATAGAGAGATGCGCGAGTTATCTTATGCTGGCTTTGGTGTATTTCATGATGAAGCACTGCAACCATTGCATAAAGATAGAATTCCTGTCGTTATAAAAAATACAAATCGTCCTAACGATACAGGTACTTTTATTCGCCATGATAGAGAAATCAATTCGAATAATATCGTCAGTGGCATCAGCTGTGACAAAGACTTTACAGTACTAAATATTAAAAAATATTTAATGAACAGACAAGTTGGATTTACACGTAAAATACTTGGCGTGCTTGAAGATTATAATATTTCATTTGATCATATGCCTTCTGGTATAGATAGTATAAGTATTATTATGCGTTCAAAAGAAATTCAAAATCGCGAAGAACAAGTGTTAAATGATATCCGTAAAAATTGTGATGTGGATGAATTAAGCGTTGAACACAATTTAGCTATACTCATGATTGTTGGAGAAGGCATGCATAGAATTGTCGGTACTGCGAATACAATTACCCATGCCCTTGCAGAGTCTAATATCAATTTAAAAATGATGAACCAAGGCGCTTCAGAAATTTCAATCATGTTCGGTATCGATGTTACTGATGCTGAAAAAGCAGTTAAAGCTACATATGAATATTGTTATAACGGCGAATGTTTGAAATTGTAAAACTAAAATCCTTCAAATCGTAAGTGTCTTGATTAAAACAAGACTTTTGTTAACGATTTGAAGGATTTTATATAGCTTTCTTTTCTGAATTTAACGCTTGATTTATACGTTCATCACCAACAACTAAACGTAACATTACAAATTGATAATAACTCAAAGAGTCAATAACACTACGATAATTAGGTATCTGATGATAATCAATCGGATCTAATAACTCATACATTAAAACAATCTCAGGTTTCACATAATCAACATCCCATTTGATTGAGTGGAAATAAATATGTTTCTCTGGCATGCGTATATTATGATTCCATCTAAACATCCAATCACCATCTTCAACATCATATATAATAACTGTCATGATTAATTCATTTTGATCAAAAACATTGGCATGTGTAATCTTAGAGAACTCTATTTCAGAAAAGTCTGAAGTGCTCTGTGTTTCATCATATAAATTTATATGATATGTTTTGGGGATATACTTTAATACTTCAGCAAGAAATTTTCTTTCAACACTGATATCTACTTTACCGTCTAAATTAAATTCATCATGTAAAAATAATTGCTTAGCGACCTCGCCATTATATTTAAATAGATTACCAACTTTTTCGTTTAATCTATTAACAAGCGTTTTAACATTTTTATTATTGTTCAAATGAGCACCTCCTCTAAAAGTAAGCGTTTCCAATAATATACATTATATAATTTGTAGTTATAATTTTCAACGTATTACTCACATATTTGAAAACTATTTTATATGTTATTAAAAATAACCAATAAACATGTAGTCACTTAATGATTCTGTATTTAAAAACTCTGGCCGATTCACAATCAACGTATCGTTTGCATTGTTATATAATGTCAGTTGAAGCTCTGCAACTTCCGGTATAGATTGGTATAGCGCATCCTCAATCATATACGGCACAGCCGCAAAGTAATAACAAATTTGATATTTTGAAAAAGTTTGTACAACATCCGGACCGACAATAATATGATATGTGCCATTTACCACACCGTTAGGTAAAATAATATTAAAATCAGTGTACTTAGCTACATATTTAATAATATCAGTTGAATAGCTTATCACAGAAATTTTAGTTCCTGTCTCATATAAATAATCAATTATCTTATAAGCAGTAGGATGATTATCGAAAGCGATAATTTCACCTTTCTTTATTTGCTGCATTATTTGCTCGAGATAATTTTTGATAGCACTCAAATCATTGTCCCCCATCTTCAACGTATCTTTTGTACCCTTATTATATCTATTAATCCCCCTAAGTGTAAACGAAATTCATCCCTAATATTAACATTCAATGTATAGAAAAATATATTTATGACATTTATATATAGTCACTTTTGAAAATACTAATTATACAACAACTTTAAAATTGATTCTATTCTAATAAAAGCCATATAATCAATATATATAACAGTTTAAAAAATTGTATTTGTACTACTATGTATAAAAGAGTAAAATAAACTGTATCAATAAATTTAATAAGATTAGGATGATCACCATGTTTCTTCTATTCATTTTACTAGTAATCATTATTTTACTCATTATTGTTGCTATTATTAACCACCGTGTTATGCAACAAAAATTGGATACAGAAATTTATGCTAAAGACCAATTGGTCACTAAAATAAGTACGGTTACACGTGAAAACACGCACTTAAAAAACCAAATGTTACGCATTGATGGCAATAATGATACACATCACCACGGCTTAAGAAAAGCTAAGCAAGACTTATATGAAATTTTAGAGCAATATAAACAAGAAGGCAAAATTCAACACTATGCTATTATTGCAACAGGAAATCTTGCAGTAAAACATCCGCTTTTTGAATTTGCACGAACATTTGATTATGTTGTTATTTCAGAAAAAGGTATTTTCAACATTAACGTGAAAAACTGGAAGCAAAAAACTTTCTATCACTTTACTGTAGATCCAACTTTAGAAAATCAACCTAATAAAGAGAACACAGTAAACCAAACAGTGGGTCGCTATATCGCAGAGCAATACCACAGCCAATTCCAATCTTCAAATAAAGCAACATATACATTTATAGAACGCATCAAAAATAACTCAGTTATTTTCGATTTCTATAATTATGATCCTTATGAGCAAGCAGCCAAAAACACCAAAGAGTTAGAAGCCAAAATAGCTGAACGTCTTAATCACAATATCAAAAGTATTGGACTTGTATACTTTACAGATGGTAGCGTGAATCTAATCGATGGTCCTACTGTCAGAGAAGAATATGCTGAAACTGTTTCTTCTAAGTCTTCACTTAAAGAAATCATTGGTGGAACGATTAACGAAGCTGAGGAAGCTTTAACGAAAGAACAATACGATAAACTTGTAGCGCGTTTCCACTAACTCATAAATACATTAAACCCCCGATGCCAAATACAGCATTGGGGGTTTAATGTATTTATAATGTGCAACCTTGAATATAGATTGTTTAAATCGTGCAAATGAATTTAGAAAATATTTTTTAACTCCACAAATTTAATTTATCACTTTTAGCTTGTCGTTCAGCTTTTTGGAATATTTCTCTGTACTTACCATTCGGTGCAAAATATTTCTCACGGGCTAAGCCATTTTTCACCATTTGTTCATTATACATCGTTTTTTTATCTAACCAAACATAGGCTAAAATCCTACCATAACGATCTTCTTTTTCTTTATCAAACTCTAAAAAAACATCTTTATCAGTTAAATGTTTCTTAGTATAATTTGAAGCTTCTTTCCCATAAGGCTGTACCGGTGTATTCGGTTTAACTGTTTCTGGCGTATCAATCCCTATTAATCTAACCTTTAATTGCTCACCATTTTCATCTTTAGCAACTAACGTATCTCCATCTACTACGCGTTCAACATGTACCTTTTCCGTTTGATCAGGACCAGCTGCTGAATTAGAACTATTCCCTTGAAACGGACCACTATGATTAATAAATTGAAATGCTAAAACACCTAAAATAATAATACCAACAACTAGCGTTGTCATTTTCTTTGTCGATTTCACTGTTGCACCTACTTATATAGAATTGTCCAAATCATCATATATAAATTCATTTAAACCGTCAAGAGCCAAATATAATTTATTTTTCATTTCAAGTATCACTTTATTATTAAATTATAAGTAATCATCGTTCAGGCTAGTTCAAAATCAGGACACAAATCCATGACACTATTTTATTTTATAAATATTTTTCTCATGCTATAATGTGAGTGATAGGAGTGAACAATTTGACTATGGCTAAAGAGAATATGATTACTACCATTGCAATCGTGATTGCAATTATTATAGGCTTGATTTTACAATTTCAATTTCAACTACCCCCTATAGTTTCAGCTGTTGTAGCGATATTTTTAGGTATATTTATTGGTTTTATCATTATTTTAATCCAATCACTGATTACGAAAAAAAAGAAAAAATAACACGTCCTGCCGCATACCTATGTCGGCAGTTTTTATTTTCTAAATTTAATGCTACTTTTAAAATCACATAAAAAAAGTTACATATTAAAGCCAGTAGACTTTGTATGTAACTTACTGATACCCATAATGATATTAAACATTTTTTATAAATGTGAGAAAGGCACTAAAAGCTTGCTCATTCGCCGAAAATGTACGTTCTTCAATTTCATGAACAGTTGATGTTAATAATTGATAGTCTGCTACTTCATCGTCTTTTAAATAAGCATTAATACTACTTTCTAACTCTTCTAATGAACTTGCCTTTATCGTACTTAATTTAATTTCTTGCATCGTTCATTCCCCCTTATAATGTCATATGAAGATGAATTATAACTATCATACTACGCACAGTTGCGTCATACAATTAAAAACAATATGCTTAAACTGACAACCCATATACAGCAACTTTAAATTTATCTGTAGCTATTCATCACATAGCTAACGAAATCAAAAATAAAACTCTTCTTAACTGAATTTGAGCAACTAGCGTTTAATGACTGATTGTTAAGCTATCCGGCATCACTATATTTTTAATAGACAGTATAGTTCGTCTTTTTTAATTATATAGAGTTAAATCATTGATTTATAAATTGCAATTCATAAACTTTTTCCTTTTCGTACATATTAAATTCATCTAATTTAGCGACTAGTAGTATTTCTTGTTGTTTTCTGCTTACATTATGATAATAAGAAAGTTTAATATTTAAATTAGATTCATAACCGTTATTTTGAATCGTACTTTCAAGTTCTTCGAATACTTCCGCATTAATAGGTAAAAGGTAACTTTCTTTACTAGGCAAAATATTCAATAATTTTTCTTGAACAATTTTTTCATCATCTAATAAAATTGTTATATTGATTGTCTTTGCTGCACCCCCACCAAGGTTATATAACTTCAGATAATCTTCATGATCCGAATTGTGTATCGTCATATTTTTCATTGTAAGCGTTCCATCTTTATCCAACTTGAGTAAAACCTGATTAAAACCTAATGCAGGAATAAAGCCAAGCTTCATTTGATAAAGCTGAATACTTACAGAAACAAAATAAAATAACGCCATTATAAAAGTTCCAAGTGACCCAATGGCTGAAATAATACTGATCATTCTATCACTTCCTTAATTTTGGGAAAATTCAGGTAAAAAATACGTATTATACCATGAAATAATATATCATTTAGCTCATTGCCTTTTGTTTAGTACATCATATTTTTAAGCATCGCTTCAATGATATGTTTAACTATGTTCAAAATAACAACGACTTAATCCTTTTTAACTTATAAAAAATGACCAGACGTCGAATCATTAAAACATTACGTATAAAAGAAAGTACAATCGCAAAAAACAACCCGCCATTTCTGACGGGTGTCTCCATTATCCGTCTCTGAGGGATTGTCACACCTCATTGCCTACCTAAAATTATGGTAAGTTTTTTAGACACGGAATTATGTATAGTCCCCTAACCGTTACCTAGAGTCAGAGCTATTTTGTAATGAATCAGACTTAAGTGCTAATATGATATTCGTATTTTCTATATCATTATATCAATGCTATCAATAACCAACAGTAACTTGACAGCTACTCTAAATTATTCTGCAGAAGACGGGCATTTTTACTAGCTTGAGATTTATGTATACCACTCGGGAACTAAATGAGTGGTAGCAAATTAACCATATAAACTAATATATCTATTTGATGTTACTTAAATTATACCCTTCCCAGAACTTTCATAAACATATAAGGCTTATCCTCCATCTACGTGGAGTCATGTAGTTTAGTTGTCTTTTTCACTATTTAATAATTTTCCATTTTTTGCATCAACGCTGACTTCATACTTAGTGTTCCCTTTTTTCAAATCCATATCATAAACAAGCTTTCCGTCATCTTTGGATAATGACCATTCCTTGATATCATCACCTCCAACTTCTTTTTGCCCTTTCTTAATTGCATCTTTAAAATTAATAGCGTCACTATATTTAAACTCCTCTTTTGAATCTACTAAATTCTCTTTTTCAGTTTCTTTGTTTATTAACGCTTTATCCTTATCCGAAACGATTACTTCTGATTCTTCATTAGATTTTTGTTGTTCAATTTTATATACCCATTCACCATTATGTTGTTCATAAGAAATACCTTTTAAATTTTGTCCACTATAGACACTCTGCGCTTTTTTTAAGGCTGCTTTGGGGCTAGTTTGAATATCATTTAATGTGATAACTTTTTCATTACTTTCTTCACTACTCGAGCTTGATGATTTTTTATCACCATCTGAGGAACTATTACCACAAGCAGTTAATAATACTGCAGATAGCGTTAACGTTGCTAACCTTTTTATTGTCATAAAGATTACCTCCTAGAATTTTAACAGTATTTTTCCCGTAAGCTCCATGAACAAAACCTATTTCTCACTTTAATTTATACACACTTTTAAAGTTCTATTAACTCATCGGGTTGTTTTCCAACTTAATTTAAACATTGTTCTTAGATTTAAATACAATGCATTAGAAAGGTTTTCAATAAAAATTAGCGTAATATTGCAAACTTTTATATCACTTGATAGATATAAATCAATACTTATCTAAACATTGCTACTAAAATATTAAAAAAGGCAAGCACATAAGTGCCTACCTTTGTATTAGGAAAAAATGAAAAATGACAAGTACTTTAATAGAATATTATGCTTTGATTGGTTGCCTTGTTAAATCACCGCCCCAAAGGGCGGCATCAAAAAGGATGAAGTTCTGGAGAAACTTCATAAAGCGATAATATAACAAACAACTGTATTTTTCAATATCTTAACTATTATTTTTTTAAATTATTTTTGTTTCCATTTTACAAAACCAATTATTTCATATTGGATAACCTTTTTTGACTATATTCTTACATAAAGACACATAAAAATAATTTATTTTAGATAATAATGATAGCGCAGCAGTATACTTAAACTTTGAAGGTACACACACTGGAGCTCCTTTTAACGGCATAAATCCTACCGGTAAATCTGTAAAATTTTCACTAATGATGCTTTTAAAATTTAAAGATAACAAAATTATAGAAAAAAGATCCCATGTTGATGTAAATGATATTATTAAACAAATAAAACAATAGAATTGCATAGATAAATTTAATAAAAAAACAACTTACATTATTAAATGTAAGTTGTTTTTTTATTAGTAAATCATTATTTGTGACATTATGCTTAGCACTATAAAATACTAATTCTTTCTATATGACCTTGAATGATACAACCTTTACCTGTATGTTTAATACCTTCATTACGGTAAATTTCATATTTTTCTAATTGATGGATTTTAACAGGCAAGTGTTTTAAATAAGCTTTGATTTCTTCAATAGTATATAACATGGATTCATCTTTAGGTCCGCCAGTTCCATAAACTAATTGTTCTTTTGAATAAAACTCAAAATAACTATGACCACCTATGATTAATGGCTGAATGAGATTATTGAACATCTCTTTTTTGCCTTCGTTAGGTACATGACCAAAGATATTAATACTATAGTTAAATAATGACTCAGGGGCTAAGTTAGGCTTTGTGATATCGCCGTAATTTGCATCAATATCAACGCACGCTTCACTTGCTAGTTGGTATTGCTTATTAATACCAACTTGTGATATATCATAGGTTGTAATACCATAACCAAGTTTGGCTAAATATATTGCATTACGTCCTTCTCCCTCTGCAAGTAGTAAAATCTTTTCATTATTATCTGCTTGTTTTTGAAAAACCTCTTTGACTAATAAATTCGCTTCCTTGCCATAAATATATTCTTCTGAATCAAACTTTTCATCCCAATGATTCAATTTAAAGTCTCCTTTTTAAGTTCATTAAAATACGAGCTGTATAATTGCGATTGTGATTAAAATACTTACAATCCCTTTTTGAATAGTATCAGGTAACTTTGAGCCTATTTTTAGTCCTATGGGCGCAAATATCATACTTCCTATGATTAAAAATATTGCACTTTCTAGAGGAATATAGCCTTGTATAAGTTTAATGATAAAAGACCCTATTGATGATATAAAAGCAATGACGATACTGTTGGTCACTACAGCATCCATTGGCAATTTAAATAAAACCAATAATACAGGAATAATGATAAATGCTCCACCCGCACCTATAATACCTGATAGTACCCCAATTCCAAATCCTACTAAGATAAGTAATATAGAGTTAAATTTGATGTCTTGAAAAGAAGCTTTAACTTTAATAAACATCAATAGTAATGCGATTATAGCAATAATTATATAGATAGTATTTATAAAAGTAGCATTTAATAAACTCGCTAAAATCGCTCCAAATACACTTCCTATAACCATACCCCCACCCATGTTCATTACCAGTTTAGGAGAAAATTCAACTTTTTTTCTTGCTTTGAATGAGCCACCAAGTGTACTAAAAAATACTTGACTGGAAGTAAGACCTGAAGCAATGTATACACCATAGGCAGGCGCTCCGAATAATGGTGGTAACAATAGAATAGCTGGGTAAATAATAATCGCCCCTCCTATACCAACCAAACCAGATATGAAACCTCCAAATATGCCAATCAATAGCATAGTAACGGCATGGATAATATCCATTATTTACTTTTCACCAATAAGTCAACAGCTTCGTTAATCAATTCTTGTGAACTTTCATTATTCTCTTCAGCTAACTTTACACATTCGATTAAATTCTCACTAACAATAATACCCATGAGTCGTTGAATTGAACTTTTTGACGCACTGAGTTGTGTAATCACCTCTCTACAATCTTTTTCTTCTTCCATCATTTTTATAACACCATTTAGTTGGCCCTGTATTCTATTAATACGATTAATCATTTTTTTATCATAATCCATAATTTTTCCTCCAGTTTATCTTGAATAGTCTTATCATACGCAATTTAAAATAAACTGTCAAATACCCACAGGGGTATTTGACAAAGAAATTATGTCTTGCTAGTATACCCTTATAGGTATTTTGAGGAGGAAATTATGAAAAAGTATAATGATAAGCACATACATGATCTCAGTAAATCAGAATTAGAAGCACTGGCAAAAAACGGACAATTGATTGACGTCAGAACAAAAGAAGAATACGAATTAGGACATATCACTGGCGCCATTTTACATCCTGTAGAGGATATTGAATCATTCAATAAGAATAAAAATACAACTTACTATATACAATGTAAAAGTGGTGGTAGAAGCTCTAAAGCAAGTGAATATTTAGCAGGAAAAGGCTATAAAATTACTAATTTATACGGTGGTTACGATGCTTATGAAGAAAAATATATCAATAATGATGATATAGCAGAAGAGCATAGAAATATAGAAATAAAAGAAAGTCGCAAAAAGTTTAATTTTAGCGGCCTCCAGTGTCCAGGACCTATCGTTAATATTAGTAAAGAAATTAAAACCATTGAAATAGGTGACCAAATTGAAGTTACAGTAACAGATTCTGGATTTTCAAGTGATATTAAAAGCTGGGTGAAACAAACAGGTCACACACTTGTAAGGCTAACTGAAAATGATACTGAAATTAATGCAATCGTTCAAAAGGAAAAGCACAAAGATTTACAAGTAAATCACACCTCAAAAGGCACTACAATTGTACTGTTTAGTGGCGAATTAGATAAAGCAATTGCAGCCATGATTATTGCGAATGGCGCTAAAGCTGCAGGAAGAGAAGTAACGATATTTTTCACTTTTTGGGGGCTTAATGCATTAAAAAAAGAAATGCCATCTAAGGTTAACAAGAAAGGTATTGCAAAAATGTTTGACCTTATGTTGCCTAAGACTCCAGTACGCATGCCACTATCCAAAATGAATATGTTCGGATTAGGTAATATTATGATGCGTTATGTCATGAAGAAGAAAAATGTAGCCTCTTTACCTTCACTTATCGACCAAGCAATCGATCAAAATATCAAGTTAATTGCATGTACCATGAGTATGGATGTTATGGGTATTACGAAAGAAGAGTTAAGAGATGAAGTTGAATATGGTGGTGTAGGAACTTACATTGGGGATACTGAACAATCGAATCATAATTTATTTATTTAATAAAACTTATTAGAGAAAGGAGTTATTCTATGTTTTTCAAACAATTTTACGATGATAATTTATCTCAAGCATCATATTTAATTGCTTGTCAACGTACAGGTGAAGCGATGATTATTGACCCTATACGTGACCTAACAAAATATATTGAAGTTGCAGATAATGAAGGTTTTGCAATTACTCATGCTGCTGAAACACATATTCATGCTGACTTTGCCTCGGGTATTAGAGATGTAGCAAACAAAATACATGCAAATATATATGTTTCTGGCGAAGGTGAAGATGAATTAAGTTACAAAAACATGCCACCACAAACTCATTTTGTTAAACATCAAGACACGATTTGCGTAGGAAACATTAAACTAGAAGTCCTGCATACACCAGGTCATACCCCTGAGAGTATTAGTTTATTACTCACTGATGAGGGCGGAGGTTCTAATATACCTATGGGGCTATTTAGTGGTGACTTTATCTTCGTTGGTGATATAGGTAGACCTGATTTATTAGAAAAAGCCGTTCAAATGAAAGGATCTACAGAAATAGGAGCCAAGCAAATGTATCAATCTATTAATAATATTAAAAATTTACCTGATTATGTTCAGATTTGGCCTGGACATGGTGCAGGCAGTCCATGCGGTAAAGCGTTAGGATCAATACCTACATCTACATTAGGCTATGAAAAAATAAACAACTGGGCCTTCAATGCAACAGATGAAGCAACATTTATTGAAACATTAATATCAAACCAACCAGAACCCCCCCATCATTTTGCTCAAATGAAAAAAATCAACCAATTCGGTACGAAATTGTACCAACCTTATATTGTTTCACCTAGTTTAAATCATGACAGAATAGCTTTTGATCTTCGAAATAAAGAAGCCTTTCACGGTGGTCATAAACAAGGGACAATCAATATTCCTTATAATAAGAATTTTATTAATCAGATTGGTTGGTATTTAGACTACGATAAAGATATAGACTTAATTGGCGATAAAGCAACAGTTGAACACGCCACAAATACTTTACAATTAATTGGTTTTGATAGCGTAGCAGGTTATCGTTTGCCAAAATCAGAAATTCAGACGCAATCCATTTACAGTGCTGATATGACAGGTGAAGAAGAATATGTTCTAGACGTACGTAATGATGAAGAATGGAATCAAAGTCATTTAGAACAAGCGGTTCATATTTCTCACGGAAAGCTTTTAAATGAAAGTATTCCTTTTGATAAAAATGATAAAATATACGTTCATTGTCAATCAGGAGTTAGAAGTTCAATTGCAGTAGGTATATTAGAATATAAAGGTTTTACAAACGTCGTGAATGTTAGAGAAGGTTATCAAAACTTATCCATAGATTAAGTAAAATTAATAATAACAATCATTATCATATACTACTAATGATGAAAGACGAGAGAATTTTTAAGTTTTATTAGCATGTGTAGAATGATTTTCTATAAAAATGATGGGAGTATATGTGTATATTACTTTTCATTTTAGCCAATCTTAAAGCGCAGTACTATTATATTAATAGGTACTGCGCCTTTTCGTTTATTAGATAAATCATTCTTCATATATCAATTAAAGTGAGACACAAAGGAATGCATGTGGTTAAACAAATATATAGTCATGTAACAGAAAATATGAATCACAAAGATAAGGAAGATTTGGAAAAATTCATTGAGGAAAAAGTGAATATTTTAAAATCTTCTACACCCAATCTGCACCCAAAACCCTCAATATAATAAAAGTGAATGCAAAAAAGCAACCCGAAATCATCCATTCAGAATGACTCGAGTTGCTGTTATTACTAGTGTTTCGCCCCTTTGCTCAGCACCTAGTATTGTTTAATATATTGTTCTCTTTCCCATTCAGATACTTGAGTTCTATAATAATCCCACTCAATTGATTTAGAATTGATGAATTGGTTATAGATATGATTACCTAGTGCATCTTTAATAGGTTCATTTTCTCTCATAGCTTTGATTGCTGTATAAAGCGTTGAAGGTAAATCTTGGATACCCACAGCTTCACGTTCATCGCGATTCATTTCATAAATATTTTGGTTTACTGGTTCTGGAACTTCTAATTTATTTTCGATTCCATCTAGACCTGCTTTAAGGATTGCTGCTAATGCTAAGTATGGATTAGCTGCTGGGTCAACTGAACGTACTTCAACACGTGTTGATAATCCACGTGAAGATGGTACACGGATTAATGGTGAACGGTTTTTACCACTCCAAGCAATGTAACATGGCGCTTCATAGCCAGGAACTAAACGTTTATATGAGTTCACTAATGGATTACATACTCCTGTGAAACCACGCGCATTTTTAAGAATACCTGCAATAAAGTGGAAAGCGTCTTTAGTCATTTGCATGTCACCGTTTGGATCGAAGAATGCATTTTCTTTATCTTTGAATAAAGATACGTTAAAGTGCATACCACTACCATTAACCCCAAATAATGGTTTCGGCATAAATGTTGCATGTAGGTTATGTTGACGTGCAATTGTTTTTACAACAAGTTTAAATGTTTGGATATTATCACATGCTGTGATTGCATCCGCATATTTAAAGTCGATTTCATGTTGTCCTGGTGCAACTTCGTGATGACTTGCTTCGATATCAAAGCCCATATCCTCAAGTTCTAAAACGATATCTCTACGACAATTTTCACCTAAATCAGTAGGTGCAAGGTCGAAGTATCCTCCATCGTCATTTAACTCTAACGTTGGTTCGCCTTTTTCATCTAATTTGAATAAGAAGAATTCTGGTTCAGGTCCAAGGTTAATATCAGTGAAACCAAGTTCTTCCATGTCTTTTAATACACGTTTTAAGTTTGCACGTGGATCCCCTTCAAATGGTGTACCATCTGTTTTATATACATCACAAATAAGACGCGCAACTTTTCCTTGTCCAGCAGTCCATGGGAAAATAACCCACGTATCTAAATCTGGATATAAATACATATCTGATTCTTCAATACGTACGAAACCTTCGATTGAAGATCCGTCAAACATCATTTCATTATCCAATACTTTTTCTAATTGGCTAACCGGTACTTCAACGTTTTTAATTACGCCTAAAATATCTGTGAATTGTAAACGTAAATATCTAACGTTTTCTTCCTTAGCAAACTTATGAATATCTTCTTTTGTAAATGTACGTTTTGGCATTATAAATGTCCTCCAGTAATATTATTTGATAAAACGAGATAAGTCACCACGATTTATCGGAATCGCTTCTTGTTGTGATTTCTGTGTAGCATCAACTATCATTTTTTTTCTTGTTTCTTGTTCATCAGCAGAAAGGTGGTCTTGTTCATTATGTATAATCTGTTTGATTCCTTTGATATTGAATCCTTTTTCAATCAATCTTTTAATTTCTAAAAGACGTTCCAAATCATTTAATGAAAAGAGTCTTTTATTCCCCTCTGTACGTTCTGGTTTAATCAGTTCATGTGTCTCATAGTAGCGAACTTGTCTAGCAGTTAATTCGCTCAATTTAGTTACAACACTCATAGAGAAGACAGCCATATTACGACGTAATGTATCATTTGACTTCAATCCAATCACCTCTATTTTTGAACTTGTTATAAATTTAGCACAAAAATGAAATAAATACAAAGACATGTTAGGTTTCCTAACATTATGTCTACAACCCTTGTTACCATTGACTTCAAGGCACTTTCTCACTGGTTATTAGTAGAATATTTTGAAAATTCCTTAAATTTATTTTAAAAAAATCCATATTTCCATCAATTTATAAATTGAGAAAATATGGATTTCTAAAAGTTTATATTAAATTTTCAGATTGAAGACGTTTAGCTGCTCTTGATACCGCTAATTTAACATGTTCATATGTGAGACCGCCTTGGACGTATGCTTCATAAGGTGGACGTATCGGACCATCTGCCGACAACTCGATAGAAGATCCTTGTATAAACGTACCTGCCGCCATAATGACATCATCTTCATACCCCGGCATATAAGCAGGTTCTGGGCTAAAGTGTGCATTGATTGGAGAAGCGTGTTGAATGCTTTGACAAAATTGTATCATTTGTTCTTTTGTATCAAATTCAACTGTTTGAATTAAGTCTGTTCTTGGCTCATTATATTTAGGTTGCGTACGCATATTCATTTTTTCTAAAAGAAGACTAGTAAATAGTGCGCCTTTTAAACTTTGACTGACAACATGGGGCGCTAAAAAGAAACCTTGGTACATTTCCTGTAATGAGTTGAGAGATGCCCCCGCTTCTTTACCTATACCAGGTGCTGTTAAACGATAACCACATCTAGCTATTAATGACGCTTTTCCTGCGATATAACCACCTATTTTTGCTAATCCACCACCAGGATTCTTAATTAAAGAACCCGCGATTAAATCTGCACCACATTCTATAGGTTCACGCGCTTCAACAAATTCGCCATAACAGTTATCTACAAATATAATAATCTCAGGATATAGACTTTTAATCATTTGTATGGCTGACTCAATTTCGTCTAACGGTATTGATGGGCGCTGGTCATACCCTTTAGAACGTTGTATTGCAATCACTTTAGTCGTTGTATTAATCGTTTGTATAACTTGATCAACATCTATTTTTCCTGCTTTCAAATCTACTTTCCTATAATCTACACCATGTTCTTTTAGACTTTCTATACCGTTGCCATTAATACCTATAACTTCTAATAACGTATCATATGGATTACCTGTAATATATAGTAGTTCATCACCATACTTCAATGTACTTTGTAAAGCTATCGTGATGGCATGCGTACCCGATATAATTTGTGGGCGTACAATGGCATCTTCCGCTTTAAAAGTTCTTGCATATATTTCTTCCAAGTGATCTCTACCAAAGTCATCATAACCATAACCAGTAGTCCCTTGTAAATCACTTTCAGTAGCTTTCACTGCATGAAACGCATCTAACACTTTTTCTTGGTTGGCATATGCAGTCGCTTCTATGTCTTTAAAATAAGGCGTCAATGTTGTTTCAACCTCAGCTATCAATTGATTCATATCATTCATATATTCATTACTTCCTTCTATTCTTTTTTGTATCCTTTCAGAGTATACGAAGCATCACCTTCATTAAATGTTAACTCAGATACAAGTGTATGTTGCTTTAAAAAGTATAATCGATCAGCATTTGTACTCGGTACATTTTCTTCATAATATGTTAATGTACGTTTAACTTGTTCATATAGTAAAGCTTTGACTTTTTCTATATCGGCTTCGTCTTTACTAGATACAAAAACAGACGGTTTATTTGTAGTTGGAATCGTACCTTCGTGCAAATCTTTCTTATTATAGATTATAGCTTGGGGTATATGCCCCATATCTAAATCTTTAATGATTTGGTTTACTGTGTCATACTGCGCCCTATATTCAGGATGACTACTATCTACTACATGTAATAATAAATCAGCACTTTTAGCTTCTTCGAGCGTTGATTTAAAAGCTGCAATCAATGTAGTAGGTAATTTCTGAATAAAACCTACAGTATCAGAAATAATTAAATTAAAACCATTATTAATTTGTATCTGTCTTGTTTTGGGATCAAGTGTTGCAAATAGCAAGTTTTTTTCAAATGTTGTTTCTCGTGCTAACGCATTAAACCACGATGACTTTCCAGCATTGGTATAACCTACTAAAGCAACTTGGAAGACATGATTTTGTTCACGTTTATTACGATAACGTTCTCGATGTTCGACCACTGTTTCTAATTGGTGTTTTATTTCATTCATTCTTGTTCTAATATGGCGTCTGTCCATTTCAAGTTTCGTTTCCCCTGGGCCTCTCGTACCGATACCGCCTCCTAAGCGTGATAGACTACGCCCATGACCTTGTAATCTCGGCATTAAATAATCTAATTGAGCCAGCTCCACTTGTAATTTACCTTCTTTGCTACGCGCTCTTAAAGCAAAAATTTCTAATATTAATTGGGTTCTATCGATAATTTTAACATTTAAATTATCATTCAAGGTTTTAGATTGGGCAGTTGTCAACTCATCATTTGCAACCACTACATCTATATCATGGTGCTCAATGTAAGCCTGAATATCTTGCAACTTACCTTTACCTACATAATATTTATGATCAAACCGTTGTCTATTTTGGGTAAATTGTTCTTGTACGTTAAGTTGACATGTCTCAGATAATGAAGCTAATTCCTCCATTGTTGAATCGAAATTAAATTCATCTTCTGATTGCGCATGTACTCCAACTAAAATCGCAGTCTCTAATCGTTTTTCAGTATTATGTGTTAGTTGCTGGGACATAACATACACCTCTTTTCAAAGTTTCTTAGTCATTCTATCACAGTGTCTTTATAAAGACTATAGAGGCATTTTGTGTTAAATTATGATTAAGAGGTGAATTACAATGACAATTTATGATATAGAAGTCAAAAAGCCAAATGGCGACACATATAAATTAGATAAATATCGCGGTCAAACTATACTAATTGTAAATACAGCGAGTGAATGTGGCTTCACACCACAATTTGAAGGATTACAACATTTATATGAAAAGTATAATGATCAGTCCTTTGTTGTGTTAGGTTTTCCTTGTAACCAATTTGGGGGACAAGAACCAGGTACAGGTGAAGAAGCAACACAAAATTGCAAAATCAATTATGGGGTAACTTTTCCAATGCATGAAAAAGTCGATGTTAAAGGTGAAAATCAACATCCCTTATTTAAATTTTTAACTGAAGAACAAAATGGTTTTTTAAATGAGAAAATCAAATGGAATTTCACAAAGTTCTTAGTTAATAAAGATGGTAACGTCGTGAAGCGTTTTTCACCACAAAAGAAACCTAATCAAATTGAAGCTGAAATCGAAGCCTTACTATAGCTATCTATTAATACTTTATTATCTAAAAAAATGCAATGGTAAATTAAGTTGTTCAAAAATCAAAGCTACGCTAGATATTTATTATCTAACGTAGCTTTTTTAGACTTTTAAGTTGGTTAAGTTGTTAAACTTGTATTATCACTATGCCTCCGTATCATCAATTGTGAATGTACTGATAGCATGTTTATATATTAAGTGTTGTTTCCCTTGTGATAATAAACATACTAAGTCCTTATCATATGCTTCAATAATACCTTTCATTTGAAATCCGTTGACTAAAAATACAATCACTTTTGTTTTTTCAGTCTTAAATTGCCCTAGGAATTTGTCTTGGATGTTTTCTAATGTATTCATGTTATGTACTCCTTTTCTTTATTTGGGCTGAAACCTCATCTAACATTAATGAAAGTGACATGTTCTCTCTGTCTAACCAAGCTACGTCGAGCTTATTTTTAAACCAAGTCATTTGTCGTTTTGCATAATTTCTAGAATGTTGCTTTAATTTATCTGTCGCTGCAACAAGATCTGCATCATATTTGACCACTGGTATCATTTCTTTATAGCCAATCGCTTGCATACTTTGACATGATTCATATCCATGTTCAACGAGCTGACTCACTTCATTTAGTAATCCACGCTGTAACATAATATCTACACGTTTATTAATTCTTTGATATAATGTTTCGCGCGACATTTCTATCCCTATTAATAATGTATCATAATTTTCAGTGAATTGTTGTACTTTCTTACGCGAACTTAAAAGTTTTTTTGTTTTCAAATAATATTCAATCGCTCTTCGTACTCTTTTCCGATTATTCGGATGAATCGCCTGGGCTGAAGCTTCATCGAAACGCGACAAATATTGATGTAAGTCTTCATTAGTTAGTTGATCTAACTCATGTAACTGAGCTGTTACTTCATCTGCCCGTTCCTTTGAAACCACTTCGTCTTCGAACGCGTAATCGTAGATAAGCGATTGAATATAAAGACCTGTCCCGCCAGCAATAATAGGAATATTACCTCTTTCAGTAATTTCATTAATTAACCGTTGTGCTCTATTTTTAAAATCATACGCAGAAAATGCATCATCTGGTTCTAATATATCAATCATATGATGAGGGACGCCTGACATTTCTTCTTGCGTAATTTTAGCCGTACCAATATCCATTTTTTTATAAACTTGCATCGAATCTCCACTGATTATTTCTCCATTAAACTTTTTAGCCAATTCGATACTAAATTCAGTTTTACCCACTGCTGTTGGCCCTACAAGCACAATTAAAAACTGCTTATCGTTATGCACGTGTATCAACTCTCTTATATTATTTTTCTGCCTTACCATTCTTTTTTAAGATTTGTTTTTCTATCCATTCATACATATGTTGCCATGTATTAGCGTAGTCTTTTTCAAATAAAACTTCGTGTCTTTTATTTTTATACAATTGCACGGTAATATGCTTAATACCGCACTTTTTATAGCGCTGACCTAGTGTTCTTATCCCTTTACCATACCCACCTAACGAATCATCTTTCCCTGATATGAGTAAAATAGGTAAGTCTTGGTTCATCATTTTGATATGCTTCAAACGACTTGTGGCAATCATATGCTTTATAGTTTGATAAATGAGTTGATTAGACACTAAAAAGCCAGTATAAGGATCTTTAATAAATCGTTCTACTTCATTGGGATCGCTAGACAGCCAATCACTTGAAGTCTTTAGTTGTTTTACATTTTTATTAAATGTCTTATACATTAATTGGTTCGCCCATTTTAAGCGACGTGTTTTCCCTGTTAATAACATAATCACTTTCAACAATATGCGCAGCGGCACTCCTAAATATATAGGGTATTGTATCGTACCCGTTAAGATTAAACCTTGTGCAGCGTCTGGGTATTTTTGTGCGAATATACGACCAACAATCGAGCCCATTGAATGACCAATCATAATATATGGGATATTTGCGTAGTTCGTACAAACTGTTTGCGCGATTTCATAAGTGTCATCTGCAACTTGGCTTAGATCATCGATATGGCCACGTGTTTTTTCATCTATTTCTTTCCCATGACCTCTATGGTTATGACGAATCACATCATAACCTTGATAATTTAATGATTCTACAAGCCGATCATACCTATCCATATATTCAGCCATGCCATGTAGCAAATGAATGACACCGATTGTTTCTTTTTTAGCTTTGTTCAACCTAACTTCTACCATTGTGCCATCTGAAACCGTGATATTAAAATCATTTCGATTCATGTTTCTTCCCCCAAACCATGCATCATTTCGATTTTCTTATATTATACAATATATTCATAATACAATCTTATCAAATTGTAAGCCAAACGTTAACCTTCAAAGTATAATTCAAACACTACACTCTATGAATCAACAAGCATTTTAATCATACTATTTAAAATTTTTACTGATAAAAAAACTGCTAACTTAAATAAGTTAGCAGTTTTAGTGATAATTAAAATCTATTCATTTTAATCTGAATTTATTCTTTTACTGCTGGTTGATCATTACCAGTTTGCGCTTCATCAATGGCAGTTTGTAACTCTTTTGTATATTGCGCTTTTTCTACATTTGAGTAGCCTAGTAACTCAGCCATTACTTCGATAACATGATCTTTATAATTT
The DNA here is from genome assembly GCF_001866145.1 of Staphylococcus sp. LCT-H4. NCBI lineage: Bacteria > Bacillati > Bacillota > Bacilli > Caryophanales > Staphylococcaceae > Staphylococcus > Staphylococcus sp. LCT-H4. Next base: position 741,872 of record NZ_MODY01000002.1, on the reverse strand, counting down.
AAAACGTCTTCAATCTTGAAGTAAAGTTTACCAGTACGACGCACGAAGAAATCAGTCGGACGATAAACCATTTCATTTTGAATTGAATAAATTAATTCAGTATATATCTCTAATGGTAAGCCTGTTTCTTGATATTTAGCAGTTTGAGCAATCTTGAATAAATCTTCAGCATTAGAACCGTATTTAGAAGCAAAATGACGTGCAGTCGCTTCATCTAATTGGTAAGCTTTGGCTTCTTCAACTTTTTTCTCAATGAATTTATCAAAGTTTTTACTACCACCTACATCTCCACCTGAGATAGTTAAGTGTTTTGTTTCGCAAGCTTTGAATTTAAGATTATATTCTGATTTCAAACGTTTTGCTAATAAATCAACAATTTCTAAAGCCATGTGACGATAGCCTGTTAATTTACCACCAGCGATAGTTAATAGTCCAGATTTACCTTCCCAAACTTCATCTTTACGTGAAATTTCTGAAGGATCTTTTCCTTCTTCTAAGATTAATGGTCTGATACCTGCCCATGATGATTCAATGTCATCATCTGTCACATTCACATCTGGGAACATATAGTTTACAGCTTCAATAAGATAATCTCTGTCCTCTTGTGTCACTAATGGTGCTGTTTTGTTATTATCGTAAAACGTATCTGTTGTACCCACATAAGCTTTACCTTCACGTGGAATAGCGAAGATCATACGACCGTCTTTTTCAGTATCAAAGTATACTGCTTGGCCTAATGGGAAGTTAGATTGATCAATAACAATGTGAACACCTTTAGTTAAACGTAATTGTTTGTTATTACGTGCGTAATCACCACTACGAACTTCATCTACCCACGGACCACTTGCGTTAATAACTTTTTTAGCTTTAATTGGATATGTTTCGCCATTAATTTGGTCCTCAACATGAATACCATTAACAGTTTCTTTTGAATCGTATGTGAAATGTACTGATTTCGTATGATTTATAATTGTAGCGCCTTTTTCTTCGGCACGTTTCATAACTTCAATTGTTAAACGCGCATCATCTGTACGATATTCTACATAACTACCGCCACCTTTAAGACCATCTTTTTTAACTAATGGTTCTTTTTCAAGTGTTTCTTTTGCATTTAACATTTTTTTACGTTCAGCTTTTTTTACGCCTGCTAATCTATCATAAACGCCTAAACCGATCGATGTAGTAAATTTGCCCATAGATCCGCCTTTATGCAATGGTAATAACATACGTTCTGGTGTAGTTACGTGAGGTCCATTTTCATAAACAATCGCACGTTCACGACCAGTTTCAGCTACGACACCTACTTGTAATTGTTTTAAATAACGTAGGCCACCATGTACTAATTTAGTAGAACGTGAACTTGTCCCTTGAGCAAAGTCTTGCATTTCTACTAAAGCTACTTTCATGCCTCTTTCACTAGCATCTAAAGCGATTCCTGCACCTGTAATACCACCACCGATAATTACAACATCATAAGAATCGTTTTTTAAATCTTTCTTTATTTGCTCTCTTTTTAACGTTGATAAACTCATAAAATCTAGCGCCTCCTAAAATAATAAAAAAAGAGAGACCTATCCCATACATATATAAATTGTACGAACAGAATCTCTCACTTCTCATCTTGATATTATTAACTTACCCATATTGTAGCATAACTAACAACTTTTAGTCTAACTTTTTATTCTTCTTCTATTTTAAAGACTTGTGTAGCTTCTACAGCTTTTTTCCAGCCTTTATATAATCGTTCTCTTTCTTTTTCTTCCATTTCAGGTTTAAATTCTTTTTCAAGCTTCCAACGATCTGCAATCTCATCTTTACTGTCCCAATATCCAACTGCTAATCCTGCAAGATATGCAGCACCTAAAGCTGTTGTTTCGTTTATCTCTGGACGTTCTACACCTAAATTAAGTAAGTCTGCTTGGAATTGCATGATGAAATTATTCTTAACCGCGCCACCATCTACACGTAAATTATTTACAGTGATGTCAGAATCTTTTTCCATCGCTTCTAATACATCACGTGTTTGATAACAAAGAGATTCTAGTGTTGCACGAATAAAATGTTCTTTTTCTGTACCACGTGTTAAACCGAAGATAGCACCGCGAGCTTCTGCATCCCAGTATGGTGTACCTAAACCTACAAATGCAGGAACGACATATACGCCTTCTGAGGATTCTACACGTTCTGCATAATTTTCTGATTGAGGCGCAGAATTAATCATTCTTAATCCATCTCGTAACCACTGAATCGCTGAACCCGATACAAAAATTGAACCTTCAAGTGCATAATTTACTTTTCCGTCTAAACCATAAGCAATTGTAGTTAACAAACCACTCTTAGAAGATACAGCCTCTTCACCAGTATTCATTAACATGAAACCACCTGTACCGTAAGTGTTTTTCACATCACCACGGTTGAAACACGCTTGCCCGAATAATGCAGCTTGTTGGTCACCTGCAATACCTGCTATTGGCACTTCTTCACCAAAGAAATGATAATCGATGGTATTCGCATACACATCACTTGATGCTTTAACCTCTGGTAACATTGAATTAGGTATTTCTAAAATATCTAATAATTCTTGATCCCACTCTAAATCATGAATATTATAGATTAATGTACGACTCGCATTCGTATAATCTGTAATATGTGCTTTTCCACCAGATAATTTCCAAACTAACCATGAATCAATCGTACCGAATAATAAATCGCCATTGTCAGCTTTTTCTCTAGCACCTTCGACATTATCAAGTATCCATTTTACTTTTGTACCTGCAAAATACGGATCTAATAAGAGTCCTGTTTTTTCGCGGAATTTATCTTCTAAGCCTTGGTCTTTTAGATTTTGACAAATTCCTTGTGTTTGACGTGATTGCCATACAATTGCATGGTAAATTGGACGCGCTGTATTTTTATCCCAAACCACTGTTGTTTCACGTTGGTTTGTAATACCAATGCCTGCAATTTGTTCTGCACCAACATTTTCTTCATTAAGCACTTCTGCTATTACCGCTAAAACTGATGTCCATATTTCATTTGCATCATGTTCAACCCAGCCTGATTTAGGAAAATATTGTTTAAACTCACGTTGCGCTACACCTTTAATTTTTCCATCTTTATCAAATAGAATCGCTCTAGAACTCGTTGTGCCTTGGTCAATTGATAAAATAAATTTTTCCATAATTATACTCTCCCTTTCGATCCGTTTTAGTCTGAATAATATATGTAAATTAATTATCATTACAATTCAACTGTACACATTATTATCCAATACCCTCAACGTTCATGCTCAAACTCTTAAAAATTCACAAGACAAGACCTGTTTATAGTCGAATATATAAACAGGACGAATTGATCTCATTAATAAATAGATTCAATGCCTTTAGCATTTTTCGATTTATTTAAAGCGATGCCTAGTACACAAGTTACAATTAATAATATGATTGCAACTATAGACATAGCATCAAATGCACCTTTATAGAATAATCTATAAATCACTGCTCCTATCATACCACCTGTAATAGGTCCAAGAACAGGGACAATTGCATAACTCCAGTTGGATTTTCCTTTACCGGCTATCGGTAAAATTGCGTGTGCAATACGTGGTCCTAAATCACGAGCAGGATTAATGGCATAACCCGTTGGCCCGCCTAGGCTTAAACCAATTGCAACAATCAACCCACCAACGATTAACGGATTTAAACCGTCAGCAATTTTATTAGTACCAATAAACATCAAACCTAATGTAAGTATAGCTGTTCCAATTATTTCACTTAAAAAGTTAGCAAAATAATTTTTTATAGCTGGCGCTGTAGAAAATACACCTAATTTTGCACCTTGATCTTCTGTTTGTTTCCAATGCGCTAAGTACATTAGCCAAACCAATGCACCACCAACAATACCACCAAGCATCTGACAAATAATGAAACCAGGAACCATTGCCCAACTAATTCCACCATCCATAGCAAAAGCTAGCGTTACAGCAGGATTCAAATGGGCACCAGATATATTCCCAACTGCATAAACACCCATTGTTACTGCAAGCCCCCAACCCGCAGCAATTACAATCCAATCCGCACCGTTACCGGCACTTTTTTTCAAATTCACATTGGCACAAACACCTCCCCCAAATAATACTAGGATTGCTGTTCCCAAAAATTCAGCAAAATATAAACTCATAGAGACTCCTCCTAAAAAGACAGAGAGATTCCTACAATTATACCCAGTTTCGAACCACCGGTTTAATTACTGTAGAAATCTCCCATCTCTGTTCTAAATTATTAACTTGATATTATCTTACACTTCATTTGTAAGCGTTGTCAATGTTTTTTGTAAATAATTAGACACAATTTAACCGTCAACCACAGAACTTTCAATAATCTCAAAACTTTTTTCACTACAATTTATTTCTGCCAATACACCATAAGGTAAGCTGTGTTTGGGTTCGCAATGCCCAAATGATAAATTAAAAAGAATTGAAATGTGTTTGTTTTCACTTTTTTCTATAATTTTTAAAAGCTCTGCTTTATATTCAGTGTAATAAAGATTATTGAATGGTTTACCCACAATAATACCATTCAAATGTTCAAATACACCTTCATTTAATAAACACATTAAATCGTCAGCAAATGCTTGAGGAGTTGGCGTGTCTTCAGAAGTTTCCAAAAATAAAATAGCATTCTTAAAATGTTGTTTGTCTGGGAAAAGATTGGTTGATAACAAGCTTACAAATGTTTCTAGATTACCTCCAATTAAATGTCCACGCCTAATCCCTTCACCACAGAGAAGCTCATACCCACCTTGGTTACGTATTGTCCGTGCCATATTTTTATTTTTTTCTTTCCACTCTATATCATTCATTCTAGTGTATAAAGCTGGTATAATTTCATTGATAGGGTCAGTATAAAACAAACATTTCTTCAAATAGTCAATTGTATATGCATCCATTTCTATATTTTCTGCAAAATCTGTCAATAATGCAGGACCATAAAAACTAACAATGCCCATTTTGTAAAACATCATATGTACCGATGTCGTGTCTGAATACCCTATAAATATTTTTGGATGCTTTCGAATTGCTTTAAAATCAACGTATGGCGCAATCCTTATAGCGTCATCCCCACCAATACAACTGATGATTGCTTTTACTTCATCATCTCTAAGTGCGTCATTTAAATCTGCTGCACGTTGTTCTGGATGTGCTCGAATATATGCAATTCCCTTGAGTGCATTAGGCATCACTTTAACATTAAGTCCAAAAACATTTTGTAATCGTGTTATCCCTTGATATGTACGCCACACTATTGCATCTTCACCTGCTAACCCAGATGACAATGATACAATAGCAACTGTATCACCTTTTTGTAATCGCATTGGTTTAATCATATTACACCACCTATCTATTATAAATATTATTATAATTTATATTTAAAAATTTTCCTTAAAAAATCAAAAAAGTTAGCAAGTCGACTAGAATTTATAGCGTCCAGCTGTTAATACATACTGAAAGTACTCTCATCGATTGCTAACTTTTATAGTTATATTTATGATATCAAACGTTTATATACTAATCTGGTCTACTTGAGTTAAGATAGAAGGTTATTTTATCATATTCATTTTGCAGAAGTGTGGCTTTACCATAATTTACGATCACTAGTTGTAATATATTTCGCTCCATTTTCTATTGCAACATCCACTTCTTCGATATCATTAATTAATCCACCTGCGATGACAGATGTGTCCGTTTCTTCATTAATAATTTGTATTGCTTTAGTTGCGATACCTGGCAATACTTCTACAAAATCTGGTTCTACACGTTTAATAAGTTCAATACTTCTATTCAACGCATGACTATCTAATATAAAGACACGAAATACAGTTATAGTATTTAATGCTTTCGCTTTATTAATCACTTTTGTCTTAGTAGAAACAATCCCCTTAGGGTGATAGTTTTGTATGATATACTCACATGCAAATTCATCATGGCTCATACCTTTAATTAAATCAATATGCATATATGTTTCTACATGATTTTTCTTTAATAATTCCATGATACTTTTAACATGACCAATATGCGTATCCAGTAACACACATTCCTTATAATCTGTTTGAGTGAGTTTTTCTAAATCCTTCATTGACCGAACTGCTGGTAAAATATATGGCTTCAATCCACTAACCTCCTACATGATACGTTTAAATAGTCGTTCTATTTCATAGTTTGAAAAATTAATAATAATCGGTCTGCCGTGCGGACATGTAAATGGGTCTTCAGTTTCACGTAATTGGTTAACCAGGTCTGCCATTTCATTATTTTTCAAGTAATGATTGGCCTTGATGGATTTTTTACAACTCATCATAATTGCTGCATCTTCCCGGATTTTTTTAACATCAACTTTTTTATGTTCTAAAACATATTCAATCATATCTTTAATAATTTCTTCAGCTTCTGCTTTAGGAAACCATACTGGATAACTATCTACGATGTAATCATGGCCGCCAAATGGTTCCAAATGAACCCCCACTTTATCTAATTCTTCTTTATATTGTTGAATAAGTATGAGTTCATCTTTTGAAAAATGGAATGTTAACGGTATTAGTAAATTTTGAACTTCGTTTGATACTTCACCTATTTTTTCTCTAAAATATTCATATTTAATCCGTTCTTGTGCTGCATGTTGATCAATCATAAACATACCTTGTTCATTTTGAGCAATAATATACGTCCCATGTACTTGCCCTACAATTTCCATATAAGGCACACGTCTCGTCGGATCTTGACTAACACTACCTTTGACATCAGATGTATCATTTAATTGATCTACTGACGCTTCTTGTACATCGTCCATATCAAACAAAACTTCTCTTTGTGACTGCGTATATGCATCATCACTATACGGTTCTTCTTTTATATAAGAATGATTAAAGTTATTCGTGGTCATTGCTTCAGATGGTGCAGATTGTTCAAAAGCTTTATCCTCCGTCTCACCATCAGAACGTTGTACCTTGTCATGATGTGTTTGAGCTGCTTGCTGCTTACGTTTTTCAAAATCTATTTTTTGTTGTTCAAAGTTATCTAACACTTTATTTTTTTTATTTAGTTTATCCATGTCATTTTGCGGAATTAATATTCTATCCTTAAATGCTTCACGGATTTTTTCTACAATTAGCTCAAATAGTTGGTCTTCTTTTGATAACCTTACTTCTAACTTAGTAGGATGCACGTTCACATCAACCAGAATGGGATCCATTTCAATATTGATGTAACATATTGGGAATCTGCCAATCGTCAATAATGTATGATAACCTTCTAAAATAGCTTTGTTTAACAGAAAATTTTTAATATATCTTCCGTTAATAAAGATAGATATATAATGATTGTTACTTCTTGAATGTTCTGGCTTAGCTACAAAACCCTCTAAATGATAATCACTTGTATCTCCAGTAATATGCACTAAGTCTTTAGCCACTTTCATACCATAAATTTCCGACATCACTTCATTGGTACGTCCCGACCCATTTGTTTTAATAATTGTTTTACCATCAGAAACAAGTGAAATACGTATATCAGGGTGACTCATTGCCATACGGTTAACAATATCTGTAATCTTACCTAGTTCAGTATACAAACTTTTAATATATTTCAAACGTGCCGGCGTATTATAAAATAAAGATTCAACTAAAATATCTGTGCCTCTTTTAGCCTTAGCGGGTTTATGATTTAAGAGTTCACCATTTTCCACATAAATCTCTTGCCCTTCTTCATTATCTGTACAAGTTTTCAATGTTACTTTGGCTACTGATGATATACTGGCTAATGCTTCTCCACGAAACCCAAGTGTGCGTATGTGGAATAAATCATCATCTTCATCTAATTTACTTGTCGCGTGACGATGAAAGACTAGACCAAGGTCTTCGGTCTGTATTCCAGTGCCGTTATCGACGACTCTAATAGACGAAACTCCAGATTGTTCAACCTCTATATTGATTTCAGTCGCTTGGGCGTCTATGGCATTCTCCAACAACTCTTTAACTACTGAGCCAGGACGTTCAACTACTTCTCCAGCAGCAATTTTATTTGCTAATGATGTCTGTAATTCTTTGATTTTCCCCATTGGACTTCACCTCTATTTCAACTGATTTTGTAATTCGCTAAGCTTTACTAACGCTTCAATTGGCGTCATATTAGATAGATTCAATGACTTAAGTTCATTTTCTACTTTACTTTGTTCTACTGGCGTATCAAATAAATCGAATTCTGTTTGTTCGAATTGATGGCTTTGCGCTTGTTGTGTTGTCTTATTTTGATATTCCGTACTCGACTCCTCAACTATTGCGGCATGTTGTGTATCTTGATCTTGTATAGCATCTGTTTTTAGTGTATTAACTACAACATGATTAGCTTCCTTATCATTTTGTTCAAATGCATTCAAAATAACCTGTGCCCGTTCAATAACTTCCTCTGGAAGGTTTGCCAGTTTTGCTACTTGGATACCATAACTATCGTCTACTGCGCCATCTTTAACTTTATGGAGAAAGATAAGTTCCCCTTTATACTCATTCGCAGCCACATGTACATTTTTCAAACATGTTAACGATTGATCGAGTGAGGTTAATTCGTGATAGTGTGTAGAGAAAAGTGTTTTTGCATGAGAAGTCGTGGCAACGTATTCAATCATCGCTTGTGCAAGTGCTAGTCCATCATATGTGGATGTACCTCGTCCTATTTCATCAAATATAATCAAACTATTTTCAGTAGCGTGTGCAAGTGCTTTTTGAGCCTCAAGCATTTCTACCATGAATGTACTTTTACCAGATACTAAATCGTCAGCTGCACCAATTCTCGTGAAAATTTGATCAAATACTGGTAGTATTGCTGCTTCACAAGGTACATATGCACCCATTTGTGCCATGATACTAATAATTGCGACTTGTCGCATGTAAGTTGATTTACCAGACATATTAGGCCCTGTAATAAGATATATGAATGAATCATTATTTAACTTACAATCATTAGGCACATAATCGTTGTAATCCATTACACGTTCAACCACAGGGTGACGTGAATGCGTCAGCTGCAATGTCTTATCTTCACTAAAACTTGGACGCGCATAATTATATTTTTGAGCTATTTCAGCAAAACTTTGTAAGCAATCCAGTTCTGAAATCACTTTTGCTTGTTTCTGTAATCGCTCTGTATACATTTTTATTTCTTCTCTTAAACGGACGAATAATTGGTATTCTAACTCTATCGCCTTATCTTCAGCTCCAAGAATAATGTCTTCTTTTTCTTTTAATTCATCTGTAATGAAACGTTCAGCATTAGACAATGTCTGTTTCCTATGATAACCAAAAGCTGTCGGATCAAATCCTTGTAAATTTGCCCTAGTAATTTCAATAAAATACCCGAATACTTTATTAAAACTAATTTTTAAGGATTTAATACCTGTACGTTGACGTTCTTTAGCCTGTAACTCTGCTAACCAAGATTTCCCATTTTTAGAAGCTTCTAAGTATTCATCTAACTCTGAATTAAAACCAGCTTTGAACAATCCGCCTTCTTTCACAGAAATAGGTGGTTCTTCTTTTAAACTATCTTCCAATAACATTAATAAATCATCTAATGGTTCTAGCGCTTTAAATTGCTCTGTCATTTGCTCATCAAAATCCCCTAATAAATGCTTGATGTTAGGAATTTCTGATATAGAGTGTTTGAGTTGTATCAAATCACGTGCATTCACGTTTCCGTAACTGACACGCCCGACTAACCGTTCAATATCATATACTTGATTTAAATGATTTCTCAAAGTGTCTCGTTCAATAAAATGATTGATAAACTGTTCTACTGTGTTTAAACGTGCTTCTATTTGCTGTTTATGAATTAATGGTCGATCGATCCATTGTTTCAAACGTCTCGCGCCCATAGGTGTTTTCGTTTCATCCATCAACCATAATAAGGTGCCCTTTTTAGTTTTAAGTCTCATACTCTCTGTTAATTCTAGATTTCGTTTAGCGTAAAAGTCCATTTTCATAAAATCGACCGCTTCATATTTAATAACTGACTCAATATGTGATAAATCTCTTTTTTGAGTATGATAGATATAATCAAGTAATAATTGCGTCGCTTGATATAAATGGGTTTCCGACATCGTATTGGCTTGATATTGTGCATCTGAAAGCTCAGAAAGTACTGTTATTGTTTCAGTTGTCAAACTAATTTGACGTTTTAATGCTTCATTTATTTCTTGATTCACAACTATTTCATTAGGATTAATAGTTGTAATTTCATTAATTAGCGTCGCTTCATCTTCAAAGTGTGTAACTTTCAATTCGCCCGTTGAAACATCGCAATAACTTAGCGCAAATGCATTATTATGGGTTAAAAAGCTTAATATATAGTTGTTTTGTTTTTCATCTACGCCCCCTTGATCCATGACTGTACCAGGCGTCACTATTCTTACTACTTCGCGTCGAACCATGCCTTTAGTTTGTTTAGCATCTTCCATTTGTTCACAAATAGCTACCTTGTATCCATTATTTATTAACGTTTCAATGTAACCGTCCGCAGAATGATAAGGAACGCCACACATAGGTATAGGGTCTTCTTTTTTAGCATCACGCTTAGTTAATGTAATTTCTAATACTCTCGAAGCCTCTTTAGCATCATCAAAAAACATTTCATAAAAATCGCCTAATCTAAAAAATAATAGACAATCTTGATATTGTGATTTTATTTTTAAATATTGTTGCATCATTGGAGTTTGGTTCGTCATAATAATATTTCACAATCCTTTTAATAGTTTCTTACTTTTAATTATATTTCGTACTTAATTAAACATATGATTCTCATCATTTTATAACTTTTCAATTCTTATCTTTCATCTTCTATATATACAATATTTATAGTATTTATTTTTTAATATTGCAAAAGGTAAATCTAACGCTAATGCATTATCGACAGTTGGTTAGATCTCTCTTAGATTTTATGTTGAAATTGTGAATTTAACTCTTAAATTTTAACACAAGTATAGCTTTACGCCTATTTATTCATTTAACATACTTACACATTCATCATGGATAAAGTATCAGCAGTCCCTTTAAAATAATCCACTGCATGATTACCTATAAAAAAAAGATTAAGACATATTATTAATCATAATTTTGTGATCCTCATAACGATTATTGCTATGGCTCAAAAATCACATCATGCTTAAGAATATATGTCTTAATCTCTTGTAAGTTAGTTATTTTAAAAAGCGTTTTAAAATGCCTTTTCGTTTTAATATCATTAATATGATGTAGCTTATGATAGCGCCAATAATACTAGAGACAATAAAGGCCAACATCAATGGTTTAATGGCAAAGTTTGAGAAGCCAAGTATCCAAGCCAATGGTATACACATTAAGCTCCCTATAATACCTGTACCTATCACTTCTCCAACTGCTGCCATAAAGATATGTTTTCTATAGTAATAGAATCCACTTGCTAATAATACACCTACCATACTTCCAGGAAAGGCGAAGAAACTACCTGTACCAAAAGTTAAGCGTAATATAGAAGATATAAATGCTTGCGCTAGCCCAAACCAAGGACCAACAAATACTGCACACAGAACATTGATTAAGTGTTGTATTGGTGCTGCTTTTACTGGTCCAAGTGGAATGACAACGATACTACTTAAAACAACATTTATAGCAATAAATATTGCAGTTAACGTTAACTTTTTTGTCTTCATATGGCTCATCCCCCTTCCGAAGATATTTTAAGTGTTATCATGATCTTGTTGATGTTGATTTAAACGATCTGACATCGTACTTATCATCATTTGCAACAAATCATTGGCTTCTGTTTGTGATTCTCTAAATTCTTCTACTATAGGTAAATCATTAATGTTTTGCTCAATATCATGTATTTTACCTTCTGATTGTTTGAGTGCTTCTGTTTTACCATAGTTTTGAAGATTCACTGATTGTTTTTGCGTCTTCTTTAAATCTTTCATACGTTGTTCGATGTGCTTGTTATGGTGAATTTGCGCCTCAACCGCATGATACTCTTTCACAGTATCTAAAGATTTAATACGTTCACTTAATTGCGTCGCCGCCTCTAAAATGTCATCTTTTTCATACATTATTGTGTCACCACAGCTTTTTCGCTGGCACGTAAAAACGTTCCATTCAAGGAATATTGTTTAGCTTCATCTACTTGTACGTCTACTAATTGACCAATCATTTCATTAGGCGCTTTAAAGTTAACTAATTTATTTTTAGATGTATATCCTGCTAACACATGTTCGTCTTTTTTACTTGCACCTTCACATAATACTTGAACAATTTGACCTTCATAACGTTTCATTGCTTGTTCTGAATAATAAGATACTTTTTTATTTAGTCGTTGTAATCGCTCTTTTTTCACGTCTGTTGGCACGTTATCTTTCATTTTAGCAGCAGGCGTACCATCCCTTTGTGAATAAATATAAGTATATGCGTGTTCAAATTCAACTTCCTCGTATAACGAAAGCGTCTCTTCAAACTGCGCCTCTGTTTCATTTGGATATCCAACGATAATATCTGTCGTTAAAGCCACATTAGGTATTTTAGCTTTAATTCTATCCACTAACTCTAAATAACTCTCGCGTGTATATTTACGCCCCATAATTTTCAAGACTGCATTGTTTCCTGATTGTACAGGTAAATGAATATGAGGTACGATATTACCGCCATTTGCAATAACTTCGATCATACGATCAGTAAAGTCCCAAGGATGACTCGTGGTAAATCTCACTCGTGGAATATCAATTTGTGTTATATCTTCAAGTAAATCGCCCAAGCCATACGCTAATCCTTCAATATCTTTGCCGTAAGAGTTTACGTTTTGACCTAATAAGGTAATCTCTTGATAACCTTGACGCGCAAGGTCTCTCACTTCTTCTATAATATCCTCTGGACGTCTACTACGTTCTTTTCCACGCGTAAATGGAACGATACAGTATGTACAAAACTTATCACAGCCATACATAATATTGACCCATGCTTTAATCTTTCCTTCCCTTACTTTAGGAAGGTTCTCAATAACATCGCCTTCTTTTGACCAAACTTCTACCACCATTGCTTTAGATAGATATGCTTCTTCTAAAATTTCTGGAAGACGATGAATATTATGCGTCCCAAAAATCATATCCACATTTTGGTAAGATTTAAGGATTTTATTCACTACTGATTCTTCTTGTGACATACATCCACATACACCTATTACAGTTTCAGGCTTTTCTTTTTTTAAATGTTTTAAATTGCCAATTTCACTAAACACTTTATTTTCTGCATTTTCACGTATTGCACAAGTATTTATCAAAATTACATCGGCTTGATTTATATCTTCTGTAGCTGTATAACCTAAAGCGCCTAATATCCCTGCCATGACCTCTGTATCATGTGCGTTCATTTGGCAACCATATGTTTTAATTAAAAAAGTTTTTCCATTTCCCATATTGCGATACTTCTCATCAATTTGGAAATCACGGTTATAATTCACTTCTTCTTTTCCACGTTTTCGAGCTTCTTTTAAGCTTGGTGGCTGATACACATGTTCAAAATACTTACTATAATCTTTAGCCTTCTTGTCACGTTCCGCTAAGATATCTATAGAAGTACTTTTTCTTTGTTCTTCATTCACTCTACAAAACCCTTTCTATATCATAAAAACTAAGAACAAATCCTTTTTAAATATGCTTCACATCTCCGTATGGCAACCTAATCGTTCAAAGTTCTATAACTTATCCATAATCATTATTTTATTATATTAAATTTGATCTTAAAGTGCAAAAAGTCGTATATATAATTAAATCGACTCACCACTGTTTGACGGTTGAATCGATTTCCTTAAATGATTGAATTAAATTTCATCATATTTTCCAGTTAGTGTCTCTATTGTTATACCCTCAGGTACATGGTAAAACTTCACTTGGCTAATTGTACTTGGAATTTCTAACTCAACCATGCGTTCGTTTAATTTTTGAATTAATATTAAGCATTCATTCATTTCACCTTGTACAGTCGTTTCTAACGGTCCTACTCTATATTCTAGTCCTGAGTCATCTATGACTTTGATTGCTTCATCAACATATGGGATAACGTCCTCACCATTAGCAGTTTTAGGAATAATTTGAATACTCATTAAAGTATCGTTCATACGAATACATCCCCTTAATTGTTTTACTTATTCTCTAGTTTATCAAATTAGTTATCTAAGGTATAGATTTTAATGAGGAAATTTTTGTTTAATACAAATGAATGCGTAGTCTATTTATGTTAGATGTCATTTTCTCATTTTAATAATCTAGACATCAATGAAAATCCTATGTAGTTATCGAAATACGAATAATAAAACGTTGATTAATGATGTACTATACAAAATCTTTTAACGTTTTGTTTTCTAAATTATGTATTAATAGACGTTCTGACTCCTCCATAATTGCTTTAATTGGACAATTTTTGTCATGACTAAAACTATCTTCTAATAGACTTTGTTGACCTTCAATCGTTACAATAACCTCATAAACTGAAACATTTTGCCACTCTTTTTTTAGTTGGTAACCACCTTTAGCGCCACTGTGTGCTGAGATGATATTTGCCTTTACAAGTCGCGTCAATATTTTAGATAAATAAGTTGTCGAAACAGACAGTGCTGAAGCTAAGTCTTGTACGGGGATTCTTGATGCTCCTCCATCACTTTTTATCATGTAAAGTAATGCATGCAAGGCGTAATCTGTTGCTTTTGAAAATTTCATAGTTTCATCATCTTCCTAATTATAGATATTATAAATCTATATTATCTTATAAAAGCCTATTACACAATCACATCCAGTATGAGGTGTTGAATCTAAAATAAAATAGCCATGTTAACCATTATCAACTGCTGAAATGACTGCATCCGTAAATTGATATAATAAGGAGGACCAATTATCTCTATGCTCTCTATCATGTAAATTAAATTTATTATTTTTAAAAAAACTTTTCCTTAACGCCACTGTTAATTCTAATTGTACTCCAGCGTCATTTTGACAACAATTCACAAAATTATCTGTATGCTTACCAGAAATATGTCCTGGTGCATCTTTTACAACTATATTCATTTGGTTTAATTGTACCTTAATACGCTCAATTAGTTCTCCATCTCTACCACCAATATAAACTTCTGGTTGCTGACCCATACACCCATGGACAGATATGGCGCATTGGTTATTTTTGACCATGTTCAAGAGTTTTGGCTCGTCGAAATGTCTTGAAGTGACATGTAATTCGTTATTTTTATTTCTTCTTACACCTTTAAAAGTATAAAAATCATATTCCCCACGTTCGCTCATCAACAACGCAAGTTCTGTTGTACCTCGTTCTATTGCACCACCATGTACGGCAGTTATAATTGTTGGTTTCGCTGCTTCTTTTGTGATTATTTCCCAATCGACACCTTCTATTGTCTGTGACATGAGGTCAGTCATTGATTTAAATCGATCTACCATTCCAATACCTCCAGCTAAATTGCGCTTTTACTTCTTTAAATTATGTATAGAATCCATATGTTCAAATGTGTCAAAACTAATAAAAATAGCTGACTCATTTCAGTATAGAGCATGGTCATTATACCAAACCTTATACTGAAAATAATCAGCTATGCTATATCCTGTTAAAAATTTTTCTTATACTACAAACGTTAAATGAACTATATTTATACAAATTGTTTTGTAAGTTCGTTAAACTGCGCTTCATCAATATGAATATCTTTTTTAGCTAATGGCGTACCTTCCATTTCTTCAATTTGAGATTCATATGATGGTGTTTCCGTATCTTGATAAACGATTCCTTTGATTAAAGAATTATATTCCAACACTTTTTGTGTCGCTATACTTTTACTAGACATATCATAGTCTTCAATATCTTCAATATCCGTAAGATTTTCTTTAAACCAATCGTATGTGTTTACTTTATTATATGTCACACATGGTGAAAATACGTTTACAAAAGAAAAGCCATCATGATTGATTGCATCCTCTATCATTTTAGTAAGTGCTTTGATATCACTTGAAAAACCTTGTGCTACAAATGTCGCACCTGATGACAATGCGAGCTCTAATGGAGCAACATTTTGTTCGATGTTACCTTTCGGTGTTGATTTTGTTACAAATCCTGGCGCTGAAGATGGCGATGTTTGACCTTTGGTTAAACCGTATATTTGATTATCCATAACAATATAAGTCATATTCATATTTCTACGCAAAGCGTGAATCGTATGTCCCATACCTATAGCATAGCCATCTCCATCACCACCTGAAGCAATTACAGTCAAATCTTTGTTTGCCATTTTAACACCTTGTGCAAGCGGTAATGAACGTCCATGAATACCATGCATACCATACGAATTAACATAACCTGATAAACGTCCAGAACAACCTATACCTGTAATAATTGCTACTTCTTCAGGTTCTAAGCCAACATTCGCTGTCGCTTTTTGAATCGCTGCTTGTACAGAAAAATCGCCACAACCAGGACACCAATTAGGTTTTACGTTATTTCTAAAATCTTTAAACGTTGCCATTTATACCAACTCCTTTAAACTTTTGGCAATTTCAAGTCCTTTAGTCTCAATTTCATTTGGCAAGAACGGCGTACCATCATATTTCGTTTGGTTCACTAATTTATCGCCTAAATTTACATTCATTTTTATTATACTAGCAAGTTGACCTTGGTAATTATGCTCAACCACTACAACTTTAGAAGCCTTGTTTACAGCTTGTTGAAGCGTTTCTTTCGGGAACGGGTGAAGTTGTCTGATTTGTAAATGATTCACTTTCAACCCTTGTGCCTCAAGCCTTGCTTTCCCTTCTTGAATAGCCCCTTTAGTTGAAATAAACCCTAAATAAAGGATATCCGCTTCCTCATGCGATTCATCTGATTCTACTGGATCTTGAATAAGTAACTGTTCAGTCTTACGCATACGTTTATCCATTTGTTGTTGTCTGTTTTCAGCAGATTCACTTGGCTTACCTTCAGTATTATGTTCGACACCTGTAACATGGTGAATACCACCTTTTACACCTGGGATAGGTCTTGGTGATACACCACTATCTGTTACGCTGTATCTTTCGAAGTAAGATTTATCGCCTTCTTCGCGTTCAATTTCTGACTGAATTAAAGCACCACGGTGTATTTCAATTCTATTATAGTCTAATTTTTCAACAGTTTGTTTACCCAATGAAAGCTGTAAGTCACTAAGTATAATAACTGGACATTGATACATTTCAGCCAAGTTAAATGCTTCAATTGTTAAATAAAATGCATCTTCTGCATCAGTAGGTGCCACTACTATTTTAGGTATATCGCCGTGCGTACCATAAATCATTTGCATTAAATCTGATTGCTCTTGCTTCGTAGGCAATCCTGTAGAAGGACCACCACGTTGCGTATTCATAATAACTAACGGCGTTTCTGTCATACCTGACAAACCAATTGCTTCCATCATCAAAGATAATCCTGGTCCAGCACTCGCTGTGAAAGCACGAACACCAGCATAATTTGACCCAATCGCCATATTTGCAGCAGCAATTTCATCTTCAGTTTGTACGACTGTGCCGCCTACTTTAGGTAAGTTATCAATCATATATTCCATTATTTCTGAAGCAGGTGTGATTGGATATGCAGCCATAAACCTTGATCCAGCTGATAATGCGCCCAATCCAATGGCATCATTACCTATCATATACAAGTGCGGTGTGTTATCTGTAGTTTGTAATACATAATCACCTTCTACAGTATCTAATTGCTCATTCATTAAACGATAACCTTCATTTAATGCTGCAATATTCATTTCAACTACTTTTTCACCTTTTTTACTAAACATGTTAGTAATTAATGCTTCAAAAGCTGTAATATCTAAATTCATTACTGCACAAGTTGAACCAATTGCTACCATATTTTTCATTAAAGCTGTCCCTAGTTCTTTTGCAGTGGCTGTAAATGGCAAAATTATAAGTTGCGCTCGGCAGCTTTCAGGTTTTTCTGGTTTTGCTTTACTATCTGCAATGATAACACTGTCTTCTCTCATTTCATGATGGTTAAGTTCAATTGTTTCTTGATCAAATGCGATTAATATATCTAAATCATCACTTATTGCGTGTACAGGTGATGTTGACACTCTTATTTTGTTATTTGTGTGGCCGCCTTTTATTCTACTTGAAAAATGACGGTAGCCATATAAGTAGTATCCCTTACGGTTCATAGCAGTAGCGAAGATTTCTCCTGTTGACTCAATACCTTCACCTTGTTGACCGCCCACTTTCCATGATACTTGTGATTTCATATCATCTTGCCTCCTAGTGGTTATAATAATTCATATTCAATCATATCAAAATAAACCACCCTATTACTATGTAAAGAGTGGTTTAAATTAAAATTCATACTAATGGACGATAATAGTTAAAACGGATGATCGTCATTGATGAGCACGCGCTCAATATGGGTTGTTTTACCTTCTTTATTAATATCAATAATTACACCTGATAATACTGAACGTCCTTCGTCTGGTACTACATGTCTTTGAGGTAAACTCGTAAGAAAACGATTAATGACCTCAGCTCTATTGATACCAAGTATACCGTCGTAGTAGCCAGTCATCCCTACATCTGTAATATAGCCTGTGCCACCAGGTAAAATTCTTTCATCTGATGTTTGTATATGCGTATGCGTCCCTACTACAGCACTCACTCTATTATCGAGATACCAACCCATCGCATTTTTTTCAGATGTTGTTTCAGCATGAAAATCTACAAATATATAATTTGTTTCCTTTTGCGCCTCTTCTATTAAAGCATCTGCTTTTTTAAATGGATCATCTATATCTTGCATAAATGCGCGACCTTGTAAATTTATAATCGCCAGTTTAATATCATTGATTTGGATGAAGCGCATACCTACTCCTGGTGCTTCGTCTGGAAAGTTTGCTGGTCGAACCATGCGTTTAGCATCTTCTATAAAATCATAGATTTGACGTTGACCATATGTATGATTTCCCATAGTCATAAAATCTACGCCTTCTCTTAATAAATCTTTATAAATTTTTTCAGTTAATCCTTTACCATGTGCAGCATTTTCTGCATTTACAATTGTAACTGTTGGTCGATGTTCCTGTTTGAGTCTCGTTAAGTATGTTGAAATAGCATCTCGTCCTACTTTACCAACGATATCCCCAATAAATAATATTCTCATTACATGTTCATCCTCTCTTACTGTTAGTTTAATGTAAATGATTTACGATTAAAAGTCTCTTTGTAAAATATCCATTAAAATCTATAAGTTTTAACCTATAATGTACGTGGTAAATATATTACTAGGAATAGGAAATTGATAATTCAAAATATAGGAGTTGGAAGTAATACATGTCTATTAATATTGATCCACAACATTTTGCTGACTTAGTAGTTACAGCAAATCCATCAAAAGAAGAAGACGCTGACAATATAGCTAAAGAAAGCTTAGAATTATACATTACCGCTTACCGTTTAGCTGAAAGATATGCAAATATATCTACAAATTGTTATGACACAGCTGAAGTTCTGAAAGAAGTCAAAAAGGCCGATTTAGAGTTAACTTAATATATAAAATTAATATAAAAATTTTGTGAACTGTAATGCTTTCATTTTACAGATATAGCAATAAGCCATCCATTTCTAAAATTTGGATGGCTTTATTATGTTACAAAAATTAATATTTAAGTTACATATGTTTAAACAAGAAAAAAGGTTAGCCATTGAATGACTAACCTTTTTCTTATTTTGCATATTCAATTGCTCTAGTCTCACGAACAACTGTCACTTTTATATGACCAGGATATTGAAGTTCATCTTCAATTTGGCTCTTAATATCTCTTGCTAAGCGATGTGATTTTAAGTCGTCGATAGTATCTGGCGATACAATAACTCGAATCTCTCTACCAGCTTGGATTGCAAATGCTTTTTCAACACCTTCATAACTTTCGGAAAGCGTTTCCAGTCTTTCTAATCTTCTTATATAATTTTCAAGTGTCTCTTTACGAGCACCAGGTCTTGCAGCGGATAATGCATCTGCTGCAGCTACCAATATCGAAATTATAGAAGTCGGTTCGACATCACCATGATGGGATTGAATTGCGTTAATTACTGTATCATTTTCAGCATATTTTTTCGCTAATTCTACACCAATTTCTACATGGCTTCCTTCAACTTCGTGGTCAATTGCTTTCCCAACATCATGAAGTAAACCAGCACGTTTAGCTAATGTAACATCTTCTCCTAGTTCCGCTGCTAGCATACCACTAAGGTGTGCAACTTCGATAGAATGCTTAAGTACATTTTGTCCATAACTCGTACGATATTGTAAACGACCTAAGATTTTAACTAAATCTGGATGCATATTATGCACATTAATTTCAAATGTCGCTTGTTCCCCGGCATCTCTAATAATATCGTCTACTTCTTTTCGAGCTTTATCTACCATATCTTCAATACGTCCAGGATGGATGCGTCCATCTGAAACAAGATTTACTAATGCAGTTCTTGCAATTTCACGTCTAATTGGGTCAAAACCAGAAAGAATAACTGCTTCTGGCGTATCATCTATAATTAAGTCAATACCAGTTAACGTTTCTAACGTTCTGATATTTCTTCCTTCTCTACCAATGATTCGACCTTTCATTTCGTCATTCGGTAAATTAACAACTGAAACTGTAGATTCAGAAGTATGCTCTGCTGCTAATCTTTGAACAGTTGTTGCTAATAATTCTTTTGCATTTTTATCGACTGCTTCTTTTGCTTCTTTCTCTTTTTCCTTAACAAGTATTGCAATATCTTGTGACAATTCCTCTTCAACTCTTTGAAGTTGCTCTTGAGCAGCTTCTTCTTGAGAGAGACCAGAGATGCGTTCTAATTCTTGTTCATGCTTATTTATTAATGTTTGAACACTACTCTCTTTTGCATCTACTTGTTGTTGTCTTTCTTCAAGTTTAGATTCTTTTTGCTCTAAAATCTCGTCCTTTTTATCTAAAAGATCTGATTTTCGCTCTAAGTTTTCTTCTTTTTGAAGAAGTCGGGATTCTTGCCTTTGAAGATCGCCGCGTCTTTCACGAAGTTCGTTTTCACTTTGTTCCTTCAAGATTTGATTCTCTTCTTTAGCTTCAAGAAGCTTTTCCTTCTTAATATTTTCCGCTTCTTTATTACCTTGTTCGATAATATCTTCGGCAGTTTGTCTCGCTTGTAATTGCTTTTGAAGCAATAAATTACGGGCTATAATATACCCTACAACAACTCCGAGAATAATACCTAGCAAAATGAGTAGGAGGCCTAATAAACTCACACAAACACCCCCTTTTTATCTAGGATTTTGCTCTGTATATCAATTTCAATATGATTATATGAAGTTATATAAGAATCATACAATGTAATTGTACGGTTTTGAACTAAGAAGTGTCAAGGTTTCCATATACATTAATTCAATATTTGAAGTGACTCTTTTACACTATATATACTATAACTATTGTTAACACTAATTTTACATCTTATAAGAACAAGAAAATAGTAAAATATAATATTTTCTTGTTCTTATATATATACAAAAAAATAAGCGCATATTTATATATACGCTTATTTTTATCTGAGGATGCAAACAAAATTATCTGCAGCATGCCCCTTCAATCAATTTATTCTTCGTCAAGAAGCGTTGTAGGCTTTTCTACTTCAGTCTCTTCAATATCGCCATCAAAGATACCAAGTTTTTCACGTAATTTTTGGTCTATTTCTTTTTTGACTTCCGGATTCTCTTTAAGGTATGTTTTCACATTTTCTTTACCTTGACCCATACGTTCACCATTATAAGAGTACCAAGCGCCTGATTTATCAACAATTTCTTGTTCTACACCTAAATCAATCAATTCGCCCTCTTTTGAGATACCTTGTCCATACATGATATCTACTTCTGCAACTCTAAATGGCGGTGCTACTTTGTTTTTAACTACTTTAATTTTTGTTCTATTACCAACAATATCTTGGCCTTGTTTTAATTGTTCTGCTCTACGAACTTCTAAGCGTACTGAACTATAGAATTTTAATGCGCGTCCCCCTGGGGTAACCTCAGGATTACCAAACATCACACCAACTTTTTCACGAATTTGGTTAATAAACACTGCCGTAGTGTTTGATTTCGAAATTGCACCAGAAAGTTTACGTAAGGCTTGGGACATTAAACGCGCTTGTAAACCAACATGCGTATCACCCATTTCACCTTCAATTTCAGCTTTTGGAGTTAAAGCAGCTACGGAGTCAACGACCACAATATCAACAGCGCCACTTCTAACGAATGCCTCTGAAATTTCTAACCCTTGTTCACCATGGTCAGGTTGCGATAAATATAGATTGTCGATATCGACACCTAACGCTTGTGCATATTCAGGATCTAATGCATGTTCAGCATCGATAAATGCTGCGACGCCACCATTTCTTTGGACTTCAGCTATAGCATGCAATGCAACTGTCGTCTTACCAGAACTTTCCGGACCATAAATCTCGATTATTCTCCCTTTAGGGTAACCACCTACACCTAATGCATTATCTAATGTCACAGAACCACTTGATACACTAGAAACTCGACGACCTTTGTTATCGCCTAATTTCATAACTGCGCCTTTACCAAATGATTTTTCCATATTTTTAATTACTGTATCTAAAGCTTTTTGACGATCGTTATCCAATGCTGGACCTCCTAATTGAGATTAATCTCTGTAAAATATCTTACCCATACTATACCTTGCTTTTTCTAATTTCGCAAGTATTTTGCGAATATTTGTTCGCTAGTAATCGAATCGTTTCTTTAAAAGTAGAACACACGTACTACATTTTATTGATTTTTGCTATTTTTCCTGTTAGTTAAACCATTTTAACAACCTTATGAGTGCATAATTTTGAGTTCTGCTTTTTATTAGATTACGACGTTGATTCATTTTAAATGATTGTACATTAAGTTGATTGTTAGACAAAATGCCTAAGTATACAGTGTCATGCTGACGTAATAATGCGACAGCAACTTCTGTGTGATATAAATTTTTAACAATGTGCGTAGCAACTGAAAGTTGATTATCGATAGATTTATTTTCATCTAAAAATTGTGGGTGATGCACAAGCATACCTTTAAGGTTCTGAGAATCATTAAAATTATTCATTCTAGAATAGAGTTCGCCATCCGTCACACCATCATACAATGCGAAAGTCTGTTTCATATTATTCATAAACGACTGTTCGATTAAAATGTCATCAGAACCATAGTAATAAGTGCCTATTCGATTTAGAATTTCTTTTTTTATAGGTGCAATTAATGACTCACAAGATTGTTGGCTCTCACCATTCGCAGTCAACCTAATATTCACCTCATGTGTACCAGCTAGAGGTGCAATCGTCGGATTGGTTTGTTCGTCAATTAAATCCATTAACTCGGTTTCTACTTTCGACTCTCCAATACCAGCAAAGCGTAATAATTCCGAGAATATTGTATGCTCACCATTCATTAAATATGGTAACAATTCTTGTTTTGCCATTGGTTGCATTTCTTTAGGGGGTCCAGGTAATAATGCGATACGCTTATTATGATGCTCAACTAGCATACCTGGTGCCATCCCCACTTTATTTTCTAATACATGCGCTTGATCTATTACTAATGCTTGTTGACGATTGTTGGGCGTCATGTCTATATTCTGATCTTTAAAATATTGTTCAATATAGTCTAACGCTTGCTGATCTATAACTAGTTCACGTTCTAAAATGTTGGCTACAGTGTGCTTTGTTAAATCATCTTTCGTAGGACCTAAACCACCTGTAAGAATGACCATATCATAATTTTGTAATGCTGTGTTCACGACACGTTCTAATCGTTCCGGGTTATCCCCGATAACATTATGTTCAACAACACTATGTCCAATGCCGTTTAATAATTTCGATAGATATTGCCCATTAGTGTTTGCTATCTGGCCTAACAGTAATTCTGAACCCACTGCGATAATTGATATTTTCACAATATTTCCTCCTTGAAACAAGTAACACAATTTTCATTTTATATGCTTAACGCTCTATACCATATACTGCATACTGCGAAACTTTATTTATTGTTCCCTTAATTATAAATCTAAATCCTTTTAAAAACTAAAGATAAGTTTTTAAATTTAAAAACTTAGAGAATAAGAATAAAAAAACTGGAAGCAACGCTACGTTTAACGTCGTTTCCAGTTCATATAACTAAATAAGAGTGACATTTCCTTCTGTAACTATCTGTCTACAATCTAAAATGTTGAAATCTATCTAAAGGTTACTAGGACACCGATATGTATCGGGCTTGAAGCAAGTGCCACTTCACAGTGTTTATGCAAAGTTTGAATATGTGTCCAAATATAATAACTTGTGCACTGACCTTATTGTGCTTTAAACACATCTCTACCTTTATAAAAATATTCTATTCCGGATAAGATTGTGAAGAATACACCAATATATAGCAGTACATTGCCAAGTGAAAAGCCAATCCAAGTTGCCAAAGGATCACCTAATAGTATCCATACAATTGCCACCATTGTTATAGCTGTCTTTATTTTGCCTAATTGACCTGCTGCACTTACAAAGCCTTGTTCAATTTGTAATAAACGTAATCCAGTAACAGCAAATTCACGTGCAATGATAATAATTGCTACTACAGAATTAGTTAAATCTATTTGTACTAGTGCTATTAATGCACTGGAAACTAATAATTTATCTGCTAATGGGTCTAAAAATTTCCCCATATTTGTTACCAGTTCCCATTTTCTCGCTAAATAGCCATCTACAAAATCACTTAGCGAGGCAATAATAAATATAATACCACTTATTAATAATTCGATTTTCACTTCGTATCCACCAATAAATGATACCTTACCAAATCCAAAATCTACTAAAGCAAATAACATAAATATTGGAATTAGTATAACTCTGAAAACGGTTATCCAATTCGGTATATTCATAAAAAGTCCTCTTTTCTATATATAACTTAAAGCATTAACACAGCTAAAATCCACAATATAGCTGTAATAATAACTACAAAACTAATAATTATAGCTAATTGCATCGGTTCATTATTCTTACTACGATATGTAGGTTTTTTTTCTTGTGAAAAAGCTTCTATCGTACGTTGCATTTGCTCGTCGTTATTAGGTATTTCATCTCTATGTGCTTCTATCAATTGTTCTGAATCAATATTCACAGCTTTTGCATATTTTTTAATGAATCCTTCAGCATAATTTTCGTTATTTAAAGCTTCAAATTCATTTGTTTCGATTAATGTTAAAGTTTGACGTTTCATCTGAGTACGTGATTCTAACTCATTCAATGTCATACCTAATCTTTCACGACGTCCTTTTAAAGTTTGACCAACTGAATTCACTTTGTGAGTCCTCCTCAGTCATTATTTATTAGATTTTTATTCAAAAAAACCAAATCCGCCACCAAAACCATTTTCACCAAAATCCAAGTTATTTTTACTTTTTACGGTTTGCTTTTTCATTTCTTCATAATGAATTTCTTGATTTTTATTTTCTCTTAATTCGATAATATAGTCAAAATCTTTCATTTCATAATCACTTGTCTCAACGAATAAGTCTGGGTGTTCAACTACTTTAATCGCCGGTAAACTCATCACTTCTTTAACTAATTCTTGGTGTTTTTGACTAGATTCCCTAGCTGTGACCGCACCATCAATAATATAAACATGATCCGAATCATACTCACCTTTAATTAATGAACTTCGCACTGTTTGCTTAATTAAAGTTGAACTAATAAACAACCACCGTTTATGTGCACATACACTACCAGCAACAATAGATTCTGTTTTACCGACTCTTGGCATGCCTCGGATACCTATCAATTTATGCCCTTTTTCTTTAAATAACTCTGCCATAAAATCAACAAGTAAACCTAGGTCATCTCTTTCAAAACGAAATGTTTTTTTATCGTCTGCATCTTGTTCTATGTATCTACCATGCCTAACTGCTAATCGATCACGTAGTTCAGGTTTACGTAATTTTGTAATAGAAATATCATCTATCTCAGTTACAATATTTTCAAATCTACTTACTTTTTCTAGGTTATCAGACTTAATCAGTAGACCTCTTCGCCCCTCATCAATACCGTTAATCGTTACAATACTAATACCCATCATACCTAACAAGCTTGAAACATCGCCTAATAACCCAGCACGGTTCATCGTTATCTCATACTCTAAATACCATTCTTGTCTCGTAGCTACTGCCATGAAAGAAACACCCCTTCGCTTAAAATCCACAGTTAAATAATATAATAGACTTGAAAAAACAAATCGTCTAGTAATATCCTTATTTAACACTTTAATTTTAACGAGATATATTTTAAATTTAGAGACCTATTCATCTCTTTTATTATAATGATATTATACCATTGAATCTTTGCGAGTTGTTTGATTTTTATACGCTGTTCAAAATTATAAATACCATGCGCCATTCACTTTCTGTACAGTGCCAGTAATACTTTTGGCTAAAGGATGACAGAGATAACTGCATGTATGTGCAATTTCTTCAGGTTTAATGAATCTTTGCTGAGGTAAATCTTGCATGATTTCTTCAAGTGAGGCTTCAGACCAATTTTGTGCCATATTACCACTCACAAAGCCAGGCGCAATTGCGTTAACTGTCACAGATGTCATAGCAAGTTCCTGACTTAATGCTTTAACAAATCCAATTTGTCCAGACTTCATGGCAGAATATATCGTTTCTAAACTTGCTCCAGTTTCTCCCCAAATTGAAGAAATAACAACGATTCTACCATTTTCACTTTGTCGCAATTGATCAGTAAAATATCTGCATATTCTTATTAATTGACGCAAATGAATTTGAAAACTTTCATCAATCATTTTGTCTGTTGTATCTTGCAACAGACTATATAAAGCTGTACCACTTGCATATATTAAGCAATCCACATTTTGTATAAAACTAAAATATGGGTCTAAGTTATTAACTTGCGTTAAATCACATCTTACGAACTGTACTGCACGATGTTCATAGTGCGCTTGCAATGCCTCATGATTTGCTTGATTATAGTGGATAATGACTTCATATCCATCTGATAGCAAACGCTCAACAATTGCAGTACCTATCGTGCCAGAACCGCCGATGACTAATGCTTTCATAACTTATTTCATCTCCAAGCGACTATCTACAACTTGATCTAAATTTAAGCACACTTCTGAAGTTGCATTTACGCTATCAAGTGTAATATTTTCAACTATTTCTAATAAATCAAATAGACTAACACCTTCAAAGTATAGTTTCGTATATTGATTAGCAATATATTCGGGAGAGTTTAAACCTGATATAAATTCACCAATAAATTGTTTTTTCAATAAATTAAAAGCTTCTTCATCATTTAATTTTCCTTGTTTAAGCTCTAACTCATCTAACAATAACGTTTTTAATGTATCAGGCTGTTGTGTTGCACTCGTAACCAATGAAAAACTATACGTCGGTTCCAATACAAATTGATAACCAAATGTTTCATCAATTAAATCTTGATTGAGTAATGATTGGTAAAAATCAGTTTCTTCACCGAATATCATTTCAAAGAAGAGCGTCATCTCTAAATCACGTTTCACAAATTGCTCAGCCGGTTCATTTTTCAAGACTTCATTTTTAAAGCCAATCATAAGTCTTGGCGATTGTAATTTCATCGACTCAGCAACAAAGTGTTCATTTACTTTAGACTTTTCTATTAAAGGGTCTCTAACAATTTCAGGTTGGTACTCTTTATCTCTAGCATCTTCATGGTTAGCAATCACTTGATAAATGTGATTAGGATCAACATCTCCAACAACAAAAAGCACCATATTTGAAGGATGATAGAACGTTTCGTAACATAAATACAAATCGTCTTTATTAATTTCATAAATACTTTCAACACTACCCGCGATATCTACTCGAATTGGATGGCTCTCATACATAGCTTTAAGTGTATTGAACATAAGTTTATAGCCTGGCTGTTCTTGATACATCTTTATTTCTTCAGCAATGATTCCTTTTTCTTTATCGACAGTCTCCTTAGTAAAATACGGCGTTTCAACCATCGTCAACAAACGTTTAATATTACGTTCAACATGGTCTGTAGCACTAAATAAATAGCTTGTGCGGTCAAAACTTGTAAATGCATTGACTTGAGCATTATCTTCAGCAAAAGCAGTAAATAAATCTTCTTCTTCATTTTCAAATAATTTATGTTCTAAGAAATGTGCAACTCCATCTGGAACTGTTACATATGTATCGCTACCATGTGGCTTGAATTTATTATCTAGTGATCCAAATTGTGTCGTATAAGTCACAAATGTTTTTTGAAAACCACGTTTAGGTATAATAAATACTTTCAAACCATTATTGAGTTCTGCTTCAAAAACACGTTCATCTATTTGCTCATAATATGTTTCTCTCACGAGTTGCTACCTCCTTTTGTCAAAATGTATATCGTATCAAGAATTGTTTCTTGAGCTAATGCTATAACATCTTCTCTTGAAACTTGTTGAATACCTCCAATATAAGATGATTCTGACATATCTTCTTCTAGCAAAATATTGTTATTTAATATTTCAATAATACTTTTAGGTCTATCTTGAGATTCTTGTCGTTGCGAAATGATAACTTTTTTAGCTAATTCTAATTTGTCGTTATCAAATTCTCCTTTTTGAAACTTTTCAAATTCAGAAATAATCGTGTCTTTTGCAGTTTCATATTTATCTGCAGACACACCACTAAGTACAAACATATATCCATTCTTTGCATCTATTTGAGAATGAATTGAATAAGCTAGACTTTGTTTTTCTCTCACTTCATTAAATAGCACAGATGAAGGATCCCCACCAAACATAATATTAAAAACTACGATAGCAAAATATTGCGGATCTCCATATTGGGCTGGAAACTTGAAGCCCATATTTAATTTTGCTTGATCAACTTCATCTTCTTCAACTATTTCTTGCGGTAAATTATGCCCCTGTTGAGCAGCAGTTACTTGTGATAATTTAAATTGCTTTGGCTTGAGCTCAAAATAAGTTCGAATCTGTGATTGTACTGCTTCTTCATCTACATTACCTACTACGTATACGGCGCAATAGTCGTCTTGTAACATAGATTGATATGTATGATATAAACTTTCAGGTGTAACATCTGATATGTAGGCAACTTGTCCAGTCGCTAAATGGCGATACGGTTGATCTCCAAACATATATTTCAATAAATTTAAAAATGATATTTGCGATTTGTTATCAACCATTGCTTCTAATTTTTTAGTAAGTAATGATTTTTCTTGTGCTACAAAGGTCTCATCAAAACGTTCATTTGAAACGAGTGGATTACATAAAATCTCTCTAAATAATTCTAATCCTTTTTCAAAAAGCGGCGTTTGATCTTTAAGATAACGTTCATTAACTAATTCCAATGAAATTGTAATGACATGTTTATCTTTAAACTTTGATACAAAACTATTTACATATGCGCCATATAATTGAGATAAGTGGCGTGTAAACGCTTTATCTGTCGGCCATTGTTTAGTCGCACGAACAAGCAATTTACTTAATATTGAACGTGATGTCATGGTTTCATTATCTAATGGAGCCATAAACTTAAATGTTATTGTTGTGGTTTTAAATTTTGTTGTTGGCATTACTTTAATGTGCAAGTCATTTTTCTGTTTATCTATTTTCAAATTGTCATGCCTCACTTTCATAATTTTGTTTTTATATTCTATTTCTAACCGTTTTGAATTTAACTAAACTACTTTTGAAATAATTAAATGAATAAAATATTGGTTGGTCATCTTTATCATAATGAATTAATTTCAATAACATTAGTCCTTCATGTGGTGAAGCATCTAATACATCAGAAATATGTGGTTCATAGCTAATTGCTTCTATCTCTGTTTCAGCATAAGCTACTTTTTGAGAAGCATTTTGTTCAATAGCATTTAAAATAGATTCATCACTACTTTGATACTGGGCACACGTTAAAATACTGGTCGGTACTTTATCCAAACAATAGACCATGGGTATGCGGTCTGCCATTCTTATCCGTTCGATAATGGTCACATAAGCTTTTTCAGGAAGATTAAGCTTTTGAGAATCTAAAGATGTTGCTGGCTTTTCATCAAAACTAATAAACTCTGTACCTGCACTGTATCCCTGTTCTTCAATCATCTTACTAATACTTACAAGTTCACCTAAAGGATAAGAGAAGGGGTGCAGTGATTTCACACTAGCCCCTTCTTCCAAATTATTAGATAAAACTTGTTCTGTAATTAATTCATCAATAGCATCATATACATCATCTGTTTTAACATTTAATTTTCTAGCAATTGCTAAATGACTTGGTAATTGCTCACCATCATGCAAGTCGCCATTTTTGATTTGCTGAATCATCCATTCTTTTACTTTATAAACAGAAGTAAGTTCCATATTTACACCTCATCACTATCTAAATCTACTAATATTTGTCTAGGTTTGCTACCCTTTTGTGGACCTATTACTTGATTACGCTCTAAATCGTCCATTAAACGTGAAGCGCGATTATATCCAATTCTAAATTGTCTTTGCAGAAGAGACGTACTCGCTTTTTGTTGCTCTAGTACGAATAGATATGCTTCATCGTACAACGTATCTTCACTTTTCGTTTCTGATTTATCTACTGGAGCATCTGGTTCCATTTCTTTTACATAGTTCGCTTTTTGTTGTTCAACAACGTAATTCACTACATCCTGAACTTCATGATCACTTAAGAATGCACCTTGTACACGCGTTCTAGTAGAACCACCATTAGCAACGTATAGCATATCCCCTTTACCTAGTAACTTATCAGCACCACCACTATCAATAATTGTTCTAGAATCAGTTTGTGAACTAACGGCAAAAGCAATTCGCGTAGGAATATTATTTTTAATTAATCCGGTAATAACATCTACTGAAGGTCGTTGTGTTGCAATAATAAGGTGTATCCCTGCAGCACGTGCCATTTGTGTAATACGTTGGATCGCATTTTCTACTTCTTTACCTGCGACCATCATTAAGTCGGCTAACTCATCCACAATAACAACAATATAAGGTAATTCAGATTGTTTTTCTTCTAGTTCCTCATTTTGTCGTCTAATCATTTCATTGTAGCCTTCTATATTTTTAGTTGAAGAATGTTGGAATAAATCATAACGTCTTTCCATCTCGGCTACAACTTTTTCTAAGGCTTGCGATGCTTTGTGGGGATTTGTCACTACTGGTATTAATAGGTGCGGTATCCCATTGTATACGTTTAATTCTACCATTTTTGGGTCTATTAACATAAGTTTTACTTCATGTGGTTTAGCATTCAGTAATATACTTGTGATAATACCATTAATACAAACTGACTTACCACTACCAGTAGAACCCGCTACCAGTAAATGAGGCATTTTATTTAATTCAACTGTAATTGGATCACCTGAAATGTCTCTACCTAACCCTACTTCTAATTTGTTTTTAGCTGGGAATTTTTCTTCCAATACTTCTTTTAAAGATACCAGTGAAATTTTATCATTCGGCACCTCTATACCTACTGCTGAACGGCCAGGGATAGGTGCTTCAATACGTACATCTTTTGCTGCCAATGCTAAGGCAATATCATTATGTAGATTCACTATTTTACTTACTTTCACACCTTGTGCAGGCTGTATTTCATATTGTGTAACTGCTGGTCCAATCTTGATTTGAGTCACTCTTGCATCTACACCAAAGTTCTTTAAAGTCGTCTCAAGTAATTGACCTTTTCTTTGTACTTCAGCTTTAGATGTCGCTTGCTGTTTGGCCGGTTGATTCAATAATGTTAATGGAGGGATCGTATAAGCTTCATTTTCCACTTCTCCAGCTTCAGAAATAGAATTTTCTATTTCATTGTTGTTGCTATTTTCTTCTTCCTGAGCTTCAACATGTTCCTCTAATGTAATCTGTGATTCGTTTGCATTTTGTTGGGATGTCATTTGATTATTTTCTTCATTTTGATCGAACAGCCTTTTAGAACGTTTACCTTTTTGTGAACGTTTAAGCTGAGTAGTATCGTCTTCATTATCACTATGTCCATAAATTGGAATCGATGACTGTTGTTCATTAGTTATATTTGAGACTTCTGGTAAACTACTTACATCTTTAGGACTATCTTGTGTTGTTGCTTGGGATGTTTGTAAGTCTTTTTCAGCTTTTTTCTCAGCCTTTACACGTGCCTTTGCTTCTTGTTTAATTTTGTTATGCTTTCTTTTTTCCTTCAAATTCTCTGAAGCATCTTTACTTTTTGCTTTCATACTTTCAAATAGCACCTTAGAAACATCACGATGTTTTTGCTTAAGCAGTAATATGATACTTGAGGCAATTAATAACATTGTTATGATAATAATACCTACAATTGAAATTAACGGGATAAATAGAGTCAATAGGTAATATCCTATTAAGCCTCCACCAAAATTCGGAAAATGAGAATGTTCATATGATTTATAAACAAATGATAAAATAGGCTCTCTTTGTGCCTGTGCTTTATTTGTAAAATAAAACACGATCTGTGTTACAAATAATAAAGCAAATTGTAATGTAATCGCACCTATTGTACGTCTAGATTTAGGTAACGCTTTATAATATGTAATAAATACTGTTCCAATTGCTACTAGGATATAAGTTAAATAACGACTCATACCAAAAAGATAATTAAAGAAACTATCAATCATTTTTCCTATAATGCCCAGTTGAAATGCACCTAATACGATTAATACAAATATAACAATGGCTAATATATATCTTAATGGACTGTCACTTTGCTTCTTTTTTTGATTACTTGTTTTCTTTCTTGTATTTGTTGTTTTTCTTTTGGTTGCCGTTCTCTTTTTCGCCTGTGCCAACTTTCACACCTTCTTTTCAACTCTGATTTCTTTTTTATACTTAGAATTTGTCATTTAAATTCCTATGTAAATAATTTCTATTTTACCCTTCACTAAAAAATACATTTTCTTACATATAAGTAATATGGTATAAATAAAGTTTTATTACATTTATTATAATAACATAAAAGAGGCAAAGACTATGATCGCTTGGAGTGAATTTAAAGGTTGCATACTTGTCATATTTAAGCTATAACAATCAACTGCAATCTACATTTAAATATGTTTACTTAAGCGCTTGTCTTAACCTCTTTGTTTAGTAAGGACTTTATTAAATTTCAGAAATGACTGGAATTATCATCGGACGACGTTTCGTATTCTCAAATAGTAGTTTACTAATTTGATCACGCATACTTTGTTTGATTTCAGACCATTCAATTCGTTTTTCCTGTAATCCTAATTCTACTATTTCACGTACTTTTTCTTCAGCTTCGTTTAACAACGCTTCGCTTTCTCTTACATAAACGAATCCTCGTGATTGTATTTCAGGTCCTGCTGCAATACGTCTATTTTTGGGATCAAGTGTTACGACAGCAATGAAGATACCATCTTCAGCAAGTAAATGACGATCTCTTAATACGATATTACCTACATCACCTACACCGATACCATCTATAAGTACATTACCAGAGTTCATTTTTTCATTTAAAATCATTTCTTCACCATTGAAGTTAACGACATCGCCTTTTTCTACTAGGAATATTTTCTCAGGTTGAACCCCTGATTCATTCGCTAGTTTCGCATGGGCAATTTGCATTTTGAATTCACCATTTACCGGAATGAAATATTCTGGTTTCATGATATTAATCATCATCTTCAATTCTTCCATACAACCATGACTTGAAGTGTGAATCTTTTTACTGTTAGGTATAATTTCTGCACCAGCACGTACTAATTCATTTAGCGTATTACCTACAATGACTTCCATATTTGCAGAAGCAGTAATTGCTAAAAATACAGAATCACCTGGCTCAATATTCATAATTTTGTGTTTCTTTTGTGCCATTTGATGTAACGCTTCTACCGGTTCACCTTGCATACCTGTCGCAATGATAATAACTTCATTTTTAGGATAATTTTCAACTTCATTAATCGGTATTAATAAATCTTTAGGTATATCAAAATACCCCATTTTTCTAGCAATATTAAATGAACTTTCTAAAGAACGGCCTAAGAAAGATACTTTTCTATTTAATTTACTAGCTAGATTTAATACTTGTTGAATACGAATAAAGTTCGAAGCATAACAAGATACAATCAATCTGCCTTTAACTTTTGTAAATGCGTCTTTCATATGTGATTCAATGACATTTTCAGGCGTGTTGTAGCCTGGCTTTTCCGCTTCAGTTGAATCACTGATTAATGCAAATACACCATCTTGGCCAATTTCGGTCATTTTTTTCAAATCCGGTGCGTAATGGCCATGAAGACTTTGATCAAATTTAAACTCACCCGTATATACAATCGCACCATAAGATGTATGGATACAAACACCTAAACTATCAGGGATGCTATGGGTAGTATTGAAAAATGTTACATTAACTCCTTTAAAACGCATCACTGATTCATTATTTACAGTGTAGTATCTAACTTTCTTGTTTACATTACGTGCTTTCATATTTTCTTTAACTAAGCCTATAGTTAATTTAGAACCATACACAGGTGCATCGACTTGTTCTAACACATATGTAACAGCGCCTATTGCATGTTCATGTCCATGTGTTAAAAAGATTCCTTTTAACTTTTCTTTATTCTCAATGACATATTGAATGTCAGGGATAACGATATCTACGCCAAGCATTTCATCTTCAGGAAACATCAATCCTGCATCTAACATAAACATTTCATCGTCTACTTCGACGATATACATATTTTTCGCAATTTCTCCGACGCCGCCAAGAGGAATAATACGAATATCTTTATTCTTTTTCTTAATTAAACTCAAAATGTTACCTCCTATTTAAATTACCCGTCCATATATAAACTCATAGTTTATTATAAGTTAAAATAGGCTTTATGTACACTATTAAAGTAATAACTATAAATAGTTTAGGGATCTAATCCGTGCATAAACTTCTATTTTATATAATATAAACATTAGACGTTTTATTTATATTGTTTAGTTTTTATGTATATATTGTATTAATAATTTATTATGCAATAACTCAAAAAAAGACATTTTGTTTACATATCATAAATTTTTAATACAAAAAAAGAAACTAGTGCTTATGATTTAGAAATTTCTAACGATAGAATGAATAATATTCTATCGCAATGAAGTTTCTAATCATTTACCAGTTTCTACTATAATTTAATATTTTTCAATCAAGTTATTCTGAAAGTAATGCTTTATGTGATGCATTTACGCGACCTTGCTTATCAATTTCAGTTACTTTTATTTTAAATGTGTCTCCCACTTTCAACACATCTTCAACTTTTTCGATACGTTCGTTGGCAATTTGTGAAATATGAACAAGTGCATCTTTACCTGGGAATAATTCAACAAATGCACCATATTTTTCAATACGTTTAACTTTACCTTCATATACTTGTCCTACTTCTGCTTCACGAGTGATATCTTCAATAATACTACGTGCTTTAGCTATAGCATCTTTATCAACCGCACCAATAACAATCGTTCCATCTTGTTCAATATCAAGTTTAACTCCAGTTTGATCGATGATTTCATTAATCTTCTTACCGCCTGGACCAATAACATCTCTAATCTTCTCTGGCTTAATTGACATTGTAACAACTTTCGGTGCAAACATACTTAGTTCATTACGTGGTAGATCAATTGTTTGTAACATGTGATCTAATATTGCTAAACGTCCTTCACGTGCTTGTTCTAACGCCTCTTGAATAATCTCTTTTGTCAGACCATCAATCTTGATATCCATTTGTATCGCAGTAATACCTTCAGCAGTACCTGCAACTTTGAAATCCATGTCGCCTAATGCATCTTCCATACCTTGGATATCCGTTAAGATAGTATAACTATCATCACGTGTAACTAATCCCATTGCAATACCAGCTACAGGTGCTTTAATCGGTACACCCGCATCCATTAGTGCAAGTGTTGAACCACAAATAGAAGCCTGTGAAGACGAACCATTAGATTCTAATACCTCACTTACAATTCTCACTGTATATGGGAAATCTTTTGTATCAGGGATAACATGACTTAACGCGCGTTCACCTAGTGCACCATGTCCAATTTCACGACGTCCTGGAGAACGTACGGGACCAGTTTCACCAACTGAGTAGTTAGGGAAGTTGTAGTGGTGCATGAAGCGTTTCTGCTCTTCTTCACCTAGTCCATCAAGGATTTGATACTCGCTTAATGATCCTAATGTTAATACTGAAAGTGCTTGTGTTTGACCTCTAGTAAATAAACCAGAACCATGTGTTCTTGGTAACACTCCAACTTCTGATTCTAACGGACGAATTTCATCTGTTTTACGACCATCTGGTCTAATTTTTTCTTCCGCAATTAATCTTCTTACTTCTTCTTTAACTAAGTCATTTAAAATAGCATAAACATCTTTAATCAATGCAGCATTATCTTCGTCTGTTTCATCAACAAATGCTGACGCCACTTTTTCTTTTAATGCTTCAAGATTAATATCGCGTTGTTGTTTATCAAATGTTAATACTGTTTCTTTTAAACCATTATCTTGCGTTAATTGTTTCACTTTTTCTACGAGTGCTTCATCTTTTTCAACTGGAACAAATTCTTTTTTAACTGGCTGAATATGATCCACAATTTCTTGTTGGAATTCGACCAAACGTTGAATTTCATTATGACCAAAGAAGATAGCTTCAAGCATTTCAGTTTCAGTAATTTCACTGGCACCAGCTTCCACCATGTTCACTGCATCTTTATGACCAGCTACTTCAAGATCTAAACGGGAAACTTCTTTTTGTGCCACTGTAGGATTAATAACGTATTCTCCATCGATATAACCCACATTCACTCCAGCAATAGGACCTTGGAACGGGATATCTGAAACACTTAGTGCCATTGATGAGCCAATCATTGCAGCCATTTCTGGCGAACAGTCTGGATCTGCGCTTAATACTGTATTCATGATTTGCACGTCGTATTTGTAACCTTTAGGGAATAGTGGACGAATAGGTCTATCGATAAGACGCGCAGTTAACGTTGCTTCATCACTTGGTCTACCTTCACGTTTTTTAAACCCTCCAGGAATTTTACCTGCAGCATACATTTTTTCTTCATAATTTACCATTAATGGGAAAAAGTCACCATCACGTGGTTCCTTTGAAGCAACAGCTGTAGATAATACTACTGTGTCACCATAACGAACTAAAACAGCACCGTTAGCTTGTTTAGCAAGTTGTCCTGTTTCAATCGTTAATGATCTATTTGCCCATTCAGTTTTAAAAACTTTTTTCTCTTGAGACATTACGAATCTCCTCTCATATATCTAATAGTACTATCATATCATTTCTAAGAAATTTTTTATATTAGTATTTATTTTTTAAAATACGCTTTATAAATTATTAAAAAAGGGAAAGGACCCTTAAGGTTCTTTCCCTATCAATATACGTCAAAAGATTAACGACGAATACCTAATGATTTAATTAATTCACGGTAACGTTGAATATCTTTGTTACGTAAATAGTTAAGTAAGTGTCTACGACGACCTACCATTTTTAATAAGCCACGACGTGAATGGTGGTCTTTTTTGTGAGTACGTAAGTGTTCGTTTAATGTAGTGATTTCCGCTGTTAACACTGCGATTTGTACTTCTGGTGAACCAGTATCTGCTTCGTGTGTGCGGTATTCTTTAATTAGTTCATTTTTGCGTTCTTGTGAAATTGCCATTGTCAATTTCCTCCTTTAAATTTGATGCGCCTTTATCCGAGCAAACCGTCGGAGACTCGAACTGCCAAGGTAAAGGTGCTTAAATGTGTAATACACATTCGACTTAAATATTATATGATATTTCATCACCAAAATCAACCGCTAATAAATATTTAGCCTTTTCTTTATCCTTATTCATCTGTTCTACCAAAGGATCAATACCATCAAATTTAATTTCTGGACGTAAATAATGATGCCAATAAACTGTAACACGTTCTCCATATATATTTTCATTAAAATCAAACAGATTCACTTCAATGACTACTTGCGCTTTTGAAGGATCATGAAATGTTGGTTTAACGCCTACATTGGCAACGCCGCGGTAAATCTTATCATCTGTCCCCATTTCCATACTGACAGCATACACACCATTTTTAGGTAGTACATAATCATCACTAGGTTGTACATTAGCTGTTGGAAAGCCTATTGTGCGCCCTCTCTTTTCACCTTGAACAACTGTGCCTTTAATACGAAAACGATACCCTAACTCTTCATTAGCCTTTTGCAGGTTACCTGTTTTAAGTGCTCTCCTAATTTCAGTAGTAGATATCTTTTCTGATTCAATTTCTTGCTTACTTACCGTTGTAGTATTAAATTCATCCATTTCATTTAAAATCATCATATTTCCTTTACCGTATTTACCAAAAGTAAAATCAAATCCAGCAATCACTTCTTTAACATGATTTTTAATTATATATTCTTGAATAAATTCTTCTGCATCTACACCAGCAAACTTGGAAGAAAAATTGATAACAATACAATAATCAATACCGTATGATTCTAATATTTCCACTTTGTCCTGTATCGGTGTTAAATAATCTGTACGTTTTAGTTCAGGATTTAATACAACTGATGGATGTGGGTCAAAAGTCATAACCGCTTTTTTTAAATTTGCTGCTTTAGCTTTTTCGTCTAAAGTTTCAAATACTTTTGCATGACCTTTGTGCATACCATCAAAAAATCCAAAAGCCATAGCAACGTTTTCTGTAATATATTGATCTTCTTGAATTGGATGAGCTACTTCAATCACTTTCATGCGTATTTCTCCTTTAGTTAAATACCTTTTTAGGTTTAATTTCATCTATCTTGTCTGGATGAGGCTCATAAATTGCTAACACTTTTTCACTCTCATCATCTACCATGACAACTTGAGTTTGAATTGCAGCATTAAACTCACTTTTATAAAACTTTTGTCCATTCAAAATCTTAGCTTTTATCGTCTTATCAGTTATCATTATTTGCGGTAAACCTTTCAACCCATATTCTATCGGAAATAATTTTCTTTGTAACGCTTCATGCTCATGTAATTCTGCAATATCGCTTAAACTATAACTGTGATTTAAATCAAATCCACCACTTTGTGTTCTTGTAAGTTTAGACATGTGTGCAGGTGAATTTAAAGTTTTTCCAATATCTGTTGCCAGTGTTCGAATATAAGTCCCTTTTCCACATTCTACTGTTATATCAAACTGACAAATATCATTGTCAAAATGAAGGTCAGAGATACGCTTAATGTTTATAATGTTCACCTGCCGTTCTGGTCGCTCTACTGTTTCATTATTTCTTGCATATTCATATAACTTTCTTCCATTAACTTTTACTGATGAATACATTGGTGGAATTTGTGTGATTATACCTTCAAATTGTTTTAAAACTTCATCAATTGCTTCAGGAGATACCTCACTTTCAGAAACAGCTTTTTGTTCTAAGGTATCCCCCGTTTGATCTTCTGTTGTAGTACTTATACCAAGTGTTACAGTTGCTTCGTAAGATTTACCCATTTCCATAATATAGTCACTAACCTTCGTAGCACTACCTATACAGATAGGGAGCACACCTGAAACTTCTGGATCTAAGGTTCCAGTGTGTCCAACTTTTTTAGTTTTTAAAATTTTCCTTAATTTAAATACTACATCATGACTCGTTAAACCACGCTCTTTATATACAGGTAAAATACCGTTATACATCCTTTTACGCCACCTTCAAAATCTCTTTTTATACTTTAACTTCATCTTAACATGACTTACGCACGTTGAGTTATGTAAAAAAAACTGAAACAGAAAATCTTGTTAGATTTTGTTCCAGCTTAATCATTATATTAATCTTTCTTATGCAAGTCTTGGATCATTCTTTCTATTTTGTTACCGTAGTCGATAGATTCATCATATTCAAAATTCAAATCAGGTACGATACGCAGTCTCATTCTAGAACCAAGTTCAGACTTAATAAACCCTTTAGCTTTTTCTAAACCTTTAAAAGTATCTTCTTTTTGTTTTTTATTTCCTAATACTGTTAAGAATACCGTTGCGATAGATAAGTCATTCGTTAATTGAACATCTGTAATTGTTAAAAATCCAATTCTAGGATCTTTTACCTTATTATTAGCGATATCCATAATTTCTTGTTTCATCTGCTCGCCAACACGCTCCGCTCTCATATTCATTGTTTTCACCTCACATTATTTTTTGTCCGAGTTAAGCTTCCTTACTAAAAGATTATATGATAGTTTATTTCACAACGTCAAACAAATTTTACCAAAGCCGGTTACTATAAAAGATTTTCTCATATTCTATTTTAAATTGACCGTAATATATATTTTTTAATTTTTATTACACTTAGGCAAAATTTTAATTCCTATCTGTTGTATAATAAAATGATTTTTCATTAAAACGTTATATTTTAAATTTTATATTGCCTAACTGTTAGTTTTTTATGCTTAACTGTTATTAAGTTATTTTAATCCTTGTATGTAACAATAATCCACAAGTTTATAAAATAAATATTATAAAGTGTTACGCATTTCGTCGATTATAATGGTATACTATAACACTAATAAGCTATTACTATCTTTTATTTTCACAATTTTTAGGAGCGTGTATGATTGGAAAAACCAGAACGTCTATTATATATTTACACTCGTTTTTTAAATGGAAAAACTTTAAATAAAGAAAAACTTGCGCAAGACTTAAAAGTAAACGTGCGTACAATACAAAGAGATTTAAGTGATATTAATCATTTTATATATGAAGATCACGAGTGGCAAGGACTCGAAGGTAAAATTATTTATGATTACGATTCGGAACATCATCGTTTAAAAGTAGATAGATATAAGTTTCGAAACAATAGGTTACTTAATTTATTATTTAGAATGAAAAGTTTTACGCCAGTCATTCATGAAGATACCTATAACCTCATCAGAGGTCTCAATGCAAATTCTAACCTTGCCGAAAAATTATTATCTAATAAGTTATTAAGTCAATTTAAAATCTATCGTGAAACTAGCAATTCGACATTTATCTTTAGAATTCAATTAGCTATCGAAAATCAAAATTTCATCTCATTACAAATCAGCCCAAAACAACGTATAAAAGTCATCCCTATCTACACAAGATATTTTAATCATCAATATTGGTTTAGTTACTTATATCAAAACCAGGCTCATAGTATGAAAGTTTCATCAATATTAGATTTAAATCAAATAGAAGAAATGTTCGATCAAGATATATTTTTCAAAACAAAAAGTGCAACTTTATTAGTAAGTGATGAACTTTGGTCTGAATTTTATGAACAATTTATAATTATTCATAAAGAGCAGAAACATAATGGAACACTTGTAGATGTCATAGTTTCAAAAGAAGAATGTCTGCAAATTGCTTACGATTACCCACAAGATATTATTTTGCTAAAACCTCAAACATATGTTGATGATTTTAAAACAAAAATAAGAACTTTGTTTGATAACTATAATATATAACTTATTTTAACCTCAATAAAATAAGTAAAAGCTTACAGTAACACCCAACACATAGG
Organism: Staphylococcus sp. LCT-H4; assembly: GCF_001866145.1. Classification (NCBI taxonomy): domain Bacteria; kingdom Bacillati; phylum Bacillota; class Bacilli; order Caryophanales; family Staphylococcaceae; genus Staphylococcus; species Staphylococcus sp. LCT-H4. Next base: position 700,133 of record NZ_MODY01000002.1, on the reverse strand, counting down.
TATTACTGTAAGCGATTCACTTAAATGTTTCTGTTTTAATTATTGATAAACCTCATTTTTTTGTATCAAACACATTTTCTCATAAAAATCAGAGTTTCCATTTTCTCGTTCTTCTTTCTTTTGCTTATTCCATTTATAAAATTCTTTTTTAGATAATTCTTCTTTTTTGCATAATCGATGTTTGTATTCTTTATAACTTAGTACATTACCTAAAGTAATATGTCTGTTTTGTTTTGAAGCAAGAACAAATAAATTATCTTTCAAACACTGACATAAGTCATCATTCGTATAGTTTCTTAATATAGAGATAAACAATTCTTCTTCACTCACAATATAGATACGCTTTTTATTGTCATTTAATATTTTCAACAGTAAGTCAAATGTCTGACACTGAGATGGCAAATTATGATTAATTGTTAAAAAGTCTTTCGGTATCCCTGCCGTATGACCTGTTTGATAAGGAAAGAAATTTAACACCATGACTCTGTTAGGGTTAATATTAAATCGCTTTAGTGTTGATGAGTTGCTATATAAATACTTCATAAACCATCGATGTTTGTCAATATATGGTAAAAATAGTTTTTCATTATCAAATGTTAATCTCCCCTGTATATCTAAGAATATTCTTCTACGATATTCTATTGCTACTGATTCGGGTAAGTCCACACCATAAGTTTTAAAATCATTTTCTGGTTGTTTTTTTAACAGCACTATATCAGCTAACTCTGGGTTACCGAAATATGGTCGAGCAATTGCTGGATTAATATCTTTTTGTTCCATCATCACAACTTGTCTATTTTTATTGATTGTTATTTTACCATTAGCAAAATCTATCATTTTTTTAAACCTTGGAATTTGATCAAAATCATCACCAAAATGCTCTTTTAAGTACGCTAAATCTTGCGGGTGTAAAAAAGCAGTTGTGTCATTACTTTGTACAATTTTTTCCAGCGTCTCTTCATCATAGATAGTGTTATATTGACTAAAATATTCTCGCCAAAATTCGTTTATATCTTTTAAATATTCATCCATCAGGTATAACCTCCTATTTCTCCATTGTATATAAACACATAGACAGCTAGTGTCAATTGTATAAAGAGACGCAATTTTACTATAATCTTTTTATTTAGTTTCTAACTTTTAAAAAGGGCATAATTATTATAAAAATATGCTGTAACATATACCAAGTTCAATCTTTATTTAATCCATTTCCACATAAAATAGTTGAATTGTAGTATGCATAACCACATCGAAGCGTGATTCATTTACTCATACACTTATGGATTGAGTATGCTATAAGTTAGCTTATTTGATAATTTGAAGTACATTAATTAAACAAATGCTACTACGTTCCACTCTTAAGAACAGATATAAAATATCAACAGTCACATTAATTGTTAGTCTAACTCAAATAGGAATACATAAGATTGCTTATTTCAAAGTAAGTAAAATATTTTTCATCATTGCTTTAAATGGTTGCTAATTCGTTAGATAATATGAGCAAAAACACACGTAGATATACTAAATGACTGTCAAAATTCCACTAAGTTTATAGTGGGAATTTCATTAAAGGTAAACCATGCTTATCAATATGATTCTCTAAATTAGGTTGAATTGGTTTAGCGCTATGTTAAAGAAACATTTTAATTTAAATGCATTTTTAACCATAATCATTTTAAATCGAGGGATAAAATATTAAATAGGTAACTAAAGTAAGCGATATGTTGTGAAGGTGGATTTATCTTTGTAACTCAATAAGTCCACTTACATTATATTTTATTTTTAATACTTTTAACATAACACACTATAACGAATAAATTAATACAAAAGCATTTTTTATTTCTAATTATTTTTTTATAATATCAAAAACATGTGCTTTTATAAAATTGAATAATTTTATATATAAAAAAAACGGCTTCCCATATGGAAAGCCGTTTATATATGTCACAATTTATCTTTTAATTTCAACCATTTCGAACGCTTCAATAATGTCGCCTTCTTTTAGGTCATTGTATTTTTCAATTGTAATACCACATTCATAACCTTGAGCTACTTCTTTAGCATCGTCTTTATAACGTTTTAATGTGTCTAATTCACCTTCAAATTGCACTATACCGTCTCTAATTACACGTACGCCGGCATTTCTAGTGATTTTTCCATCAATAACGTAACTACCTGCTATTGTACCCACTTTAGAAACTTTGAATGTTTGACGTACTTCAGCTTGTCCAATAACTTTTTCTTCGAATTCTGGATCAAGCATACCTTTCATCGCGGATTCTATTTCTTCAATTACATTATAAATCACTCGATGTAATCTCATATCAACGCCTTCAGCTTCAGCTGCGCGTTTAGCACCCGTATCAGGACGTACGTTAAATCCAATAATAATACCATTCGATGCATTTGCTAATGTCACGTCTGATTCATTGATGGCACCAACTGCAGTATGAATAATACGTACATTTACACCTTCAACATCGATTTTCATAAGAGATGCTGCAAGTGCTTCTACTGAACCTTGTACATCACCTTTGATAATAACGTTTAAATCTTTCATTTCACCTTGTTTCATTTGTTCAAACAAGTTATCTAAAGAAACACTCTTACTTTCTTGACGTTGTTGCAATACATTTGCATCATGACGTGCTTCCCCAATGCGTCGTGCTTGTTTCTCATCTTTGAAAACAACAAAGCGATCGCCGGCTTGAGGTACATCATTAATACCTGTAATTTCAACTGGTGTTGATGGGCCAGCAGATGTAATACGTTTACCTAAGTCATTTACCATTGCACGGATTCTACCATAAGTATTACCGACTACAAGTGCATCGCCTACGTTTAACGTACCATTTTGTACTAATAATGAAGCAGATGGTCCACGTGATTTATCCAACTCAGCTTCAATAACTGTACCTACAGCATGTTTACTTGGATTAGCTTTTAATTCTTGTACTTCTGAAGTTAGTACAATCATTTCTAATAAATCATCAATACCTTCTCCACTTAAAGCAGATAGTGGTACAAATATTGTATCGCCGCCCCAATCTTCAGGAACTAAACCATATTCAGTTAACTCTTGCATAACACGGTCTGGATTTGAAGTTGGTTTATCAACTTTATTGACAGCTACAATTGTCGGAACATTTGCTTCTTTAGCATGGTTGATTGCTTCGATTGTTTGAGGCATCACACCGTCATCAGCTGCTACTACTAAAATTGTAATATCTGTAACTTGCGCGCCACGTGCACGCATTGTAGTGAACGCTGCATGGCCTGGTGTATCAAGGAAAGTAATTTTTTTACCTTCATTCACAATTTGGTACGCACCAATATGTTGTGTGATACCACCAGCTTCTCCAGCTGTTACTTGAGTATGACGAATTGAATCTAATAATGTTGTTTTACCATGGTCAACGTGTCCCATAATTGTAACAACTGCTGGACGTTCTACCGTATTTTCATCTTCAGTTTCGTCTTCAAAATATACAGATAAATCTTGTTCATCTATAATAATTTCTTTTTCAAGTTCTACACCATATTCATCAACGATTAATTCTAGTGATTCTTCGTCTAATGATTGGTTAATATTAGCCATCACACCAAGTAAGAATAATTTTTTAATAATAGCTGATGAATCGACATTTAATTTGTCAGCAAGTTCACCTACTGTAATGCCTTCTTGATAAGTGATTTTTGAAGGAATTTCTTTTGGTTCTTCTTGTTTGGGTTGTTTATTATTTTTATTATTTTTTTTATTATTTTTGTTGTTTTTACCATTTGAATTATTATTTTTGTTGTTTTTATTATTGTTTGAGTTGTTATGATTTTGATTACCTTTATTGTTAGGTTTGTTATTTGCTGATTGTTGATTGTTTTGCGTCTTAGATTGTGATTGTTCTGCTTGTTTAGCTTGTTCTGGTTTGTAGATTTTATCTAACGTTTTAATTTGATCATCTTCTAATGCTTGCATATGGCTAGATACTTCCACATTCATTTTTTTCAACTCATCAATAATAACTTTACTCTTAATACTTAATTCTTTGGCATATTCGTAAATTCTTTTTTTACTCATATAGTCACTCCTTACGATATTCATCTATCATTGACAATAACTTTTTAGCAAAGCCTTGATCAGTGATTCCAATGTTTACACGTTCTGCTTTACCTAAAGCTTGCCCTAATTCAGCTCTTGTTCCAAATATACGTAATGATATATGGTAGCTCTCACATTTGTTCTGTATCACTTTAATTGTGTTATCAGAAGCATCTGTAGCAATAATTACAAGCTTTAATTTATTTTTTTTTAAGTCATTCAATATGACTGACTCACCTGTCTTAATTTTTCCAGCACGCATGGCTAAACCTAAAAAATTCATGATTTGTTCTTGTGTCATTTAGGAATCTCTTCACGATAAATAAGACGTATAATTTCTTTATAAACAGGCTCTAATGTTTCAGCATCAGCTTTAAAATATTTCTCTAACACACCTTTTTGCTGTGCCTTTTCAACTAATTTAACGTCTTTTGAAACATACGCTCCGCGGCCTTGTTGTTTACCAGTTGCATCAGCAAAAATTTCGCCATCCTTGTTAATAACAACTCGTATCATGTCATTCTTTGGATACATTTCATTTGAAAGTATACACTTACGCATTGGAATTTTTTTCTTTTTCATCAAACGCTCACTCCAATTTATTTTTCAGTGTTTTCCTCATCATCAGTAATTACTTCAGTTTCTGGTACTTCAGTGATTTGTTCTTCCAATTCAACATTATCTTCTTCAACAACATTATTTGTTTGATTTTCAGTATCTTCAGTCATTGTTTCTTCAACTGGATAAACACCAGCTTCTCTAGCATCTGATTCTGACTTAATATCTATCTTCCATCCAGTTAACTTAGCAGCTAATCGTGCATTTTGACCACGTTTACCAATAGCTAAAGATAATTGATAATCAGGTACAACAACTATTGTTGATTGATTTTCTTCATCAACAATTACTTGTAATACTTGTGATGGGCTCAAAGCATTTTTTACGAATATTTTTGGATCTTCATTCCATTGAACGATGTCGATTTTTTCTCCACCAAGTTCTTCAACAACTGCTTCAACACGGGCCCCTTTAGAACCAACACAAGCGCCTACTGCATCAATATCAGGATTATCTGAATGAACACTAATTTTAGAACGATCTCCAGCTTCACGTGCTACTGATTTAACAAGAACTGTACCGTCAAAAATTTCTGGCACTTCTTGTTCAAATAAACGTTTCAACAATCCTGGATGGCTTCTTGAAACATAAATTTGCGGACCTTTTGTTGTTTGTTCAACTTTATTCACATAAACTCTGATTCTTTCATTCGGAATATAGCTTTCATTTGGACTTCTTTCCGCTTCTGACAATACCGCTTCTGTACGTCCTAAATTCACATATACATAGCGGTGGTCTACTCTGTCTATTAATCCTGTTACGATGTCATCTTCTTTGTCAATAAACTCATCATACAAAATTTCACGTTCTGCATCGCGTAAACGTTGCATTACAGCTTGTTTAGCTGCTTGAGCTCCTACACGACCGAAATCTTTTGGTGTTACATCTTCTTCATATATATCACCAATTTCATATGCTGGATTTCTTACTAACGCTGTACTTAAGTCTATTTCATCTCTGTCATCAAACACTTCTTCAACAACATCTTTACGAGCTATAACTTTAAAAGTACCTTCATCCATGTTTAATTCGACACGCACATTTCTTGCACTGTCATAGTTCTTCTTGTAAGCAGTAATTAATGCCGCTTCAATAGCATCGATTAACACTGCTCTAGGAATTTTCTTCTCTTTTTCTAAATATTCAGTAGCTAATATCAGTTCATTACTTGACACGGTTCATCCTCCTAATCACGTTAAATCATTACAGCATGACGCGCTTTAGCGATTTTACTTCTTGGAATTTCAACTTGCTTTGTTTTTGACTTCTCTTTGACTTCTAAAACTATATTTTCATCATCAACAGACTGTAAAACACCTAACCATTCTTTAGCGCCATCAATAGGCGCATATAAAGAGACAAATATAGGTTTCGTTACTGCATTATGAAAATCCTTATCTTTTTTAATAGGTCTTTCAGCACCAGGTGACGCAACGTCCAAGTAATACATTTCTTGAATAGGATCTTCTGCGTCCATTACTTCACTGATCTTTTCAGAAGCAAGCGCACAATCGTTTAAATCGACGCCGCCTTCTTTATCGATAGATACTCTTAAAAAATGGTCTTTTCCTTCTTTTGTAAACTCAACTTCTACTAATTCAAAATCTAAGTCGTCAAGGACAGGTTGAATAATTGCTTCAACTTGCTCTGTTATTTTACTCATGCTGACCTCCTTTTTTGGCAAATAGAAAAGAGCGGGTATTATGCCCACTCTTTCTGCCTGAGTCTAATTTTTTAAGCACTATTATTATAGCATATGTTCATTTTCTATACAAATAACTATATTTCTTAAAGCCTTTTATAGCAACTAGAACTGTTTATTCTTAAAAATTTTAAGCGTAACTTTTCTACAAATATATAAAAATTGAAAAATACTTTGACATCTTAACACTACTTTTACATATCAAAAATTGATAATTGTGCTTTATCTGGCAAATTAGGTAAAGAACCTAGTTCATCAAGATATTCAATTACTTTTTGAGATAAACCTGCTTTTTTATTTAAATCTTCTTTAGATAAAAATGGTCCTTCTTCTCTAGCTTCGACTATTCTTTGCGCTACATTTTCCCCTAATCCTGGAACAGATATAAATGGTGGAATAAGTGTGTCACCTTCTATTATAAACTCAAAGGCTTTACTTTTTTCTAAACTAATTGGTTGCATACGGAATCCACGTTGGGCCATTTCATTCATAATTTCTAATACAGTTAATGTATCTTTTTCTTTTTTAGCAAGGTCCATATATCGTGAATACATATCATTTACAGCGTTGCGAATACTATCTTTATCTTTAATCATTGTAATTAAATCAAAATCTGATGCACGAACTGTAAAATAACTAGCATAGTAATAAAGTGGATAATGTACTTTAAAATAAGCAATACGCACGGCCATTAATACATAGGCAGCCGCATGGGCTTTAGGGAACATGTATTTAATTTTTCTACAAGAATCTAAATACCAATCTGGCACTTCATTATCTACCATAGCTTCAACCATATCATCTGTTAAACCTTTACCTTTACGCACAAATTCCATCGTCTTAAATGCTAAAGAAGGTTCTAATCCGTTATACATTAAATAAACCATAATATCATCACGACAACAAATTACACTTGCTAAATCACAAGTACCAGAACGGATTAAATCTTGCGCATTACCAAGCCATACGTCTGTACCGTGGGAAAGACCTGAAATTCTAACGAGTTCTGAAAATGTCGTTGGTTTTGTATCTTCTAACATCTGTCTAACGAAACCTGTACCAAATTCAGGTACCCCGAATGTCCCTGTTTTACATAAAATAGCTTCTTGTGTAACACCTAATGGATCAGGTGAACTGAAGATACCCATCGTTTCTTTATCATCTACTGGAATTGTTTTTGGATCAATACCTGATAAATCCTGTAACATACGAATCATTGTAGGATCATCATGTCCTAATATATCGAGTTTCAAGACATTATCGTGGATAGAATGGAAATCAAAGTGTGTCGTTTTCCATGCTGATGATTGATCATCTGCAGGGAATTGAACTGGAGTAAAGTCATATATATCCATATAATCAGGCACTACGATAATACCACCCGGATGTTGTCCAGTCGTACGTTTAACGCCTGTACAGCCTTTTACTAAGCGGTCTACTTCTGCTCCGCGTTTATGAATACCTTGATCATTTAAATATCCTTTAACATATCCAAATGCAGTCTTTTCTGCTACTGTACCAATTGTGCCTGCACGGAATACATAATCTTCACCAAACAGTTCTTTGGTGTAATTATGTGCTTTAGGTTGATATTCGCCACTAAAGTTCAAGTCGATATCTGGCACTTTGTCCCCTTTAAAACCTAAGAAAGTTTCAAATGGAATGTCTTGTCCTTCTTTAATCAAATCACACTCACATGTTTCACATTTCTTATCAGGTAAATCAAAACCAGATCCCACCGACCCATCATTAAAGAATTCACTTTTCTTACATTTTGGACAAATATAGTGTGGCGGTAATGGATTAACTTCGGTGATTTCAGTCATTGTTGCTACAAAGCTAGATCCAACTGAACCACGTGAACCTACAAGGTAACCATCATCTAATGATTTTTTTACAAGTCTTTGCGAAATTAAGTAAATAACTGAGAACCCATTACCTATAATACTTTCCAACTCTTTTTCAAGACGATCAATAACAATTTGTGGCAAATCATCACCATACAACGCTCTAGCATTCGAATAACTCAAATCTCGTATTTCATCATTTGCCCCGTCCATTCTAGGTGTATAAAGTTCATCTTTAATTGGGACGACACGTTCTATTCGATCAGCTAACTCGTTGGTATTTTTCACTACGATTTCATATGCTTTTTCTTCACCTAAGAAATGTAATTCGTCTAACATTTCATCTGTAGTTCTGAAATGTGCTTCTGGCAATGTTGAACGGTTTAAAGGATTACCCGGTTGTGCTGCAATTAAAATTTTACGAGCAATTGAATCATGCTCATATAAATAATGTGCATTACCTGTCGCAATGACTGGAATATTATTAACTTCACCAGCTCTTAATAATCGATTATAAATTTCATGTAACGTTTCATTATCACGTACAAGTTCTCTATCAATTAAATCCTGATAAAGCGCTGGAGGTTGTACTTCTATAAAATCATAATATTTAGCTATTCTTTCTACTTGTGACTGATCTTTTTGCATCACAGCCGTAAATACCTCACCCTCATCACAAGCTGATCCAACCAAAATACCTTCCCTATGTTCATCTAACAATGAACGAGGGATTCTTGGAGTTCGATAGTAATATTCAACGAGTGAAGCACTTACGATTTTGAATAGATTCTTTAGACCTGTTTGATTTTGCACAATCAATGTAACGTGATTAGGTCGTGCACGTTTATAAGCATCTTCATTAGACAATGACTTATTAATATCTTGATGATTTTCTACACCGAGCGCTTCTAACTGTTTAAGCATCTTAATAAACATATATGCTGTGGCTTCAGTATCATAAATCGCTCTATGGTGTTGTGTCAGTTCAACGCCATATTTTTTCGCCAAAAAGTTCAATCCATGCTTACCATATTCTGTATTAATTGTACGCGAGAGTTCTAATGTATCGATAACACCATTAGTTGAAGCACCAATGCCTACATGCTCATAGCCTGTGTCAATGAAGCCCATATCAAACGAAGCATTATGTGCAACAAAAATGGCATCACCTACCCAAGTTTTAAAATCCGTGAGCACTTCTTCAATTTCGGGAGCATCTACCAACATATCATCAGTGATATGCGTTAAATTGATAATTGTTTCTGATAAACGCTCATGTGGGTTACTGAAACGTTCAAATTTATCAATAATTTCTCCATCTTTTACTTTCACAGCAGCAAGTTCAATAATTTTATCGTATTGATTTGATAAACCTGTTGTTTCAACGTCAAATACTACATAAGTTGCAGACTTAAGGTCTCTATCCATCGGTTTATAAGCAATCGGAACACCATCATCGACTAACATACCTTCCATTCCATAAATCATTTTGATACCATTTTTTTCAGCAGCACTATGTGCATCTGGGAATGCTTGGACGACATTATGGTCAGTAACTGCTATCGCTTTATGACCCCATTTAGCCGCTTGATCTACATATGCTGAAATGTTAGGTATGCCATCCATTTGACTCATTGAGGTATGCAAATGAAATTCCACTCTTTTTTCTTCAGCTTTATCTTGTTTGGTAGATTTTTTTATTTCTTCTATGTCAGACATCATCATGACTAAGTCTCGCACAAACGTATCTTCTTCTATACGTCCTTGAGCACGGACCCATTTACCAACACTTAATGCTTTAAAATGATCTAAATCATCTTTATTTTTACGTGTAAACATTTTCAATACAAGGGAATCCGTATAGTCAGTAACTTTTAATTCAACTATATGTCGACCACTCTTAAGCTCTTTTAAGTTTACATCAAAAATAACACCTTCAACCGCAACTTTAAACTCTTCTTCAATAATAGATTCAATTGGTTTTACACTTTCAACTTGAATTGGTTTACCAATCTGACATTTTGTAACTGAACTTTCGTTATTATCTTGTTGTTTCGCTTTTTCAGCTTTCATTTTTTCTAATTTTTCAGTTGCTTCACGTGCACTTTTTTCATCTTCTTCTTGAATATGTGCTTCTAACGATGCTAAATCGTCACCTGTACTCACACTATCGGTTTCAAACACAACTTTATTAAAATCAAATCCACACTTTTGGAATGCTTTTATTAAACTACCATTACATGCTTTATCAAAGTGATCTCGTTCAATATCATTTTGACACATGATTTTTAAAACATCACCCGACATAATTAGACGTTTTTGTTTTAATTGGCCTTTGACTTTGGGGGACAATTTGGTTTGATCTATGCAATAGCTAAAGTATTTCAAAGCATATTCATCTTGGTTCATTTTATTATTTATTGTGAAATTACAATCAACTTTTGCAATCAACTTAAATTCTTCAGTAACTGCGCTTGTAAATAGCAAATAATCTTCTATAGATAAGAAGTGTGGAAATGTGATTTGGAAGACCCATGAACGGTCTGTTGCCTTTACATCCACACGTGTTAATTCACTTTGTTCAAGAAACGTTGCATCTAATTGATTCGCTATTTTAATTTGGTCAGCTAGAATTTTAAACTTTTCCTGATTTGTCATTGCCATGACGATAACCACCTTACTCTTAATTACACTGATTTACCTGTATTTGATTAATTACATTAAATGACGGTGTATGTATTATTATTACATTCTTTATATTATAACTGAATATGTATGAAATTCTAATAGTTAAACTTTATGCTTGTTCATACTTTTGATTTGAATAACAAATGCACCATTGTAGCGACTACAATGATGCATTAATTTAACTTGTAAGATTCAACTACTATTTTTCTTTGTTAATTATAACAAATTGTTGCAAATCTTGCTGCAACTTATATACTTGTGAACAATTGATTCACATGGTTAATTAGGTTATCGATATGAACGTCATCGCTCTCACCTGTATCACGTCGTTTCACTTCTACGATGCCTTCTGCTGCATTTTTACCTACCATTACACGTATCGGTAAGCCAATTAAATCTGCATCATTAAACTTCACGCCAGCACGTTCTTTTCGATCGTCATATAATACATCATAGTTTTCTTTCAACTGTGCATACAATTGATCTCCTAATTCGCGTTGATCATCTTTTTTAGGATTAATTGTGATTAAATGTAAATCAAATGGCGTAACTGATTTAGGCCATATAATTCCATTTTCATCATTGTTTTGTTCTACAATTGCACTCAAAGTTCTTGAGACACCTATTCCATAACAACCCATTAATAATGGTTGTGCTTTACCTTGATTATTTAAAAATGTAGCATTCATCGATTCTGAATATTTTGTACCAAGTTTAAATACTTGGCCAACTTCAATACCTTCTGCAAAATGAGCTACACCTGAACCATCAGATAGCGGCTCGCCCTCTAATATGAATCTGAAATCTCCGTATTCAGTTACAACGAAATCTCTACCTACATTCGCATTTAAAAAGTGATAACCATCTTCATTTGCGCCTACAACAATATTATTCAAATCTTTAATAAAGTTATCTGCATAGATTTTCACTTCTTTATCAAATATTGGACCTAGTGAACCAGGTTTAGCACCTAATAGATTCACAATTTCATCTTCTGTTGCAAATTCAATATTATCAGTTTTGAAATACGCTTTTAATTTAATGTCATTAATTTCATGATGTCCACGGACCAATACCATAATAAATTCGCCTTCAACTTTGAATATCATTGATTTAGTAATTTCATCTAATGGTTTTTCTAAGAAATCTGCAAGTTCTTTTGCTGTCTGTATATGAGGTGTTTCTATTTTAGTTAATGGTTTTATTTCATCATGTTTTTCATTTGGATGGTAAACAACTTCCGCTTTTTCAATGTTAGCAGCATAATCACTTTCTTCACCATAAACAATCGTGTCTTCCCCTATTTCACTTAAAGCCATAAATTCATGTGTATGGCTTCCTCCAATTGCTCCTGAGTCTGCTAAGACAGGTCTAGCATTGATGCCTACACGTTTGAATATGCGATCATATGCACCATACATGTCTTCATAAGTTGCGTCTAATGAATCTTCATCAGCATGGAAAGAATATGCATCTTTCATGATAAATTCTCTACCACGTAATAATCCAAAACGAGGTCGTTTTTCATCTCTAAATTTTGATTGAATCTGGAACAATGTTAAAGGTAATTGTTTGTATGATTTCAATTCATCACGAACAATTGAAGTTACTACTTCTTCATGTGTCGGTCCAAGCGCAAATTCACGTCCATGTCTATCTTTCAAGCGCATTAATTCTGGTCCATAGGCGTCCCAACGACCAGATTCTTCCCACAATTCTGAATGTTGCAATGCAGGCATTAATATTTCAACAGCATCAACGCTTTCCATTTCTTCTCTAATAATCTCTTCGATATTATTTAATACTCTTGCTGCCAATGGTAAATAACTATAAATACCACTCGTACTTTGTTTTATAAGCCCTGCTTTTAATAGTAAGCGATGACTCAATGCCTCAGCTCCTGCTGGCACCTCTTTCATTGTAGGTATAAATACTTTTGACTGTTTCATTTCGAAAATGCTCCTCTCAATTATAAGAAATAGCGTTGGATATCATTCCAAGTCACTAAAACCATAACAATTAATACAAATACTGCACCTATTGCAACAATTGTCGTTTCTGCTTTTTTGTTTACTGGTTTTCTAAAAATTGCTTCATATATTACAAATAAGATTCGACCACCATCTAATGCTGGTACTGGTAATAAATTCATCAAGCCTAAGTTCACACTTAATAATGCCATCCAAGAAATCAAATTAATTATGCCAGTTTTAACAACTGAATCGACAGTGTGGTAAATACCCACTGGTCCATTTAACATGTCGAATGAAAATTGTCCTGTAAAAATACTAGCAATCATACTTAAAATTGCAGTGAAAATTAGTTTTCCTGCTGTTACTGTTTGTTCTAGTCCAGAAATAATTGGTTTAAATACTGTATGTTCAGTATCTGCTTGATAACCTAATAAATATTTAGTTTCTGAATGTGTTTTAGTCATTTTTTGTTCTACTTTTTTAGGTTTAATGTCAAAAGTTTGTTGTTTGCCATCGCGCTCAACTGTTAACTTCGTCTTTTGATCTTTAATTTCACTCACCGCTTGATCTATATCGTCTTTACCGTTAATTTTATGACTTCCCAATTTAACAATTGTATCACCTGATTTCAATCCTGCTTGTGCTGCAGGTGAACCTTTGGCAACTTCATCAACGGAGTTTGTTGGTGTACCTTGATAATATGCTAGACCAATAAATAATACTAATGTAAGTAAGAAATTGAAAAGAGGTCCTGCAAACAACGTTAAGAATTTTTGATATGGTTTTTTGTAAGTAAATTGTCGATCTTTTGGTGCAATTTGTATTAAACTACCATTTTCAACAAAGTATGATTTATCGGCAATTGGATAACGATGTCTTTCTTGATCATATGCCGTTATGCCTTCAATATATAAACCATCTTTAAAGTCACATTGTTTTACTTCTATAGCTTCGATTTGTTGAAATTTGTGTTGATCATCTAGAATGATATGTGTAATTTCGTCTTTATCATTCACTTTAATTTTCACATGCATACCTGGTTGTACGGGGGGTTCTTCTAAACCATCACCAGCCATACGTACATAACCACCTACAGGTAATAATCTTATAGTATACAGCGTTTCATTTTTTCTAAAACTAAATATTTTAGGGCCCATGCCTATTGCAAATTCAGGGCACATAATTCCTGCTCTTTTAGCGAAGAACATATGGCCATATTCATGCACAGATACAAGAACACCAAATACGATTATAAAAGAAATAATTGTTACTAGGAAACTCAATTAAATACACCTCATATTTTCGGAATAAATTGATTACTAATGCGCAATATATTAAATCAAGTGTTGAAATAACTATAATATTTGCCACTTTAGGTTATAAAAGTATAACACAACTAGTCTAACAGACACACGCAACTTTAACCTATTCAAACACCCTTTTAACCTAATAAAAAAGTAATGACTATAACGGCTAATAATTAATTAACTTATCAAAAAGAGTTAATTAATAATATAACAGCCTATAATCGCTTAGATATATTACTTCATTAACTCCCATTTTTTTGTATATAGTTGTACTTTGGACATTAAATTTAAAATTACATTTGAATTAAAAAGATATTTAATAATGGTAATACAAACATGAAGCTATCGAAGCGGTCTAAAATACCACCATGTCCAGGTAATAAGCGCCCAGAATCTTTAACACCAAAATGACGTTTGAATCCTGATTCTACCAAATCACCTAACTGCCCAAACATACTTAATATTATTGTAAGTATCAGTAATATCCACGTTGCAATATTAAAATCTACAAACATAATCATTACCAATGGAATGATTAAACTACATACTAGCCCCCCAATAAAACCTTCGATGGTTTTATTGGGACTTATAACTGGCCATAATTTATGTTTACCCATTAAACGACCAAAAAGATATGCACCAGTATCTGTAGACCAAACTACTAAAAATGCAAAGAGTATGTAATGTATACCTTCAGATCTCGTTTCATACAAATACATAAATCCAATTCCAACATATGCAATAGACATTAGGCAAAATGCAGCATCCATAAAACTGAATCTATTTTTAGAAAGTACTGTATAACTTAATAAAATAAAGCTCATAGCAATTAATGATTTTAACTGTAAAGCACTTACCCACGCTCCAGCATCTTGAGGTAACATAATAATCAAAATGCCTAATGCACTTATAATACCTGGAACAGATAAGAACTTAATCATATTCATATTAAGCAATTCTTTTAATCCTATGAATGCTAATAAATATGAAAATAAAATTAGACTAAATCCGCCCTTTAATAATATAGGGAGGAAAACGATAAGTGCGATGATTGCCGTTAAAGTTCTAACTTTCATACTTTTCTCCTAACTATTTATAATCCACCAAAACGTCGTTGGCGAGACTGATAAATTTTAATGCAATTTATTAATTCTTCTTTGTCAAAATCGGGCCATAGTTTTTCGTTAAATATAAACTCACTATAGGATGCTTGCCAAATTAGGAAATTACTAATACGTTGCTCTCCAGAAGTTCTAATAAGTAACTCAGGATCTGGATAATTATGCGTCATCAAATGATCATTAATCATTTCCTCTGTAATATTATCACTCGTTAAACCATCCTCAGACAATTTATCATATAATGATTTTACACTATGTACAATTTCAGCACGACCACCGTAATTAATAGCAAAAACTAGTTTTAATCCAGTATTATTTTTAGTATCTTCTTTTGCTTTTTCAATCGCTTTTAATGTAGATGTTGGTAAATGTTCCATAAAACCAATTGTCTCTACTTTAACATTATTTTCTATCAACTCTGGTAGAAAAGTTTTTAAAAAGTTAACCGGCAAGTTCATGATATAATTGACTTCATTTTTCGGTCTTGCCCAATTTTCTGTAGAGAACGCATACAACGTTAAATACTTGATTCCTATATCACTAGCTTCCATAGTGATTTTTTTTACCGTTTGCATACCTTGATAATGACCTTGGATTCTAGGCAATTTTCTTTGTTTTGCCCATCGTCCATTACCATCCATAATGATAGCAACATGTTCAGGTATATTATGTAAATCTAAATCAAAATCGGATTGATTAGGCTGATTTTTTTTCTGCTTTTTTAACTTTTTAAACATGGTATTTCCTCCGAGCGTGATCATCTCTGTTTATTATAATAAGTTCTAGATACATTTATCTACCATTTTATCATACTAGATAAGCGCATTGAATAAACAAATAAAAAAACTGTACCAAAGTCTGATTTGATACAGTTCAGATAAATATATGAAACACCTCAAACTTCAAGTTAAGACCGTAATAATTTACGTCCTTTGAAGTGAAGTTTGAAGTATAATCATTTTTACCATGTTTATACTGACATAATATCTTTTTCTTTTTCTTCTAATAAGCTATCAATTTTTTTAATTGAATCGTCAGTAAGTTTTTGAACATCATCTGTTTGTCCTTTTAAATCATCTTCAGTGATGTCGCCGTCTTTTTGTTGTTTCTTAAGATCGTCATTTGAATCACGACGTACATTACGTATCGCAACTTTTGCATTTTCACCAATTTTTTTAACATCTTTAACTAAATCTTTACGACGTTCTTCTGTTAATGCCGGGATACTTATACGAATCACTTCGCCATCACTAGAAGGATTAACGCCTAAATTAGCTGCATTAATTGCTTTTTCAATGTTAGTCACTGAAGATTTGTCGTATGGTGCAATAACAAGTAAACGCGCTTCAGGCACACTAATGCTCGCAAGTTGTTGTACTGGTGTTGGTGCGCCATAGTAATCTACGTTTACACCATTTAATAAATTGGAATTTGCTCTACCTGCACTGATATTAGCTAATTCTCTTGAAAGACTATCTATAGATTTTTGCATTTTTGATTTCGTGTCATTAATAATGTCAGTCATTGTCATACACCTCTGATTATTTTGTTATTAAAGTTCCTATTTTTTCACCCATAACAGCACGTTTAATATTACCTTCTTCAGTAATAGAGAATACATTCAATGGAATATTGTTATCCATACAGAATGAAGATGCTGTTGAGTCCATTACTTGTAAACCTTCTTGTAACATTTGAATATGAGTAAGGTGTTCATATTTAACTGCATCCGGATCTACTTTTGGATCAGCAGAGTAAACACCATCAACATTATTTTTACCCATTAAGATAACATCAGCTTCAACTTCAGCCGCACGTAACGCTGCTGTCGTATCAGTAGAGAAGTAAGGATTACCGATACCAGCCGCAAAAATAACTACACGTTTTTTCTCTAAATGTCTTATAGCACGACGACGAATATACGGTTCTGCAACTTGTTTCATTTCAATTGAAGTTAAAACACGTGTATCACACTCGAGTTGCTCAAGACTGTCTTGTAAAGCTAAAGCATTCATTACTGTAGCTAACATTCCCATGTAATCAGCAGCTCCACGATCCATACCTAAATCGCTACCTGTTTTACCTCTCCAAATATTACCTCCACCAACGATTACTGCAATTTCACAATCCATTTTTGCTACTTCAGCAACTTGTTGAGCTACACTCTTAATAATAATTGGATTAATTCCAAAACCATCGTCTCCTGCTAATGCTTCGCCACTTAATTTTAAAACAACACGTTTGTAATTAGAAGTTTGAGCCATTGTCTTATCCTCTCTATTGTAAAAATATGTAATTGATACAAGTAAAGAAGACACAATAGGTCTTCCAATACAAAAGTAAATCTTTCATACGGAGCACAAAAGGTGTCTTCTTCCTTGATCTAACTATGAAAAATTATTTCATTTGTCCTTTTACTTCATCCGCAAAGTTTTCTTCACGTTTTTCCATACCTTCGCCTACTTCGAAACGTACGAAGTCAACAAGTTTGCCACCTTTTGATTTTAAGAAAGCTTCTACTGTTTGGTCTGGATCTTTTACAAAGTTTTGGTCAACGGCACAGATTTCTTGCAGATATTTACGTAAACGGCCTTCTACCATTTTTTCAACAATATTTTCTGGTTTGCCTTCATTTAAAGCTTGTTGTTTTAAAACTTCTCTTTCGTGTGCGATTTCATCTTCACTAACTTGCTCTGATGAAACGTATTTAGGGTTAATCGCAGCAATGTGCATAGCTACATCTTTAGCAGCTTCTGAGTCAGTTGAACCTTCAACTACAGTTAAAACACCGATGCGTCCACCCATGTGTAAATAAGAACCAAAAGCATCGTTATCAGTTTTAGTTCTAACTTCGAAACGACGTACGCTTAATTTTTCACCAATTGTAGAGATAGCTTCTTTGATGCGTTGGTCAACTGTTTTACCATTTGGTAAAGTAGTTTCTAATAACGCTTCTACTGTTTCAGCTTTAGTATCTAATACTTGGATAGCAACTTCTTTAACTAATTCTTGGAAACCTTCGTTACGAGCAACGAAATCTGTTTCTGAGTTAATTTCTACGATTGCTGCTTCATTACCTTTTTCTTCAACATGTACAAGACCTTCTGCTGCAATACGGTCTGATTTTTTATCCGCTTTTGCGATACCTTTTTCACGTAAGTAGTCTATCGCTTGATCGATGTCACCATCAGTTTCTGTTAGCGCTTTTTTACAGTCCATCATGCCTGCACCAGTTTTTTCACGTAATTCTTTTACAAGTTTAGCTGAAATTGCCATTTTATATTCCTCCATCATTTAATGAATTTTAATAAATTTATCTTAAAAAAAAGGTGATAAGCCTATTTACCTTATCACCCATTTTACATTATTCTTAGTTTGATTCAACAGAAGTGTTTTCTTCAGTTGTTTCTGCTTCAGTAGCTTCAGTTGATTCTTTTAAATCAATGTTTTGTTCTGCTGCTACTTCTTCATTTGATACACCTTGTTGACCTTCTAAGATTGCATCTGCCATTTTACCAGTTAATAATTTAACGGCACGAATAGCATCATCGTTAGCCGGGATAACGTAATCAATTTCATCAGGATCACAGTTTGTATCCACGATACCTACGATAGGGATGTGTAATTTACGTGCTTCAGCAATTGCGTTGCGCTCTTTACGAGGATCAACTACAAATAATGCTTGAGGCATTGATTTCATATCACGAATTCCGCCTAAGAATTTAATTAAACGGTCGTATTCTTTTTTAAGTTCTACAACTTCTTTTTTAGGTAATACTTCGAACAAGCCATCTTCTTCCATTTTTTCAATTTCAGAGATGCGTTTGATACGTTTAGAAATTGTTTTATAGTTAGTTAAGATTCCACCTAACCATCTTTGGTTAACATAGAATTGACCAGCACGTTCTGCTTCAGCTTTAACTGAATCTTGTGCTTGTTTTTTCGTACCAACGAATAAAACTTTTCCACCATCTTCTGATACTTGTTTAATGAAGTTATAAGCTTCTTCTACTTTTTTCACTGTTTTTTGTAAATCGATAATATAGATACCGTTTCTTTCAGTGAAAATGTATCTTTTCATTTTTGGGTTCCAACGGCGTGTTTGGTGACCGAAGTGAACACCTGCTTCTAGCAATTGTTTCATTGAAATTACTGCCATAATAAAATTCCTCCTATTGGTTAATTACCTCCACAAAAAGCTCGTACAAACACGATAAAACACTATCGCACCCTTCATACTTTCACTTTTTATGTGTGTATTGGCTTAATAGCCGTGAATAAATATATCATATTCACTCTTATAAATCAATAGTTTTGCGTTTGATTTCCACATATTTAAAGAACGACTAAACAACACGCTTCAGTCGTTCTTTTATATATAGTATTCGCTCAACGTTTTAATTTATTTATATTACTTAATTCTATCTAATTCATCTAAGAATTTTTCTTTTTTCACTTTGATAAATGTACCTTTCATACCAAGTGAACGTGATTCAATAACACCCGCGCTTTCAAGTTTACGTAAAGCATTTACGATTACTGAACGTGTAATGCCAACTCTATCTGCAACTTTTGAAGCGATAAGCAAGCCTTCTTTGCCACCTAATTCTTCAAAGATATGTTCAATTGCTTCACTTTCTGAATATGATAATGAATTAATTGCCATACTAATTGCTGCTTTATCTCTCGCTTCTTGTTCTACTTCATTATGTTTCTCACGTAAAATTTCCATACCAATGACTGTTGCCGCATATTCACCAAGTACAAGGTCATTTTCAGAGAAATCGTCTTGGACACGTCCTAGTACAAGTGTACCTAATCTTTCTCCACCACCTAAGATTGGGAAGATAGTTGTTCTACTATCTTTAAATAAATCTTTGTTTTCAGGTGGGAATACCGTTAATACATTTTCAATATTAACATTTGATTGTGTTTCTCTTACATCCATTAATTTATCTGTATATTCTGTTGGGATATGACGATTTTCTAGCATTTGAATAATACGCTCATTTTTTAGTAGTTCATTCAAGCTAGAACCTAAGATTTTACCCTTTCTTGAAACAATAAACACGTTTGTTACAGTTACACTGCTTATCGTTTGTGCCATATCTTTAAAATCTACTGCTATGCCTTTATGCTTTTGCAAAAGTGTATTTAATTCTCTCGTTCTCGATAATAAGCTCATATTCCTTCTCCTTTTTCATTTATATTATAAAATAAACGCACTTAAATCTTTGTTTGTTGAAATGGTTTTCAATTTATCATCAACATATTGTGGCGTAATATCTACAACCGCATGTGGCATACTCGGCGCTTCGAATGATAAATCTTCAAGCATTTTTTCTAAAATCGTATGCAATCGACGTGCACCAATATTATCAGTATCTTGGTTTACCTGAAACGCAATTTCAGCCAAACGTTTAATTGCCTCATCGGTAAAGTTGACTGTGACTTGCTCAGTTTTAAGTAACGCCTCATATTGTTTGATAAGTGATAATTTAGGCTCAGTCAGGATTCGTACAAAATCTTCTATTGAAAGACTTTCTAATTCAACACGAATTGGGAAACGACCTTGTAACTCAGGAATTAAATCACTTGGTTTAGCCACGTGGAACGCTCCAGCACCAATAAACAGCATATGTTCAGTACTAACAGTACCATATTTGGTTTGAATCATGCTACCTTCAAGAATCGGTAAAATGTCCCTCTGTACACCTTGTCTAGAGACATCTTGACCTGAATTTTGGTTATTCGTTGCCACTTTATCAATTTCATCAATAAATATAATGCCCATTTGTTCAGCAAGGTCTATCGCTTCTTGGTTTGCAGACTCTTGATCAATTAATTCATCAGCGAATTCATCTGTTAATATTTTACGTGCTGTTTTAACTGGGACTTCTCTTTCAACTTTCTTCTTAGGTAACAGTTGACTCATCATATCTTGCATTTGTTGATTTTGATTTGTCCCTAACATTCCCATAGCGCCTGGGTCTTGTTCTACTTTCAAACGTACTTTTTCATCTTCTAATTCACCTTTTAATAACTGTTGTTTGATTTCAGAACGTTTGGTCTTAACATCTTCAGTTGGTGCTTCTTCCTCTTCGTCATTATTTTGTCCAAAGTTTGGCATCGAACCGCCGAACAACGACTCTAAAGGATTGTTATTATTATTTTGGGTAGCTTTTTTCTTCATGCTCGGAACTAAAAGTTTCACTAGTTTTTCATTTGCTTTATCTTTTGCTTCGTCTTCAACTAGCGCTTTCTTTTGCTCTTTCACTAACCTTACGGATACATCTACTAAATCTCTGACCATACTTTCAACATCGCGTCCTACATAACCCACTTCAGTAAACTTAGTTGCCTCAACTTTAATAAAAGGTGCGCCCACTACTCTAGCCATACGGCGTGCAATTTCTGTTTTGCCGACACCAGTTGGACCAATCATCAAAATATTTTTAGGTGCAATCTCTTTTTTTTCTTCTTCGATTAGCAAACTTCTTCTATATCTATTTCTTAATGCAATGGCTACTTTACGTTTTGCGTCATCCTGCCCAACGATATATTCATTCAATTTTGAAACGATATCTTTTGGTGTTAATTTAATACCATTTGACTCCATAATATAAATTACCTCCGTAATTATAATTTCTGTCATTCTAAACATTAGTAACCAAATTTGTAATTACATTTATGAATTGTTTTTACTATATCCTAATATTTAAAAATTATACGTTTTTTCTTACTTTATTTATAATTCTTCAACCACAATTTGGTCATTTGTAAATACACAAATATCTGAAGCTACTTTTAAACTTTCATACGCCATCTCTTTGGCAGTTAAATTTGTAGCATGACGCTTCAATGCTCTACCTGCACTCAACGCATAATTACCACCTGAACCAATAGCTATCAAATCATCGTCTGGAGCGATAACTTCACCTGTACCACTCACAACAAGGATAGAATCTTTATCCATCACAATAAGCATAGCTTCCAATTGACGAAGTTGTTTGTCACCTCTCCATTCTTGTGCTAGCTCTACAGCAGCTCTTTCCAAATTCCCACCGAATTGTTGTAATTTAGTTTCGAATTTTTCAAATAATGTAAAGGCATCTGCCACACTCCCAGCAAATCCCGCTAAAACTTTATCGTTATATAAACGTCTTACTTTTCGTGCGGTCTTTTTCATAATCACTTGCTCACCAAGCGTAACTTGTCCATCTCCTGCCATTGCTGAATGGCCATTATGCTGAACTGCATAAATCGTCGTCGCATGAATAGATGTACTCATAATTCAATTCTCCTTTTTTGCACGAGGATGTGCATTTAAATATACTTTTCTTAGCTGATCATTAGTCACATGTGTATAACGGCCTGTCGTCGATAAATTCACATGACCTAGCAATGATTGTACGGTGCGTAAATCTGCTCCTTGATTAAGCATATGTGTCGCAAATGTATGTCGTAGTTTATGTGGGTGAATATCTGTGACGCCAGCTGTTCGTTTTACGACATCATTCAACACATAACGAACACCCCGCTCTGTAATTGGTGCTCCATTCATATTCACTAGTAAATACGAATGTACTTTATTCATTTTTGGTTTAAATGACTCTATATAACGTTCAATGCTTTGCCTACAAAACTCACCAAATGGGATAAACCGCTCTTTTCCACCTTTACCCAGTACTTTCACTCCAGGTAAATTCATATCTAAATCCTGCTCTTTTATATGAACTAATTCTGAGACCCTTATGCCTGTTGCATAAAGTAATTCTAAAATCACTCTGTCTCTCAATCCTTTTTTGGGGTCTTTTTCAACAGTATCAAATAATGCTTCCATTTCTTCTTCATAGAAAAAATGTGGCAAATATTGTTCTTTCTTGGGATGTACGAGTTGAATGAATGGATTGATAATTTGTTCATCTTGAGTCATCCAATATTCGTAAAAACTTCTCAGCGTAGAAATTTTACGGGAAACAGAAGTTCTTTTCAAGCTTTTTGAATATAAAAAACTCAAATAATTTCTTGCATCTTTATATTCGAATGCAGATAACTCTAAATATTCTTGACTTAAAAACGCATTGAATTGTTCTAAATCATCATGATATGACTTCAAAGTATGTTCTGAAAATTGTTTTTCAACTTTTAACATATATAAGTATGCCTGCTGGATTTCTTCCAATAAAAACCCCTCCATCAATAAGAATTGTAGCATATTGTGGGAGGGGACTGCTAAAAATAACTATTTAATTGTGTCAAATTTTCAAAATTTTCGGAAATCACGTAAATCTATCAAACTTTTATAGTGTTTGTTTATAATTATCTAAATAAGACAATGCACGGTTCGCTAAAGTTTCATATCTTTCTTTTTTATCTTTAATACGATGCTCTAAAGTTGGTAACAACCCGAAATTAGCATTCATAGGTTGGAAATTCTTTTCGTTCTTAGCATGAGAAATATAATATGCCATACTGCCTATCATAGTTTCTCTAGGGAATATAACTTCCCCTTTATCTTTTAATTTATGCGCTAAATTAATACCAGACACTAAACCACTTGCTGCACTTTCAACATATCCTTCAACCCCAGTCATTTGACCAGCAAAGTATAACTCTTCTCTACCTTTAAGTTGATATGTTTCTGATAACACATCTGGTGAATTAATAAATGTATTTCTATGCATCACACCATATCTAACAATTTCTACATTTTCTAAGCCTGGGATAAGACGAATGACATCTTTTTGAGCGCCCCATTTCAGGTGCGTTTGAAATCCTACAATATTATAAAGTGTACCTGCTGCATCATCTTGTCTTAATTGGACAACTGCAAATGGACGTTTTCCTGTTTTAGGGTCTTCTAGTCCTACTGGCTTCATTGGTCCAAATAACAAGGTTTTGCGACCACGTTCAGCCATAACTTCGAACGGCATACATCCCTCAAAGTATTTTTCTTTCTCAAATTCATTGACCGGAGCCACTTCTGCTTCTAGTACCGCATCATAAAACGCATTGAATTCTTCTTCAGTCATAGGACAATTTAAATATGCTGCTTCTCCTTTATCATAACGAGATTTCAAGTATACTTTATCCATATCTATACTTTCTTTTTCAATAATTGGTGCTGCTGCATCATAAAAATATAATTGATCTTTTCCTGTAGCTTCAACTATTTCATTTGCTAAGTTCGTTGTCGTTAATGGTCCTGTCGCAATAATTGTTTGTCCTTCAGGAATACTATTGATTTCTTCATTTACTACAGTTATATTCGGATGATTCTTTAGAGTTTGAGTTACATGTCCAGCAAAATCATGACGATCGACCGCTAGCGCTCCCCCTGCTGGTACTCTAGCTTTGTCTGCCGCACTTATAATAAGTGAATCCAAACGTCTCATTTCTTCCTTCAATACACCTACTGCATTTGTTAAAGCATTACCACGTAAAGAGTTAGAACATACGAGTTCTGCAAATTGATCCGTATGATGCGCAGGCGTTTGTTTTACAGGCCTCATTTCGAATAAATTTACTTTTATACCTCTTTGAGCTAATTGATATGCAGCTTCAGAACCAGCTAATCCAGCACCTACTACATTGACAGTTTGAGTCATTTTATTTCCTCCTATACATTAAAAATAGCAACTACAACAAAATACCATAATCATAAATACAGTCATTTACATTATAAATATATGTCGTAAGTTGCTCGTATAACTATTAAAACTTTATAATTGCTAAAATATATTATTCAGCTATTTAGTCGATATTATTACTTTTGTTCTTCTTCTTTGTATTCACAATTTGAACAAACAACCTGACTTTTACGGCCTTGTTTCTTCTCAGCTAAGTAATGATCACATTTAGGACAATCACGACCTATCGGTTTATCCCATGTAACAAAATCACATTCTGGATATTTTGAGCAACCATAGAAAATACGATTCTTTTTAGATTTACGTTCAACGACATCGCCTTCTTTACATTTCGGGCATGTCACGCCAATCGTTTTGATAATCGCTTTTGTATTACGGCAATCAGGGAAGTTTGAACACGCCATAAATTTACCATAGCGTCCCATTTTAATAACCATCGGAGACCCGCAAATTTCACAATCTTCTCCGGCGGGCTCGTCTTTAATTTCAATTTTTTCCATTTCTTCTTCTGCACGTTCAACATCTTGTTTAAAACTATTATAAAAATCAGAAATTACTTTTTTCCAACCAATTTCACCGTCAGCCACTTTATCTAGTAACGTTTCCATATTCACAGTAAAATCAACATCGATGATTTCTGGGAAATAATCTTTCACCTGTTCGTGCACGATTTCACCTAATTCAGTAGGCACAAAACGCTTACTTTCATTTTTAACATAGTTTCTCTTTTGGATTGTGTCAATTGTTGGTGCATAAGTAGACGGACGTCCAATTTTTAACTCTTCCATTGTTTTAACCAATCGCGCTTCAGTAAAGCGTGGTGGTGGCTGAGTGTAATGTTGAGATGATTCTATGTTCGTCGCAGTAACCATTTCACCTTCCTCAACATTAGGCAATTTATTTTCATTACCGCCTTCACTATCATCTTTCGTTTCAACATATAATGTCATAAAACCTTTAAATTTAATTGTTTGTCCGTTGGCACGGAACTTAATGTCATTTTGAGTTAAATCTAAAGCAACAGTATCTAAGATTGCAGGTGCCATTTGACTTGCTACAAAGCGTTCCCAAATGAGTTTGTATAATCTGTGTTGATCACGTGTAAGATAATCTTTCATTTCAATTGGTGTACGTAATGTACTTGAAGGTCTAATGGCTTCATGGGCATCTTGATCGCCCTGACCTTTAGCTTTACGATTAGACGTATAATTTTCACCATAAGTCTCTTGTATATAACCTTTAGCTTCTGATTTAGCTTGATCTGAAATTCTCGTTGAGTCAGTACGCATATAAGTGATTAAACCAACAGTACCTTGTCTTTTTAAATCAATACCTTCATACAATTGTTGTGCCAACATCATGGTTTTACGTGCTTTGAAATTCAACTTACGTGCTGCTTCCTGTTGTAAAGTAGATGTCGTAAAAGGATTAGCAGGATAGCGTGTTTTTTCTTTCTTCGCTACCTTAGTTATTTCAAATTGATCCCCATCTAACTGTGTTGTGATTTTATCAACATCTTCTTTTTTAGTTAATTTATACGGTTTGTTTTTTAAATGAAGGAATTTAGCATTGAATTTTGATTTTTTATATCTAAACTCACCTTCTAATTTCCAATATTCTTCAGGCTTAAAGTTTCTAATTTCATTTTCACGATCAATGACTAGCCTTAATGCAACAGATTGCACACGCCCTGCTGACAAGCCTTTTTTAACTTTTTTCCATAAGACTGGCGAAATGTTATAGCCTACTAAACGGTCGAGCATACGACGCGCTTGTTGTGCATCAACAAGATCCATCTCTATACCTCTTGGATGTTTAAAACTATCTTTCACTGCCTCTTTAGTGATTTCATTAAACACTACTCTATTTTCCGTTGAATCTTCTAAATTTAATATGTTCGCCAAATGCCAAGCAATTGCCTCACCTTCACGGTCAGGGTCACTAGCTAAGAAAACTTTTTTTGCTTTTTTAGCATGTTTTTTAAGTTCTTTTACAACTGGACCTTTGCCGCGTATCGTAATATATTTTGGCTCATAATCATTTTCTACATCTACACCCATTTGGCTACGAGGCAAATCTCTAACATGCCCCATCGATGCGATAACTTTATATTTTTTACCCAAATATTTTTCAATGGTTTTAGCTTTTGCAGGCGATTCAACTATGACTAAATTTTCTGCCAAAGTAGTTACCCCCTTGCATTTCTAATTACAAAGATAAATGATAAACGGTGTATTTTGTTTTTGTCAATGTTTTTAATTTTCATTATCATTTCACCTCATGATTTATCAGTGTCTTAATTACATACAATCATGATTTCCTCAATGTTGGTGCTCACACTTTTTTTATTTTATTTTTCTATGTATATATACATATTTTTAATGAAAGTCATTTATAATATCACTTGGTCTCAAAACGATTTTTGCACCTTCTTGTGCACTCAATAAATTACCCTTTGTCAATTCATTAAACATGGATCCTGGCAAAACATATACTTCCCTATTTTGTTCCAAGGCGCAATGAGTCGTAATACGTGTGCCACTTACTGACTTAGATTCTGTAATTAATATACCTTTGGATAATCCACTAATTAATCTATTTCGTTCGGGAAAATAATATTTTTGTGGCGTTTGATTTGGTAAGTATTCGCTTATCACTAGCCCCTCAACTTCAAGTTGATTTCTGATTCCTTGTGTTTCTTTAGGATAATGATATAAATGTCCAAAACCTAGCACAGCAATAGAAGGCATATCCATACTTAGCGCATATCGGTGCGCTTTATAGTCGGCACCTTTAGCTAAACCTGAAACAATTGTCATGTTTACTTTTTTAAATGAAGGAAAAAGATAGCTTAATGCTTTGTCTGTATATTGAGTAGCATTTCTTGAACCAATGACTGCCAATGTGTTTGGCAATTGTAATATAGATATGTTTCCTTTGTAGAAAAGAATATATGGAGGGTCGTAAATTTCCCGTAGTAATTGAGGGTAATGGGGATGTGTAATCGGTATATAATTGACATGCCACTGTTGCATTTGTAATAAAATTTGTTCAACATTGTAATTTAAAAATTTATTATATATATGCGTTTTACGTCTAACATTCAAAATAGATAAAAACTGTTTGAGTAAATAATGTTGTTCAATTTCATTACACTCTAAGAAATAAGGATAACCTTTTAAAAGTTGTCTTATTTGCTGTGTAGTCAATCCAGAAAAACGTAGTTTTAAATATTGGTATTCTTTCATAAAAAACTCCTTTTACCATTTATTATATAAGGTTAAGAAGCATTTTAAAGTTACGTTAAGACAACATTTTATGTATAAATTTAATGCGGTTTTAAAGAGTAATTATAAATTTAATCGAATAGTAGTTATTGTAACTCTACACTACCGAATATTCATCTAACTATTTAAAACGATTGACTGAAAGCAATATATAATTGCTTGATAGCTATGTTGGCAACTGATTTTCTACTATATGTAAACTAACATTAACGGTTTAAGCTAACCCTATTCCATGATTTTCATAAAAAATACACTTAAAATAGCGCAAACTCCGACATATTTTCGGAATTTGCGCTGCTAGATGCTAAAAATTATTGTTTTACAGTTAATAATTGCTCGTAAATGCCTGCTTCTTTAGCCGCTTCTATTAGTGTTGTACCAATTTCTGACGGCGTATCTGCTGTCTTAACACCACAACTGTTAAGTGTTTTAATTTTTTCTTCGGCAGTACCTTTACCGCCTGAAATAATCGCACCAGCATGGCCCATACGTTTACCAGGAGGTGCTGTTTGACCACCAACAAAACCTACTACTGGTTTTGTCATATTTTCTTTAATCCATTCAGCCGCTTCTTCTTCAGCAGTACCGCCGATTTCTCCAATCATAACTACTGCTTTAGTTTCATCGTCTTCATTGAATTCTTTTAATACATCTATAAAGTTTGTACCATTAACTGGATCTCCACCAATACCTACAGCAGTAGTTTGGCCAATACCTTCTTCAGTTAATTGATGTACAGCTTCATAAGTTAATGTACCTGAACGAGATACTACACCTACATGACCTTTTTTGTGAATGTATCCTGGCATAATTCCAATTTTACATTCGTCAGCAGTAATAACACCTGGACAGTTCGGTCCTACAACACGTGTTTTCTTACCTTCTGAATAACTTTTAACCTTAATCATATCAATAACAGGAATATGTTCTGTAATACAAATCGCTAAATCTAACTCAGCTTCAATACATTCCAAGATTGCATCTGCTGCAAATGGCGCAGGTACATAAATTACAGATACCGTAGCACCTGTTTCTTCTTTAGCCTCTTCTACAGTGTTGAATACTGGCACGCCTTCAACAACTTGTCCACCTTTACCAGGTGTTACCCCAGCAACAATTTGTGTACCATATTCAAGCATTTGTTGTGTATGGAAAAGGGCAGTTGACCCTGTGATACCTTGTACAATTACTTTTGTATTTTTATCAATAAATACGCTCATCTTAGTGCTCCCATCCTTTCCTTACGCTTCTTTAACAAGTTTTACGATTTTTTGTGCGCCTTCTGCCATAGTTGCAGCTGGTTCAATTGCTAATCCTGATTCCTTAAGAATTTCTTTACCTTTTTCCACATTTGTACCTTCTAAACGAACAACAAGTGGTAAAGTCAGTTCTACTTCTTTAACTGCAGCCACAATACCTTCTGCAATAATGTCACACTTCATGATGCCACCAAAGATATTAACAAAAATACCTTTAACATTCTCATCACCTAAGATAATTTTAAATGCTTCTGTGACTTTCTCTTTAGTTGCGCCGCCCCCTACGTCAAGGAAGTTTGCGGGATTTCCACCGAAGTGATTAATCGTATCCATAGTTGCCATAGCTAAACCAGCACCATTAACCATACAACCAATATCTCCATCTAAAGCAATATATGATAAATCATACTTAGAAGCTTCGATTTCTTTTGGATCTTCTTCTTCTAAGTCGCGTAATTCTTGGATATCTTTATGTCTGAATAATGCATTATCATCAAAATTCAATTTCGCATCTAACGCTAAAACGTTACCATCACCTGTAGTAACAAGTGGATTAATTTCAACGATTGAACAATCTTTTTCAATGAATACATTATAAAGTGATACTAAAAACTTAGCTGCTTTATTAATTGATTCTTTAGGAATATTAATATTGAAAGCAATTCTTCTTGCTTGATACGGTGCTAAACCGACAACTGGATCAATTGTTTCTTTGAAAATCTTTTCAGGTGTTTGAGCAGCAACCTCTTCGATTTCTGTTCCACCTTCTTCAGATGCCATCAAAGTCACTTTATCAGTTGCACGATCAATAACAAAACCAACATAATATTCTTTTTGAATATCACAGCCTTCTTCTATGTAAAGGCGTTTAATTTCTTTACCTTCAGGGCCAGTTTGATGCGTTACTAATGTCTTACCAATTAATTCATTTGCATAAGTTTCAACTTCAGAAAGTGATTTAGCTATTTTAACGCCGCCTGCTTTACCTCTACCCCCAGCGTGTATTTGAGCTTTCACTACATATACATCTGAATTTAATTCTTTTGCTTTTTCTACCGCTTCTTCAGCAGTAAATGCTACACGTCCTTCTGGGACAGCAACGCCCATAGAACGAAATATTGCTTTACCTTGATACTCGTGGATATTCATTCTCCATCCTCCTGTTTCTTAGGTTAAGTTCATAATCAATTATAAGAAATGAAAGCGCTATTGTAAACTGATTAAGTACACTTCTTTTAATTCTTTTAATTTACACATTAACTTTTAAGCGATTTAATTGGTTCAAAAGTCTTTCTGTGTTCATTTAAAATGCCGTGCTTTTTAATTCCTTCTAAATGCTGTTGCGTGCCATACCCTACGTTTTTTTCAAAACCATATCCTGGGCATTTAACTGCTAAATTTCGCATATATCTATCTCTATGTTCTTTAGCTAGTACACTCGCTGCAGCAATTGAAATACTTTTTGCATCACCCTTAATTATTGAGGTTTGCGGAATATCCACATTTAATGTCATTGCATCTATAAGTAAGTGTGTCGGTTTAACACTTAATCCTGATATTGCTCTTTCCATAGCAAGCTTAGTCGCTTCGTAAATATTAATTTCATCAATTTCGTCTACCGTGGCATAACCATACGCATAAGCATAAACATCCGCTAATAATTGGCGCTCTAAAATTTCTCTTTTACTAGCAGATAATTGTTTTGAGTCATTAAGCCCTGTAAAATGATGGTCTTCATTTAAAATTACTGCACAAGCTACTACAGGTCCTGCCAAAGGTCCACGTCCTACTTCATCTATGCCACAAATCAAGGATTCACTATCTTGGGCCAATATTTCATTTTCAAAACGTGACATTACTTTATAATTTTCCAATAGTAATTGTTGCTTATCTAATTCTTTTCGTCTACTCACAATCGCACTTTGGACGCCTTTTCTTTCATCATTATTAATAATTAGATTGTCTAATTCTTCCTTGGTTTCTATAGTTTGTAACATAGCCTTTATGTCTTTAATTGTTGGCTTCATAGTGCCCTTACACTTCCATTTCATTTACGATATCAAACGTATATGTGCCTATCTTAGCATTACGCACTTCATGAATAATTAAGTCTATTACTGCTTCATAATCTATTTCATTACCACGTCTCAACATACCTCTTCGACGACCTATTGCATCAAACCACTCAATATTATCTGCTTCTAAAGAGACATCAACATCATAATGTTTTTTTAGCCCTTCATAGTCATGTGCTTTCATAAATTCTAAGCCATATATGGCTACCTCATCTAAATGAACAATACTGTCCTTAATCGCTCCAGTAATACTTAATTTTTTACCAACTAACTGATCTTCAAATTTCGGCCATAAAATACCTGGAGTATCAAGTAATTGTAATGAAGTCCCTACTTTAATCCATTGTTGTTGTTTAGTTACACCAGGTGTGTTCCCTGTTTTAGTAACTGCTTTATTTGCTAATTTATTAATAAGTGTTGATTTCCCAACATTTGGAATGCCTACTATCATTGCTCTAATTGCACGTGGCTTCAATCCTTTGGCTTTCTCTTTTTCGAATTTTTCTTTTGTAGCTTTAATCGCAGCTTGTTCTACTAACTTCAACCCTTTACCATGTTTTGCATCAATTGATACTGGGAAATATCCCTTATCTTTAAAAAATGCTTCCCATTTTTCTAATTCTTTTAAATTAGCCATATCTTTTTTATTTAATATAACTACGCGTGGTTTGCGTTGAATGACTTCATCAATCATAGGATTTCGTGAACTGTAAGGAATACGTGCATCTACAAGTTCAAATACCACGTCAACTTTTTTTAATTGCTCGGAAACCTCTCTTTTTGCTTTAGCCATATGACCTGGATACCATTGAATTACCATTTATATCACCTTTCTTAATTCATTTTTTATTTATGAAACGTCAATTATTTTATATTTATTTACTTAATTCTTATGTGAATTAACAACAGACTATGAAATCATAACACGTTAGCAATATCTACTTAAATATAATAATCACACTATCATCGACTTATCTACAATTTTACAACATTATTCAACAATGCACCTCAATTATCTATAAATACTTAACCTTGCATTTATTAAAATTGATACTTTATAAATAAAATACTTTTGTTATTATAATTACTTATTAATTCTTCAAATACCTGCTTTTTAAAGATATGTATGTTTTAATATAAATCAATAGTTATCTTTATCTTATTTAAAGAAAAATCGTTACAATAGGATTATATTTATTACATATAATGGGAGATACTTTTTATGAAGCGCAAGATTCTTTACATATCACTATTTATGTTTCTCGCAATAATCGGTCACAGTTATGTTATATATAGATTCATTTATGATGGCGTCTTATTCACAGGGCCAAATGATGGGATGGAACAAATGGTCCCTATCCAAATGTACCTGTATGATAACTGGAGTCATGGTAATTGGTTCTACTCTTCTGACTTTGGTTTGGGCGGTGACTTTTTTACAGATTTAAGTTATTATTTTTCAACTAATATCATATTTATTTTTAACGTCCTAATCATTGTCACGCTTAAGGCTTTTATCCCTATGGATACTTCCGCTGTTATGTTTTGGATGACTAATGCGCTTATCATTTCCATCATTAAATCTACCTTTGCAATGGTTGCTACTTTTATTTATGCGAAGTATATATCTTTAAATCGTAAAGTAGCAATGCTTGCCGCGTTTATCTTTGTCATTTCGCCCTTATACTTTAGGTTTACGGTATACTGGCCATTTTTTAGTGATATTTTTATCTGGTTACCACTATTACTGTGGTCAATTGAACGTTTTTTTAAAAGTGGTAAAATTGGTGTTTTTATTATAGTAGTAACCATATCATTAATTAACAATTTCTACTTTGCCTATTACCAATTATTGACCGGTTTACTTTATTTTATTATTCGCATTATTTTTCGTCATAAGCAAGATATCATCCCAAGAGCAAAAGCTATTTTGACACTTTCGCTATCATCATTACTCGCTTTAGGTAGTAGCTTGTTTATATTTTTTCATGGTATTGAAAGTTATTTAAACAATAGACGTGTTTCATTTAAAGGCGATGTAGATTTCTTAGAACACTTTAATCGAAATACAAATCTTTTTTTTGATAATTATTTAATTGTAATTCTTTTTATTACCATTCAAGCTCTTTTATCTTTTAAATTATACAAACACTATTATTATAAATTATTTGCTTTTCTTACTTTATTTTCTATTTGCGCCAGTTTCTTTCCTTTTATTGATCAGTTATTTAATGGTTTATCGGCACCACAAAAACGTTGGCATTATTTAATCGCTTTTAGCTCAGCAATATTAATCGCACTATATACAAAATATTTTCGTACATTATCCATAAAAAATTATATTTTTTCTACATTAATTGGATTATCTTGTGTATTTATGAGTGCATGGTATTATGATGATTTTGTCGAGTGGATATGGTTTGTGCCAGTGGTAAGTTTAATAGGATTGCTTATTTTACTAGTTAATGAACCTTATGTGCGCGTCAACTTAACACAATTTTTCATTTTATCTATCATGATATTATCAATACTTGTCTCTATTGTATTTATACGCAATCAAATATACTATGAAGATCACATTCGACGTGGTAATGTACGTTACGCGACTGAAAGCCTATACGACTCTCCCCTACAACAACGCCTAGTGAATAAAATGAAGCAACACACAGGAGATGATGAGCGTATAGATTGGAGAGTAAATGACCAAGATAATACGCCTATGTACCAGCATTTTAAAGGTATGAGCTTATACTCTAGTATTTTTGATCATAATATCTTAGATTATTATTACGATGCATTAAAAATTAATATGCAAAATGAATCTGTAAGTATATATCAATCAACAAATGGTCGACAAAATATAGCCAGCTTATTTTCGGTACGCTATTTAATGATTAAAAATTACCAAGATAACATTCCGAGATATTTCAAAAAAATTAAAAGTGATGGACAATACCAAATATATAAAAATACTTTAACCCTTCCTTCTGTACGGATTACTGATAAAGTTTATGATGCTAAGCAATTGAAACACCCTGTAGATAGAGAACATGCAATGATTGATGGTGTTGTGATAAATCATCGCGGGCAATCTTATCCTCATAAAGCCGAGAATTTACTCAATCAGAGTGACATCACATATCATGATATCAATCATAAAAAAGAACACCTTATTCACATTGCTAAATCAAACGGCAGGATTCAAATTCATGTTCCTAAAAAGTTAAGCACCCGTTATAAAGATTTCTATGTAACGCTATTCGTTAAACGTGGGCGTCCCGATAGTAATTTTTCTGTAAATGTTAATGGGTATGTGAACAGTCGTTTGTTTAATAACTCTACTTATCGTACTGGGGTTGATACACAATTGTATAGAACTCAGCCAGATAAAAATGATAATATAAATATTGATCTTGCCCCGGGTGGCGATTACGAAGTAGATATCAAAGCACTACATGGGGTAAACTATCAAAACCTAATCAAAGCACATCATTCAAGTGATTTTGATCATCATTATAAAAATATTAAAAATGGTATTAAAGTTCATTTAGGACAACACAAAAAGGGTATTGCCTCTATAAACACACCTTATAGAAAGGGAATGCATGCATATATTGATGGGAAAAAAGTAAAACCATTTAAAGTTAATTATATGATGACAGGTGTGCCCGTATCAAAAGACAATAAAGAAATTGTAATTCAATATAGACCAAAGTATTGGTATACAATGATTGTTATTTCTAGCATATGTATTGTCGCAAGTGCTATCTGGGTATATTTTAGAAGAAAGAATAATATTTAATACGGCAAATAAATTATCTAAAAAGGAGTTTGTTAGAGATGAGGTATGGCCATGTTTAATAGACTTTGGTCTCACAAAGTTACACGTTTTATTTGTATAGCTTCAATGGGAATAGCAGTTGCCCTACTTTTATTCTCACCCTACATATATCGCTATTTGTCTCAAGGTATTGTCTTTAGCGGTTCTGGAGATGGCTATAGACAAATGATGCCGTTCCAAATGTATTTGTATGAACATTTAAGCCAATTCAAAGGATTTTATGATCAATCTTTTGGCTTAGGTGGCGATTATATTAAAGACCTATCTTATTACTATGCAACATCCCCTATTACTTTTATAAATTTTATTTTTGTGTGGATTTCAGATGTTGTATTTAATAGCAATCCTCATTCAATTGCATTTTGGGCAAGCAATCAATTAATTGTTTCATTTTTCAAGAGTGTAGCAACATTTATAATTGCTTTTTATTATTTTAGATATTTAAAATTAAAAGGTGGCATTGTTTTACTTGCCTCCCTATTATACGGCGCTTCAACTACAGTAATCTCCTTTAATTTTACATGGTCTTACTATGGGGATTTACTTATTTTCTTACCATTATCTTTATGGGCAATTGAACGTTTTAATAGAGAGAAAAAAATCGGATTGTTTATTTTTGCAATTGCATTAACACTATTTTCAAATTTCTATTTTAGTTATTATGAGGCTATCGTCCTTTTTGCTTATTACATATATAGAATCGTATATCCACATCCAAAAGATATTGCGACAAGAAAACAAAAGCTATGGGTGATACCTGTAGCAGCAGCATTAAGTTTATTGGTAAGTATATGGGGATTCTATACTGGTGTTTCTTCATTTTTACATAATGACAGAGTCAGCAATCCTCACTTTAAAATACCTTTATTCACTGATTTTGCACGTCAAAAACATTTTTTCACAAATGGTTTTTATATAACAGTTTCTATTATTGCTTTACAGGCTTTATTATCATTCAAATTATATCGTCATTATTATTACAAATTATTTGCGATTGCAACCTGGGTAATGCTTATCGGTTCTTTAACGCCATATTTTGATAGTATGTTTAATGGATTTTCGACTCCAGAACGTCGTTGGGTATACATTTTCGCACTAACAACAGCTGGATTAATCGCTCTATATATTCAACACATCTCTGAATTGACATTTTACACTTACGTCAAAACCGCTGTCCCATCAATACTCATCATGTTAGTAATGACGCTAATTGTTAAAAATGAGAAAATGACTTGGATGGTCGTGTGTCTCATTATTATGGTTTATCTCGGTATATTATTATACAATAAGAAGCTTTTCAACAAGCGTTGGTTCCCTATACTATTGGTATTGTTTATTATTCAACAAGGGCTAATTCTTTCAAATCATCATACGAATAATGTAAAGGGATATGAATCTACATTATCTGCAATAAAGGATTCATCCTATAAAAGTCCAAACCTAGCTAAAAAAATTAAAGATATCACTCAACGACGTGACAAAGATCCCTTTAGTAGAATCGACTATATGTCAAAATATGGACTAAACTCACCAATGATTTATCATTTTAATGGCATTGCCCTTTACTCTAGTATTTTCGATGGTGAAATACTAAAATATTATGACCAAACACTACAAATCAATATGCCAATAGATAAAAATAGTACCTACAGGTTGTTTAATAATCGAGCAAATTTAATGGCTTTGTGGGATGTGAATGACCGAATACGTCGTCCTCAAGATTTAAATATGACATATGGCTTTGAGTCTGAGGATGTTATCAAGCATGCAGATAATGAATTCTTTATTCATTCAACGAATCAAACTCCTTATCCAAGTGCACACATCACAGATAAAGTTTATAGTTCAAAGCAACTTAAATCACCTATGGATCAAGAACAAGCTATGTTACAAGGCGTTGTTTTTAACGGTCAAAATACACAGGCCAATAGTGATTTCAAGCCAAATGAAAACCTATTAAGTCATAGTTCTAGTTCATTAAAAGGTGCACACCGTGATGATAAAAATAATTTAATCGTTACTAATGATAATGGTGGCATAACATATCATTTGCCCCCTTCTCTTGCATACAAATATAAAGATATGTATGTCGAAATGGATGTCGAACTTTTATCACCAGATAAAGCGCACAGCGTGAGCTTAAACGACTATACACAACAACGTAATGAATTATCATATAAATATCGTCGTTTTGTTTCACCTGTTACCATGCGTGTTAAAGCAAACGAAGATTTGAACATCAAACTGCCTAAAGGTAAATATCGCTTTAATATCAAGGGGATTTATGGCGAAGATTATCATACACTCAAGCAAGCATCTAAAGATTTAGACGAAGTGAAAGTTGCAAAACAACGTAACGGTTACAACATAAAAAAAGACATTGAAGATAATGGGTATCTTGTTTTACCAATACCATATCGTGACGGCATGCATGCAAATGTTGATGGAAAAGCTGTTTCTGTCAAAAAAGGTAATGGTATCATGACTGTCATCCCAGTCAAAAAGGGTCAGGAAAATATAGAATTAAGATACACACCACCTTACTTATATATATTAATCACGCTCAGTATCATAGGCATAATATTAAGCATCGTCTTCGCAAAATTCATTAAATCTAAATAATTTTCAAATTTATGATAAATATTCATATAAACGACTTACATGTAGTATACCTAGTAAAATCGTCATTTCACTAGATATACTGATACTTATTTTTTAACAGCGTGAGCTTATAATATGAGTTCGAACGAAATATGTGCACAAAAAAAACGGTTCCTAAATTAGGAACCGTTTTTTCATGCTTATTATGCTGATTAACGAATTTCTTTAATTCTAGCAGCTTTACCACGTAATTCACGTAGGTAGTATAATTTAGCACGACGGACTTTACCGCGACGTTTAACTTCGATTGTTTCGATTTTTGGAGTGTGTAATGGGAATGTACGTTCCACACCAACACCTGAAGAAATCTTACGAACAGTGAAAGTTTCTGAGATACCTCCACCACGGCGTTTGATAACTACACCTTCGAATACTTGGATACGTTCGCGAGTACCTTCAATAATACGTACGTGAACTCTTAAAGTGTCACCTGGACGGAATGAAGGTATATCTGTGCGTAATTGCGATTGAGTTACTGCTTCAATTAATTTGTGATTGCTCATTATTTTTCTCTCCTTCAACCTATGTTCTTACCTTGACAAAATATAGCAGCGGACCATAGTGATTTTCGTGTGTCGCACACTTAAAATATATTAGCACACTGTCAGTCTTTTTTCAATTGATTTTTATATCTTTCTATTATATCTTTATCCTTATCCGTTAAAGTATAAGACTCTAATAAATCAGGACGTTTTTCAAATGTGCGTAAGATTTTTTGCTCGTGACGCCATGTTTCTATGTGTGCATGATTACCAGATAGCAATACATCAGGTACACCCATATCTTTATAATTGCGTGGACGTGTATACTGAGGGAACTCTAACAGTCCATCTTGAAATGAGTCATCTTCATGGGATTGTTGATTACCTAAAACGCCCGGTAATAGTCTAACTACAGCGTCTGTCATAACCATTGCTGGTAACTCACCGCCTGTTAGCACATAATCTCCCATTGATATTTCATCAGTAACCAAATGTTCTCTTATTCTTTCATCGTAACCCTCATAATGTCCACAAATAAATACCAAATGCTCTGATTCGCTCAATTCTTGTGCGATTTGTTGACTAAACGGTCGCCCTTGAGGACACATTAAGATGACGCGTGTGTCCTCTGTGTGTTCAATACTATCCATAGCATTGAACACAGGCTCCGGCTTCAATACCATCCCTTGCCCTCCACCAAATGGATAATCATCTACTTGGTTATGTTTGTTCTCAGCAAAATGTCTAAAATTCACGGTATTAACGTCTAACATTCCTTTTTCTTGAGCACGTTTCAAAATAGAATGATTTAGCACACCATCAAACATCTCTGGAAAAAGTGTTAAATAATCAATTTTCATTAATCTAATAACCCTTCCATAGGTGTGATTTTTATACTTCTACCTTCAACATCAATATCTTTGACGACATCTGCAATATAGGGGATAAGATATTCCTTATCACCTTTAACGACCCATACATCATTTGCACCGGTTTCAAATATTTCTATTACGCGACCAATCGGTGTATCTTCATCGTCAAAGACTGTACACCCAATAATATCTGAATAAAAATACTCA
Organism: Staphylococcus sp. LCT-H4; assembly: GCF_001866145.1. NCBI lineage: Bacteria > Bacillati > Bacillota > Bacilli > Caryophanales > Staphylococcaceae > Staphylococcus > Staphylococcus sp. LCT-H4. The sequence goes on along the minus strand of NZ_MODY01000002.1, from coordinate 660,444 downwards.
TGCTCACCCAATTCAATTTCTTCATGATCACGCTCTTGCACTATCGTTTCACCTTTTAAATATTCAATATCATTAATATTATTAATGCCTTCAAAAGTGAGCATATGTAACCCTTTATGCATACGATATGAAGCAATCTTAAATTCAAGCGTTTCTTTTCCTTCACGTTCGATTTCCACGACTTCACCAGGTTGAAAACGCGTTTCTGTAAAGTCAGAATCTGATTTAATTTTAATTTCACCTTTTACGCCATGTGTATTAACGATTTTTCCTACTTCAACTTTCATATATGTTCCTCCGATAAAATATATATCCTAGGTGTCCCTAATTTTTATGTACGTTTTATTTTTTACGCTACCTATTATAACATGGATAAATCCATCTTAGTTATCAATCAACGTTGGAAATTATAAATTTAAGACAAGAACAAACGACTAACTGTGTGCCTTGTTTTCAATACCATTTCTAATATTAAACGTATTATTTTTAGCATTTAAAAAAAGAGCACCTGATTCGGTACTCTTACAAATGATATATTTGTGATATAAGTTTAAACTTATTTTTGATCGTCGAATTTTTTCAAGATACCTTCTTTTGATAAGATGTTGTGTACAGTATCTGTAGGTTTAGCTCCATCTTTTAACCATTTAAGCGCTAATTCTTCGTCGATTTTAACTTCTGGTGCATTCACGCTGCTAGGGTTATAAGTACCGATTTGTTGGATGTTACGACCATCACGTGGCGCACGAGCATCTGCTGCTACGATACGATAGAATGGATTTCTTTTAGAACCTAAACGTGTTAAACGTAATTTAACTGCCATTTATTTTCTCTCCTTTATATGTTCATAATTTTTATTTTCTACAAGAGATAATGATAACAGTACTTCCTACATTTGTAAAGAGTTTCTTCTTGACCTTTTTAAAATTATCGTCAAACCTTTATTAAATATCAATATGAAAGCTTTCATGTCATCTTACTAAAATGCATGTAATGCTTAATATATACTGACCAATGATTACTTTTTTCCAACAAATTCAAAAGCACTTTATATATTATACGTTGATACATTGCTTAATAGCTTCATTTCAACAATCAAAGTGAAATGCATTTTACTTATAACATCATATTGTCTTTCTCCCCAGTTTCATCCAATATTTCACTTTCTTATATACCTTCAAGAGCACCACTTGACATCTGAATATATAAAATATACATTGAAGATAAATTAAATAATAATAGCACTAGGGGTGTTTTAAACTGAGATGAGTTCTACTCAAACCCTTTGAACCTGATCTAGCTAAATCTAGCGGAGGAAAGTGTGAATGATTTCGTATTTTATAGAGAAAACGATTCTACTATAAATATACTGTTATTTTTTCATACACAACTTTCTATAGTGAAGGTTGTGTTTTTTTATTTAGTAAACATTTGAATAGGAGTGATTTATATGAATAAAACAGTACTAGTAACTGGCAGTAGTCGAGGTTTAGGCGCAGTTATTGTTAGAACATTATCTCAGCAAGGATATAACGTTATCATTAATTATTTTCAAAATAAAGTACTGGCTGAGCAACTAGTATCTGAAATTGGCGAACATCAAGCAATAGCTATTCAAGCTGATGTTACAAATAAAAATGATGTCGAAAAATTAATAGCACAAGCTACAGAATATTTTGGTCATATCGATGCGGTAGTTAATAATGCATTAGTTGGGTTCAAGTTTGACCCTACACAGCAAAAACCTTTCAAAGACTTATCTTGGGACGATTATCAGCAACAACTCGATGGTACTTTAAAATCAGCATTTAACGTCATTCAAAGTGTATTACCCCAATTTTCAGAAAGACAATCTGGTGCCATTATTTCTATTGGTACTAATTTATATCAAAATCCTGTGGTGCCTTATCATGAATATACAACAGCGAAAGCTGGTCTTATTGGGTTAACACGTAACATTGCAGCAGAATTAGGTCAGTTTGGCATTACAGCTAATGTTGTATCAGGCGGCTTATTAAAAACCACAGATGCCAGTGCTGCTACCACTGCTGAAGTATTTGATCTGATTGCACAGACAACACCTTTGAAAAAAGTTACCGCTCCACAAGACGTTGCCAATATGGTGGCCTATTTAGTATCTGATCAAGCAAAAGGTATAACAGGACAGAACTTTACCATTGATGGTGGTTTAACTATGAATTAATAATTTGAAATTTGGAGGCATCTCGTAATGACTATGGATTCTAAGAAACATCTCAATATTGGTATATTAATATATGCTTGTGGCCATCACCAAGCTGCTTGGTTAATGCCTGATTCAAGCGTTGAACGTGTAGGAGATATATCCTATTATCAAGAGCTAGCACAAATATCTGAGCAAGGTTTATTTGATGCTGTGTTCTTTGCAGACAATCATTCATTCCCAGCAAAGTCTGAAAGTGATATGCCAGCATTTTGGTTTGACCCTATAGTAAGTTTAACTGCAATTTCGCAAGTAACTCATCACATTGGCCTCGTAGCCACTATTTCCAGTACGTTTTCCAATCCTTTTACAGCATCTCGTCAGCTCTTAAGTTTAGACCATGTTACTCAAGGTCGTGTAGGTTGGAACCTTGTTACTTCAATGACTGATTTAGAAGCTTTTAACCATAGTATGCCAGCACTTCCACCACGCGAAGAAAGATATGCAAAAGCTCATGAATTTGCTCAACTGATGAATAAGCTATTTAGCTCTTGGGACTATAATGACTTTTCACATAATCGTAAAGACAATCATTTAATTCATTCATCACATATACACCCTTTCAATCACGAAGGAAAGTTCTTTAATGTAAAAGGTCCATCTACTACACCCCGTAGCCCTCAAGGCAAACCAGTAGCAATGCAAGCGGGTGCATCAAGCCAAGGCATAGCACTAGCTGCAAAATATGCTGATGCTGTTTATGCTGTTGCATGGAATTTAAAACAAGCAAAGGCCTTTCGTCAGAAACTTGACGAACAGTTACTGAGTGAAGATCCAAACAGACAACATATCAAGGTCTTCCCTGGTTTAGTTACATATGTAGGTGAGACATATGAAGCAGCATATGCAAAAAAACAAAAATTAGACGAAGCGCTACCAGTTGAAACTGCATTAAAGCAATTGAGCTTTTTCATACAACAAGACTGCCATAACTGGGATTTAGATAAACCTGTCCCACCATTACCTCCAGTTGAATCGTTTACAGGCCCTGTAGGTCGTTATGAGACAGTCCTTGAAATCATCCAAGACACGAATCCTACGTTAAGAGAACTACTAGGTTATCTCAATGCTGGTGGTGGACACTTAACTTTAATTGGCACACCAAAAGACATTGTAGACACTATGGAACTGTGGATGGATTGTGGTGTCGCTGATGGTTTTAATTTGATGCCTCCTGTACTTCCAAACAGTTTGGAAGATTTTGTAAATCTGATTATTCCTGAGCTGCAAAAAAGAGATTTATTTAGGTCCTCTTACGATGGTACAACTTTCCGAGAACATCTTGGCTTAATATAATATATCATGGTCAATAAAAAAGGTAGTTCCCACTTTTAGGAAACTACCTTTTTTTTATTTGATTTTCTAACTAGCAACTTATTTATAGCAAACGAATAACTAAAATGGTAAGTTCATGCCATTTAACATATTTTCCATTTGTTTACGTTTACCTTTTTTACCTTTGCCTCCGCCAGAAAATTGTTTCATCATTTTTTTCATTTCGTTAAATTGTTTCATTAATCTGTTCACTTCTTGTACAGAACGACCTGAACCTTTAGCGATACGTTTTTTTCGAGATACATTCAATGTATCTGGATTATTTCTTTCGGTTGGCGTCATTGATTGTATGATGGCTTTAATATGATCAATTTGTTTATCATCCATGTTCAAATTATCTAAGCCTTTCATTTTATTCATACCCGGCACCATTTTCATAATATCATCTAATGGTCCAAGACTTTTAACTTGGTCTAATTGATCCAAGAAATCATCCAACGTAAATGAAGATGTACGCATTTTCTTCTCTAGGTCTTTAGCTTTATCTTCATCTACATCTTGTTGTGCTTTCTCAATTAAACTTAATACATCTCCCATTCCTAAGATACGAGATGCCATACGTTCAGGATGGAATGGTTCTAAACCATCAAGTTTTTCACTCATACCTACAAACTTAATCGGTTTTTGAGTTACGGAACGAATTGATAACGCTGCACCACCACGAGTATCGCCGTCTAATTTTGTAAGTGTTACACCTGAAACTTCAAGTTGATCATCAAATGATTGGGCTACATTAACTGCATCTTGACCTGTCATTGCATCGACAACTAGCATAATTTCATCTGGTTTGGTAATTTCTTTAACATCACTTAATTCTTCCATTAATGCTTCATCCACATGCAAACGCCCAGCTGTATCAATAATCACAAAGTCTAAGTGTTCCTCTTTAGCATGTTTTATTGCATTTTCTACAATTTGTTGTGGTTTCACTTGGTCGCCTTCACTGTATACAGGAATGTCGATTTGTTTACCTACAGTTTGTAACTGATCAATAGCTGCTGGACGATAAATATCTGCCGCTACCAGCATTGGTTTTTTATTATACTTCTTACGCATAAGCAGTGCTAATTTACCTGCTGTCGTGGTTTTACCTGCACCTTGTAAGCCGACCATCATTACAACAGTTGGCGGTTTGTTAGCCATAGTAATCGTAGCATTTTCTCCACCCATAAGTTGAGTAAGTTCTTCCTGCACTATTTTGATTACTTGTTGTCCAGGTGTTAATGATTTCATTACATCTGAACCTAAAGCTCTATCTGATACAGTTTTGACAAATTCTTTTACGACTTTAAAGTTAACATCGGCTTCTAACAATGCCAATCTTACTTCACGCATCATTAGTTTAATATCTGCTTCCGTAACTTTACCTTTGCCTCGAATTTTTTGCATCGTTCCTTGTAAACGATCGGATAATCCTTCAAATGCCATATCAAATACCCTCCTTTTTAATCATCTATTCTAAATCTTCAAGTGATTGAATGTATTGTTTTATTTTTTCTGGATCATTCATATGTTCTTTCATTTTCCCGTATATATCTTGTCTTTGTTCAAAGTTTTTATATAAGCCCAACTTTTCTTCATAATCTTCTACTAAGTCGCCAGTTCTTCTTATATTATCATAAACTGCTTGACGACTCACATCAAAAGTATCAGCGATTTCACTTAAAGAATAATCTTGTAAATAAAATAGTTCTAAATAATTACGCTGCTTATCAGTTAACAAAGATTGATAAAAATCAAATAGATAATTCATTCGAATTGTTTTAATTAAATCATTTTGACTCATTAGAATTACCTTCTAAGTCATCATCTTCGGACTTTGGTGCTGCTATTTCGTCAGCTTCATCAACATTTTGTTCAATCATATCAGCAAATAGTCCATATACATAGCTTTCAGGATTAAATGGTTGTAAATCATCTAACTTTTCACCTAAGCCAACGTATTTAACAGGTATATGCAGTTCATTACGTATCGCTAATACGATACCACCTTTAGCAGTACCATCTAGTTTTGTTAACACTATACCTGTAACATTTGTCACTTCTTTAAATGATTTTGCTTGTGATAATGCATTTTGTCCAGTAGTAGCATCTAAGCAAAGTAACACTTCGTGAGGTGCTTCGGGTACAGCACGTCCAATTACACGTTTTACTTTTTCTAATTCATTCATTAAATTAGATTTGTTTTGTAAACGTCCCGCAGTATCACAAATTAAAATGTCTACTTCTTTACTTTTAGCTGCATTAATAGCGTCGTACATCACTGCCGCAGGATCTGATCCTTCACTTTGGCTCATCACTTCAACACCAACGCGTTCTCCCCACACTTTAAGTTGTTCTATCGCACCAGCTCTAAATGTATCACCAGCTGCAAGCATAACTTTTTTGCCTTCAGATTTATAACGATGTGCTAATTTACCAATCGTAGTTGTCTTACCTACACCATTCACGCCCACCATAAGAATCACATTAAGACGACCATCTTCCAAGTCCATTACTTCTGAATTTTCTTCGTCTTGATGATAGATTTCAACAATTTTTTCCACAATGACTTCACGCAAATCTTCAGTTTCAGAAATATTGCGGCGTTGCGCTTCTTCACGTAATTCTTCTACAAGTTGCATGACGGTGTTAAACCCGACATCAGCAGTAATAAGCATTTCTTCTAGAGCTTCAAAGAAATCTTCATCTACTTTACGATAACGTGCAATCAAGTTGTTTAATTGCTCTTGGAAATTTTCACGTGATTTTTCTAAACCAGCTTTAAATTTTGCTCCGAGTTGTTGCGCTTCAATTTCTTCAAAGTCTTCAATTGAAATCAAGCCATCTTCATCAAAATCTGCTTCTTTTAATTTTTTAGGTTTTTTTGAGGTTTTATCTTTGTCCTCATCACTATTTTGTTCAGTTTCTAGTTGTTCTAATTGTTCATCTTGTTGTTGATTTTCATCTGAACCTGAAAATTTATTTTTTAATCGTTTGAAAAAGCTCATGCTTGTTCCTCCTTCATGACTTTATCTATCGTATTTAAATTAACACTTACCAATTTTGATACACCTGATTCTTGCATGGTAACACCATATAGACAATCTGAAAATTCCATCGTCCCTTTTCGGTGAGTAATTACGATAAACTGTGTTTGATCTGATAATTTTTTAAGGTACTGAGCATAGCGTATAACGTTTGCTTCATCTAATGCTGCTTCTACTTCATCTAAGATAACAAACGGAGCCGAACGTACTTTTAAGATAGCAAATAATAGAGCAATTGCACTCAACGCACGTTCTCCACCACTTAATAAAGATAGGTGTTGCAATTTTTTTCCAGGAGGTTGAACAATGATATCCACCCCTGCTGTTAAATAATCATCACCTGACAAACGTAACTCAGCTTGTCCACCACCAAACAATGACTTAAATACTTCTGAGAAATAACCTTGTACTGCAAAAAACGTCTCTTTAAAACGATCTTTTACTTCTTGATCCATTTCTTCAATAATTTGTTCTAGCGTTAACTTTGCTGCTCTTAAATCTGTACGCTGTTCATCTAAGAATGTATAACGTGTATTAATTTCTTCAAATTGCTCAATAGCATTTAAATTAACTGGTCCAAGTTCTTCTATGGACATTTTTGTTAATTTAACTTTTTTACGTATTACATCGATATCTTCATCTAAATCGTATAATTGACTCGCGCGTTCATAAGTTAAATGATAATCTTCACTTAAGTGGTCAATAGCATAATTGATTAACACGTCAAGTCGAGACTGTTCAGACTTAATGTCTTGGTAGCGATTTTCGATTGATAAAATATCTTGATTAGCTTCTTGTAATTGCTGATCTGTCGCTTCTATTGTATCATTTAAAGCCGTTCTACGCGATTTGATTTCTTCAAGTGTCGTCATCAAATTATCTCTATCTGCCTTACTTTCAGTGATACTACTTTGAATTGTTTCAAAAGCCTTTTCGCCGGTCATTTCATCTGAATTAAACAAACTTATTTGTTCATCTAATTTCTGCTGTTGATCTGCTACGTGAAGCAACTGTTTTTCCAGCCTTGACTTCGTTTGTTGTTGGCTATTGAGTCGCTCTTTTACTACAGCTAAATCAGATTGCTTTTGATGTAATTGTTGTTGCATTTGTGTTGTACTTTCTTTGCCTTCTTTCGACAATTTAGTGTATAAGTCAATATCACCCTCTAATTGTTGTAATTGACCTTTTATTTCATCTAATCTTTGCTTTTTATCTATGAGCGTTTGTTTACTCGTTTCACTCTGATATCCGTCATTTTTTTCAAATTCAAATTCTTCATGTTCATCTTTGATGTGTGCTTCTTTTTTACGTAAACGATCTAATTCTAATTCGCAATCATGCACTGTTTGCTTTAAGTTATTGTAACTTTGACTTGTATCAAAATATTTTTCACTTATTTCATCAGATTGTGCTTTAACTGTTTGAAATTGTTTTTCGAATTCAATGGTTTGCTGTTGGTAGTCTTCTAATTGTTTACGCATAGTTGTTAACTCGTCTTTTTGAGCTAAAATACTTTTCGTTTTACGATCACCGCCGCCAGTCATTGAACCACCAGGGTTAACAATATCACCTTCTAACGTTACTATTCGTGTACGGTAACGAATTGAACGTGCAAGCTCATTCGCATGCTTTAAGTCATCCACAATAATTGTATTGCCAAGTAAGTTTTGTATTACATTTTGATATGCTTGATCAACTTGTATAGCTTGTGCGGCAACATTAATAAAGCCATGCGTATCTTGTGCAATCTTTAAAATATCGCTACCCAATTGTCTTGGTTGAATGATATTTAATGGTAAAAACGTGGCTCTTCCCAAACCATGTTGCTTTAAATATTGAATCGCTTGTCTACCGTCTTTTTCAGAATCCACAATGACATGTTGTAATGATGCACCTAACGCCGTTTCAATCGCTTTCGTTAACTCCGAAGGCACTTGAATAATTTCTGCTACTGCGCCATGTATACCAGAAAGCTTGTCATTTTTAGCTTTAAGTATGTGTTTTACGCCGTTGAAGAAATAACTGTATTCTTCTTGTTGTGTAGATAAGCTATCTATACGTGATTTTAGCTTGTCGTTAAAACGATAAGCTTGGTGTAATTTCTCTTCATATGTTTCTTGTTGTTGTTTGAGTTCGGTTAATTTGCGTTCGTATTTATTTAACTGTTGCTCTGACTGTTGCAGTTCTTTTTGTGTACTTTGACGTTGTTTGTCTGCATCATTAATATCACTTTGAATGTTTTTCAATTCTTCATATGCTTCAATTAATCTTGAATCTAAACGTGATTGCTTGGACTCATTTTCTTGAATTGTGTGTTCTAAAAAACGAATATCATTATTGACATCAGATTGCTCAGACATCAATTGATAGTACTTATCTTTAATTTTTTCTAACTTTTCATCATGTTGTTCATCTGTAACATAAAGTTGTGATTCAAAGTGATGTATTTTTTCATTTAATTCTTTTTGTTGTTGTTTTAATTGATCAATCTTTGTCTGTGCCTCTGTCTGTTCTTCTTTAAGTGTATATGATTGATGCTCTAAGCTTGCTTGCTCTTCTTCAAACCTCGCATTTGTTTCAGATTGATTCTTTTTTCGTTCTTCTAAAACTTTAAGCTGTCCTGCATATTTTTCAACATCTTCTGTTGCTTTAACTAATTGAAAGTTCAACGTTTCTATTTGATTATCAATTTGTTGGCGCTCAGATTTATATTTATTTAATGCTTGCGTATGTTGTACTTTTTCTGCATCTTTAGCTTCTTGTTGGCTCTTTAAGAAGTTTAAATTGTCATCGAGTTCATGGATACTTTTACTATATTGTTCAATATCGTGCACTGTAACTAGTACGTCACTTTTTTCCATCTCTTGAGAAAGGTGCTTATATTCTTTAGCAATTGCTGCTTCCTCTCTTAAAGGCTCGACGCGCCCTTCTAAGTCATATAAAATATCTTCTACTCGAGAAAGGTTATCTTCAGTTTGATCTAATTTTTGTACAGCGGTCGCCTTACGTTTCTTGTACTTTAGCACACCTGCAGACTCTTCCAATATTTGTCGTCTATCCACAGGTTTTGCATTTAATATTTCATCGACACGACCTTGTGAAATAATGCTAAATGCTTCTTTACCTAAGCCAGAGTCTAAAAACAAATCCACAATATCTTTTAATCTGGCACGTTCGTTATTAAGATAGTATTCGCTTTCACCACTTCTATATAATCGACGTGTAACCAACACTTCAGGTGCCTCTATTTGTAATTTACCAGAACTATTATCTAACTTTAATCTTACTTCTGCATAGTTTTGAGCTTTTCTATGTTCAGCCCCTGAGAAGATAATATCTTCCATTTTAGCACCACGAAGTGATTTGGCTGATTGTTCACCTAGTACCCATTTGATTGCATCGGTGATATTACTTTTCCCACTGCCGTTCGGTCCAACAATTGCTGTTACTCCTTCATCGAACTGTACATTTGTATGTTCAGCAAAAGATTTAAACCCAACGGCATCTATTGATTTCAAATATACCATGTTATGCTCCTTAATCATTACATTGCCAGTGAGAAGATTTATAACAACGTATTCTTTATTTCGTATGACATAATCACAAAGTTATAACCCTTTGTTTTTCATTAATTTATATGCACTTTCCGCTGCTTTTTGTTCTGATTCTTTTTTAGTCTTGCCTTTACCTTCAGCTACAGCAATATCCTCTAGAATAACCTCTGATGTGAACAAACGATGATGTGCAGGACCTTCTTCGTTTATTAGACGATAGGTCACATCACCTTTGTTTTGCTGATGGACATATTCTTGAAATTGCGTTTTAAAATCCACCACACCATCAAGTTCATCATCCTCCACATATGGGAAAATAATTTTTTCAGCAAACTTCCATACAGAAGGTAAACCTTGATCTAAGTATAAAGCACCCACAAACGCTTCAAAAGCATCTGAAACAAGTGATGGTCGCGTTCTTCCACCTGTTTTTTCCTCACCTTTTCCTAATAAAATAAGATCATTAAGCTGAATTTTTTTGGCAAATATTACAAGTGAAGGCTCACAAACAATTGTTGCACGCATTTTTGTTAAATTACCTTCAGGCAATTCTGGATATTTATCGAACAAATAGCGTGAAACCGTCAATTCTAATACCGCATCTCCTAAAAATTCTAATCGTTCATTATGATCTAAACGATCCATATTAAAATCATTGATAAAACTAGAATGCGAAAATGCTTGTTGATATAATTCTACTTGATTAAAATCCAATTCTAATTCTTGCATCTTTTGAGCAAACCTTTTTTGGAATGCTTGAACCATTTCTGTTTTCTTATTATTGGTCAATCTCTTTCCTCCTCAGATTTACAGCTAGACTACCCATACATCCTTATATTTTACGTGATTTTAACATAAAACTAAAGAAAAAACTGTTTACTTCAGCCGTCATTCAACGACTGCCATTCACGAATTCAATACATTTAATACACCTATATATATTTCTCCTTGATTAAGCGCTACTATTTTTAGCCAATAAAAAATCTGAGCCGTAATTTCAACGACTCAGATATTTGTTTATTATTTTTCAATGCTATTGATAAAACTAACTGCATCACCAACAGTGTTGATTTTTTCAGCTTCTTCATCAGGAATTTCAGTACCAAATTCGTCTTCTAATTCCATAACTAATTCAGCGATGTCAAGTGAGTCAGCGCCTAAATCATCTTTAAAAGATGCTCCTTCAGTTACCTTTTCAGCGTCAACCCCTAGACGGTCAACAATGATATCTTTTACTTTGTCAAAGTTTTCCACGTCGATTCACCTCCTTTAAAAAAATCTAATTATAGACTTTTATATTTTCCCATTTTATCTATTGAAATACAAGTGGCAATTAGATGGATAAGTGTATATTTTCGCATATTATTGTAGTTTTAACCTTAACTTTATGTAGGTGATATACAATTAAATTAAGCGCTATAAATATTGTAGTAATCATATAACCAAATACCTTAACATGTCTTTATAGACATGCCGTAATTCTTTACATATACATACCGCCATTAACGTGAATTGTTTGGCCAGTAATATATTTTGCTTTATCCGATGCTAAAAAGGCTACGGTATTAGCAATATCTTTATCGTCTCCAAATCTTGCTAATGGAATTTGCTCTAACATTTGTGATTTTAACTCATCACTCAAAGCATCTGTCATGTCTGAAACAATAAAGCCAGGTGCTACAGCATTTACAGTGATACTTCTTGAAGCTAATTCTCTTGCAGATGACTTGGTTAAACCAATGACACCTGCCTTTGTTGCAACATAATTTGCTTGACCTGGATTACCCATGGCACCAACAACACTAGATAAATTGATAATTGCTCCACTTTTTTGTTTCAACATTTGTGGTGTTACTTTTTGTATACAATTAAACACACCTTTTAAATTTGTGTCGATAACATCGTCCCATTCTTGTTCTTTCATACGCATGATTAAATTATCACGTGTAATACCAGCATTATTTACAAGCACATCAACTGAGCCAAATTGATTAACTACTTCTTTAATCATAGTTTTGACTTCAGTGCCTACTGCAACATTCGCTTGAATTGAAAAGCTTTCTACACCCTTAGCTTTTATTTCTTCTACAACTGCATCTGCTTTATCTTTACTACCAGCATAGTTTACTGCGACATTATACCCTTCTTCGGCTAATTGGATGGCAATACTGCGTCCAATCCCTCTTGAAGCTCCGGTTACCAATGCACTTTTAGTCATTTTCATTCCATCCTTTCACATCTTCTAGTGTCTGAATTGAAGTTAATTTTACATCTCTATTAATCTTTTTAATTAATCCTGAGAGTACTTTACCAGGACCAATTTCAATGAAATGATCAACGCCTTGGTCGATAAGCCATTGTGTTGATTCAATAAATTGTACTGGCGAATAAAGTTGTTTAATCATATTAGATTTAATCACTTTTGCATCCGTTTCGCCTTTAGCGTGGACATTTTGTACTACTGGAAACTGAGCATCATGCCATTCAAACTGATCGATATATGTAGCGAAATCCGCCTCAATGACTTGCATCATTGAAGAATGGAATGGTCCAGATACAGCAAGTGGTAGTACACGTTTAGCGCCCATCGCCTTGCCTTCAGCTACAAGTTGATCGATTAACGTTTTATGTCCTGAAACAACGATTTGTCCTGGAGCATTAATATTGGCTGGTTCAATAATTTCATCTTCAGTAGATAGCTTTTGGCATATTTCTTCTACCGCTTCATAATCTAGCCCTAAAACGGCCGCCATACTACCAACACCATCAGGAAACGCCGCAGCCATCAATTGACCACGCTTACGCACAATCTTCACTGCATCTTCAAACGCAAGTACACCGCTTGCGACTAAACTCACATATTCACCCAAGCTATGCCCCATAGTATAATCTGCATCTAACTTTTCAAGTGCTTGTAATAGAGCAGAACTATGTGTTAATAAAGCTGGTTGTGTATTTTCCGTTTGACCTAATTTTTCTTCTGAATCTGTAAACATAGTTTCTAATATATCGAAGTCCATTTGTGTCTGGGCTTGATTAAGTATTTCTGTTGCTGCTTCATTATGTTCGTATAAATCATTTGCCATCCCGACTTTTTGTGAACCTTGGCCCGGGAAAATAATTGCTGTTTTACTCATTTCCTTCACCCACCGTTTCTTTCATTGTTTCAACAATCTTTTGTTCTCCAGCTATTTTAGCCTGGCGAATCGCTGAATAAAAAGCTTTCGCACTTGAACTACCATGCGCTTTGACTACAATACCATTCAATCCTAATAACACTGAACCGCCGTATTCTGCATAATCCATTTTTGTTGTTAAGGTATTTAAGTCTTTACGTAAAACAAGTGCAGCCAATTTATTTTTAAAGCTACTTAACAATGTTGTTTTAAGCATTTTACCTATGGATTTTGCTACGCCTTCTAAGTTTTTAAGAATCATATTTCCGGTATATCCATCCGTAACTACTACATCAGCTTCACCTGTCATTAGTGCTTTCGCTTCAATGTTACCAGTGAATTTAAAGTCTTGCTGTGCTTCCATTAGACTATAAGCTTTCTTCGTAAGTGTATTGCCTTTTGATGCCTCCGTACCAATATTCAATAAACTTACAGAAGGTTGTTGAACACCACGAATTTTCTGCGCATATATATTTCCTAGTTTTGCATATTGTAATAAGTGCTCGGCTTTTGCATCTGCATTTGCACCTACATCCATAAATACAAAGCCTTTACCTGAAATAGTAGGTAAAGTAACAACTAAAGCTGGTCGTTCTACACCTTTGATACGACCAACTATAAATAAACCAGCAGACATTAAGGCGCCTGTATTTCCGGCAGATACGCAGCCATCAGCTTCGCCAACTTTCACAGCCTCTGCCATTCGCACCATTGAACTATCTTTTTTACGTTTAATTGCTCTAACCGGTTCATCTTCCATGGTAATTTCTTCAGTACAATGACGTACTTCTACACGATCGTGATTGAGATTACATTGGGCTTGATTCCCAAATAATATTATTTCTAAATCTTTAAAATCATTTACAGCCTTTTTAACAGCTTCCAAAACGATTCCAGGCGCTTCATCTCCACCCATCATATCAATCGCTATTTTAACCATTTTGTTCATCCTCACTTATATAATACATTTTGAATGTACCTTGAAATACAATGCTACCTTTGACATAAGAATTTACATTGATCATATAGTATTTGTTTGTAATTTCAACAGCCTGTGCCTCCGCACGTACCGTATCATTTAATTTAACTGGTTTTAAAAACGTCACATTACTTTCTTTTGTTAATACAGTCGGTTTATGTATAAGTGCTACACATAGGGAGTTTGCTTGTGCAAACAGTACATGACCTCTAGCAATTTGATTTCTTGTAAATACTGAATCTTCATCAATTTCAATAATTGATGTTGCCTCTTGATCAGGTTGTACATTAATTACATCACCTATGATTTCACTACCATCAATTGAGCGAATATTTTCATGATTTTTTCTAGCTACTGATTTAATTCGCTTTCTTAACTCCGGAATATTTAAGTATTTACGATCTAGCCTAATAGTTTGAATACTTACGGAAAACAGTATACTTAAATCTAAATCAGTAATAAAGGGGTTTTTTTCAATTTCTTTTTTAATTGCATCGCGACGTTCTTGTTTTTTTAATTTCATACATTCAAACTCCCTTTTTAGTACCAAGTCTTAAACATTCCTAACACATCATAACACTTTCTTTTTATAATGCTCAACAAATAACACCACATTAACACATTCTTTTTATACTACTTTACGAAATTTTCATATAAATTGCTCAGCAACTCATTTTGAACCCTAAAATTAATATAATAAACATTCAATGTAATTTAATAATTACACTTTTATAAATTTTTAATATATTTAGAAATAGTTATTGATTTAAACTAATTTTAATTGCATAATGATGATTAATTAACAATTTAATAGATTTATTCGTTCCGCATATCATTCAGGAGGTTTTTAAATGAAAAAATTATTACTAACAACTTTGTTATCTAGTGCTACAATTGCTTTATTAAGTAACGTCACCGAGGCTGAAGCAAAAGAAGAGGCTCAGCAAACGATTGCTCCTCAACAATTAAAGCAGCTGGATAATTTAGAAATCAACAATGATCAAGATCCAGTGCGTATATTAAAAGAAAATGCTCAAAAACTAATTCAAGATCAAAATAAATCTCAAAATGAGAGTTATACGCGTTCAGCATTCGACCAATATAGTGTCGTTGATAAAGAACAAGATAAAACGGGCGCGACCCATTATACCCTTACCCCAAAGAAAGACAATATAACAGCAACTGATAGTAAAATTAAAATACATGTTAACAAAAATAACAAAGTTACTTTAATTAACGGAAATTTAGATAAACCAAAAATCGAACTGACAAACAACCAAAAACTAACAAAAAGTGATGCTGAAGACAAAGCTTTCCAAGCTCTCGGCATAGATAAAAGTGATGTAAGTAACATTAAAGGTTATCCAGTTATTAGCAATAATAAATTAGATATAAATAGTGATAAAAAGAAATTAATTTATAACGTGGAGATTAACTATATTCACCCTAAAGCTGCACATTGGAAAGTACAGGTTGATGCGAATACAGGTGAAATTATAAAAAAACAAGACTTAATTGAAAACGCTAGTGCAACAGGTAAAGGTACTGGTGTCAATGGCGATGAAAAATCACCGTTAAATATTTCTTCTGCGCTTGGTAAATACACGTTACATGATGTATCACAAGATGCTGAAATTGAAACACGCTCAGCAAATAGTACAGAAAATTTATCTTTACCAATCGTCAACAGTGACACTAATTTCGATAAAGAAGAACAACGCGCTGGCGTAGATGCACATTATTATGCTAATTCTGTTTACAACTATTATTTAGACAATTTTGGCCGTAATAGTTTAGACGGTAATGGCAGTAAAATTGACTCTGTAGTACATTATGGTAAACAGTACAACAATGCTGCTTGGACTGGTCAATACATGATTTATGGTGATGGCGATGGCAAACAATTTGCACCATTATCCGCTGCTAACGATGTCGTTGCACATGAATTAACACATGCTGTTACTGAACATACTGCTGGGTTAGAGTATCATGACCAACCTGGTGCATTAAATGAATCCTTCTCAGACGTTTTCGGTTACTTTAATGATCCAGAAGATTGGTTAATGGGAGAAGATGTATACACACCTGGAAAAGATGGTGACGGTTTAAGAAGTTTATCTAATCCAGAA
The DNA here is from genome assembly GCF_001866145.1 of Staphylococcus sp. LCT-H4. Taxonomy (NCBI): domain Bacteria; kingdom Bacillati; phylum Bacillota; class Bacilli; order Caryophanales; family Staphylococcaceae; genus Staphylococcus; species Staphylococcus sp. LCT-H4. Next base: position 644,000 of record NZ_MODY01000002.1, on the reverse strand, counting down.
CAATATGACCAACCAGCAAATATGAGTGATTACTATCAAGGTACCGAAGATGAAGGTGGCGTACATATAAATAGTGGTATACCAAATAAAGCTGCATACTTAACAATCAAGTCTATTGGTAAAGATAAAGCCCAACAAATATATTATTTAGCTTTAACGCAATACCTAACACCGAATTCTCAATTCGTTGATGCAAAACTTGCACTTAAAGAAGCTGCAGACCAATTATATGGTGACAATAGTACTGAAGCAGATGCTATTGATAAAGCTTGGAATGATGTAGGCGTTACTGAATAACGACAACGCTTCTACTTTAAAATAAGTGCTGTAAAACTTCTAACTAAAAAAGGCATGAGCTTAAAGATGAAATTTAATTCTTTAAGCTCATGCCTTTTTATTTAATGTGCGATAGCTGTTACAGGTAATCAGCAGTTTCAATTAAGCGATATGTGTTAGATTAATCGAAACTCATATACAATAAATTTTCTTCGATAAACGTTCTTAATCTTTGATATTGTGGTTCAAAAAATACACCTGATTGGATTAATTCTGCCGCTTCATCTCTTGCCACTTCAAGCATTTTATAATCTTCTACTACATTGGCAACCAAGAAATCTGGCAAACCACTTTGTTTCACGCCAAAGAAGTCCCCTGGACCTCTCATTTCAAGATCACGTTCACTTAATTCGAAACCATCTGTTGTTTGAGTCATAATGTTCATTCGTTCTATACCGGTCTCAGTTTTAGGAGAAGCAATAAGTACACAATAGCTTTGTTGCTCACTTCTACCTACACGCCCTCTAAGTTGATGTAAAGTAGATAGGCCAAATCGATCCGCATCATATATCATCATAAACGTTGCATTCGGGACATTTACCCCTACTTCTACAACTGTAGTAGATACTAATACGTCAATTTCATGATTACTGAATTGTTGCATCACATTATCTTTCTCATCAGAAGATAATTTCCCATGTAACAATCCCACTTTATCCGTTCCATAATAAGCCTGTAATGATTCATACAAAGCAACTACGTTTTGAACATCTTCTAAATGCTCAGAACTTTCGATAAGCGGACATATCACATATGCTTGACGTCCTTTTTTTAGTTCTGAAGTCATTTGATTTAATACACTTTCATACGCTTCATGTTTCGACCATGACGTTATTATAGGTTTACGTCCTTTGGGTAATTGCTTAATCGATGAAACATCCATTTCACCGAATACAGATATTGCTAGCGTTCTTGGTATAGGCGTCGCAGTCATAAATAATACATTAGTCATAGCGCCCTTCTCCCGCAACAGCTGTCTTTGATTCACGCCGAAACGGTGTTGTTCATCAGTGATAACAAGTCCTACATTATTGAAAACAACATCATCTTGAATAAGTGCATGCGTACCAATAATACAATCAATCTCATTATTATTTAGTTGCTCCAATAATAATTTACGTTTTTTCCCTTTAACAGAACCGGTTAATAAGGCAACATTCATCCTATCTCCAAAGATTTCAACCAAACTTTCAGCATGCTGTTCTGCTAAGATTTCAGTAGGTACCATTAATGCCGATTGGAACCCAGCTGTTTTCAATGCATACATGCAAATTGCAGCAACAACTGTTTTACCCGAACCTACATCACCTTGTAATAAGCGATGCATGCGAAGCGGTGCTTTCAAATCTCTAAATATTTCATTCACACTATGCTTTTGTGCATCTGTCAGTTCAAATGGTAAACTGTCAATGAAATGCTTAACTAATTGAATATCATAATCAACTTCAATTGCTTCATCAGATGTTTTTTCTAATCGATTTAACCATTGCATTCTTAATTCAAACATGAACAATTCAGTAAATGCATATGTTCTACGCGCTTTGATTAATGAGGCTTTATCAGAAGCAAAATGCAAAGCGTTAATCGTATCTTCAAGTGATTCCAATTTATACTTTTGACGTAAATCATCAGTAAGCCACTCATGAATGGTTACATCATCCAAAACTTGGCGAATCATATCTCTTAACGGTTTTTGTTTAATACCTTCTTTAATCCGATAAACAGGCTCAAACTGAGCTTCTTCCATCATATTTTGACTAAAAAACATTCTATTTCCATTAATTTCTTGTTTACTTCTATTCCATTTACCTTTTACAGTAACTGTACCGTGTAATTCGATTTTCTTTTTCAAATAAGGTTGATTGAAGAAAGTGCACTTTACCGCAATGTTATTCACCATAATATGCACTGTTAACTTTGATTTATTACGACCAAAAAAAGCGACAGTAGGGGTTGAATATACCTCACCTACCACTGTCACTATCGCTTGGTCTTCAGCTTCATTCAAATCAATCACAGTATTATCTTCATAACGTGTTGGCAAATATAGAATCAAGTCTTCAACTGTATAAATATTAAGTTCATTAAGTACAGCTAAGCGTTTCGGTCCTAATCCTTTAATTTGGGATAAGGGAAATGGGCTATCTATTAAATTTACTTTTGACATGTTTAATCACCAAATATTTCTTGTTTTAGACGCTGACCCGTAGGCGTACCTGCTAAACCACCTCGTCCAGTCTCGCGTAAAGCTGATGGCATTGTTTGTCCAATTTTATACATTGCTTCAATAACTTCATCAGTAGGTATCCTTGAAGTCACACCTGCTAAAGCCATATCTGCAGAGACAATTGCATTAGAAGCACCTGCTGCATTACGTTTCACACAAGGTACTTCTACTAAACCAGCCACTGGATCACATACTAAACCTAGCATATTTTTCAAACAAATTGCAAAAGCTTCAGCTGATTGTTGTGGCGTGCCTCCTGCAAGCTCAACAGTTGCACCTGCTGCCATAGCTGCCGCAGAACCTACTTCTGCTTGACAACCTCCTGCTGCGCCTGAGATTGATGCGTTATTAGCAACTACGAAGCCAAATGCGCCTGCAGTCAATAAAAAGTTCAACATGTCTCTGCGTGTTGGTTCTAAGCGTGGTTTAAGTCCAAATAACACGCCTGGTACCACACCTGCAGAACCAGCAGTAGGTGTTGCGCAAATTTTACCCATCGCTGCGTTAACTTCATTTGTAGCTACAGCTTTACTCACTGCATCTAATAATGTCGGTCCTGATAATGATTTTCCTGATTTCAAATATTCTTTGATTAATACTGCATCTCCACCTGTTAGCCCTGTTGTAGATGTTACACCTGCTAGTCCTTCGTCAAGTGCATTCTCCATAGTTTGCAGGTTCTTATCCATATGTGCATAAACATCAGCTTCAGATAATCCTGTTACTTCCATTTCTTGCTCAAGCATAATTTCATGAATCTTTTTATCATTTGATTCACACATTGCTATTAATTCTTCCACACTTTTAAACATGTATTACCCTCCGTTTAGGCGTCTCCCATGAGTGATACCGTCACTACACCATCGACGTTCTTAATTTGATTTATAATTTCATCATTAATAGCATCATCTAATTCACAAGTCATTAATGCCTGGTCACCCTTTTCTTTTCTAGAAACTTGCATACTACCAACATTAATACTAGAATCTCCTAATATCTTAGCTACGCTCCCAATCGTGCCAAATGTATCTTTATGGAAGACAAGTAGTGCTGGGTAATTCCCACTAATAGCAATATTAAAGCCATTTATCGCTACTACCTCAATCTTGCCCCCACCTATAGATACGCCTTCAACAGAAATTTCCTTCTCTGCCGCCCGCATATTGATGATAGCAGTATTAGGATGTGATCTTTCTTCAGCCATTTCTATAAAATTCACTTTCATTCCTATCTCTTCAGCTGTTTGCAGACTCGTTTGTATTCGGTCATCATCTGTATCATAACCCAATAAGCCTCCTACCAATGCAACATCTGTACCGTGCCCTTTATAAGTTTCCATAAAAGAACCATAAAGATATATATCTACTTGTTTTGGTGTCTCATTAAATAAATCTTTCGCTACAAGTCCTATTCTTACTGCGCCTGCAGTATGAGAGGAGGAGGGACCAACCATTGTAGGACCAATAATGTCGAAAACTGTTTTGTATTTCATATTTATACCCCACTCTTATTTTTAATGTTTCTAATGTGTTGCGCTTTCATTTACATATGACGGTTTTATTATAACAAGATAGCTAGATATTATAAACTAAAACTGGTTGCCTTGTTAAAGTTGAAATGACAAGACAGCCACGAATAAGCATTCAACTTTATAATATAACTCAATTGCTTGGTTCACACAAAAATATACGTAATTAGATTTGATTCTCTAATTACGTATATTTAATCTATTGTTCATTTATGTTTCGTTTACTCCACAGAAAATAAATATGGATAAACTGGTTGTTGCCCATGGTGTTGATCAAGTTCAACCTCAGGATATGCCGACTCAATCCAAGATTCAATTTGTGAAGTTACAGCATCACTTGTATCTTCACCCACAATCATAGTTATAATTTCACTATCTTCATGAATCATTTCTGATAATAGACCTTTAACCGTTTCTAATAAATCTACATGACTGGTAACAATTTTATCTTCAATCAATCCCATGAATGCATCTTTTTTAATTTCAACGCCATCAATGGTCGTATCTCTTACAGCATATGTTACAGCACCTGAAGTAACAGCTTCAAGAGATTCAATCATTCGTGATTTATTATCAATGAGTGTATCTGATTCATCATAATTAAATAACGCTGCAATGCCTTGTGGAATGGACTTAGTAGGGATGACTACTGCTTCAACACCTGCGATATCTGCTGCCTGTTCACTTGCCATCATAATATTTTTATTATTGGGTAAAATAATTGCACGTTTACATTGAGATTGTTCAATTACTTTCACAATATCTTCAGTTGATGGATTCATAGTTTGGCCACCGCTAATAATATTTGTTGCTCCCATAGATTTAAATAATTCTGATATACCATCACCCATTGAAATTGTAATGACTGCTGTCTCTACAGTTTCAGTTTTAGAATTGGTAGCGTTACGTTGTGAAGTTTCTTCTTTTTTAACAACTTCTCGATGTTGTTCACGCATATTTTCAACTTTTAACTTAATGAGCTCTCCATATTGTTGACCATAATTGAATACATCACCTGGTGTTTCTGTGTGTACATGTACTTTGACTATCTCATCATCATTGATTACTAATAATGAATCGCCAAATTCGCTCATATCTTCTCTAAATATTTGTTCATCAAACGCTCTTTTGTTTTTATCAAAACGCACCATGACTTCAGTACAGAAACCATAAACAATATCTTCCGTGTTGATCACACCATGAAAATCATGCTCTTCATTCACTAATGAATCTTTATCTAGTTTAGGCGCTTCAGAACTAACTGTTTCCCCTTTCATAGCTTTAAGGAAACCTTCATATACCAAGACTAAACCTTTACCACCACTATCTACAACACCGACCTCTTTTAATACAGGTAATAAATTCGGAGTATTTTCAAGTGATTTTTCAGCTTCTTCTAAAACATAAGACATAAGTTCAATACAATCATCCGTCTCTTCTACCTTATGTATCGCTGCATCTGCTGCATCTCTAGCTACGGTTAATATTGTGCCCTCTACTGGTTTCATAATTGCTTTATATGCAGTCTCTACACCAGCTTTAAAACTCTCAGCAAGCTGGCGCGCATTAATTTCTTCATATGCTTCTAACTGTTTACTAAAACCTCTAAATAGTTGAGATAAGATAACACCAGAATTACCTCTAGCACCCATTAATAAACCTTTAGAATATGTTTTTCCAAGTTCACCGATGTGCTGAGATATATTATGCTCTATCGCTTCTCTGCCTGATGTCATCGTCAAATTCATATTTGTTCCTGTGTCACCATCTGGAACTGGATACACATTTAATGAATCAACCAAGTCTGCATGATTTGATAAATTTTGCGCCCCTTGTATAATCATCTCGGCAAATAATTTACCATTAATTTTGATAACCATTGTGCGTTTGTCCTCCTAGTTTTTCGTGCCGTTATTCACTCGTACACCCTGTACAAATATATTTATTGAATTAACTTTTACTTTTAATGTTTGTTCTAATGTATATTTCACTGTTGACTGTAAATTACTTGCTACTTCTGAAATTTTCGTGCCATAACTTACAATAATATACATATCTACATTTATCACACCATTTTCTTCTTTGACAACAATGCCTTTAGAGTAATTTTCATGCCCTAATATTTCAGCAATGCCATCTCTGACCTGTTGTCTAGAAGCCATACCTACAATCCCGTAACACTCAACTGCTTTGCTACCTACAACTGAAGCGATTACTTCGTTTGAAATATCTATACTACCATAATCATTCGTGATTTCTAACGTCATTTATTAGGGCCTCCTAGTTTATGGTTATAAAAATAGTCATTACACTATTTGTCTACTTAAGAAAATACTACATTTACCCACATTTTACAATTATATCATAATTAACCGCTAACAAAAATAATAAACATGAAAAATTGCAACTTCATATTGCTATATCAAATGAGATGTGGTACATTATTCAAGTATGTAGTAGATACGTGTATTTATATTTATTAAAGGAGGTACTTTCATGGGCAAACAATGTTTCGTAACAGGTCGTAAAGCTTCAACTGGAAACAATCGTTCTCACGCTTTAAATTCTTCTAAAAGAAGATGGAATGCTAACCTTCAAAAAGTTAGAATTCTTGTAGACGGAAAACCTAAAAAAGTTTGGGTTTCTGCACGTGCTTTAAAATCTGGTAAAGTAACTAGAGTTTAATAAATATAATGCACGAAAAGACCAGTCCTTATGTGGAGGAATGGTCTTTTTTTATGCTTTATTTCATTGTTTATCAATCAATCTTTACTTCTTATCATTAGTACATTGCCTTCTGAAATCTGCACTTCTCCCTCTACATTGTTTAATTCATTTGAAATCGTTAAAGTAGAACCTAACTTAAGCATTTCATTTTCCAAATTGTATTTAAACTTAGCTAATGATATAACTGTTGGATATGTAACAGGGATAAAAGATATATATGGATAATATTGACTATATTGGATCTGATGATTACCCTTTTTTAAAAATTGAATTTCATTACTTTCATCGATAATCTTAATACCAATATTCTGTTGAGTATATTCCGACTTTTCTAATGTCTGAAGCGCTCCCATAAAATGATCTAGTCTTCCTCCGGTTGCGCCATATACACAAATTTCCTTATACCCACTAGCTACAGCTTGTTCAATACCCAAAGCTAAATCTGTATCATTTTTTTCTGAGTTAAGTGGATTAATTGTAATATGTGATTCTATATAAGCTTTTTCTTCATTTGTAACAGAGTCAAAATCACCCACTGCAAATTGTGGAATAATTCCTGCTTCTATTAAAATTAGCGCTCCCCGATCTATACCTATCCAGTGAGTCTCTTTTTGTACCTGTAATATATCTTTCGGTAAATTTCTATCACCACATAACAAATTAACTTTCATCTATCTCAGCCTTTCAATATCTTGGTTACCTCTTTATAATCCTCATGTTTAAAAAAGTATGATCCTGCCACTAACATTGTAGCACCATGGCTTACTACAGATTCTACCGTTTCGTCATTAATTCCACCGTCTACTTCAATATCAAAACTCAAATTTAAATCATTTTTGATTTTTGATAATTTATCAAGTTTTTCTATAGATTCATTAATAAATGTTTGACCACCAAAACCTGGATTTACAGTCATTACTAAGACAAAATCCACCATTTTGATTATAGGTAAAATCGAACTCACCGGTGTCCCTGGATTGATAACTACACCTGCTTTTACATTCTTAGATAGAATTTGTTCTATCACTCTATGAATATGTGGTGTTGCTTCCACATGTACCGAAATCATATCAGCACCATGATCTGCAAATAACTCAACATATTTTTCAGGTTCTTCAATCATCAAGTGTACATCTATTGGTAAATGCGTTCCTTTACGTACCGCATCTAAAATTGGTAACCCGATAGAAATATTGGGCACAAATTGGCCATCCATAACATCGAAATGTACACCGTCTACCCCAGCTTCTTCTAATGCTGTTAATTCTTCTTGTAACTTTAAAAAATCTGTTGATAATAATGATGGATATAGCTTTACCACTTAATATCTTTCCTTTCTATTTGCAATTTCATTGAAAAGTTGTAAGTAATGGTCGTACCTGAACTGGGCAATATTTCCTTTTTTCAATTCAGCTTTAACATTACATTTCGGCTCTTTAACATGATTACAATCTCTAAATTTACAGTGTTCACCGTATTCATTGATTTCCATAAAATATTTTTTTATATCATCTTTTTGAATATGATCATAATCTAATGCACTAAAACCTGGCGTATCTGCAATAAAACCATGACTACGTTCAAATAGTTCTACGTGCCTTGTTGTATGACGGCCTCTATTTAATGATTTAGATATATGTTGCGTTTCTAACATTAATTCTGGATAATATTGATTTAATAGTGTCGATTTGCCTACGCCAGACTGTCCACTCAATACGGCTAAACCGTCTCCCCACTCTAAAAAGACTTTTTTTATATCATCGTGCATACTAATAAACTGTGTTTTATAACCCATTTCTTCATATACATTTAATAATTGAGATACTTTTTGTTGTGTTTCATCTGAAGCTAAGTCTTTTTTAGTCACTAGAATACGTGGTCGTAAATGGTATGAATGTGCAATGACTAAAAACCTATCCAATAATTGCGTTGAAAAATCTGGCTCAACCGCGCTCATCACTATAATCAGATGATCTACATTACTGACAGGTGGTCGTTTTATTTCATTTTTCCTACTATGCACATGATGAATATAACCTTCATTTACATTTTCTACTTCGAAGTCTACGACATCTCCAACAATTGGTGAAAATTTATTTTTTCTAAAAAGACCTCGCGGCTTAGTATCATACATTTGTCCTTTAACATCTACACGATACACGCCACTGATTGATTTAATGATGCGTCCTGTTTTCAATTAGGCACCCCTCTTTTAAAAGCTATTACGTTATATATTATAGCAAAGCAATTTTAATTTAAATATGATTTTAGGCTATTTCGAGTAAAATCCACTATTATATTTTCTAAAATAGTGAAAATGTTAATATACATATCACTTTAGTTTATTTTATATTAAAATAAAACACCATTTCGACAATTTATTTTGTCGAAATGGTGTTTATCTGTAAAGTGCAAAATTAGAGACACTAAACTCACTGCGTTCGTTGGTTCGCAAGTGTTTCACTTGCATAAGAGACACTAAACTCACTGCGTTCGTTAAGTGTCTCTAAAAATCATAGGGGATATCTTTATCTGCTACAATCTTATCATCAACGCGTATGGTATAGCCTGCTGTTTTACCTTTTTCAATTGTCATCGGTATTTTTATAGATTTATTATTCTTAATCTTGAATGTTTGTGAAGCTGAAGTTCCTTCATCGTCTTTATCTCTTACATATACCTTAACTTCTTGACTCTTGTCATCTTTACCTGTATATGGGATTTCATACGTTTCTGTATAATTCTTCGTTTGAGCTTCATCATCACTATCTTTTGCTTTGTCATCTTCTTCAGATTTCTTAGCATCAGTATCTTTTTTGGCAGCGCCTTTAGAAACTGTAAATTCAATAGTTGAACCTTCATCTACTTCTTCATCTTTAGGTGATTGGCTAATGATGCTATCTTTTTTAACTTTGTCGTCTTCTCGTTCTTCTGTAACTATAACTTTGAATCCTTTATCTTCCAACGCTGTCTTAGCAGAACTTAAAGGTTTCTTCTCATAGTTTTCCACATAAACTTGTTTAGTACCTAAAGATTCAGTTAATGTAATTTCACCGTTATTCATTTTAACTTTATCACCAGGGTTTACATTTTGAGCTTCAATAAGTCCTTTCGCCATATTATTCTTAGAATATGACTCTTCAACTTTGACATCTTTGATTCCTAACTTTTTAAGTTTCTCTAAAGCTTCATCTTTAGGTAAACCATATAGGCTAGGCATGTCTACCATTTCAGGTCCTTTAGATAATACAATATCAACCTTACTTCTTTGCTCTAATCGCTCACCTTTTTCAGGTGTTGTTTTAACAATTTTATTTTCTGAGTATTTATTGCTATACTCACGCGAAATGTCACCAAGTTCTAACTTATTATCTTTCAGAATGCTTTCAGCTTCTTTTTCAGTTTTCCCTGATAAGTCTGGCGTTTCTAAATATTTATTACCAAACATGCCCATTGCCATAAATCCAAATAAGCCAAATAATAACAACACTATAATCAAACTGTAAATAACTTTCTTTTTCTTGGAACGTTTTCGCGTCGCCGTTCCATAAACATGTTCTTCACTAGATTGAAATTGCTGCTGGTTGACGATCGGAATTTGCATCGTTTGTTTAATATTTTTCTCTTTATCTTCTTCACGAGCTTGATTAGCAATTTCCGCCTTATTAATAGGTACTGTTTTAGCATTTGCCTCATCTGATTGGTATATTGCTTCATCCTTACGACTATCAGCGAGCACACTATCTAAATCATTTTGCATTTCATTAACAGCGAGATAACGATCTGCTTTATCTTTTTCAGTTGCTTTTAATACCACATTACTTAAAGCTTGAGGTATGTCTGAACGTTTATCTGTAGCATTAGGCATTGGATCTTGAATATGTTTTATCGCAATTCCAACGGCCGTCTCTCCAGTAAATGGTGGTTTACCCACAAGCATTTCATACAATACGACACCTATAGAATAAATATCAGTACCGTTATCAGTCGACTCGCCTCGCGCCTGTTCAGGTGAAAGATATTGAACAGTACCTAATACATGATTGGTCTGAGTCATTGTCGTTTCGCTTAGCGCTTTAGCTATGCCGAAATCCAATATTTTCAATGTTTGATTCTCATCTACTAAAATGTTTTGAGGTTTAATATCACGATGAACAATTTGGTTATCATGAGCGTGCTTAATCCCATCAATAATTTGTTTAGTAAAATTCAATACTGTTTGAACGTCTAACGGTTTATGTTGTTTAATATATTCTGATAATGTTAGACCTTGTATGTATTCCATTACTAAAAAGAAGTTTTCATCATTCTCTGTCACATCAAATACATTAACAATATTATTATGTGATAGTTGAGTAAGATTATGTACCTCTCGCTCAAAACTTTTGATTGTTGTTTCTTTTTCACCAGCTGGAATCCTGATTGCTTTAATTGCTACTTTACGGTTGAGTATCGAGTCTTCTGCAAGATAGACAGTACTCATTCCACCGCCACCAAGCTTCTTACTCACTTTATAGCGATCATTTATTATCTTGCCTATCATACTTTATCACCTTCAATCTCAGCCAAAACTAAGCTTACATTATCATTGGTTTGGTGAGATAATGCAAGTTCTATTAAATTTTGACCATGTGTTTCCAAATCATCTTCTTGAATCAATGCATCTTGAATCATAGGATCACGTACAAAGTCAGTTAACCCATCAGAATTTAACATCAAATAATCATAAAATTTTATTTTTTTCACAAATATATCTGGTGTAACTAATTTATCAGTTCCCATGACTTTTGTGATGATATTGCGTTGTGGATGATTAATTGCTTCTTCAGCGCTAATTTGACCTATCATAACTAAATGATTCACAAATGAATGATCATTTGTAATTTGTTCAATCTCTCTACTATTTACTAAATAGGCACGTGAATCTCCAATATTCGCAACGACGATATAGTTATCAAAAATTAATGCACAGACACAAGTTGTACCCATACCTTGGTATTCTGGGTTTTCTACTGATTGTTGATATAATTCACGGTTAATATTTTTTAGTGTTTTGCGCAACCAAGTCTCAGCTTGTTCTGCCTCGATTAAATTTTCTTCTTCGAATCGACGTTGCAGTTCATTTGTTACGAATTGGCTTGCTACTTCACCTGCAAGATGTCCACCCATACCATCACAGAGTACTAGTAATTGTTGCTCTGTCTGGTTATAAAAAACACCACCTGCATCTTCGTTCTTATCACGATATTGACCCGTGTCAGTAAAAAATTGTGCTTTTAGCATGTCTCTACCTCGTTTCTACTTGTCGTTCCTTAGCTCTTAGTTGACCACATGCAGCATCGATGTCTGCACCTTGCTCACGTCTGATTGTTGCATTAATACCCAAACGTTTCAATTCTTTTTCAAATTTAAAAATGTCTTCCTTAGGTGTTTTAACATAATTTCTTTCTGGTACGTGATTGACTGGTATTAAGTTAACATGGCAATTTAATTTTTGTATTAAGTGTGCCAATTCTCTAGCGTGCTCAACTTGGTCATTAACGCCACCGAATAAACCATATTCAAATGTAATACGTCTGTTTGTTTTTTCTTGATAATAATTAATAGCTTCCATTAGTTTTTCAACATTATAAGCTCTGTTAATCGGCATTAAACGTGAACGCACTTCATCATTTGCACCATGCAAACTCACAGCAAAGTTGATTTGAATGTCTTCATCTGCAAAATCATAAATACGAGGAATGATACCAGATGTAGAAACTGTAATATGGCGTGCACCAATATTTAAACCATTATCATCATTTACAATTTTTAAGAAATCCATCATTTCATCATAGTTCTCAAATGGTTCTCCTATACCCATAATTACAATTTGTGATACGCGTTCTTCAGACTCATCAAGGGCTTTTTGAACAGTTAATACTTGCGATACAATTTCTCCAGCTTCTAGATTACGTTTCAATCCACCTAATGTAGATGCACAGAATGTACAACCAATACGACAACCAACTTGAGTCGTAACACATACAGAGTTTCCATATTCATGTCTCATTAGTACTGTTTCAATTGTATAGCCATCTTGCAATTCAAATAAAAACTTAATTGTGCCATCTCGACTTTCTTGTTTTACTACTGTAGTCATTGTCGTCATCGTAAAGTTTTCGTTAAGAATCTCTCTTAGTTCTTTAGAAAGATTTGTCATTTCATCGATGCTGTCTACTCTTTTTTCATAAAGCCATTCAAAAATTTGCTTCGCTCTAAACTTTTGCTGACCCTTTTGTGCTAGCCAATCTTCCATCTCGTCGTATCTTATCGAATAGATTGATTGCTTTTCAAAATTGGGAAGAAACTTGTTCTTTTTCTTCTTATCTGCAGTTATCATAAATTAATTTTCCTTTCTTTTAATCCTAGTAATGAAAAAGCCATCAGAGTTAAAATCTTGAGGTAGAACTTGCATCGTTTTTACTTTTTCTCCAGTGATTGGGTGTTCAAATGTATCGAATTCAAAATCATTATTTTCTTTTAAAAATGTGTATATTACGTTTTCATTTTCTAATTGTTCAATAGTGCACGTAGAATAAACAAGCGTACCGCCTGGTTTCAAGTTATCTTTAACATTATTTAAAATTTCTAGTTGAATCTCAACGAGTGAATTAATAGTATGTTGTGACTGTTCATATTTAATTTCAGGCTTATGTCTTAATACACCTAAACCGCTACAAGGTGCATCAACTAAAATCTTATCATACACTTTATCATATTTTTCGGTTGCATCGTGTTCAAATGCTGAAATGTTAGACAATCGTAATTTTTTAATATTAAAATCTATTAAGTCTATTTTATGTTCATGTATATCCGTTGCATCAATATGTCCTGTGCCGTTTAACACTTCTGCGATATGACACGCTTTCCCACCAGGTGCACTACAAGCATCTAAGACTTCATCGCCCTCTTGTAAATCCATTAGCTGAGCAACAAACATTGAACTTTTATCTTGTATAGATACTAAACCATCTTTAAACATACGAGAATCAATAATTGGCTTCCCACTGACATGTAAACAAGTTTCAATTTCTTTATCCTGTTCAACAATATATTCATCATCTACTAACCTTCTTATTGCATCTTCAATCGTAATTCTTGTCACATTCACTCGAACAGTTTGTGTTACTTTTGTTAAAAATGACTGTGCGATAGCTTCGGTTTGTTCAATTCCAAAATGTGTTGCCCAATGATCTACTAACCATTTAGGTAAACTGTATTCAATGGCTATTCTTTTTTTATCATCAGTAATTTCAGTGAAATCTGGTAATTCGCTACGCATAATATTTCGTAAAATACCATTTACAACATTACCATTATGAGGTCCACCTTTATGTTTTGCAATTTCCACAGCTTCATTGATAATTGCATGTTCTGGTACTTTATCCAAATATACATATTGATAGATACTCATCCATAAAAGTTGTCTCACCCAACCTTTAAGTTTAGTTTGTACAAATGGCTTCAAAAGATAATCTAAAGTAAATTTTCTTTTTAATGTACCATATACAAGTTCGGTAAATAATCCTTTGTCCGCACGATTTAATTCATTATTTGATAACACGTCGTTTATAATGATATTACTATATGCTTTATCATTCATAATGTCTTGCAACGTTTCAAACGCTAATTCTCTAACATTATTTTCTATTGTCATGATAATACCTTCCCCACGAGCGACGTCTGTACGCCACTCAAATAATTTGCTGCAAGCATTCGTTTTTTACCAGCTACTTGTATATCAGTTAAAGCAATTGCATCTTCCGAACCAGTAGCCACAATGATCGCTTTTTTAGTTGTTTCAATAATTGTGCCAGGTGTTCCTGTTTTATCTTTTTCAATTCGCGATGCATATATTTTCATATTTCCATCATCCATTACAGTATATGCCACCGGCCACGGTGAAAGACCTCGAATTTGGTTGTATATAGCTTCAGCGGGTAACGTCCAATCAATTTTTTCGTCTTCACGACGAATATTAGACGCAAATGTCGCTTCATTATCATCTTGTGGCACACTATCATTCGTACCATTAATAATAGATGGCAACGTCTCTTTTAATAAATCCGCGCCTAAAAAGCTTAATTTTTGATGCATTGTCCCCACATCATCTTGATGTTCAATTTCTATTGCTTTTTGAGAAATAATATTTCCTGCATCTAACTTTTTAACCATATACATAATTGTAATACCAGTTTCTTTTTGCCCATCAATAATTGCTTGGTGGATTGGTGCGCCACCTCTATATTTAGGAAGCAATGATGCATGGACATTAATAGCACCTAATTTAGGTGAAGCTAATAATGCTTCAGGTAATAATTGTCCAAAAGCTGCTGTAACAATTAGATCAGCATTTAATTCAATAAGTGTTTGTAAATCTTCTGATTGCGCTAATTTTTCTGGCTGGTAGACTGGAATACCATGTTCAACTGCTACTTCTTTCACAGGTGGCGGTGTTAATTTACGTTTTCTACCAACTGGTCGATCTGGTTGTGTTACAACTGCTATCACGTTATGTTCAGCAATTAACATTTCTAATACTTTCGTTGAAAAATCAGGTGTTCCCATAAAGATGATTTTACTCATTGTTAAAATACGCCTCCAATTCAGCTTCATTTAAAAATTTCTCTACACGTTCTGTAAATAACTTACCCTCAAAATGGTCAATCATATGTAATATCATGCGAGCAATATCATCATATGCAGTCATTTCTACTTCATTACCTTTTTTATCATTGCTTTTTATTACAATCATTTTACTGCGTGTTACTTCACCGAAAACATCCGGAATACTAATAGACCCTTCAAGGTCCGTAACTTTTTCATCGGATTCACTTATCAATTGAGGATTTATCAGTTGTAACAAGCCATCCGCTTCCATATCAATGATCGCTACTTTTTGTGCAATGCCAATTTGTGGAGCGCATAAAGCTGATGCCTCGACGTCATACATTGTATCTTCTAAATCGAGTAACAATTGTTCTAATTGCTTATCAAATATTGTGACTTCAGGAATAGATTTTTTTAGAATTGGGTGTTGACTTGCAACAAGCTGTTTTATCGTCATACTATTTTCTCCTTAGAAAATTTCATCATATCATTATAACTTATTTTATATGAAAATGCACCATGCTTCACATAAAAGTATCAATCTATCTAAGCTCATAATCCAATTATATGCTTAGTGAAGCTTCTAATTTATTTGAAATTAAAAAATTAAAGAAGATGAATCTCAATGAATTGAGACTCATCTTCTTTATAGTTCTAACTATTTGAAGGCTTATTTAACTCCACCTACTTGCTTTGGTTTATATGGAAAGCTTATTCAATTGTTTCTCTGATTCATCAAAGTTATTTTCATTTAGCCATTCTTCATAATTGTGTTTGATGTCTTGCCATTCGCTTTCAATAATGGACAACCAACATGTATCTCTATTTCTATTTTTATATATTAAGTGGTTTCTAAATGTTCCTTCATATTTGAACCCTAACCTTTGTGCTGCTTTTTTTGAAGGCTCATTGAGTGCATCACATTTCCATTCATACCTACGATATCCTAATGTATCAAATATGTAGGATGCCAACAAATAATGTACTTCTGTAGCAATGCGTGTTCGTTTTAATACATTTGCATAATGGATATGCCCCACTTCAATAGAACCTTTTTGAGGGTCTATTCTTAATAAGACGATTATACCTATTGCTTCATTATTGTTCTTATTTATGATTGAAAAAAAGTATGGGTCTTTTGAACTTATTCTATTATTTATATACTGCTGAAATTGTTTATAATCTGTGATTTGATCATCTGGTAAATATGTCCAATTGGGAGCATCTTCCGGCTCACTAAAATGCCGAAACAAATCATCAGTATGATTTGAGGATAATTTTTCTAAACGACAGTAGTTCCCATCTAACGTTGTTATATTAGGCAAGGAGGGTTTTTCAAAATGCGTTATTTGATCTCCAATAGGCTGATTAAATTCATTAAATCTCATTTATCTATCACTCCCATATATTTCAGTATCATTTTTAAATCAATCACTTTAACATAACATTATAAAATACACAATTAACTTTCGCAATATTCAGACAATATCCTCGGAGGTCGTGTTAAAAAACTCTGCTAATATCTTAGCCTCATCATTGCCTAATTTTAATTCATTTGTTTCTATGCGCTCTATTTTTTCGGGACTCAAATTCGTTTTATACAATGACGCTAGACGATTTGATAATTCTTCAATACTTAAGCCTGTTGCTTCTCTATTACTTAATAAACTCATAGGCATAACCCCTTACGCAATAAATTTACTTGATGAACGTTAGTGATCCATCAATGTATACATAACTCACTTAGTAATATCGCTACATTATCAATAACTTAAATAAATATGATTAAAATTTATATTGGACTCGTTACTATTTAATATAACTGCAATATGTATTAAATGCAAATTTAAATTGGATATTTTTTTTATAAATTCGTATATTTTTCTAACAATTCCTATGGTTTTAGTATATTTTATGATTGACTTAATCCATACCAAACTGTCAATATTCCCATCGTTTGACTATTCACAGCAGCATTGGGATAATAAAGGTATAATCAACTAGAATGAAGTATTTTATTATTTTACCGCATTACAGTTTAAATTTAAGCACTGTGATATAGTGTCAAATTTAATCTATAGTCAATAAGCAATCTTTATATTTTATCTATAATTAAGGAGGAAAGACGATGGAAGTAAATAAAATCATTTATATTTTACTAGCTTTTTTCTTAGGTAGTTTTGGCGTGCATAAATTTTATGCTGGCAAAAATATGCAAGGTCTCTTACACATATTATTTTGTTGGACAGCGATTCCTCACATCTTAGCTATCATTAGTGGTGTTTTAGTGGCATTTAAACCTGCTGATTCAAACGGTAATGTAACACTTTAACTATTAGCCATATAAAATTCAACAGTTATCAAGCATGCCTTATGTTATGCAAAGATTTATATAGAAAGCACCAATCTATGAATGCATTCATAGATTGGTGCTTTTGAAGTGTTATATCTTTTTTATAAAAATACTTTTAATTTGTGTTTTCTCCGCCACCATTTAGTCCCTCTTTAATGTATCCCTTAACTTGAGAATTAACGAGTAGACTTAAATGATCAATACCTGTTAATCGAATGTTTTTACCACCATATAACCTTGAAAGACTTGGAGCTACTATACCGTCTGTCAAACTATAAATAGATGTATAAAGTATTTTATCATTAGGATCCGTACCAGGTAATGCTTGGTTTGTCGTTAGACCATTAGCACCACCTAGTGTTACTACGTTATCCACTTTATTTCCTCCACCTAAATTTTTTATGTAATATAATATATTTGCTCCACCCATACTATGAGCTACGATATCCACTTTTTGGGCACCTGTTCTTTGTAAAACACTGTCAATGTAACGTTTTAATTGTGGGCCATTAGTGATATTAGAACCTTGTTTATTATAAAATTCAACACCATAAAATTGATTACTATTCCATCCTTGTGAAGCTAAGTATCTCTCTATACTATAAAAATTACTAGCGGTACCTCCAATTCCATGTACAAAAACAACTGGGTTATGTTGTTCAGCAGCTTGAACGGTATTTCCTTTATTTATAGGAAGTGCAATTGCAAAAACAACAACTAATAATATTGACAACAAAACTTTTTTCATTAAATATCCCCCTAAATTATATATCTTATAAATTAACATATTTTAATATTACAACAATTATTTCATTAAATATATAAAAATTTTTAGTTTTATAAAATTATAATTCTTTGATGTGCTTTTGTAACAACAATAAATATTTCAAATCTCGTAACAAAAAATATACGTCGTATAAATTTTCATAATTTATACGACGCAGTTATCTTAATATTTACTTTTATTCACCGATTATTTGTTCATGTATCTATCACTTCACCTGTGTAATCAAAACACGATACACAATCATTTCAGCAAATGAAGTACAGTCCTTTCTTGGAACCTACTAACCTTTTATCTAAAAATAACTTTTCACTATAATCATTATATGTTCAAATTGAATAGATAGGGATGTGATATATATTATTCTATTTATAGTAGTGTTGATTAATATGATGATTTCTACAATTTACGAAAAACATCATAAATTATTAACTGAACACAGGAATTTATTATTAGGTTATAGAACACCTCGTGCCTTAAAAAATGAGCAAAACTGGTGTGTAGCACAAAATGAATTTATAAAATATAGTAAATTATTTAATCGTTACTTTATATATGTAGGAACGATATGGCTAATAATTGATCTTATTGTAAACTTAAAAGCTATGTCTATGATTCTACAATTCGTTAGTCTGATTCTGTTAATTTTGCTTATAATCTTTTTTACAGAAAAGAATATTAAAGCATTCGAAGAATCACAAAAAACTTAAGGCATGTTTTATCATTGTCACACCTCTTCAAAAAATGACAATTTTCTTATTGTAATTTGCAACATGATATATAATATAGACGACAGACGTCAATATTATTACTCGAATATTAAAATTATTTTTTAATTATACTAAACAGCTTCCAATAAGTTCCTAAACGCCAAATATATTCCAATGGTCCATATTCAAAGTATTTCAACCACCACGCACTGAATATCAATTGAAAAATATAGACCGTAATACAAATCCATAAAGTATCTATATAATCTATACGCCCATTACCTATAAGTAATATCGCTAAGTATATTAATAAAGTCTGTCCTATATAATTTGTAAGTGCCATTCTCCCATATAGTTGCAATGGGCATAAGATTCTGCGCAAAATTTGAACTCTAACACTTAACAATAATAAAGAGACATAAAATAATGCTATAAATGGACTAGTAATAATTATTAAATGTTCATAAATAGCTTTATCTTGAATAAAGTTATTTATTACTTCCTTACTTAAAGCACCATCTATAAATTTATAATTTGGAAATACATAAAATTTACTTAACATAATCCAACTGGCTAGTGATAATAAACCAGATACGCTCATTAATACCACTAACACTTTATTTTTTACATTGTCAAAAATATTAAATTGTCCTGCTGTAAGCCCCAATATAAAGTATGGAATCGGTAATAACGTTTTATTTCCTATATATAAACACAAACCTAGCAAAATTAACCCCACACTTAAATTTATATATTTATTTAAATAATAACTTGGTATTAATAATAGCCCCATGATTGAATATAACAATAACGCTTCCCCTGGCTGAAGTAATTGATGCACAATACCGAAACCCGCTAAAATAACTAGTCGCCTTATAAAAACTATAGTACTATTTAATTCTTTAGCTTTACTATTTCGAATAAATATATAAAAACCCATTCCAAACAAGAATGAAAAAATTGTGAAGAATTTACTTTCAATAAAAAAATCAAGAAACTTTAAATAATTAGCTTGTTCATGATTGATGGGTATTGGTAAATGAAATATAGTAATTATATTCGTAAGCATGATACCAAGTAAGGCAAATCCTCTCATATAATCTAATTCTAAAATTCGTTTACGCCTCGTATCTAATGCCATGATAATCTCCTTAATAATATTTTTTCTTTGATACTAAAATAATATTATCAGAAAAAAACGCTTTTACATCTTACATTCTTGTCACTTGTTTTATAATCACTTCCGTAACAGTACTTAACCTTAAATATATTAAAAAGCCCCAACAATGTTAGTTAAACAATTTTTGAAAACAACTACTATGATATACACACATATAATAAAAAAGGGCAAATAGTTAATTAAGAAGTTAGAAAACATTCCCAATTAAACCATCTGCCCTTTTCTGTCCTGTAGTTCATGTTAATAATCTCTATTGTCACTGTGACGACTATAATCAAGCCACTTAAGCACTTTTTTACATCATCATTTGTGGGTTAATATCTATTCTTAATGATAATTTATCTTTTAAGTACAAATCATGATAATAATCATCTAAATATTTCAACGCCTCGTGTAACGCAGGTTCATTTTTATATTTAACTAGGATTTGAAAGCGATACTCGTTATTTATTCTTGATAATGCTGCTGGTGATGGCCCTAGTACTAGTGCTTTCTCTGTTAGATGTTGTAACAAAACTTTATGAATATGTTTAGAAGCTTCCATAACTTTTTTCATATCTTTATGTGCAATGGTAAAGTTAATCATAAAGAAATAAGGTGGATATTTACCTATTTTTCTGTAATTCATTTCTTTTTGAAAAAAAGCAGTATAGTCATTATCTTGAACATCTTTAATTGCATAATGTTCTGGATTATAGGTTTGTATAATGACTTCTCCTTCTTTCTCATGACGTCCTGCACGACCTGCAACTTGTGTTAGCAATTGATATGTACGCTCACTTGCTCTAAAGTCAGGTAGATTTAACATCGTATCTGCATTCAAGACACCCACAAGCGTGATATTGGGAAAATCTAATCCTTTGGCAATCATTTGAGTACCTAATAAAATATCCCCTTTACCAGCACCAAAATCATCTAATAATTTTTCATGTGCGCCTTTTCTAGATGTTGTATCTACATCCATACGGATAATACGCGCTTCTTGAAACGCCTCTTGTAAAAGCTCTTCCACACGTTGCGTACCAGTACCTACTTGTCTGATATGCTCACTTTCACAGCTTGGACATTTATTAGGAGGTGTTTCCCGATGGCCACAATAGTGGCATTTTAATTGATCGGTTGATTTATGGTACGTCAATGAGATGTCACAGTTTGGACATTGTGGCACATGTCCGCAATCACGGCACAACATAAACGAGGCATAACCACGACGATTTAAAAACAATACAATTTGTTCTTTGCGATCTAATCGTTGTTGAATTGCTTCTCGTAATTGTCCTGAAAACATAGACCGGTTACCTGCACTCAACTCGGCTCTCATGTCGACAATTTCTATTTCTGGCATCGCCTGTTGATTCACTCTATGTGGTAAAGATAATAATTCATAAACACCTTTATCTGCTCTTGCATAGCTCTCTAAACTTGGCGTCGCACTTCCTAATATCAACGGACAATCGTGATACTGACTACGCCATTGTGCAATATCTCTAGCGTGATATCTTGGATAGTCTTCTTGCTTATATGAAGATTCATGTTCTTCATCAATAATAATCATTCCTAAATCTTTAAATGGTGCAAATACACTTGACCGTGCGCCAACGCTTACGCGTGCTTTACCATCTCTTATCTTTTGCCATTCATCATACCGCTCACCTTTGGATAAACCAGAATGTAATACTGCAACCTCATCACCAAATCGACGTTTAAATCTCAATACCATTTGCGGCGTAAGTGCTATTTCCGGTACGAGCATCATCGCTTGTCTATCTAGATTTAATACTTCCTCGATTGTTTGTAAATAAACTTCGGTCTTTCCCGAACCTGTAACACCATGTAATAGAAATGTCCGTTGTTCATGCGTTTTGATGGTTTCTAAAATTGCATCAAAAGCTTGTTGTTGTTCAGATGTAAGTAGTTGCTTTTCATCTTTTTCAAAAACTCGTGTTTCAAATGGGTCGCGTTCTACGATCGCATCATATTTCTCTATATAAGCTTTACGTGTTAATGTATCTACACTTGATTTTGAGAATCCCATTTCTTCTATATGTTTTAACATTACTGTATGATGACGTTCATCAACTAAATAGGCATATAAATCATATTGCTTAGGTGACTTTTCTAACGACCCTAAAACGGCGTCATAATCAAAGTCTTCAATCACTCTCACCGCACGTTGTTTCTTTTTACTGAGCTTTTGAGAAAGTATAGTAACTTCCTCAATTGCACCATTTTTTAATAGTGGTGCTATGGTGGCTAAATCGTCATTTTGTTGTGCTGTTTTATATAAATAATGACCTTCTTCATTAAATCTTCGTTGCAATTGTAATGGAACAGCTTCCGAATCTACCACAGAAAAAACTTTTGTATACTTCGCTTTGATTGCACTCGGTAACATAACTTCCAACATTGAAATACGTTTGGTAACAAAATAATTATTATACCAATCTGTTAATTCAATAAGTTCTTGGGTCAACTCTGGCTTGATATCTTGAATTTCTTTGATTTCTTTTAATTTCGATATATCTATACTATTATCTGGCTGTTCTGTAATCACCATGACATAACCTTGTATCGTCCTATGGCCAAAAGGAACCACTACACGCATACCTACTTGTATCATTGATTGCAATCTAGAAGGAATGATATAGTCAAAGGTGAAATCTACACTCTTAGAAGGTATATCAACAATTACTTTTGCTATCATTTTATTGCCACCTATTTTCTAAACTGTCTAGTATACGCTCCGCTAAAATGACTTTCTTGGCTTTACCTAAATGCGTCTCATTACCATTTTCAAAGTACATCGTATAGTCATTGTCATCCGAACTAAACCCTATTGTACGATCACCTACATTATTAGCAATAATGACATCTGCATTTTTATGTTTTAATTTTTGTTGCGCATACGTTTCGATGTTTTGTGTCTCTGCAGCAAAGCCTACTAAAAATTGACTGGTCTTGTGTTCACCTAAATACTTCAAAATATCAGGTGTACGTTTAAACGTAACAGATAATGTTCCATCTTGTTTTTTCAATTTATGGTCCAATGTTTCTACAGGGGCATAATCTGATACTGCAGCAGCTTTGAATATGATATCCTGTGTTTCAAAACGGTTTTTAACTACTTTAAACATTTCTTCTGCGCTAGTAACTTGAATCGTATCTACATTTTCTGGAGGCGCGATATTTGTTGGACCTGAAACCAAAGTTACTATTGCTCCTCGTTTCTCTAAAGACTCAGCTAAAGCATACCCCATTTTTCCAGAGGAACGATTTGACAAGTATCTAACTGGATCTAACTCTTCGATAGTTGGGCCAGCTGTAACTAAAGCATGCACACCTTCAAATCGACTTTCTTTTGTAGTTTGATTCTGTTGCATGTCCTTGAAAAATAAATTTAATCTTTCTACAATTTGCAAAGGCTCTTCCATACGACCTTTTGCAACGTATCCACATGCTAAATAACCTTCACCTGGTTCAAGAAAATAATAACCATCTGAACGTAATGTGGCCATGTTTTGCTGCGTTCTATTATTCTCGTACATATGCACATTCATTGCTGGTGCAACAAATTTGGGCGTTTCTGTAGCTATTAATGTTGAAGTCACCATGTCATCAGCAATACCATGTGCTAATTTAGCAATTGTATTGGCAGTCGCTGGCGCAACTACAATTGCATCTGCCCAGTCCCCTAATGCAACATGTTGTATTTCTTTAGGGTTTTGTTCAATAAATGTACTTGTATATACGGGATTTCTTCCTATCGCCTGAAAAGCTAAAGGGGTTACAAATTCTTGTGCATGATCTGTAAGCATAACACTCACATCATATCCAGCTTGCGTTAATTTACTCGTTAAATCGATGGCTTTATATGCAGCTATACCGCCTGTTACAGCAAGTAAGATTCGTTTCATTATAATTTACCTCCAGATAGTTTAAACGTGACTGGTTATTACGTAATAACTCAGTGATAGCTTATAAAACAACAAACATTAAGTTGTCTGTTGTTTATTGGCGTGATTACTCATTATTATACACAAATTAATAGATAAATTAAAAAAGCACACCTTGCTTCTGCATGGTGTGCGCTTGAAAGACCTTTATTTAATGCCATCTCAATTATATAAATGTATTTCAAGGTGAACGTTCAATTACTTAAGAAAGTTTTATTGTACCGTCTGGATAAATTTCACCGTCAGCAATTTCTTCTAAAGCTTTACCTACGGGTTTTTTTGAGTTGTATTTATTTAACAATGCAGTTTCTGGATTTTCATCTATTTCACGTGCACGTTTTGCAGCAGTAGTTGCAATTAAATATTTCGAGTTAATCTTTGATGTTAATTGGTTTAATGGTGGGTATAACATTATTTTTTTGCCTCCAATATCATTTTTCTATATTTTGCTTCAATGCGTTCTCTTTTCAAATGCTCTGCATCTACAATCGATTGAATACGTTGCTTGGCTAAATCAACTTCATCATTAACGACAACATAATCATACAAGTTCATCATTTCCACTTCTTTACGCGCTTCGTGCACACGGCTTTGAATTTTTTCATCAGATTCTGTACCACGACCGACTAATCGTTCACGTAAATGGTCTAAACTTGGCGGAGCAAGAAATATAAACAATGCATCTGGAAACTTCTTACGCACTTGTTTGGCACCTTCGACTTCAATCTCTAAAAACACATCATGACCTTGATCCATAGTGTCTTTAACATACTGCACAGGCGTCCCATAATAATTGCCAACATACTCTGCATATTCTATGAATTGATCTTGTTTAATTAATTCTTCAAAGTCAGACTTTGCTTTGAAAAAGTAATCAACGCCATCAACTTCACCCTCACGCATATCACGTGTTGTCATTGAAATAGAATATTTATAAGATGTGGATGGGTCATCAAATATTTTCTTTCTAACTGTACCTTTCCCTACACCAGAAGGTCCAGATAGTACAATCAACAAACCTTTCTCATTATCCATGACTTACGACCTCTCTAAGCTATACTTCTATTATTAACACATGATACCACAATCACCATTTGATTGTATAGCATACTTAGTACAAACTTTGCCCATGACCAATTCTTTTTGCCGTGTTACAATATGATGAATGACTAAAAATAAGGTGGCTGATAGTAATGGCATACGATGGTTTATTTACAAGAAAAATGGTGGAATCGTTACAATTTTTAGTAGACGGTAGAATCCACAAAATAAATCAACCAGAAAACGACACGCTGATTGTCGTTGTTCGTCAAAGTCGTAAAAATCATCAACTTCTACTTTCTATCCATCCTAGTTTTACTAGAATGCATCTCACTAATAAAAAATATGACAACCCATTTGATCCCCCTATGTTTGCTCGCGTATTCCGTAAGCATCTTGAAGGTGGTATTGTAAAAGCAATTAGACAAATTGGTAATGATAGACGTGTAGAGATAGATGTTGAAAGCAAAGATGAAATTGGCGATACAATACATCGTACTATGATTTTAGAAATTATGGGTAAACATAGTAATTTGGTACTCGTTGATGAAAATCGTAAAATTATTGAAGGATTTAAACATTTAACGCCTAATACGAATCAATATCGTACGGTTATGCCGGGGTTTGAATATGAAACACCCCCGTTACAAAACAAAGTGAATCCCTATGATATCACTGGTGACGAGGCTTTAAAATATATTGATTTTAACAGTGGAAAAATAGCACGACAATTACTCGATCAATTTGAAGGTTTCAGTCCATTAATTACAAATGAAATTGTAAGTCGCAAACAATTTATGACAGCTCAAACGCTACCAGAAGCTTTTGATACAGTGATGGCTGAAACAAATGAAGCGGCTACACCAATCTTCCATAAAAACCACGAAACAGGTAAAGAAGACTTTTATTTCATGCAATTAAATCAATTTTATGATGACGTTGTTCTATATGACTCTCTTCATGATTTACTTGACCGCTATTATGATGCACGTGGCGAAAGAGAACGTGTCAAACAACGCGCCAATGATTTAGTGAAATTTGTACAACAACAACTTCATAAGTATCAAAATAAACTAAGTAAACTGTTGGATGAGCAAGAAGGCACTAAAGATAAAGAACTGCAGCAGTTATATGGAGAATTAATCACAGCCAACATCTATCGTATTAAACAGGGCGACAAAGAAGTAACTGCACTTAACTATTATACCGGTGAAGAAGTAACTATTCCTCTGAAAACAACGAAATCTCCTGCAGTTAATGCTCAACTCTACTATAAGCAATACAACAAGTTAAAAACGAGAGCCCATGAACTACATCATCAAATTGATTTGACTAAAGAAAATATTGCTTATTTTGAAAGTATCGACCAACAACTTGCACATATTTCTGTAGACGATATAGATGATATTCGTGATGAATTGGCAGAACAAGGCTATATGAAACAACGCAAACAAAGTAAAAAGAAAAAGAAACAAACCATACAACTACAAGAGTATGTATCAACAGACGGGGACACAATACTCGTAGGTAAAAACAATAAACAAAATGATTATTTAACAAATAAGAAAGCCTCAAAAAATCATCTTTGGTTCCACACTAAAGATATTCCAGGGTCACACGTTGTAATACTAAATGATGATCCAAGCGAAACAACCATTAAAGAGGCTGCGATGTTATCTGGCTACTTTTCCAAGGCTGGCAATTCAGGCCAAATCCCTGTAGATTACACTGAAATCAAACACGTTCATAAACCTTCAGGATCAAAACCTGGTTTTGTAACTTACGATAATCAAAAAACACTTTTTGCTACGCCAGATTACGATCATATTCAAAAATTAAAAGTTAAATAACTTTTTAATCCATTCATAATTAAAAAAGCTAGGACTATAGCGTTTAAGTATTATCAACAAAACGCTATACATCCTAGCTTTTTTATTTTAAATTAACATTATTGATTAGGTAGCGCTAATTGGAAGTTTACTCCGAACTTATCTTGAATCCATGCAAATTCTCTAAACGGTGGCATTTCTGTTTTCGGCATTAATATTGCACCACCACTTTTCAGTTTACTAAATAAGCGTTCCATTTCTAACGGGCTATCAACCGTTACATATAAGGACATTGCAGGGTTCATATCAATATCCACACCATTTACGTTATCTATGGCCATAAATATTTGATCTTTAAGTCTAAATATTGCATGTTGAACAGCGCCTGTAGGTGCATCATCACTTTCACTATATTTTACTAATGTTAAAATTTCTGCATCTTCAAATGTATTTACATATAAATTAATCGCTTCTTCCGCTTCTCCATTGAACATCAAGAATGTAGTTATTTTAGGTATTGCCATTAATAAATCCTCCTTATTGGTCTTACTTACTAGGATAAATCATCATTACTTAAAAATCGAATAACTATATATAACTGACACGTGATTATTATATATTCCACACTATGATTACGTGACAAACTCATATTTATGATAAATTCATAAATCCGTTACCTAACACATCACGTACATCATGTATTACTAAAAATGCATTTTCATCCTCTTCATTCACTAATTTTTTCACTCTTGTAACTTGTGATTGTGGTACTACAACATAAAGCATACTGGTTTCATTTTTACCATAACCCCCTTTACCATT
This sequence comes from Staphylococcus sp. LCT-H4, assembly GCF_001866145.1. Lineage (NCBI taxonomy): Bacteria > Bacillati > Bacillota > Bacilli > Caryophanales > Staphylococcaceae > Staphylococcus > Staphylococcus sp. LCT-H4. The sequence goes on along the minus strand of NZ_MODY01000002.1, from coordinate 615,858 downwards.
TAGGAGTGTGGATCCCCTTCCAGTAAAACTATTAATTTTATCGCTTATTGTTTCATTATGACTAGAAATAATAGTGACTGCCTTTTTGGGATTAAAGCCTTCAATAATAAATGAAGTTGCCCGTTCCGTGATAAACAACATAATGATTGTAAATAATACATTAGTTAATGGAAGTACGAAAATAAACGAGAGTACAACCAGTCCATCCAATACAAATATAGCTTGAGAGGTTTTTATATCGAAATACTTATTTAACATCTTCGCAACTACCGATGTTCCCCCAATAACTCCACCGGATGCGATGACTAAGCCAATCCCTATGCCTACTAATACACCTCCAAAGGTAGCATTAACAACAAAGTTATCTACACCTGTATTCCATCCTTCTGTTAAATCTAAAAATATAGATATCGCAGTATTAGATATGAATGTATAAATCGCTGTTCTTCTGCTTAAAAATTTCCAACCTACAATGATTACAATAGTATTAATAATTAATGATGTTAACGCAGGTGAAAAACCAAAGGCATATTTTAAAGCTAGAGATATACCTACTGTGCCCCCATCACCGAGATTAGATCCAAGGATAAAGCAGTTAACTGCAATCGCGCTAATGAATGATCCAATTAAACAAACGATAATATTTTTTGTATGGTTACGAAATAATTGTTGTATCATTTTCAACCCTGCCCCCTATGCCTTTGAAAAGTAATTACATATTATTTCTAAAATTATAAACTAAATATGTCATAAATCCTATGTATAAATAACCCTATCTTTTTATATTATTTAGATAAAAATAAACAAATGTAATGTTTTAAGTTGTTTCTTAAAAAATTTTCACAAAATAAATTAATAGACACGGATGGACGATTTTAAATATTTTAAATATATCATTTTTCTGTCTGTTTGATTGCTATTGCATTTCAAAAATGCTAACTCACCTATTTTTATCATGTTCAATCGAACCTGTGATTGTTATGTTTATTCTTAATTTCTTTCACTTTATTACATTTACAGTTAAAATGTATATAAATACATCGGGAGGTTAATTAATTATGTCTTTTTATATTATTCCATTACTTATTGCTGCACTCGTCTTACTCATTGGTTATATTATTATAAAAATTATGATTCGTTGATCTATCATTCAACTTTGTAGTATATATAGTTATGCATACACGAAGCGGTCATTACGCAACTTTTCTGATGAATATACAAAAAGGATAGTGAAAATGTCTTGATACATTTTCACTATCCTTTTTATTTTCATTCATCAGTGATAACTAGCGGTTTAAAATCAAATATGCCCCTTTTGCTTAATAGTAGACTTTGATTTCTTATAAATATTTTTATCTGCTGATTTTGATAATAATTCATTACCTTCATTGTATGTTTTTTGTGCTCTATAGTCGTCTTCTTTTTTTAAAAATTTATTTAAATGCGCAAAATGGTCATATGCTTCATCCGGGTTCTTTGTCATAATATCCCCTCCAACTCTATATTATGACAAGTTATCTCTCCAATCAACTAATGTAGTCATATCGTTATCAGAAATTTCTCCATTTTCTTTTGCGACAGTAATTAGCTCATTATAATTACTCAAAGTATAGAAAGGAAGATTAGCTGCTGTGAATTGCTCGTCCGCTTTTTTAAGGCCATAAGTAAAAATAGCTACAACACCTAATACATCTGCACCAGCTTCTTTCAAGGCATCTACAGCAGTGATAGAAGAACCGCCTGTCGAAATTAAATCTTCAATTACAACTACTTTTTTACCTTTACTCTGTGCACCTTCAATTTGATTTTGTTTGCCATGACTTTTACTTGAAGAACGCACGTAATTCATCGGTAAATCTAATGACTCAGAAACATATGCAGCGTGTGGAATGCCCGCTGTTGCAGTACCTGACAATACTTCAACATCCCCAAAATTAGTCTTAATTAATTCTGCAAGACCGTCTCTAATTTCACGACGAATGGATGGATAACCTAATGTAATTCGATTATCACAATATATCGGTGATTTAATACCAGAACTCCATGTAAACGGCTCATTAGGTGAAAGAGACACTGCTTCAATGTCTAATAATGCTTTTGCTATATTTTTTGCCATATTAACTTAACCAACTTTCTTTAATTTTATGATAACTTTCTACTGGATTGTCGCTCTTAGTGATGGGACGCCCAACAACGATATGTGTTGACCCTAATGCTTTTGCTTGGTGTGGCGTTGTTATTCTTTTTTGATCATCAGCGCTTGTACCTTCTGGTCTGATACCTGGAGTAACTTTTAAAAATTCAGAACCTAATGCATTCGTGAGTAATGAAGTTTCTAAAGGTGAACAAACGACACCATCTAATCCAGATTGCTTAGCTAATTGTGCGTAATTTAACACAGCTGCTTCAATTGAACTTTGAATATTTTGTTCATTGTGTAACACTTCTTCAGTGGTCGAAGTGAGCTGAGTAACTGCAATAATTTGAATGTTGTCATTATATTTACGAATGCCTTCAACTGCACGTTTCATCATATCTGTTCCACCTGCTGCATGAACATTTACTAAATCAACATTTAATTTGCTTAATCCTTCCATCGCTTTACCAACGGTATTAGGAATATCGTGTAATTTCAAATCCAAGAATATATCGTGACCACGCGCCTTAATAGAGGCAATTAAATCAGGTCCAGTTTGGTAAAAGAGTTCCATCCCTATTTTCACAAACAATGGCTCATCGAATTGGTCTAAAAACGTATGTACTGCTTCAGAAGAATCAAAGTCTAAGGCAATAATGGGTAAAGTATTCATAATTTATGCTACACCTCATATTTAATAACTTTCAATATTTGAATTAAGACAAAATAATAGTTCATCAAACACTATCACTTTGTCTTAATTGTTTGATTTTACATATTTTTCATTGTAAATGTCATACTTTCGATGACATTTGTTAACGCATTAGCTGTATCTAAAGATGTCAGGCAAGGCACGCCATTTTCAACTGAGGAACGTCTGATTTGGAAACCATCACGTTCAAATTCTTTACCTTTAGTCATTGTATTAATTACTATTTGTACTTCTCCATTTTGTATACGTGTAAGTAAATCATCTTCGTAACCGATTTTACCAACGACTTCAGCTGGAATATTCTGTTCTGCTAATTTATTTGCAGTACCTTCAGTTGCAAGTATTTTGTAGCCTACTTCATTTAAACGGCTCGCAATATTAACAACCTCATCTTTATCTTTATCACTTACTGTCATTAATACTGTACCGTGGTCTTTAACTTCCATACCACTTGCAGTAAGACCTTTGAATAATGCTTTTTCTAAAGTTAAATCTTTACCCATGACTTCACCTGTAGATTTCATTTCAGGTCCAAGCGTAATATCAACATTTTTTAATTTATTAAAGCTAAAGACTGGAGCTTTAACAAAGACGCCTTCAGTATATGGTTGAATACCAGCTTTATATCCTAAATCAAGTAGTTTTTCACCTATAATCGCTCGCATTGCTAGTTGAGCCATTTGAATATTTGTTATCTTACTTAAAAATGGAACGGTACGACTTGAGCGTGGGTTCACTTCAAGTACATAAACGCCGTCATGCGCAATTACAAATTGGATATTGATTAACCCTACGATATTTAATCCTTTTGCTAATCGAATCGTAAAATCTTCGAGTGTCTCCATCTCTGCTTGCGTTAATGTTTGGGGTGGATATACTGCAATAGAGTCACCTGAATGCACACCGGCTCTTTCAATATGCTCCATGATGCCTGGAATAATGACTGTTTCACCATCAGAGATTGCATCTACTTCGATTTCTTTCCCAGTTAAATATCTATCTATCAGTACTGGATGATCAGGGCTTGCTTTTACTGCTTCGTTCATATAGTTTTCTAATTCTGCATCACTATTAACGATTTCCATCGCACGACCACCCAAAACGTATGAAGGTCTTACAACTACTGGGTATCCAATATTTCTGGCATTTTCAAGCGCTTCTTCAGGCGATGTTGCTGTTTTCCCATTAGGTTGTGGTACATCAATTGTGTGTAATAATGCCTCAAACTCTTTACGGTCTTCAGCACGATTTAAGTCTTCTAATGAAGTACCTAAAATTTTCACATCATGTTTTTCGAGTTTATCAGCTAAATTAATTGCAGTTTGTCCACCAAACTGTACAACTACACCTTTAGGTTGCTCTAAATCAATAATATTCATAACATCTTCTTCAGTAAGCGGCTCAAAATATAGCTTATCCGAAATTGAGAAATCAGTTGATACTGTTTCAGGATTGTTATTCACAATAATTGCTTCATAACCCGCTTGTTGAATCGCCCACACTGCATGAACAGTTGCATAGTCAAACTCTACACCCTGTCCGATGCGAATTGGTCCAGACCCAAGCACTAATATCTTCTCTTTGTCTGTGACGATGGATTCATTCTCTTGTTCATATGTACCATAATAGTAAGGTGTTGCAGATTCAAATTCTGCTGCACAAGTATCTACCATTTTATACACCGGTGTAATCCCATGTTCTTGTCTTAATGCATACACTTCTTCTTCCGACATATCAAAGCGATGCGCAATTACACGATCACTAAAGCCATAATCTTTTGCAAATTTAAGATAATCTATATCTCCTTTATTCGCTTTTAAATTATGTTCAATATTGATGATATGTTGGAATTTATTTAAGAAAAAGTAATCAATTTTTGTCATTTCATGAATTTCTTCAAGGGTAGTACCTCGACGAATCGCTTCACCTATAAAGAATAAACGTTCATCATCTTGATCATTAATGCGCGCTTTAATATAGTCTAAATCAAATGTTTCTCCGTTAGGCAATCCAAGATGATGTACACCATACTCTAATGAACGTATTGCTTTTAGCAATGATTCTTCATATGTTCTACCTATTGCCATAACTTCTCCAGTAGCTTTCATTTGAGTCCCTAAAACACGTTCACCTTTGCCAAATTTATCAAATGGAAAACGTGGAATTTTAGAGATGACATAATCTAACGCAGGTTCAAATGCCGCATAAGAAGTGCCTGTAATTGGATTTAACATTTCATCTAGCGTTAAACCTACTGCAATTTTAGCTGCTAATTTAGCAATTGGATATCCCGTAGCTTTAGACGCCAATGCTGATGAGCGAGAAACACGAGGATTCACTTCAATAATGTAATAATCCATAGAATAAGGATCTAATGCTAATTGAACGTTACAGCCACCTTCTATGCCCAATGCACGAATGACTTTTAATGATACATCACGTAACATTTGATATTCCACATCTGATAATGTCTGGCTAGGTGCTACAACAATTGAGTCACCTGTGTGGATACCTACAGGATCAATGTTTTCCATATTACATACTACAATTGCATTATCATTTTTATCTCTCATTACTTCGTATTCTATTTCTTTAAAACCTGCAATTGATTTTTCAATTAAACATTGCGTTGCTGGACTATAGTGTAAACCATTAGAAACAATCTCTTTTAACTCTTTATCATTATGACAGATACCTCCGCCAGTACCTCCCATTGTAAATGCTGGTCTAACGATAAGTGGGTATCCCACTTGCTCTTTAAATTTAAATGCCTGTTCAACAGTGTTAACAATATCACTCTCTGGTACAGCTACTTCTAAATCATTCATTAGTGTTCTGAATAACTCTCTATCTTCAGCTTGTTGAATAGATTCTAACTTCGTACCTAAAAGTTGCACATTATTTGCTTCAAGTACACCACTATCATGTAACTGAATTGCCATATTCAAACCTGTTTGACCACCTAATGTAGGTAAAAGTGCATCTGGTTGCTCTTTACGTATAATTCGAGCAATAAAATCATGTGTTAAAGGTTCAATATATACTTTATCTGCAATTTCAGTATCCGTCATAATTGTAGCCGGATTTGAGTTCACTAATATAACGCGATAACCTTCTTCTTTTAATGCGAGACAAGCTTGTGTACCTGCATAATCAAATTCTGCTGCTTGACCAATAATAATAGGTCCTGATCCAATAACTAGAATTGTTTTGATATCATTACGTTTAGGCATTTGTGATACGCTCCTTTGCTTTATGGTCATTCATCATTTTAATAAATTCATCAAATAAATAATTGGAATCTGAAGGTCCTGGACATGCTTCAGGATGATATTGAACTGAAAATGCTGGTAATGTTTTATGTCTTAAACCTTCGACCGTACCATCATTAATAGCTATATGTGTCACTTCTAGTTCTGTATCAATTAACGAATCTTTATTTATTGCATAACCATGATTCTGACTCGTAAGTGCTATTTTTCCAGTTTTCAAATCTTTAACTGGGTGGTTGGCCCCTCTGTGTCCAAATTTCATTTTAAATGAGGTAGCACCTTGCGATAATGCAAATAATTGATGACCTAAGCAAATACCAAAGAATGGAATGTGTCCTAAGATGCCTTTAATCATTTCCACAGCAACTTGAACTTCTTCGGGATCCCCAGGACCATTTGACAACATGACGCCATCTGGAGACATTCTTATAATAGCTTCTGCAGAAGTATCATATGGTACAACCGTCACATTACAACCACGTGTATTCAACTCTCTAACAATATTTTGTTTTTTACCAAAGTCCACTAACACAACACTCAAATCGTAACCGGAAGATACATATGGTGATTTCGTCGATACCGTTGTCACTTCATTACGTGGTAATTCTGTAGATTTTAATTGCTCAACGATTTGAGTAATACTTGCTTTATCATCTGTAAATGCTGCTTTTAAAACGCCAAAATTTCTGATTTTACGCGTGATACTTCGTGTATCAACGCCAGAAATACCCGGAACATCATATTCTACTAATACTTCATGCAATGTTTTTTGTTGTCTGAAATTACTAGGATGTGCACTCGCTTCTTTTACAACTACACCATTCAATGTAGGTACAAGTGACTCAAAATCGTCTCTATTAATACCATAATTCCCAATCAATGGATAGGTAAATGTGATAATTTGACCAGTGTATGATGGATCAGATATCGTCTCTTGATAACCTGTCATTGCCGTATTAAATACAATTTCTCCCACTGTCAATTTATCTGAACCCAATGGGTAACCTTCATAATATGTTCCGTCTTCTAATACTAGATAGCGTTTCTGCAACATTATTTTTCCTCCTTAAATTTAACTTCACCTTCAACTAATGTTAATACTGGAGTTCCATAAACTTTGCATCCAATAAATGGTGTATTATTACCTTTCGATGCAAAGTCTTCTGCCTTGATTTCACTTTCTTCATCTAGATTGATAACTGTTAAATCTGCTAAACCACCTTCTTCTAACCTACCATAAGGTAAATCAAACGTTTGCGCTGGTTTAATTGTTAAATAATCAACAAGTTGTTGTAATGACCAATCTCCATTTTTAACGAAGTGTGTATATAATAATGGGAATGCTGTTTCACTACCAACAATGCCAAATGGCGCCTTCGTCATAGATTGCGCTTTTTCTTCAGCAGCATGTGGTGCATGATCCGTTGCGATACAATCAATTGTGCCATCTAATAAACCTTCTAATAATGCATCTCTATCTTCTTTGCTTCTTAACGGGGGATTCATTTTGTATATTGCATCATCACCTGGTACATCATCTTCTGTTAATAACAGATGGTGTGGGGTTACTTCTGCAGTGACTTTAATACCCGCTTTCTTAGCATCACGAATGGCTCTGACACTTTCTTTCGTCGACACATGGCACACATGATAATGTGCACCTGCCGCTTCAGCTAAAAGTACATCACGCGCGATTTGAACTGCTTCACAAATATTAGGAATACCAGGTATGCCCAATGCTTTACTGCGTTGCCCTTCATGCATAGCTCCACCATAAATTAAGCTATTGTCTTCACAGTGCGCTACAACAGCTTTATTAACTTTTGCTGCCGCTTGCATTGCTTCATACATCATATTAGCTTGTTGAACCCCTACACCATCATCAGTAAAGGCAAATGCGCCATTTTGTGCAAGTGCTTCGAAATCTACATGTGTTTGACCGGCTTGTCTTACTGTAATGGACGCATATGGTAAAACTCTTACTTGTGCATTTTCTTCTATTAATTGATTTAAATGTTTTAAATTCTCTTCTGAATCAGGTACTGGACGCGTATTAGGCATTGGACATACCGTCGTAAAACCACCTCTAGCAGCTGCTTTAGTACCTGTTTCTATCGTTTCTTTGTGTTCCCCACCCGGTTCACGTAAATGTACGTGCACGTCGACTAAACCTGGCGCTACAAATTGACCTTTAACATCTATAACTTCTATCTCTGCATCAACTTCAATTTGTGGCGCGATTTTTTTTATGTGTTGACCTTCGATTAAAATTGAAACCTCTTTAAATTCACCATTTTGTAAAATCTTAGCATTATTTAATAACTTCATTAGTTTCTGCCCCTTTTGTTTGTAATATATAATCTATAACAGCCATTCGTAAGTACATTCCATTTTCCATTTGTTTGAAAATGCGAGATTTTGATGCTTCTACAAGTGAGTGATCTATCTCTACACCTCTATTTACTGGAGCTGGATGCATTACGATTGCTTGATTGTGTAATTTGTCATACCTTGCTTGTGTTAACCCAAATTGTTCATGATAGTTATTTGCTTCAAAGCTTGTGTTCTCTCCATTATCATGTCTTTCATGTTGTACTCTCAATAACATAACAATATCTACATGATCTATAACTGTATCAATGTCAACATAAGGTGCATCAAGTGAACAATCCTTCCACGCTTCAGGACTTGAAAACATCACGTTTGCGCCAAGTGCAGATAAACTCTGAAAGTTACTTCTAGCAACGCGAGAATTTTTAATATCTCCACAAATCAAGATATTGAGTCCTTCAAATGACTGATATTCTTCATATATTGTCATAATGTCTAATAAACTTTGGGTAGGATGTTGGCCACTGCCATCTCCTCCATTAATAATTGGGATGTTAAGTGATTTTAATTCTTCGTAATATGTAGTCTGTGAATGTCTAATCACGAGAACATCTGCACCAACTTGCTCTAAAGTTTTGCATGTGTCATATAATGACTCACCTTTTTGAACTGAAGATGTATTAGTCTCAAAATCAATTAATTTTAGTCCTAATTTTTGTTCGGCTACTAAGAAACTACTTTTAGTGCGAGTAGAATTTTCAAAAAATAAATTTGCTACAAATTTATCTTCATAACGTTGAGGCTTTAGATCACCTTTTTTTATAGCGCTTGCGCGTTGAATTAACTCATAAATTTCATTTGTAGATAGATGTTCCATTGAAAGTAAATTATCCATGTTCAGCCTCCTCATAATACAATGTTCACTTATTTAGTCGCTACTGCTTCTTTCGGTAATATAAGATTTAATATAATTCCTGCTAACGCTGCAAGTGCCATGCCTTCTATTTCGAGTTTGACACCTACACCATTTAAGTTGAAAACCAAGTTCCCGATACCAATTACAAGTATGACTGATGCAATAACTAAGTTACGATTACTAGCAAAATCCACTTCGCTCTCAACAAGCATTCTCAAACCACTTGTCGCAATGATACCAAAAAGTAATATGGATACCCCGCCCATTACAGGTGTAGGTATTGATGATACAAGTGCTGTGAATTTCCCTACAAATCCTAAGATAATTGCAATCACCGCAGCACCACCGATAACATAAACACTATAAATTTTTGTGATTGCTAAGACACCAATATTTTCACCATATGTCGTGCTTGGCGGCCCACCAATAATACTTGCAAACATAGTAGAAACACCATCACCTATAATAGATTTATCTAATCCAGGATCCTTAAAAAAATTTCTTCCTACAATTTTATTTATGACCATTTGATGGCCAATATGCTCACTCACAGTAACAAATACAATAGGTATCAATACAAGAATCAATCCTAAGTGAAACGAGGGTGTATAATCTTTAAAAGGAATATACACTTCCGGCAGTTGTAACCATTTTGCTTTTATAATCGGTGCAAAGTTGACCAAACCCATGAACATTGACAAGACATAGCCCGTTACAATACCGATTAATACTGGTATTAAAGATAAGAATCCTTTAAAGAATCCTTGTACAGCTATTGTGACAAGTAAAGTAATCATAGCTACAGCTAGATAACTCAAATTATATCCTTTCATATCTGAAGCATTTTCAAACATTGCCATGTTTACAGCTGTTGGCGCTAAACTCAAACCAATAACCATAATTACTGGACCTACAACTACAGGAGGTAAAAGCTGCATCAACCAGTTCGTTCCACTGATTCTTATAGCTAGTCCAATGAGTACATACATGACACCACTCATAAAAAGTGCCATTAGCATGTCACCCAAACTGTGAGAATTTAAGCCAGTAATAATGGGTGTAATAAACGCGAAACTCGAACCTAAGTAAGCTGGTATTTTAGCTTTTGTAATTAATATATATAACAATGTTCCTATACCTGATGCTAGTAATGCAGATGATATCGGCAATCCTGTTAAAAATGGTACCAGTACTGTAGAACCAAACATAGCAAATAAGTGTTGCGTACTTAAAAACGCCCATTGGCCAAATTTAGGTCTATCTTGCACATCTAATACTGGTTTGACTGTCCGTTCGAACATTGTTTCATTTTCCATGTTTTACGCTTCCCTTCATAAAAAAAATCTCTTTACATTGTATTCATGTAAAGAGACTCAAAAAGTGTACACTATCTTATTTTTAAACTTTAGATTGATTCATCCATTACATGACTCAACCATGGTTCAATAAATTAAGATAATATGAAGAGGTTTATTATAACTGTTATACCATCACTGATTATTAACTACAAACCTATCTAGGTATGTGCGCAGTCATTAGTCACATGATTCCAAACCTCTTCCCTTTCTCAGTCTCTCGTACTGAATTAAAAGGTGCTATTCAATTACTACTGCATTTCTTGAATCGATTTCATCAAGAAATACCGAAACAGCTTCTTCCCTTGCAGTCGGAATATTCTTTCCTACAAAGTCTGCACGTATTGGTAATTCCCTGTGGCCTCGATCAACTAATGTTGCTAAGCCTATTTTTTTAGGTCTAGCATATTGAAGTACTGCATCTAATGATGCTCTGACCGTTCTTCCTGTATATAAAACATCATCAATAATTATGACGACTTGATTTGTGATATTTACATCTATCTCATATGTTTTTTCATTGCTGTGATTCGATGTTTGTTCTAAATCATCTCTAAACTGGGTAATATCGATTGTCCCCGTAGGCACTACTTTTTCTTCGATACTTTCAATCTTTTGCTGGAGACGTCTTGCTAAAAAAGCCCCACGCGTCTTAATGCCTAACAATATTAAATTATCAGTACCTTTATTATATTCTAAAATTTCGTGTGCAATACGTGTCACCGTTCTCTGTATAGCCGCTTCATCCATAATAACGCGTTCTGACATTTTAGGCACCTCCCTTAATTTGTTTAATCAACAACTTATTAATGCAATAATGTTTAGGATATAAAGAAAACCCCATGCCTTTATTCAGACATGAGGTTTACTTATAAGGATATCACAAACAATTAAGAGACATATCTTGCTTTACTTAGATGATTTCTCTTACATAAATATGGTTATATTTATGTCTCCCACTGTGCTAAATGTTATAGCTACAGTAGTATTAATTTGTTTTCACAAATCATATGTTTGTATACCTTAATTAAAGTCATGTCTTCGAAGCCTCTCTGGACTTTCATTTAAAGACGTACGTTCGCTTTATTAAACTGTCATAATATTATCACGAATAGACTAAACTTGCAAGTGTATTTAGGGAACAACTGCTGCTTCCATAATTAAAGCTATATTTATATAGTATTCTTTAATGTACTTGTCTTCACCTTTATCTTGCGTATACATTCAATGATGTAAGAGATCATATTAAATATCGCCTAATATATTCAAAAGAAAATGACGGTATCTACTGAAGTAAAGCAGACACCGTCATTTTCAAATTAAATAAGCTATTGATATCCAAGCCAAAGTATCTTACGAAGCATAACATTTAGCATGAATACTTGTGATTTGTATTGCTAATTTTTAGCTATCACTTCTACGTATATCTGACAGTAACTGTTCAAAATCGTCAGGTAATGCAGATGATTTCTCAATATATTCATGCGTTACTGGATGTTCGAAACCAATCACTTCTGCATGTAACGCTTGACCACCTATATCCAATGTTTTTTTCGGACCATACTTTGGATCACCTACTAAAGGATAACCAATATATTTCATATGCACACGTATTTGGTGTGTACGACCAGTCTCTAATTGACATTCTATCAATGTATATTTATTAAAATGTTCTAGGACATTAAAGTGTGTAATCGCATCTTTACCGTCATCGACAACATCCATCGATTGTCTATCAATTTTATTTCTTCCAATTGGCGCATCAACTGTCCCATAATCATGTGGGATATTGCCGTGAACAAGTGCCACATATTTACGCGTTACTGTTTTATTCACCAATTGGTCAACCAAACTGCGATGCGCGATATCGTTTTTAGCGACCATCAACAAGCCAGATGTATCTTTATCAATTCTGTGTACGATACCCGGACGAATTTCTCCATTGATACCTGATAAATCCTTCATTTGATACATTAAACCATTAACAAGTGTGCCAGTGTAATGACCTGCAGAAGGATGAACTACCATACCTTTAGGCTTATACACGATTGCAACATCATCATCTTCATAGTATATATCTAAATTTAAATTCTCAGGGTTAATATCAGCTTCAACAATTTCTTTTTCCGTTACAACAATATGGTCATTAAGCTTAGTTTTATAATTTGATTTAATCAATTTATCATTCACTTTCACAAGTGACTCTTTGATTAAGTCTTGAATTTGCGTACGTGACCAATCTGAATTGTATTCTGGTAGTAATTTGTCGATGCGCTGCCCTGTTTCTTCTGGATTTTCTATTTTAAACTCATGTGTTTCCATGCAAAATCTCTCCTATTCTACTTTCTTCATATCTGTTAACAAAGCGATAATAATCAACAAAACACCTATCGTCAAACTGGCGTCTGCTACATTGAATATTGGGAAATTGTATCCAAATATATATGTATCCACAAAATCTACAACTTCACCATGTAATACACGATCAATAAAGTTTCCTAAAGCACCTGCAAATAACAAACTAATAGCAATTTGCATTAGTAAATGTTGTTTTGCCTCTTTAATATAAAAAACAATAAGTACCACAAGTATAATGATGGTAATGATATAGAAGAAGCCCATTTTACCACTTAAAATACCCCAAGCTGCACCATTATTTCTGTGAGAAGTAATATTTAAAAAGTTGGGTATAACTTCGTATGAGTCTCCAACTTTCATTGAACTAGCAACAATAAATTTTGTAATTTGATCTAATATTAATATAACGATTGTTATGAATAAAGAAATACCAATGTAGTACTGACGTTTCATGTCTGTACCTCCTATTATACTCTCAGTCGTTTTACAACAACTCTCATTATATCCTAATCAAACTTATAAAAAAAGTTACAGTTTAAATAACAGTAAAATTATAGCTAAAATAAACCTGTTCTTATCAAAATCCTTTAATACTTTACACTTTATAATTATATTTACTCGATAATAAAGTGTAAATCTTCCATTCCATGTTTCTCAAACTCAACTATTGATATCAAAACAAAGCATTTTTAATAACTATATTTATATTTTTTCGTCATTTGGTGATAGCTTCATTAAGGCACCAAAATATTGTTGACTGGTAGTAAATGTAATAAAGGCAATCAGTTCACTTATTTCGCTATTAGTTAAATTATCTTGTAATATATTTATGATATACTCTGGAATATCCGTGTTTAATTTTAAAAACACATCCGTAAAGCCTAAGCAAACTGCTGATTTATTATCTTTGAGATGACCTTTAGGTTTCCCTTTAGCCTTACAATACAAGCATCCATTTTGTTGTGCTAACATACGTCTTATCTCTTCTTTTAACTCACCCGATAGTGCACCATCACATTCTAATATGTCGCTCAAATCACGCCAGTTTTTCATTACCGCTTCATTATAACCTAGTAATCTTTGAAATGATGTTTCTCCGTGTAAAGACGGCTGTATAATAGTCATAATTCACTCTCCTTATCTATAATTATTTTATTGTATATATAGGGAGAATTGAATGAGTTATATGAGGTGTTTTAATATTATACTTATTAAAATAAAGGAGTTTTTATCTATGGACTTAACAAACAGAAAAATCATCCAACAATTAAAAGAAAATAGTAAAATATCATTAGAAAGTATTGGTAAAAATGTAAATCTTTCTACACCTTCTGTTAGAGATAGAATAAATAAATTGAAAGATATTGGAATTATCAAACGCTATACTATTGACGTAGACTATACTATTTTGGGATACGCTATAGATGTTATTATTGAAATAACTATAAAAAATAACTTATACCAAGATTTTAAATCCTTTATCGCTCAACAAAACAATGTAGAATGTTGTTATAGAGTTTCGGGTGATAGTTGTTTTATGTTTAAAGTACGTTTTAAGCATATGCAAGAAGTAGAATCTTTTATTGATTCACTTCAAACATACGGGCACACTAAAACTCATTTTATATTTTCAAAGATAATATAACTGTTAGATATGACCTTTTTTAACCATACACTCAATATCATCACATTTCACTTTTATATGTGTGAATTGTTTTTAGGATGAATATATTTATAATCTTTGATTTCATTTCGAAAAATGGTTCTTTCTGTAATTTCATAGGGTTTATGATAATTCATCTCGCTGACTCCTATGGAACCATCTTTATACTTTTTCTCTATATATGCAACGTGTCCATATTTTCCTTTACTAGATTGCATGATACTTCCTACTTTAGGAATTGAATTTACGCGATATCCATCTTTTTGAGCATGGGAGGACCAATACTTAGCATCATTCCAACTCACTCCGATTTGCTTGCCATGTGCTCGTATTTTGTCAAAAACATAATTTGTGCATTGACCTTTAGTATAAGGGTTATATTTCATAGGATTAAATGACCAAAAATGATTATCAGGCTCAGTCATATCTCTATTCGTTATCCCTTCAAATGTCGCCATTCCAGTGATTATCATACTACTCACTAACATTATCGTTAACCTTCTCTTCATAGCATCACTCTACCTCGTAATAGTTAAAACGAAATTGTATTCCATCAGGACCCGTTAATCGTTTATGTGCAGTATCTGGATAATAACAATCAACACAAGCTAAACCATACGTAACATCGTTTTCAATTCTTTTAATATATGAATGCCAATTATTCACAACTAGATGCTGATAATCACCTTTAGATGACATATAAAGTGCTTCATCTGTATCTAAAGGTGCAACTTCAAGGTTAAAGAAATTTTTGTAATATGGTTTTACTTTATGCCATGCAATTGTTTTTAAATTTAAATAGCCAATTTGACTTTCATTCGGTATACCTTGCCATTGATTATTTGAAACGTGTTTCAATAACTTTGGAACATTAATCGGTAGTGTATCTAAAGTAACTTGTTCTTCAACATTATCCCAATCTTCATTATGCGCTTCAACAACATAAAATTCCAATCCATTACCTTCAGGATCATTAACATATAAAGACGTCGTTAAATGATTCTCTCCACCATCCACAGGTAGACTATAATCACTTAATTGAACAAGTATATCTGCTAACGCTGACTGTGATGATAACTGAATGGCTAAATGAAACAAGCCCGCTTCGGCGCTTAATGGCTCTCTACCTCTCTCTATTTGATTTAAAGAGATAAAGTGATTTTGCACGCCAATCTGATATAGTATGTTTGAATCGGATTCCATTACAATATTTAACCCTAATATATTACTATAAAAATGTTTCATTTCTTCTATATCTTTAACGTTCAAAGTAATTCCATTTATAAAATGGTCGTTTTTATTATGAAACATAAATAACACCTTTCTTGCTTTCTATTTATCCTATTATACGCTTTATAAATCATTATAAAAAACCATTTCATTTGTTCAACATTTATCGTTAACATAATACAATTATAATAATCTGTTGGTGTTTATTTTATTATAATTAATATAACTACGTGTTAACACAACGTAATCAAACCTCCGAATGTAGAAAGACCCATACTAATTTTAAATAAACAAATGTAATTTTTAGTAATTATCAAGCAACTGATCTACTCTATCTCACAAAATAGAAAGACCTATTTGTATTTGCTTTTAGCAAATTACAAATAGGTCTTTAAGTATTATCATGTCAGTCTATATTTTATAACAAATTAACTAGACAAGCGTCTTCACGACTTCTTGACAACGTGGACATAAGTGATCTAGTTCACCTACTGAACCTAATGATTCACTATAGTTCCAACAACGCTCACATTTTTCACCGTGTGCATGTTCAATGTGAATATCACCATATTGGTATGCTACGCCACTTTCAACTTTATCAACAACTTCTGCTTGTGAAGTAATAAAAAGTTGATGTAAGTCGTTGAATTGTTGTAAAAATGACGTTGCGTCGAAGTTTTCATTACTACCAATTACAACTCTAGCTTCTAGCGATTTACCAATAACTTTTTCACTACGTGCAACCTCTAGGGCACGGTTGACATCGTCACGTAATTTCATAAATGTGTTCCATCTATCTACGAATTCACGATCTATTTCCACACGCTCTGGCATAAGCGTTAAGTGAACACTTTCTTCTTCCACATGTGGGATGTGTGACCATACTTCTTCTGCTGTATGCGCTAAAATTGGTGCTAATAATTTCGTCATATCTACAACAATTTGGTATAAAACAGTTTGCATACTGCGACGTTTATGCGAATCACGTTCTTCAATATACAGGATATCCTTACCGTAGTCTAAATAGAAATTACTTAATTCTACATTAATAAAGTTTTGAACTTCTTGATAGATATCTAAATAGTCATAGTTATCATAATTGTCTAATGTATTTGCTGTAAATTCACGTAATCTACTTAATAGATATTTATCAACTTCTAATAAATCTGCTTCAGCTACAGCATTCACAGCAGGATTATAATCACTCACATTACCCAACATAAATCTTAATGTATTTCTAATTTTACGATATACATCAGAAGTTTGTTTTAAAATTTCATCTGAAATACGAACATCTGAAAGGTAATCCACACTACTTACCCATAGACGCGCAATGTCTGCACCTTTTTGTTTAACAATTGTATCAGGCACTATCGTATTACCTAGTGACTTACTCATTTTCTTACCTTCACCGTCCATAACAAAACCATGTGATAATAACATGTTATACGGTGACTGTCCTTTAGTCGCAACTGAAGTTGTGATAGATGAATTGAACCAACCACGATATTGGTCACTACCTTCTAAATATAAATCTGCTGGGTAAGATAATTCAGGACGACCTTCTAAAACAGCGCGATGAGATGAACCAGAATCAAACCAAACATCCATAATGTCTGTCTCTTTAGTAAATACGCCATTAGGGCTACCTACGTGTGTAAAGCCCTCTGGTAATAAATCTTTGGCTTCACGTTCAAACCAAATATTTGATCCAAATTCTTCGAATAAGTCTGCAACATGGTTTACCGTTTCATTTGTCATGATGATATCCCCATTTTCAGCATAAAATACTGGTAAAGGTACACCCCATACACGTTGACGTGATATTACCCATTCACCACGGTCACGGATCATATTGAAGATACGTGTTTTACCCCAATCAACTTTAAAGTTTGTATCCGTTATAGCATCTAAGATTTCTTGACGAACTTTATCGATTGAAGCAAACCATTGTGGTGTAGCTCTAAAAATAACAGGTTTTTTAGTACGCCAATCATGTGGATAACTATGTGTGATAAATTCTAATTTTAGTAATGCGCCACTTTCTTTAAGAACATCGGTAATTGCTTTATTCGCTTTATCATAGAACATACCTTCAAATTGGCCTGCTTCTTCAGTAAATACGCCTTTATCGTCAACAGGGCTAATGACAGGTAATTTATATTTTTGCCCAACAACATAGTCATCTTCACCATGTCCTGGTGCTGTGTGTACACATCCTGTACCAGCATCTGTTGTTACATGCAAACCATTAATAACTAATGAAACTCGATCTACGAATGGATGCTGCGCTTCAATATATTCCAATTCTTTACCTTTGAATTCTTTTTCTAATTCAACAGCATTTTCATCCCATTCTAAAGCTTCTACCACATCATTGACTAAATCTTTACCAATAATATATTTTTCACCATTTACTTTATATTGTCCATAAGTTAAATCAGGGTGAACTGTAATCGCTACATTTGAAGGCAATGTCCACGGTGTTGTTGTCCAAATGATAAATTTAGCATCGTCATCTACAATACCTTTACTGTCTTTTACATCAAAAGCCACATAAATTGATGCTGAACGCTTATCTTGATATTCAATCTCAGCTTCCGCTAATGAAGATTCACTTGATGGAGACCAATATACAGGTTTTTTACCTTTATAAATAAGTCCTTTATCAGCCATTTCACCAAACAAACGAATTTGCGCAGCTTCATATTCTGGATTTAATGTGATATATGGATTATCAAAATCACCTTTAATGCCTAAACGTTTAAAATCTTGTTTCTGACCTTCAATTTGTTTCAATGCGAATGCTTTACATTTTTCTCTGAACTCCGCCACTGACAGCTCTTTACGTTTAATACCTTTTTTAGTTAATGCTTGCTCAATTGGTAGAC
This sequence comes from Staphylococcus sp. LCT-H4, assembly GCF_001866145.1. Taxonomy (NCBI): domain Bacteria; kingdom Bacillati; phylum Bacillota; class Bacilli; order Caryophanales; family Staphylococcaceae; genus Staphylococcus; species Staphylococcus sp. LCT-H4. The sequence goes on along the minus strand of NZ_MODY01000002.1, from coordinate 596,993 downwards.
CATGTGTGTCCCAACCTGGTACGTAAGGTGCATAAAATCCGCGCATCGATTTATATCTCGTGATGATATCTTTTAAAATTTTATTCAATGCATGCCCCATGTGCAAGTTTCCGTTAGCATATGGTGGTCCATCATGTAAAATATACGATGGATTACCAGCATTTTTATCTAATACTTTTTGATAGATATTTTTTTCTTCCCATTCTTGTTGGATCTTAGGCTCTTTATTCGGAAGACCCCCGCGCATTGGAAAATCTGTTTTTGGCATTAATAATGTTTCTTTATAATCCATTTTTGTACACTCCTTATTACAATTTTCAGTCTTAATTCTTGTGGTTCAGTCAATAAAAAGAACCCTAAGTTCAATTAACAGGGACGATATAAACCGCGTTACCACCCTGATTAACTCAACTTAGAGTTCTCTCATTGATATCGTATACTATTGTTTATAACAGTGATATAAGCAACTTACATATGAAAGGCTCACACTGTCCCTAACTCGCTGTGATATGCATTGTGCTACTTACGTGTCTGTTATTCATTGTTATTGTTAGCTGAAATAATTATGAATTGTTTTCTGATTCTGCTTTAGCCTTCATCGCTTTTTCTTCATCAGTTAACTCTTTATCATTTAAGTGATTGATATTTTCTTGTGTTACTTGTTCGGAATCAAGGTCATAATTTAATAAATAATCCCAATCTTCATTTTTAAGTAAATCGAGTTGTGCCTCAACTAACATACGGAAACGTGATCTAAATATTTTAGATTGTCGCTTCATATCTTCAGTTTGGAATGAAAGTCGACGCGCTTTTTCAACAGCGTCATTTACGATTTTATCCGCCTCTGACTGAGCTTTAGCAACCGTGGCTTCTGCTTCTTTGTTAGCAGCGGCTTTCGTTTCTTCCCCAGCTTGTTCAGCATGTATTAATGCATCACTTACTGACTGATGCACATCTTTATAAGATTGAATATTTGTCTCTTTATCTTCTATTACTTTTTCTAATTGATTTTTATCTTCTTTTAGACGAACAATTTCACTGCTTAATTGTTCTAAATAATTTTTAACTTCAGATGGTTCATAGCCAGTTTTCACTTGTGTAAATTCTTTGTTTTTTATTTCATTTGGTGTAAAAGGCATGCGTTATCCTCCCTCTATAATACACTATTTTAATATTTCATTAAACATATGAAATAGCTTTATTTGTTAATAAATAACTCTTTTAATGCAGCGTATTTATTTGCAATTTCATGACTTGCATTATCGTTGACAGTACAAACTTTACTCCTTCAGTATAACATCATTTGAACAAAGTTTTATAAGAAATACGTATTTTATCTTTTTTAGTTTTGCCGCCGATTTCAGTAATCATTGCACGTCCAAAACCTTGTATAGATAATAAATCACCACTATCTAGCTGGAAATCTGCTGAATCAATAATTGTATGGTTTACCTTAACTCTTTTTTTATCAATTAATTGTTTGGCAACTGTCCGAGATTTACGGATAATTTCTTTCAACACAACATCCAAGCGTAAACCACTCACTGTCGTATCAAAGGTTTGCCATTGCTCTTTTGATTGTATCATATCTTTTATTGGAATAGAATTAAGTTTAACCGTTACACCTTTAATTCTATTTAATTCCAATATAATATAAGATTCTAATTGTTTTGTCAAAGTAAATTGTACATTTTCATCTACTAAAATATCACCCAGTTGGTCTCTCTCAATACCTAAGGACATTATTGTACCAAGCACATGTTGGTGTTGTAGCGTTACAAATTTTTTAGGATAATCTACTTCTATTAAGGTGATTTCAAATGACTCTACTTCAGGTTCATAATATGTCGGCGCTATAATCGCCCTTTGCCTTTCTGCATATGGTCCACCATAAAAGGTTACATTTAAATCGTCAAAGCTACCGACAATAACACTCATAATATATTGCCCACGGGGGTCAAGGAATGTAGTTAATACAGGCGCATATTGATCATTAGCACGATGACATTTGTCTATAAGCTCATCTATCAATGCATGTTCTTCTTTTCTAAAATGTTGATATATATCGATGTAAATCACTCCAAACACAATACAAAGCACCTCGCGTTATACAACGTTAGGTGCTTCTCATTTATTTTATACGTTAGTCATAAGTATACTTTAAACCTTATCTATAAGATATACAAGTTTAGGCCATATAATTCAAAATCATATTAAAAATACTCATTAATCCTCTTTGGAACAATACAAGTACAATTATTGCAACAATCGATGAGATATCTATCATACCGATGGGAGGAACAATTTTACGAAATGGCTCTAAAAAGGGTTCATATATTTTTTGTAAAAATCGACCAAATTTATTTTCTCTTGCATTAGGTATCCATGACATAAAGAAATATACAATCATGCCATAGTAATAAATTTGAACCAAGAATAAAATAAATTTAAATATACTTGCTAATAAACTTATATCCATTTATTTCTACCTCTATTCACCTTGGTATTCCATATTTTCAATTTGGTCTGTAATATTACCTGCCACTTCAACATTATCAGGTGTACATAAGAATATATCTGATCCTACACGCTGAATGTCACCACCGATAGCATATACAGTACCACTTAAAAAGTCTATAATACGTTTTGCAGAAACTTTATCTATGCGTTGTAGATTAACTAAAGTCGCACGACGATTTTTTAATTCATCTGCAATATCTTGTGTATCAGAAAATACACGTGGTTCAAATAAACACATTTTAGAACTTTCTTGTGCAAAATCAAAATTATCTTGTTCTTGATTATTCATATTCACAACGTTCCTAGTATTATTTTTTGGTGTATTGTTATTCATTTGATACTTCCTTTCACCGGATGATTGTTGTAACCTCGATGATTGTTTTTTGGGCACGGATTGTATCGATTTTTGGCGTTCTATATTTTCATTATTTGGTTGTTCTCTAAAATTGGTTTGAGACTGCGCTTGTTGTTTATTTTGTTGTTTATCTTTTTCTTCTTCTGGTGGCGCTTCTAATTCGTCATCTTCTTCTTCAACCACGAAAAATCCACTAAATAAATCTTTTAAAGCCACGGGGCTCACTCCTCTTTTCCTACAAGTTTAGTCCCAATTCTCACAAACGATGCCCCTTCTTCAGCAGCTATATGAAAATCATTGCTCATTCCCATAGATAACTCCTTACACGGTGCATAATTTAAATTGAGCGCTTTAATTTCATCTCTTTTTAATCTTAATGCTTGAAACAAGCTCTTAATATATGGCTCATCTTCAGTTAATGGAGCCATAGTCATAAGACCAACTACTTCTATCTTTTCAAATTGTTCTAAATCCTCAATAAAAGTGTTGACGTCTTCTAGAGAAACACCTTGTTTGGACGATTCTCCTGAAACATTTACTTGAACAAAACATTTAATTTTATGTTCAGCTCTTTTATTAATTTCTTTTGCTAATTTCAAACGATCTAATGCATGAAAGTAATCGATGTCATTAATCACTTCTTTAACTTTTCTTGTTTGTAAAGAACCAATAAAGTGCATTACGATATCATTTGGTAACGCTTGTTTTTTCTGAAGACAACCTTCTATACGGTTCTCACCAAAGTGCCTAATTCCCGCATAATATGCATCATTAGCTCGGTCTATTGTAACATACTTTGTTACTGCAATCACGTTTGGCAATGTTGAAACATGTTCTTTTTTACAGTGTACTTTTAATTCTTCATTAATCTGTTCTAAATTTTGTTGTACGTTCAATTCTTTACACCTCTCCATTATTGACCAATAAATGCTAACATGCGTCCAGTGTTTCCTTTTTCAACTCTATATGAGAAAAATAAAGATAAATCCTCTGACGTAGCATAATTTGTAATGTAAATATTATCTTTAGGAACACCGGCATATTCAAGTAACAAAGCATTTGCTTGTTTTAAATCGATACCATGTCTATCCTCAGCTCTTCTGTCAATAAACTGATTAGTATCAACAGGTAGTTGTTCAAATTTTGATTTAATATCATCATTAATTTCATAGGTGGATGATGTTGCAGGACCTATAACAACTTGTAAATCCTTCACATCAAAATCAATTTTACTTACCATCTCATTAGCAATTTGGCCAACTGTTCCTCTCCATCCCGCATGCGCCAATCCTACAAAGTGGTGTGGTTCACTATAAAAGTATATGGGTACACAATCTGCATAACACATCGTTAACAATATATCAGACTGGTAAGTATACATACCATCTACACCATATAGCTCATCTGATAATGCATCAATATTCGTCCCTTTATCTTCGTCTTTTACTTCAACCACCTTATTTTCATGGGTTTGTATCGGAAACACCCATTGCTCCCTTGGATAATGGATTGTAGCTGCAAGTTGCTCTTGATGCTGTGTAACATTTATAGGATCATCATCAATATACCTAGCTAAATTAAATGCTTCTTTGGGATAAGGACTCAAGCCATCTTCTCTAGTAGTTATACCCAATATTACTTTTTCTAATTGGCTTGTCTCATACTTCAATATGTGGTTATATTTCTTGAATCTCTCTTGCATACTACTTACCTCCAATAAATGTTATTGTAAAACGCTTTTATAACATTAATATAACTACTTACTTTAGATTGATACATTTACTCAAATTTCTCTTAAACTTGTATGATGAAAAGTTATTTTTGATTAACAATTTCAAATTAATCCAAAAAAGTCATCAGATCTTTGGACCTGATGACATCATTTTAACATTTATCGTTACTTACTATAGCTTTTAATTTATGTGAATTACGTTCTGTTAGATTAACTAAAATAATAAATTTAACGTCTAGTTCTTCTTGAACGTCTTTCTTCTCTATTTCTAATAAAGCTTGGAATGTCATCTTCGTTTGTAGTATGACTTCTGCCTTCACTAGCACTTTCAGTTGGTTGTTGAGATACACTTGCTTGACTTGAAGCAAATGGTTCTTCTTTTGGTGTACTGCTTGTTGCACTGCTACCAAATGTAGTATTAGAAGCTTTACGCCCTTGTGCTGATGGTTTATCTTCAAAACCAGTTGCAATCACTGTTACCACGATTTCATCTTGTAATTCTGGATTAATTACAGTACCAAAAATCATATTCACATCTTCGTCTGCAGCATCTTGAACGATATCAGCAGCTTCTTGTGCTTCAAAAAGTGAAAGTGATTCGCCACCAGTGATGTTCATAAGTACACCTTGTGCTCCTACAATAGAAGTTTCTAATAATGGTGAAGAAATTGCTTTTTTAGCTGCTTCTACTGCACGATTCTCACCAGAAGAAACACCAATTCCCATTAAAGCTGAACCTTGGTTAGACATAATCGTCTTAACATCTGCAAAGTCAAGGTTTACTTCACCTGATACAGCGATTAAGTCAGAAATACCTTGAACACCTTGGCGTAAAACATTATCTGCTTCTTTGAACGCTTCCATCATTGGTGTTGATTTATCAACGATATCTAATAAACGATCATTTGGAATGACGATTAATGTATCTACAGCTGCTTTCATAGCTTCTACACCAGCTGCTGCTTGTGTTTGACGTTTACGGCCTTCGAAACCAAACGGACGTGTAACGACACCAACTGTTAATGCGCCCATTTCTTTAGCAATTTTCGCTACAACTGGAGCTGCACCAGTACCAGTACCGCCGCCCATACCAGCAGTTACGAATACCATATCTGCACCTTGGATAGCATCTTCAATTTGTTCTCGTGATTCTTCAGCAGCTTTTTTACCAATTTCTGGATTCGCACCTGCACCTAAACCACGAGTTAACTTTTCACCAATTTGGATTTTAGATTCTGCTTTAGATAAGTTTAAAGCTTGTCCGTCCGTATTGATAGAAATAAATTCAACATTGTTCATACCATGGTCAATCATACGGTTTACAGCGTTATTTCCGCCGCCCCCTACACCGATGACTTTTAACGTCGCTAAATGATTAAATCCTTGTTCAAATTCTAACATTTATATTTCCTCCTAGTTTTAATGGCCAATCAATCGAATAGAGATTTCATCAGTTTTTTAAATTTACCTTCTTCTTTATCTTCTTTATGTTGAGGTTTACCTTCAGCGTCTTCATCGACGTTTACTTTTTCCTCGTAATCCTCTTTTACATGTTGTTGTTCCGAATCAGATGTTGGTGATTGCGATTCTTCTTGCTTATTCGATTTTTTCTTGAACCAATCAAATCCGCTTGATTTTGTATTGTTTTCTCTATCATCAGATTCGATGACTTCTTCTTCGAATTCTTCACTGTCATGATTACTTATTGTAACATAATCTAGCATTTCATCGAAAGTAATGCTACTAGAAATTGTAGAAATTGCTGATGAGAACTCAGGTTTTCTAATACCCATTTGTGATGGCGTATGTATTCTCACTTTTTCACTAACCATATCTTGTAGTAGTTCCTTGACGCCTAATAAGTTAGCTGACCCTCCTGTAATAACGAATCCACCATTAACTTTAGTAAGGCCTAATTCTTGTAACACATCAAAAATTTCAAAGAATATATCTTCCAAACGTGCTTCAATAATGTCTGCTAAATCTTTTTGTGTAAATTGTGCTTCTTCATCACTATCTGTTTGGTCAACAGTGAAAATATCTTGATCAGAAGCAGATTCAAAGAAAGCGTGACCATATTGATGTTTAACTTTTTCAGCTGTTTCATAAGATGTATTTAAACCTTCTGCGATATCTTCAGTAATATCACGGCCAGCCATTTCTATTGCATCACCATCAACAAGTTCACCTCGTTCATAGAATGCAATTTGTGTCATGTCTTCACCAATATCAATGACACACGCACCTAATTCTTTTTCAGTGGCTGATAGAACTGAACCAAAGTTGTATGCATCAGAATATACATCCAACACATCTACACCACATGATTCAACACATTTAATCATATTGATTAAAATTGATTTTTGAATTGCGATAACACCAGCTTCAACTTTCAAGCCATGTCTAGCAATTAATTCTTTAGGATCTGAAACTTCATTATCCCCATCAACTACAAATTTAATTGGGAATGCGTTAATTATCTCTGTATCTGGGACTTCATTTTTTTCACGGATACCTTCAAGTACACTTTCAATATGTGTACCATCTAATTCAGTATCTTCATAAAATTCAATTTCATTGGATTCATCAAACACTTCAGTACCGATAATAGGAAGTTTTAAAAATACTTCCTTAATATCTACCCCTGAAGCAATAGAAGCTTTTTTAATTGTATCTTTAATCGCTTGTTTCGCGATGTCAAAATCATCAATCTGTCCATTTTTTATTCCACTTGTGTAGGTTTGTCCTGTACCTATCACATTAATGCCATTGTGAAATTTTTCGCCTACTATTGTTTTAATACTTGATGAACCGATATCTATACTTACATAATAATGCTCTTCCATAGATAGGCACCTCCTGACAAATAACTTATTCAAGTTCACACTATTAACAGTTTACAATACGATTTAGCGGTTGTGAACTATAAACACATGTATTTGTCGAAATTTTTTAATTATTTTTGTCTGACTTCTTATTTATCTTATTTAATGCACTTTGTAATTCGTTTTTTGCTTTGTCTTCTTGTGTCGATCCTTTTTCTACATTTTTGTCACTAGCGGCCTTGGTATCACTATCACCACTATATGGGATAAAGGATGCTCCTACTGATAAATCAATATAACCCGCTTTCTTCAAGTTACCTGATTCGTCACGTTCAAGCGACTGTGACATTTGTGGATAATACTTCATTTTGTTGCCAATTGTATTCAAGTTCCCCACAATTTGTATGTCATCGGTAGTAAAAAGTTTGATTTGATTTTGCGCATTAGCTTGAGGATCATATTGTACTTCAGCAATTGTACTTCTCACCTTAGATGGTATTTCAGCAAGTTGATGAATAATTTGCTCTTTATTGTCCTTTTTGAAACCTTCTAAAATTGGACCGTCATCAACCGAATTTCCATCATAATTATCTAGCTCTGTACCATCTTCTGTAATAGGTATATATTTATCATCTTTCTTTATCAACGCGACAATTTGGTCTTCAGTCACATCTACTATCATTTTGTTGGGAAAGTGTTTAGTAATCTTCACATCTTTTACTAAAGTATTTTTTCTCAATTGTTCTTCAGCTTTTGAAGTACTATACGTATACATTCTAGCATCATCTTTAACATCTATTGGTTTATTAATCTCACTTTTCGAAACGTTATGATTTCCTTTAATTTCCACACTACTTATCTTGCTTAAAGGTGTGAACATATATATAAGAATTAGAACGATGATAAATAACAGTACCCCAAATACTGAATATTGAATTTGCTTCTGCCTTTTCTTTCGCAGTTCTCGTTTTTGTTTTAAATATTCAGAGTCAAATTCACTTACTTTATCAGCCATTATTTTTCACATCCTTTAAAAAGACGGTAAGTGCGCTTTGAAACTATTAATAAATTTATCTCCACGCTCTTCAAATGTATTATATTGATCCCAACTTGCACATGCTGGTGACAATAAGACTACGTCATTTGCTTCAATAATACCTTGTATCTTATCAACTGCATCTTCCACATCGTTTGCTTGAATCACGTATTTACCTTGGCTTTCGCCTAACTTCACAAATTTACTTTGCGTTTCCCCAAAAGTAACCATCACTCTTACATTGGCCATATAAGGAATAAGTTCATCGAAATCATTACCACGATCTAAACCACCACATAACCATATAATAGGTTGTTCAAATGAATTCAAAGCAAATTGTGTCGCTAATGTGTTCGTAGCTTTTGAATCGTTATAATATTTATTGGTTTTATTCGTGCCAATATATTGTAGCCTATGTTCAATACCTGAGAATGTCGTCAAACTTTCAATAATCGCCCTTACTGATACACCAGCAAGTAATGCTGCCAATACTGCCGCCAAAATGTTTTCTAAGTTATGATCTCCAGGTAAAACTAGTTCATTTTTATGGATTATTCTAAATCCTTTAAAAACGATATAGCCATCTTTAACATAAATACCATCTACTTCTTGTTCAGTAGAGAAATAATATGTTTTGGCTTTTAAAGACTCAGATTCAATTAATTGTCTTTGATGATAGTTACAAATTAAATAATCGTCTTCAGTTTGATTTTCATAAACTCTTTTTTTAGCATTTTGATAATTATCTAACGTCTCATGATAGTCGAGATGCGCTGAATAGATATTAGTAATAATTGCTATATGAGGCTTGTATTGATCTATCCCTAAAAGTTGAAAAGATGATAATTCAGTTATAAGATAATCATCTTTTGATACTTCTTGCGCTACTTTCGATGCCACATAACCGATGTTACCTGAAACTTTGCCAGTAACTCTACTCTTTTGGAACATATCTCCGATTAATGACGTTACAGTCGTTTTTCCGTTAGTGCCTGTAACACCAATAATTGGTGCTTCTGAAATGAGATAGCTTAACTCAACTTCTGTTAAAATTTTCAAATCTTTTTCTATTGCTTTTTCAATTAATGGTACTGTATAAGGAATACCTGGGTTTTTGACAATAATCGGATCATTATCCAATAAAGATAATGGGTGTTCACCACCAATAACTGTTATACCCATATTTTCTAAGTCTTTAGCATGTGAGTCTTGAGATATATCTTTACCATCATTCACTATCACACTTGCACCTAGTTTATGTAACAACTTAGCTGCTTCATAACCACTTTTCGCTAATCCAATGACTAATACATTTCTATCTTTTAAACCTGTATAAGTTAGCAATTTAATTCACTCCAATCCATAGACCAATAAGTCCTGAAATCAAGCCAACTGTCCAAAATACTGTAACTACCTTCTTCTCATTCCAACCAACTAACTCGAAATGATGATGTAGCGGAGACATCTTGAATATTCTTTTTCCTGTTAATTTGAAAGATGTTACTTGAATCATTACTGATAACGTTTCAGCAACAAATACGAAACCTATAAAAATAAGTGACAATTCTTGGTTAAGCATGATGGAGATTGTAGCGAATATACCACCTAATGCCAAACTTCCTGTATCCCCCATAAACACTTTTGCCGGATTTAAATTGAATGGTAAGAACCCAAGCAAAGCAAAAATCATGATGACACAGAATAGTCCGATAGAAGTTGCACCTTGAAAGTAGGCCATGATGGCATACATCACAAATCCTATAATAGATAACCCTGTTGCCAATCCATCTAAACCGTCTGTTAAATTCACAGCATTTGAAAAGCCTACTTGCCAAAAAACAATGAATATCACATATGCAATAGAAAGTGGAACCTCGATACCTATAAACGGAATATGGATACCTGTAGAAAAATCAGTTAAATTAAATACTTGGCTTAAAATGAAGAAAATAACCGCAATTCCAATTTGTGCAAGAAACTTTTGCTTACTTGTTAAGCCCTGGTTATTTTTTTTAACTACAATAATGTAATCGTCTATAAAACCGATTAAACCAAAACCAAGTGTTACAAATAGTAATAAAATAATTGGATTTGAGCTATCTGTAAAAATAATAGCTAAAATCGATGTAACAATAATACTTATTAAAAATGTAAGCCCGCCCATAGTTGGCGTGCCTGTTTTTTTCATGTGGCTTTGAGGACCTTCTTCTCTAATACTTTGACCAAATTTCATTTTCTTTAAAGTCGGAATTAATACTGGGACTAATATAAACGTGATTAACAGTGCAATGATTGCGAGTAAATAAACCATATTATGCTCCTTCATATATTTAAATTGGATTAAGTCGTAATGCTAAGTTATTACAATATGTATAGGGTAAGTAGTAAATTGAGAAACCAACTTCTAATTATTTGATTATTGATTTCTTATCTACTACTTTTTAAGACCCCAAATGCTTAAAATAAACGTACTTATATGACTTCGATATTAAACCATAAAATATTGTTTTATTAGGTTCAATTATTTATCTTTTGATTTACTTGTACTTTTCGTACTACTAGAACTAGACTCCCCATCGACTTCTTCTGAAGATAAGGTCACTTCAATCTTGTCATTTTTACTGACTTGCTGTCCTTTAGTTACCGATTGATTAGAAACAAAACCACTACCTTTTGTAGTTACCTTAGTATTTGTTAAGTTTTCAAATGCAATCACTTCTTCTTTCGTCCATCCAGTCATATCAGGCATCGTGATGTCACCATCAGTAAGCAGTAACACTTTACTATTCGGCAAGAGTTCTCTGTCTGCAGTTATAGCCTGTTTCGTGACTTTCTCTCCATCGCCGATAACAATAGGTTCTAGTGACTTACCATTGATTTTATCTTCTGCTTTTTGAGTTTCTAAGCCTTCAACATTAGGCACTTTACTATATTTAACATCTGCTGTATCTTTAGAGTTTTTATCTCCAACATTCAGATACTTCAGTGTGTTTTCCATAATTGGTTTAAAGGCTTTACTTACACCCATTTCATATGCTTCTTGATCGTTTTGTTGGGCTAAGCTCATACCTGCATACACAATCACTTCAGGATCATCTTTAGGTGCATCACCAATAAAACTTACGAAATAAGGATTTTCTCCTTCTACATAACCTCCGTTATCTGGGTCTGCCACCTGAGCAGTACCAGTCTTACCAGCTATATCATAACCATCCACTCTATAGTTTGTCGCATGACTGTCTTCACTATTCACCACTTTATCTAATTCAGCTCTTACTTTCTTAGCAGTGTCTTTAGTGATTGGTTTCCCATCATATTCTTTCTTACCTTTATAGTAAGTATCTTTACTAACGGGGTTAGTGATATTGTCAACATACCACGGTTTCAACATATTACCATCATTGAAGAATGATGATTGCGCTTTTAGCATTTGTACCGGTGTAACTGTTGTAGATTGACCGAAAGAAGAAGTTTTTTGTTGCGCTTCGTTATCCCAGGCAATACCACCTGTAGCTTCACCGTCAAACATGCCATGAGTTGACTTACCGAAACCAAATTTTTCATACCATGATTTCATTTTATCTGTGCCAACTAAATCTTGTAAGTGCATCATTAATGTATTAGATGAATACGTGAACCCTAATGTCATTGGGATATCTCCCCAACCTACTTTGTTCCAGTCAGAAATTTTCGATCCCATCACATCTCTTGGTCTTGCTGTATATTTTTTATCTGGTTGGAATTTACCTTCTTGAATGGCCGCAGCTAGTCCAAACGATTTAAATGTTGAACCGGGTTCATACGTATTTTGATACAAGTCGTTTGCCCATTTTTCACCAAAACCTTTACCTGTTTCAGGATTAAATGTAGGTCTTTGACTTGAGGCAAGAATTTCGCCAGTATGTGCATCCATTACCACTGCAAATAAATCTTTTGGTTTATACCGGTCAACCATACTATCTAACGCTTCCTCCACAAATACTTGTATATTGGAATCTATAGTTAGGTGTACATCATCGCCACGCTGAGGTGTTTTTTCTTTTTTAGTATTTGGTGCAATATAACCCCAAATATCATGAATATATGATAACGTTCCTTTGCGTCCAGTTAAATAGCTATCAAATATCTTTTCGACACCCATTGCGCCTTTTAAATCTCCACTTTCAGGATCTTTTTGTGCGATTCCTATTAAATGAGATGCAAAATTACCATTTGGATAAAAACGCTCAGTTTCAGGATAAAGTGTGATTCCTGGAAGGTTCATTTTCTCTATCTTTTCTTTTTGTTGATAGGTTATATCTGTACCTTTTTGTCCAAATTCAACTTGGAACGCTTTTTTATTTTTTAATTTTGTTTCAATCTCTTTTGCAGACATATCTACTACAGTAGCTAACTTTTTAGCAGTTTTCTTCTTATCGACAACATGCTTGGGTTTATCACTACCTGCGCTTGCTTTTTTATCTACGATAGCAACCAGTTTATAACGTTCCACATCTTCTGCAAGAACTTTACCATTTCGATCATATATTTTTCCTCGTTCAGGTTGTTCTTGGCTGTTAACTAGATACTTTTCGTTCGCTTTCATGATTAAATCTTGACCCGAAGAATGTCCAGTCAACATAATATATGAAAATCTTAAAACCAACGTAAAAAAGAGCAGTCCGAATCCGAGAATCAGTAGGACTGCCCCTATTTTATTTTGTTTAATTGGTAAGTTTGGTTTTTTAAATTTAATTCTTCGCTTCGTCATTATTACGCACTACCTTTACATTGTCGTTCTTAAGGCTCATTCCTTGGTCTTTAGCCTTATTGTAAATGCGTTCATATGATGAGTTCTTTTTAATTTCAGATTCTATTGCGCTGTTTTCACTTGATTGTTTTTCGATTTTAGTATCTAAATCTGCAATTTTTCCTCGAGTATCATACGCATCCATTTTCAAAGATAGCATATAAATACTAATCAAAGCAATTATTGTTATAAGACCTATGTATAACATTTTTTCGAATTTAGTAAGTTGTACGACAACCTTACGTTTTACGGTTTTGGTCTGGGTCGATGGTTTCGACTCAGGAATCGGTTGTTCGACATCATTATAAGGTTGATATATCTTCTCTGCTACCACTCAACATTCACTCCTTATTTTAATATTTCTGCAACACGTAACTTAGCACTACGTGCTCGGTTATTTGTTTCTAAATCGTCATCATCGGCAGTTATAGGTTTACGATTAACACGTTTCAATTTAGGCGTGTATGCTTCAGGTATGACTGGCAATCCTCTTGGGACATCTGGCCCCTTTTCATATTCTTGAAACATTTGTTTGCATAAACGATCTTCTAATGAATGGAATGTTATCACTGAAATTCTACCGTCTACTTTTACTGCAGCAATTGCTTGTTCTAATGAATCTTCAAAAGCTGATAACTCATCATTTACTGCAATTCTAATTGCTTGGAAAATTCTTTTGGCTGGGTGACCACCTTTACGTCTCGCTTTGGCTGGTATACCTTCTTTTATAATATCTACAAGCTCTAGTGTAGTTTCGATTGGCTTTTGCTCTCTATTCTGTTCGATACGCCTAGCGACTTGTTTTGAAAACTTCTCTTCACCGTATCTATGGAAGATTCTTACTAAATTTTCAAATTTCCAATCATTTACCACTTCATAAGCTGATAATGATTGTGTCTGATCCATTCGCATATCTAACTTTGCATCATGGTGATAACTAAAACCTCTCTCAGGCACATCCAATTGTGGACTTGAAACGCCTAAGTCATAATATATCCCATCAACTTTTTCAATATTCAAATCATCTAAAATTTCAGTTAATTTTCTAAAGTTGCTATGGACAAAGGTGACTTTATGTAGATGTTCTTTTAATACTTCTTTTGCATTTTCAATTGCAGTTGTATCTTGATCTATTGCTATCAGGCGACCATTGTCATCGAGTTGTTCTAGTAAATAGAGGGCATGTCCAGCTCCACCTAATGTACAGTCGACATATACGCCATCTGCTTTAATATTCAAATAATCAATGGTTTCCTTAAGCATTACGCTGACATGATGAAACAATTTAACGCCTCCATTTAAAAGTCAAAATCAATTAAGTCTTCAGCAATATCTTCAAAGCTATCTTCAGATTCTTCATAGAAGCTGTTCCAAGTTTCTCTATCCCAAATTTCAATTCGATTTGAGACGCCGATTACTGTGCACTCTTTGCTTAAATTAGCATATTGTCGCAAATTTTGCGGAATGTTAATACGCCCTTGTTTATCTAACTCTACTTCAATAGCTCCCGAGAAAAACATACGCATAAATTTCCGTGCGTCTTTTTTAGTCATTGGTAATGTCTTCATTTTCTCTTCAATAACTTGCCATTCTTCCAAAGTATAGCCAAACAAACATTTATCAAGGCCTCGGGTGATTACAAAACGTTCATTTAAGTCATAACGAAACTTAGAAGGAACAATCATACGTCCCTTCGTATCCAACTGGTGTTCGTATTCCCCCATGAACATTTATAATCACCTCACCTTCTCATATATATAATTTACCACATCTCACCACTATCCTCCACTAATTATATAATTTTCGCCCAAATTTATCATTTCACATAAAAAAAGCCCTGATTCATCTTATAGATGAATCAGGGCTTCCCTTACAGCCTCTAAGGTTTTAAGACAATATGATCAAAAGTATAAGGAAGTGGTGGATAGGTGGAGGGACTAAACACATCAATCCCAAAATCATTCATTATTTGTAATGGATTCCATATTCTTTCTTGTAATCCTGCCATAGGATGAAGCGCTTCACTCAATTCCTTAAAATGTTTCATACTAATTTCATTTTCTCTTTCAATATTCAACAAATATCTATTTATAAGATAGTCATACTGTTTTTGATGAATTGCGTTATTCTTTTCTACCAATACTTCATTATCATTGTTACCTTGTACTTCTATTTTCAAATCTTGATATAATTGTTCCTGTTTCTCTTTTATAGTATCAATTTTATCAATAAAATCTTGCGAAGCTTGTGCTCTAACAAATTTCCTTTTATCATCTTGAATACCATTTGCGATAATTTGTGTGATATCTAACTGATATTGCGATAATAATTTTTCGGTTCTTTCATTAATATAACTTATACGTAATCTCGGTAAAACTACAGGCATAGAAACGCCTAAAACATTAAACACTTCACTCAGTTCAGTCCAATATTTTATTTCACTAGGACCTCCAACAAATGCAACTGTATTAAATAACCACTCTTCCATTACAGGCCTCGTAACAACATTATTAGAAAACCTTTCAGGTTCTGATTCGAGAATATCCAATAAAGCTTCTTTTGATATTGCCTTATTGGATTTATTTAAATGGAAGTAACCCTCTTTAAAAGAAAGTAATTGTCTCATATTATCTTCATGTAAAAACAAATGTACATTTGTATCCGTTTGTATCATTTGATCTAAACCAGATTGAACAGTTTGTGCTTGCGTTGTTCGAAAAGCATCATCAACTTTTTGATGTTGTTCAATGATTTGCTTTATAAATGGTTGCTCTAATTTACGTAATGAAGGGTCGTTAGCATCTATCATTAAAAGCCCATAAGCCTTAAAAACTTCATGCAATAACGCTTTAAACATATCCGTCCAACTATCATAACGATCTATAATATTACGGCAGATGTCTAGCAACGGTTTAGAATGTGGGGTTTCATTCATTTGTTCGAAAAATTGAGCTAATGTTTCTTTTAATTGTGTTTTATCTGGTTGATAACGAGATACACTTGTTTCTGGAGGAACCATTGTATGATATTTGATTTTATGTAAATTAGCATCATGGTTATTATATACATAGGTATGATTCACTTCATCAAAATCATGGTCCTCTCCAGCAATCCAAAAGACAGGTACTACATCAGTGTCATAATCTTTAGATAGACTTTGACTTAATGTAATGATAGAAAAAATTTTATGAAAAGTGTATAAAGGCCCCCCAAATAATCCTGCTTGTTGTCCTCCTACAACTACTTTTGCGCCTTCACTTAATAATTTAATATGCTTATTTTGTTCGTCAGTTAACTCTAGGTCACTCATATACTGTTCTATCACATGAGCTAACTCTGTTTCTCTTCCGTTACTTTCGTTCAATAATCTTTGCTGATAGCTTTTAGAATCCATCGCATCCATGTGATAAAACTGAGCTAACATTGAATCGCTTTGTTTAATTTTAGAAATAAATTGATCTTGCTCATTAAGTTTCTTAGTCATACAATCCATTCATAATTCTCCTTATGTTACTCTATTCCTAATCAGTATAAAGTTTATGTACTTTGTTGACAATTTAACGGCTTATAATATTAAATTTTTTTATGCTATGCACTTATATAAGATTCTATAAATTGTTACATCATCCTATTTTTCCCTAATTAAAGTCAATTACGTTAAACAATAGTTTTATTTAAAGTAATTTTTAACTAATGTGTTTACAACCGTTATTTTTGTGAAATATCATTATAAATAAGGTATAATAACAATTAAGAAAACAAAGGGGGAACGGTTTATGAGTAATGTAAAACATCTTGATATAAATTATAAAACGGATGAACTGTTTGAAGATTTCAGGAACTTTGGAAATGAAGACTTATATTTAGTCGATGAATTGCGCGGAGAAATGATTGATGCTAGCTCAGATTCACCTTTTTACGGCGTATATGTCGGCGATAGATTAGGTGCACGTATGGCATTGTACCGTAAAGGAGAAGTAGAAGAAGTACATTTCCCTGAATACGATGATTATAATATCATATGGAAATTAGAAGTATTACGTGACTTCCAAGATCGTGGTTATGGTACAGCGTTATTAAATCATGCTAAAGTACAAGGCTTACCTATTAAAGTAATTGCCCGTAATCAATCAAAAGATTTCTTTATTAAACAAGGGTTTAAAGATTTAGGCGAAACAAACAAAGATGGTCATGATGTGCTCATATGGTCACCAGAATAAATAAAAAGGATTGAACTAGATAATTGTCTAGTTCAATCCTTTTTATATGTATAATTCTAATTCTTTTAATGAATTAATCGTATAATCAGGACTAATGTCTGTTTCATTACTATTATTACGTGGGTTAAACCAACATGTATTAATTTGGGCATTTTTCCCACCTAAAATATCGGAAGTAATAGAATCTCCAACAATTATAGCATGCTTTCTTTTGTCTTCCCCTATCTTATCAAATACATAATCAAAAAACTCAGGCATCGGCTTTTGATATCCAGTTTGCTCCGAAACAAAAACATCTTTAAACCAACCTCCAAAAGGTGTTTTCTCGATACGTCTCTCTTGTGTCTCTAACACACCATTAGTAACAATATACAAATTATGATTATCTTTTAACCGTTTTAACGTTTCAAGTGTATGATCAAAATATTTAATTGGTGCATTCGCTAATTCATCTCTGAATATGTAATCTGCTTCACTGCCATCTACTTCAATTTGATGTAGCGCAAAATAAGCTTCAAACCTTTTACTCAACACTTCATCCTTTGTTATTTTCTCTTGTTGAAACGCTTCCCAATGTGATTGGTTAACTTTCATGAATAATTCTAAATCACTATGATTACTGTTCAAATTATATTTTTGTGTCATTTTAAAAAAAGCATATGCTTCAGCATCATGAAAATCAACAAGTGTATCATCAAAATCCACGAGTATATTTCTAGTTTTCATATTATATATTCTCCTTTAAAGCTTTAATAATAAATCGTTACATGTTATTTGTACTTAAATCGTATATTGTTTTGAGTATACACTTTTTTTATACATAAAAAAATGGCTAAGGTTAACACCCTAGCCATCATCAGTATTCATATTTAGAATCCGAATAATTTTGACAATATACCTACGCCGCTTGATACGATATCTACAATGCTTGTGCCTAACTTAGCGCTGTCTCCAGTAATTCCTGCTTCAACTGTGTTTTTAATTTCTTCAAATAAACCTTCCATAGTTATTATCTCCTTTTCTTATATTTCGTTTTTTATGCTGTAGTACCTAGAATTCAAATAATTTTGCTGCTATGCTTACGCCATTTGATACAATATCTACTATGCTTGTGCCTAACTTAGCGCTATCTCCCGCAATTCCTGCTTGAACTGTGTTTTTAATTGCTTCAAATAATCCTTCCATTATAAACACTCCTTTTAAAAGTTAAATTATTATGACTGAAATTATGTTGAAGACGATAACTTTATTTAGCTATTTTGTAAGTTATCGTTTTGTTACTTTTACTATAGAATAATACTTGATATAATTGTAGGATTTTTCTTAATTAGCTATAATTGGGCAATTTTCGTCACTTTATATATTGTCCGAAACAGTTTTGAATTCTTAACTGTATTTATGACAATTTAATAATGCACAATGTAACATTTCGAATTATGATCCTGTTTTCAATGTAAAATTAGTTTTATTTTTATAAACCATCCTAATTTTTATTTATAAATTAAAAAATACGCTACTTAAATTTAAGTAGCGTATTTCCGCAAATTAATCAATAATACTTATTATTTTCTTATAGCTAATATACTCATACCTTTTTAAATATATTTCGAAACATATTTTTTATATTTCGTTTATATATTTTATAAATTATCACAAAGGAAGTTATGCTTGTTATATATAATTCTATCTAATATTAAAAAAACAGCAAATTATTTTTATCATGCTTTTTGCGTAACATAATTCGCCATCTAAACCTAATATTTTATACTTCTTTAACAATGTTTCGATTGGCAGTGATATACGTGCCATTGATTGTTTTAAGTCTTGGTGTACCTTTCGAAGAAAGTACTATTTTTTGAATATCCACTTTTTGTTTTGCTTTAAGTTCATTGACTGAATCACTCTTAAAATTTCTATCTTCATAAACTTTACAATTTTTTATAGCAATAACGCTATGTGGCTTCTGAAATATATATTGATTTGACTTACTTTTATTCACACGTGTAACAAATTCTCTATTCGCTGTAATCACATATCCTTCTATTGTTATAAGTCTTGGCGTACCTTTCTTCGTGAATCTAATCTCACTAATCTCTAATATCTCTCCAATTTCAACGTTTTGCTCAATACGTTCAGTAAATTCAACATCTTTATAGAGATATATTTTTTTGCGAACTGAAACCGTTACAGGATTATACATAAAATATTGTTTTATCTCTACTTTTTTTTCTGTTTTCTGTTCTTTCATTATAAATTCAGCTTTAAAATTTTGTCTCTTTAAATTCAAATGATTATTACCATTCGGTAAATTCATATTCACTTTATACGGTTTATACTCATCATGAATTAAATTAATATTAAAATTATAATCACATTTATTTAATTCATCTGTATTTATATATATATAGTTTGTATGTTCATAAAAATCTACTTCTATTTCATTAGGTTCGTTGTATATTTCAGTTAGTCTTACTTTATCTATTTTTACATTATCATCTTTATATACTCTAATAACTTCTGTTAATTGATCATTAATAACTTGTGTACCTTCATAAACAGCAAATATATCTTCCTTCATTGGTATACACTCTTTTAAACTGTCTGGCATAGCAAAATACACTTGATTATCCTTAACATATCTATCCCCTTTACCACCTTTAAGTAGCATGGAAATATATTCAAAAAGTTTTTCATAATCTTTATTGATTAATAATTGATAAAGATTCTTGTATTTATCTTCTACAATGTAATCTTCGACATTCTTATTGTGCTGCTTCAATGTATCTACCATATCATCAAATAAACGATAAAAATCTTCTTTATTATTATTTTTCAAGAACCTATGACCATTGAATAAACGAGATATGAAATCCACCTCAACAATTCTACTAATAGCTTGAAATTCAGCTCGTTCTGGCAAATCTAATTTCAGAACTTCTTTCAATACAATTAAATTGTAATTTGTTTTCTCAATAATACTTGTTTCACCAACAAGCGATTGATTTTCAGTATATCTATTTACATGATAAATAGGTGTTGAATTCATCGAAGCACTTTTACATTTAGCAATAGCATTGATAAAGAATAATTTATCTTCACCAAATTTCAATTGTTTAAATTCAATATTATTATTTACAATAATATCTCTTTTTATCATTTTACCTGGAGGTCCTACAGCTCTAAAAATTTTGTTGATTTCATATGGAATCAGATTATTCGCCACTTTATACGATGTAAATCTCCCTAACTTACTAATCGTATTATCTGTATGCTTGATACTCTGCCCAAATGCTACATCTGAATTGTTTTCAATCGCTTGATCTAATAACGTCGGTAATCCAATTGGTTCTAACCAATCATCAGCATCTAAAAAAGTAATATATTGCCCTTTAGCTTCTCTAATACCCATATTTCTGGGCTCTGAAGGACTTCCCGTATTCTCTTCCAATTTAATCATTTTAATAAAATCATATTTATTCACATATGCCTCAATAATTTCCAACGAATTATCTCTAGAACAATCATCGACAAATATAGCTTCAATTTTCGCTTTATTTATTTCCAATTTATTTATCGATTCAATACATGCATCCAAAAATAATTCTTTATTATACACAGGTACTATAATAGATAGAAGTTTTTCCAATTCGCAATTCCCCTTTTTCATCAATATGTAATACATTATATTATATTAAATAGTATAAAATCATGTTTTTTGGTATATAAATGAAAATAAAAATTTTGAGTTTTATCATAATACCTAATTTCCTTGAAATCGTTCGTAATATTTTTAAAATAAATTGAAATTGCCCAACGTTAAGTTGTTGACTATAAGAACTAAATAATAGATTGAAATCATTTCTTGTCAAAATTAAATATAACATATGTAACAAAAAATTACTTATTGTACATAGGGTGCATTTTATTAAATTTTACTATTTTAAACAGTCATATTTTCAATTTTTATAATAGTAAGTTATATTTAGTTAATTACTTTAAATTTTATTGTCGGAGGTTATATTGTGGATTTAAATCAAGTATCTACTAAAAGTATGAAAATTAGAAACGCTTATCACAATTTAGAAGAAAAGTATCATGGTAGAAAATGGACAGTATTGGAAGATGGCTTAGCACTATCTACTGATGTAGGTTTAATTAATAGGTTACTAATGGATCAAGCAAAGATATGGCCAGACAAATTACAAGATAATTATAATTTGGAGTATAAACTCGGTGAAGTTGTTTGGTGGTTAGCTGTAATCTCAGAAAAAAATAATATTAACTTAAATGAAGCTGTTGAAAACTTTATTAATAAAAAATATACAGACTTCGATATTAAATAATTATTACCTATAGTATGGGTACTTTTAACACAAAAATAAACCACCCAGTGACATGTATGGGTGGCCGCAAATTAATTCTAAAAACTAACAATTGTTAGTAATTATCGTATTCCCTATTAAATATAATAAAAACAAGAAACTATTATGTTACAGTTGAAATTGAAACGAGTGTAATACTTTACTATCAATAAAAATCATTTTATGAATTATTTTTTCTTTAATTTACTCATAATTTTATCAATATATTTAGAATAATCTTTTCCTTTTTTTTGACTAATTTTGTCATTTACTTTATGCAAACCTTTTTCAAGCTTTCCATTTTCAACATATTTATTAAGCAAGTTCTTAATTTTAGTTATCAAAAGATAACCTCCCTTAATTTAGTAGTATCAGATTGATACCCTATAAACTTAAATATTAAACAAAGTAACGGTTAAACGCAAAATATAAATAACTAAAGTTCATAAAATCTTAAATTATAATAGGTATCGTTGTCCTTAATATATTTAAATCTAGTCATTAAATTATAAATAACATAACAGACCCATTTATTAATTAACGGGTCGGTTATGTTTAAGTGAAAGTCATATTAAATTTTACTTTTATAAACAAAGTATCTACGAACGAATTCTATGACCATCATCCATAAGATATGCCCAAATAGTTCCGAAATATGTTCCTGCATAGGTTGTTGAAATGCACTTGGTACCACATGCATGATTGGCATCACAACTAAATGGAAGACTATCCACACAGCAATACCAAATATAGAACCATACCCCATCGAAAGCTTAGAAAAATATTCAACCAATATAATATAAATAAAAGCAAATGCAATTGAAAAGCCAAAATGAACAATAAAACTAATCCATGGCATGGACTGATCTGAAAATTGATACGTCAAGTGAGTCAATTCAGGACTAAAGCCTAATTTTTGTAATAGTTCTTGAGGTGGATTGGTCATATTCCGCTCTGACGTTCTTGGTGGTAACATCACTTCCCAACCAAATTTGACAATGCCTGATAGCAATCCAGCAACGATAGTCGCATAAATAATTCGCACAAATGATAATTTTTCTTTTATACGCATTTGTATTCCCTCTCTATCTATTTTTTATAAATTTTAATATTATGAATCCTCTTCTAAAACCAAGAATGTAGGATTCTATAAATATTTTTAAATAATAATATCAAATACAATTTATTATAACAACTCTATTTTTCAAAAACTATAAACAACATTGTGACAAAATTTAGCTTCATTCGTTATAACTGTTTTGGTTGTATAAATCATTGTTAATTGATTAAATTAAGGACTCTTCCCTTTATTTAATCCATAAAAAACAATCCACCTAATCATTTAGGTGGATTCTATATGTTTAATATTGAAAACACTATATAAAGGCTATGATAGTAAAAAAAGAATTGCAGAACCGAATTAGATATGTAGACAACTTAGAATATGAAATTTTAGCCAATCGTGCACTTAAAAACTATTGTATAACTATTCACCAAGCTAGAAAAAGAATCGTCCTATAGAAACTGAATATTTGAATGAATAATCATCAAAAATAGAATAAATTATTTTAATAGCATTGAAAAAACCAATTGATAGCAACGCTTCCCCTTTAATACGAAAACTCGTATTACTTTTGTTCACACAATACAAGAAAATTATTTTTTAATAAAACTGTGCACTACTCTTACAGCCATAGAAACTGTGGGTATAATCATTATTAATAAAACTAAATAATAAATATCGACTACTGTATTTTCCCAAGTAATAGGAACAAATAATCCAGAAACCATAATTAAAACTAACACTGCTATATTTATCACAATACACCAAATTAAATTTATTAGGCTTGAAGTTCCTTTATAATCGAATGCGTTTTTCCAATAATTAATATACATAAATTTTCTCCTTAAAAATATGATTGTACATATCATTCAAATAGAACATTAAACAAAAAAATAGAGCAAGCGTGAGAAGGCTCGCTCTTTAAGAAAGTTGTAAAATAAAAAAGTATAAATAACGAGATGTACACCACATAACAGTGAACAATTAAAATATAACGAATTATTTCTCCTAGCTCAACTAGTAATTAACAATAGTAAAATACCACATTGACAGCGCCTTGAATAATCACTAACTGAAATTATCCACCATCTATCCTACTCTATGAATTCTTTTCTTGAATATAACTCACTCCATTTATTGTTACTTAATTGCGTTTTTTTATTGTTCTGATCTCACATGC
This sequence comes from Staphylococcus sp. LCT-H4, assembly GCF_001866145.1. NCBI lineage: Bacteria > Bacillati > Bacillota > Bacilli > Caryophanales > Staphylococcaceae > Staphylococcus > Staphylococcus sp. LCT-H4. The sequence goes on along the minus strand of NZ_MODY01000002.1, from coordinate 572,912 downwards.
TATTCTGAGATTGTAGCAAAACGTACGTTTGCAAGTCTAAATCAAATAGGACAAACACTTAACTGTGCCTGCCCTTATAGTGCATATAATTTAAATATAACATTAAAAAGGTAGACGAATCCCCACACGTCTACCTAAATATATTAGAGCTAATTTAGTAACAATAAAGCAACTATAATTAGTGCTCTATTTAATTACCCTTAATTATATTTTCAAAACAAAAAAATACCACCCTCCAAGGGAGAGGGCGGCTTAAAAATGAAGTACCTTAAATACTTCACAAAACAATAATATTACAAACAACTTAATTGTTCAATACTTTTAGCTAAATTTAAAGTTTTTATTTTTCTTTATCTATACTATAAAGTTTTCTCTTTTTTTATATACGCTTCGATATCTTTTATTGCCTATAATATTTACTAGAAATACCCTACTTTGGGATATTAAAACGAAAAAGAATTTGATATAAAAGATGAGATCACGCCTTATGCATTAAGGTACACACTAGTTATCTTATTAATAAAAGATTGGGAGACAAAAGTATAGCCATTAAATTGGATATTTATAAACATTTACTTGATGAACAAAAAAAAGAGCAAGGTCAACGTGTCAGAGAATCATTCTCTTAACACTTATTTGACACTTGCTCTCTCGAATCGTTGATGTATCAACGGGTATAGTGTCCTGGGAGGGATTCGAACCCCCGACCGATGGCTTAGAAGGCCATTGCTCTATCCAGCTGAGCTACCAGGACTTAACGTTTTTCAAGACAAATATAATTATATCTAACTTAGTACTATAAAGCAATACTCAATACGTTAAAAATAAATATGATTTTTCACTATAATAGTCTTTTTATCTTATTTATAGTATTATGTTCAAAATCTTTTTTGAATATTGTCTGGAAATGTCATAAATGCGCTAAAAAAAGCATATTCACAGTGTCTTGAATATGCTTTGAATGTGTTAAATCGTGAACGTTTCACTTTCTATCACTTCATGATTACGATTTCGGAAGTTTAATATTGCACTTTGCTGCGCTTCATCAATTAATAATTCTGCATATGTTTCTTCAATATCACTCCGGGATTGTGAAATACTACCTGGATTAATGACATGTATACCGCCAATAATCTCGTGTTTTGCTACATGAGTATGCCCGTAAAAAGCAAAGCTACATTCTAAAGCTTTAGCTTGCTCAGCAAGTCTCATTCTTGTGCGATTTACATTATATAAGTGGCCATGCGTATAATATGCCTTAATATTATTGATTTTAACAGTTTCTTCAATTGGAAATTCTGGATAGAAATCTGTATTTCCTTTTACTCTATAGAAATGACTCAACTCACTATCGTCATAAGCGAATTCAGAATCTCCTAAATGAATTGCTACGTCTAAATCTTCGTGTTGATTAATAATGTTAAATAGAACACCTTGTTCAGTATGGTTGTCACTCACTATAATCCATTTTGTCATTATTGCTCATCCTTTAAATAATGGCGTAACTGTTCTATCGCTTTACCCCTATGACTAAGTTCACTTTTTTCTTCTACAGTTAGTTGAGCCATTGTTTTATTTTTTTCAGCTATATAGAATATCGGATCGTAACCAAATCCATTGTCCCCTATCTTACTTAAAGCTATTTCACCTTGGACAGTACCTTTAAATTGGACAGTTTCTTCTCCTGGAGCACTCATACTTATGACACATACAAATTGTGCATTGCGATTTGCAGTGTCACCTAAGTTTTTAAGTACTCTATCTATATTTGCTTCATCATCTTTGTCTATACCCGCATAGCGTGCAGAGTAGACACCTGGCTCTCCATTTAAAGCAAATACTTCTAAACCACTGTCATCAGCAATCACACGTTTATTTAATGCTTTGGCTGCAGCTTCAGATTTTAGTTTAGCATTATCTTCAAATGTCTCTCCTGTTTCTTCTACATCAAAACCTTCAATAATTTCACTAATACCTACCACATTATATTCTGGAAAAACAACTTTGAAATCATTAATTTTGCCTTTGTTATTCGTCGCAATTACAATATCTTCCATCATTATATCTCCTTACTTAGATTTCTATTTGTTCTACTTTCACTTTCATGTGAAGCCATTCTTCAATAATACTTTCGATATGTTCCGTATCGCCTGTAGCAAAAAACTTATGGGCTGGTTTTCTTTTATAACCAGCATGTTCATTACTGAATGTTAATAACGCACTCACTTCCCGTGCTGTTTCTAAACCAGACGAAATGACAACCTTTTCTCCACCAAAATAATCATTAATATATTGATATAGCAATGGATAGTGGGTACATCCTAAAATAACTGTATCCGCATCACTATTTCTCCACTGTTTAAGCGTTTGATGCATAATAATACTGGTAATAGTTGGATCTTTATAGCGCATTTGTTCAACTAAAGGGACGAATCCTGGACAGGCAACACCTGAGACTTCAACATTAGGATTTATATTTTTAATATGATGTCTATATGCTTCAGATTTTATTGTACCTTCTGTACCTAAAATTAAAACATTTTTATTTTTAGTCGTCATAATTGCAGTTCTAGCTCCAGGTTCTATTACGCCGATAACGGGAATCGCTAGCAAATTTTGTAAATGATTCAACGCAACAGCTGTAGCTGTATTACAAGCAATCACTAACATTTTAATATCAAATGTCATGAGTTGTTCAGCCAACTCTGTTGTAAATTGCCTTACTTCAGATCCATCTCTTGGACCATAAGGACATCGTTTAATATCCCCTAAATAATAAATTGTTTCATTTGGAAGTTGACGCATAATTTCTTTAGCAACCGTTAATCCGCCTACTCCTGAGTCGATTACACCAATTGGTTTGTCCATAGTCAATTTCATCCTTACTTATTTACTTGTAATTTATTTTAGCACAGTAGTGATTTCAAAATCATTTATCACGATTGAAATAAAGGTTTTTATTATATATATAATATCTACTGGCTTTAATCATATTGTAATCCTTATTATATTATGTACAAAAAATGGGCTTAACATCTGTTCACCACAAATGTTAAGCCCTAATTTAAAATGATCGTCCATTAATTAACTTGGTGATCTGAACCAAAGAATGATTTGAACATATGGAAAGATGTTTCTCTATTTAATGCTGCAATAGATGTTGTCAAAGGAATCCCTTTAGGACATGCATTGACACAGTTTTGAGAATTTCCACACTCTTGTAATCCGCCACCGCCCATTAATGCATCTAGGCGTTCGTCTTTAGTCATTGAGCCTGTTGGATGTAAATTAAATAATCTTACTTGAGAAATCGCTTGTGCTCCAACGAAATCATTATTACTTGTAACATTTGGACAAACTTCTAAACAAACACCACAAGTCATACATTTCGATAATTCATACGCAGTTTGGCGTTTTTTCTCTGGCATACGTGGCCCTGGACCTAAATCATAAGTACCATCAATTGGGACCCAAGCTTTCATTCGTTTTAAGTTGTCGAACATTCTTGTACGATCTACTTGTAAGTCACGAATCACTGGGAATGTATTCATCGGTTCAAGTTTAATAGGTTGTTCTAATTGATCAACGATTGCAGAACATGATTGTCTTGCTTTACCGTTGATAACCATTGAACATGCGCCACATACTTCTTCTAAACAGTTCATATCCCAAATAACAGGCGTTGTTTTTTCACCTTTACTATTAACTGGATTACGTCTAATTTCCATTAAACATGCGATAATATTCAAATTTTCTCTATAAGGAATTTCAAATTCTTCTTCATAAGGTTTTGACTTATCATCATCTTGACGCTTAATTATTAGTTTAATTGATTTCTTTTTGTTTTGTTGTTGCTCACCTTGAACATCTTGTGTCGGAGTATCATTTACTTCTTTAGTTTCTGCCATGATTATTTACCTCCTTTAGACTTCGTAGAATAGTCGCGTTTACGAGGTGGAATTAAACTTACATCGACGGGTTCGTATGTAAATTTAGGTGCTTCAGTTTTTCCTTGATAAGATGCTAAAGTAGTTTTCAACCATTCTTCATCATTTCTTTCAGGAAACTCTGGTTTGTAATGTGCACCACGAGACTCGTTTCGGTTGTATGCACCGATTGTAATAACGCGGGCTAATACTAGCATATTCCATAATTGACGTGTGAAGAATACAGCTTGGTTACTCCAAGTTTGAGTATCTTCAATATCAATATTTTGATAACGTTCCATCAATTCAACAATTTTTTTGTCTGTTTCTAATAAACTCTTATTCTCACGAACCACAGTAACATTCGCAGTCATAATTTCACCAAGTTCTCGATGAAGTTTATAAGCATTTTCAGTACCTTTCATGTTCAGTAAATAATCAAATTGCTCTTGTGCATCCTGAACATGCTTCTCAAAAAGACTTTCATCTAATTCAGTATATGACTTCTCAATATTTGAGATATAGTCAATAGCATTTGGACCTGCGACAGTACCACCATAAATAGCTGATAATAAAGAATTAGCGCCTAAACGGTTACCACCATGTTGTGAGTAATCACATTCGCCTGCTGCAAATAAACCTTTGATATTTGTCATTTGATCAAAATCAACATACAAACCACCCATTGAGTAATGTACTGCTGGGAATATCTTCATTGGGACTTTGCGAGGGTCATCGCCAGTGAATTTTTCATAAATTTCAATAATACCGCCTAATTTAACATCTAACTCATGTGGATCTTTATGTGATAAATCTAGATAAACCATGTTCTCACCATTGATACCTAGTTTTTGGTTAACACATACGTCGAAGATTTCACGGGTCGCGATATCACGAGGCACCAAGTTACCATAGTCTGGATACTTTTCTTCTAAGAAGTACCATGGTTTCCCATCTTTATAAGTCCATATACGGCCACCTTCACCACGTGCAGACTCACTCATTAATCTTAATTTATCATCACCAGGTATAGCCGTTGGATGAATTTGAATAAACTCACCATTCGCGTACTTAGCACCTTGTTGATAAACGATTGAGGCTGCTGATCCAGTATTAATCATTGAGTTAGTTGTCTTACCAAATATGATACCTGGACCACCCGTTGCCATAATAACTGCATCTGAACCAAAGGATTCAATTTGTGCTGTTGTCATATTTTGCGCAACGATACCTCTTGCCATATTGTCATCATCTTTAATGATTCCTAGGAATTCCCATCCCTCATATTTTGTTACGAGGCCGTCTACTTCAAAACTACGAACTTGTTCATCTAAAGCATAAAGTAATTGTTGTCCTGTTGTAGCGCCAGCATATGCTGTTCTATGATGTAATGTACCACCAAAACGTCTAAAATCTAATAACCCTTCATTTGTTCTATTGAACATGACACCCATGCGATCAAGTAAATGAATAATCTGTGGTGCTGCTTCTGTCATCGCTTTAACAGGTGGTTGATTCGCTAAGAAATCTCCGCCATATACAGTATCATCAAAGTGAACTGTTGGAGAATCTCCTTCACCTTTAGTATTGACCGCTCCGTTGATGCCACCTTGTGCGCACACAGAGTGTGAACGTTTAACAGGAACAAGCGAGAATAAATCTACATGTGCACCTTGTTCAGCTGCTTTAATTGTTGACATAAGACCAGCAAGTCCGCCTCCGACAACAATAACTTTCTTCTCTGCCATAAATTGTCACTCCCCTAAATATATATCAAAGACTTTTCTAAATTATAAAAATGCAAGAATAGCACTTAAACCGATGTATGATACTACTAAAAATACGATAAGTGAAACCCAAGTGAAAATTTGTTGTGATCTTTTAGATTGTAGTACACCCCATGTTACTAAGAATGACCATAAACCATTCGCAAAGTGGAATGTTACTGATAACATACATACAATATAAAAAATCAACCATAATGGATTTGATACAATATCGTGTACCATGTCGTAATTTACTTCATGGCCTAATGCACGTTGGATACGTGTTTGCCATAAATGAATAGCAACAAATACAAACGTTAAAATACCAGTGATACGTTGTAATAAGAACATCCAGTTTCTAAACTTAGAATAATGTCCTACGTTTTCTTTTGCCGTGAAGGCAATATGTACACCATAAACTGCGTGATAGAAAATCGGAATATAAATGACTACAAATTCCAATACAATTAAAAAAGGTAAAGATTCCATAAATCCGGCTGCCTTGTTAAATGCATCAGCACCTTTAGTCGCTTGATGATTAACAAGTAAATGAATTAATAAGAATCCACCTATTGGTATCACGCCTAATAATGAATGTAAGCGTCTTAAATAGAATTGATTTTTCGAATATGCCAAAAGGAGGCCCCCCTGTGAAACAATTGATTTTTTTGGATTTCCTTTTCTTTCAAGTGAATTAAGCTATTCTATTTATCATTAAAAACCATTAAGATAACAAGTTATTCCACCATAATATGTTTACTGCAACAAAATAATTTACTCAATTATATTTAGCAGAAAAGTATATCCTGATTTAAAATTACATATTTTCTATAATACTAAGCATTAATGATAATATCTCTCAATTAGAAAACGCTTCCAATCACAAGTAAAAAAAAGATTTCCTGTTATTTGTTATTGTAACACTAAATTATAAAGTTTTGGGTATGAGAATGATTCTCATACCTAAAACTTTTGTCACTGTTTATCACTCAAAGCTTGATGTAAATTTTGAGCGACATTCTGAGGTAAACCTGCCACTTTAAGGTCTTCAATACTAGCCGCCTTCATTTTTTTTATTGAACCAAAAGTGCGTAGTAATTTGGTCTTACGTTTAGAACCAATCCCCTCTACAGTATCCAACACTGACTGGAGGCCTGTCTTTTGACGTGTTTGTCTATGGAAAGTAATCGCAAATCTATGCACTTCATCTTGAATTCTCTGTAATAAATAAAAAGCTTGGCTATTTTTCTTTAATGGAACAATTTCGGCACTTTCACCATATAATATTTCAGAAGTTTGGTGCTTATCATTTTTACGCAACCCTGCTACGGGTATATCTAAGCCGAGTTCATTTTCTAAAACATCCATAACGCCATTCATATGTCCTTTACCACCATCGACAATAATTAAGTCTGGTAAGGGCGTCCCTTCATTTAATACTCGAGTATAACGTCTGCGCACGACTTCTCTCATTGATTTATAATCATCTGGACCTTCAACGGTTTTAATTTTATATTTGCGGTAGCCTTTTTTATTGGGCTTACCATCTATAAATGAGACCATTGCTGAAACAGGATCGATTCCTTGAATATTAGAATTATCAAAAGCTTCAATTCTTATTGGTGTTTGAATACCCATATAGTCGCCTAATTCTTCTATTGCTTTAACAGTACGTGACTCATCTTTAGAAATTAACTCAAATTTATTTTCTAAAGTAACTTCTGCATTATGATTTGCTAAATCTATCATTTCTTTCTTTTTACCTTTAATCGGTTGTACGATTTTGGTATCAACTACAGATTGAATAATATCACGATTTAAATGATTAGGTACATGTACTTCTTTGGGCAATAAATGTTGATTCAATTCATAGAACTGTCCAATAAAGGTATAGAACTCTTCTTCTGCAGTCTGTTGAATCGGAATCATCGTAGCATCTCTTTTAATCATATTACCTTGTCTAATAAAGAATACTTGAATACACATCCAACCTTTGGAGACACTATAACCAAAAACATCTCTAATCGTATTATCTGAAGTCGTGATTTTTTGTTTCTTAGTTAAATTGTGAATATGTTGAATTAAATCTCTATATTCTTTTGCTCTTTCAAAATCTAATGTTTCACTTGCTTCTAGCATCTTCTGTTCTAAATTTCTCAATATCGTTTTATCTTCACCATTTAGAAAATCGGTAATTTCTTTTGTCATTTCTGCGTATTTATTTAACTCTACTGGGTAAACACAAGGTCCTAAACATTGACCTATATGATAGTATAAACATAATTTATCCGGCATTTTATCACATTTTCTAAATGGATATATCCGGTCTAATAACTTCTTAGTCTCTTGTGCAGAATAAGCATTAGGGTACGGGCCAAAGTATTTGCCACTCCCCTTTTTTACTGTACGTGTCACTATTAATCTTGGGTATTTTTCTTTAGTTATTTTAATAAATGGATAACTTTTATCATCTTTGAGTAAGATATTATAGCGTGGTTGGTATTGTTTAATTAAATTTAATTCTAGAAGTAAGGATTCTGTTTCACTTGAAGTTACAATAAATTCAAAATCACGAATTTCCCCAACCAAACGTGTCGTTTTTGCATCATGTGCACCAGTAAAATATGATCTTAACCTATTTCTTAATCGCTTCGCTTTACCTACATATATCACTTGGTCATTGCGATCTCTCATTAAGTAACAACCAGGCTCCATTGGTACTACTGTCAATTTTTGTTTGATTTGTTCTTGATAAGTTTCCACGCCAAATCCCTCCTTCCAATTATTTTACAATTCAACACTTCATCCACTACTAAAAACTATGGATATCACTTCATCTACATTATATATGTACTCATTCATAATTAACAATGGATTAAAACACTACAAATTGAAAACTGGGACATTAAATAAATTAATGTCCCAGTTTCATGGTAGATGCTTATAAGTATTTATCTAATACTTCTGCTAAGTTTTCTTTAGGTTGGAAGCCTACTACTTTATCTACTGGTTCTCCATCTTTAAATACGATTAAAGTTGGAATACTCATAACTTCAAATTTAGCAGCTGTTGATGGATTTTCATCTACATCTAATTTTAAAATGTTAGCTTTACCATCATAGTCTCCTGCTAATTCTTCTAATACTGGAGCTATCATCTTACAAGGGCCACACCATGTTGCCCAAAAATCTACTAAATTAACACCTGATTGAATATTTTCATCAAAGTTTGAATCTGTTACTTTTACGATTGCCATAAATGCCAATCCTCCTTAAATTTCAAATGATGAAGAAATTATAACAGACTTTATATTATTCTGCATACCTCTTGCTCACGATTATTTTAATTCTGCTACGGTAACACCAAATCCACCTTCGCTTGGCATTCCGCTTCTATATGATGACACACTTTTGTGCCGTTTTAAATGATTTTGTACGCCTTTTTGTAAAGCGCCTGTACCTTTCCCGTGAATAATGTAAACTTGTTCATAATTACTTAGTACCGCTTGGTCTAGATATTGGTCGACAGCAACCATTGCTTCATCATAACGATAACCACGTAAATCCAATTCCATTTTAATGCTTTGTCTATTTTCACGTTTAATCATTTTAGTTGGTTGCTCTTTTGTTTTTTTAGTTTTCTCTAAATCTTCTATAGGTAATTTCATTTTAATGATACCCATTTGTACTACAGCTTCATCATTACCTATCATTTCTAGCACTTCACCTTTTTGTCCATATGTGAGTACTTTAACTTCATCACCAGCTTTGATTTCATCCCATTTTTTCTTTTGTATATTTTGTTTAATAGATTTAGCTTCATATCGGTCATCAAGTTGTTTTTTCTTATCAATTAATTCATGTTCTTTTACATCTGCACCTTTTTTATCTCTGAGTTCACGTAATTCTTTTAATATTTCATCTGCTTCTTTTGTAGCTGATTTCACGCGCTGATTCGCTTTTTCTTTAGCTTCTTCTAGCAGTTGCTTTTCTTGATTTTGATATTTTTCATATTGTTTAGCTAACGATGCGTGGGTGTCTTGTGCTTCCCTCAATAAATGATCTAATTCTATACGCTGTTCATCCACACGTTTAGAATTATGTTCAAGAGATGCAATCATTTCATTAATCTCTTGCTCATCCTGACCAATCATTGATTTGGCTTTTTGAATAACCTTCATATTTAATCCTAATTTTTTTGAAATATCAAATGCATTTGACCGACCTGGTACACCCATTAATAATTTATAAGTAGGACTTAATGTTTTCACATCAAATTCTACACTCGCATTCATTACACCCTCTCTATTATAACTATAAGCTTTTAATTCAGGGTAATGGGTTGTAGCCATGACAAGAGAACCTATGTCATGTACATGATCTAATATACTCATAGCTAAAGCTGCACCTTCACTAGGATCTGTCCCTGCACCGAGTTCATCAAAAAGAATCAAGCTATCACGCGTCGCATGTTTCAAAATCTCTACAATGTTCTTCATATGTGATGAGAAAGTAGACAGTGATTGCTCAATAGACTGTTCATCACCGATATCACAATATACATTTTCAAATATACTTAATTTACTTCCATCTAATGTTGGAATGAGCATGCCTGATTGGGCCATCATAATAATTAAACCTAGCGTTTTTAATGTAACAGTTTTACCACCCGTGTTAGGACCAGTAATAATTACTGTTTCTATACCATCAGCAAACTCAATCGTATTCGCTACTACTGTGTTTCTGTCTAACAAAGGATGAAACGCTTTGGGTAAGTATACTGTTCTTTCCGTCGTGAATTCTGGCTTAGTTCCTTTGATAGAACGTGCGTAACGCGCTTTTGCAGTTAGGAAATCAATTTGTCCCATAATAGACTCTGACACTAAGCATGCATCAGCTTCTTCAGCGACTTGGCCTGTAAGTTCAGTAAGTATGCGTTCACGTTCTACTGCTTCATCATTACGTAAACGACTAATTTGGTTACTCATTTCTACGATAGATGATGGCTCAATGTACAATGTTTGTCCAGAAGCAGATTGATCATGTACTATACCATTAAAGTCTTGGCGATACTCAGCTTTAACTGGTATAACATTGCGCTCGTTACGTACAGTTATGATTGCATCAGATAGTTTTTTTTGATTGGCCTGACTTTTTACTATTTTATCTAAATTTTGCTTTATTCTTTGTGTAGCGCTGGAAATCTTACTGCGTATACCTTGCAATTCATAACTCGCATTATCAAACAAATCATATGCATCACATTTTTGATGAATATTTTGATATAAATCGGATAAAATTGGCAATTGTTCCATTCTATCATTGAGAATTGGATAATTTAAATCTTCTTCTTCTAATAAACTATTATAAAAAGTTTTATACTGATTTTGTATTTGTATCAATCTTTTAATTAAATTCAATTCACTTACATTTAAAACGCCACCAATTGTTGCTCTATGAATAAGTGGTGAGATTTTAGCCAAACCACTGAGACTTGGCATGCGATGTTTGTTATAAATTTGTGAGATTTCATCTGTTTCATTCATTTGAAATTCAACAGTGTGAAAATCAGTCGCTGGTGTCATCCCTTTAACTTTTTCTATACCTATATCACTCATCGTTTCTTTTTCAACAAGTGCTTTTATTTTATCGAATTCTAAGACATTTAATGATTTCTGTCTCATACGATCCCTCTATTTCTTCATTTTAATATTATTTGTAATTAGCGATTTAAATGCCTCACGAGACATTGTATTAATCACTCTGTCCTTTTTAACTAAACCTTTTTGTGCAGTAGCTACACCATATGCCATAAATTCTAAATGATCAATATGATGGGCGTCTGTATTAATCGTTAACTTCACATTAGGGTGCTTTTTCACAGTCTCCGCATTTAAATCTAAGCGTTTGGGGTTAGCATTAATCTCTAGTATCGTATTGGTCTCTTCAGCAATTTCGCATAAACGATCAATATCAGGTTCATAACCTGGTCGTTTGCCAAGAATACGGCCTGTAGGATGTGCAATGTGTCTCACATATGGATTCCGACATGCGTTTTCTAATCGTTTCATAATTTCTTCTTGAGGTTGGTTAAAGCTTTGATGTATAGCTGCGATTACATAGTCCAATTGTGCCAATACTTCATCATCATAATCTAATCGACCATCTGGAAGTATATCCATCTCAATACCAGAATATATATCAATTTCATCATATTTAGCGTTAAGTGCTTTTATTTCTTTATTTTGACGTAATAACCGCTCTACTGACAAACCATTAGCTACTTTTAAGCTTTGAGAATGGTCTGTAATAACCATAAACTGTCGTCCTTTGGCAATATTAGCTAGGACCATTTCTTCTATATCAAATGCACCATCACTATACGTGGTATGCATGTGTATATCTCCATTAATGTCCTCTAATTTAATGATATCTGATAGATCTTTATCAAATTCGCTACCATCTTCTCTAATTGAAGGATTAATCCAATTCACACCAAAATGTTCATAGATTTCTCGTTCACTCTGATATTGTAACAATTCTCCACTCGCTTTTTCTATACCATATTCGCTTACTTTTTCATCATTTGCTTTTGCTAATTGGCGAATGCGAATGTTGTGATCTTTGGATCCAGTAAAATGTTGTAACGTATGATAAAACGCTTCTGGCTCTATCAATCGGAAGTCGACGCCTATCGTCTCGTCATCATAAGATAACTCTAAAGATACTTTAGTCTCTCCAACAGCCACTTCTTTTACTTTGTTTGGTATATCAAGTAATGCTTGTTGTACTTTTAGCGGCTGCTCGGTACTAATGATATAATCTAGATCCTTGCTCATTTCTTTAAAACGTCTAAAGCTACCAGCAACTTCAAATTGATCGATATCACCTATAGTTTCTAAATAACCCTTAATCTCATAATTTAATCCACGCATTTGATCTATTGGATACTGATCTTTTTTTGCGCCTAACGCTTTTACTGCTTCTAATATATTTTGCTCTGTTTTTTTGGCAAAACCACTTAGTTCACTTACTTCACCCGCTTCACAGGCTTGTTGTAATGATTCTTTGCCATCAATGCCTAGCGCTTTATATAGCTTAGCTATTTTCTTACTACCTAAACCTTGAATTTTCAATAATGGAATTAATCCTTCTGGCACTTCTTGCTGTAACGCTTCTAGCGTAGATGATTTCTCTTTCTGACGATATTCATCTATAACCTCTCCAACACCTTTTCCTATGCCTTTTAATTCCGTAACATCTTCAATTTGATCAAGCGGTCGTTCATCTATTTCTAAGCTTTGAGCCGCTTTTCTGTATGCCGAAACTTTAAATGTATTTTCCCCTTTTAATTCCATATAAGTAGCTATTTTTTCTAATAATTGAATAATATCTTTTTTTGTCATTATCTTCACTCCATAAAAAAAGATCAAGACAAAATACTGTTATACGTTCATCAGTAAATCGATTATGTCCTGACCTCCTATATTTTAAAAACGCTATATATTCATTACAAATGTCGATACATACGGTATATGTATTACCATGTAGGTTGCAACAATTGACTCAGATAATTGTTGTTGTATGATTTCTAGTGGATACAATGCCACACCATATACTAATGTTGAAGTTATTATTATTGACGATATTACACTCATCACTACACCAATTATTCGACTTATTAAATGTAATGATTGATATTTATGTATATTATCAAATATGACGATAATACCATAGCATATCATTTTAGTGACAGTTGCTATAATTAAGAAAGCAATAATATGATCAAAACGTTGCTGTAGATTATCAAACTGCAGTGTATAATTCAAATCATATGCACGGGTTTTAGGGAATGGTACAAATAATTCTAACCGTTGTGAAATAACCATATATAATCGCTGTGCTACCCATAATGAAAATAGCGTCGAACATAAATGTATGCAACTTAACCATGCACCTCTTCTAAAGCCAATCATTCCAATATAGATAAAGATTAATACAACAATTAAATCAATAATCATTCTTCTTCACTATTTCGCAATTGTGCAATTTCTTGTTGCAAACGGTAATTTTCTTCTTCTAACTGTACTTTTTCGTGCATAATATTTACAGCCGTTAATATGGCCTTTCTCGTTGTATCTAGACCAGCACTTTTACTAGACAATTCTTTAAGTCTTTCATCAACTAAATGTGCGACATAACGGATATGCTCAGGATTGTCTTCACCGACAATTGTATAATGTTGATCATTGATAGTTACGTTAATCCGATTTTTAAACTCACCCATATTATAACTCCTGACTTTAATGTGTATTTCTGAATGTATTTTGGTTGAATCGCTTAGATTTATAGTTGTTAATTTAGAGTATTTATCACGAACCATTATACACGACTGAATATTATTTTGTAAGAGGTGTGATTTGTTATATTTGAAATATTTTAATTTTATTCCATTTAGCTAAAGTTAAATAGTCTTTTTCATATGCATGATTAATGTTATTGACCAATAGTAGCTCACTCATTTATAGATATGATATGATAAACGTTATCTGAACAGATATTTAAGTCATTTAATAAAGTGAGGCCAAATCATGACAAATGTTGTACATAAATTAACGAATCAAGATATTCAACTGCTAATGTCAAAAATTCAATTTAATACAAATCAACTTCCTCAAGGAATGAAAGCTAAAACAAAATATAAAAGCACTTCTATTTCCATTTATAATTCGAATAAAGTTATGTTTCAAGGTAACGATGCTGAAGCGATAGCAGCTCAATTATTACCACATATTGCCCAACAAAAATCTCCATCGAAACCAACAAGTTCCAAACAAACGATACAGTATAATAAATATCAATGTATAGGTAGTGATGAAGCTGGTAGCGGCGATTATTTTGGACCGCTTACTGTTTGTGCCGCCTATGTATCTAAAAAAAATGTACAAGTGTTAAAAACACTGGGCGTGGACGATTCAAAAAAACTAACAGACCCTAAAATTATCGAACTCGCAGAACAACTCGTTACTTTTATACCTCATTCACTACTCACAATGCATAATGAAAAGTATAATGAAAAGCAAAAAGCTGGCTGGTCACAAGTGAAAATGAAAGCTGTCTTGCACAACGAAGCAATTAAAAATGTAACACAGAAAATTAACACCGATGAACTCGATTATATAGTCATTGATCAGTTTGCAGAAGCTGGCGTTTATAAAAGATATGCCCTCACTGACTTGCCTTTGAGTAATAAAACTAAATTTGAAACTAAAGGCGAATCTAAGTCAATCGCCATTGCTGCAGCCAGCATTATTTCACGCTATGCCTTTGTGAAAAATATGGACAGTATCTCGCAATCTACGCGCACCGAAATTCCTAAAGGCGCCAGCAACAAAGTTGACCTTGCCGCCGCCCGTATTATTGAACGCAAAGGTATCGATTACTTAGATTCAATTACTAAAAAACACTTTGCTAATCGAACAAAAGCGCTGAACCTTGTTCAAAAGAAACACAACAACTAAATAATTTAATATTATATTTCACAACTAAAAACCTTGGAAGCTCACTATATGGGCTCCAAGGTTTTTATTTTAGTTATCTAATTGTAGCACCTTGTGCTTGTAATGCACCCAAGATATCTTCGTGTACTGCATTTACTTTATCATCTGTTAATGTTTGTTGTGTGTCTAGATATGCCAAACGGATTGCGATTGATTTTTCATCTTCTGCAACATGTTCTCCCTCGTAGACATCAAATACTTCTGCATTTTGTAAAATATCTCCACCATGCTCGTGAATGACTTGAACTAATTTTGCAGATGGCATATTGCGGTTAACCACTAATGCAATATCTCTTGAAACACCAGGGAACCTTGGTATTGGTTGATAGTTAATATATCCAACAGAAACTGCCATTAATTTATCATAATTGAGTTCAAAAACGTATGTACGTTTTAAATCATTATCTTTTTCAGTTTGTGGATGTAACTCACCTACAAAACCAACAATTTCACCATTCAATTTCACTACAGCAGTTCTACCAGGATGTAGACCATTGATTTCTCCAGCTTCATATTCAAAGTTTATATCTAATTTTTCAGCAATACGATTTACAAATCCTTTAGCGACAAAGAAATCTATTGCTTCTTTTTTACCTTGCCACGCGTTGACTGTGTAATCGCCAGTTAAGATACCACTCAAGTATTCTACTTCATCTGGTAGTTCACCCTCACCGTTACCAAAGAATACACGTCCTAATTCATATAAGCGTACATCGTTATTTTTACGTGCAACATTATAAGCTGCTGCATCAATTAAATGTGGAATGAGACTTTGACGTAATGTTGAATGTGCTTCACTCATAGGCATTAATAATTCTATTGTTGAGCGATTTTGTAAGGCAAAGTCTTTAGCTCTTTCTTTATCTACTAATGAATAGTTAATAGCTTGGCTTAAACCTGCACCCTCTAAGGTTGCTTTTACAATACGTGATTTAGACTGTCTATCTGTTAAAGCGCCATTGGTTACATCTTCAAAAACAGGTAATGTAGAAGGAATTTCATCATATCCATATATACGTGCAATTTCTTCTATTAAATCCTCTTTAATTGTAATATCTTTACGTCTTGATGGCACCATAACTGTCAGTATGTCTGAATGATTTGTTGTTTCAAAGCCTAATTGTACAAATATTGATTCAATATCAGTTGCCGAAAGTTCAAAACCTATTGTTTTATTCACTTTGTCTACTGATATTTCTATAGGAGTCACAAATTGACCTAAGTCACCTTCTGCAACACGTCCCTGCGAAACTGTTCCACCAGCATAACTTTGTAATAAATAACACGCTCTATCTACAGCTTCATCAACAAATTCTGTAGCAATACCTTTTTCAAAACGGCTAGATGCTTCACTTCTTAAATTTAATTTTCGAGAAGTATGACGGATTGACACTGGATCAAATATCGCGCCTTCAATAACTACATTTGTTGTATCTTCAGTCACTTCCGAGAAATCGCCACCCATAACACCAGCAATAGCAATCGGTGTTGTACCATTCGTTATAACAATATCAGTATCTTGTAAAGTTCTTTCTTGATCATCTAATGTTGTCATTGTTTCATTTGCCTTCGCTTGACGTACTTCAATTTGAGTAGAACCAATGTGATCTTTATCAAAGATGTGTAGAGGTTGACCATATTCTAATAATACATAGTTAGATATATCAACGACGTTATTGATTGGTCTGATACCCGCTTTAATCAAACGCATTTGCATCCATTCTGGAGAAGGTGCAATTGTCACGTTATTAACAACTCTAGTACTGTAATATGGTACTTTATCTTTATTTTGCACGCTGATATTGATTTCATCGGAAGTTTGTAATGAAACTTCATCACTTTGTGTTTCCGGCTTTGTCATTGGTACGTTATACAATGCCGCTGTTTCATAAGCAGTACCTATCATACTTAATGCATCTGCCCTATTTGGTGTTAAATCAAATTCCATCACTTGGTCATTTAAGTACAATGCCGTTAGCGCATCAGTTCCAGGTTTAACTGCAGATGAAAATACATAGATACCATTTTCAAATTGTTTAGGTACTAAGTTATTTGGGACGCCTACTTCTTGAAGTGAACAGATCATACCTTCTGAGCGTTCCCCGCGCAATTTAGCACGTTTAATTTTAACTCCGCCCGGTAACCTTCCACCTACCGTAGCAACAATCACTGTTTGACCTGCATCCACATTAGGTGCACCACACACTATTTGAACTGGTTCTGCTTCACCAATATCAACTTGGCAAATATTTAATTTATCAGCATCTGGATGCGGCGTCTTAGATTGTACATAACCAACTACTAATTTTTTAATGTCTTTTGTATAATCAATAATATCATCCACTTCGATACCCGTGCGTGTAATTCTTTCAGCTAAAACATTAACTGGTTGGTCAATATCTACATAGCTTTCTAACCATTCTTTTGAAATAAACATTAAATTTCACCTCTATCTTCTACAGCTTTAAATTGATTTAAGAAACGTACATCATTTGTATAAAAATGACGAATATCTTCTATACCATATTTCAACATTGCTATACGATCTGGCCCCATACCAAATGCGAATCCACTATATTTGTTAGGGTCAAAGCCTGCCATTTCTAAAACATTCGGATGTACCATGCCGGCACCTAAAATCTCAATCCAACCTGTTTGCTTACAGACATTACAACCAGCGCCACCACATTTGAAACATGAAACATCTACTTCTACAGATGGTTCAGTAAATGGGAAATAACTTGGACGTAAACGAATTTCTCTATCTTCACCAAAGAGTTGTTTAGCTAATAACTCTAAAGTACCTTTTAAATCGCTCATTTTTATATTTTCATCTACTACTAAACCTTCAATTTGCGTGAATTGATGGCTATGTGTCGCATCATCAGAATCACGACGATATACTTTACCCGGACAAAGAATCTTTACAGGACCTTCACCTTTGCGTTGCTCCATTGTTCTTGCTTGGACTGGAGACGTATGTGTTCTCATAAGTGTTTCTTCAGTAATATAAAAACTATCTTGCATATCTCGAGCTGGATGTGATTTAGGTAAGTTTAATGCTTCAAAATTATAATAATCTTGTTCTACCTCAAAACCATCTACAATTTCATAACCTAGCCCTAAGAATAAGTCCTCTATTTCCTCTACAGTACGTGTTAAAGGATGCTTAGCACCAATAGATATTTTTCTACTTGGTAGCGTTACATCAATTTTTTCCTCCTGTAATTGTTGTTCTAATTGCTCATGGGCTAATAATTTACGACGTGATTCAATTTCACCTTCAATAGTTTGTCTTACTTCGTTAACTTGCTGACCATATGCTGGCTTTTCTTCATTTGGTAAATCTTTCATATATTTCATTAAACCAGTTACTGACCCTTTTTTACCTAAATATTTTACCTTAACATCTTGTAGTTCTTTTTCATTATGTGCCTCATTAATATCAACAATTGCTTGCTGTTTGATGTCAGCCATAGTTTCTGTTTGTGCCATACTTTGCCCTCCTAGTTTAAAATACACTCATTAATTTTAAAATATACTTTCAAAATACAAAAAAGACTTTCATCCCTTGAAACTGGGACGAAAGCCTTCCGTGGTACCACCCAAATTTATGCCTACGCATACACTTGTTGTCATTGATAACGGAAATGAAATCCGACTTAAATCTCTTTAAGTAACCAAAAAGGTGAAAAAAACTAAAAACAGCGGAACATCTCTCAGTCTCTGGATATTCTCCCTTCTACTACTGTATAAATTAGTTTACGTCTTTTTATCGGTTGTTATTTTCTTTGTCATAACATTAATTATATTATATACGATTTTTGATTACAGGGTCAACCTTTCAAATGATACATCACAATACTACCTGCAATGGCTACATTTAAACTCTCTGCTTTCCCATAAATAGGTATTGTCAAATTTTGAGTTGTTTTGTTTAACAAATCAGCATTTACACCTTCGCCTTCATTGCCTAAAAGAAGCGCAAAGTTATCCTGACTTGGTATTTGTTGATAAGGTAGCGCATTTTCTAATGCTGTTCCATAAACATTACCTTCAAAATGATCAATAAACTCACTTAACTCCTGAGTAATAATTGGAATGTGGAATACACTTCCTTGGCTTGCACGTAACACTTTGTCTTGATATGGATCAGCCGTACCTTTTTCAAGTACGATAAGGTCTAACCCAGCAGCATCAGCCGTACGT
The DNA here is from genome assembly GCF_001866145.1 of Staphylococcus sp. LCT-H4. Taxonomy (NCBI): domain Bacteria; kingdom Bacillati; phylum Bacillota; class Bacilli; order Caryophanales; family Staphylococcaceae; genus Staphylococcus; species Staphylococcus sp. LCT-H4. The sequence continues at coordinate 553,452 of NZ_MODY01000002.1, read as the reverse complement.
ATTAAAGTCCCTAAATTACCTGGATCTTGAATACAATCTACAAGCAATACTTGTTTGGCCTGTGTCGTTTCAGGAACTGGTTTTTCAATCACTGCAAAAAACCCTTGTGGTGTTACTGTACCAGATAAACTTTCTGCTACTTTAAGATTAATTTCAAACACTTCTTCAGCGTAAGTCATTAACCCCTCATCTAATCTTTCTACGTCAACTACAAACAATTGTTTAATTTTAACTGTACTTTGATACGCTTCTTCAATCAGATGATAACCTTCAATAAGTGCTTGGCCAGTTTTATCTCTATCGCGTTTCTTTTTTAATTTATTTGCATTTTTAACTTTACTATTTTGAGCCGAAGTAATCATTTCCATAGCATAGCCTCTTTATTTTAAATTTTTAATTTCTGAATATTTGTGTGATGTTTGTGCTGATACTTTTAATAAATGCAGAAAAATAATTGTCTTTATTTACTAAAATATTATCTCCTGTATAGGTTACTATATCACCTTTTACAGGTGATGCGTAATTATGTAATTTTATTTTTAATGTCTGCGCCATTTGTAAATCATTACTATCCATTACTTGAAAATGTACGTGTGGTTCAGATGAATTGCCTGAATTTCCAACATTTGCAATATGTTGACCGCGTAATAACTCATCGCCCTTTTCTATTTTAAAAGAGTTGGGCTTTATGTGAGCAATCATACTATACTCATGTCTGTTGTGTTTAATAATAATATAATTTCCTTCTGGATGATTAGTATTTATTTCACCAGGCACACCATCTGCAATGCCATCTACAATTTCTACTACTATTCCATTAGCCGGCGCTAGAATTGGTTTATTATAAGCGTAGTAATTCTCGCATAATTGTGGATTACCTTTATACGTCATGCCTTGTTCTACACGAATTAAATCGAGCGCATGTCTTTGATGTTTATAATGATAATGTGAATTTAACAATACATTATCCCCACCAGACCATACAAGCCAATCTTGTACAATTGGTAACGTATAAGTTTGCTTTGTATTTTTACTTACATGTATGTGCCTAAGTGGAATTAATACCAAACTAATAATTTCTTGATATTTATTTAAAGTCACACTCACACCAGAGGTCATCTTACTATCAAACCAAATATATTCATCTTGATGATTTATATGTATATGTTTATATTGTGTGTTCGTTGTTCGAATACGATTGTACTCTTCTAATAACTTTGTTAATTCATCAAACGACGATACCTCTTGAAAATCATCACTAAAATGATGGTATATCCAATTGACATCATTATCTTCTATTCTATTCATAATTATTTGCGCGTTAATTGTCTCCATATCTTCACACAACCCATCACTTGATATCATTTTTATTCATGTATAAAATAAAAAATCGCTCAAAAATTATCAAGTGAATAATTAATGAACGATAATCGTCGACCTATATTAGGTCATTAAATTAATAAAAATTTATTTTGATACAACGTCTTCACCATTGTATGAACCACAGTTCTTACATACGCGGTGAGATAATTTGTATTCGCCACAACTTGGGCATTCTGTCATACCAGGTACTGAAATTTTAAAATGCGTACGACGTTTATTTTTTCTCGTTTTTGACGTTCTTCTTTTTGGTACTGCCATGATATATCCTCCTTATATTCAAACACTAAATAGATATTTTCAGATTCAATAATCTATTATACTATAGATTACACAAATCTGCTATTGCTCTTCGTCATATAGTTGTTGTAATTTTTGAAGCCTAGGATCAATTTGCTTAGAATCAGATTGCTCTTGTTCTTTAGCATCATCAATCGCTTGTTCTTCGTCAATAACTTCCCAACCATTACCTTCTCGTAACATCTGATCGCTTTCATTTGAAAAAACACGCATTGGCTTTTCAATAATAACAAGTTCTTCAGCAATATCCTTTAGATTTATCATACCGTCTGTTGCATCATGATAATGTTCATCATCTTCTGCGTCATTGCTATAACGTTCATAACCTTCCAAATCAAAAATCTCTTGAGATTTGATATCTAATGGAGCTTCTACCGGAACCAAAGTACGTGCACACGCCATTGTATATGTTCCCGTGATATGCATATCTGCAATGACTTCATTTGACCTTACGGTTAATTCACCAGCAATATCAATATCAGATAGATCTATTAAATCTAATGATTTTACTAAATGATCAAAATTAACCGTTTGATGGAATTCAAATGGTTTATCTTGGAATTTTCTTAATTGTGTTATTGACCATTTCATATGGCTTCACCTCTAACAAGCACAAAATTTATTTTAACTTTATAGATATAAGTTGTCAAGATTTTTTCTTAACACATTCACATCTGTTACAATATCTATAATGAATTCTGAAAGGAAGAATTGCAAATGAAAAGCGTTGCACTAATCACAGAATATAATCCTTTCCACAATGGTCACTTATACCATGCCCAGAAGTCAAAGTCAATCACTGGCGCTGACATTTCTGTCGCAATAATGAGTGGACACTTTGTCATGAGAGGCCAACCAGCAATTTATAATAAATTTATTCGTACACAGATGGCTTTAAGCGCGGTAGACTTAGTTATTGAATTACCTGCATATGCTACGTTATCTGCCGGCCCCTATTTTGCAGAAGCTGCAGTCAAGGTTGCTGACTATTTGTCGATTGACCATTTATCATTTGGAAGTGAATCAGGCAATATTGATGCCTTTACCTCACTTGCAAAAGATATTGAAAGTGTCGAAAATTCTCAACAATTCATCATAAAATCCAAAGAAGGTAAAAGCTACCCTAGAATTTTAAGTGAGCTAGTATCAGATAACACCTTACTCTCATCTCCTAATAACACTTTAGGTATTTCTTATGTAAGGGCAATCCAAAAATGGGCTCCAACAATTCAACCATGGACTTTAAAACGCGAACAAAGTTCACATCATGATGCCGTTATTACAGGGCTTAATTTTGCAAGTGGCACTTCTATTCGTAAATCAATCAAAGATGGCGAAGAACTATGGAAACATGTAGTTCCACAGCAACTACATGACTTATATGATCAGCCAGCTGTAGAACTTGAAGATACCTTTCATTTTATAAAATATGCAATATTAAGCAATAATCTAAAAAGCCTTAATCAAATATATACGATGAGTGAAGGTTTAGAGCATCGTTTGAAGCAAGTCATTACTCAAGCAACTTCTTTCGAACATTTAATGACCTTACTTAAGACAAAAAGATACACTTACACCCATCTTCAACGTGTACTCATGAATATCTTACTAAATTTCAAACAAAACCATGCTCCTACAAATATCAATGCCGTGCGCGTACTAGGCATGAACCAAAAAGGACAACAATATTTGAAAGAATTGAAAAAGAATTATCCAGAACGTCATTTTATAACGCAAGTAAATAAAAAAAATGCACATTTCTTCTCAGATGAAATTCATGCTACAAAAATTTATAACTTATTATCACAAGATACTACAACTGATTTTAATACACCAGTCATTCGGGTATGAAACGTTAATAACTTATAAACTGATTTTCCTAATATATTAAGTTAACAGGGTAATTAAAAGGATGATTGCTATACTATAATACAGCAACCATCCTTTTAATTACGACATTAACACCTATGATTTTCCCTTTAAAACTATTCTTCTTTTTTGAACTTTTCGTTCAGTGCTTTTTCAACGTGAACTGGCACAAAATCAGAGACATTTGCTTTATATGCAGCAACTTCTTTTACAACGCTTGAACTAATAAACGAATAATTCGTACTCGTCATCATATACATTGTTTCAACATTACTATTTAATTTCTTATTCATCGATGTCAATCGCAATTCATATTCAAAGTCACTGACCGCTCTCAAACCTCTAATAATTGTCTGAGCACCAATTTGGTCACAAAAATCTACTAATAATCCATCGAAATGATGTACCGTAACATTATTTAAATGCTTAACTGACTCTTTTATTAACGCAATACGTTCTTCAATTGAAAATGTACCGGATTTACTGCTATTCTTCAAAACACAAATATGAAGTTCATCAAAGCGATCCGCACTTCTATCTATTATATCAATGTGCCCATATGTTATTGGATCAAAACTACCAGGAATGACTGCTTTAGTTGTCGACATTTTTATCTCCTTTTTCTAATAACAAAGTATCTGTCAAACCATAATGATAACGCTTAATCACTTGGAATGGCTGAGTGTTTATTTTTTCATGATGATTGAACTCACACACGATAATACCATTTTCTTTTAATAAATTAAACTTTGCAATACCTTCCAAAGCTTCATCAATCAATCCTTTTTCATAAGGTGGATCTAAAAATATAACATCAAATTGGATTTCTCTTTTAGAAAGTGCTTTCAGTGCACGATCAGCATTATTTTTATAGACTTCAGCCTGCGCTTCAATATTTAAATGTTTTAAGTTAGCTTTAATGACTTTAACAGCTTTAAAATTTTGATCAACAAAAATCACTTTATCCATTCCTCGAGATAAAGCCTCAATTCCTAAAGCCCCACTACCAGCAAACAAGTCTAATCCTATGCCAGATACTTCATGAAGACTATTAAAAATACCTTCTTTCACTTTATCCATAGTCGGTCTCGTATTACGTCCTTCTATACTTTCTAGTGCTTTACTCTTATGTATTCCTGAAATCACTCTCATATTATTTACACTTCCATTCCTATAACAAATTTTATATAATTCATATTGCATGATAAGGAGGACATTAATAATGAAACAAGCATTTATTCAGCTTGGTGAAGGCTTAACAGACTTATTTGAATTTAATACCTTGATTGAATATAACTTTCAACGTATAGACCACATCATATATTTTCATACCCCTACATCAGAGAAAAAACTTTCTTCTGTGGCAATCATTATGGAGCCAACGAGTGGTCAGCATTTTCAAGCAATGTACATCATGATTAACGCTTTAAAATATCCATATCCAAAGCCTAACAAAAAATTCGAGCTCATTAATGCACAAGCAGATCGCTTTGACATTGACATCAAAGGCATTGATGTCCAACCTCCTGAAGCGTTTCATGACCTTGATTTATATTACAATTACTTAATCAGCGTATTAAGATTACAAAGATGGATACCGCCTTTACAATAAAAACCAACAAAATAAAGCCACCGTAGACAATCCATTGTTCTATTGTGGCTTTATTTAATTTCAAATAGATAATTGCTATCGTTACTTAAACTTTAAACTTAAATGATTTGCGTTATGAAATTTCATGCTGTTCCTTTTCATATACTTTTTCTAAATATTTATATGGTGAGCCTTCAATGTGCTTCACATATTTGAGCTTAATAAGTTTCCCGACAATTTGGTCCGCTTCTTGTTCATTGATATACATAACAACATAGCGCTGTTGCCTATTTGTACTGACAATGTGCCCAAACTTTCGCACTTGTCTTTCGTGTTTCATATGTTTCAAATATATGATTAAACTTGTTCTAGGTACAGTTTGCATTTTATTATCACTCCAATTATTAGCCCTTATATAATATCACGTCTTTTTCATTTTATAAATAACAATTATTTTGATGTAACTCTAAGTTTTGCTATATTACTCTATATACATAAAAGAGGAGGATTGTTCATGACAAATTTCAACAAATTATTAAAGGGTGCTTTTTTAAGTACGGTTGGTATAGTCAGTAGCTTGTTTTTTATAAATAGATATAAAACCAAACCTAAACCTCAAAGTATACCCGCTTTCTTTTCCAAACCTGCCCCATATATCTTAGCACATCGCGGCGGTATGGCAGTTCGACCAGAAAACACTAAACTCGCTTTTGATAATGCGGTAGCTCATAATATAGATGGTTTCGATATAAGCATCAGAATAACGAAAGATAATCAATTAATCGTTTTTAATGATACAGATGTCGATCGAACAACTAATGGTTCAGGAAAAGTCTCAGAGCACACACTTGATGAATTACAAAATTTAGATGCTGGTTATCATTATACCGATATTAATAACTTTAAACCCTATGAAGCACATCCAGATGCACGTATTTTATCATTGGGTGAACTATTAGATTTATACCCAAATCAAGTGATTAGTATTACTTTAAGTGATAATCCCAATAGTTCACACGGTCAACTCGTACCTGAGTTATTATATAAGATTATCGTAACGCATGATGCTCAAGAACGTGTCTTAGTATCTAGTGCTTATCAAGAACACATTGATCAAATTTCCAAACTAAGCAACGGTTTTATCGCAATTGGTGCTAGACCTTGTGAAATTGCTGAAGGTTTTTCTAAATTTAATTTAGGCTTAGGCCACATGTTTCAAACAAATGCACATACTTTCCACATGCCAATAGCCATTAAAGGTGTTAAATTAAATTCACCAAGATTTATTCATTGGCTAAATGAACGAAATATTGTACCAAGTTATTATGGGGTCAATAACCTTGACCTTATGAATGATTTACTATTCCATGGTGCTCATACACTTATCACTGATCGCCCAGATTTAGCTGAACGCTTTAAATTAACATATCACTAAAAAATAAAAGCTTGGATATCGCATTAAGATACCCAAGCTTTTATTTTATCTGTGATGACTCCCCACTTACTATATCCGTATTAAAAAATTCATAAATATTACAACGAACAACTACAAGAGCCACCAGTAGCACAACCACTTGAATCTTTTTGGAAAAATGGATTGCCCGTTTCAATTTTTACATTTTCAGAAACAGCATATGCAATTTTTACAATCACTTCGTCTATCAAATTTTGTAATGCTACTTCTTTTTGTTTATAGTCCATTACAACAGGTAACATTTCATATGCACGCTTTCTTTTTCGTGTATCAAGCATCACACTTTGATAATCCGGATGATATTTACCAAAACGCATAATTTCATCGTATTTGTCCTTCGATTTCAAAAAAGCTTGATATAAAAGATGTGCTTCATCATTAGCTGCTAATGCTTGTTCTGCTAATTTATATTCATGATAAACACGCGATGCTACTATTTTATCGCTAAGTTCTTCTATATCATCTAGTACAGTTAATGTTTCTTCGGTAATCATAATTACAAATCTCCTTTCTATTTTTCTTCCACAAATATATTGGTATAGTAGCCATTCATGACTTCTCCACCCATTTCATTATATTTAGAATTCAACATTCTTGACCTGTGTATATCTGAGTTTAACCAACTGTGTATCAATGTAGGTACATCATTAAAATCATAACCTACGTTTTGACTACTTGATACAAATGACACGTCTTGTTCATTAAGCTGCTGTTTTAAGGCATCTTCTGTGAATTCGACACTATCTGCTCCTGTGGCCTCATACAAGTTAAATGAAGCTATATGTGCAAGTGTATTGTTAATTTTTAATGGTTTTGCATCTTTGAGCTTTCTCATTTCATTTGTTATTTCATAAAGCGTCATCAATTGATTCGAACTTTGTTCGTAAGGTAAATCGCCATGTTTACTTTTGACTTCTTTATCTTCTTTTGAAGTTAACATTTGATATGGTTTAAATGCAGCTAATGCTTCACTATCTAAATATCTTACCGCTACAATTTTATTAGTTTGCTGATCTATATATATTTGAGCATATATATTTTTGAACTTAACTAAGGTCTGTGTTTTCATATCTGAATCAGACAATTCTAATTCATATTTTTTCCCATTAGCATTGATTGTAGGTTCTGGATTAATACTAAATTCTTCAAAAACATGGGAAGCACTATCAGAAATATGTAATGGATTCACTTTAGCCTGTTTCCCTGTCGCATAAACAGATTTGATAATACCACTTTTTGTTGTCACCAAATAATATTCATCTTTTTGTTTAAAGACATAGTTTTTAAAATCATTTTTATATGGATATACACGATCTGCTTGTCCATATTTATCAGTTAATCTATTTAAACTTTTACCTACCCACGTACCGACGCCTTCCTTAGGCATAGGGTTTTCAACATTCGATTCTTGTTCTTTAAAATCTTTATTTTGTGTAGATTTAGTTGAATCTTTATTAGGATTTTCCAAGACATCAAATTTTAAACGTGGCGAGTAAAATAGATAAATCAAAAAACAAATCAATAATAATACACCAATAACTTTAATTATTAGCTTTTTCATCACTCACCCACCTATATTTCTCTTTTGTTTATTGTACATGTTTCATTATGTTACAAGCAAGGCATGTCATTGTAAATTCTTTATTAAGCTATAAATTACTATATAAATTGAGATGTTACAAAGCAGACGTGATTCATAATACCTTTCGGGTATACATAAAATTAAGAGGTGAATTTTTATGGAAACTATCCGCATCCACGGAGCAAAACAAAATAATTTAAAAAATATTTCTGTTGATATACCCAAACACCAAATAACTGTCTTTACTGGTCGCTCTGGGTCTGGTAAATCTTCATTGGTCTTTAGTACTATAGCTGCGGAATCTGAACGACTTTTAAACGAAACATATTCCACCTATATACAACATCAACTTACTCAATATTCAAAGCCAACAGTAGATTTAATCGAAAATTTACCTGTTGCAATGATTATTAATCAAAAAAGATTAGGTGGTAATTCTCGTTCCACAGTCGGTACTATATCTGATATCTATGCTTCAGTAAGACTATTATGGTCTCGCATTGGGGAGCCCTTTGTAGGCTATTCAGATATTTTTTCTTTCAACAATCCTAAAGGTATGTGTGAAACTTGTTCTGGCCTGGGTTATGTCGAAGATATTGATTTAAATGAATTACTAGACTTTGACAAGTCGTTAAATGAAGATGCTATTCGTTTCCCTTCATTCAGACCTGATAGTTGGCGAGGTAAACGTTACTTATACTCAGGCTTATTTGATAATGATAAAAAACTCAAAGATTATAGCAAAACAGAACTTGATACATTACTTTATACAGAACCAACAAAGTTAAAAAATCCACCCGATAATTGGCCGAAAACTGCAAAATTTGAAGGACTCATACATCGTTTTAGACGGTCTTTTTTACTCAATGATAACTTTGAAAAACATAAATTTAAAGACGCTATTGACCGCATTGTAACTTCAAGTCAATGCCCAAAGTGTAATGGCAAAAGATTACATCCTAATGTGTTAAAGTGTAAAATCAATAACTATGATATAGCAGATTTCACAAATTTATCAATTGATGATGCAATCAAATTTATTAAAAACATTACTTCTGATAAAGCAAAAGTTATCATCAAACCACTACAACAACAATTAGAATCCTTGAGTTACATAGGACTCAATTATTTAACTTTATCCAGAGAGACTACTTCTCTTTCTGGTGGTGAATCACAACGGATTAAACTCATACGCCACTTAAATAGTCCACTTACGGATTTAGTATATATTATAGACGAACCAAGTATCGGCTTACATCCAGATGATATTCAACGGATTAATGAGATTATTTTATCTTTAAAAAACAAAGGCAATACCGTTCTCGTTGTTGAACATGACCCAGATGTCATACGTATCGCCGATTATATTATAGATTTAGGCCCATTAGCTGGTAAACATGGCGGTGAGATTACATTTACTGGTAGTTATCAATCATTAGTTCAATCGGCTACCAGTACAGGAACAGCTTTAAGACGGCTACACAATCTTAAAGCACATCCACGACAAGCAGAAAAATTTATCCAATTAACACAAATATCTCGTAATAATTTAAAAAATGTGTCAGTCAACATACCTCAACAAGCCATTACAGTAGTAACTGGTGTAGCAGGGTCTGGTAAGAGCTCTCTTATACGTGCCGGATTAGAACATCAAACAAATACAATCTTTATCAACCAAAAACCAGTACACGCTTCAAATCGTTCGAATTTATTGACTTATCTAGATATATTTGATGAGATGAGATCTTATTTTAGTAAGAAAACAGGGTTAAAAAAATCGATGTTTAGTTACAACTCTGAAGGAGCTTGTCCAGAATGTCATGGTAAAGGCATTTTAAAAACCGAATTAGCTTTTATGCCTGACTTTACTCAAACCTGTGATGTTTGTCATGGTAAACGATATAAACCTGAAGTCTTAAACGCTACTGTGAACGGTTATTCCATTGCAGATATCCTTGCACTTACAGTAGATGAAGCTATAGAAATTTTCCAATCAACACCCGCGATTTCTGAGCCTTTAAATGCACTTACATCAACAGGATTAAATTATATGACTTTAGGACAATCACTTGATACATTATCAGGAGGAGAAATCCAACGCGTTAAATTAAGTAAATATCTTACAAACACCGTTCAGCATCATACGTTTGTATTTGATGAGCCGACTACAGGTCTACACGAGGAGGACATTCCAATTTTATTAGAATGTTTTGATAGACTTATAAAAGAAAAGAATACTGTCATTATTATAGAACATAATTTAACAATGATGACATATGCAGACTGGATTATAGATATAGGCCCTTATGCTGGAGAACAAGGTGGTAAACTACTTTATCAAGGTTATCCTCAAGGTTTAATAGAAATTGATGAGTCTGTAACTGCTAAGCATTTAAAAAATTATCTATCATATTAATAGAAATTATCCTAACCAACATACAATGAACTCATTTTTAATTTTCTTTTAGCAATTTAAAAAGGTAAGCAATCATTAGGATTGCTTACCTTTTTAAATGTTATTCTTATATGCCTATTATTTCGCAAAAACTTACGCTTTGTTTAATATTATTTATAATCCTAATGTCGCTTTAATTAAAGACGTTGTTTCTCCACCTGGGTAAAACACATATAATAATAAATATACAGCTAAACCCGTAATCGCAGTAAAGAACCAAATAATAGATGCTATAGGTCCAACGAATCTATGCACTTTAAACTTATCTTTAAAGGCTGTAATAATTTGTACTAGCCCTAAAATTCCACCGATTGTTGCTAAATTAATGTGGAACACTAAGAATATCGTATAATAAAGCTTGATTGAATCTGGACCACCAAAAGCAGTATTACCAACAAAAACGGTTCTTGAAGCATAAATGATAAAGAATGAAAGTGCAAAACCAGCTGCCCATAACATTACTTTTTTATGACTTTCAATTTCACGTTTCCAAATTTTGCGCCAACCTATTGCAACAAGGATTGCACTAATAACAATAAAGCTTGTACTGATAGTAGGTAAAATTGGTAAATTCATAAATTCCATCCTTATTATTAATTATTAGAACATTTGGATTAGAGATACGACAACAACGAGCACGAAAAATACAACTAAATAATTTAGTGAATATATAAACATTTTTGTTGCCCATTTAATTTGATCTGACTCTTTTTTAAAGCTTGTTAAGCCCATGTATATCCAACCTAAATTTAATAATGAAGCTAACACAATAAATGTGATACCTAAGTCACTAAGTAAAAATGGTAGTGGTAACAATAACACAAGCCATATAAACATGCTCACTCTCGTACGGTTAAAACCTTTAACCGATGGTAACATTGGTATATTAGCCAACGAATATTCATCTTCACGCTTAATTGCTAATGCGTAGAAATGAATGGGTTGCCAACAAAAGACTACTAAAAATAGTGCTACTGCAACCAAGCTAATATTTCCTTCAATTGCAGTCCAACCAATTAACGGTGGCACTGCTCCAGGAAAACTACCAATCACTGTATTCCATACTGTATGACGTTTAGACCAGATAGAATAAAATGATACATAACCTACAATACCTATTAAACCAATAACGCCAGATGGTATGTTTAATGCAAATAGTAAACCTTCTCCTATTAGCATCATTCCAAAACTTAAAATTAAAAGATTTCTGTTTGAAATTCTTTCATTAACTGTTGGTCTCTGTTGTTTACTTGGCATGATACTGTCAATATCTTGATCATAGTAATTATTTAAAGCACATGCGCCCCCCATAATTAACGTAGAGCCCACCAACATCATTAAGATTTGTGGTATTGACGAGAGAAAGGAATGATTAGCCAACACAACTGCAAGCCAAGAACCAGCAAATGCGGGAATTAAATTCCCTTGCACAAGTCCCATTTTGATAATTTGCTGTAACTCTTTAAAAGTTACCCGACTTGTATTATGCGACAAAGTTTGTTCTTTGTTCATAATTCCCCTCCTATTTTTTCCATATAACACAATGATATATGAAATTTGTGTTATTTACTACATTTATATAAACTAATTTGTGACACTTTAACGACATCGATAAATCGTCATTTTTATGACACAAATAAATCATCATTTATTGTTATAATTATAGTTAAGATTTATTTAATGTTAAACAAGTATGTCTTTTGGGAATTAAACATTACAAATATTAAGGCTTAACTCGCTACAACTGGAGTATTATTTAAAGTCCCAATAGTTTTATTTATAAGTGGGGTGTGAATTATTGTTTAACAAAGGAAACCTAAAATGGTTATCGGTGACAGCAGCACTAATTATGACTTGGGTTCAATTAGGAGGCGCTTTAGTTACAAAGACAGGTTCAGCCGACGGATGTGGTTCTGACTGGCCGTTATGTCATGGCGCTCTTTTACCTCAAAACCTTCCCATTCAAACAATTATCGAATTAAGTCACCGTGCAGTATCTGGCTTATCTCTTATTATTGTCTTATGGTTGGTTATTGTGGCATGGAAACATATTAGCTATATTAAAGAAGTAAAACCTTTATGTATCATTAGTGTGGGATTCTTACTCCTTCAAGCACTCATAGGTGCTGCTGCTGTAATGTGGCAACAAAATGCTTACGTTTTAGCATTACATTTCGGTATATCTCTTGTCTCATTCTCTTCAGTCTTTGTACTAACATTAATTATTTTTGAAGTTGATCGTAAATACGAAGCAGACGAATTATATATTAGAAAGCCGTTAAGAATTTATACTTGGATTATGGCAATCATAGTTTATTTAACTATTTATACAGGCGCTTTAGTTCGACATAAAGGAGCCAGCTTAGCCTATGGTCAATGGCCTTTACCATTCAATGATTTAATGCCACATAATGTTGCAGATTGGATTAATTTCACACATAGATGTATGGCATTTATAGCGTTCACTTGGATATTACTTACGTTTATTCATGCAGTTAATCATTATCAACATAACCGTACGATTCGATATGGTTACACTGCTGCGTTTATTCTAGTCATATTACAAGTAACGACTGGTGCTTTATCTATTATTACTGAAGTGAATTTAATTATCGCACTTTTACATGCTTTGTTCATCACATTATTATTTGGCTTAATTGCTTACTTTATTGTATTGATGTTACGAACGATAAGGAGCGGTGGATAAACGCATTAAGTAACAATCCAATGATCATTAAAAACGACTAAAATCTAACTATTTGTAGTAAAAAGTACAGCTCTGTTTTTTAACAGAGCTGTACTTTTTTGATTGAAAATTTACAATTTTCAACTTCATCTTTTGCTCAAGACATATGACACTTTAATCTCTCAATCATACGATTAACTTAAATAGCAACATAGTGTATATATAATATCAACTATATTAAACGCCTTTTGATAAATTTTTATCTATACAAGTATTCATTAGATAACCAATAAAAATAAGAGATAGCCACTTTTATGAGTAGTAGCTACCTCTTATTTATGAATCCAAATACAAAAGCTTGTATCAACTTATTGCATAGATAATCGTTAATTAATCAACAGGTTCTTTTTCTATTTCTATCAACAAATCACCTGTTTCAATTGCATCACCGCTTTTAACTGTAAGTTTAGTCACTGTTCCATCAAAAGGTGCTTGGATTGTTGTCTCCATTTTCATTGCTTCAGTTATTAATAAAGCCTGACCACTTGTGACAGATTCACCCTCAGAAATTTGCACTTCTGTAACAGAACCTGGCATTTGAGCCCCTATATGATTCGGATTTAATTTATCTGCTTTCGGTTTAACACTTGCGTTTGCTTTAACATTTTCATCTTGAATATAGATACGTCTCGCCTGACCATTCATATCATAGAAAATAGTACGCATACCTTTTTCATCTGGTTCTGTTATTGTTTTTAACGTAATAATCAGTCGTTTTCCTGTATCTATTTCAATTTCAACTGTTTCATTTGAACGCATTCCAAAGAAGAACGTTGGTGTATCTAAGAGTGAAACATTACCAAATTGTTGTTGTGTCGCAATAAACTGTTCATAAACCTTTGGATAAAGTACGTAACTAATAACATCTTGTTCAGTCACTTCACGTTGTTGCTTTTCTTCTAACTCTTTTCTAACTGCCTCAAAATCTACCGGCTCTAAATATTCACCAGGTCTGTCTGTAAGCGCAGTCTGACCTTTTAAAATAACTTTTTGGAGATCTTTATTGAAACCACTGACAGGTTGACCAATGTCGCCTTTAAAGAAGGAAACCACTGATTCTGGGAAATCCAATTTATGTCCCTCATCAATAACTGCTTGTTCGTCTAGTTCATTTTGAACCATGTACAGTGCCATGTCTCCTACTATTTTAGATGATGGCGTAACTTTGACTAAATCACCAAACAAGAAATTCACACGTCTATACATATCTTTCACTTCATTAAATCGATTACCCAGTCCTAAGCTCTTAGCTTGTTGTCTTAAGTTTGAATACTGACCACCAGGCATTTCATGTTTATATATTTCCGTATTAGGTGACTTAATATCACTTTCAAAATCACTATAATACTGACGTACAATTCCCCAATAATGAGATAATTCTTCCATGCCATCAATATCAGCGCGCATATTTCTATCAAACCCATTTAATGCATAATATAATGCATTTCCACTAGGTTGACTTGTTAATCCACTCATTGAAGCTACTGCAGTATCAATGACATCGACACCTGCATCTATCGCCTCTTTATATATCATTAATCCATTTCCACTTGTATCATGCGTGTGCAAATGTATTGGTAAATCTACAGCTGCTTTTAATTCTCCAATTAATTCATAGGCTGCTTTAGGTTTTAATAAACCTGCCATATCTTTAATCGCTAAAATATGGAACCCTTCTTTTTCAAGCGTTTTGGCCATATTTATATAATATTCTAATGTGTAAATATCTGAACGTTTAGGATTTAAGATATCACCTGTGTAACAAATTGTACCTTCTGAAATCTTCCCTGCTTCTTGTACTGCCTCATTTGCAACTTTCATTTGATCTACCCAGTTTAATGAGTCGAAAATACGGAAAACATCGATACCAGCCTCAGCACTTTCTTGCACAAACTTTTTAATTACATTATCAGGATAGTTCTTATAACCTACTGCATTAGAAGCACGTAATAACATTTGGAATAAAACATTTGGAATTTCTTTTCTAAGTCTTTCTAATCTTTCCCAAGGGTTTTCTTTCAAGAAATTGTAAGCAACATCAAATGTAGCTCCACCCCATAATTCTAAAGAAAAGTTATCTTGCATCACTTCAGCTGTTTTAGAAGCAATATTCATCATGTCTTTTGTACGTACACGTGTAGCTAGTAAAGATTGATGTGCATCTCTAAATGTTGTATCCGTGATTAGTACATCTTCCTGTTGTTTTAACCATGTTGCGACTGCTTGAGGTCCTTTTTCATCTAATAATTGTTTCGTTCCTTGAAGATTAGCTATTTCCTTTTTTGGTACTACTGGTATTGGTGAAGTCTCATATATTGGTTTTGGACGTTTCTCAACGTTTGGAAAACCATTAATTGAAACGTTACCAATATATTCTAATGTTTTAGTACCACGGTCTAAAGTCGGTTGAATATCAAATAGTTCTGGTGTCTTCTCAATAAATTTCGTTGTATAGTCCCCAGTTTTAAATTGAGGATGTCTTATCACATTAATTAAGAATGGCACATTTGTTTTCACACCACGAATTCTCATCTCTTGTAATGAACGATCCATTTTTTCTTCTGCTTGTTTAAATGACATGCCATGTGTGGAAAGTTTAACAAGTAATGAATCATAATATGGTGAAATCTCGGCGCCTTGGAAGCCATCTCCAGCATCTAATCTCACACCAAAACCACCACTTGAACGGTATGCTATAATTCTTCCAGAATCTGGCATGAAATCATTTGTAGGATCTTCAGTCGTAATACGGCACTGAATTGCGTAACCTAAAGTTTGAATATCTTGTTGCTGAGGCATTGAAATTTCTTTATCAAAAAGATTTTCTCCATCCGCTACAAGGATTTGTGTTTTAACAATATCTACGCCTGTTATCATTTCAGTTATAGTATGTTCTACTTGAACACGTGGATTAACTTCAATGAAATAATAGTCATCTCCAGATACTAAAAATTCAACAGTACCAGCATTTACATACTCAATCTTTTCCATTAGTTGAATTGCTGAATCACATATTCTTTCTCTTAAATCATCAGTAAGTGCCACTGATGGTGCAACTTCAACTACTTTTTGATGACGACGTTGTACAGAACAGTCTCTTTCATATAAATGAACAATATTTCCGTGTTCGTCTCCAATCACCTGTACTTCGATATGCTTTGGATTATCGATATATTTTTCAATGTATACTTCACTATTACCAAAGGATTTCTCAGCTTCAGACTTAGCACGATGGAATGCCTCTTCTAATTCACCTTCTGAGTGAACGATACGCATACCTTTACCGCCACCCCCACTTGTAGCTTTAATCATCAGTGGATATCCTGCTTCATTGGCAAATGCAATTGCCGCTTCTTGACTATCAATTGGACCATCCGTGCCTGGAATAACAGTCAAGTCTGCTTTAATTGCTGTTGCTCGTGCCTTAACTTTATCTCCAAACATATCTAAATGTTCAACACGTGGACCAATAAATTTAATACCTTCTTCGCTACATCTACGTGCAAATGTTTCATTTTCACTTAAAAATCCATAACCAGGATGTATCGCATCTACGCCTGCGCGTTTTGCTACATCTAGAATACGTTCTATATTTAAATAAGACTCTGCCGGTCCTAAGTCTTTTCCTACTAAGTATGATTCATCAGCTTTATATCTATGTAAAGACCCCTTATCTTCATTTGAATATATCGCAACTGTATTAATATTCAACTCCGTTGCAGCCCTAAAAATCCTTATTGCTATTTCCCCACGATTGGCTACCAATAGTTTATTTATTTTATTCACAACATGGTCCCCCTTAAATTTTTGAATTTTCTAAAAAGTTAGTTATGAAAATCATTATATCAAAATACGAACAATGTATACAGTAAAAAATATAAGAGCAAATCTCTGTGCAATGTATAAACAGTTTATTAATTAAGGAAGCATACATAGCTACAATACATCAAATTAAACTCCTAATTCCTTACCATTAGCGTGTTCCAAAGTAATTGTATCATAATCATATCATAATAAAAAGTTATTGTTTATGATAAGTTTTTGTTATTGGTTTTCTAAAAAATACTAAGTATTTCAAAATTCTGATATAATAAAATAAAAATAAGCAAACGTTTTCAACAATAATCTGTTGTAACGTTTGCTTTTAATGTATGGTTAATATTCTATTTTAAAACATCATTCATAGACACTAATACATTTAATACTTTTTAGCTATATCCACATGATTTTGACTTTTACGTGTTTTTTTCTTTTTTAATTCTTCTATTTTAATTTGTTTAGCTGTAATGAGCAACAAGCCCATTGCAATACTTAAACTTATCATTGAAGAGCCACCGAAACTAATGAATGGTAAAGGCACCCCTGTTAATGGGATGGTACCAGAAATACCGCCTAAGTTTACAAATGTCTGACTGCCTATATAACTTGCTATGCCTACACATACTAATTTATAGAAGTAAGAATTCGTTTTGTTCGCAAGTTCGAAAGCTCTGTAAACGATAAAAAATAATAAACAAATAACAAAAAGACCACCTAATAAGCCTAATTCCTCACAAATAATTGAAAAAATGAAATCTGTATGCGGTTCTGGTAAATAACCCAATTTCATAATACTATTACCTAATCCTCGACCAAACAGACCTCCATTTCCAATTGCAATAAGCGAATTAGAAATATGATAACCTGTACCTGATTCTTGACTAAACGGATTTGTTAACGTACTAAAACGTGCTGTTAAATAGTCTGGGACTAATCCTAATAGTAAGAATAGGCCTCCAATAAGTGCTACACCTATAATAATCATCAAACCATATCTAAGTGATTTTTGTACGCCTATCCCTGCATAAAATAGAATTGAAAAGAAAATGATTAATATTAGCAACGTTTGTCCAATATCTCTTTGTAAAAATACGAGCCCTATACAAAATGAAGCTAAAATAATTGGAGACATTAATAATTTCGGTTCTTTAAATACCTTAGGTCGTTTCTTTTCTATCATATATGGAATATACAATAATATTGCGATTTTCAATAATTCAGATGCTTGTAAATTCATGAATCCTAAATTAATCCAACTTTTTGAACCATTAATGTTACTACCTACCACTAATGTAGCTCCTAGTAACACAATTATTCCAGTCATCATCCATTTTTGAAATTGTGTTGATGCTAAAAATTTCACATTCATGAAAAATGCCATAAAAAAGACGAGAGATAAACTCATAATTACATACATCAACTGTCTGGTATAAAAGTAAGTTCCAGATACAGCTACACCACCTGTCAATGTACCTTTTGTGGCTGCAACCATACTTGCACTATAAACCATTACCAAACCGATGAGACATAATAATAAATATGTAATTACTAACGGATAGTCGATAAATTTAGCATTTCTGCCAATGTATCGAAAAAATTGCTTTATGTTATTCATTTGACATATCATCCAATTCTAATTATTAATATCTTTACTATTTGCTAGATCTTGATGCTTAAACCTACATATTTAGTAATGCTTAAGTTATTCATTTGACATTAAGTCTGTATTAAAAAATAATAAATTGCGCTTTTTCCATTATATCAACATTACAATATTATCTCGAGCAAATATAACACAAAGTTTAATATTTTAATTACTCACCACTTAAAAGTATATTTAAAACAAGAAAAGTGACTGCGGCCCAATCAACAAAATATTGATTTCCCAGTCACTTCTCATATGTTTATGTAGTTTTTAAATACTACAATAGCTTTTGTATATTTTTAAAATTTGGGCTATTAATGGATCTAGCCACAATACGCACTATTAACCCAATTAAACATTTGTAAATGCATCATGCAGTTTAGAAAGTTCTTTTTCTAAACGAAGCATTAAACCTTTGCCCGTTTCACTGTCTACTAAACCAAGTTCAACTGCAAAATCAACTTCTTTCTGCAATCCAAACATTTGAGTATCGAGTACTTCTTCATATAATGGGCATTGAGGTAATGTAAGATTATCCATTTGCACTTTAATAAGTTGGAGAATCCTATCAGCATCTTTATTCAACTGGTCATATGCCGCACTATTTAACTTTTGATTCTTTACCATGACATACTCCCCCTATCAATTGTAACTTTATAAATAAAAGTGTATCTCACTGAATACTAAAAAGCAAGAGAATTCAGAAATATACTAAATACTGTCATATGTGATAAAATTGTATTTAAACAAATTTTATCTCAACAGTATTTAGTACTTTATTTCAAAAACTGCTCAGCCTTGATAAGAAAGCGTTTTTATACAAAGTCATTTTTAACTAAATTAGATGTAAATATTAAATAAATTACCATCTTAATTATAAAAGTCACCAAAAATTCATGATTTGGCTTAACATTATTTTTCTGAGATAATTTTTATTATAAAGTACTATAAATATCTGTAGATATTTAAATAGGAGTGGGATTATGATTCAAATTAAGGGCGCTGTTAAATTTCCAATTACTTTAGATAGTACAACTTGG
Source organism: Staphylococcus sp. LCT-H4 (assembly GCF_001866145.1). Classification (NCBI taxonomy): domain Bacteria; kingdom Bacillati; phylum Bacillota; class Bacilli; order Caryophanales; family Staphylococcaceae; genus Staphylococcus; species Staphylococcus sp. LCT-H4. The sequence goes on along the minus strand of NZ_MODY01000002.1, from coordinate 533,551 downwards.
ATTTTTGACGATCGCAAAGTACAAATTGAAGACTTAGAGAATGGTGTTTTTGATGGCACAAAACCAATTGCTTTTGATGATAATCGCGAATGGAATCGTGCTATTTTAGAAGGTCAAACAAATCCTCCAACACTAAATTCTGAAATTAAGTATAAGAAACGTGCAGTATTAGAAAATTCTTTTGTCATTAATATGACTCCCTTTTTCAAAAATGCGGAATTACAAAATACAGCATCTGCAATTCGTTTATTTAATCATGAAGCATCAATTGAGGTACCTATTGATTTATTACCATATTTATTTTTCCAATTTGCTAAAGATGGTAAGAGATTATATGATGACAATGCCGTTGATAGCTTTGTCTATATTCCTGATGAAGGTTATTCATATCAATTTAAGTACGTTACTCATATTGAGGTGATTTAAGATGCGGAAAGTGCAATGTATTATCTGTGATACCGAAGTATTTATTGATGAAAATACATTAGAAGCTAAAAGATTAAAAAACGATCCAATGCATACTTTTATGTGTGATGAATGTAAAAGTAGACTCGATACACCTAAACATCGCAATCAAATATCAACATATAATCATCGTTAAAGTAAGCTCAATAATAATTAGTATAGCAACATCCAAATCTAGTCCGAGATATAGATATACTGATAATCAGTTTCAAAATATAAAAGACAAACCCAATGCTATTGTTTAGCGTTGGGTTTGTCTTTTATTTTGAAAATCTAAACTTTGATCACTTGCTATAATCTTTTAAATGAACACAATGTTTCATGATAGTCATTTAGACTAACTTCTATCGTAAGACAAAAGATGAAAAATACCAGATGTTAGAGTGTCGCAAGTACAAAAAAACTGTCGACAAAGTCTAAGACCTCATCGACAGCTTGAAATAAATTTTATTCAAATCATACAAATTGTATTATTCGTCTTCTTGCATCATTTGTTTAACACGTTTTGATTCTTTCTCACGTGCTGATTTTTCTAAAATTGTTTTTCTAATACGAATATTTTCTGGTGTAGCTTCTACAAGTTCGTCGTCATTTATAAATTGTAACGCTTCTTCTAAAGTTAATACTCTAGGACGTTTCATAGTTACAGTTTGGTCTTTGTTTGCAGAACGTACGTTTGTTTGGTTCTTTTCTTTTGTGACGTTAACTGTTAAGTCATTTTCACGATTATGTTCACCAACAACCATACCTTCATAAACTTCTGTACCAGGTTCCATGAAGTTTATTCCACGATCTTCTAAGCCCATAATTGCATATGAACTTGCTTTACCTTGATCTAATGATACTAAAGCACCATTTCTTCTACCGCCAATACGTCCTTTAACACGAGGTCTAAACTCTTCAAATGTATGGTTGATAATACCATAACCGCGAGTTTGTGACATGAATTCAGTAGTATAACCGATTAAGCCACGTGCTGGTACCATAAAGATAATACGTGTTAAGCCATTATCAGTAGTTACCATATCGACCATTTCACCTTTACGTTGACCCAATGATTCAATAACTGAACCTGTATATTCTTGAGGCACTTCACATTGTACACGTTCAAATGGTTCACATTTAACGCCATCAATTTCTCTTAAAATAACTTGAGGTTTAGAAACTTGTAATTCAAAACCTTCACGTCTCATGTTTTCAATTAAGATTGATAAGTGTAATTCACCACGACCTGCAACAATCCATTTATCTGGTGATTCAGTTTGCGTAACTTTTAATGACACATCCGTCTCTAATTGTTGATCTAAACGTTCTTGAATTTGACGAGAAGTTACATAATCACCTTCACGTCCAGCAAAAGGAGAATTATTTACTCTGAAAGTCATTTCTAATGTTGGTTCATCTATTCTTAATACTGGTAAAGCATCTTGATTATCAGTAGGTGTTACTGTTTCACCAACGTTGATATCTTCCATTCCAGATACAGCAATTAAATCGCCAGCATACGCTTCATTAACTTCTTCACGTTTTAAACCGAAGAAACCAAAGATTTTTGTTACACGGAAGTTTTTAACTGATCCGTCTAATTTAATCAATGATACACTATCTCCTACACGCATTGTTCCTCTGAACACACGTCCTACACCAATACGTCCTAAATAATCACTATAATCTAGTAACGCAGTTTGGAATTGTAATGGTTCATCTCTATTATCAATAGGAGCAGGGACATAATCAATAATTGTTTCATATAATGCCTGCATGTTTTCGTCTTGTTTTTCTGCGTCTAAACTTGCTGTACCATTAACAGCTGAAGCATAAACTACTGGGAAATCTAATTGCTCATCGTTCGCTTCTAATTCGATAAATAAGTCTAAGACTTCGTCAACTACACCTTCTGGTCTAGCTTCTGGTTTATCAATTTTATTAACTACCACTACTGGTTTTAAATTTTGCTCTAATGCTTTTTTCAATACAAAACGTGTTTGAGGCATTGTACCTTCATATGCATCAACTACTAAGACAACACCGTCAACCATTTTCATGATACGTTCTACTTCTCCGCCAAAGTCAGCATGTCCTGGTGTATCTAAAATATTAATTCGATTATCTTTATAATTAACTGCTGTGTTTTTAGCAAGGATTGTGATACCACGTTCTCTCTCAATATCATTTGAATCCATTGCTCTTTCATCTACGTGCTCGTTCTCACGGAAAATTCCTGATTGTTTTAATAATTCATCTACAAGTGTCGTTTTACCATGGTCAACGTGAGCGATGATTGCTATATTACGAACATCTTCTCTAATTTTAGTCATTTTATACAAATTCCTTTCTCGAGTAAATTCCCACTTCTCTTTGCAACTTTTTTATTATATCATATAATTGGTTAAAGAAAACTATAAAGGTGTGGTCGGGATGCAACAAAAAAAATCAAAGTCAATATTTTGGGTACTCGCTATAATAGCCATTTTATTTTTACTATTATTTAGTTTTAGTTTAGCTGCAACTAATGTTCCAATGATGATTTTAACACTTATATTGTTCATTGCAACATTTGGTTGCGGTTTCACATTAAAAAAGAAATATCGTGAAAATGATTGGCTTTAAATCAGTACTTTTTTCATAAATAATTTTTAGAAGCGCCTTACTCTACAAACACGAGTAAGACGCTTTTTTTGTCTATTTGAAAATCGCTAATCACTATTTTTTAATCTTTTTTGTAATAATTCTATGATTTCAATATTTTTTTCAAAATGATTACTTATTAATTCCGAGTGAAGTTGCTTGTTTGCCATAACAATTGAACTAGGTTCATAAATAGATAATGTATCCCCCATTAAATTAGTCCCTTTACCACCAACTTCATTCAAGATAATCAACCCGCCTGCAAAATCCCAAGGTTGTAACCTTGGTGTGATATATCCTGCCAACTTACCTGTCGCTACATAAACAATTTCCAATGCTGCAGAACCGTAAGCACGTGCGCTCCTTGCTTCATCAACGATCGGTTTAAATATTTCTCCTAGCCTTGGCTTGGTCAACCAATTAGGATTTATACCTATAATACTTGTTTTTAAAGGTGTCGAAGGTATATCTGGTATTGGATGTTCATTTTCATATGCACCTTCCCCCGCTTTGGCATGGTATAGCACATCATTCATCACATCATAAACAAATCCTGCATAGGGTTTTCCTTCATTATATATACCAATCGATATTGCAAAGTTTTCTTTTTGATGTACAAAGTTCAATGTACCATCGATAGGATCTACTACCCAAACTACACCTTGTTCATCTACTAGGTCATGTCCATGCCCCTCTTCGCCGATAACTAAATGATTCGGGTATGTCTTCATTATATTATCAAATATATATTTTTCAGTAGCTTTGTCTACATTAGTTACTAAATCATTTGGGTTTGATTTTGTTTCTATTTCTATATCTTGTTTCATTATTTTTTTAACATTATTTCCCGCTTCTAATATTAGACCTTTAGCAAATTCATAAACAGTCATTGTATCAGCTCCTTAGTCTCTTTATATTATACATTAATTATTGTTCTAAAAGGTGTTGAATAACTTCCCTAATATTCATTTTTTATATGTATAGCATTTAAATTAAATTGTTTAGTTCATTAATATATCTTTGTATACCCTATTATACTTACTTTCACACGCTGATCATACGCTCAGTCAAAGTCGATGAGAGTAATAACAAATTATGCTACAATACAAACGAATATATTGAATATAGGAGGTCTATATGACTAAGTACACATTTAAACCTAATGACTTTAAAGCTTTTACAATAGATGGTCTTGATGCGCGCATGGAAGCATTGAATGAACGCGTTCGACCACAATTAAATGAATTGGGAGCGTATTTCACTCAATTTTTAGAAACAACAACTGGCGAAACATTTTATCCACATGTTGCTAAACACGCTCGTCGAAGCGTAAACCCACCTAAAGACACATGGGTGGCTTTTGCTACTAATAATCGAGGTTACAAAATGCTTCCTCACTTCCAGATAGGGTTATTTGAAGATCAATTATTTGTAATGTATGGTGTAATGCATGAAGCTAAAGATAAAGCTCAACGTGTCGATGTATTTACTGAGCAATTTGAAACATTAAAAAACTTACCAAAAGATTATAGTGTAAGTTTAGACCATATGAGTCAAGAAAAAACTTACATACATGAAATGTCTGACGAAGATTTAAATAAGGCCATAACACGTGTGAAACAAGTTAAAAAAGGTGAGTTTTTTGTTGCACGCACATTAACTCCTCAAAGCGAACAGCTAAAAAGCGATAAATCATTCTTACATTTCTTAGAAGAAACATTTGAACAATTATTAAAATTTTATAGATAATTTTCTATCAACATGGTGTAAAAGCACGGAGCTAAAGTTTAACTTTAGCTCCGTGCTTTAAATTTGTCCTTTTTTCATTACTCAACTAGATAAGTTAATCATCAAATTAATATATATAAGGATCATTGTCTTTTTTCTTTTTCATTTCCGTATCAGGGTTTACTTCCGGGTGTTGTTGTTTTTGACTGTCTCCATTTTGTTGATTGGGTTTTAGATTATTATGCTTTTTATCATTTTTTCTACTAAACAGCATAATAGCAACTATCAACCATAAAACAAGTGCAATGATATTAGCAGTAAATAAACCTATTAAACCAGCTACAATAAATAAACATGCAGATAATACTCTGTGTTTATTTATTAAAATTGTTGCTATAATACCTAATATTGTAGAAATAAGTAAGATGCTACCTTGGAAAATTGCGGTAGCTTTAAATGCTTCTGAGGATATCTCTACGCCATTTTGTTGATTCATTTCATTATACATTTCTACAAATTGTGGATTGTTTATTAAAAATAACCCTATTACTAAAAACAATAAATATATTAAACTTAGTCCATTTGCGATCCATGCAATAATGCGTTCTGCTTTTCTCTTCATCGTTATCCTCCTCTTCTATATTTTAATACTATCATAGCAAAATTATTAAAGTTTAAAAATTATCTTGTGCTATTTAGATACATAATCTATTAAACCAAGCCTATTTTATTTAATCAAATGTTATAATACTTATGTTTACAACCTTAGTTTTAGGTTGACCTAACAAATTATTTGGAGTAATCTAGAGAATATTGATGATACATTTAGGCGGTGATTTTTTGACACAACAAACAAACAATAAACATAAAAGTATGGATGAAATCAATAATACGGTTTCTGTAAACTCTAATGGTAAATTCAGCCAAAAATTACTTTCCTTTTTAGGACCTGGACTATTAGTAGCGGTAGGTTATATGGATCCAGGTAATTGGATTACTTCCATGCAAGGCGGCGCACAATTTGGTTATATTTTGCTATTCGTAATTTTACTATCTAGTTTATCTGCAATGCTATTACAAAGTATGACAGTAAGATTAGGCATAGCAACAGGTATGGACTTAGCGCAAGCAACCAAACACTATTTGAACAAACCGCTTTCGTTTATATTTTGGATTATAGCAGAGCTTGCAATTATCGCTACAGACATTGCTGAAGTTATCGGAAGTGCTATTGCCTTAGATTTACTATTTGATATTCCATTATTAATAGGTGCATTAATCACAGTACTCGACGTTTTCTTATTGTTATTTATTATGCGTTTTGGATTTAGAAAAATTGAAGCTATCGTCGGAACATTGATTTTTACCGTACTCGTTATTTTTATATTCGAAGTATTCATAGCTTCACCAGAAGTAAATGATATAATTAATGGCTTTATACCACACCAGACAATTATTACAGATAATAGTGCCCTATTTATAGCATTAGGTATTATTGGTGCGACAATTATGCCACATAACTTATATTTACATTCTTCCATCGTACAATCTAGAATGTATGATAGAAATAGTATAAAATCAAAAGCACAAGCTATTAAATTTGCCACTCTCGATTCGAATATACAACTATCTATTGCATTTGTTATTAACTGTTTATTACTCGTGTTAGGCGCCGCGTTATTTTATGGCGTAAATACGGAACAACTCGGTGGTTTTTATGATTTATACAATGCGTTGTTGCATCAACCGGTGATAGGCGCTTCTATGGGTGCAGTGATGAGTACGTTGTTTGCAATAGCACTGCTTGCCTCCGGACAAAATTCAACAATAACGGGGACAATGGCAGGACAAATAGTCATGGAAGGATTTATAAACCTTAAAATACCTAATTGGTTACGTAGGCTAATCACAAGAGTCATTGCCATATTACCTATTATTTTATGCTTAATTATATTTCATGGTAATGAAGCTAAAATGGAACAACTATTAGTATTCTCTCAAGTATTTTTAAGTTTAGCGTTACCCTTTTCATTAATCCCATTACAACTAGCAACTAACGATTATCGTTTAATGGGGCCGTTTAAAAATAAAAGTTGGGTTAATACCATTTCCTGGATCCTAATAATTATTTTAAGTATTTTAAATATCTATTTAATTATTCAAACATTTCAAGACTTATAGCGATATAAAAATGCCGATGATATCATATCATCGGCATTTTTATTTAAGATTTATCTTTTGTTTGATCTTCTGATGTCGAAGATGCTTCATTAGTTTCTTGATCTTCTGCATCATGTGATGTTACTTTTTTACGTTCTTCAAAATTCATTCTACGTTGATTTACAGCACTAGGTCGTTGCTTGCGCTTTTCTTTCTCACGTTGTCTGCGTTCTTTTTTCTCTTGCTTAATACGTGCTTTTTCTTCAGCTTTCTCTTGTTTTAATCTTGCAGCTTCTTCTGCCTTTTCTTGTTTAAGACGTTGTTGTTCTTCATATTCTGCTTGTTTACGTTGCGCCTCTTCTTCTGCAAGTTGTTGGTTATATCTTTCCGTTTCTGCTCTTTCACGTTCTGCTTGTTCATTCATTGCATCATTTTGTTGATGCTGCATTTCATCTTCAACAGGTTTACCCTTTTCATCATAAATACTACTTACTTGACCAAATTCATCATCAGAACTTTGCTGTCCATCTTGGTTTTCATGGTGCTTTTTATTTTTATAGTTGTATTTAGCCTGTCTTGAAAGTATTTTCGGTTCTTCATCCGATGCATCTTTTTCTGTATTTACTTTTTCGGCAATTTCAGAACTATAACCACCTCTTCTGAGTTGATTATCTTTGTTTGTTTGTTGTTCTACGTCAGAAGTTTGTTGTCTGTCATCATTTTGAGGCTCCACAACACCTTGAGGTTTTGTAAATTCTTGATGTTGCTCATAATCTGTGTAATGTCCTTGATTTCCTTCTGCATAATACGCAGGTACGGTTTCTACTTTTTCTTTACGCGCAAACATCATGATTGCAATAATTAAAAATAGAATAGGGATAATCAATGTTACAAATAGTAACACTAACGGCAAAGTAACTAAAGTAGCTACTAAGAATAAGAATCCAGATAAAACTCTTATATTCATTGAAATTAATGCTAAAAATGAAATTAATAGACAAATGATAAAATATACTATAACTGCCCACACACCATTTTGTAACCATATTACAAACTGGGTTGTATTTAGACTATTATTAGCTAAAAGTTGTTGGACAAAATCATTTCCGTTCAATGAAGTTTCTAAATTTTGTATTGATGTGTCACTACTAAAAGATACTAGTGCAATAAACATCGTAATAATGGTAAGTAAGAGTAAGAATATCCAACTCAACCAACCTAATACTTTTTCTGCTAGTCGACTCACTGGACGCCTAACTTGAGTATATTGCTCTCCTGACATGTATTTACAACTCCTTATATTGCTTGTCAAACTATTATATCGAATTAACAGTAAAATAACTACTAACTACGATTTATTTTAATGACATTTTAAAATTTAAAAATCTTTCGTTATATTCGCTTAATGTTTCTTTACCTAAGTCTTTATAAACTTCTAATTTAGATTGCGTTTCTTGAGACGGATAGAAGCGATCATCATTTTTAACATTGGCCGGCAATTTTGCTCTTGCGACTTTATTAGGTGTTGCATAGCCTACCCACTCTGTATTTTGCTTATTAATTTTTGCATCTAATAGAAAATTCATAAATTTATATGCACCTTCTTTGTTTTGTGCTGTTTTTGGTATAACCATGTTATCAAACCATAGGTTAGAACCTTCTTTAGGAACTACATAATCAAATTCATCACTCGCTTGAACAATAGGTGCTGCTACGCCACTCCAAACAACTGCGATGTTTGCTTCATGTTGCTCTAACATCATTGTAATTTCATCACCTACTACACCTTTAACATTTGGGCTTAAGCGTGTTAAATTTTTCTCTGCTTTTTCTAAATGTTGTCTATGGGTATCATTTAAACTATAACCTAATTTGTTAAGTGATAATCCTATTATTTCTCTAGCACCATCTACTAATAAGACATCATCATTATATTTTTTATTGTAAAGGCTTTGCCATGAATTAAAATTATCGTTTGGATATATATTTTTATTATATACAATTCCTACAGTACCAAAAAAATAAGGCACTGAATATCGATTTCCTTTATCAAATGGCATATTCATATAATCAGAATCTAGATTTTTCATATTAGGTATTTTTTCATGATTAATAGGTAATAATAACTTTTCACGTTTCATTTTTTCTACTGTATATTCACTTGGAAAAGCTACATCGTAATGCGTACCACCATTACGGATTTTGGCTTCCATTGCTTCGTTAGAATCAAATGTTTCATAAACAACTTCTATACCAGTTTCTTTTTGGAATTGTTTAATTAACTCAGGGTCTATATATTCTCCCCAGTTATATACATAAATTTTTTCCCCGCTTGAAGAGTGATTTTTCGCAGTGAATTTTTGGCTTATAAATAAACATATCATTCCTACAGCAATTGAAACTATAATTAATTGTAAAAAGCGCTTCATCGTTGTATACCTCGCTTCAGGAGTCGTTTATGCTTCATTGTACTTTGTATTACATAATAACCTAATACTCCCATCATAATGACTACGAATAATATTGTTGATATAGCGTTAATTTCCATACTAATTCCTTTTCTGGCCATAGCGTATACTTCAACAGACAATACACTAAAGCCGTTTCCAGTAACAAAGAAACTAACAGTAAAATCATCTAGAGAATAAGTTAATGCCATAAAAAAGCCACCTAAAATTGCGGGCATTAATTGTGGTAACATGACTTTATTCAATAATTGCATCTCTGTAGCTCCTAAATCACGTGCTGCATCTAGCGTATTCCCATTCATTTCATACAGTTTGGGCAATACAATAATGACTACAATAGGAATACAAAAAGCGATGTGGGAAATGAGTACTGTCATAAACCCAAGGCCTAACCCAGTAAAATGTCCTATTGCTGTAAACATAATTAAAAATGAAGCACCAATCACAACATCTGAGGATACCATCAAAACATTATTTAATGTTAAAAGCGAAACTTTTAATTTTTTATCTTTTAAATGATATAAACCTATGGCTCCCATTGTTCCGATGACTGTAGCAAACGCTGCAGCTAACAAAGCTACTGCAATCGTATTAAAAATAACAGCCATCAAACGATCATTACTAAATAACGATTGGTAATGTTCTAAAGTAAATCCCTCAAAATGAATCATATTACCAGCAGAATTAAATGAATATACCATTAAAAATAATATTGGAATATACAATATTGCAGTTAAGCTGAAGATATATAACTTGCCATACCATTTCATTAGATTCACCCTTTTCCATTCGAAGATTTAGTATTAGTAATGATTAAGACAAGTGCCATAAAGACGATTAAACATAATGCAATCGTCGAACCCATACCATAATTTTGAATAACTAGAAATTGCTCTTCGATAGCTGTTCCTATATTAATCACTTTATTACCAGCAATCAATCTGGTAATCATAAAGAGTGACAAAGCAGGAATAAATGTAACTTGTATACCTGTTAACACACCTTGCTTAGTAAGTGGTAATATCACTTTTCTAAAAGTTGTAAATGAATTCGCCCCTAAATCACTCGATGCTTGTATTATATTATTAGGAATATCTTTCATACTATTGAAAATTGGTAAAATCATAAATGGTATATAAATATAGCTAGCAACTAATAAAAATGCTGGCGCAGTAAATAATAAATCTGTTTTAGGCAAATGAAGCATGCTCAAGATTTGATTAATAATACCATCATGACTTAACAAACCTATAAATGCATAGGTCTTGAGCAGTAAATTAATCCACGTAGGAATTATTAAGATAAGTAACCATAAGTTTTGATACTTAGATGATTTAATGAAATAAGCAGCAGGATAACTTATTAATAATGTAATGAATGTTATTGCTGTAGCAAACATAATAGAGTCCCAAAACATTTGGAAATACTTAAATGAAACAATTTTCTTATAGTTTTCAAGACTTAAATGCCCATGCAAATCAAACATTGAAAAATAAATGAGTAGAATCACTGGTATAATGATAAATAAAATCATCCATAACAAATAAGGAATGAATAAAAAATTATTAATTTTACGCATGATCTATGTCCTCATAACTTTCAATGCGCTTATCAAATTCTTTTTCTGTTTCTCCAGGCACCATAATATGAATCGCTTCTGGTTCAAAATATAAACTAACTTTACTACCTACTTCGGCTTTTTTAGTTGAGTGTATCATCCACTCATATCCTTTTCTGTCTATACAATTGATTTCATAATGTACGCCTCGAAACAGCATCGCATCTACAGTCACTTCAAATAAGCCTTCTTGCGCATCGGTTAATGTAATATCTTCTGGTCTGATTACAACTTCGACATGTTGGTTTTCTGGGATCCCCATATCTACACATACAAAATCTTGACCGTAGATATTCACTAAATAATCATTTACCATTTCTCCTTCTACGATATTAGATTCACCAATAAAGTCAGCAACAAATCTATTCACAGGTTCGTCATAGATATCTGTAGGTGAACCAAATTGTTGAATCTTGCCATCTTTCATTACAAAAATATAATCACTTAGCGCTAAGGCTTCTTCTTGATCATGTGTAACAAAGATGAACGTAATGCCTAACCTTGATTGAATATCTCTAAGTTCATACTGCATTTCTGTTCGTAGTTTCAAATCCAGTGCAGATAGTGATTCATCTAGTAATAGAATTTCTGGTTCATTGACAATAGCACGTGCAATCGCTACACGTTGTTTTTGACCGCCACTCATTTCTTCCACCGTTCTATACTCATAACCATTTAATTTCACAAGTTTTAATGCTTCTTGAACTTTCTGTTTAATTTCGACTTTACTCATTTTCTTTAATTTTAATCCAAATGCGATATTGTCATATACGTTAAGGTGTGGAAATAGCGCATAATCTTGGAATACTGTATTAACTTTTCGTTTGTTTGCAGGCGTATGCTTTATAGATTTATTTTGATAAATAATGTCACCATTATCTATTTGTTCAAATCCTGCAATGAGCTTTAATATAGTTGTTTTGCCACAGCCAGATGGCCCAAGCAAAGTATAAAAATGTCCTGATTCAATATCAATGTCTATCTTGTTCAAGATTTGTAAATCATCATAACTTTTACTCACTGACTTGAATGATAAGATTGGCTCCATTTATTTGTCCTCCTATAAATATGATGCAGTTGCAACTATCATGACTCTAGCTTCATCTTGAGTCGGGTTATATAATCTATGTATTTGATTTGCTTTAAAATATAATGCATCACCTGTCTCTGCACGATAAGTCTTATCACCTAACATCAAACACACATTGCCTTCTAAACAGTAAATAAACGTATCAGATTCTGAAGGTTTAAAATCTTTATAAGACGCATTGGCTTTTAACGTTAATAAAAGTGGCTCCATCTCTAATTCATTTGATTGTGTCACTGGCCATTTCAATATATAACCTTTGTCGTATTCATCGTAAGTAATTTGCGATACTTTCTTATATAATACCTTTTCATCTATTTGTGCTTTAAAAAAATCACTTGGATGCGTTCCTAAAACTTCTAGTATATTTAAAAAAGTCTCCATACTCGGAGATGCATGTGTACTTTCTATTTGTGATATATAGCCTTTGGATAAATCTGTACGTTCAGCAAGTTCTTCTTGAGTTAAGTTTTTAATCCGTCTTAAATTTTTAATTTTTTTACCTATATCCATTTCGTCACCTATATCTCTTTACTCCATAACGTTTGGTCATAGCAAAGTTTATTTTTAATTAGTTACAAATCTTTATTTTAAGCTCAAAATAAAAAAGCTATATTTAGTTTACTTTTATCAAACATTTTGTTTAATGCTTAATAAAAATATCAAAATATAGCTTATATGACAATAGTTATTTTTAATTTGAACTAAAATATTTTTGATCTGCTGCGCCTTTTACTGCTTGTACTGCCTTGTAACTATTATAACCACTGCTATTTTCAAATTCTTTAAAGATTTGTTTTTCCTCTGCTTTACTGGGAACAATCGCTTTGAATTGTTTATAACGTTCCAATAATACTTCCCCTTCAACTTTAGACTCATAAAATGATTCTATTGCATTGAAAAAAGATACAACTTGCATCATTTCATCATTTGACCAATCTAAATCAATAGGATATTGATATTCCATAAACAAACATGCCACCTTTTCATAATTAAATCATAATTTACAATAGCTAACGCAAATATGGCTACTCTATTATTTAAAAAAATAGCCACCAGTATAAAAACTAGTGGCTATTTCTTATGTGTTGTACGTGTATTAGAACAATATACTTACATTGTGTGGATTGGTAATCCTAATGCTTTTTCAGCTGCTTCCATAGACATTTCACCTAAAGTTGGGTGTGCGTGGATAGTTAATGCTAAATCTTCAGCATTCATACCAGCTTCAATAGCTAAACCTAATTCAGAAATAATATCAGAAGCACCAGCACCAACTACTTGTGCTCCTACTAATGTATTATCTTCTTTAAGTGTTAACAATTTAACAAAACCATTAGTATCATCTAATGATAATGCACGACCGTTAGCTGCATAAGGGAATTTAGAAGCAGTAACTGCTAATCCTTCTTCTTTAGCTTGCTCTTCAGTGTAACCAACTTGTGCAAGTTCTGGTTCAGTGAAACATACAGCTGGCATACCGATGTAATCAACTTCTGATGCTTCACCAGCAATTACTTCAGCAGCAACTTTAGCTTCATAGCTTGCTTTGTGCGCAAGTGGTAAACCTGGAACAATATCGCCAATTGCAAAGATATTTTCAGCAGAAGTACGGCTTTGTTTGTCTACTTCTAACAATCCACGATCTGCGAATTTAAGACCTAATTCTTCTAAGCCTAATTCATCAGTGTTTGGACGACGACCTACAGTAACTAATACGTAATCAGCATCGATTGTTTGCTCTTCACCTTTTACTTCATAAGTTACTTTAACGCCATTTTCTGTTTCTTCAGCAGATTTTGCCATTGCTTCAGTAACAATTTCAACGCCTTTTTCTTTCATACCTTTTTTAACAGGTTGTGTCATTTGTTTTTCGAAACCGCCTAAAATATCTTTAGCGCCTTCTAAAATAGTAACTTCAGAACCAAAGTTAGCGAAAGCAGTTCCAAGTTCAGAACCGATATATCCGCCACCAACAACTACTAATTTGCCAGGAACTTCTTGTAAGTTTAAAGCGCCTGTAGAATCAATTACACGGCTACCAAACTTGAAGTTAGGGATTTCGATTGGTCTTGAACCAGTCGCAATAATAGCATTTTTGAAGTTATATGTTTGAGCACTTTTCTCATCCATAACACGTAAGCTATTGTTATCAACAAAGTAAGCTTCGCCTTTAACGATTTCAACTTTATTACCTTTTAATAGTCCTTCAACTCCACCAGTTAATTTACTAACAACTGATTGTTTGAATTCTTGAACTTTATCAAATTTAAGTGAAACACTTTCAGCAATAACACCTAGGTTTTCTGAGTTTTTAGTTTCATTAAAACGATGTGAAGCATGTAATAAAGCTTTAGAAGGAATACAGCCTACGTTTAAACATACGCCACCTAATTCGCCTTTTTCAACGATTGTTACTTTTTGACCTAACTGTGCTGCACGAATTGCTGCAACATAGCCTCCTGGTCCTGCTCCGATTACAATAGTGTCTGTTTCAATTGGGAAATCTCCAACTACCATGTTTTACCCCTCCATTAATAATAATTCTGGATTATTCAATAATCGTTTGATATGGTTCATAGCATTTTGTCCAGTAGCACCATCAATTTGTCTGTGGTCAAAACTTAATGACAATGATAATACTGGAGCTGCTACGATTTCTCCATCTTTTACAATTGGTTTTTGTGCAATACGGCCAATACCTAAGATAGCAACTTCTGGGTGATTGATAACTGGAGTAAACCATTGTCCACCAGCTGAACCAATATTACTAATTGTACATGTAGCGTCTTTCATTTCGTCTGAAGCTAATTTACCATCACGTGCTTTTACAGCAAGTTCATTAATTTCGTCAGAAATACTAAAGATAGATTTACGATCCGCGTGTTTAACTACAGGTACTAATAGTCCTCTATCAGTATCAGCTGCGATACCAATATTCCAGTAATGTTTATGAACAATTTCGCCAGCTTCTTCATTGAATGAAGTATTAAGTGCTGGGTATTTTTTCAATGCTGAAACTAATGCTTTAACTACATAAGGTAAGAAAGTTAATTTAGTACCTTGCTCAGCTGCAACTTCTTTGAATTTTTTACGGTGATCCCATAATTCTTGAACATCAATTTCATCCATTAATGTTACGTGAGGTGCAGTTTGCTTAGAGTTAACCATAGCTTTAGCAATTGCTTTACGCATTGCAGGTATTTTTTCTGTTGTTTCTGGGAACTCACCTTCAGTTGAAACTGGTGCTGATTGTGTAGTATTTGAAGTTTCTTCACTTACTGCTTCAGAAGTACTTTCATTAGAAGCTGAAGCTGCTTGTCCGCCGCCATTTAAGTAAGCGTCTACATCTTCTTTTGTTGTACGTCCGTTTTTACCTGAAGCTACAACAGCTTTAATATTAACGCCATTGTCACGAGCATATTTACGTACAGATGGCATAGCTTTAACACGTTTACTTTCATCAACTTCTTCGTTTGATGATTGTGCAGGTGTTGCTGCTTCAGTGCTTTCTTCTGCTGGCGCTTCTTCGCTAGCTGATTCGTCACTTTCACTACCTTTAAATTGCATATCTTCTGCATCTGGTGCATCAATTTTAATAATTGTATCACCAACAACTGCTACAGTACCTTCATCTACTAATACTTCTTCAATAGTACCAGCAACAGGAGATGGAATTTCTACAACTGATTTGTCATTCTGCACTTCTGCTAAGACGTCGTCTTCTTCGATTTGATCTCCAGCTTTAACAAACCATTTTACTATTTCACCTTCGTGGATACCTTCACCAATATCGGGTAATTTAAATTCAAATGCCACGTTATTATCCTCCTAGAAATTCATATTAAGTCAAAAATTAGAAAATGAGGATGGGACGAATATGTCATGCCCTCATACTATATATAAACTTGAATGAAGTAGGTCAAACGAGGTTTCGTATTTCCTACTTCATCAAGGCTATAATTAAAATTCTAATGTTTCTTTCGCTTTTTCAATAATATCGTTTTTGTTTGGTAACCAAACATTTTCAGCTTGTGTAAACGGATAGATTGTATCAGCTGCTGCAACACGTGCGATTGGTGCTTCTAATGAAAGGATTGAACGTTCAGCTAATTCAGCTGCAACCGTTGCACCAACGCCAGCTTGACGTTGCGCTTCTTGAACAACTACTACACGGCCAGTTTTTTCAACTGAAGCCACAAGTGTCTCGATATCGATTGGTTGTACAGTACGTAAGTCAATAACTTCTACTGAATAACCTTCTTTTTCTAACTCTTCTGCAGCTTTTAATGATTCTTGAACCATTGCGCCATAAGCAATAAGTGTTATATCATTACCTTCTTGTTTTACGCTAGCTTTGCCGATTTCGATTGTGTACTCTTCTTCTGGTACTTCATCACGGAAAGAACGATACAATTTCATGTGCTCTAAGTAAACGACTGGGTCATTACTTCTGATTGATGAAATTAATAAGCCTTTTGCGTCATAAGGATTAGAAGGAATTACAACATGTAATCCAGGTGATTGAGCTAAAATACCTTCTAAGTTATCAGCGTGTAATTCTGGTGTATGAACACCACCACCGAATGGTGCGCGAATTGTCACTGGTGCTTGTTTTGAGTTACCAGAACGGAAACGTGTACGTGCAATTTGACCTGCAACAGAGTCGAATACTTCAAATACAAATCCTAAGAATTGGATTTCCATAACTGGACGGTATCCTTCAGTAGTTAAACCTAAAGCTAAACCACCAATCCCAGATTCAGCTAATGGCGTATCGAATACACGATCTTCACCGAATTCTTTTTGTAACCCTTCAGTTACACGGAATACACCGCCGTTAACACCTACGTCTTCACCGAAAAGTAAAACATTTTCATCGTTTTGTAATTCAGTTTTCAACGCGTTGTTAATTGCTTGAACCATTGTCATTTGTGCCATTGGTTACTTCGACTCCTTCTCTTTATAGATTTCATATTGCTCCGCTAAATGTTGAGGCATTTCATCGTACATAAGTTCCATTAAATCAGTAACTGATTGTTTTTCAGTATTATCTGCTTCTTTAACGGCAGTTTTGATTTCAGATTTAGCACGTTCAATGACTTCATTTTCTTTGTCTTCAGTCCATAAACCTTTATTCTCAAGGAATTTTCTATAACGAACTAATGGGTCCTTTTTCTCCCATTCAGAATCTTCATCTGATGTTCTGTATTTCGTTGGATCATCACCAGCCATAGTATGTGGACCATAACGATATGTGATTGTTTCAATTAATGTTGGACCTTCACCATTTACAGCGCGGTCACGTGCTTCTTTTGTTGCTTGGTATACTGCTAACGCATCCATACCATCAACTTGTAAACCTGGGATACCAACTGAAATAGCTTTTTGAGCTAAAGTTGTAGCCGCTGTTTGCTTACTACGAGGTGTAGAAATTGCATAGTTATTATTTTGAATAACGAAGATTGCTGGTGCTTTATAAGCAGAAGCAAAGTTAATACCTTCATAGAAGTCACCTTGTGAAGAACCACCGTCACCAGTGTAAGTAATTGCTACAGCTTGTTTGCCACGTTTTTTCATTCCTAATGCTACACCAGCAGTTTGAACATACTGTGCACCAATAATGATTTGTGGGCTAAGTGCATTTACGCCTTCAGGCATTCTATTCCCTTTAAAGTGCCCTCTTGAGAATAGGAAAGCTTCAGTTAAAGGTAAACCGTGCCAAATTAATTGTGGCACATCACGATAACCTGGTAATATAAAATCTTCTTTCTCTAAAGCGTATTGTGAAGCTAATTGTGAAGCTTCTTGTCCTGCTGTAGGTGCATAGAAACCTAATCTACCTTGTCTATTTAATGAAATAGAACGTTGGTCTAGAATACGTGTCCATACCATTCTCTCCATTAATTCAACTAGTTGCTCGTCTGACAAATCTGGTAATAGTTTTTTATTAACAACATTACCATCTTCATCCAATATTTGAATCATTTCAAATTGAGATTGAGTATCATTCAATACTTTCTCTGCATCGAATTGGGCTTTTAACTTCGGAGCCATTCAATTCACCATACCTTTCCCGTATAATAGAAATACATTTTATCCTCTAGTATTGTATCACAAAACTGTTACACTGTTAAATAATTTGAAAAAGTTCTGTAGCACTCAAAACAAGTACAGTTTTAGAACTGTATTACTGTAGTATGACGCACTGTACTACTACAAAATTCCGAGCTTTTTTTCGGAATTCAACCTAAAATGTAAGCGTAATCATGTTATATAATATAGCTTTACACATTGAATTTCAAATGAACAGCGGTTATCCTATTACATTAGATTGTCGACATCTTGTTTTTCTTTGTTCACATCGTTCATAGATTTCGAGTATTTTTTAAATACTTTATTCATTTTTTTAACTGCTTTATTTACAGCTTCTGATTTTTTATCAACCTCTTCTTGATTCCCTTGATTACCTGACGTATATTTAAACATTTCCTTCTCTTTATTCATTATACGCTTGTAGGCTTTGACATATTCGTCATGCGCCTTGTATTTTTCTTTTAATGCATCGTTCAATTGTTGAACTTCCTTTTTCTTCTGTTTATTACTAATGTTGGCTACATGCTTCTCAGCCTTTTCAAATTCTTTTTGTGATTTACTATAAGCAACTTCTTCTTTTTTAAATTCTTTTTCTCGTTGTTCGGCGTTTTTCACAAGCTTTTTAGAGACGTCTTGTACTTTATCTTGATTTTGGCCATTTACATTTTTCACTAATTTTTGCTTTTCTTGTTCTAAACTATTCAGCTTTTTGCCTACTGAGGAAACAGGTTTCTCTTTATCAGATGCTTTTTGCACTTTTTCATTATAATCTTTTATTTCACCTTTATCTGTTGTGCACCCTGCAACTAACACTGTAGAAGCAAGTAATGCACTGATGCCGTATTTTAATTTCATTTTTGAGAAATCCTCCTTTATTTGTGTGTTATATTATATAATATTTTATAATAAATCAAATGTATCACTGTCATTTATTCATTGAAGTTTGGTATATTATTTTATATTAAGGAAGGTGTATGAACAAATGTTAACAATGAAAGATATTATTAGAGATGGTCACCCAACATTGCGTGAGAAAGCTAAAGATGTACAATTACCACTATCTAAAGAAGATCGTAGTACTTTATTAGCTATGCGTGAATTTTTAATTAATAGTCAAGATGATGAAATTGCTCAAAAATACGGGCTTCGTTCAGGTGTAGGTCTTGCCGCACCACAAATTAATATTTCAAAGAAAATGATTGCTGTTTATTTACCTGATGATGGTGAAGGTAGAAGCTATGATCTTATGCTTGTAAACCCTAAAATTGTCAGCCACAGTATTCAAGAAGCATATTTACCAACTGGTGAAGGTTGTCTAAGTGTTGATGAGAATATCCCAGGGCTTGTACACCGCAAAAATAGGATTACGGTTAAAGCTACAGATATTGATGGTAATGAGGTCAAATTACGTTTGAAAGGTTATCCTGCAATCATTCTTCAACATGAAATCGATCATATCAATGGAATTATGTTTTACGATTACATTGATCAAAGTAATCCACTTAAACCGCATGAGGATGCTGTAGAAGCATAACTTTTAAAAAGCCGTTAGCAAGTTGAGTCAATACTCAAAGCTAACGGCTTTTTTACATGAAATCATCTCTACGTTCATGAAACGATATATCAAGTTTTTTGAATTCAGTTTTAAGTGCATTTAACGCTTGTATATCAATAAATTCTGGATCATGGTTATGTTTCACGTAATATTGATTATCGTTCACGTTATCAACAATTTCTTTATAATTAAAAAACATCAAGACTTGTTCCGCACGTATTTCAAATGTAATATCTTGGAATATTTTATCTGTACGCGCTTTTTCTTTTTTTACATCTTCAATTATTCTATTTACTTGATCCACATCTCTCACCCTTACCTTACTTCATTTCCACCTATTACTTTCCTCATTAAATAAGTATGTCGCATAATACCATCATAAATAAAAACGAAAGCCTACTCAAGTTAAATATAAGTTTATTACAAATTTTCTGAAAATCATTTTAATTAAAATCTTAAAATAATTAATAACTTAGAATTACAATGATGTTATTTACCTATATCAAAAGGAGTCAACATGATAAAACTGCTTTATTTATTCTACTACATCATGTAAAATGAGAAATAACTGAAAACATATGAATCATAGTATTTGTATTTTTCTAATCGAACGAAATGAAGATAACCCTATAAACATACTTGCAACAAGCTAGTATGTTCTATTTATATTAGACTGCAGAGTTAATCATATTTTAATATGATAATAACATTTTGATAATTCTAATGATGGTTCTCAGTCAATTAAATTGCAGGGTTTTACCATAAATATTAAAAATCAATTATGATTTTAGGAGGAAATATATAAAATGGCAGTATTTAAAGTATTTTATCAACAAACTAAAGAAGAAGTAATCGTACGTGAACATACGCAAACAATGTACGTTGAAGGAGAAACAGAAGAACAAGTTAGAAGATATTTAAAAGAACGTAACTTCAACATTGAGTTTATCACTAAATTAGAGGGCGCACATTTAGAATACGAAAAGCAATCAGATCACTTTAACGTGGAGCAAGCTAAATAATGAAACAAATTCATAAAAATGAAGTTGCGGTTTATGCGCTTGGTGGTTTAGGTGAAATTGGTAAAAACACTTATGCCGTTGAGTATCAAGATGAGATCGTTATCATTGATGCAGGAATTAAATTCCCAGATGATAACTTATTAGGAATCGACTATGTCATTCCTGATTTCACTTATTTAGAGCAGAACCAAGATAAAATCGTTGGTCTGTTTATCACTCACGGACATGAGGACCATATAGGTGGTGTGCCCTACCTATTAAAACAAATTAATGTGCCTATCTATGGTGGACCATTAGCTTTAGGTTTAATTAGAAATAAACTAGAAGAACATCATTTATTAAGAACAGCAGAACTTATAGAAATAGACGAAAGTAGCGTTATTAAATCAAAACATTTTGAAGTTGGTTTCTACTTAACAACACATAGTATTCCAGAAGCTTATGGTGTGATTGTCAAAACGCCTGAAGGTAATATTGTGCATACTGGTGATTTCAAATTTGATTTCACTCCAGTTGGTGAGCCTGCAAACATAGCTAAAATGGCAAAATTAGGAGAAGAAGGCGTGCTTTGTTTACTTTCTGATTCTACAAATGCTCTAGTTCCAGACTTCACATTAAGCGAACGCGAAGTAGGTCAAAATGTAGAAAAGATCTTCCGTAATTGTACTGGAAGAATTATATTCGCTACTTTTGCTTCCAACATTTACCGTGTTCAACAAGCTGTTGAAGCTGCAATTAAGTATAATCGTAAGATTGTCACTTTTGGCCGTTCAATGGAAAATAACATTAAAATTGGCATGGAGCTTGGTTATATCAAAGCGCCACCTGAAACATTCGTTGAACCTAATAAGATTAACACTGTTCCAAAGCATGAACTATTAATTCTTTGTACAGGGTCACAAGGTGAGCCAATGGCAGCATTATCAAGAATCGCTAATGGTACACACAAACAAATCAAAATCATCCCTGAAGATACTGTTGTATTCAGTTCTTCACCAATTCCAGGTAATACAAAAAGTATTAACCGTACTATTAATTCGTTATATCGTGCTGGCGCAGAAGTCATTCACAATAAAGTTTCTAACATCCATACATCGGGTCATGGCTCTCAAGGTGATCAACAATTGATGCTACGTCTTATCAGACCGAAATACTTCTTACCTATACATGGTGAATACCGTATGTTAAAAGCCCATGGTCAATCTGGGATTGAATGTGGCGTTGACCCTGATAACGTATTTATCTTCGACATTGGCGATGTACTAGCATTAACACATGATTCTGCTAGAAAAGCCGGTAGAATCCCGTCCGGAAATGTATTAGTTGATGGTAGTGGTATAGGAGATATCGGTAATGTCGTTATACGCGATCGTAAGCTATTATCAGAAGAAGGTCTTGTCATTGTAGTAGTCAGTATTGATTTCAAGACAAACACTTTACTATCTGGGCCTGACATCATATCACGTGGCTTTGTATATATGCGTGAATCTGGTCAATTAATTTACGATGCACAACGAAGAATCAAAACAGATGTGATTTCTAAATTAAATCAAAATAAAGATATCCAATGGCATCAAATTAAATCATCAATCATTGAAACATTACAGCCTTATTTATTTGAAAAAACTGCTCGTAAACCAATGATTTTACCCGTTATTATGAAAGTAAACGAAGATACGAACCAGTCATCTTCAAACAAAGTGAATCATAAAAATGATAAGCCTAAAAAAGTTCAATCAAAAACACAACCAAAACCACAAGTAAATAAAGCTAAAAAAGAAACGAACAATAACAAAAAAGTAAATCAATCTCCAAAACCTAAAAAAGATGAATCAAATAATCATACATCATCTGAATCATAGGTCAATTAAAGCGCGTGATGCTTTAGTCTTATTAACAGACTAAATGCATTACGTGTTTTTTATTGTATCATGCATTAAAAAGGCAGACGCTATCATGCGCCTGCCTTATAACTTATTTATCTTACAACTTTTTTCTCAAAGCGATTCAAATCATTATCATGACCTATCATGATTAGTATGTCCCCTATTTCAATACTCATATTCGGATCAGGTGAGACAAGAATTTCTCTTCCTCTTTTAATTGCAATAATACTAATGCCAAATTGTGCCCGGATATCTAATTGTATAATAGTTTGCCCCGCCATTTTTTCACTAGCTTTTATTTCTACAATTGAATGTTCATCAGCAAGTTCTAAATAGTCTAATACACTTGCACTCGCTACATTATGTGCAATGCGTCTGCCCATGTCTCTTTCTGGATGAACGACCGTATCTGCACCAATTTTATTCAAAATCTTTGCGTGATAATCATTCTGTGCTTTTGCTGTAACTTTTTTCACGCCAAGTTCTTTCAATATCAGTGTTGTTAATGTACTAGATTGTATATTTTCACCGATAGCTACAATGACATGATCAAAGTTTCTAATACCCAAACTTTTCATAACAGCTTCATCTGTCGTGTCAGCTACTACAGCATGTGTAGCGATATCACTATATTCATTTACACGTGCCTCATCCATGTCAATCGCCATGACATCCATATCCAATGCATTAAGTTCTCTTACAATACTTCCACCGAATCGGCCTAATCCGATTACCACATACTCTTTATCCATATGCGTCCTCCAATTTAAAAATAGAGGCAAGATGATTCAATTCGCAACATCAAACGCGTTACTGTGAATCACCCACACCTCAATTTAAAATATTATCTTATTTCTTTCCTTCAACATATTTTTTATCGAAAACAAATAATCTTAATAATAATATTAACGATGGTATCAATAAAAGTAAAGCAAAAATAAATGCTGTAATAAGAGCAATTGCCATACTATTATTAACCACACCTTCATCTATACGAATAAATGGGTAAAGTAGATATGGTAACTTACTCGCACCATATCCGAAAAAGGCGAAGCCCATTTGTAAGATAACTAAAATAAATGCTAAACCATGTCCTTTTTTAATCAAAGTCAACACCATTGCGCCTATAAAACATATAAAGCTGAGTAAGAACATCCACCAATAATTTGTAACTGCATTAGTGAAATGCTCTCTATTTTGTAGCCTTAATGATAAGAAAACAAATAATGAGATAGCAATCATTGGAGGGCCCCAGAACAAGAACCAATATCTAAGTAACTTGTATGCCTCCGTGTCTTTTGCTTTTGACGCATAATACGTCAAGAAACCTGAAGAAATATAAAGCACTGACACAACTGATAAAAATACTACTGCCCAAGAATACGGACTTAAAATAAGCTGTACCCAGTCCAAATCTAAATTGTTGCTTGAACCAGTAATGTAGCCACCTTCAGAAATCGTCAATGTTGTCGCTAATGCAGCTGGTATAAATAAACCAGCAATACCATACAGCGCCAACCATGGCAGTTTCGTATCCGGACCATAATTTTCAAAAGCGTAGAAACTACCTCTAATTGAAATTAAAATAACTGCTATGGAAGCCGGTAATAAGAGTACCGAACCAAAGTATTTTGCAGTATCTGGGAAAAAACCCACCATTCCTACGAAAAAGAATACAAAAAATACATTAGTAACTTCCCAAACAGGATTGAGATAACGTGCGACAAGGTGATTAATTTTTTTATCTTGTTTAGTAATTTTTGCATGAAGTGTAAAAAAACCAGCTCCAAAATCTATTGAGGCAACGATAATATAACAAAATAAGAAAATCCAAAGTACTGAAATTCCAATATAAGCGAAGACCATTATGCCTCACCTCTTTCTTGGGCTAATTTTTCTACGTCTTTATGCGCTGGTTTGTCTCTGAACATACGAATAAGTACATATGCAGTTGTATATACTAATATAATATATAGTATCGCAAAGAGTATTGTAACTAACGTAAGTCCGCCAGCTTGAGTTGCAGCTTGAGCAACTTTAAGATAACCTCGAACTAACCATGGTTGACGACCTTGTTCAGTTAAGAACCAACCAAATTCTATTGCAAGCACTGCAGCAGGACCAGTTAATAACACACCATATAATAAAGGCTTAGAGTGTGTAAATTTGCGTAGTTTTTTAAAGGTTAATGTTAAGACAAATGCACCTGAAACAACTAAACAGAACACACCCATAAATACCATAAGATCAAAATAATAATGTACAATCATCGGAGGTCTTAACTCTTTCGGAAAATCATTTAACCCTTTAACGCTGGTATTAATATTGTTGTCAGCCAAGAAACTCAATACACCAGGTATTTTAACAGCACCTTTAACTTCTTGAGTTTCTTCATCTAGTGAACCAAATAA
This sequence comes from Staphylococcus sp. LCT-H4, assembly GCF_001866145.1. Classification (NCBI taxonomy): domain Bacteria; kingdom Bacillati; phylum Bacillota; class Bacilli; order Caryophanales; family Staphylococcaceae; genus Staphylococcus; species Staphylococcus sp. LCT-H4. The sequence goes on along the minus strand of NZ_MODY01000002.1, from coordinate 508,427 downwards.
GACTAAATCTGCTTTAGATCCGGTTTCAAAATGCCATTCGTATGCTGCAAGCTTCTCAGGCTGCTCTTGATGTAAGAACTTCGCTGACATGTCGCCCGCTAACATAGAACCTAGTGTAAATATAATACCAAGAATCATAGTTAATTTTAATGCTTTCTTATGATATTCAGTATCTTTTTTAAATTTGTTTTTTAATAATTTAAATGCTGCAATTGCAGCTAATATAAATGCCATAGTCATAAGTGCAGTAGCTACAACATGAAATGATCTAACTAAAAAAGAATCATTAAACATTGCCGCCCATGGTTCAACATTAATCATTTTACCATTTTTCATTTCGAATCCAGCTGGTGTATTCATAAATGAATTTACTGAAGTAATAAAGAAAGCCGAGAATGAACCACCCAAAATAACAGGAATACTAATTAAGAAATGCGTCCACTTTCCTTTAAATCTATCCCAAGTATATAAATAAATGCTTAAAAAGATAGCTTCAAAGAAGAAAGCAAATGTTTCCATAAATAGTGGTAATGCTATGACATGACCACCCATTTGCATAAATGTAGGCCATAATAGTGATAACTGTAATCCTATAATCGTACCAGTTACTACACCTACGGCCACTGTAATAGTATATCCTTTAGTCCATCTTTTAGCTAATGTAATATATTTAAGATCATTATTTTTAATTCCTAAAAATTCTGCAACTGCGAACATCAATGGCATCCCTGCGCCAATGGTTGCAAATATGATATGAACTGCGAGCGTCATCGCAGTTAGAAAACGTGCTAATTCAACTGAATCCATATTATCACCTTTTTTATTTATTTGTGACAAAAATCACAACTTCCATTTATTATATACCTCTTTATATGTTTTTAAAATATATTAAAACTATAATAAAGTGACAAATTAATGACCAGTCACATATAAAATTCAACCCTTGATAATTCGATAAAAGTTTCTTATATTTAAATAAACGCACTATTGAAAGGATGAACTGACATGAACGAAGTGATTATTTATACACAAAATGATTGTCCCCCTTGTACATTTATTAAAAGCTATTTAACTGATAAAGGCGTGACATACAGTGAAAAAAACATATCAAACACACAATATAGAAATGAAATGATGGATCACGATGCATTCGCCACTCCTTTTATATTGTTAAATGACGAGCCCATGTACCAAATCGATATGGATAAATTAAATCGTGTGTTAAATATCGAATAGTAATCATCAGCTATATTTTCATATTTCTTAATATTATAACATGTGCTCCATTACTCTATACCCAATTTTCTTTGGGACAAAATGAAGGATATATTTTAGTAATGTCAAAATCATTTTTAAAATATATGCATTATACAAATTTTACTTTATCTTTTAAATTCAAAAGGCTGAGCATTCTAAAATAATAGAATGCTCAGCCTTTTTGTTTAACTACATATATCTTAACTCATGATTTATTTAGCGTATTGGTTCACTAAGTCTTGAACTTCTTCAGAAGTTGCACAATTTATTGCTCTTTGTGCTAATTCTTCCATTTCATTTTGACTTAATGCTTTAATTTGACGACGTGCTTTAAGCACTGAAGTCGCACTCATAGAGAATTCATCTAATCCTAAACCAAGTAATAATGGAATAGCAATTTCATCTCCAGCCATTTCACCACACATACCAGTCCATTTTCCTTCGTTATGTGACGCTTCGATCACTTGTTTTACTAAACGTAAAATTGATGGATTATATGGTTGATACAAGTATGAAACGCGTTCAGACATACGATCTGCCGCCATAGTGTATTGTATTAAATCATTTGTTCCGATACTGAAGAAATCAACTTCTTTAGCAAATACATCTGCTAAAGCTGCTGTTGATGGTATTTCTACCATTATTCCTAATTCAATATCATCAGATACTTCCACGCCTTCTTGCGTTAAATTATCTTTTTCTTCAAGTAGCAATGCTTTCGCATCTCTAAACTCTTGAATTGTTGCAACCATTGGGAACATGATATTTAACTTACCGTATACAGAAGCACGCAATAAAGCACGTAATTGTGGTCTAAAAATTTCCGGTTGATCTAAACATAGACGGATTGCACGATAACCTAAGAATGGATTCATTTCTTCAGGTAAGTTTAAATATGGTAACTCTTTGTCGCCACCAATATCTAAAGTACGCACAACTACACGCTTATCTTCCATTGTTTCCAACACTTTTTTATACGCTTCGAATTGCTCATCTTCTGATGGCATTTCATCTCTACCCATGTATAAAAATTCAGTACGGTATAAACCAATACCCTCTGCACCATTTTCAATGACACCTTTTAAATCATTCGGTGTACCAATGTTAGCAGCTAACTCGGCATGTTTCCCATCAAGTGTTTTTGTTTCTTCATCGCGTAATTTTTGAAGCTCTTGCTTATCTTCAAAGAAACGCTCACGTTTATTTTGATATGCAATAACTTCGTCTTCTGTAGGATCGATAATGACTTCACCAGTTAAACCATCGACAATAACCATGTCTCCCTGTTTAACTTCTTGAGTGATTGATTTTGTACCTACCACTGCTGCAATTTCTAATGATCTACTCATTATAGCAGAGTGAGAGGTTCTACCACCGATGTTAGTCACAAACCCTTGTACAAATTCTTTATTTAGTTGTGCAGTATCAGAAGGTGTTAAATCATTCCCAATGATGACAACGCTTTCATCAATCATACTAGGATTTGGTAATTCAACGCCTAATATATGCGCCAATACACGTTTTGAAACATCACGAATATCAGCAGCACGTTCTTTCATATATTCATTGTCCATAGATTCAAATATTGTAATGAATTGTCCAGTTACATCAGATAGAGCAGTCGGTGCGTTAACTTGTTCATTAGTAATTTTATCTTCAATCGGTTGAATTAATTCTGGATCATCTAATACTAATAAATGCGCATCAAAAATGGCTGCTTTGTCAGCGCCAAGATTTTCTTCAGCATTATTTCTGATTTTAGTTAATTCAACTTTAGACGTTTCGATAGCGTTTCTAAACTTTTTAATTTCAGCGTCGACATCTGAGATCTTTTCACTATTATATGAAAGATCTGGTTCAACTAATAAATATGCTTTGGCAATTGCTACACCATCTGATGCAGCAATTCCATTTATATAATTAAACATATTACTTTGTTAAGCCTTCTTTAGATAAGATGTCAGTAATTGCTTCAATTGCTTCAGTTTCGTCGCTACCGTCAGCATAGATAGTGATTTCAGCATCTTTACCTACACCTAAACTCATAACACCCATGATTGATTTTAAGTTAACTTTTTTACCGTTATATTCTAATTGAATATCTGAATCAAATTTTGATGCAGTTTGAACAAGCATAGTCGCTGGACGAGCGTGAATACCTGTTTCGTCGATTATTACATATGATTTTTGTTCCATAATATGATTTCTCCTTCGTATAGTTAGAATTGTTAGTTTATTATAAAACCTAACACAGTTTTATATAATAACATTACCAAATTATACATATAAATTCAATGCGTTGCACCCATGATATGACAATATTCAGTGAATATTGAAGATTTTATGAAAACGCTGCACTTTTAAACTAAATCTTTAATAACTTTTTCACACTTTTCGATATGTTCGTCTCCAACTTTTTTCATGAAATAGTAGCTGATAGACGCAGAAATAGCTTGCCCTACAAATGGAAACCATTTGGTTTGTTTTGCTGCAACACGTTTTGCTACATCTCGAATAACTACTTTAAGGATTGCATTAGAAACTTTTTTGCCAATAAACTGACTTCCTTGAATCGCTGCAGCCGCAAATATACGCTCTCTCATGTCTTCTTTCATAGAATTTACCTGTTTATGATCAAGACCGTAAATTTTATTCACATCTTCAATGATGTCTCTCATAATTTTTATATCTACACCAAAATCTAAACCAGGAATAGGCACAACACTTATTCCTGATGATAGTAATGATTTTTTCTTCACTAAAGTCTGAGCACGTTCGCGACGTTCCTCAATTTCTATATTTGTAGTTGGTAGATTGCTTTTATTTCTTACATCTTCAATATCTAATACTTTATTACCTAATTTTTGTGTAACATTGTTTGTGATTTTATTTTTAAAGCTCATTATATTCACTCCTTAGTAAATTAGCCACTTTAAAATAATACCCGTTTTAAACAAATTTATTGTATTTTAACAAAAATAGCTTTTAAATATTTAGATGGTTTATAGTGTGCATGTGTTTTAAAATCTTTAGGAAGTCCCATCACATCTACGATTTCAAAATCTACACCTTCAGCTGTCAAAGTTTCATTAACTACATTTTTAAATGCTTTTAAAGAAAAAGTACTATTATTTGTACACAATAATAATGTACCTTGTGGCGCAAGTATATCAAGCGCACCATTAATCAATTTGTCATAGTCTTTCAATACTGAGAACGTTTTTTTCTTGTTTCTTGCAAAACTTGGGGGATCAATAACAATTGTGTCATAGACTAAATCATGACGTTTTGCATAACCATAAAAATCAAATGTATCCATAACATATATATATTGTGATTTAGGGTCAATCGCATTAACACCAAAGTTCTCTTCTGTAAGTGCACGGGAACGATTTGCTAAGTCAACACTAGTCGTTACTTTAGCATTTTCTGCTGCAACAACTGAGAACGCACCAGTATAACTAAACACATTCAATAAATTTTTATCTTGAGCATATTGATCTTTTAATTTTTTTCTTACTTCTCTTTGATCTAAAAAGATTCCCGTCATAGGTCCATCATTTAAGTGAACATTATAGAAAGTAAAGTTTTCTTCGATAATAATTGGAAACTCTGGTGCCTCACCATCTACAAATCCACCTTCAATTTCAGAATCTTTAAATCGCATTTTCTCAAAAACTGAAGTATAACCAAAAACAGATTTCAATGCAGATAACACATTATAACGGAACTTATGAATACCTTTTGAATACCATTGAATTAAATAATGGCCATCATAATTATCGATTGTTAGACCACCGACGCCGTCTCCTTCTCCATTGAAAACTCTAAATGCATTTGTACCGTCTACATGATAGAAGTATTCACGTTCGCTTTTGGCTGTTTCGAACAATCTTTCAAAAAATGTTGTATTAATCACTTCATCTTTATCATAACTAAGTACCCAGCCGATGCCTTTGTGCTGACGCCCTACATATGCAGATGCAATATATTTTCCTTGATCATTTACGAGATTAAATAAGTCCCCTTCTTTCAAATGATCTTGAGAATATATATCCTCTTCATCTATCAAAGGGTATTGATTTAAATACTTCGTTTCTTTACCTTTATTTAATGTGGCAGTTTTCATAAAATTATGTCAGCCTTTCTTCTATTAATTATTTTTTATTTTTTCACTTATTCATCTTATCATCTCAGCTGCTTTGTAACACCATTAATATTTACACAAGTCAAATCTTAATTTTCGATTTGTTGTTAAAATAACCTTACTTTATTAAATTATATTCCCTATTGTACTATTTAAACATTTTCCATCCTAATATAATATAAAATTCTAACTTCATAATTTATTTTCAAAAATCAGCAATTCAAATGTGATACTTAGTATGCATACTTGTACACCTTTATATCAATTACACCTCTTTATAAAAATACAAAAAATAAAACCTATCTTCCAACCAATTTGGAAGATAGGTTAAGTCAAACTACACTATTTTAATCAATTAATATTCTGCTGGTTCACGTAATTTTATGATGAATCCTACTATAATTGCTATCAGCATCATAAACAGTATTGGTGTAATAAACGTTGATAATAATAATCCATGAACCATGATGTTTACAAATTCAGTAACTAACTTAAAGAATAAAAAACTTACCATAAATAATTGTAGATAATAAAATCTACCTTTTAAATAGTTTGTTAATGTCGTTAAAATATAAATTATTATAATAATCATTAACAAGAATAAAGTAATCCACTCAATAACATATTGTGTTTGAGAAATTTCCCAATCACCAGAAACAAATAATGAATTTCTATTATTAAATTCAATCAAAGTAAAGAATAAGAGAATTGCTCCACAGAATAATTCTACATATGCAGATTTAAGCCACTTCGGTTTCTTCATCCAATTTGGTACATCATCTTCTTGAATATCAATAATGTCTTTCCATTTTTTAATGAATTTATCCTTTTTATCCCTAGCTTTTTGAATATCTACACTTCTACGTGTTTTACGTGTAAATTCTGTTGTTTTGTCTTGTAAATCTTTCCAATATTCTTTTGTTTGAGTAGTTACTGCACCTTTACTCGTTCTAGATAATTCCGGTTCTTCTTCGCCGAGTTCTTGTTTCGTTAATGGCAATGATCTTCTTAGGAATAAGAAGTTCCAAATTGACATTTGTCCAAGTAACCACATAATAATGAAAAATGTGTTAACACTCAGAATATCAATTGGTACAATTTGATCACTATCTATTCTTCCATATAACACAATTTGTGTTAATAAATAACTTATGCCATAAGTGAAAATAATCCATAAATAATGATATTTTCTATGATCCGTATTTAATTCATCTTTATAAACAATGTAACCTATATGCACCGCAAAAGGTATCACAAAAATAATAGCAAAAAAGCTATAAACTTGTGTCATGAGTATAAGCGTTATAATGAAGAAAAGAATACCAATAACTAAAAAGAAAATTGAAATATCATAGTCATATCTCGTTGTTCTAAATAGCGTGAAGCCAATAAGTATTAACGCAATACCAAACAAAAGAATCAAGATTGCGCTTACTACAGGAAAGTTCCCTATATAATTACTCATCACCCTAATAATTTCACTGAAAAACGCGTTTATAAAATCCCACACATTATGAATATGTAATTCAATCTTACCTTTACCATTTAATTTATGAATTAAAGGTAAATTAATTAAAATGATGAGACTTGTGAAAAGCGAAACGATGCCTATAATATAACTATACAGTATCTCAGCGTGTTTCTTAAAAAAAGACATACCATTCACCTCAAAGTTATTATATATGAACATTTTGTTCTTGTCTTTAATAATCTAATAAATAAGTCTATAGTATGATATAAAATAGTTGTATAGTCAAAATTCCACATAATTTATACTATTAAACAATTATTTCATAAAAAGTATAAAAACGCATGGGCTATATACAATTTATATTTCTTCCCTTTTGTTTAATTACTCAATTCCGTGGTATTAAATTAATATATTCTACTTAAAGTTTAAGGAGTGTTGAAATTATGAGTAAAGAAGAATTAAACAAAGAAGCAGCTGAAAAAGCTAAAGCGGCTGAAGATAAATTAAAAGAGCAACAATCATCAAATGATGGTGAGGAAGAAACTAAAAAAAATATCCAAGATACGTTGGATTAAGACAATAAACGATTCACTTTGAGTAAGCCGAACTACTTCGGCTTACTTTTTTAATACACTTCCCTACCTTAGTTTAGCAATACACTTCCCTGCTTTCTCTATTGATTAATATTCTTATTATCCTCCAATTTTAAATTGAGAACTTGACAGAACTAGCGAAAAATCATACATTATAGTTAAATTTAAATATAATATTCGCACTAGGGGTGTTTAGTGACTGAGATGAGGTATACCCTCAAACCCTTTGAACCTGATCTAGATTAAACTAGCGTAGGAAAGTGTATTGCGATACCTTTTTCTTTTATTGGTATCCCTATGCCACTATTTAAACGCGCAACTTTCTAGAAGGTTGTGCGTTTTTTATATAGGAGGAAAAGATCATGACAAAAGGTTTAAAGCTTTCTGAAATACTCGTAACTGTATTAATTGCGGTTGTTTTCGCAGTGATATACAACATTTGGAATTTCGTCTACAAAGCTGTACAAATTACCGGACTACATTTTGAAGAATTGACGTATGGCGCATGGTTCATGGCAGCTGTCGTTGCTTATCTTATTATCCCTAAAGCTGGTATTGCTATTTTAGCTGAATTTGCTGCAGGAGCTGGTGAAACTATAATTATGGGACGTTTTGATATAGCCACTATAATTTATGCTTTATTACAAGGTTTAGCTTGTGAAATTATATTTGCTATTTTTAAATATAAATCTCGGACTGCTATGGTTGCCATGTTAGCTGGACTTTTAGCTGCAGTAGCTACATTACCGATTGACTTCGCTTATGGTTATCTTTCAGAAATTGCTGGATGGAATCTCGCATTATATATTGGTTTTAGACTTATAAGTGGCATCGTTGTTGCTGGACTTTTATCTTATTATATCGTAAAAGCCTTAGATCAAACCGGTGTAACTAAATTGTTTAGACCAGCTAGTCAAAGCGATTACGACAACTTATAAGGAGCAATTTCGTTGATAGTAACAAAAAATTTACGTCTAAAATATCCAAATGCGCAGCATAAAATATTTGATAATTTAAGTATTAATATAAACGATAAAGAAAAAGTATTACTTTTAGGACCTTCTGGTTCTGGAAAAAGTACGTTACTGAATGTCTTGAGTGGTATTGTGCCTAATCTTATTGATTTACCTATGAAATATGACGAGTTACACATTGACCATAACTGTAGCGTTATTTTTCAAGATCCAGATAGTCAATTTTGTATGCCAAAAGTTTATGAAGAATTGGCTTTTGTTTTAGAAAATTTAAATATCCCTCGTATTAACATGGACGAAAAAATTAAAGCGGCCCTCACAGCGGTAGGTCTTAATGTAGATAAAGATCAATATATTAACCAATTAAGTGGCGGTATGAAACAAAAACTGGCAATTGCAGAAACACTTTTGCAACAGGCAGATACTTTATTTTTAGATGAACCCACAGCTATGTTAGATGTAGAAGCAACTGCTGACTTATGGCAAAAAATTAAGGCATTGTGGAAAGATCAAACTGTACTTATTGTAGAACATAAAGTGGAACATATATGGCAACATATAGATCGTGTGCTTTTGTTTAATTACAACGGGGAAATCATTGCTGACGAATCCCCAACAAAGATGCTTAGAGACTATGAGGACCTATTAACAGAATATGGTGTATGGCATCCAAATGCTTGGCAATACGCCCCTAAACCCTCTACATGTACAAATACGGAGATATTACCAACAAATAGTAACTTTAAATTCAATCAAGTTACAGTCAAAAGGGGCAAGCGTAAACTGTTACGTATTTCAGAACACATCATCAACACTGGTGATTGGATTACTATTACTGGACCAAACGGTAGTGGTAAAACTACATTATTAGAGTCGATGATGCAACTAATTAAATATGAAGGAAAAATGTATATTAATGATTACCCTTTAACTAAAATCAAAGATGCAGCAAAACATATGTATTTAGTGTATCAAAATCCAGAATTACAATTTATAACAAATTCTGTTTTCGAAGAAATTTTCATTCAATATAAAAATCATTCTATTTCTAAAGACGATGCTATACAAGAGACGGTAGAAATGCTCAAAACGTTAAATTTAGAAAATGTACAATCACAACATCCATATGAATTATCAATGGGACAAAAACGAAGATTAAGTGTGGCTATTGCATTGAGCTCGTCTTCTACTTTTATTTTATTAGACGAACCAACTTTCGGACTCGACAGTCATAATACGTTTAACCTAATTAAGTTATTTCAAAAACGCATTCAACACGGACAAACTATTATTATGGTAACGCATGACTCAGAGCTTATTTCTAGGTATCCAACCCATAGGCTACATGTGGATCAACATCAATTATATGAATTAAAGGGTGGTACTCATGTTTGAAATGTGGAAAAAGCACTATTCTTTTATAGATGATGTTAATATCATCACGAAACTTATAATTGCAGTACTATTATTTTTCTTTGTTATTTTCATTCATCAATTTGATTATATGATTTATTTAACATTATTAACGCTCGTCTTTTTATTACTTTTTAATGGTTTGAAACTCAAAATAACCTTAGTTTTTGTGTTTTTTACTGTTATATTTAGTTTGATATCAGCATTATTCATGATTTTTTATGGTTCTGGGACACATATGATTTTCCAATTAGGCTTTATAAAGATAACTACAGAAAGTTTATATCGAGGCTTACATTTAGCTATGCGTACATCAACTGTATCTTTTTTTGGGATTTTAATTGCTTTTACTTCTCAAATCGTGATGATTTTTTACAGTCTCATGCAGCATTTGAAAGTTAAACCGAAGATAGCTTATGCTTTTATGGCGGCTATAAGAATGGTTCCATTGATGTTTACATCTTTAGTCCAACTTAGACGCTCATTAAAAATGCGCTATCAAATGATTGATAAATCAAACTACACAGGTTTTAAACGTATTAAACATATCGTTATTCCCTTACTAAGCCAAAATATTAGAAAAGCACATCAACTGTCAGTTGCTATGGAAAAAAAAGGATTCAAAGATGGACCTAGAACCTACTACTATAATACTTCTTTCTCATATAAAGATATTATACTCATAGTAGCTGTTGGTGCTATCATACTCCTCACTTATGTATTAGCACACTTCATCCCTATAACTGGTATTGAAGATGTACGTCTGACAAGTATTTATTAAATAAAAAAGCAGATGACGTTGCCGTCATCTGCTTTTAGTTTATGCATCTATATACTTTAACGAATCGCTTTATCGCTGATATCTTTACGATAAAATAAGGCATCGCTTTTAATTTGCTCTACTGCTTCATAAGCTTTAGCTTTAGCGCTAGCAATATCTGATCCTTCACCTAGTGCTAAAATGACACGTCCACCTGATGTTACGTAAGTATCTTCTTCTTTTTTCAAGCCACTTACGAAATAATTACCATCAAGATTGAAACCTGAAACAGCCTTACCTTTTTCGTAGTTAGCAGGATACCCTTTTGAGGCTAACATGACACCAACTACTGATTGCGATTTCCATTGGAATGCGATAGGCTGTTTTGCTTCTAAATCAAGAATATGTTGCATTAAATCGCTTTCCATTCGAGTTAACAGTACTTGTGCTTCTGGATCACCAAAACGTGCATTAAATTCAATCACTTTCGGTCCTTCAGCAGTTATAATAGCACCAATATATAATACTCCAAAGAATGAGTATCCTTCAGCAAGCATTGCTTTTGCTATAGGTTGTGCTATTTCATCATTAGTACGTTGTAGAATCGTTTGATCTATATGTGGTACTGGGCAATATGCACCCATTCCACCTGTATTTGGTCCTAAATCGTTATCAAATGCGCGTTTATGATCTTGTGCGATGCAATCAAATGGTACTGCATAATCACCATTGACAAAGGTCATCAATGAGAATTCTTCACCTTCAAGAAATTGTTCGAATACTACAACACCTTGCTCTTCAGGATACAATTCTTCGACACCAGCAACAGCTTCATCATAAGTTGTCGCTATAATAACACCCTTGCCTGCTGCTAACCCATCTTTTTTTAATACAACTGGATATTCACATGATTCAATGTAAGCCAATGCATGTTGTTTATTTGTAATTTCTTTATATTCTGCAGTTGGAATTTCATACTTTTCCATTAATTGCTTAGCAAATAATTTAGAGCCCTCAATTTGAGCAGCAGCCTTATTAGGTCCAAACACCTTAATATCTTCTTCTTGGAGTTTATCTGCTAAACCTTCTGTTAATGGTTGCTCAGGACCAATAACTACCCATTCAATATCATTTTGTTTTGCAAAGGTCACAATTTGCTCATGATCTGTTTCTGCTATATGAGTATGAACTTGTGCAACTTCTGTCATGGCATCATTACCTGGAATTGCAAATATTTTTGTAACAAGCGGGGATTGCTTTAATTTATGTGCTAATACATGTTCCCTACCACCTGCACCAATTACTAGTACCTTCATATAATAATTGCCTCCGATTTCCTTAATGTTTAAAATGACGAACGCCAGTAGTTACCATAGCCACACCATATTTGTTAGCCATATCAATAGACTCTTGGTCTTTAATTGAACCACCTGGTTGAATAATCGCTTTAATGCCAGATTTAGCTGCTAATTCAACTGTATCACCCATTGGGAAAAATCCATCTGATACCATTACAACATCTTCATTAATTTCTAATGCACGGTCAATTGCAATCTGCGCCGAACCTACACGATTCATTTGACCAGCACCAATTCCAACTGTCTGTTTCGCATTACTTAAAATGACTGCGTTACTTTTAACAGATGCAACCACTTTCCAACCAAGTAACATAGCATCCCACTGCGCTTCAGTTGGTTCCACTTCTGTTACTATATTCATATCTTCACGTTTTAATACTACATTATCTTTATCTTGAACTAAATATCCACCTGATACAGAAACAACTTCTTGTTCACTGTTATCAATTGTCATATCAATTTCCAATAATCTAATATTTTTCTTTTTACTTAATACATCTAAGGCTGCCTGTGTAAATTTAGGTGCAATAACTACTTCTAAGAAAATTTCATGTAATGATTCTGCTAATTCAGTGTCTACAGTACGATTCAAAGCAACTATACCACCAAAAATAGATTGGCTATCTGCTTCAAATGCATATTGGTATGCTTCTTCAATTGTGTTTGCAACTCCAACACCACAAGGATTCATATGTTTTACAGCTACTGCAGCAGGTTGTTCAAATTGTTTAACAAGTGATAAAGCTGCATCAGCATCCTTAATATTGTTATAACTTAATTGTTTACCGTGTAATTGTTTAGCTCCAGCAAGTGTATGTGTAGCATTAGAAGTACGAACAAAATGTGCAGATTGCTGTGGATTTTCACCATAACGTAGACTTTCTTTATTGTCTTTGAAGAATTCTACAATAGCTGCATCATATTGATTTGTATGATCAAATACTTTAACCATAAGTGATTTACGATATTCTTCGTCTAAAGTATCATTTTCTAACTTATCAATAACTTCATTGTAATCTGCAGGATGAACTACAGTTGTTACATGTTTAAAGTTTTTAGCAGCAGCGCGAAGCATCGTTGGACCGCCAATATCAATGTTCTCAATTGCGTCATCTTGTGTTACTTCTGGATTAGCAACCGTTTCTTTAAATGGATATAAATTAACTACAACGATATCTATTAAATCAATATGTTGTTCTTTTAATTGTTCTAAGTGTTCAGGCTTATCACGATCAGCCAAAATACCACCATGTACTGATGGATGCAATGTCTTAACTCGACCATCCATAATTTCTTCAAATTGAGTTAATTCTGAAATTGATTTAACTGGGACGTCCGCTTCCACCAAAGCACGCATTGTTCCACCTGTTGAAAATAATTCATACCCTAATTGATTTAAAGATTGGGCAAAAGCCACAATTCCACTTTTATTTGATACACTTAATATTGCTTTTTTCATTTGTATTGGCACCTCTTATTGAATGATTTTTGAAATGACTTCTGGATATAAAGTATGTTCTAATGCTTTAATTCTTTCTTCAAGTTGTTCTTTAGTATCATCTGGATATATGTTACATGTACGCTGTTCGATAATCTCTCCTGTGTCCATCCCACTATCTACATAATGTACTGTTGAACCAGTGATTGTATCTCCGCTTTCAAAAGCTTGACCAACTGCATCTTTACCTTTATATTTCGGCAATAAAGATGGATGAATATTAAGAATACGTTTATCATATGCTCTTAATATATTTTCACCTATCAGCTTCATGTACCCTGCTAAGACTATCCATTCCACCTTTTCCGCTGTTAACCATTCTATGATTTTTCGTTCATAGTCTGCTTTTGAATCAAAATTTTTCAATTCGTTGATATGCACATCCAAATTATATTTTCTCGCACGTTCTATACAATATGCACTAACTTGGTCTGTATATAAAGCAGTCACTTCAATATGAGGTAACTGACCTTGTTCTATTTGTGTCATTATACTTTCAAAATTACTACCTGAACCAGACGCAAAAATAGCTATTTTGGTCACTTTTATACCCCCGATAATTGAATTGGGTCATCACCTTTAGCAATTTCACCAATTTTATAAGCTTTAACCTGTTGCTCGTTTAATATATCTAATGCTTGCTGTTCGTTTTCTTTATCAATGACCAAAGTAAATCCGATACCCATGTTAAACACGTTGTACATTTCATTTGTTGAAATTTCGCCCTGTGTTTGTAACCAATCAAATATTTTTGGAGTAGGAAACTGTGTTACATCTATTTTTGCTGTTACACCCTCAGGTAATGCTCGAGGAATATTTTCATAGAATCCGCCACCTGTAATATGTGTCATAGCATGTATTTGAACCGCTTCTTTAACAGCAAGTACAGGTTTAACGTATAAACGTGTAGGTTCTAAGAATGTGTCTAAATATGTGCGATTACTATCAAAAGTGTCATCTAAGTTAACACCAGATTTTTCAATTAAATTTCTAACTAAACTATAACCATTGGAATGTACTCCACTTGATTCAAGTCCGATGATGATTTGACCTGGTTTAACTGATGTGCCATCTATATATGCTTCTTTTTCAACAGCACCAACTGCAAATCCAGCTAAATCATATTCGCCTTCATGATACATTTCACCCATTTCAGCAGTCTCTCCACCAATAAGCGCAGTATTTGTTTCTTCACAACCATCACTTACACCTTTAACAATCTGTTCAATGACTTCAGGCACAACTTTATGAGTTGCGATGTAATCTAAGAAATAAAGTGGCTCTGCACCTGTTGTTAAAATGTCATTTACACACATTGCAACTGCATCTACACCAATTGTGTCGTGTTTATTATGATCAATAGCTAATTTTAATTTTGTACCAACACCATCAGTACCAGAAACAAGTAATGGTGCTTTCATATTTAATTGTGATAGGTCAAATGTAGCCCCAAAACCACCTAGCCCACCAAGAACTTCTTTACGCATTGTTCGTTTAACGTGACTAGACATACGTTCTACCGCTTCGTAACCTGCATTAATATCGACACCTGCTTGTTGGTATGCTTTAGACATTTAAATTACCCTCTTTATCAAAGTATTGTTTATTATTATTTAAGTATTCTTTTTGTCTTTCGCTTAAATGCTCAATATAATCTGATTCATAATCATATAAGCCAGCAGGATAATCCCCTGTAAAACTTTCAACACACAAACCACTATATGGTACGTCTTCATCAAGACCAATGGAATCAATAAGTCCATCGACTGATAAATAGGATAATGAATCAGCGCCAATATGTTCTCTAATTTCTTCAGGTGATTTATTAGCAGATATTAATTCAGCTGTCGTAGATACATCAATACCATAGAAACTAGGGAACATAAATTCTGGTGAAGCAATACGAACATGAACTTCATTAGCTCCAGCGTCTTTTAACATTTGTACAATTCTTCTACTTGTAGTACCTCTAACTATAGAATCGTCTACAAGTACAATGTTCTTATTATGAACGATATCTTTCACAGCGGATAATTTAACTCTAACACCTTGTTCTCTTAGTTCTTGTGTAGGTTGAATAAATGTCCTTGCAACATACTGGTTTTTAACAAGCCCCATTTCATATGGTAAGCCACTTTCCTCAGCATAACCAGACGCTGCAGAGAGCGATGAATTAGGCACACCAATGACCATATCTGCCGTTTCTGCTGGACTTTCTTGTGCTAATTGTTTACCAGACTGTTTTCGTACAGCATGTACATTTTTACCGGCAATCGTAGAGTCTGGCCTTGCAAAATAAATATATTCCATTGCTGAGATTGCAGTAGTTGTATGTCTCGTATAAGATTCAACTCTAATACCATTATCATTGATTACTACATATTCGCCTGCATGGACATCTCGTACAAATTCAGCACCTAGTACATCAATCGCACATGTTTCACTTGCGAGAATATAAGAACCCGTTTTCATTTTTCCTACAACTAATGGTCTAATGGCATTTGGATCAACTGCACCATACAGTGCATCTTTTGTTAATAAAGCAAATGTGAAACCACCTTTAATCTTTCTTAAACTTTCTTGTAATGCAGCTTCAAAGGTTGGTGCTTTACTTCTACGAATTAAGTGCATAATAACTTCTGTGTCTGATGAAGAATGGAAGATGGATCCTTGGTGTTCTAATGATCTTCTCAAGCTTTGCGCATTGATAAGATTACCGTTGTGACAAACTGCAACACTCATATCATAAAAATGGTATAAAAATGGTTGGATATTTTCTATACCTTTATTACCTGACGTAGCATAACGCACATGTCCAATAGCATGTTGATAGGGCTTAAATGATTCAAGTTGAATATCTGAAATTGCTTCAGTTAATAGTCCTAAACCACGCTCACCCACAAGTGCTTCACCATTTGAACAAACGATACCAGCACCTTCTTGGCCACGATGTTGTAAACTGTGTAAACCCATATACGTTAACTGTGCTGCTTCGTGATGGTTCCATATTCCGAACACACCGCATTCTTCATTTAATCCACTGATGTCATACATTTAGGAATAGCTCCTTCCCATAATTCATTCAGATTTGTAACTTCACGTTTCACTTGCACATTATTATTAGACACAGAGAATTGTCCATCTTCTGTAATTTTCCCAATTTCGACAGCATCATCTAATGATAATGATTGACCTTCTTTGACAGCTACAATATAACGGCCTTGTGTTTCACTAAATAGTTGTTCATTACTCACATTTACTTTTACATCCATACCTAATCCGTAATGTGCACTCATACGTGCTAATGTAATTAACAATCCGCCTTTACCAACAGTTTGTACATGAGAAGCGAGACCTTCACGGATGACATTTTTGATTGCTTCACCTTTACGTACTTCGTCAGACAAATCAATTGTTTCAAACTCATGGTTTACTTCGTTATAAAGTAGTTTCTCAATTTGGCTACCACCAAAATCATCTTTCGTTTCACCAACAATATATAATGTATCGTTGACTTTAAGATTAAAATCATTTAAAAATTGAATGTCATCTATTAAACCAACCATACCAACTACTGGTGTTGGGAAGATTGAAGTTTCACGTGTTTCGTTATAAAGTGAAACATTCCCTGAAACAACTGGTGTATTTAAGATTTCACAAGCTTCTGACATGCCTTTAGTTGAATCGGCTAATTGTTGATAAATTTCTTTTTTCTCAGGTGATCCGTAGTTTAAGCAGTCTGTCATAGCTAATGGTGTTGCACCGACAGAAATCAAATTACGGTATGCTTCAGCAACTACCATTTTTCCACCTTCATAAGGATTGTTGAACACATAACGAGCTTCACCATCAATTGTTGATGCTATAGCTTTATTTGTACCTTCTACACGCACAACTGAAGATTGTAAACCTGGTTTTACAATGGTATTAGCGCCAACTTGCTGATCATATTGCTCATATAAATAGCGTTTTGATGCAATGGTAGGATGTTGTAATAATGTTTCAAATACATTATCCACATCTATATTACTATAGTCATTTTTATTGTTATTATATTCTGGGGCTTCACCTTCTAATACATATACAGGCGCCTCATCAGATAACGGTTGGACTGGAATATCTGCAAATACTTCACCTTCGTAAGTGAGGACAAATCTATCCGTATCTGTAACTTCCCCAATAACAGCTGTATCTAATTCGTGTTTTTCGAATAATTCTAAGAATTTATCTTCTTCACCTTTTTCAACTACTAGTAACATACGCTCTTGTGTTTCAGATAGCATCATTTCATAAGGTGAAATCCCTTGTTCTCTTGTTGGGACTTTTTCTAATTGAAGATGTAAACCACTGCCACCTTTAGCTGCCATTTCTGAAGATGATGAAGTTAACCCTGCAGCACCCATATCTTGAATTCCAACTAGGTGATCAAACGTGATTGCTTCAAGCGTTGCTTCCATCAATTTCTTACCTACAAATGGATCTCCAATTTGTACTGACGGACGTTTACTTTCACTATCTTCACTCAATTCTTCTGAGGCAAATGTTGCACCGTGAATACCATCACGACCAGTTTTCAACCCTACATAAATTACTGAGTTTCCAACACCTTTAGCAGTACCTTTTTGAACCATATCATGATCAATAATACCTACACACATTGCATTGACTAGAGGGTTTCCTTCATATCTATCATCAAACTCGATTTCACCTGCAGTTGTAGGAATACCAATACAGTTACCGTATCCACCAATACCTGCAACAACGCCACGTAATAAACGACGGTTTTGTTTTTCAGTTAATTCACCAAAACGTAAACTATTTAATAAATTAATTGGTCTTGCACCTATAGAAACAATATCTCTAATAATGCCACCTACACCTGTAGCAGCACCTTGATACGGTTCAACGGCTGATGGGTGATTATGTGATTCTACTTTGAACACAACAGCTTGGTTATCACCAATATCAACAACACCGGCACCTTCACCAGGTCCCATTAATACGTGTTCACCCGAAGTAGGAAATTGTGTTAAAAATGGTTTAGAGTGTTTATAAGAACAATGTTCACTCCACATTACAGAAAAAATACCTATCTCAGTAAAATTAGGTTCACGCCCTAAAATTTCACAAACTTTGTCGTACTCTTTGTCGCTTAATCCCATATCTTTATATAATTGTTCTAATTTGATTTCTTCTGCACTTGGTTCAATAAACTTAGACATTTTGTTCCCTCCAACTATTTACCATTGCTTCAAATAACTTCACACCACTATCAGTCCCCAGTATAGATTCAATCGCACGCTCTGGATGCGGCATCATGCCGCATACGTTGCCTTTTTCATTAACAATACCGGCAATATCACTATAAGAACCATTAGGATTGTCAATATATTTTAATATAATTTGGTTATTTGCTTCTAAATCTTTATATATCTCTGGAGTACAATAATAATGACCTTCACCATGTGCAACTGGATATATAACTTCTTCGTTATCAGCATATAAATTTGTATATGGCGTTGTATTATTTACTACTTTTAATGTTTCATTTCTACTTACAAACAAATGTGAATCATTGTGTAATAATGCTCCAGGTAAAAGTCCGATTTCTGTTAATATTTGGAATCCATTACATACGCCTAACACTGGTTTGCCTTCATCTGCCAAACGTTTGACTTCATTAATAATAGGAGCGACACTTGCCATAGCACCTGATCTTAAATAATCTCCAAACGAGAAGCCTCCTGGTATTAATACACCATCAAAACCTTCTAATGACGTATTTCGATAATCGACATATTCAGCTTGTACACCAGATTTTATTGCCGCATTATACATATCACGATCACAGTTTGATCCTGGAAATTTCAGCACTGCAAATTTCATTAGGCTTTCTCTCCTTCTTCCAAAACTTTATAACTATATTCTTCAATTACTGTATTAGCAAATAGTTTTTCACTTAGTGTTGTAATCACATTGTGTACAGCTTCGTCAGTCGCTTCATCTATAGTCATATATAAAACTTTACCTACACGGATATCATTCACTTGCGTGTAACCTAAATCATGTACTGCGCGATTTAAAGCTTGACCTTGTGTATCTAATACTTGCGTTTGTAATGTGATGTGTAATTCGATTGTTTTCATTTTTATAGTGCCTCCAGTTTATTTAAGAAAGTTTGATAAGTTTCAATAATCGATCCTGTGTCTTCGCGATACACGTCTTTGTCAAAGTTTGTATCACTGTGTTTATCCCATATGCGACACGTATCAGGTGATATTTCATCAGCTAATATAATTTGACCATCTGTTGTACGGCCAAATTCAATTTTAAAATCTACTAATCTAAGTTCCATTTTGTCCATTAATTCAACTAATATAGTATTTATTTCTTTTGCGGATTCTTTTAAAGTGGCAATATCTTCATCATTAGCTAAGTGCAAGAGCTTAATGTGATCATCCGTAATTAAAGGGTCATTTAAGTCATCATTTTTATAGAAAAATTCAACAAGTGGTGCTTCAAATTCATGTCCTTTTTCAAAACCTAATCTTTTAGTAATAGAGCCTGCTGCTATGTTACGTACCACAACTTCTAAAGGAATAATGTCTACTGACTTCACCAACTGTTCTGTTTCCGATGTTTGTTCAATGAAATGGCTATCAACGCCTTGAGATTTGATGAAATTAAAAATTCTTGATGTAATTTGGTTATTTAAACGACCTTTACCTTCAATAAAATCTTTCTTTGCACCATTACCAGCTGTTACTTCATCTTTATATTCGACACGTAATACATCAGTTTCTCCAGTTGAGAAAATTCTTTTAGCTTTTCCTTCATATAACAAGGACATTAGTTATGTCTCCCTTCAAATTTGTTTAACAGCAATTGTTCTGTTTCATTAATATCATCAGTCAAAACTGTTAAATGACCCATTTTTCTATCTGGTTTCCGTACGTTTTTACCATAAATATGCACATGCCATTCTGGATGATTACTGAATTGGTCTTCTAATATATCTAAATCTCTACCTAGTAAATTCATCATTATAGAAGGTTTCAGTAGTTGAATCCTCTCTGGCAGTTTTTGACCAGTAATTGCAAGTATATGTGTATCAAATTGTGAATAGTCACAAGCTTCAATAGAATAATGACCTGAATTATGAGGTCTTGGTGCAATTTCATTTACATATAAATTATTTTGGGTATCTATAAAGAATTCAACCGTAAAGGTACCTACAAAATGAATGTGCTCTATAATTTTTTTGACTTCACTTCGTGCTTCTTGCTCTTTATCTGTTCGTGCAGGCACTATTGTTTTAAAAAGTATTTGATTTTGATGTTCATTTTCTTGTAATGGAAAATACGTTATTTGATTATCTTTGCCAATTGTAACCGTTAATGAAACTTCTTTGTGTAAATCTAAAAATTGTTCAGCAACACATTCTTGTTTCGAAATAAGTACTTCTGCTTCATCCAAATAAGATTGATCTTTAACCAATATTTGTCCTTTACCGTCATAACCTCCAAATCTAGTTTTAACGATAAATGGATAACCGATTTGTTCTATTGCTATAGATAAATCTTTAGGCTCAGTTAATTGAATAAAATTCGCAATTTGCGTTTGTGCTTTTTGCAATGATTGCTTTTCTATCAATCGATCTTGAAGTGTTTGAATTGCTTCATATCCTTGAGGGATATTATATTGTGAAACAAGTGACTGTAATTGTTTAGATGAGATATTTTCAAATTCATAAGTGATAACATCTGATGCTTCACCAAGTTGATTTAAAGCCTCTAGATCATCGTAATTTGCATGAATAAATTCATGTGCCACGTGTTGGCAAGGACAAGCATTACCAGGATCAAGCACAATGACTTTATAACCCATTTTTTGTGCAGATTGAGCCATCATCTTACCTAACTGTCCTCCGCCGATAATGCCAATCGTTGAGCCGAATTTTAATTTACTGAAGCTCATGTTGCATTTCACTCACTTTCTCAACTAGCGATTTTTCATAATTTTCCAAATTCTTTTGGATTGCTTTATTACCGATACTTAATATTCTCGCAGCAAGTATACCTGCGTTTTTAGCACCAGCTTTTCCTATCGCTGTCGTCGCTACAGGGATTCCCCCCGGCATTTGTACAATAGATAATAACGAATCTAAACCTTTTAAACTTTTAGACTCTATAGGTACGCCAATGACAGGTAAAGTTGTCATTGATGCAACCATGCCTGGTAAGTGAGCTGCACCACCTGCTCCAGCAATAATTACGTCATATCCATTTGCTCTTGCTTCATTTGAAAATTCAAACATCAATTGTGGTGTACGATGTGCTGAAACAACCTTTTTATCATACGGAATTTCAAATTGTTCTAACATTAGGCAACTTTCTTTCATCGTATCCCAGTCAGAGGAACTCCCCATTATAACTACCACTTTCAAATTGAACACCCTTTCAGAAATTTGAAATGTTACTACTATTAGTTGTATATTACAAATATAGCATAACAACTAAACAACGCTTTTTCAATCAAAAATCGAACTATATAGCAAAAAAAAGTTCCAATCTACGTCTTTTGGTTGATATTTATCGTTCAATTTATGTTAAAGTTAAGTAAAGTTCATACATTTTAGGAGGATATTTTTCATGGTCGCAAAAATTTTAGACGGAAAACAAATCGCAAAAGATTACAGACAGGGTCTTAAAGATCAAGTTGAAGCTTTACAATCAAAAGGATATACACCTAAACTATCAGTTATTCTTGTTGGGAATAATGGTGCAAGTCAAAGTTATGTAAATTCTAAGAAGAAAGCTGCAGAAAAAATTGGCATGATTTCTGAAATTGTTCATTTAGATGAAACAACATCTGAAGAAGAAGTTCTTAATGAACTTAAACGTTTAAATGAAGATGAAAGTGTAAGTGGTATTCTTGTACAAGTACCTTTACCTAAACAAGTAAGTGAACAAAAAGTTTTAGAAGCTATTAATCCTGCTAAAGACGTTGATGGTTTCCACCCTGAAAATATTGGTAAACTTTATATTGATCAACAAACATTTGTACCATGTACACCACTAGGCATTATGGAATTATTAAACCATGCTGATATCGAATTAGAAGGAAAAGATGCAGTGATTATTGGACGTAGCCATATCGTTGGTCAACCAGTGTCTAAATTATTACTACAAAAAAATGCATCAGTTACAATCCTTCACTCAAGATCTAAAGATATGCACAGTCATTTAAAAAATGCTGATATTATCGTAAGTGCTGTAGGTCGTCCAGGATTAGTTACAAAAAATGATGTCAAAGAAGGTGCCATTGTCATTGATGTGGGTAATACTCCTGATGAAAATGGCAAGTTAAAAGGTGATATTGAATACGATGAAGTTAAAGAAGTTGCAGGTGCAATCACACCAGTTCCAGGTGGCGTTGGCCCAATGACAATAACTATGGTATTAAATAATACACTAATTGCTGAAAAATTACGCAGAGGCATCGAATAAAATAGTATTTAATAAAAAGAACTTGGCTCTTATACCAAGTTCTTTTTTTCTTTCTTACTATTAATCAACATTACATTTAATATTGAAAGTTATTTTCGTATCATACAATTAAATTTTAATTAACCACTATTATATTCCTCTTACTACTATTATAATGTGATATTTATAAATTTTTTCGTCACAATATAAGTACAAAAATTCCAGCTTTTTTAACTTCTTTATGTAGTACGCCCTATCCACTGTTAGACATTTTAAAAACTTTAATCCCTCTAAATTATATTTCAACTCACAATTTACTTATTTTTTACTGAATGTTTTATTTATATTCACAGTAATACGTTATATTAAGACTATAGTATGATGTTTTTCTATAGTAGATAAAGTATAGTGAAATTAAATAAAATCATGACTTTCATACGGAGGTTAACGTTATGAACAAATTATTACAATCATTATCAGCTTTAGGTGTATCTGCAACGCTTGTAACACCTAACCTAAGTGCAGAAGCAACTGATAATTCGATTCCAGAACTTAAAGGCATAAAAGATACAGTCATTGAAAAAGGTGATGATTATAATTTACTTAATGGCGTGAGTGCCTTTGATAAAGAAGATGGCGATTTAACAGATAAAATTACTATAGCTGGAAATATTGATACAAATAAACCTGGTCAATATAAAGTTGAATATAAAGTAGAAGATTCAAGTGGTGCAACTGATAAATCCATACGTTATATAGAAGTAAAATAATTTATTGTCTAAATACATATATTCAATAACATTAATTGATAAGCATTATCAGTATTTTTGGACCAAAATAACTACTTTGACTTAAATATGTCACTTTTCACAAAATGTACACATAATTTTAACAAATCTTTAAAAGCCCGTCAGACGTTGAGTCTGTTGGGTTTGTTTTAATTTTACAATAATTTTTTTACTATAAACACTTGTAAATATTGCGTAATATCTTAAAATTGATGGTAAGCCCTACAATTGTAGTATTAGGAGGTCAAAAAAGTGTCAAAATTTAAGTCTTTGCTTCTACTCTTTGGCTCGCTAATTTTACTTAGTGGCTGTTCAAATGTAGAAGTTTTAAACCCAAAAGGGCCATTAGCAAGTGACTCGAAGTTTTTGATTATTTATTCAATCATCTTCATGCTTGTTGTTATTGCCGCTGTACTTATCTTATTCTCTGTATTTCTTGTGAAATATCGAATTGGAAATACTAAAGAAGCAGGTAAGATGCATCACAATTCTTTAATAGAATTAATTTGGTTTATCATTCCGGTGATTATCGTAATCGCTTTAGCCATTCCAACGGTTAAATCACTTTATGAATACGAGAAACCACCAGCAAAAGAAGATGACCCACTTGTTGTTTACGCGACAAGCGCTGGTTATAAGTGGTTCTTCAGTTATCCTGATGAAAAAATCGAAACAGTTAATCATTTAACTATTCCGAAAGATCGCCCAGTTGTTTTCAAACTCCAATCTATGGATATGATGACTAGTTTCTGGATCCCGCAATTAGGTGGTCAGAAATATGCGATGACAGGTATGACTATGGACTGGACTTTAACTGCTAGTGAAGAAGGAACGTTCCGTGGACGTAACTCTAACTTCAATGGTGAAGGGTTCTCTCGTCAAACTTTTGATGTTCATTCAGTAAGCCAAAGCAAATTTAAGGATTGGGTTAAAGATGCTCAAAGTCAAAAAGTATTGGACCAAGATACATTTGATAAGCAACTTTTACCAACTACTGAAAACAAGAATTTAACTTTCAGTGGTACGCATATGGCATTTGTTGATCCTGCAGCAGATCCTGAGTATATTTTCTATGCTTACGATCGTTACAATTACGTTCAAAAAGATCCTAACTTTAACACAGAAGAAGAAATTACTAAAGATGTGTTAGATAAACCAGATCAACCTGCACGTAAGTCGCAAATTACAAATGCTAACTATGAGCGTCATGGAATGAAAGCCATGATACTAGGCAATAAAGAACCATATAATAGTGAATTCAAAGACAAAGAATCACATAATATGGACGAAATGGAAAAAATCTCTGAAGGTGCTAAAGATAAAAAAGCATCTGAAATAGAGAAAAAAGACCATGAAAATGGAGGTGGACATTAATGAATTTTCCATGGGATCAATTGCTCGTTCATGGTAACTGGATGATTACAATGGCACAAATTGGTGCGCCATTCGCTATCATAGGCCTGATCGCAGTAATTAGTTATTTTAAATTATGGAAATATCTATACAGAGAATGGTTCACATCTATCGACCATAAAAAAATCGGTGCTATGTACTTAATCTGCGCTGTATTAATGTTTGCTCGTGGTGGTATTGACGCGTTATTACTTCGTGCTCAATTAACAATTCCAGATAATAAATTCTTGGAATCTAACCACTATAACGAAATCTTTAGTACACACGGCGTTATCATGATTATCTTTATGGCAATGCCTTTCATTTTTGGTTTGTGGAATGTCGTTGTACCTTTACAAATTGGTGCACGTGATGTTGCATTCCCTGTATTAAATAACGTAAGTTTCTGGTTATTCTTCTCAGGTATGCTTTTATTTAACCTGTCATTTATAGTCGGAGGCTCCCCTGCAGCTGGTTGGACTAACTATGCACCGCTGGCAGGAGAATTCAGTCCAGGACCCGGGGTTAACTATTACTTAATCGCAATACAAATTTCCGGTATCGGGACACTGATGACTGGTATTAACTTCTTTGTAACTATACTTAGATGTAAAACACCTACAATGAAATTTATGGAAATGCCAATGTTTACAATGACAACGTTTATTACAGCATTGATTGTTATCTTGGCTTTCCCAGTTTTAACTGTAACATTAGCATTATTTACAACTGATAGAATATTTGATACAGCGTTCTTCACAGTTGCAAACGGTGGTATGCCAATGCTTTGGGCAAACTTCTTCTGGGTATGGGGGCACCCCGAAGTATATATTGTTATCTTGCCGGCATTTGGTATATATTCTGAAATCATACCGACGTTTGCTCGTAAACGACTCTTTGGTCACCAAAGTATGGTTTGGGCGACAGCTGGTATTGCATTCTTAAGTTTCTTAGTTTGGGTTCACCATTTCTTCACGATGGGTAATGGTGCTTTAATCAACTCATTCTTCTCAATTACAACTATGTTGATCGGTATACCGACTGGTGTTAAATTATTCAACTGGTTATTCACACTTTATCAAGGTAGAATTACTTTTGAATCGCCGATGCTATTCGCATTAGCATTTATTCCTAACTTCTTATTAGGTGGCGTAACTGGTGTAATGTTAGCAATGGCAGCAGCTGACTACCAATATCATAATACTTACTTCCTAGTGGCACATTTCCACTACACGTTAGTAACTGGTGTTGTATTTGCCTGTCTAGGCGCATTAATTTACTGGTATCCTAAGATGACTGGTCATAAGTTAAACGAGACTTTAAATAAATGGTGTTTCTGGTTATTCATGATCGGATTTAACGTTTGTTTCTTACCACAATTCGTACTTGGATTAGATGGTATGCCTCGTCGTTTATACACTTACATGCCAGAAGATGGTTGGTGGTTACTAAACGTAATTTCTACTATCGGTGCCCTATTAATGGCATTAGGCTTCATGTTCTTAGTTGCAAGTATTGTATATAGCTTCTTCAAATCACCACGTGAAGCAACTGGTGATAACTGGGATGGCTTAGGTCGTACTCTAGAGTGGTCAACTGCTTCAGCAATGCCACCTAAATACAACTTTGCTGTTACTCCAGATTGGAATGACTATGATACATTTGTTGATATGAAGGAACACGGTCGTCATTACTTAGACAATCATAATTACACAGATATACACATGCCAAACAATACGCCTATCGGTTTCTGGATGGGAATTTTATTCACTATCGGTGGCTTCTTCTTAATCTTTGAAACTATCGTTCCAGCAGTTATTTGTTTAATTGGTATCTTTGCTTGTATGGTTTACCGTAGTTTCGAAGTAGATCATGGTTATCATATCCATGCATCCGAAGTAGCTGAAACTGAAAAACGTTTACGTGAAGCACGTATAAAAGAAAGGGAGGCTGTAAGTCATGAGTCATGATGCAAACACAATTGATACACGTTCGCATGAAGGTAATTTAAATAAACTTGGCTTTTGGATTTTCCTTACAGCTGAATTCTCACTATTCGGTACGTTATTCGCAGCATTATTAACACTTCAACACGGCGGAGATTACGCTGGTAAGATGACTACTGAATTATTTGAATTGCCACTAGTTTTAATAATGACATTTGCATTATTAATTAGTTCATACACATGTGGTATTGCAATTTATTATATGAGACAAGAAAAACAAAAGTTAATGATGATATGGATGATCCTTACTGTATTACTTGGTATGGTATTCGTAGGCTTTGAGATTTATGAGTTTGCACACTATGTTTCAGAAGGTGTTACTCCACAAATCGGTTCTTACTGGTCTAGTTTCTTTATTCTATTAGGAACTCACGGAGCCCATGTATCATTAGGTATTGTTTGGATTACATGTTTATTAATTCAAATTGCTATGCGTGGTTTAAATAAAGACAATGCTCCTAAGTTATTTATAGTAAGTTTATACTGGCACTTTTTAGATGTTGTTTGGATTTTCATCTTCACTGCCGTATATATGATAGGGATGGTGTATAGCGGATGAATACAATTGTAAAACATACTGTAGGTTTTATCGCCTCAATCGTTCTGACAATTTTAGCGATTTTTGTAACACTTTACACATCTATGGCACTAAATGCTAAAATCACCATCATCTTCGGTTTTGCTTTTATACAAGCTGCTGTTCAATTATTAATGTTCATGCATTTAACTGAAGGTAAAAATGGTAATGTACAAGCTTTCAAAGTTATATTCGCGATTATCATTACTTTAATTACTGTTATTGGTACGTATTGGGTAATGCAAGGTGGACACTCTAGTCACTTATAATCCAAAAAAGACTTCTCTCCGGAGAAGTCTTTTTTTATGTTTAAATCCCCTTTTATGAATGATTTAACACTTTTATCAAAAAATTGTAAAATAAAGTATGATACATCTTTATTATTTGAAGGAGGATAACCATTTTATGAAACAACCAATTATTATAGACACTGATCCAGGCATTGATGATGCTGCAGCCATTAGTATTGCTCTAAACCATCCCAACTTTGACTTAAGAATGATTACTACAGTTAATGGCAATGTAGGCATAGAAAAAACTACTGCAAACGCACTGAAACTCAAGCAATTTTTTTCAAGTGATGTCCCTGTACATAGAGGTTCATCTCAACCATTACTCACAGACATTATTGATGCTAGCGTCGTTCATGGTGAATCAGGTATGGAAGGTTATCCGTTTCCAGAAGTGAATCAACAAGACTTAGCCTCTAAACACGCTGTCGAGGCAATGCGCACAGAATTACTTAATCACAGTGAACCAATTACGCTTATCCCCATTGGTCCTTTAACAAATATTGCACTTTTACTATCTACTTATCCAGAAGTAAAGGATTACATTAAGGAAATCGTGTTAATGGGTGGTAGCTCTGGACGAGGTAATGTAACGCCATTAGCAGAATACAATATCTATTGTGATCCAGAAGCAGCGCATATCGTATTTAATTCTGGTTTACCCTTAACAATGGTCGGCCTTAACGTAGCTAGAAGTTCTACCTTAAGTCACAATACTGTAGATAATTTACAATCGCTCAACCAAACTGGTCAAATGCTACATCAGCTCTTCAAACACTATAGAGGTGATGATTTTGAACACGGTATCAACGTTTACGATGCTTATACTGTTCTATATTTGTTACATCCGGAAAAATTTCATGTGCAAGAGGCAGACGTGCAAATTGAAACGACTGGTCATCTAACAAAAGGCGCCACTGTAACAGATTTTAAAAGTTCTTTTCCTAATTGCACCGTCGTCCTATCTATAGAACCTGATGCATTCAGAGATATCTTTATAGAATCCTTAAAGTATTGCAAATAAAAGAAAACCCACTTTCGCTATATTTAAAATAGCAAAAGTGGGTTTCTTTATAATTTAAGTATGTGCTAATATGCCTTACCTACTATATTATAAGGGGCGCCTTGATCTAATATTTGATAATAGATATATTCCATTTTTCTTTCATTGTTTGTATTACTATTTTCAAAGTTTGAACCGCTGACTATAATATAATCCTGGTTAAAATAAGCAGTAAATACTTGTCCAAAAAATTTTCCATTGATTCTATTTTTATCTTCAAAAACATAAAAACCGAAGCGATAGGGTTGCGGATATTGTTTTGTAAAACTTTCGTGTATGAATGGATTCGTGATTTTATGGTTAAATATATGATTTTGTTGCAAGTTTAATATCAGATAGCCCATGTCATAAGGCGTCATAAACAAATTACCTGCACCATAATATTGCTGTAATATGTGTGGCCTTTGTTCTACTGGTGAATCGCTATCAGCCGCCTTTTTATATCCTACTGCCATTTTATTACGCAATTTTAGATCATTATAAAACGCAGTGAAATTAAGTTGAAATGGAAGCGAAATTCTCTCATCAAAACTTTTAACATATGATTTGCCAGTTACTTCTTCAATTACACGGGCTAATACCAAATAATTAGCATCATTATATCTAAATTTATTATAAAATTTAGTCTCGATGCCTTTGTCTTTAATTGCGTGAACTGCATCATTTAAATCCTTAAAACGTTGGTTAGCTTTGTATTTATGTAACCCACTCTGATGTAGTATCAATTGCTTCAATGTAATAACTTGGTTTGTTTTAAAGTAAGGCAAATACTTCATCACTGGTTCATTTATATCTATTTTATGTTCATTTTCTAATTGTTTTAACATTAGTCCTGTAATAAATTTTTGGGCAGAACCAATTAAATACATTGAGTCAGCATGATTATGTTCATTATTCGCAAAATCCTTTATGCCATAACCTTTATTTAACTTTAGTTGCCCTCGTTCAAATATTGCCATTGTTCCATTAAATCCAGTTTGTTCTAAATATTGATTAACTGCATTTATTCGAGAATTTTTATCATCTATAACAGTCTTTAATACAGGTTTTATTTTATGTTGCTTAATCTTTTTATTATTGCCAAAGTATTCCGTTTCATTATGATATTGATAATACTTATATCCACTTACTATTATGATTGCCATTAAAACAAAAATTAGTGTAACTTGTTTAAATTGTTTTGCTGTCATCTTGATGCCTCAAAATAAGTTACTCGATATGATGAATATAATGCGCTTCAAATTGTTCAATAATTGCATCGATATCATCCACATTCAAAGAAAAATACAATTTAATTTTAGGCTCAGTACCTGAAGGTCTAAGCGCTATAAATCCATAATCAAAAATAAATCTTATTAAATTAGTTTGAGGGAGTGCTAATGTGTCTGTCGTTCCTTCTTTGATGTTTAGCACTGTCCCCTCTTCATAATCCTCGATACGCTTAACGTCCATACCACAAATTGATAAAATCTTTTGATTTCTAAATTGGCTCATAATTTTATCAATTTTTTGTAACCCGTTCTCACCTTCGAACGAGGGTGCCAATGTTCTATCATTAAATCTTCCAATATTTTTATAAATATCTTCCAACTCTTCTTTAAATGTCAAACCATTTTTAGCTAATAGATTCTTATATTTAATAAGTAATGGCACCATTTGAATAGCATCTTTATCTCTTGAAATCGATTGGGCTAAATAGCCATGGCTTTCTTCAAATGCGAGTAACAATTGTTTATCCTGCTCTTTTTCTTTTTGTTCTAATAAGTTCGAAATATATTTAAAGCCAGTAAGCACGTTATTTACCTCAATATCTAAAGCAATTGCTAATCTTTCAGCTAATTCACTTGTCACAATTGATTTAATAATGTATAAAGGCTTTCCATCGTCTGCTAAATCCTGAAATCTTAGTTTCGTAAATAACAACCCTATTTCATTACCATTAAAATATCTATAATCATTTTCCCCATAACGTTCTATAAATCCAAACCGATCTGCATCAGGGTCTGTGGCTACGATAAGTTGTGCATCTGTTTCTTCAGCCAATTTCAAACCTCGTTCAAAAGCTGCTTCATCTTCAGGATTCGCACTATTTACTGTTGGAAAATTACCATCAGGTGTTGATTGCTCTTCTTCAATTACAAAATTATGATAATTCATATCTGTGAGTATGTCAGAGACAATTGGTAAACTTGTCCCATGTAAACTTGTTAATACTACTTTCACGTCTTTACCATCTATGCGTTCTACTAAATCTTTTACTTTAGATTTGTATTGTTCTGTTAAATCACTGTTGATATATACAATTTTTTCGTCTTGCTTCAGTTTGTCAAAATCGCCTCGTTCAATTTGAAGTGGTGATTCTATACTATCTATATAAGAGCTCAGTTGGGCAGATTCATCAGGTAGTAACTGCCCGCCCATTTCATCATATATTTTTATTCCATTATAATTCTTAGGATTATGACTTGCAGTAATCATAACACCTGCATCCGCACGTAAATGTCTTACCGCAAAAGATAATTCAGGCGTTGATTTATAATCATCTGACAAAATAGTTGTTACACCATTTGAAGCCAGTACAGATGCCATTTCTTGTGAAAATGCTTTAGACAAAAATCTAGTATCAAAATGTATAACTACAGTTGGTACTTCAATTTTATTTTTTAAATACTGTGATAACCCTAAGGCTACCTTACGTATAGTAAATGCATTAAGCCGACTTGGTCCTAAACCAAAGACACTTCTGATACCAGCAGTACCAAATTTCAAAGTACCTTTAAAGCCTTCTTCCCTTTCTGTTTCACTCTGTTTTTCATAAAAAGATTTCACTAAACTTTCATCTATTTTATCTAACCATGATTGTTGCATTTAACAGTTCCTCCTTAAATATACTTACAAAGTCTTTTGCATTAAATATAATTATATATATTCACTTTTATATCTAGTAATGAATGAATTCAACTATCCATCGCTTTATCATTTACCCACTTTGCATACTGTTAATTAATCTTCAACTATGGGATATCACACTAGCAATAATATAAATATATTATATCTTATGTTTATAAATAAATCATTTTAAACATATGCCCTAAAGTTAATTACCCCTATTACTTCAAACATGATGCAACAATATTTCATCTAAGTTGTAGATATTAACTTTTACTTTAAAATTGTAATTAGCATATTCTTAGTTGATATTTTTTAATGATAGTAATAAAATTATAAGTTATAGTACATTTTCTTCTTTACAATAATTTAACAAAGTTAATAAAGAACTATAACTATCCTTTAAACATAGTAATATGTACAAAATCATTTCCATAGGGAGCTTCAAACATGAATAAATTTTTTAAATATTTTTTAATATTTCTTTCTTTACTTCTTGTCGTTGTTCCAGTAATATTTGCTATCACTTTACTCAAATCTTCTCAAGGTGCATTTGAACACTCATTTAACGATAGTGATTCATCAAGACAGTCTAATATCCGTGATTCGAAAGTAGATCCTTCTAAAGATCCAGTTTCTATTTTGTTTTTGGGTATAGATGATAATAGCGGACGAGAGAAAAATGGACAAAGTACTGAACAATCAAGAACAGATGCTATGATTTTATCTACATTCAACACAAATAAAGACCAAATCAGAATGTTAAGTATTCCACGTGATACCGTTAGTTATATCCCTAAAGTTGGATATTACGACAAAATCACACACGCACATGCTTTTGGTGGCCCTACTGCTTCAATGGACGCCGTGGAAGCTACATTAAATGTTCCAGTTGATTATTATGTAAGAATCAATATGGAAGCATTTGTAGACGCCGTTAACGAATTAGGTGGCATTAAATATGATGTACCTTACAACATAAGCGAACCGAACACAAATGATACTGGTCAAATTAAAGTTAAAAAAGGTTATCAAAAATTAAATGGTGATGAAGCTTTAGCTGTTGCTAGAACTCGCCACCATGATTCAGATTTAAAACGTGGTCAAAGACAAATGGAGTTAATAAAAATATTATTTGCTAAGGCTCAAAAACTAGATTCATTTAATAAATTAGATGATGTCATCAGTATTGTTGGTAAAAATTCTAAACACAATTTCAATTCTAAAGAAGTTAAAGCTCTTGCAACATCATATTTACAAAATGATGTTAAAATTAAAAGTAAGCAACTTAAAGGTGAAGATGATTACTTAAACGGAGTTTATTATTACAACCCTGATATTAACAGCATTCAAGATACTTCAAATCTCTTGCGAAAAGATTTAGATTTACCTACAATTAATGATAAAGATGATTTCCTAAATCAACGCGTCACTGATTTTTACGGTACACTCATTCCACAAACTGAGTTAGACAGTAGTCTTCTTAGAAAGACTCAAAATGATAGTTCAGATGATGAAGATAATGACGAAAATGAATCTGCTGATGAAAGTCAGGATAATTCATCTATGAACACAAATGATTCTAATCAACAACAAAATAGTAATCAAAATTATGACCAACAAAATAATGATCAAACAATGCCACAACAAAATGATTCTAATCAACAAAATAATGAACAAAACCAACAGCAAATGGATCCAAATCAACAAAATAATGGTCAAAGCCAACAACAAATGGATCCAAATCAACAACAAAATACTGGTGAAGTACCAACCAATCAATATTAAACTGTAGAGAGGAGCTCACTATATGTCACGCAAAACATATGAAAAACTAGCACATGTTAATGGGATGTTTAATGTTTTGGAACAACAATTGATACACAGCAAAGATATGGCACTATTTAGAAATGAATTCTTCTATGTCAACCATGAGCATCGTGAAAACTATGAAGCCCTGCGCATTTATTATAAAGATAGTGATAATAATCCTGTAGTTGATGGAGCTTGCTATGTTGTTGCATTACCAGAAATATTTGATAAAATTGATGTTTTTGAATCCGAACTCCCATTTTCATGGGTTTATGACCAAAATGGAATTACGGAAACAATGAAACAAATTAGTGTGCCAATTCAGTACCTTATCGCTGCAGCGCTTGAAGTTACTGATGTAAATTTATTTAAGCCTTCAGGGTTTACAATGGGTATGAATAATTGGAATATTGCACAAATGCGAATTTTTTGGCAGTATACTGCTATTGTTAGAAAAGAAGCTCAATAATAAAAAATCTTCCCCTATCGCTATTATTTCGATAGGGTTTTTTTCACTTAAAAATCTATGAAAAGAGGAATGAATTATGTTTAAAATAGCTACAACCCCAAAGATGATGGAAGATGCATACAATATACGTAAGGAAGTATTTGTTCGTGAACAAGGCGTACCTTTAGAAAATGAAATAGACGAACATGAAAATATTGCTACTCATGTTGTAGGATATGATAAAAAAGATATCCCCTTTGCTACTGGACGATTCCGTCCCTATAAAGATGGCGTTAAAATTGAAAGAGTTGCCATTATTAAAACGCATCGCAACTCTGGTTTAGGTAAATTACTAATGTCATTTTTAGAAGAAGTTGCTATTAATAAAAACTATCCTAACTTAATGTTAAACGCCCAGTACCATGCCCGTCCTTTTTATGAATCGCTAGGCTATCATACTATTGGAGAAATATTTCTTGAGGAAAATATTGAACATATCGCAATGATCAAAAAAATTTGATTGAATATTATGTAATTTTACAGATGAATTACATCTATAAACTGTAATATTTGAAGAAATATAAAATAATCAACTTGGTATCAATTAGGCGTTATCACGCTTTAAACACACTTTTTATAAAAATTTAGACATTTAATAAGATTAATTTTATATTACAAAACGGTAAAAAATACTACACTCCTTCTTTAGTCGTATTATAATTACGGATAAATATATGTATAAAGGGGCAGTTTAATGACTACTAAAAAGTTTAATTACAAGGTACCTTCCATTGCAGCACTTACATTAGCAGGTACAGCTTTGACAACTCATCACGCGCAAGCAGCAGACGATATACAAGATCAGTCTAAAAATAAAAATGTTTTAGATGATGAGCACACGCTTAAACAAAGTCAAGACATTAAATCTGAAGTGAGTAAACCAACTACCAACATTTCGGGTACACAAGCTTATAAAGACCCTTCCCAAGTACAACTATCAAATCAAGAAAGCAACTCAAATTACGATGCACATTTAGATGAATTGAATAGTGAAACTTCTGATCAAACTTCAAATGATGATACATATAATGAAGAAAATCAGAATACTGAAGAAAATACCGGTACTACTCAAGACACTGAGCAATCTCAAGTTGAAGATGATGGGAATCATTCTGAAACTTCACAACAACAA
Organism: Staphylococcus sp. LCT-H4; assembly: GCF_001866145.1. Lineage (NCBI taxonomy): Bacteria > Bacillati > Bacillota > Bacilli > Caryophanales > Staphylococcaceae > Staphylococcus > Staphylococcus sp. LCT-H4. Next base: position 473,011 of record NZ_MODY01000002.1, on the reverse strand, counting down.
GATTCTGACGATGTTGCTGTTGCTGACACTTCTGATACTGATACTGACAGCACTCAAAATACTGAGCAATCTCAAGTTGAAGATGATGGGAATCATTCTGAAACTTCACAACAACAAGATTCTGACGATGTTGCTGTTGCTGACACTTCTGATTCAGATGCTGGCAGCATTCAAGACACTGAGCAATCACAAGTTGAAGATAATGGGAATCATTCTGAAACTTCACAGCAACAAGATTCTGACGATGTTGCTGTTGCTGACACTTCTGATTCAGATGCTGAAAACACTCAAGATACTGAGCAATCTCAAGTTGACGATAATGGGAAGAAAGATGCTCAAACTACTTCCACTACTCAAGATAGCACAGTAACGAAACGAGATGATGTATCACAACAAGATCAACAGTCTGAAAATGTTAAAGATACTGCTTCTCAAGACGTAGCTGAAGATACTAAAGAAGATGAAAAGTCTCAAGACGACATCGATACTAATGATGACGCCGAAGCTAAGTCTGACGATGTTTCACAACAAGATCAACAATCTAAAGACGCTAAAGATACTGACTCTCAAGACGTAGCTGAAGATACTAAAAAAGAGGAAAAGTCTCAAGACGACATCGATACTAATGATGACGCCGAAGCTAAGTCTGATGATGTTTCACAACAATATCAACAGTCTAAAGACGTTAAAGATACTGCTTCTAATTCTGATGCAGCTCATACTCAAGATGACAGTAATCAAACTCAAAAAGACACTGACTCTCAAAACGTAGCTGAAGATACTAAAGAAGAGGAAAAGCCTCAAGACGACATCGATACTAATGATGACGCCGAAGCTAAGTCTGACGATGTTTCACAACAAGATCAACAGTCTGTTGCAGAAAAAGAGGATGCAACAGTAACTACAAAAGAACAGAATGATACAGATGATAGTACGCCTAAAACTGCGGCTCTAGCATCAAATACGTATAGTGCACAAAGCGCACCTAAATTAAGAACAGCTACGTACAGTGCTAATAATACTAATATGCAACGTTCTACAGCAGTTAAAGAAGCAACAACAACTAACACCCTAGCAAAATATACACCTAAAGTGAATTCATCTATTAATAACTACATCCGTAAAAATAACTTTAAAGCGCCAAATTATGAAGAAGATATCGCTAGCTATTTGCCAAAATATAATTATCGTTATGGCGCACCTGAAGGAATTGTGTTGCATGATACTGCAAATGATAACTCAACTATTACTGGTGAAATTAATTACATGAAGAATAATTATAATAGTGCTTTTGTTCATGCCTACGTTGATGGTAATAGAATCATCGAAACAGCTGACACAGATTATCTTGCTTGGGGAGCTGGACCAGCTGCAAACGATCGCTTTATCCACGTTGAATTAGTGCATACGCATGATTATGAATCCTTTGCTCGTTCAATCAATAATTATGCAGACTATGCAGCAACTAATTTAAACTATTATGGACTTGCACCTAATAGCGCTGAATATGATGGCGCTGGAACAGTATGGACTCACCAAGCTGTTAGCAATTACTTAGGTGGCTCAGATCATAGTGATCCACATGGTTATTTAGCTGCACATAATTATAGTTACGATGAGCTATATGACCTTATTTATGAAAAATATTTAATTAAAACGGGTCAAGCAGCTGCTTGGGGAGATACAACGACTACCCCGCCCAAAACGGGAACAGTATCCGTTAAATCTAATAATGGAGTAGCACGTATCAATAGTAAAAATGATGGTTTATACACTACTGTTTATGATCAAAACGGTAAAAAGACAGATAAAACAAACCAAACTTTAAAAGTTACAAAATCAGCTTCACTTGATAATGAAAATTTCTATTTAGTCTCTGACTATAATAAAGGAAACTTAATCGGTTGGGTTCACAAAGATGATGTTGCTTATAATACCGCTAAATCAGTAGCCAAAATCGACAAAACATACAAAATCAAATCTGGAGAAACCCTTTACAGCGTACCTTGGGGAACAAGTGCTCAAAAAGTTGGTACTGTTTCTGGCAAATCAACACAATCTTTTAAAGCAACAAAACAACAACAAATAGGTAAAACAAATTATATCTACGGCACTGTTAACAAGCTATCTGGCTGGGTAAGTTTGAGTAAATTAGAAGGTTCAAATACTACGCCATCAACAGATACAGATAAATTAACTGTAACTAACTTAACAAATCAACAAGGTACTGTTGCTCAATCTAACCATGGTGTATATACATCTGTTTATGACAAACAAGGTGTACAAAAATCATATGTAAATGGTAAAACTTATAAACTAAGTAAAAAAGCTAGCTTGGGTACTAACGATTTCTACTTAATTACAGACAATAAGACAAATACGAACCTAGGTTGGATGCAATCTGGTGATATTAAAGTTAAAGCGCCTGCAGCAGATAAATTAACTGTAACGAATTTAACAAATCAACAAGGTACTGTTGCTCAATCTAACCATGGTGTATATACATCTGTTTATGACAAACAAGGTGTACAAAAGTCATATGTAAATGGTAAAACTTATAAACTAAGTAAAAAAGCTAGCTTGGGTACTAACGATTTCTACTTAATTACAGACAATAAAACAAATACGAACCTAGGTTGGATGCAATCTGGTGATATTAAAGTTAAAGAAACTGCTACATTAGCTCCAACAAATAAAACTGTATCTGTTAGTAAGGTCGGCCAATTATCTAATACAAACTCTGGTGTTAAAGCTACCGTATATGATGAAAAAGGCAAAGATGCATCTAAACTATCTGGACGTACTTACACTGTAACTAAGCAACGTACACAAGGCGACAACACTTATGTTCTTATTCAAAACACACACAAAAACACCCCTATTGGTTGGGTAAATACGAAAGATATCAATACTCGTAATTTAAGTAAAACAACAGCTAAAAATGGTCAATACACTATTAAAGCAACTAACAACGGTTTATATGCAGTACCTTGGGGTACTAAAGCACAACAGTTAGATTCATTAAAAAATACGAGAAACAGTAAATTCAACGCTTCTAAATCTGTTTTTGTTGATAAGGACGAATATCTCTATGGTATTGTAAACAACAAAACTGGTTGGATTTCTGCTAAAGATTTAAATACATTACAAGAAGTCAATGGAACTCAATCAAATCAAACGGCTAACGCAACAAACACTTCTGTTACACCAGAAAAATTTGATTACGTGATATATAATGCAGACGGTAGTTACTATACTAATCCTAATTCATCTGAAGCTGCTGGTTCACTCACAGATTTCTATGAAGGTATTTTCTCTGTCTATGAAAAACAAGTCATTAATGGTGTAACTTGGTATCATGGAAAATTAGAGAATGGTGAAGTAGTTTGGATTAAAGAGAGCGATTTAATTGCAGAATTAGTAAAATATTATGAATCTGGTTTGACATTGGATGAAGCGGCAGCACTTCAAAAAGGCTTACCAACCAAACCACAAATTCAACATACGCCAGGAAAATGGGAAGATGCTAATGCTACTGAAATCAAAAATGCAATGGATTCAAATAAACTAGCTAATGATCCTACACAAAAATACCAATTCTTACGTTTAGATAAATCTCAAAACATTTCTGCTGATGATTTAAATAAACTTTTAGTTGGTAAAGGTATATTAGAAGGCCAAGGCGAAGCTTTCAGTGAAGCTGCTAAAACGAATAATATAAATGAAGTATATTTAATCTCTCATGCTCTATTAGAAACTGGTAACGGTACTTCTACATTAGCTAATGGTGGAGATGTAATTAACGATGAAGTTGTCACAGATAAACAAACTAAATATTATAATATGTTTGGTATCGGAGCAGTTGATCGTGACCCAATTAAACAAGGTTTCATTACTGCTAAAAATAACGGCTGGGATTCTGTTAAAAAGGCAATCATAGGTGGTGCAGGATTTATCGCAGATTCATATATTAATAAAGGACAAAATACTCTTTATAAAATGCGTTGGAATCCTGAAAATCCAGGTGTACATCAATATGCAACGGATGTAGCATGGGCAAGCCATAATGCGACACGAATTAAGAATTTCTATGATTCAATGGGTAAACTAGGTAAATACTTTGATATTAACACTTATAAAATGTAATCATTACGTAGACGATGTCATTTGAATTAAATGAATACTAAATTTCTATAATAAAAGGGTAGTTGCTATTATAATTTAATAGCAACTACCCTTTCTTATGTTATGAGCAGTCAACGCTCAAACTTTTTACGTTTACAACTAAATATATCACAATACTATTATTAATAGATGTCATTTAAAAACGATTATTGAAAATATGGCTGATGTACGTTTAATTTATGTAGCAACTCGTTTAAACGCTCAATATCCTCTAAAGTTAAGTTTTGACACCGTGCTTCTATTAAAGCTACTCTAATTTCATTAATTTGTTGGACAAGCACTTTTGTCTTTTCAGTAACCATTAAATCATTACATCTTAAATCTCTATTTGATTGTTTACTTGTTATATAACCCATTTGGCTTAATTTCTTAATCCAACGTGATACAATCGACTGTTCTTTATTTATTTTCATGGTTAAATCATATTGCGATAAAGTTTCATAATGATATAAAATCCTCAACATTTCTAACTGTTCTGAAGTTAAATCAGCGCGTTGTCCAAATCTTCTACTTACTAAATTTAAATCGTTACCTGTTAGAGTAATTAATTGTTCTAGTTGTTTATACATGTTGATTCATCTCCACTATCTTTTATGTTGTTGTCGACAATTAAAATTAATTATTTTATATGTTATTATTATAATATTACCTAAGATAATATACAATAATTAACTACAATTCACCCTATTTCATTGCATTACCCCTATGATTTATAATAAATTAGTATTAGTGAATATAAATTATATTCCGTTTTCATAAAAGGAGAAACATAATGACACATTTAAAGGAAAGAGATTACTTTTTCGACAACGCTAAAGCCTTTTTGATTTTTCTTGTTGTCTTGGGTCATATCATGCAACCTTATACAGGCTCGAGTAAACATTTAGCCGCGTTGTATTTAACAATATTTAGTTTCCATATGCCGGGATTTTTATTTATATCAGGCTATTTTGCTAAAAAGGCAGGCCAAGCTGGTTATTTAGAAAAAGTATCTAAAAAATTATTAATACCATACGTAATATTTTTTGGTTTTTTCTCATTTTATTACTATTTTACTGGCAAAGAAGATAGTGTTCAATTTGATCCATTTGACCCAGTATTTGCCTTATGGTTCTTACTCACATTATTCTTTTTCCATGTAATATTAGTAATCGTTAAAGACTATAAACCTTATTTTGTACTGCCAATCGCGATCATCTTTTCATTATTCGCTGGCTATTCTACAAATATAGATAATTATTTAAGTTTTTCAAGAACGATTATGTTCTTCCCTATTTTTTATATAGGTTACTTATTTAATAGTCACCACATAAAAATGTTGAAAAATAAAAAGTTTATACCAATTTCTATTATCGTTTTAGTTATCTTTTATGTTATATATTCAATTCATCCCATTAATTCAGACTGGTTATTTGGTGATTCTCCATATATGACATTAGAAGGGAAACAAAGCTTTTATAGTCCTTTAAAGAGATTGTTACTTTACTTTATTATTTTAGTTACATTACTTTCTTTCTTGAATTTAATACCTGAAAAAGAGAAATTCTTTACTTATATAGGAAGAAGGACCATGCATGTTTATTTATTACATGGGCTGTTCATAGGTATATTACGTGGTTTTAAAATATATCCATTTAGAGATGAAATTACAATATTCACTTATATTTACCTTATTGTTTTATCCTGTTTAATTGTTTATGTTTTATCTACACGCTTTGTATCAAAATGGACAAATCCCATTATAAATTTGCAACCTCCTTCTAAATTCAAAGAATAAATTACACTTTTACCGAATTGTATTCTTTTTAAATATGGTATGATAGATATAATTTGATGTATTACATCATCATACATATTTAATGCAATTCGGTATTTTTATTTTTGAGGTGAAAAATTAAATGAAACTTACATTAAACAACAATTCGAAATTTTTAAGCGCACCAAGCATACGTCAATTTTCAAATCGTATGAAAAATATTGATGATTGCATCAATCTAACTATTGGTCAACCAGACTTTCCAATGCCAGATGTGGTAAAGAATGCATATATCAATGCAATTAAAGAAGATAAAACGAGTTATTCTCACAATAAAGGGTTAATTGAGACAAGAAATGCTGTCAGTCTGTATTTTGAGCAGCGCTATGGCTTTAAATATTCATCTGAGGAAATTATTATTACAAATGGTGCCAGTGAAGCACTAGACACTGCTTTAAGAAGTATCATTAATCAAGGCGATGAAATATTAATTCCTGGACCAGTTTATGCTGGATATATTCCTCTGATTAAAACCTTAGGCGGCATTCCTGTATATATAGATACTACTGTGACGGACTATAAAGTTACACCTGATGCTATAGAAGCTCATATAACTTCAAAAACTAAAGCAATACTACTCAACTATCCAACTAACCCTACCGGCGTTACATTAGCTTACAATGAAGTTTATGACCTTACAGAAATGTTGAAAACTAAAGAAATATTCATCATAAGTGATGAAATATATGCAGAAAATACTTTTTCTGGACAACATACTTCTTTTGCTCAGTTTGATAGTATACGAGATCAACTTTTACTTGTTGGTGGTCTTAGCAAATCACACTCAGCAACTGGTATACGTATCGGCTTTTTAATTGGCGCTGAGTATTTAATAGAGAAATTAACTTTTATGCATGCTTATAATTGCATTTGTGCCAATGTACCCGCACAAATTGCTTGTATTGCTGCCTTAAATGAAGGATTAGAAGCACCTCAATATATGAATGAAGCTTATATTGAACGTCGTGACTATTTAATCGAGAAATTAGAAGCATTGGGCTTTGAGTTAGATGCTAAACCTGAAGGGGCATTTTATATTTTCCCTAATATCAAGAAATTTACAGACAATGATTTTGATTTCTGCGTAGATGTACTTGAAAAGGCACATGTAGCCATGGTTCCTGGTTCATCCTTTACCGACATTGGCAAAGGACATATCCGTATTTCATATGCTTATGAACTTGATGCTTTAAAAGAAGGTATGCGTCGATTAGAGCACTATATCAACAAATACTACAATCTGTAAATAAACACTATTAATGATTAAATAATACAAAAACACCGATTAAATACGTTAAAATAACAATTTAACGTTTAATCGGTGTTTTTTATTAAACCACTTTATGTATGAGTTCAACATTAACTTATACTATATGTATTCACTGCACAAAGATAGCTATTATATATTATTTTAGCCTTAAATGTATTACCTCATAATATACCCTCATATGATCTAACATTAGTTGAATAGCATACTTTATTACTCACTTAATTCTTGTTCTTTACTATAAATATTTTTATCTGCAAATTTCTTTAAAATTTGATAATACGCTATAGAATCATCTTGCTCCATATCAAATTGTTGTAGTACATCTTCCGAAATTTGACTAAAATTCTTTTTCAGATTTAATCCCTTTTCTGTTAATTGGACTTTAACTCTACGTTCATCATCTTCTGCTCTAATACGATTTATAAGCTCTTTTTTCTCTAAACGCTTTATGATAGGACTGATTGTACCAGAGTCTAAATAAAGTTCTTCGCATAAAGTCTTTATAAATATTGGTTTTTCATTTTCGATATATAACAAAACGATGTAATTAGGAAAACTTATATCATATTGTTTCAAATATCTATTGAATCGATTTACAACTTCCTTGCTTGTAATATAAAACAAGTAGCTTAGCTCTTTTTTCATTTGGTCATAAACATTTGATGTCATTATTTCCCCTCGATCCTTTTATTATAATATTAATATACGTTTTAAATTAAGTCAAATACAATAATAAATAATAAAATAGGTGTAAAACTACAAAAGATACTATTTATATTATTACTAAAAGGGAAATTATATATTTTATTCGATTGTTTTACTACTTTTAATTTCAAAAAAATAAAATGAAATCTTTAAAGATTTCATTTTAGCTTATTAGCCGTTCCTAAGACTTTGAGGCAGTCATTCTCGCCTATTATGCCACGACAAACGCCTTATCCATTTTCCTTTAGCTAATATTTTTCGATAAAGTATTATAAATTATTTCTATAAATATTATAAACGTCGATTTATTCTGTAAGGCACCATGAAATACCCTAAAAGCTACTATGATTTAACAAAAAAACAAACCAAACGCTATTTATACGCTTGGTTTGTTGTTGTTCTAAGACTATGGGAATTTAGGGAATTGGTCAAAATCAGGATCACGTTTTTCTTTAAACGCATCGCGTCCTTCTTTTGCCTCGTCAGTTGTGTAATAAAGTAATGTAGCGTCTCCAGCCATTTGTTGAAGGCCAGCTAAACCATCTGTATCAGCATTCATTGCAGCTTTTAAGAATCTTAAAGCTGTAGGAGAATGTTCCATCATTTCCTTACACCATTGCACTGTCTCATCTTCAATTTGATCTAATGGTACTACAGTATTCACTAAGCCCATATCTAATGCTTCTTGTGCATTATATTGACGACATAAGTACCAAATTTCACGTGCTTTTTTATGTCCTACTATACGTGCTAAGTAGCCTGAACCGTAACCCGCATCAAATGAACCAACTTTTGGTCCAGTTTGACCGAATATAGCGTTATCTGCAGCAATAGTTAAGTCACATACTACATTTAATACGTTTCCGCCTCCAACTGCATAGCCTCTTACCATAGCTATAACTGGTTTAGGAATAACACGGATTAGTCTTTGTAAATCTAAGACGTTTAAACGAGGAATTTGGTCCTCACCCACATAACCACCGTGGCCACGTACTTTTTGATCTCCACCAGAACAGAATGCTTTATCGCCTTCACCAGTCAATACAATAACTGATACGCGTTGATCATCACGTGCTCTTGAAAATGCATCTATCATTTCTTGTACTGTTTTTGGTGTAAATGCGTTACGTACTTCTGGACGATTAATCGTCACTTTCGCAATACCTTCGAAAAATTCATATTTAATTTCATCATATTCTCTAATTGTTTCCCACTGTCTAGTCATTTTGCTCCTCCTTATGAATAAAACCTATTACTATTCTATCAAATTCTTTAGCATCTTCCACGTGAATTGTGTGACCACTATTTGATATTTCATGTAATTCTACCTTTTTAATTAATGATTCAAGTCGCTTACCAACTTTACTAAATTTAGCGTCTAAATCCCCTACCATAATACATGTTGGTAGGTCTATGTTGGCTACTTCTGGCCATAAGTTAGGCATGTTTCCTGTACCATAATCACGTAGTGCTTTAGCTAAACGCTCTGGGTCTTGACGTAATCTCATATCGCGAATGCCTTTTCTCGTTTCTTTATCCAAATCATATTGGGTATAGAACAAAGGTAATTTCTCCCAGTCATTTACAAATATATCTAACCCTGCTATTTCTAATACTTTCGCACGTGCATAATCAATTTGTTGTCTCTCTATCTTTACATCTTGTTCTTCTATACCCGGTGAAGTACTTTCCAATATAAGACCATTCAATTTAATGTTACCATAAATGGCATAATGTAAAGCAACTCTTCCTCCCATAGAATAACCATGTAAAAAAAGTTGATATGTTGTTAAAGCTTCTAACGTCTCATCTAATTGTTGATTTATAAATGTAAAGTTCCACGTTTCGTTCATATCTGACATATCTTGGCCATGACCAGGTAAATCTATTGTAACAATATTCATTTCTTCGCTTAAATTATTAATATGATGATCAAAAGCTTGTTGGTCACTAATAAAGCCATGGAGCATCACTAATAATTTTGGTGTTTCAATCTTAGCTTGATGAAATCTATAATGTAACATTTATAATATCACTCAACTTTTTATATAATTTCAGATGTTGTTTTCTATTATCTTCGCGATGTGTCATAATTTCATAAATATGGGCACCAAATTTTGATAACTCAGTATACTTAAACGATTCAATAGATTCAAAACGATCAAATGCAAAATCATACAGTAATGCTGTATGTTCAAAATTCAAGCCTGTCGGCGTACCAAACAGCCTTTCAAAATATGATTCGGCTGCTTCTTTTTGAGGTAAATAAGAGAAAATACCCCCGCCATCGTTGTTTAATAAAATGATATTCAAGTTAATATCATTCAATTTAGACATCAACAAACCATTCATATCATGATAAAATGCTAAATCACCAATAAGCAAAGTAATATTTTTATGTACTGCCATGCCTAATGCAGTAGAAACCACACCATCTATACCATTAGCACCTCTGTTTGCATAAACCTCCGCTTCACAATCCATAAACAGATTGTCTACATCTCGTATTGGCATACTATTACTTACAAACAAAGCATCTTGAGAAGTTAATTTATCTAACACATTACTGACATAAACCGCTTCATCTGTAGCCGTTCTTAAATAATCTTTAACCTCAGCTTGCGCGTGTTTTTCTAATGATTGCCATTTTTGTAACCACTGCTTACGTTCCACAGTTGTCGCATCAGAAAGTTGTCTAAAGAAATCATTTGCTGACAACTCATATGAAACATGAGGTGGTATTGGAAATGCATCAGGATAGTCATTATTCTGTACTAAGATTTGAAATGCATCTGTCGCTTTTAGCCATTGATTTAATTTCTTTGATATTACCGGTTTACCAACGCGAATAATAAAATCAACTTCTACCTCTAATCCAGCTCTATATAATAAATCATATGTCGTGATTACATTTGGATGATGCTCTCGTCTCAATTGACTTAAAGGATCGGCCAAGATAGGCATGTCATGTATAGTTGCAAATGTTAAGATTTGATCTACATCTTGATGTTGCATATCGCCAACTATGATGATGCCTTTGCGTTTATTAACTATTGAACTAATTTCATTTAAACTTGTCGTCTTTTGATAATGTGGTAATATTTTTGTTTCTGAAGTTAGCCATTCAACTTTTTCAACATCTGGTGTTAATGGTTCTCTAAAAGGTAAATTAAAATGTATCGGCCCTCTATGTGGCCCATATAAGTATTGGCTTGCTTTTTGTAATTGAAATTTCACAGTACTCGTCATATAATCTTCATCATCATTGCCTTCTGCAATCGGAAAATCAAATTGATATTGTACAAAATTAGCAAACATATTATTTTGATTGATTGCTTGAGGTGCACCTATCCCTCTTAATTCGTGAGGACGATCACTAGTTAATACCACTAATGGCAGATGACTTAACTGACTTTCAGAAATAGCTGGGGTGTAATTCGCAGCAGCGCTTCCCGAAGTACATAGTATAGCAACTGGGCGTTCGCTTCCTTTCATCAAACCCATAGCGAAAAATGCGGCACTTCGTTCATCTGGATGAATCCAAGACTTCATTTTAGGGTGTGCTTCAATCGCTATGGCCATTGGTGTAGAGCGTGATCCTGGACTGATTACTACTTCTCTTACCCCATAAGCATATAATTCCGAAACAAATGTAAATACTTGTTTTGTTAATGCATGTATATGGTTACTCATATTTCTCGACTCCTAAAGCCTTCATCATAGGTCTAAATTTAACTGCTGTCTCTTCAACTTCACTATCTGCATCAGAATCGCTAACAATACCACAACCAGCAAATAATGTTGCTTGATTTTTCTTAATAAGCATGGATCTGATTGCAACGATAAATTCACAATTATCATACATATCTATATATCCAACAGGTGCACCATAAAGCCCACGTGTTCCGAACTCATTTTGCTCAATATACTCAATCGCTTCTTCTTTAGGATAGCCACCTAATGCAGGTGTTGGATGAAGATTATCTAATAAGCCAATATAGTATTCATCAGTTAACTGCCCTTTAATTTTCGTATACAAATGGTATAAATGATCATTTGTTAAAATTTGAGGTTCCTTATTGAAAGTAATATTTTCAACATAGGGTTCAATATCACTCAAAATACTATCAACAACAAAACGATGCTCATTTAAATTCTTTTCATCATTTAAAAAAGCATTAATGTTCTCATGATCAATTTCTTCTTGATGCGTTCGCTTAATTGTCCCAGCCACTGCTTTCGTAGATAAAACTTCATTATTCACTTCCATAAGCTGTTCAGGCGTTTGTGAAAAGAACACACTATCTTGTGATTCTAATACAAATAAATAACTGTTATGTTCACCTTGAGTTGCTTGTTTAAGGATATATGGAATATTGATGTTTTTATCAAATTGAATCATTCTTTTTCTAGCAAGTACAATTTTTTTATTTTCATCTAAAATTTCAATTGTATCTTTAACTAAATCACGCCATTCATCTTTATAAATATCTTCGATTCGTTTTATCTCTCCCATTTGAATGTCCGGATGGACACCTTCTTGGGTTAACTTATCTATAATCGCTAAAAATGCTTCGATTTCAAATTCGTCTGATTTTACAGTATAAGTAATATATGTGTTCCCATGCTCCATAGTTACTAATACTTCTGGTAAAATAAAGTGATTAATACCAAATTCGCGCCACTCATCTCCAGATTTGTGCGTAGAAAATTGAAAACCACCACATACCTTTAAGTGATGACGTTCTGAGTTTGGATGAATTAAATCAATATCACTTTTATATTTTTGCCATTCTCTGAAAATAGATTGTTTATTTTCAAAATCATTTTTAAATCTTTTAATAGCATGATAGCCAAAGAATGAAGTTTCGTTGTCATTTTTTTTGAAATAAAAACGGTCGCCTGCAAAATCTTCTGTAATATGAAATAATACAGAAGGATCTAATTCATAATTTAATTTTGTTTCTACAGAAACCCAAGTATGTTTACTTTCGTATACCGCTTCGACAATTTCACTTTCCTTGACGTCTAAAGTCATCTATTTCACTTCTTTCATTTATCAGATTACACTCATTACAATATTGTACCACTTTTCACAATATGTGTACGGAATCTAGCTTAATTCATTTGTACAATCTATAAGCTATTTGACCTTTACAAGTTCTTCCATTAAAATTGATTTGATAAAAAATTATACACAGATAAGAGGTAAAAACATTATGGCTTCTCAATATCAACAATACTCTGCTGTCAGAAAGTACTGGCACTTAATGAGACCACATACATTGACTGCTGCAGTAGTCCCAGTGCTTGTAGGTACTGCAACTTCAAAGCTTTTTCTATTAGGTAGTGAAGATCACCTTAACCTCCCGTTATTCTTAGCAATGTTAATCGCGTGCTTATTAATTCAAGCAGCAACAAACATGTTTAATGAATACTATGATTTCAAAAAAGGATTAGATGATCACACTTCTGTAGGAATCGGCGGCGCTATCGTTCGCAATGGTATGAGTCCTAAACTTGTCATGAATTTGGCAATTGCATTTTATATTATTGCAGCAATACTTGGAATTTTTATAGCAAGTCAAAGTTCCTTCTGGTTACTACCTATTGGACTTGTATGTATGGCTGTCGGTTACTTATACACAGGTGGACCTTTCCCTATTTCTTGGACACCTTTTGGCGAATTATTCTCCGGTGTATTCATGGGGATGTTTATTATTATGATTGCTTTCTTTATCCAAACAAATAACTTACAAAGTTTAGCATTTTGGGTAAGTCTTCCAATCGTTATCACAATTGCACTTATTAATATGGGTAATAATATTCGTGATCGAGTAAAAGATAAAGAAAGCGGTCGTAAAACATTACCAATCTTAATAGGTAAAAATAACTCTGTACGCTTTTTAGGATTTATGTATATCGTAGCGTACCTTTTAGTTATTTACATTGCCTTTTTCCAACCAGGTGGTTCAATTTTCTACTTACTTGCTCTATTATCAGCGCCAATGGCGATTAAAGCTGTACGCAGATTCAAAAGAAATGATACACCTCAAACAATGATGCCTGCGATGGCTGCAACTGGAAAAACAAACACATTCTTCGGTGTATTATTTGCCTTAGGAATTTATATTAGTGCATTACTAGGTGGTATTTAATCGATACTATAATCTTCATATAGCCCATTAATATAATATTAAACCTATATCAAGGAGCGACTTTCTCAAATAAGAAAGTCGCTTTTTATTGTTAATCCAATGATTTTGTTGTATACGTCATGTGATAATGCATATGACCATATAAATCAAATTCACTCGCTATTTGAAATCCTAATTTTTTATAAACGTGTAATGCCCCAGCATTTGTTATATCACAATTTAAACTCCATTTTTCTCCAGGATATGTTGTTAATACATGCTTAATAAGTTGTGTTGCCACCCCTTTACCGCGATATTCAGGAAAAGTTGCAACTGTTTCAATATAATACTCATCATCGTTTGCTTCTTTCATAGGCATAGGTGTACCAAAAGCTTTAATATCTTCCTCAAGTATCATGTCTAACCATGCCTTTTCAAGCATTTCCTCTTGTTCTCCAGGATAAGCAATTAAGCATCCCGCTATTTCACCATCCATTTCATATACCCATACATTACTATAGTGACCTCTATAATTGACCTCTACTATACTCTGTTCCATCACTTTAAGTAATCGTTCCTTTTCAACACTTTTAACCATATCTATATCCAACTCATGCCATATGATGTAGCATAATTGTGCAACTTTATGTTTATCTTCTTTTTTAGCTTTTCTGATCATTTAAATTCTCCTCAACTCATCATTACTTATTGATTCTATTATATATGAAACATAAGGTATTTTCGAAATAACAGCTAAATTCCTCACGACTTAATTGTTTTCAATTGTTGTATGTCTTATTATAAGAGATAATTAAGGTATTAATATAATGAAAGGATATAAACAAATGAAAATAAACAAAGTTATTTATGTATTACTTGCCTTTCTCCTTGGATGGAGTGGGATTCATAAATTTTATTCAAATCAATTAGCACAAGGTATTGTACATTTAATCTTCTTTTGGACAGGCATCCCTTACATCATTGCGATAATAAATGGCATAATTACTATTTTCTTTAAAAAAGCTGATGAAAATGGCATGATTAGTTTCGAAAAATAATATATTCCATCCTTTATTGAACTATTTTTAAAATATCACGATAAATCATCTTAAAATGGGTAAACAATTATAATAAAGTAGATTGAGCAATTTTGAACTGTAGTCTAGGAGGTTTTACAATGGGAAATATTATAAAGCGTATATTTAGATCACTGGTTGTGGGCTATATAGTGAAAGCAATTAAAAATTTAATAAGCAAGAAAAAATAGTTTCACTACAAAAAGAGATTAGAACAAAGCATAAATAGCTGATGTCCTAATCTCTTTTTTAGACTAAATAGATTATCAATGAAAACAATTCCAAAGGTAAACAATAATGTTCACCTATTCATATATCATCGCGTATCACAAATACATTAATCATTTTTATATTGTTTAAGTTTAACTTACTTTATGCTCAAAAAAACGGAATGCTCTTGCTGGCAGTAACAATATCTTTTGTATAGAAAAATTGTTTCCCTTCTCCAGTATATGCTGGGTTAAGTATCATATTCGCTTTGGCACTGTACAACCACTCAGGATGAATTCCAGAATTTAATATCTCTTGAAATTCCTGGAAGTCTTTAGCCCAATCTAAATTTGGCTCCACATTCATTCACCTCGCTAACATAATAGAACATACGTTCCACAATGTCAACAGTGCACTACTTATATCAACCATAAATAGAATAGTAGTCAATTATTAAATGTAGCAAAACAAAACACTTTAAATACTGCTTCATGTAATTAAATCAACGAATTGTGATCATGTCACTTAACATAATCACAATTTGTTAAATACACATATCAAAAAATACCGAAATCCTATAGTGAGGATTCCGGTATTTTCGATAATATTTATATTACGGAAACGGAGGGATTCGAACCCTCGCGCCGCTTTCACGACCTACACCCTTAGCAGGGGCGCCTCTTCAGCCAACTTGAGTACGTTTCCAATGGCTCCACAGGTAGGACTCGAACCTACGACCGATCGGTTAACAGCCGATAGCTCTACCACTGAGCTACTGTGGATCAATCAGTGCTTCTCATCAAGCACAAATACTATTATAGCAACTACAAAATATTTTTCAAGAGGAATGTTAAAAAAATATGCGGAACATTTACACTATATTAATATGATGTTCCACATATTTTAATTTTTTACATTTTTTTATAAATAAAGTTAGCTACTTATTTTCAAATAAAGAGTATTTAGCCAAAGCTTCGTAAATATTTAATTGTGATTTCGTATAATCAATAGGAGATTCAGGATCAAATGTAGCAACTCTAGCTGCTCTATCCATCATATAATAATAGTATATACCATTTAAGTATTGATGTTGCATACTATGTGCTGAAATATTAACAATCATAGATTGATTATCTACGAGAGTCACTTTAGATTTCTTATCTTTTAACGTCCTAATACTCTGAACATAATGAATGTTAATCCAAGTGTTTTCTTCTTTACGATCTGAATGGGTTGGAAAGAAATAAGTAGGAAATAATGGGGTGAATAAAATGGGTGGTTTACTACAAATACCAGTGATTCTCATGGTATCTTCTTTTTTAAATACATAACTACTACCATAGAACCTGCATGAACGGTCGATAATTTTATGTATTCGATCTTTTATGACATTACTTTCTTCTTTGTACTTGTAGATAGATGTACCTTCATACTGTCCAATTGACAAGTTACATGGTTGAAGCGCCATATCACCTTTTTTAATAATGTATTGTTGAATCATAGCTGTTGCCCCCTTACAATTTATGGTGATACCCAAATAATATACTAAAAATATATTAAATTCAACTTATACAATAAAATATTTTATAAGTTTACTACAATTAAAATTCAGTGAATATTCTTTTGATATTTCTTACTTTTTGAGAAAGTTGCATTTTACACTTATTTTTTCGGAAAAGTCAGAATATTCGTTGATTTCAAAAATAAAAGACGGTATACTAAATATAAATATATATAGAAGGGCTGTGCTGGAAATGAAACACAATACTCATGTTAAATACAATACATTGGAATCTTTTGTATCTACTATCAATGATTTGGGCATTGAATTAATTATTGATGAATCACTTAGGAATGTTCGTAAGCAGCAATTAGAATATCTTATTGACGATGCATTAAAGAATAAAAACGAGAATGATTTCAAACGATTTACTGAAGAATACAGAAACTTGGAGGAATTCCTCGTTGGTTAATTTAATAGCATGTTATTTAAAATAAGGTCTATTCCCTACTTACGCTATCGAAGTTAGAGAATAGACCTTTTTGAATTTTTTAAATCTTAAGTAAAACTATTATGACATTAATCTGATTAATTCATTTCTATCTATAGCGCCAAAATAATGGTGGATGTCATAGTTTGATAAAGCTTCTTCAATACTAGCAAATTCATGCAATGTCCCCACTAGGGCATTTTCAAGTTCGGTGATGTCCCCTTCGCCAAAAAAGTCGCCAAAAATTCTAGCATGTGCAATTTGACCCTTTTTAACATCTAATTTGATTTGAACAAAGCCTTTTTCAAATTTTTCTTCTCTTTCAAAGTTGTATTTTGGATTTTTACCATAATTCCAATCCCATGTACGATATTTTTCATTACTTAATTGTTCTATATTTTGCCAATCTTCATCTGTAAGTTTATACTCTTCTACTTGGTTAGCCTCTCCAAAGATTGTTTTTAAAATGATATCTTTAAAAGTATCAATATCAATAGGCTCATCTAGGAATTCTACAATGTTCGCGACTCTACTTCTCACAGATTTAATTCCTTTTGATTTAATTTTAGCTGGATTCACCCTTAAAGCATTTTGAACTTCATCCAATTCACTATTCAATATCAATGTGCCATGACTAAACATACGATCTTTCACTTTTACCATTGCATTACCAGATATTTTAGCATTCCCAACTTGAATATCATTTCGTCCACTCAATTCAGCATTTACACCCAATGATTTTAACGCTTCAACAATAGGCTCAGTAAACTTTTTAAAGTTATGGAAACTATTGCCATCATCATCTGTAATAAAACTAAAATTCAGATTTCCTGTATCATGATACACAGCTCCACCACCAGAAATACGTCTTACTACATCAATACCATGCTTATCGATGTATGGTTGGTTAACTTCTTCTACAGTATTTTGATTTTTCCCAATTATTATAGATGGTCTGTTAACATAAAAAAGAAAATAACTATCTTCTTTGGGCATGTTTTTTAAAACATACTCTTCCATAGCTAAATTCAAGGTTGGATCTGTAATATCATTATTACTAATAAATTTCATTAACTACACTCCTTTTTCCTAATATATATGCCCTTATCTTATTTATGCTATATTTTGCCGAAAAATGCCAATTATTAAGTTCAATTTCACTCAATATTTTTAATATTGTTTTATCTAATGCGATTTGATAGTTATTTGTTTATTTGTGCATGGATTTTTTGTATAATACTATCTAGTTAGCATTTCTAGGGAGGACTAAGCATGACTGTTGCAGAAGTTGGAAATATAGTAGAATTTTATGACGGTTTAAAAGGCCGTGTAGAAAAAATTAATGATAATTCAGTAATTGTAGACTTAACAATTATGGAGAACTTCAATGAACTAGACTTGCCTGAAAAAACTGTCATTAATCATAAACGATATACAATCGTTGACCAAGAAGGATAGTTAAAATGGATAGAATTTCAAAGGCTTTAATATGGTTTGTAGTAAGCTTTCTTGTATTTCACGTAATCCTTTATATTATGTGGGGTGAAAAACAAGAATATTGGTATCTATATACTGGTATTATGTTAATAGCAGGTATTAGTTACACCTTTTACCAAAGAGATATAGAATCTAAACGATTGTTAACTTCTCTTGGTATAGGGATAATTGTTGGTATCGTGTTAATCCTAGTTCAGCTTATCATAGCAGCTATTGTTTCAGATTTAAAATACTCTGAATTAATTAAAGAATTAACAAGAACTGGTGTATATTTTAAATGGCAAATGTTAGTAACGCTCGTTTTCGTTATTCCATGCCATGAACTTTATATGAGAACTGTGTTACAAAAAGAACTGCTAAAATTAAAAATGCCAAGTTGGTTAGCCATTGTGATTACAGCACTTTGCTCAGCTTCGTTATTTT
This sequence comes from Staphylococcus sp. LCT-H4, assembly GCF_001866145.1. NCBI lineage: Bacteria > Bacillati > Bacillota > Bacilli > Caryophanales > Staphylococcaceae > Staphylococcus > Staphylococcus sp. LCT-H4. The sequence goes on along the minus strand of NZ_MODY01000002.1, from coordinate 453,701 downwards.
ACTATTTAGACAATCTATGGATTGTTTTCTTTATTTTTATTGTACAAATTGTTCTTTCCCTAAGTTATTTATATACGCGCAGAATTGCAACAACCGTAATAGCACAAATTGTTGCCGTTGTTATTCTTTTGATTTTCCACGTATAGTTCATTTAGTTTATTGTTTAGGAAAAATTGAAATATTCCAATTATCACAAAAAACTGGAAGATACTCGTCTTAAGACACTGTATCTTCCAGTTTTTTATTACATTTTTTATAGTTACCAAAACATCCACCAACAGCACAAAAGATTAACGACCTATCTTACTATTTGTTTTAAGTTATAACGTTGAAAGTTTGTTTTTGACGTAATTGATATGTGTTATTTTTTAAATTTCTAGAAATAAGTTCGACCATAGTAATATTATCAGTATCATGTATTACAGCATTTTCTAAATATTGTCGGTAGTTTCTATAACAATAATCAGTCATACTCACACGATACATGTGATCTAATCTAATATTATTTAATACCACGCGATTGAACGGTTCAGCATTCATATCAATCGTATAATCTACACCTTGCCAAAATGTACATAATGTTTCATCAATAATCGTTAAACTCAGTTCACCTTCGCTAAATTCTATATGTGAATACCCATACTCCAATATATCTTTAATATGTTGTCCTTTAAGTGTTAAGTCTACAGGCACATCTGGATGTGGATAAGCTTCATACAAGTCTTTATTCGTCACTGTGCCCGTCAAACCTTCTTCACCATTTGTAGGCAAATGTACACATGAAATATCATAATCAAAAGACAAACGAATACTATCATGCAATAATTGAATAAATGGATGTGGTTGCTTAATCACATCTGCGAGCCCGTTTACTTGTGCTTGTATATCAGATCGAGTTAAAACATCTTTTCCCCAATGTTCAACCGTCTTTCTATCATAATGCGTTAGATTTAGTAATGCCTCATCTTCTTTATATTCATTTAAATCTACAATGTGTGAGTCTACATCTTCCAACTCGTAAGAATTTGTTCTCTTCTTGAAATTAATCTTCACATGAATTAATTGTTCTGCATTTTGACCGGCTTGTACATAAAGTGTTTGATCATCTCTACCGATAAAAGTTTGATGCTGATGACCGGTAATCAATAAATCAATAACGCCTAATGTCTGCATGATTTTTTCCGCTTCATTTACATTTTGCTCACGCTCATTTGCCGACGTATTCAATTGATTTAATCCTCCATGATAAATTACTATAAGAAAATCTGGCATCTCTGTTTCATGGATAAAACGAATCCATCTTTTAGAAGATAATAACGTTTTCTCAATGCGTACATCTTTTTCCATTTCAAAATGCTCACGTTCCATCAAACCATCTGATGTTAAGCCAACGATTGCAATTTTAACACCCTCAATTTCTTTAATTGTATATGGAGTAGAAAAATAGGGTTCACGGGTACGTTTATATTCAATATTCGCTGATAGCCACGGAAACCTAGATAATGAAATGGATCTCGAAAAAAAGGATAATCCAAATTTAAATTCATTAGGACTTATACCGCTAGCATCGTATTGCATGGCATTCATAAGTTTAATCATCGGATGTCGCTTATTTGGTGCAATAATAGCATAATAAAATGCCGCCAATGATCCTGCTAAACTCCCGCCACTATCTAACAAAATGACGTGCTCGTTTTCTTCTCTTTTTTGTTTTACGTATGTGCCAGCTCTATAAATATTCGAACCATTATCTCCATTTAGAAAATAACTATGCATATCTGAAGTTGTGATAACATCTATTGCAATTTTTTCACTTAGTTTCATACGCCTCTCTCCTCATTAATGACAGTTTAACATGTATATAAATATCGTTGGTACTAAAAATGATTTTGAATACGATACATCTTCAACAATTTCCATACCTTTATAGTAATATACAAAAAAGCAAGGTGTTTCTTGCAATATCACGCCAAGAAACACCTTGCTTTTTATTTTCAACTGACTACTAGCCAATTTGCACACGTTCTTTTGGATAATGAAACTTGTCTGGCTCGCGACGGCCACCTATCATGATAATAAAACTGATAAGACCTACTCGTCCTATGAACATCAGCAACATCAACACAACCTTAGTTGTATCATTAAGATCTCCAGTAATACCTAACGATAAGCCACATGTACCAAAAGCTGACATGACTTCAAAGAAAACTTGTAAAAATGATAATTTACCATTTTCAGCAACAAGTATACATATCATGCTTGCAAATGTAAGTATAGAAGCCATCGTAAATACGGCAAACGAACGCTGAATATCTGTAACGTGAATTTCACGATTAAATGCTTTGATTGAAATTTTTTCGTTATTATTATTAAAATTCAATAAAAATAATATTAATATTGCAAACGTGGTCGTTCTAATACCACCACCAACAGAACTTGGGGAAGACCCTATAAACATTAATATACTCATAATGACATTCGTCCCATCACCAAAATGACTAACATCTATAGTTTGCAGACCTGCACTTCTTGTCGTAGCTGATTGGAATAACGCATAAAACAATGACTTATGCCAAGTCATATTTTGAAAAGCATGATTATGCTCTAATAATAAAATCATTACTACGCCTAATACAAATAATACTAAATAAGTTACGGTAGTAATCTTGGCAAACAATGAAAATCTAAAATTCGGGATTCGATTTTTAATATAAGCTTTCAGTTCAATCAAAACTGGAAAACCAATAGATCCTAAAATAATCAAAAACATTACAATTGTCTGTACAAAATAATCATTTGCATACGGAATTAATGATTGCCCAGTAATATCTAGACCACCATTCGTCGTAGCCGAGACAGAAACAAAAATGCCTTGCATTATAGCATACTGTAAATCTGGCGTATCTCTATAAAAGTAAAACGCAAGTAACGCTGCACCTACAAATTCAATTATTAAAATCGTACGTACAATATCTAAAATAAGTTTTACTGTGCCACTCATTGTGTCTTTATTATTATCTAGCATGATTAATTGACGTTCACGCATACCGATATGTTTACCTAAGACAACCCATAGCATTGTACCAATCGCCATTACACCAATACCGCCAATGTTTAGAATAATCATAATAATGATTTGGCCAAACGTTGAATAAGTTTCTGCAATATTTACTGGTGATAAACCAGTCACGCTAACTCCAGAAACAGCAACAAATAGCGTGTCTACTGGATCAACATGTACACCTGATTTATGTACAAATGGTAAATTAAGTAATAAGAACGCTACTACAATAGCAACGAGATAATACATTACAATACCTTGTTGAGGGCTGGATTTCTTTAACAATTGATTGAAAATGGACAACACTTATCACCTCAACGTTACTTCAATTTAATCTTGATATCCTTAAGTTTACCATCTCTATATATTTTAGCTGGTAATGTCTGCAAATCATCTTTGTGACTAAAGATAACTTGTCTATATCTCAGATTATCTTCAATTTCTTTACCATCTAATTCTACTATGACATCATTTTTTTGCAACCCAGATTTTTCACCTAATGAATTTTCTTTAACATCACCAATCAAAATACCTTTGTTAATATCATTCGGTAAGCTAATTGCCTGACGTGTCGCATCATCTATCTCTGCAACATTTGTTATTTTAACACCTGTATTAGGATATTTCACTTCTCCTTTGGCTTCAAGTTGCTTTGCTATAGATTGCGCATCATTAACAGGAATTGCAAATGCCATACCTTCTACATTTTCCATATCAATTTTTAATGATGCAATACCAACTAACTTACCATCTCTATCAATGACACCACCACCTGAATTACCAGGGTTCACTGGTGCATCCACCTGGAATGCACTCATCAGTACATCATATTGATTATCTTTATCTATGTCTACAGGCACATGACGGTTAAGACCAGATATGATCCCTTCTGATACGCTACCTTTAAAATCAACACCCAACGGATTACCAATCACTATAATAGGTTCTCCTAGTACAAGTGTACTTGAATCACCCATTTTGATTGGTTTAACATCACTATCAGATTTCACCTTCGCTTTGACGATAGCGATATCAGAGAATTTATCTGTACCTATAACTTTACCTATTGAATAATCATCATTACCATATGTAATCTTTTGTTCTTTTTTATCACCGACGACATGTGCATTCGTCATAATAAAAATAGAGCCGCCCACTTTTTTGTAGACGACACCTGAACCTAATTCATTTTCTTTCCCAGCTTCTTGTGTCTCTTTATCTGCAGATGAAGTTTCCTTACCTGTATTATTATCAACAGTTACAATTGAATGTATGGCACTGTTTGCGCTTTTCATTGTTGTTGTATAAGCTTTGTCTTGGTGGCCTTTAAATACGCTTTCTCTACTACTACCATTGTGATCTACGTTATTAAATATTGCGTTTATTAATACTAAGAGTAATATCACACCAATCACTATAAGTAGTTTTGCCCAATGTTCCAAGAAAAACTCTCTTATTTTATCAATATTGCTTTGTTTATGATGCGTTTCAATATTGTTATTTTTTTGTGTATTTTCAACCTTCTCTTTACTATTGCTACCACTTTCCTCATCAATATATTGTTTGACGCGAGACTGTTGTGCTTCTTCTGAATAAAAATGATCATATTGCTCATTTTTACCAATTATACCATTACCGTTTACATGTGATGTTTCTTTTCTGTTTGTCTCTATATCGTTATTACTTTGCTCTGTAGTAGATTGTTCTACATTTTGTTTATCTATGTTGTGCTGTTCACTATGAACATCTTGATTTTCCTTGTTATCGTCAAGTTTATACATCTCGTCTGATGGGCTAGCATTTAAGTCGTTATCAGATGGACTATGTTTTCGACTAATCGCTAAAATTTGTTGTTGTTGAATTTCTTCTTGAGTGAGCTTTTCAATACGTGCTTTCCTCAAATTATCTTTTACACGTTCTTCATTATTTTTTGCTAACTGTTCTGCTTTTTCTGCTCGTTCTTCCTCAGCTTTTTGCTCAAGTTGTACACGTTGTTCCCGTTCTTCGTTATGAAAATATTCTCGTCGTTTTCTTCCATATTTCGTTTTTGGGATTACATGTTTTTTATTATTAGTCACTATAATTCCCCCTAATACTACATGTTACTTCAACATCTATTATGACATATCATAATAAAGATTGCTTAGTTATTTTGTTTTATAAAAGTAGATATATTTTGATTATAATCACTTTTATCTTAAATTTCTAATTATAATTAATGATTCTAAAAAAACGTGTTTATCATAGTAAAGTATTGACATATAATGTATGCAATATTCTATACATATACTTTTATAATGCAAGAAACCCAGAAAACATAATATGTTTTCTGGGTCATTGAATTATACATTCATATAAAACTCACATAAAGTAAACATGGTTATTTATTTTGATGTTTTTTGTTATTACGCATTGATGATAACCAACCAATGATTACTAATAATATCATTACACTCCAGAAAATAGACTGCCATAACGTAGAGTGTGGGAATTCTTCTGGTAAAATTAAAATATCAGGATGTGAAAGTACCATAATCACTAATTTAATACCCACCCAGCCTACGATAGCAAAGGCAGCACCTTCCAAACCTGGATATTTATTTAGTAAACCTACAAACCATGTTGCTGCAAAACGCATAATAACAACACCTAGCATACCACCTATGAACATTACGGCAAATTGTCCTAAGTCTAACCCACCGAAATGGATACCTACTGCTGGTAAAGTCACTGCGATTGCAAGTGCTGCTAGCATTGAATCAATTGCAAAGGCAATATCAGCAAATTCAACTTTTAACACTGTACCCCAGAATGCTTTAGGGCTTGCTTTGATTTCTTCTCCTGATTCATCAAAATGGTGTGTATCTCCAATTTCTTGTTCTTGTTGATCTTTTGATTTAAAGAAGGATATCAAGTTCTTAATTGACATATACAGTAAATAAAGTGCACCGAGTGCTTGAATCCACCAGAAATGCGCGATAATACTAATTAAGAATAATGAGATAAAACGAAATATTAATGCACCTAATAAACCATAGAATAAAGCTTTTTTACGTTGTTCCGGTGGTAAATGTTTAACCATAACCGCCATAACTACTGCGTTATCTGCAGCTAATAACCCTTCTAAAAATACAAGTACTAAAAGTACCCATAAATAAGGTAATATCAAACTCGGATCCATCTAGGACAACTCCTTTAATTTTTTACATAAAAAATAGAGACCTAAGCTAAGTAAGTGTAATCTCTTGTCTTTTATTGTCGATTTAGATTTAAATAAACTAAATTACAATATATTACTCGATTTTCACTTTTAGCAAAGGTCTCACTCGACAATAGCGTCTGCCCATTTCACCGGAAGCGTAAAACTTCGTAATGACGATAAAATGACTACGTTAAAAGATATCAATTAAGCATTAAGTACTTTAAATATCAATTTAACAATAGTTGAGTTACTCCCCTCTGACTACAAAGTCATAGGTATTCTATTAATAAAGTTATTATACACAAATTATAGATTTATAACAAACTATATAATTTAATTTCTGGGAACTTTTCTTCAAACCATCTAGTTGCAAATTCGTTTTCAAATAAAAATACAGAATTATCATAAATATCTTTAACTAAAATTGAACGAGATGTACTCATCTTATCTTTAATATCATCTTCATTTTCAATCCAACGTGCAATTTTTTGACCAACTGGTTCCATTACAACATCTACGTTATACTCATTTTTCAAACGATGTTCGAAGACTTCAAATTGTAGCTGGCCAACAGCGCCGATAATGATTTGATTTGTATGAAGTGCTTTATAATATTGAATTGCACCCTCTTGAACCAATTGTTCAATACCTTTGTGGAAATGTTTTTGTTTCATTACATTTTTAGCTGAAACTTTCATAAATAATTCTGGGGTGAATTGTGGTAAATCTTGGAAACTAAATTTTTGGTTACCACCAACTAAAGTATCACCTATTTGATAATTTCCTGTGTCATATAAACCAATAATGTCACCGGCTACGGCATGATTTACAGTTTCTTTATCGTCAGCCATAAAAGAAGTGGATCGTGTGATTTTTTGCTTTTTATTTGTACGTTGTAGCGTAACATCCATTCCACGTTCAAAGGCGCCACTTACGACACGCATAAACGCAATTCGGTCACGGTGTTTAGGATCCATATTAGCTTGGATTTTGAAAATAAATCCAGAAAAATCAGTATCATATGGACTTACTTCTACATCTTCGTTTGTTTGGCGTGCATTTGGCATTGGAGCATGATCTACGTATGCATTCAAGAAATTTTGCACACCAAAGTTTGCTAAGGCTGAACCAAAGAATACGGGTGTTAACTCACCATTTAATAAGGCGTCATTATCAAATGTTTCTCCAGCTTCTTCTACTAACATAAATTCTTCAATTGCTTGCTCAAAGGCACTATCGTTTGTAATTTTATGTTCTTCTTCTAATTCATATTCATCATTCAAATGTAATATATTTTCTTCATCTCTAAAAGGTTCAATGGTACGTGAATCACGATCTATAATACCAAAGAAGCTTTGTCCCATACCTACTGGCCAATTCATAGGATATGTTTCAATATCTAATGTAGATTCGATTTCATCTAATAATTCAAATGGTTCTTTACCTACACGGTCAAGCTTATTGATGAATGTGAAAATTGGAATACCTCGCATTTTACAAACCTTAAAGAGTTTTAATGTTTGAGGTTCAATCCCTTTCGCACAATCAATGACCATCACAGCACTATCAACTGCCATAAGTGTTCTATACGTATCTTCTGAAAAGTCTTCATGTCCTGGAGTGTCTAAAATATTTATTTTATAGTGATCATAATCAAACTGCATCACTGAACTTGTAACAGAAATACCACGTTCTTGTTCTACCTTCATCCAGTCACTAGTAGCAAACTTCCCACTTTTTTTACCTTTAACTGTACCTGCTTCTCTGATTGCACCACCGAATAACAATAATTTTTCAGTTAATGTAGTTTTACCAGCATCAGGATGAGAAATAATTGCAAAGGTTTTTCTTGATTTTACTTCTTCCTTTATACTCATTGATAATCTCCTTTAATTCTCAAATATCCGTTCGATAATATCTTCAGCGATAGTGTTCGCTGAAGATTCATCAATTAACGTAAACAAGTGTATCACAATTTCTTCCTTTAAATCATCTTCATTTAATGTTATATCTACCTCTAGTGACCAATTTAATTCAGGAATGGCAATTAAATAAAGTGCATCCTCACTATTTTCATAAATATATACATGTGAACGTACATTATTAAAATTTATATCTCTAATTTTCATTCGGCTCACCACCAAATTTTTCATAAGCGGCCTCTAAACCTATTAAATCATCTCGATGAGGTACTTTGACATTGCCTGGCATAATTTGGTATGGTTCGCGTCCTTTTGAAGCTAATACTACTGTATCTCCTGGCTCAGCAACATCAATAGCATGACGAATACCTTCAGCCCGATCTTCAAATTCAATATAATTATGATGTGTTGCACCTTTTGCTAATTCAGCTGTAAGTTTTTTAGGATCATCATTTGCTGGGTTATCTGGCGTAAAAATGACATAATCCGCACGACAAGCTACTCGCCCCATTTCAGGCGTTTTACCCATATCACGTTCACCAGCCATGCCACATAAGAATATCAATTTTTGTTTGGCAAATGGTTTGACTGCATCAATTAATTTGTCCATACCGTCAGCAGTATGTGCATAATCAATAATTAAATCAATAGGCAGCGAAGGATCTAATACCTCTAATCTACCTTCAACTGGTTCCAAATTTTCAACAGCTTTAATAATATCTTCCATTGCAATGCCTTTACTCCAAACAGCTATCATTGCTGCCATAATATTTGAAACATTAAACATACCCACATACGGTGATTTAACCTCAAATCTGCCTAACGGTGTGACGAATTTGAAATGCACACCTTGTAATGATTCATTAATTTGTTCTGCCATAAATTGCGCTTTATGATTAATACCGTAAGTAAATGTTTCAAACGGTGTCACCGCCCCTAAATACTCTGAAAAAGTATCATCATTATTTAAAACTGCATATTTTTCCTTAGAAAGATCTTCGCCAAGTTGGCTGAATAATAATGATTTAGCATGTCCATAAGCTTCCATGGTACCGTGAAAATCTAAATGATCTTGTGTTAAATTTGAGAAAATAGCCACATCAAAATCAACACCTCGTAAGCGCCCTAAAGATAATCCATGACTTGAAACTTCCAATGTCATAGCTTCAGCTTTGTTTTCTACCGCTTCATTTATTTTTTTAGTCAATGAGACCGTTTCAGGTGTTGTATTCGCACCCTTGGATTTATTTTCATTGATTTGAAAACCATTTGTACCTAAATATGCACTAGACTTATCTAATTTTCTATAGATGTGATGTATCATTGTCGCGATAGACGTTTTTCCATTGGTACCAGTCACACCATAAGTAACAAGTTGTTTACTCGGATAGTCAAATAACACATTGGCTAATAAGCTAGCCACACGTAACGTATCTGGAACAATAACTTGCGTTACATCACCATTTAATGTTTGTTCCTCGCTAACTACGACCACTTGGCATCCTTTATCTACGACGTCCTGACAGAATTTGTGGCTATCTACTGTATAACCTTTTGAAGCTATAAACACGCTCCCTTGTTTAGCAGTACGAGAATCTGTAGTAATATCATTTATCTTTCTATCTAAAGTTCCCATTACTTGTTTAACTCTTATTTTCTCAAACAAAACATTTGCATCCAACATTTATCGCTCCTTTTTTTCCATTACTTCCATTATACACATTTATACATATTTTCAATTAATTTTATAGAATCTATTATCTGGTAATTTATTATGTCTTCCTATATAAATAAGTTTTTATGACTGTTTAAAACTATTTGTAAATTTATACTTATTTCTATATATATAAGAAATATTAACTTAGTGTTATTGCATTATTAAGTTTCTTTATATATTTACGAAACTCTATTGAAATAGGAGTACTATTGCAATTTCGTGGTAATGTAAAGATATAAAACAATATTATTTTAACAGAACAAAATCTTTGATTCAGTATGAATGATTTCATATCGTTATGTAAAATGATATAATCTTTAATAATTGTGTTTTTTCTTTCGCAAGCTATAAAAATGCGTTAAACTTAGCATGAGATAAATTATACTATTGGAGGGTGGCTTTAATGGTTACTCAAAATAAAAAAATATTGATTATTACTGGTTCCTTTGGTAATGGTCACCTACAGGTTACTCAAAGTGTAGTTAACCAGTTTAACGAAATGAATCTAGACAATTTAACAGTTATTGAACATGATTTATTTTTAGAAGCGCACCCAATTCTGACTTCTATATGTAAAAAATGGTACATTAATAGTTTTAAATACTTTAGAAATATGTACAAAGCATTTTACTATAGTCGCCCTGACCAATTAGATAAATGTTTCTATAAATATTACGGACTCAATAAATTAATAAACTTATTGTTAAAGGAAAAACCAGATTTAATCTTACTTACATTTCCTACACCAGTGATGTCTGTATTAACGGAACAATTTGATATGAATATACCTATCGCTACTGTGATGACAGATTATAAATTACAAAAAAACTGGATTACACCACATTCTCAAAGATATTATTTAGCAACAGAAGATTTAAAAGAAGAATTCGCTAGTATCGGTATACCTAAAGAAAAAATAAAAGTTACTGGTATTCCTATTGCTGATAAATTCGAGGAAGAAATCGATAAAGTTTCGTGGTTACGTCAAAATCACCTTAACCCAGATAAACCCACAATTTTAATGTCGGCTGGGGCATTTGGTGTATCTAAAGGCTTTGATCAAATGATTAAAGCCATATTAACTCATAGTCCACACTCACAAGTCGTAATGATATGTGGCAAGAATAAAGAATTAAAACGTTCATTATCTGCACAATTTAAACATTACGATAACGTGCTTATACTCGGATATACTAAAAATATGAACGAGTGGATGGCTTCAAGTCAACTAATGCTCACAAAGCCGGGTGGTATAACAATATCAGAGGCTTTGACGAGACAAATACCCATGATTTTCTTAGATCCTGCGCCAGGTCAAGAGCTTGAAAATGCAAATTATTTTGAAGAACAAGGTTATGGTTACATTGCTCGTACGCCTGAAGCTGCGATCCAACAAGTAGCGACTTTAACAAATTCATTAGATTCATTATCAGCAATGACACAATCAATGAACGCATCTCGCATTCCCTACTCAACATATAAATTATGTAAAGACTTATTAGATTTATTAAATCATTCAACTCACTACGAGGATGTTTACGGAAAGGTTCCTTTATATGCAAAGCTCTTCGTTAAATAACCATGCTATAAGTAAAAATTTCATAATCATGTTAGTCATCCTATTCTTAATGGAATTTGCTCGTGGTATGTATGTATTAAGTTATTTATCATTGCTGCCAACAGCAACTTCAATTGCGGTAGGTATTACTTCTACCGCAATTTCCCTTCATTTTATTGCTGATGCCGCCACAAACTTTGTGATTGGCTTCTTATTAAAGAGACTAGGTACCAAACTTGTATTAACTTTAGGCTTTCTCCTTGCTTTCGGAAGTCTATTTTTAGTGATTTGGTTTCCAACTTCTCCGCTAGTATTAATTACGAGTGCTGTACTATTAGGCATTGCTGTAAGTCCAATATGGGTGATTATGCTTGCAAGTGTAGATGAGAGAAGCCGTGGCAAACAAATGGGATATGTTTACTTTTCATGGTTATTAGGCTTACTTGTTGGTATGGTTGGCATGAATATTATCTTTAAATTCCACCCTACGCAATTCGCATTTATGATGTCACTCGTTGTACTTATTGCATGGATACTATATTATTTTGTAAAAATAAGACTGACGAATTACAATACGCGTCCAGTTAAACAACAATTAGGGCAAATTGTTGATGTTACCAAACGTCATATGGTGCTATTTCCAGGTATTTTATTACAGGGCGCATCTATAACAGCTTTGGTCCCAATTTTACCTACATATGCAACAAAAGTCGTTGGCGTTTCTACAGTAGAGTATACAATGGCTATCGTATTTGGTGGTATCGGTTGCGCCCTATCAATGTTATTTTTATCAAAAATCATTGATAAAAATGGTACAACTTTTATGTATAGTGTTATTTTCGGTGGTTTTATACTTTATACGTTAATGATTTTCGCATTATCATTGATTACTAACATAGCAATCGTTTGGGTATTGGCAGTCTTCATTGGACTTATGTATGGCTTATTATTACCTGCTTGGAACACATTTATGGCAGGTCATATTCATAGTGATGCGCAAGAAGAAACTTGGGGTGTATTTAATAGCGTTCAAGGATTCGGCTCTATGATTGGGCCGTTGGTTGGTGGACTAATAACAGAGTTCACTAAATCTGTGAACAATACATTTTATTTCTCTGCACTGTTATTCTTATTCTTAGCAATATTCTATGGCATATACTTTATGAAAAAAGAAAAGTATCACAACTCGTAAACAATAAGTGAATTTGATTTAAAACTAAACAAGGAGTCCCGCATCATTTGAGACAGTTGTCTTAAATGGTGTGGGACTCCTCTTTTTAATTCCTTGTGATTATCGTAAACAATAATAATTGGTTGAATCGGGCAATAATTAAGCTAAATTAAACGTATCTAACACTTTCCATTTTTCTTCTTCTTCATCAAGATACACTAATGAAAGTTGCTCAATCGTTTCTTTATAATCAATTCCCGCCAGTCTTAATTGACCATATATATCTTCAAATTCTTGGCTTGTTAGTCCTTGAGCAATTGTGAAATGAGGCACGAACGGATGATCAGCCACACCATAAAAGTCATTGCTGTTAAATTGGTTAAATAGTTTTTCTAATGCTTCTGTTTTTTCAACTTTAAAATAAATCACATTTGTGATTGGCGCGAAATTTGATGCTTTAGTAGCATGCACTTCAACAGTCGGGATACCTTCAATTCTTGATTTAATATCCTCTTTGACTGATTCCAACTCACCATCATTAATTTTAAATTGCCCCTTAATCGTAATATGCGGCATAATTGTCGCATAGTGATTATCATAACGCTTACGATATGCATTTACTTCATCTTGAAATGCTTTTGACGGAATTAATGCTAATCCTAAAATCATTTAAATTCCTCCTTTGTTTAACATAACTTCATTATATCAAATTTTCGAAAAATTCGTTACTTTAAACTAAATTTAGTTCACATTATTAAAAAGAAATATTATCTGATAAAAAATAAATTAATAACTCATCAAGTAATTCTTTCCATGACTTCCATCTATGACTTCCATCGAATTCAAAATAGTAATGCGAAATACCATGCGCTTCGATGATATTTTTGAGTTCTCGATTTGGTGTTAGAAAATCCGCTCTCCTACCATTTGTCGGTAATTCAAAGTCATCTTCCTCTAAGCCTACAGTATGCCAAATCGATAATTGTTCTTTAAATTGACACCTTTCTAATAAAGTCTGTATAACTTCATCATGTTGTGGGCTTAACAAGCCGACTTGACTGAACACCCTTGGATAAGACAAAGCAGTCATCAACGCTACGCTTCCTGCCAAACTATCACCTAATACAACGCGTGCGTTCCCTACTTTAAATGTTGGAAACGTACGATCAATATAAGGTAAAATCTCATTTGCCATCGCTTTAACAGTTAAATGTGTTCTTGCACCTTGTGGATGAAATTCTGCACGACGCTTATCTACATCTTCATAATGAAAACCCACAAAGATTGCTCTTTCTACCTTGTTTTCTTCACGCAATCGCTCATAAGTCCTATGAATTCTTCCAAAACTAAAAAAATCTAAACCGTCAAAACAGAAAACAACTTTATATTTAAATAATCTTGTGAAGTCTTTCGGTAAGTAAATAGATAAAGTTACATCTCTATCTAATATTTCACTTGGAAAATTAATTTTATTAATGGTACCTGGATGAAAATCACACATAAATAACGCGCCTCCTAGTAGTCTTAATGACATTGTACCAAGAGACGCATAATTTTAAAATATTCAGTGCTATATTTCAATAAATATCGTGCCAATTAACTATTTGTTATATTTTTCATCTCTTAAACGTTGAGGGTAATCTTTCAACCAAAAGACCGCATTCGGTACTGATTTAGGATCCGGTTTATAGATAGCATATTTCCCTGAACCCAAACGTTTCTTCTGTTGTTCATAATCTTTTAAAGCATGCATGGCTGGTTTATGCAAAATCCATATGGCGATGATATTTAACCACGCCATCATACCTACCCCTAAATCACCCATCAACCATGCAATTTCCGCTGTTTTTACTGCACCATATATTGTAGCAGCAATCAACACAATTCGAGTTACATTAATCCAAAAAGTAGTGGTTTTATTTTTTCGTTTTCTTGTTAAATAGGTAATATTGGTTTCAGCAATATAGTAATACGCTAATATCGTCGTAAATGCGAAGAAGAATAATGCAATAGCTATAAAATATGATCCAATGCCTGAAAATGCTGGATCAAAATGGTAACTTCCACCTTGAAATGCTTTATCTATACCTGCTTGTGCATACATCGCTGTCCCTGAGTAATCTTTATCACCATTGGACATTTCTACAAATATACCATTATCTTTAATCATGCTAGGCTTACCGCCTGAACCTGTTCCCCCGTCAGTAACATTATATGTTCCTGATAATAAAATAATCAGTGCTGTCGCTGTACAAATAAATAATGTATCTACATAAACTGAAAATGATTGTACCAAACCTTGCTTTGCAGGATGAGATACCTCTGCAGCAGATGCTGCATGTGGTCCAGTTCCTTGTCCAGCTTCATTAGAATAAAGCCCTCTTTTAACCCCGATTTCTATCATGGCACCTAATATACCACCAAACGCTGCTTGCATTCCAAATGCTGATTTAAAAATCAAAGCGAATAGTGCTGGTACCTGTTCAATATTCAAGAAAATAATCACAACCGCCATTAATATATAAATAATTGCCATAAATGGCACAATTGCTGTTGCAGCAGTAGCAATCCATTTGACGCCACCGAAGATAATTAAAGCTAATAATACAGCTAAACATAGTGCAATAATCCATGGTTCAATACTAAATGCATTTTTCATTGAGCTTGATATGGCATTAGATTGAACACCTGGCAATAACAAACCGACTGAAATAACTGTGACAACGGCGAATATTAAACCATAAATCTTACCCATTTTCCCCTTTATACCATATTCAATGTAAAATGCTGGTCCACCTCGGTACTGCCCTTTTTCTTCTCTTTTATATATTTGTCCTAATGTAGATTCTATAAATGCACTACTTGCGCCTAAAAATGCTGTTGCCCACATCCAAAATACCGCGCCGGGTCCTCCTATAAATATCGCAGTTGATACACCGACAATATTCCCTGTTCCTACACGACCAGCAAGTGATAAGGCAATAGCCTGAAAACTCGATATACCTGTAGGTGATTTCTCTCCTTGAAACATGAGTCGAATCATCTCTTTAAAATGTCTAACTTGGAACAAACGCATCATCAATGAAAAAATAATCCCCGTAATTAATAAGCCATAGACCAAAGGCTTGCTCCAAACAATATCATAAAACCAAGTAAGTAAACTTTCTAACATAATGTATCCCCCTTGTTGTACCATTATGTAAAATGATATATTTTTACTCATTATACACACTTATAATATTCCGCGCAACGCATTTAATATTTTATATTTTTAAACTTTTATATATTATACGTCTAAATTGATAATCTATATTTACTTTTATAGACAAATAGTTTTATGATATTCAGTTTGTTTTTTCTAAAAATTATAAATTTCTGACGTTACATGCAGCCCTTCACACGTTATATGTAACTTTAAATTTACCTTTTGTTCTACCTATATATGATATATACTGAAAAGTAATTCAATAAATGACAATTTTTAGGAGGAAATATTCGATGTTAAACAAAGTTTGGTTTAGAACAGGTGTTGCCTTACTCATCCTGTTTTTACTAATCAAATTAATAATGGAGGTCCATAGTGTATTCACACCGTTCATCATTATTCTACAATCTGTGTTAATACCTTTATTACTCAGCGGCTTCTTATTCTATATTTGTTTACCTTTTCAAAAGATACTTGAAAAAAATAAAGTACCACGTTGGGGTAGTATTACAATTATCTTTATTGGGTTAATTATAATTATAGGTATTATTGTTGGCTTTGTAGGTCCACTGATTGCAGAGCAAATCGAGAATTTAGTTAATCAAATTCCTACACTACAACATGAAGTACAACATATTATCAATTACTCATTAGATCAAATGGAAAGATTACCACCTGATGTAACGAACCGCATTAACAAAATGGTACAGTCAATGAGTGATAATACTGCTGATATATTATCGAATTCATTTAGTTACATTACTTCAATTATCTCTACTTTGTTCTTACTTATAATGGTGCCGTTCTTCTTAATTTACATGTTGAAAGATCATGAACGCTTTATTCCTTTTATTGCAAAATTATTTAAAGGGGATAGAAAGGTATTTGTAGTAGAATTATTAGAGGACTTGGATCACACTGTTAAATCATATATTCAAGGACAAGTAACTGTAAGTATCATACTCGGAGTTATCTTATATATTGGTTATTCCATCATTGGATTAAACTATACATTATTGCTTGTAATGTTTGCCTGTGTAGCTAACATGATCCCATTCTTAGGGCCTTGGATGGCTTTCGCACCTGCTGCCATCATAGCAATCATACAAAGTCCAACAATATTCATTTGGGTATGTATCATTACTTTAATTGCACAGCAACTTGAAGGTAATGTCATTACACCAAATGTTATGGGTAAATCATTAAATATTCACCCACTTACAATTATTGTAGTGATATTAGCAGCTGGTAATATTGGCGGCTTTGGGCTAATTCTTATAGCTGTACCACTTTATGCAGTAATCAAGACGATTATTGGTAATGTATTCAGCTACAGAGAGCAAATTATGGAAAAAGCCAATAGCGATGTTAAAGAATAATACAATGCTTTGTGTATAAAGCATAAAGTGCATAAAAAAACAGGTCACATCATTGTTCAATGATGTGACCTGTTTTATATTAAAGAAAATCAATTCAATTTAAAAATACCTTCGAACCATTTATCTCGTCGTTCATCCTCATTCATGAATCAATTATAGACTAAACAACATAAACGGATTATTTAACGATATGGTAACCACTATCCACATGGATATTTTCACCAGTTACACCACTTGAAAAATCACTTAATAGATAAGCTGCAGTTTTGCCCACTTCTTCTTGATCTACATTACGTTTTAATGGTGAACGTTCTTCGATTTCTTTTAAGATTGTATTAAAACCGCCTACACCTTTAGCACTCAATGTACGAATAGGTCCAGCAGAAATTGCATTCACACGAATATTATCTTCACCTAAGTCAAGCGCCAAGTAGCGTACGTTTGCTTCTAGACTTGCTTTTGCCACGCCCATCACATTATAGTTTTGAACAGCAAATTCCCCGCCTAAATATGTTGTAGCAACAATGCTGCCACCATTAGGCATAAGTTTTTTAGCCTCACGAGCTACAATAGTTAATGAATATGAACTAATGTCTTGAGCTAATAAGAAACCGTCTCTTGATGTATCAATAAATCGGCCACGTAAATCTTCCATATTTGCAAAAGCGATTGAGTGATAAACACCATCGATTGTACCAACTTCATCACCAATTTTAGCAAATCCATCAATAACGTCTTCGTCTTTCTGTACATCCACTTGGAATACATGGTGGTCTTTCTGATTTAATTGCGCTAGTAATTTTTCTAATTCATTTTTACTACGTTCTTTTCGATATGTAAAGACTAATTTAGCACCTAGTTCGTCTAATACTTTAGCTACTCCAAAACCAATACTACGTTTATTAGCAATACCCATAATGACAAATGTTTTATTTTCTAAATTCAACATGAAATAATAACTCCTTTAATTAATTTTCATTTTCAACTGGGCGAGTTATTCTGATGTGCTGTTGCTTCATTTTGCTCAATCCCAATTCCAATATTCTTTATTTTAACATTGGTTTGATTGTTTAAACAATTTATTTTGCTATCATTATCATATTTAAATACTTTTTTTATCGTTATACTTTCATAAACAAAACAATACAACGATATAGTCACAGAAGATAAATCTTACTCTAACCTATCGTTGTATTGTTTATTTAATAATAAAGTTCCAATTCTCGTTTCAATTCATCAACATACTCTTTAGATCCAGTAACAATTAAACGATCTCTGTATCGTAACTGCGTGTCACCATGTGGCACAATTGACTCATTATTTCTAATGATTCGTACAAAGATGATATCTCCATCAAATGGGAAATTACGTAGTTGAATTTGATCATATTGATGATTTAACATCGCAATTTCATATAATGACGTTTCTACATTACTTAGTAAATTAAGCATGTTTGGTGTCTCTATTAAACCTTTCAATAAGATCTTATTACTCATATAACTACTGAAAATTTCAATGCCTTGTCTTTGTAAATCTTCATCTTCAGAACTAGATTCAAGTCTACATATTACACGTTTAACGCCATGGTTTTTAGCCATCACAGCGACTTTTCTATTAATATCATCATCGTTGGTAGAACAAACTACGATATTTCTAGAAAACAACCCTAAACGCTCTAATAACTCTTCTTCATAATCTGCAATTTCAATCATAGAGATTGCGTCAGACAACTTACGTTTATCGCTTAAATCATTTCTATAATATAAGGAAACTTGATAAAGTTGCGAAGATAAATTTTGAGCAATAGGTATCGTTAATTGGTTCTTACCGATTAGACTCACTTCAATTTGTCTTGTAACTTCATCCGGCATTGGGAACATTTTTTTAAATATAATAGGAACAAAGACACAAGTTATAACTGCACTTAAAATTAAAATACCAGATATTTCTGGTGAAATCGTACCTAGTTCTTCTGCAATTTTTGCTGATGCTATCACTAAGGACAGGGTTGACGTCAGTAAAAATGCGGATGAAATTGTTGTTTGCTTATCAAACCATCTACTTATATAAAATACTGGAATGAGTTTAGAAACTAAAAAGGCTAGTATTAAAAAAGGAATGATTAACAACAATGAAGGCTCTTTAATCAAACTAGGAATATTTAAATCTACGCCCACCATTATAAAGAATATTGGAATAAAAAAACCGTATCCAAATGAATCTAATTTCTCAACCATATCTTCATCTGGACTAAGTAAAGATACTACTACTCCAGCTAAAAAGGCACCTAGTATATTTTCCGCACCGACGCCTTCTGCTAAAGCAACTAATAATAAAATCAATGCAAATACCGCTCTGATGCCTATTTGAGTCGTACCATCCATTAATTTTTGTAAAAATTGGGCTTTTTTGAAAATACCACCCAAAAAGTAAAAAACAAGCGTAAATACGACTAATATGCCAATGAGCCACAGTGATGTGTTTCCTGAGGCATGTAATGCGCCATAGGCTGTTAATAATATCATCGTTACTAAATCAGCCAACACTGCAACAAGCAAGATAAATTGGCCTATTGTAGTACGCATGATGTTCATTTCTTTTAATGTTGGGACAACAACACCTAATGAAATCGTAGAAATAATAATCACCATAAGTAATACATCATCTACCAAACCAAACCATTTAAACATATATGCGAAAATAATTGAAATAATCATAATAAACATAAATACAACAATGGCTAATTGCAAATGACCTGGTTCTTTCTTTTGGTCTTCTTGATCTTGAGGCGTTTTATTTTTCTTAAATGCTTTAAAATCAATCTCTAAACCACTTAAGAACATTAAAAAGATAAATCCTAAAGTTGATAAAATATTTAGCATAGAGTCTCGCTCTACTAAATTTAAAAATGAATGACCAATCACAATACCCATCAATATTTCAGCTACAACAACAGGTAAAAATGTGATTCTAAGCCGATTAACTAGTATTGGTGTTAAAAATGCCGCTAATACGACAACAACGAGTGATACAAATTCCATATAACCCCCCTTATGTTAAGTAAGACATAAATGATGTTGCTAATCCAAAATAAATTAACATACTTACAATATCATTAATTGTTGTAATAAATGGTCCGCTAGCAACTGCAGGATCGATTTTCAGTTTATTCATCACTAATGGAATCATGGAACCGACTAACGTCCCAACTGTCATTGCAATAGTCAAACTTGCGCCTACAATAACTGCTAATATAGGTTGACCGTATAGTACAATAATTATAATAAATAGTAAAATAGAACAAACTAACCCACTAAAAAATCCGCTTCCTGTTTCTCTTAAGGCCACTTTAAATTTACTTTGTTCATCTATCTCACCGGTGGATATATTTCTTACTGATACGGCAAGTGATTGAGTGCCTGAATTACCAGACATTCCACTAATAATTGGAATAAATGCCGCCAACAGAGCTACTTTAGATAATGTATCCTCAAAAGAACCTAATATTGTCGCGGTAATCATACCTAAAAATGTTAAGATGATTAACCACGGTAAACGTTTTGTTGCTGTTTTTAATATTGAATCATTCGTAGCATCAACATCTGACACACCTGCTAAGCGTGAGTAATCTTCACTTGCTTCTTCATCCATGACGTCTAATATATCATCGATTGTTATAATACCAAGTAAGTGATCTTGATAATCTACAACTGGCATAGCAATAAAGTCATAATCTCTCATTTTTTGTGCAACATCTTCTTGGTCATCTGCTGCATTCGCACTGATGACACGTTCACTCATAATATCTTCAATATAAGCATCATTTTCTGCCACAATTAAATCTCTTAATGAAAGTACACCAGCCAATTGCTTATGATCATTGACTGTAAATATGACATATATCGTTTCAGCATTTGGCGCCTGCTCTTTAACGTGCATGAGCGCTTCTTTCACAGGCATCGTTGCTTTTAATGAAATATATTCCGTCGTCATAATACCGCCGGCGGTATCTTCTTCATAATGTAATAATGCTTTAATTTCCTTAGCATCTTCTTTGTTCATTAATGTAAGTAAGCTAACAATTTTTTGTTTAGAAAGTTGATTCATGATATCTACTGCATTATCGTAAGACATCTCTTCTAATACTTTACTTGCATATGTAGCATCCATGGTATCAAAAAGCGCCTCATAATCTTCTTCGTCAATTTCTAATTGTTCAAAGAAATCAGCGACTTCTTCTGGTGATAACACTTCATATATCCTTTGACGCACTTCCTCATTACTATCTTCAAAGTATTCACTTTGTTCATATGTGTGCATTGATAAAAATTCGTCTCTAAATTCATCAATATTACTTTGGAATAGTAAACGATCTAGTAACGCTTGATCATATACTTGTTCATCCTCTAAACCGATTGAATCTTTTTCATTGGCCACTTTTCCCACCTCCATGAATGATTAAATTATATCATATTAAATATAGATTCTATCGCGTCATATTTATCATGAATTTCAATTGTTTTATGTGTTATAGGATGCACAAAAGAAACTTGGATGCAACGCAATAATTGATGTTTATAAATAGGATGTGCACCACCATATAAATCATCCCCGACTAAAGGATGGCCAATATGCTGAAAATGTACTCTGATTTGATGCGTTCTACCAGTCAGTAATTGTACTTTACACAAACTATAGTTTGGCGATCGTTGAAGACATTTGTATTGGGTTTGCGCTTGTCTACCGTTATTATCTACACGTCTTTGGATAATACTTGTTGGCTCTCTTCCAATCGGAGCATCAATCATTGCCTCGTCTTCTACAGCACCATAACAAATACAGTAATAATATTTCTCTAGCGTCGTCTGAGACATCAAATAATGTATAAATCCATGTTTAGCAAATATCACAATACCTGATGTATTACGATCTAAACGTGTAATAACATGTGGTGTTATTGAAAGACCCATATCATTAAAATAACCTAACACTTGTTCAACTAAACTACCATGTTTATGGTCTTTAGATGGCGCACAATTTTGAAATGCGCTTTTCGATACAACAAGTAAATATTCATCTTCATATAATATATTTAATGGTTGTATAAATGGAATTAAATTTAAACTCGGAACCTCTTGACTAAGGTGTACCTCTAACACATCATCCACTACAAGCTGTCGTCTTACAGTAACGGCTTGTCCATTAACTAATAAAGCGCCATTATGTTTAATGGCGCTTATAGTCTTCTTTGAATAATCATTTTTTTGTAAAAATGTTCTTAGCATTTCAGGAGAAGTAATATGGTACTTAAATTTCATTATTCATCGTCTCCACTAGAAATAAATGAATCATGTACCCTTTTCCAAAAAGGAAACGGTCTGAATCTTGCAAATCTCACTCTTTCATTAGCAACTCTAAATTGTATTGCATTTACATTTTTATGCTTAATACTTACATGGTCAATCGTGGTTAAAATCGTATCGTGATTGACTGGTGTAATCAAACACGTATGATGTTTCGGTAATACAAGTGGTGAACCCACTGTTCTAAAGACTCTATTATTAATAGATGCAATCTCTGCAATTTGCATAGCTTCTAAAGAAGGATGTATTAATGCACCGCCTAACGCTTTATTATACGCCGTAGATCCAGATGGTGTAGATACACACAAACCATCGCCTCTAAAACGCTCAAATTGATTACCTCGAATATTGACATCAACCACTAACGTAGATCCATTTTCAGTTTTCATAGTAGCCTCATTCAAAGCTAAATAACGCGTTTCATAACCATTATCATTATAACGAATAATGATTTCGAGCAATGGATATTCAATAACTTGGAACTCCGAATTGTTAATTTCTATAATTAACTTTTCAACTTCATGTGGTAACCAGTCTGCATAAAAACCTAGATGACCCGTATGTACCCCCACAAATGCACAACGCGATAACATATGACTATATTGATGGAAAGCTTGTAATAATGTGCCATCACCACCTACTGAAATGACTATTTCTGGATTATCTGCATCCTCAATCATTTGAAAATCTTTCATGTGGTTGATCATTTTATGCTTTAACGCATTTGACTTTGAATCGCCTTTTGATAATATCGTATATCGCAAGATTACACCTCCCTAGTCACTGTCATGCTTCTTCGCACGCTTTTTAGAATAATATTTTTGTGCTTCTTGAATTTCTTCTTTTATTTCAGACATTTCTTCATCCAGCAAAAATGCTGCTTCAGCTGCTCTTTCTAGACGGTGTTGAATTTCTGGTGGATAATCGCCATCATATTTATAACGCAAGGTATGTTCTATAGTTGCCCAAAAATTCATTGCTAGCGTTCTAATTTGAATTTCCGCTAATATTTTCTTTTCCCCATCGAGCGTCTCTATTGGATATTCAATAATAACGTGAAATGAACGATAACCACTCTGCTTCGTATTACTAATATAATCTCGTTCTTCTACTACTTTAAAATCCTGACGTTGTCTGAGAAGGTTAACCACAATATCAATATCATCTACAAACTGACACATTAAACGCAATCCGGCAATATCATACATTTCTTCATGGAGTCTATCAAAAGAAATTTCGCGTTTATTTGCCTTATCAATAATACTAGTCATAGGTTTAACCCTACCAGTAACAAATTCTATTGGAGATGCATTATCGTCTACCTCATATTGTTTTCTAAGTCCCTTTAACTTAACTTTCAGCTCATCCACAGCTTGTTTATAGGGAGATAAAAACTGATCCCATTGATTCATTGTGCCTCACTCCGCTTCACTCTAATTCGAAAGTATCTTCTACAACGGAAACGAACTCTTTACCATAGTTTAAATTACCCTGAATATTATCCAGTATGTAATTAAATTCACTTTCGAATTGTTCTAGTTCTAAATTATCATTAATTATAATTTTTTTCCCTTTGTTTTCATGTAGCATAGACCATGTTTCTTGAACAAATATTAAATATGAATATGATTGTCCATTATCTAAGATATATGCAAAACTATAATTATCACTATCAACAAGCATTTGTCCTGCTTCTTGTAAACCTTCTGTTGATTCTTCTGTATAACATTTAATACTATCATCTGTTATTTTAATTTCATTTACATATATACGCATGCTTGTTCCTCCTTATTCCTCATTATTTTAACATAATTTCAGTGTACATAACACGTTACAAGACTAATGAAATGTCATCAATACTCTAATTTTCAATTAATTTTCACAATAAAAGCAATTCAATTTGAATTATGTAGAAAGTGCTTTAAAATTAACTATTATATATTTTTAAGGGAGTGTTTGTTTTGGCAACTAACAACGAAATAGAGTTCAAACAATTATTATCAGAAGTACAATACCAAGCAATTTATACTGCATATTTCCAAGGCAACCATCCTTTCACCCAAACCAACTACTATATAGATACATCTCAGTTTGATTTACGTAATCATAAGTCAGCTTTGAGAATTCGTGTAAAAGATGAAAGTTATGAAATGACCTTAAAAGTACCATCAAAAATCGGTCTAATGGAATACAATTTCGAAACTCATATCATACCAGAGTTAGACAAAACGATTTCAGAACAAGATTTACCCACAGACATCGCCGCAGAACTTTCTAAAATGGATATCGATATGGATAATCTCGTTATTTTAGGTGCTTTAACAACTGATCGATTAGAAAAAGAAGTTCAAGGTAATTTACTTGTCTTAGACAAAAGTAAGTACTTAGATTATCAAGATTATGAACTAGAATATGAAGTTACTGATTATAATGAAGGGCTGATCAACTTTAAATCTATCTTAAAAAAATTTGATATTACTCATGTAACTCCTGACAACAAAGTACAAAGATTTTTCAAACGTAAATCAAATTTAAATAAAAACTAATTGCGCGCAAGTGCGAGAAGTCGAATTACTTCCATATGTAAATATTCATGTTATATTAGTAATACATTAACAAGAATATGGTGATATTATGACGCAAACACCTTACGAAATCATTGGACAAGATGCCTTAAATGAAATGATAGATCATTTTTACAAATTAGTTAAAAACGATGATAGAATTAATCATTTGTTTCCTGGAGATTTTCAAGAAACAAGCAGAAAACAAAAGCAATTTTTGACTCAATTTTTAGGTGGTCCAAATCTTTATTCTGAAGAGCATGGCCATCCAATGTTAAAAAAACGTCACTTAAGTTTTATAATTACAAGTTTTGAACGCGATGCATGGCTAGAAAATATGTATATTGCAATTCAACATGCAAATTTTCCTTTAGGTGTCGGTGATTATTTATACGAAAGATTACGTTTAACAGCGAATCACATGGTTAATTCCGAAAATTAATTGTAGGTGAAATAAACATGACTGAAGAACTAAAATTAATAAATACTAATAGTCGTGAAGATGCAAATCTTTCACCTGTGAGTAAGATTGAAATTTATTCATTTTTCGATCCTTTTAGTAAAGAATGCTTTAAATTATCAGCAATTCTTTCTAAATTACGTATTGAATATAAACAATATATCAGTATAAGGCATATACTCAACCCATCATTACGAGTCTTGACGAAATGCCAAGCTCAAAGTACATCTGATTTAGATAATATTGCTTTATCCTATAAGGCAGCAGAACTTCAAGGCCGTTTACGTGCAGAGCGCTTTATCCACCTTGTGCAAAATGAAATTATACCTAAACGGGACATTATTACTGAATCTATGGTTAATAATTGTATCAGTAATGCGGGTCTAGATTATGAAGTGTTTAAAGAAGACTTGCACAATAATTGCTTGAAAGATAGTTTACAAGTTGATTTGCACATTGCGCGAGAGATGGATATCGAAGAAGCACCCACACTTGTATTCTTTAATGAAGATGTTCATGAAGAAGGATTAAAAGTTGAAGGCTTATACCCATACCATATCTATACGTATATCATAAATGAACTTATAGGCACGTCTATTGAAAAAGAATTACCGCCTAGTTTAGAGAGCTATATTCAACAACAACAGCTTGTTACTAAGGAAGAGTTGCTAACTATTTATGAATGGCCTGAAAAAGTTATGAATAAAGAACTTAAAAAATTAGCATTACAACAAAAAATTGAAAAGCTTCAATCTCCGGACGGTAAATTTTGGAAATCTAAAATTTGAACAGTTGGAGATTTACTATTGTAGCTATTTCACTAAATAAAAGCTGTTAAGAAATCATTTAGACTAATGATTTCTTAACAGCTTTTTACTTTTCATTATGAATCAATGACTCATATACTTAAAATCATTTTTCACTATATGATAGTTGATTTTAATACTTTTATCACTGCTTATTTTGCAAATACAGCAAAACGTTTTTGAATATGTGTTCCATTAATAGCTTCATCTACCATAGCCTTTGCAAAGTCTGCATAGCTCACACTAGTTCCAATAACTTCATCATCGCTCACTTTATAATCACCGGTTTTTTCACCTTCAAATTGGAAGTCTGGAGCTGGACTTACAAATGTCCATTTGACATCATCACGCTGTTTTATTTCTTCAAGTGTTTTCGTTTGAGCTTGTGCCGTAGGTTTAAATTGTTCAGGGAAATCTGGTGCATCCACTAATTTTATTGTGTGTGCATCATCTACAAATAAACTGCCAGCACCACCAATAATTAGTAATCGTTGGTTCGTTCCGCTGACTAAGTCACTTAAGTGTTTCAATGTCTTACTATGCTCATCTAGTTTATTTACGTCGGCTTGCCCATACGCATCCACGATCACATCGAAAGGTGCTAAATCTTCTTTAGTTAAATCAAATATATCCTTTTGAACTACTTGTGAAGCAACAGTTTTATTTTTACCTCTCACAATTGCTGTTACATCTAGGTTTCTTTCTACTGCTTCCTTAGTGATTAAGCTTCCTGCTTTGCCATTGGCTGCTACAACTGCAATTTTCATAGTAAATAACCTCTTTCTTGTATTTATTTTAGATACAAGTTAAGTCTACAACTTTCCCTATCTAAAGTCAACTGAATAGATATTCATTTTTGATGATTGGTGTAATATAACTAAAAAAGGCATAAAAAAAACGCCGTGTCTGATTACACGGCGCTAAACAAAGGGGATGGGAGAAATTTTTTCACTTCAAACAAAGGGGTATGTTTGTTATGTGATTAATTTCATGTTTATAATATAACACGCTCATATGCCCCTTTCAACCTTTAAGTTCAAATAAATATGCTTTGTCACAAACTTGTCATATTGTAAACGAATACATCAATGCTAAGCTTTCATAAGCTTTTCAAAAGCGTCTAATTTTTGCTCAAATACCTGACAAGCTTGCTCAATTGGTTCAGGTGTCGTCATATCTACGCCCGCATTTTTAAGTATTTCTATAGGATAATTAGAGCTACCTTTTTTCAAGAATTCATTAATATATCTTTCCACAGCAGGTTGGCCTTCTGTTAAGATTTGTTGACTTAAACTTTGTGCAGCACTATATCCAGTTGCATATTGATACACATAATAATTCATATAGAAATGAGGGATTCTTGACCACTCTTTACTAATATCTTCATCTGTTTCTACTGAATCACCAAAATATTTTCTATTTAATTCAGCATATTCTTCATTCATGCGGTTCGCAGTAAGTGGCTCCCCTGCTTCCTCAATTTGATGAATCTTGTGTTCAAATTCTGCAAACATTGTTTGTCTAAATAATGTTGCACGGAAACGTTCTAGCTCTTGGTTAAGTAATAATAATCTACGATCATCGTCCAAGTGTTTATCCATGTAATCACTTAGTAACGCTTCATTGCACGTAGAAGCTACTTCTGCTACAAAGATTGTATAGTCGCTTGAGTTTGGTGGCTGATTTTGACGACTAAAATAGCTATGCGCTGAATGACCAAATTCATGTACTAATGTATATAAATCTGATACTGTATTCGACCAGTTCAATAATATAAATGGATTTGTTAAATGTGCGCCTGAAGAATATCCTCCTGAGCGTTTACCTTTATTTTCATAAACATCAACCCAGCGATTATTCAGTCCTTCATCAACAACCTTCATGTATTCTTCTCCCATTGGCTGTAGTGCTTTGACCATCCAATCTTTAGCTTCTTCATATGGCATTTCAAATTTCACATCTTTAACTAAAGGTGTATACAAGTCATACATCTTCATGTCCTCTAAGCCTAATAATTCTTTACGCAATTCAGTATAACGATGTAATAAAGGTAAATAGTCATGAACTGTTTTCACTAAATTATCATATACTGCTTCTGGAATATGATTTCTACTTAACGCAGCTTCTCTCGCAGTATTATAATTATGTGATTTGGCATTAAATACATTCTTTTTAACTTCTCCTGCTAAAGTAGCACTTAATGTATTATTGTACGCACCATAAGCTTTATATAAATTTTCAAAAGCTGATTTTCTTAAAATACGATCGTCAGATTCTAAACATTTAATAAATGTCCCTTGTGTCAGCGTATGATGGTTTCCATCTTTATCTATCGCATCTTCGAATTCTAAGTCAGCATTACTAAACATGCCATATACATTATCTGCTGTTGATAGTGCATCTTGTGCTTCTGTTAATAATTTTTCTTTATCCGCACTTAGTACATGTGGACGCTTCTCATTAATTAATTTTAAATCGAATGCATAACGTTTCAAATCATCGTTAGTTTCAATAAATTGTTGGATTGTACTTTCTTCAATTTGTAAAATTTCTGGTACTAAAAAGCTCCAACCTGAACTAAATTTAATAATAAGCTGATGTGCACGTGATTCATAGCCCGTATATTTATCATTAGCTGTATCTTGATCTTGTTTTAAGTGTGCATACACATAGACTTTTTCTAATTTTGAACCTAATTCATCTTCTAAAGCTAATGCATTATATAATGTTTGTGCATCATCACCTAAATGACCTTGAAACTGTTGCTCTTGTCCTAATTCATTTTCTACTTCTTTAAAAGCAGCTTCAAAAGCTTCATCACTTTCAAATATAGTAGTTAAATCCCATGTATATTCTGGATATTTACGTTCTTGTTCTTCTCTTGTTAATTGTTGACTCATAATAATTAGTAAACCTCCTAATAAATTCCTTAAGATAATTTTCTCACGTCACAGTAAATTTTGCACGCTATTCACTTCAGTAGCAACATACAATTGTTGAAATTGTCTTACAACTTTTCGAACGATTTTTTCTTTATCTATATTGTCCATATAAAATGGATTAAACTCTATTAAACCTAAAAAGAGCCGCGCTTTATAGTCCTTGTTGTGTAACATGAAAAGCAATTGTAATTGCCAATAGATAGGATGAGATTTAATATATAATTGTTCGGGGAAAATCAGTCCCAAATGATTACATACCCATGTTTCCGTTATACGTAAATTATACATAACGCTTAAGGATGGTTCCAATACAGTGCGTTTAAGTCGGCACTGTTTAATATAACGGCTGACGGCTGTTGGTTTAAGTTTGAATAATAGATTATTGTCTTCATCTGCTGGTTTAAGTATTAAAGCCCCTATCGAGACTTTGTTTCTTTTAGCAAAATAGAGTTGACCGCCTAAAAATTGTAATGCGCTATATTGATACAGTTGCTGTGTTTCCTCGTCCCAAGCAAATAATCTACGCTCATCATTATTAATAAATGTTCGCTCATAATTACTTAGTTTTAGTATTTGCAATATTTCATTGTAATTAGGGTTTTTGATAATCCAAATCACACTATAACCTAAAGCTAATAATGATTTAGTTCTTTTTTGAATTTGAAAAATCGGTATTTGAGAAAATTGAATTTCTATTACATTCGTATGATTAATAATTAAATCTGGATATTGATAACTTTGAGGTACATAAGGTTCAAGTGCAACATCAATAGCATGATACTCGAACCATTGCGCAAGTAAATATTTAAGTTGATAATGTTCAAAGGTTTCTCCTTTATGACAATAATAATCACTTTTATTTTTATGTGCAAAATGTGCTCTCTTAATACCACCATTTTTGAAGATAACACTTCTATTACAATGAGGGCACATATAATTCAGCCCTTTTACTGCTTGATTAGCTAGAACAATTGAGTTGGTTTCGCTTTTAGCACGTAACATTGATACATCACCCCATACTATTACACGTTTAAGCCCATATGATTACTTTTCTATATTCATATCTTTCAGCTTAAATTCTGTTTTGACTCATAATTTCATTATATTTCTAAAATCTTTGCTAATTGATTGTATACAAAAAAGACCAATTAGATTTTGAAATCTAATTGGTCTCTATAAAAATATTGCTTTATAACCCGAATGCTTTATCATCACTTATATTTATCTTCAATCATTTACTCAATTTAATTATTCTGTGGTACTTGGAAAATAACGACGTACTTGTGATGCTACATTATGGCTCATAATAATTTTAGCATAGTCGTTTAAATATACTTCTGATTTGTCAGTAGGATATGCGAACTCAAGTAATTGACTATAGCTATCATTAATTGCTTCTTGATCTACGGATTCATCAAAGTGAATAGCATAATAATAAATATTATTAAGACTATATAATAAATCTTCAAATTCATCAGTTTTTTGATTGTTGTGATGTGCATAATCAATAACTTCTTCTAAATCATTGAATTTAACAATAACTGTGCGCGTATTTTGTTGCTTACGTTCGTTATGCTCTTGTTGTTGTGCATTCTCTTTTTGCTGTTGGCGTTGTTCAAATAAATCTTCTAAACTATCTTCTTGATCAAAAGTTTGTGACAACAAATCATTGACTTGATAATCAAGTTGTTCATTATCGTCATCTGACATATTAATAAGATCTTCGTTTTTAGATTTAGATATCGTTACTTCCACGCCTTTTTCAAACGCATGCACTTGAATCCAAAGTGGTCCTTCAACAACAAAATCTTCTTCTTCGTTGATTTCTTCCATCATATTCCAAAAGAATTCTTCCCCACGTTTACGATTTGTCCACAAATCTTCACGTTTAAATCCTCTAGCCTCAATATCACTATATGTTATAAATAATTTAACAGTAG
Organism: Staphylococcus sp. LCT-H4; assembly: GCF_001866145.1. Taxonomy (NCBI): domain Bacteria; kingdom Bacillati; phylum Bacillota; class Bacilli; order Caryophanales; family Staphylococcaceae; genus Staphylococcus; species Staphylococcus sp. LCT-H4. The sequence goes on along the minus strand of NZ_MODY01000002.1, from coordinate 422,411 downwards.
TATCGTCAACACGCTCTATTCTCATATCATCTCACTCCTTACAGTCGATGAATAGTAATCATTATTGTATTAGAATATAGTAAAAATTACAATTCATTTGTTTGATTAAATTTTACCATTTCCTATTCGGTCTCTTATATTAACATATCCCCTTGCATAAACCAAAAAAACAGCACTTTATATTTGAGTGCTGTTGCGATTTTGTCATTCTTGTTCACATCAATCCAGCTCCTTTAATGTATACTTGAATAATTAAAGCCCTCGTTTTTGAAATATACGGAGGATGCTGCATCTTTGTTTAAAAATAACAAAACCACAAAGCAACATGAATAAATGTCACTTTATGGCTAGTATTTATTATTTATTTTAATCAACCATACGTTGCGCTTCTTGTAATTGGAATGTACGCACTTTTCTTGGTAAGAAACGTCTAATTTCATCTTCATTGTAGCCTACTTGCAAACGCTTGTCGTCTAAAATAATTGGACGACGTAACAAACCAGGATTATCTTGAATAATTGAATATAAATCTTGAAGTGGTAATGCATCGATGTCTACATTTAACTTTTGATAAGTTTTAGAACGTGTAGAGATGATCTCATCTGTTCCGTCTTCAGTCATTTTTAAAATTTGTTTGATTTCGTCAATTGTTAAGTGTTCTGAAAAAATGTTACGCTCCGTATACGGAATGTCATGTTCTTGTAACCATGCTTTCGCTTTACGGCAAGATGTGCAACTTGGTGAAGTAAATAGTGTTACCATACATCTCACTCTCCTATTTTTCATGAATATAATTCATTAGATTTCATTATTTATATGATTAAGAAATATTATAGTAATATTCCGCTTCCTAACCTTACAATCATAGTATACCCTTTCAACATTAAAATTAAATGAGAATTTCTTAATTTTTTTCAAAATGTTTAAAATAATAACTTTTCTCAATAATTATTGACTGAACTCTTAGGTATGCCTATTAGTTTAACATAACTTACAAATGAATGAAATACTGTTATAATGTAGGTAATATGTAAAAATTTAAATTTTAGAAAGTAGGCATCCCAAAAATGGAAACATTATTTTCAGGTATCCAGCCTAGTGGTATACCCACACTCGGTAATTATATCGGTGCATTAAAACAATTTGGAGAAGTCCAAGATGATTACAATTGTTTCTTCTGCATCGTGGACCAACATGCAATTACGGTTCCACAAGATCGTTTGAAATTAAGAAAACAAACGAGACAACTCGCAGCTATTTATTTAGCTTCTGGTATTGATCCAGAAAAATCAACACTCTTTATCCAATCAGAAGTACCAGCACATATTCAAGCAAGTTGGATGCTGACAACCATATCTTCTATTGGTGAATTAGAGCGCATGACACAATTTAAAGATAAATCTTTAAAACAAACTGAAGGTGTGCCTGCCGGTCTCTTAACTTATCCACCATTAATGGCTGCCGATATTGTAATCTACAATACTAATATCGTACCTGTAGGCGATGATCAAAAACAACATATGGAATTAACACGAAACTTAGTAGATCGATTTAATAGTCGCTACAATGACATTTTGGTTAAACCTGAAATTCGCATGCCAAAAGTAGGTGGGCGTGTCATGAGTTTACAAGATCCAACTAAAAAGATGAGTAAAAGTGATGATAATCAAAAAAACTTCATCTCTTTATTAGACGATCCAAATACTGCTGCTAAAAAAATTAAAAGTGCAGTTACAGATTCAGATGGCATAATTAAATTTGATAGAGAACACAAACCAGGTATTTCTAACTTATTATCTATTTATTCAAGTCTTACTGATGAATCATTAGCTGCACTTGAACTCAAATACCAGGATTCAAATTATGGTGTCTTTAAAACAGATTTAGCTGACATAGTAAAAACATTCTTAACTGAATTCCAAGAAAAATACAATCACTACTATAATTCAGAGGAATTGGATACCATTTTAGATGAAGGTAGAGATAAAGCTCAAAAAGTTTCATTCAAAACCTTGAAAAAAATGGAAAAAGCGATGGGCCTAGGTCGTAAAAGATAAAATCCCTAACACAGTCTAATATGATTAGGCTGTGTTTTTTTATATATCGAGATAACAAAAAGACCACCTCAACTAAAAATGAGATGGTCTTTTTCTTATGGCATAATATTGATCGGTATATTGGTATATTATTTTTTATTGTTACCTGTGTCTCTATCAATATCTTTGTCGATGCGTACCTCTTTCAACGAAGTATCGCCACCGATTTGATGATAATATAAACCTTTAACTTGAGGATTAGTTAAATGAGCTTCCCCTTTTTGATAAATTGGTGCAACCGGTGCTTCTTGTAACATAATTTCTTCGGCTTTTTTCATTGCCGCTTGACGTTCATCTGGCTTTTGTAATAATTTGCCATTCGCGTCTTTGATGAGTTTATCGTATTCTTTGTTACCCCATCCTGTGTTATTAGACGCATTACCTGTCGTCATAATACTTAAGAACGTTAATGGATCTGGATAATCTGGACCCCAACCAGAAAGCGAAGCCTCAAACGTTTCTGAGTGTTCTTGGTTTACCCTTTGTTTAAATGGTAGTTGCTTAATCTTCATCGTAACACCAGGTAAATTTTTCTCAACTTGGGCCTTGATGTACTCTGCCGAAATTTTTGCATCAGCTGTATCTTCAGTGTTCATCGTGAATGTTAGATTTTTAATACCTAATTCTTTTTTCGCTTTGTCATAATGCTTTTTCGCTGCATTAGGGTTATATGATAGTGGTGATTGAATCGATTCTGTAAAATCCTTACCGTCAGGCGATTTTGCAGTGTACTTAGATGTGAAACCATCTGTCGCTGTTGAACCATTGTTTTTAACGGCATTCACATATCCTTCTTTATCAATGGCTTGAGAAATCGCAAGTCGCAAGTCTTTATTTTTAAATTCAGGAACATTGTCTCTATTTAATTTGATATAATAAGTACTTGCTAACAGTCGTTTTTTCAGGCCAGGATTGCCTTCATACTTGTCCACTTGATCAGCAGTAATAAGCGTATCATCAACTGACCCTGTATCATACAATGAAGCACCCGCTTGTTGATCTTTCAACACTTTATAATTCACTCGATCTAAATGTACCTTTTTCTTATCCCAGTAGTCTTTGTTTTTCACAAGTTGAATTTTATCTTCAACTTTCCAGTCCTCTACTTTGAATGGTCCGTTATAGATTGACTTTTCAGCTGTTGTCCCATATTGTTCTCCATATTTGTTCACTACTTTTTCATTTTGTGGCATAAATGTCGCAAACGCTAACAATTCACTAATATAAGGAATTGGTTTATTTAATTCTACTTTTAATGTATGGTCATTCACAGCTTTAACGCCTAATTCATCTATATCTTTTTTACCTGTATTAATCGCTTCAGCATTTTTCAAATCATACATTATATATGCATACTCTGATGCTGTTTTAGGATTGACGACGCGTTTCCAAGCATATTCAAAGTTTTGTGCTGTTACTGGATCACCGTTCGACCATTTGGCATCTTTACGTAGCTTGATTGTTAACGTCTTACCACCATTACTCTTTTTAGGCATGTCTTTCGCTACACCTGGTTGCGCTTTATCATTTTTATCTAATGTATATAATCCTTCATATATTTGGTTAAATACGTCAAATGATACTGTGTCTGTTACAAGTGCTGTATCTAATGATGATATATCCTGTGATAATACCTTTCTAAATACTTGCCCTTTATCTGAATATACGCCTTCAGCACTACTACAACCTGCTAATACAACAGATAACGCTATAAGTATGGTAAATATTTTAAATTTTTTCATCAAAATCCCCCTTTCCCCTGTTATACAGATGCTTTTTGTATTTGTGATTTTAACGTCTCAGCTTCTTCATCTGTTGTAAATACATAATGACTTGGACGTACTTCATGCAATACTCTTTGGTCATTTTTAGATGTATCTTCTTTAAAAACCGTTCTTTTACGTATTCTTTCACTTTCTGGATCTGGCTGTGGTACAGCAGAAAGAAGTGATTGTGTATATGGATGTAATGGGTGATTATAAATTTCATCCGCACTGCCTAATTCGACGATTTTACCAAAGTGCATGACTGCAATTCTGTCAGAAATGTATTTCACCATAGAAAGGTCATGGGCGATAAATAGGAATGTAATTCCTCGTTCTCTTTGTAGTTTCAACAACAAGTTGACAACTTGCGCTTGAATTGAAACATCTAGTGCTGAAATAGGTTCATCCGCAATAATAAACTCAGGTTCCACTGCTAAAGCTCTAGCAATACCGATACGTTGTCTTTGTCCACCTGAAAACTCATGTGGATAGCGGTTTGCGTGCTCTTTACTCAATCCTACTGTTTCTAATAAATCATATACACGTTTTTTACGATCTTTCACACCAGCAGCAAGTTTATGAATATCAATGCCTTCTGCCACAATATCCATAACTTTCAACCTTGGGTTTAAAGAGGCGTATGGATCTTGAAAAATCATTTGTATTTTTTTATTAAATTTTAATGAGTCTTTACGATTTTTAATCTTTTGTATATCTACACCTTCATACAAGATTTCACCATCTGTAATATCATTTAATTTAATAATTGCTTTACCAGTTGTAGATTTACCACATCCTGATTCCCCTACTAATCCAAATGTTTCTCCTTTAAATACATCAAAAGAGATGTTTTCAATTGCTCTTACTTCATTATGTTTACCTTTATTAAAATATTGTTTTAAATTTTTCACTTGTAGTAACACTTCTTTATTATTGTCCATCAAACGACACCCTTTCTACTTGTTGAGGTTTATCGTAATTTTTTGGCATGTTACGTAAACGTTTTTGTACCATTTCTGGTGGATCAACATGAGGTGCGCGTTCATCTAACAACCATGATTTTACAAAATGTGTTGGCGATACTTGATACCAAGGTGGCGGCGACTTAAAGTCAATATCTAATGCGTATTGACTTCGTTCTGCAAATGCATCTCCTTTGGGTGGATGTAATAAATCTGGTGGCGTGCCCGGTATAGCTAATAGTTCAGTTTCCGATCCTGTTGTTAAATCGGGCATAGATGATAACAGTCCCCATGTATAAGGATGCTTTGGATCATAAAATATCTCATCTACCTCTCCCGTTTCTATCATTTGACCACCGTACATTACTGCAACACGATCTGCAATGTTAGCAACAACCCCTAGATCATGTGTAATAAAGATAATAGACGTGCTTATCTTATCTTGTAATTCTTTCATCAATTCTAATATTTGGGCTTGCATCGTTACATCAAGTGCTGTGGTTGGCTCGTCAGCGATTAATACTTTGGGCTCGCACGCTAATGCAGTTGCAATAACAATTCTCTGTCTTTGTCCACCTGAAAATTGATGGGGATAAGCATTAAACCGTTTCTCTGCATTTGGTAAACCAACCATATTCAAAATCTCTAACGCCCTTTTTTTCGCATCAACCTTGTTATAGTTTTTATGTTTCATCAAAGGTTCCATAACTTGTTTACCAATTTTCATCGTTGGATTCAACGAAGTCATAGGATCTTGGAAGATCATTGAAATGTCTTTGCCTCGTAACTTAATCAATTCTTGTTCTGATTTTTTTGATAAATCATCACCTAAAAAATTGATTTCTCCTTTTTTAATTCGACCTGATTCACGTTGAAATAACTTCGTGATCGCTTTAGTAGTCACGGATTTCCCAGATCCTGACTCACCAACAATCGCCAATGTTTCTCCTTTATCTAAAAAGAAATCGACACCTCTGACTGCTTGCACTTCCCCTGCATCGATATCAAAGGAAACATGCAAGTTGTTAACTTCTAATATTCGTTCTGACATAACTGTTGCCTCCTTTATTATCTACGCATTTTAGGGTCAAATGCATCTCGTAATCCATCACTGAACAAGTAGAAAAATAAGATTAATAAACTTAATATAATTGCTGGTATAAACAACTCATGTGGATGTATCAATAACATCGCTCTACCATCATTAACAAGTGAACCCAATGATGTTTTAGGCGCAGGTACACCAATACCGATAAAGCTTAAGAATGCTTCGAAGAATATTGCATTGGGTACCGTGAACATAGATGTTACTACTACTGCCCCTAATGTATTAGGTAAAATATGTTTGAAAATTAGTTTTAATTTTGAAGCACCTAATGTTTTAGATGCCAACACAAATTCTTGTGATTTTAATTTTAAAAATTCTCCACGCACAACACGACTCATACCTATCCATCCTGTAATAGCCATCGCTAATATAATTGTCCAAATAGATGGTTCAAATATCAGCACGAATAATATAACAACGATAAGCGTTGGAATAGATGCTACGACTTCAATGATACGTTGCATGACATTATCTATCCGTCCCCCAAAGAACCCGGATATGGCACCATAGACAACGCCAATAAATATATCTAATAAAGCGGCTACAACACCAATAAACAAAGAAACTTGAGCACCTTGCCATGTTCTTGACCATAAATCTCTTCCTAATTGGTCAGTCCCAAACCAGAAATGCTCTTTAACACCAGCTTCTTTATAAGCATCAACACCTTTTGCGCCTTCACCGTCAAAGGGTAAGAATGGTATTTGATCTAGTACTGGAATTTTTGCTGGCAAGTTACGTCTGTCAACATCTTGATCAGCATAATTATGTGCACTTACCAAAGGCCCTATCAATGCAAGTAATACAATAATGATAAGTCCAATCATCCCAACTACCGCTAACTTGTTACGCTTCAATTGCGCCCATGCATCTTGCCAAAAGTTTTTACTTTCTCTTTGCATTTCTGGTTCTTTTGAAATGTCATTGTTACTTCTAATAAAATCAGTTGCCGGAATAGCTTCAGAGGTATGTGACATAACTGCATTTGAATGGTCATCTGTTAATTTTTCATCTCTTTTATCAGCCATCATTTTTTACCTCCTTGTACACGAATACGTGGATCAATAACACCGTAAAGAATATCTACAATGAAGATAGAAACAATAAATAGTGTACTGAATAAAATTGTTGTTGCCATAATCACAGGAAAATCATTTGTAGTAATAGATCTAACAAATTGGTCCCCTAAACCAGGCACACCGAAAATATTTTCAATTGTCAAAGTCCCAGTTAAAATACTAGCTAACATCGGTACAATAATCGTAATTACTGGAATCAATGCATTTCTCAATGCATGTCCAAATAACACTCTCATCGTAGAATTACCTTTTGCACGCGCTAATAAAATATAATCTGAACTTAATACCTCTATCATTTCTGCTCTTATGTATCTAGTCACAGTTGCTAGCACTGCTGCTGAGAGTGCTAATGAAGGTAAGACTGCTGTTGATATACCTTCCCATCCGGCGACAGGAAACCAATGTAATCTTACAGAAAACACATATTGTAAAAGTACTGCTAATACAAATGATGGGACAGACACTGCTATAACTGAAATTACTGTGGCTGTGTAATCAACCCAACTGTTTTGCCGTACCGCTGCTATAATCCCCAAAATTAATCCTAATATAACCCCAATCACCATTGCTATAAGTCCCATTTCAAGTGATGGTAATAATCGTGGCTGTATTAATTCCCACACGGGTTGATTATCGTACTGGAATGAATTACCAAAGTCCCCTGTCGCTACATTTTTCAAATAGCTTGCATATTGCACTGGTACAGGATCATTCAACCCATATTTTTCATTTAAAATTTGCTTTTGATCTTCACTTAACTTTTCATCATTAAATGGCGACCCTGGCATTAATTTCATTAAGAAAAATGTAATCGTTACGATAATGAATAATGATAAAATCATATATCCTAAACGTTTCAAAACATATTTAAGCATAAATTATCCCCCTTTATTTTCAAAATAAACATTCCCTTTCAAAATATTCAGAAATATTTAATAACAATTATATATTCAGTTCATCTATTAAGCAATATTGTTTTGCTTTACATTAATAAAGAATATTTTAACAAAATAATTTATTAACTAACAAAAACATTGATATAAAAGAATTTATAGATATTATTATTCTTTTTTAAGTTATATTAAGTTACAATAAATTTATTGAAACTAGGAGGCATAAAAATGAGAAGCAAACACAATATACTCATATGGGGACTTTTCACACCTCTATTATCTTTAGCTTTGTGGCTCTTTAGCGTCCATACTTTAGTGCATTTTATGAATTTACTGTTTTACATATCTACCATCTTAACGATTATATTTTTCATTATTCTCATTGTTCAAGAAGGTGTATTAGATCCTACAAGTTATGGTTTTAGAAGATTAAAATATCAACTCTCTAGCCAAAAACATAGAGATGCTTTAGAAAAAGACACATTTTTCAAACCAGGACAAGTAAAAAAAGATCAATATTTTATTACACCATGGGTAATCACTGGATTTGTTTGTAATATTATATATTTATTATGTTCTATTTTGATTTCATTTATGCTCTAAACGTTACTTAAAACAAAAAAGACTGTAAGAAATATTGTCATCCATTTAACAATATTTCTTACAGTCTTTTATTTTGTATCTAAATGCGGATTATAAAACAAAGCATAATATAGCAGTACAAACCCAAGTAATACGATAACCCCTACATATACCGACATCATCCATTTCACGTACGTTGTCATAAATCGCATACATGGTTATTTGACTCAAATATAATTGAACTCACTGCAAAGAGTACATGAAGTAGATATTATGAAAAGTTTATTTTCATATTAACTAATTTCTAAAAAATAATTTTTTAACAGATCAAAAGTTCATAAAAATTGGTATACAAAAAGTGGATATAATCATCTCACAATTGATTACATCCACTTTTTATTTAGTATATTAGTGATTAAACGTCATTTTTTAATCAGCAAATTTTTTCAATATAATTACCGCATTGTGTCCACCAAAACCTAAACTATTACTCATTGCATAAGTAATATCTAAATCTTCTGCTTTATTAGGCACAATATCGATATCACATTCAGGATCTGGTGTGACAGCGTGAATCGTTGGTGCAATACGACTATCTCTAATTGAAAGTGCAGAGAATATCGCCTCAATGCCCCCTGTCGCTCCAAGTAAATGACCTGTCATTGATTTAGTCGAACTTACTTTCAATGTTTTAGCAGCTTCACCAAATGTATTTTTGATTGCTTGCACTTCTGTTAAGTCTCCAACTGGTGTACTTGTACCATGAGCATTAAGGTATTGTACTTCTTTAGCCTCAATGTTTGCATCATCTAAAGCAGCTTGCATAGCACGTGAGCCACCTTCTCCTTGAGGTGCAGGTGCAGTAATGTGATAAGCATCTCCCGTTGTACCATAACCAACGATTTCTGCATAAATTTCTGCACCTCTTGCTTTTGCTGATTCAAGTGATTCAAGTACAACAATACCTGCGCCTTCACCCATAACAAAGCCATCACGGCCTTCTTGGAATGGTCGACAAGCAGTTTCTTTGTCCTCATTTGTAGATAATGCACGACTTGCGCTGAACCCTGCAATTGCCATTTGAGTAATTGGTGCTTCCGTACCACCAGTAATCATGGCATCTGCATCACCACGTTGAATGATTTTAAAAGCTTCGCCTATAGAATTTGTACCTGTAGCACAAGCAGTGACTGTAGATCCATTAGGCCCTTTAGCACCTAAATCAATAGATACTTGTCCTGTAGCCATATCTGGGATTAACATTGGTACGAAAAATGGGCTTACACGTCTAGGTCCACGTTCTAATAATTGTGAATGTGCAATTTCAAAAGTTTCCATACCGCCAATTCCAGAACCAATCCATACGCCAATTCTATTTGCAGTATTTTCATTAATATCTAATTTAGCATCACTCACTGCTTCTCTTGCCGCGACAACTGCATATTGGGTAAATCTATCCATACGACGTGCTTCTTTTTTCTCGATATGATCTTCAATATTAAAATCTTTTAACTCTCCAGCCAAATTAATATTGAAATCTGATACATCTAAACGAGTAATTTCTTCAATACCATTTACGCCCTTTAATGCATTATCCCACGTCGTCTTTGCATCGTTACCTAGAGGTGATAATGCGCCGATTCCTGTTATTACAACACGTTGTTCTTTGCTCATATTTTATCCTCCTATTTTCCCCATCTCAATGTAACAGCGCCCCAAGTAAGACCGCCGCCAAAACCTACTAACACTAAAACGTCATCGTCTTTAATTTTGCCATTTTCCAATTCTTGCGCAATACTTAATGGAATTGAGGCTGCAGAGGTATTACCGTATTTATCAACTGAAACACTCATCTTTTCTCTCGGTATGCCTAAGCGTTCTCTCGCCGATTCCATAATTCTAATATTTGCTTGATGAGGCACAAACATATCAACATCTTCTGGTTTTAAATTTGCTTTAGCTACTGCATTATTTGATGCTTCGCCCATAATTCTAACTGCAAATTTAAATACTTCACGACCATTCATAAATATTTTGCCATTTTCTGGATTTAAATATAAATATTTACCGCCTGAGCCATCAGAACCTAATTCATAGCTCAGAATACCACGTCCTTCTGATACTTCTCCGATAACGGCAGCTCCTGCACCATCACCGAATAAAATTGCAGTGGAACGATCAGTAAAATCAGTAATTTTAGATAATTTATCTACACCTACAACAAGTACATTCTTATAATCTCCAGATTGTACAAATTGTTTAGCATTAATCATAGAATACATAAAACCACTACACGCAGCGAGTTGATCTAAAGATGCAACTTTACCAACGCCTAATCTCTCTTGAAGGATATTGGCTACTGTTGGAAAAGGAAAATCACCTGTAGAAGTCGCAACTAATATCATATCAATATCAGAGGCTTCAATTCCAGCATCTGCTATTGCTCTTACGCTTGCTTCATATGCTAAATCAGATGTTTCTTGCTCTTCACTAGCCCATCTTCTTTCTTTAATACCAGTCATTTGAGAAATCCATTCATCCGTTGTTTCTAAAAATGTTTCAAAATAGGCATTGTCTACTATATTTTCAGGTGCATATGCACCAAAACCTTTAATACCCACGTCCATGGTCGAACACCTTCTTAATTTATTTTTTATTACCAGGTATTAATTTAACATAATACACATTTCAAATACAAGAACTACCTCTAACATGTGTGTATAATTGCATATTTTATTATAATTTAAAGCATATTTAATTATAACGCAAAAATATGCTTTGATACTTTTCTTACTATACAAATAGCGTTTTCTTATTTATAATAGAGATATATTTATTATATTGGAGGCATTACATAATGAAATACCTCATAGTTCTATTTTGGTCTATTGTCTTATTAGAAATGATTAATTTTGTATTAAATAGTTTAGAGGGTGGCGGGCCACTTAACCTAATCACACCTCTTGTTGTAGCAGTTATATTTACAATTATTGTAGTGTTATTTGATATGGTGATTAAGCCAACGTCCAATGATTCTAAACAGCAGCATTAGGCATATTTTAAACTGTCGACAAAGTATCATTACTTTGTGGCAGTTTTTTATTTAACAAATTATTATAAAACAGCCCCCGTAAAAGTCTGACAACTGATACGGGGGCTGTGCTATTTTGTGGTTGCTATATTTAATTACCTTTATCACATTTCAGGTTTGATATCTTCAAACGTCAAGCCGTCATCTGATAAATCTATATGAATTGATGTACCTTCTGGTAAATTTTCTCTAATCATTTTACGGGCTAATGGCGTTTCAATTTGTCTCTGTACAAAACGTTTTAAAGGACGTGCACCAAATTGAGGTTCGTACGCTTCTTTTCCTAGCCATGCTTTTGCCTCATCAGAAACTTCTATAGAAATACGTTGTTCCATAAGTCTAATATTTAATTGCGTCAATATTTTATCAACGATTAAACTCATATCGTCGATTGTTAACGGTTTGAAGAGCACAATATCGTCCATACGGTTAATAATTTCTGGTTTGAAATATTGATTCAAGCTTGTCATTACAGATTTTTCGGTAGATTCTGTTATAACACCTGTATCTTTAACATTTTCTAATAAAATTTGTGAACCAATGTTACTAGTCATAATAATGATTGTATTTTTAAAATCTACTTCTCTTCCTTTAGAATCTGTTAGACGACCTTCTTCAAGTATTTGTAAAAGTACGTTAAATACATCTGAATGTGCTTTTTCAATTTCATCTAGCAATATAACAGAATATGGGTTACGACGAACTGCTTCTGTTAATTGTCCGCCTTCATCATGACCTACATAACCTGGAGGTGCACCAATTAAACGAGAGACAGAGTGTTTTTCCATATACTCACTCATATCAATACGAATCATGTGTTTTTCTGAATCAAATAAAGTAGATGCTAGGGATTTAGCCAATTCCGTCTTACCGACACCTGTAGGTCCTAAGAATAAGAAGCTACCAATTGGTCTGTTAGGATCTTTAATCCCTGCACGTGCTCTTACAACAGCATCTGATACTAAATCAACAGCCTTATCTTGGCCCACGACACGTTTGTGTAAAATATCTGCCAAATTCAATAATTTTTCTCTTTCAGTTTCAACTAATTTTGATACTGGAATACCTGTCCATGAGCTCACGATTTCTCCAATTTCTTCATCAGTTACAATTTCTCGAATAATACGGTCAGTGTCTCCACTTTGTTCATCTTGGAACGCTTCTTCCAATTCACGTAATTCTTTCTCTAATGCTGGAATTTTACCATGTTGTAACTCAGCTGCTCTTTCTAAATTATAGTTCGTTTCAGCTTCTTCTAAAGCTTTTCTACTTTCATCTAATTCTGAACGTTTTTCTTGTAATTTAGCAATTTTACCTTTTTCTTCTTCTACCCGTGATTGTATTGCATTTTGTTTTTCTTTTTCATTAGATAATTCTTCTTGTAGTTCTTGTAATCGTTGTTTACTTGAGTTATCGGATTCATTTTTCAATGCAGATTCTTCAATTTCTAATTGCATGACACGTCTATTGACTTGATCTAGTTCTGTTGGGTTAGATCCCATTTCTGTACGTATCGTTGCGCAAGCTTGATCGACTAAATCAATCGCTTTATCTGGTAAGAAGCGGTCAGTAATATAACGATCTGATAATTCTGCAGCTGCTACTATAGCTCTGTCTTGAATACGTACTCCGTGATAAACTTCGTAACGCTCTTTTAATCCACGTAATATAGAAATTGTATTTTCTACATCTGGCTCGGCAACGTTTACTTTTTGAAAACGACGTTCTAACGCTGAATCTTTTTCAATATATTCTCTATATTCATTTAGTGTTGTAGCACCAATACAATGCAATTCACCGCGTGCAAGCATCGGTTTCAACATGTTACCGGCATCCATCGCACCTTCTGTTTTACCTGCACCTACAAGCATGTGAATCTCATCAATAAATAGAATAATTCTACCTTCTGAATCTTTAACTTCTTTAAGCACTGCTTTTAAGCGTTCTTCAAATTCACCACGGTATTTTGCTCCGGCAACTAGAGCACTTAGATCTAATTCAAAAATCGTCTTATCTAATAGTGATTCTGGTACGTCTTTACGTACAATACGTTGCGCTAATCCTTCAACGATAGCAGTCTTACCTACACCAGGTTCACCTATAAGTACAGGATTGTTTTTCGTTTTTCTACTTAAAATTCTAATAGCATTACGTATTTCTTCATCTCGTCCTATAACCGGATCCATATTGCCTTGACGTACTTCTTCAACTAAGTCACGTCCATATTTTTCTAACGCTTCATAATTTGCTTCTGGATTTTGTGATGTCACGTGATTTCCCCCTCTTATTTTTTTTATAATCTCAGTTATCACTTCTTTTTTATTGGCGATAAATTGTTGCGTCGTTTCGTCTATGTCCATCGCAGCAACAATAATATGTTCCATAGAAATATATTCATCTTCATAAAATTTCATATAACTTTCAGCTTTATTAAACAGTTCATTCGTTTTTTGACTAATATACTGTCCGTACTGTACGTTATCGCCTTGCACAGATGGATATTGTTTTAATTTTTCTTTATATACATTTATCAGTGCTTCTGTTTCAATATTGGCACGTTCTAGAACACTTTTAAATAAACTATCATTCTCTTCAAGTGCTGCCATAAGTACAGCTTCAATTTCAATATTTTGATTTTCATTTTCTTTTGCTAATTCAACAGCTTTTTGTATAGCGCCTTGAACTGCATAGGTCATTTGATTAATATCCAAAATGATTCACCTCACCATTTAGTGTTTGATCAATGGAAAGTAAGTTTGACTTTGACTTTCTTTGACCTTAAGTTTATTATAGTCCTTTTTATTTAGATAATCAACACAAAAGCTTGTATTTTTTCAAATAAAACACTTATACTTCAAGCTATATACATCAATGTTTTGCCCCTTTATTAGCGTGATTAAACCATCATACTTTAACTTATTTTTTATTACATATTTCTGATATTTTAATTGTCTTTAAAAACGAATGAAAGCCCATGCCAACGTTATGTTGAAATGAACTTACTATCGTATTACTTTTCGTTTCGCTTAGGCATAATAAATAAAATTTATTATTTATCCTTTTTAGGAACCATCTGTTTTAATATTTCGTCAGTTAAAGCTTGAACGCCTGAATATTCTAAATGAATACCATCCGGAGCGAAATATTCAGAATGACCTTCTGAACGTTTATGCCAATCTACTAACGTTACATTTTGGCGATTTTTAGCAGCATCAGCCATCAAACTATTTACATGTGATTCATAATTTCTCGGAACGCGCGTGTTTACTAAATAAATTTTGGCATCTCCAAATTTACTTATCAGTTCGTTCAATTGCTCTTTTGAAAAATCACCATTTGTCCCTAGCTCTAGAACTACTTGCTCGTTTTTATTAGCATATTTTTTATAATTTTGTTCAACGAGTGGTATAGCTTCATATAAATTACGTCCAACTTTACCGTCAATATTGGCATTAGGTACATATTTAGTAAAATCTTCTCCAATATCTACCATTACAGAATCCCCAATAAGTAAAGGTTTCAGGTCTGAATATACTTTATTATTTTTATGTGCTTTGGCTTGCTTTTCTCCTGATTTTTCTTTGAGAGAAACAGTTTTAGACTTTTCTTTGAGCTTATGATTGCCTGTAGTATGATAAGACATTTTCTTATTAGCTGTAGTATCTTTACCTAAATGATCAAATGCTCCTGCAAAAATCAGCAGTGACGGGATTAGAATAATGATTAAAGCTACTGTTCGTAAGAATGAGATTTTTCTAAAACGGTTTAACGTGAACGCACGGAAACTATATTTTCTAAACGGTGTTTCGATATAGCGATAAGATAATTCTGCAAAAATGATGGTTACTATCACATCAATAATATACACATAAACAGGAATTTGCCCGTCTACAAAGTAACTATGTAAAAAACTTATCACCGGAAAATGCCATAAATATAAACTATATGAGCGTTTGCCAATGTATACGAATACTGGATTACCGAGTATCCGAGCGAAATATCCTGATGGATGTACTGCACTACTGATTACAAACAGTGTCATTGCTGATATCAAATAAAATCCGCCATTATATATCCAATCACTATTATCATCGACCAAAATAAATAGGCTTAATAAGCAAATAACACTTAATACCCCCACTGTATCAACGACGTGTCTTATAGCAACATTTGGTTTTTTCTTCAATTTAAATGGTGGCCATAAGAATGCTAACATTACACCTAAGAGCATCGTTTGCAGTCTTGTATCGGTTCCAAAATAAACACGGGAATGACCCATATGCGGTTGCGAAATCATAATCATTACAAACAAAGATACTAATGAAATAATCCAAAAAATCAATGTCACATTGCGATATTTGCGAACAGTGAGTAATAAAGTGATTAATACAATTGGAAAGAATATGTAGAACTGTTCTTCAATTGCTAGTGACCATAAATGTTTAAGTGGCATAAACGCAAACTGTTCAAAATAATTTACATCTGAAACAATATACCACCAATTAGATACGTAAAGTACTGCAGCAAATGCATCGTGTTTGATACCGACAATTTGATCTGGTTTTAAAATGAGCGTAGCTAATACCACCACACAAACTAAGACGATAACTGCAGGCATTAATCGCTTAACCCGCCTTAACCAAAAGTTTTTCAAATTAATGATACCTGTTTCTTCATACTCTTTTAATAATAAGCTGGTAATTAAATAGCCTGAAATAACAAAAAATGTATCTACACCTAAGAAACCACCCGTAAGCCATTGCCTATTTAAATGATAGATAATGATGCCTATAACAGCAATTGCTCTTAATCCATCCAAGCCAGGCATATAACGTGTATCGCGTTTTTTATCGCAACGCTTACTTGAATCGTTACTCATTTTCATCATACTTTCATCCCCAAATTTTAAAATAATGCTTTATCTACAGCGTAAATCCACTTTCATTTTACTAGCCGATTGTAATACTTTTGTAATATAAATGCAATTATTTTAATGATTTGTACGATACATTTTTTTATTTTTTCAATAGTTCAAACTTATATAATTTATTAAACGAAGTTTTTGAGTTTTAAAATTAAAAAAAGAACTAACCTCATGATCTCCGCGTTTTGATACGGTTCTCATTTAGCTAGTTCTCTTAATTATTTCCATTTATTGTTTAACCAATGCCTAACGCAATTTTAGCATAGCGAGACATCATATCTTTGTCCCATGGCGGGCTCCAAACGATATTTATTTCTGTATCTGAAATCTCAGGTATTTCTGCCAAGACCATTTTAACTTGGTTCATAATTTGTGGTCCCATTGGACAACCCATAGAAGTTAAAGTCATATCTACTTTACAAATACCTTCATCATCAACGTCTACATTATATACTAAACCTAAGTTAACAATATCAATTCCTAACTCAGGGTCTATAACCATTTCAAGCGCATTTAAAATACTATCTTTTAATCCTTCGTCCATTTGTCTCACCTCTTCGTTATTAATCATATTAACAATATATCAAATATCTTACAAAACGCCAATAAAATGCTATGATATTGATACAACAATTATTAAACATTAAGGAGATTTGCATGAAACCTTATTTAATTTGCTTAGATTTAGATGGTACACTTTTAAACGATGAAAAAGTAATTCCTACTTATACAAAACAAGTGTTAAAAACTTTACAATCACAAGGGCATAAGCTCATGATAGCAACTGGCCGCCCTTATAGAGCAAGTCAAATTTATTACCATGAACTTCATATGGACACGCCTGTAGTTAACTTTAATGGTGCCTATGTTCACCATCCTAAAGATAATAACTTTAAAACAAAGCACGATGTTTTAGATTTAGAATTGTCTAAAGAAATTATTCAGTCCTTAAATGATTATGGTGTTTCAAATATTATTGCTGAAATCAAAGATCATGTCTTTCTTAATAACTTTGACCAAAAATTATTTGATGGCTTTTCAATGGGCACGCCTAAAGTAGAAACTGGTGACTTATTGACTTCTTTAACAGCCTCACCGACTTCTATCTTAGTAGAAGCTGAAGAAGTGATGATTCCAAGAGTTAAACAAATGCTCACGCACTTTTATGCTGAAAACATTGAACACCGCAGATGGGGATCACCTTTTCCAGTTATTGAAATTGTAAAACAAGGTATTAGCAAAGCTAGAGGCATTGATTATGTTAAATCACACCTAGACATTGATCGCAACCAAATTATTGCATTCGGAGACGAAGATAATGACTTAGAAATGATTAAATATGCTAAATACGGTATCGCAATGGAAAATGGATTAGACGAGTTAAAACACGTAGCTAATGAAACTACATATTCAAATAATGATGACGGTATTGGTCGTTATCTTAACAACTATTTCCAACTTGATATTCCTTATAAAGCATTCATTACATCTCGAATATAGTCAGATACTCACTTACTAGGAGGTCATTTATTATGAATAAAATCATAGTCGTTGGCGCTGTTGCTGGTGGAGCGACCGTCGCTAGTCAGATACGAAGATTAGATCAAGAAAGTGAAATCATTGTCTTCGAAAAAGACAGAGATATGAGTTTTGCAAATTGTGCACTACCCTATTATCTGGGTAATGTTGTTGATTCACGAGATAAAATCCTAGAAGCTACACCTGAAATGTTCTATGAAAAAAAACAAATCACAGTCAAACCTTATCATGAAGTAACGGCAATTAATGATACCCATAAATCTATTACCGTATATGATAGACAAAGCAAACAATCATTTGAAGAAACTTATGATACCTTAATTCTGAGTCCAGGTTGTAGTGCAAACTCGTTAAATTTGGACAGCGATATCACATTTACATTAAGAAATATGGAAGATACAGATGCCATAGAATCATTTATTAAGCATCGTAAAGTCAGTAATGCACTTATTATTGGTGCTGGCTATATTGGTTTAGAGATACTTGATAATTTATATGAAAGAGGCATTAGCCCAACGCTAATTCATCGCTCAACTCATATCAACAAACTGATGGATTCCGATATGAATCAACCTATTATAGAAGAAATGCAAAAACGTCAAATACCATTTAGACTCAATGAAGAAGTTGAGAAAGTCATTGGAAATGAGGTGCATTTCAAATCAGGTACAGTTGAACATTTTGATATTATTATTGAAGGTATTGGTGTAAAACCGAATTCTGATTTCATCAAAACGTCTAACATCAAACTAGACGCACGTGGTTATATACCTGTCAATGATTGCTTCGAAACAAACATCCCAAACATATATGCTTTAGGTGATATTATAAATGCACACTATCGGCACGTTGACCTTGAAGCACATGTCCCACTAGCATGGGGTGCACATCGTGGCGCAAGCATTATTGCTGAACAAATTGCTGGGAATGATTCCATAAAGTTCAAAGGCTATTTAGGTGCAAACATTGTTAAATTTTTCGACTATACCTTTGCAAGTGTTGGTGTCAGCCCACAAGAATTAATGCATTTTGATTATGAAGTCGTTGAAACTAAACAGGGTGAACATGCTGGATATTATCCAGGTAATTCCCCTTTACATTTACGTGTCTATTTTGATAATACCAACCGTCGTATTATACGCGCAGCAGCAGTTGGAAAAAAAGGCGCCGATAAACGTATCGATGTATTATCGATGGCAATGATGCATCGCTTAACAATTGATGAACTCACTGAATTTGAAGTTGCCTATGCGCCACCATATAGTAGACCGAAAGATATTATTAACATGATTGGTTATAAAGCTCGAAATAAATAAAAATAATATCTGAGACAATAAAATCGATGATTTCTATTAAGTATGAAGCTGAGTAGAAATCATCGATTTTATTTCGTAAATTCATTTTTTGCTTCTTGCCTCCTAGTACAATTTCAATTTTACATACTTATCTCAAAGTTGCTTATATTTTTACTGTATCGTTCCACAATGCGCCTATTCAAATGTATCATGATTAACATTTGTTTCTAATTTAGTCACATCTTTAAACAGGGTCTCTCCATCCATTCTCTTTCAAGCTATAAATTTCATTTTAAAATTCAAAAAGATCTTATTAATTTATCTTTAAAGTATTGATTCTAAATCAATTTAATTCTTCTACTTTTTTAACTATCTTATCTAAATGACGCGTTGTCACTGCAGTTTGTTCATTTAGTAATTTAATATCTTGATATAATGATGTAACTTCGCTATTAGATCCTTGAATTTGATTCATCACTTTAATGTTTAATAAGAATTTTAACATGGGATATGCAATGAATTTAAATTTCTTAAAAAATATAGCTTGGACTTTAGGAATAATTTTATAGTTACTTTGTTCTATTAATAAGTGTAGTTCATTATATGACTTTATGATGTTGTTAATCAGTTGTTGTTGTTGTTTTCCTTTATACTGATTTTTTAGCGCTATGCCTGTATTTAAAGGTATAATCATTGCTGCATGTGACATTAGCCAATCTTCAAAATTTGCTTCATAAGTTAATTTTATAGGTAAATCTTTGAATATTTTATAAAGTTTATTTTGAAATGGTATTTTCTCCTCAAGGTGACTGACTTTTAGTTCTCCAGCATTAAATCGGATAACCGTTGTTGTGCTGTCATTTCTATTTCCCCCAGTCATTAAAAAACCAAAAGATACATTTTTATATGTCTTTGATTGCTTAAGAACAGTTTCACGAAGCTTGTGTGGATTGGTGTTGTTCCCCACAAAAATGATATTCTGCGTAACATTTTTCCCTATTATAGGTACAACTGAATAGACATCTGAATATTTCATTGTTACAAATATAACATCATAATGATCAGTCTCATTTAATTCACTAATATAGCTAAAATGTTCTTTTGTATTTCGCTTCTGGAAATAGTGGTTTAATACGACTCCCCTATCATTCAAATTGTTGTAGGTCTGTCCTCTTGCTAATATCGTTATATTATTCTCAGGTTTGTTTAGCGCATGTGCTAAAAATTGCCCCTGCACACCAGCACCATAAATAAGTATATTCATTGGTATACTCCTTCCTTTTTAATAAACATTTGTTCATTAACTTGAAGTTATCATTATAAAACGTTAAACTCAATAAACAAAATGTACATTTTGATGTTTAATGTACAAATATCAAAAATTGTCGAGAACTAAGGAGTAATTATGGATAAAAGACAAGAAAAATCACGCCAACTCATTATCGAAACTTTTATACAACTCATGCAGGAAAAAGACGTTGCTAAAATATCTATGAAAGATATAGCTGAATTTGCCAATATTAATAGGGGAACG
Organism: Staphylococcus sp. LCT-H4; assembly: GCF_001866145.1. Classification (NCBI taxonomy): domain Bacteria; kingdom Bacillati; phylum Bacillota; class Bacilli; order Caryophanales; family Staphylococcaceae; genus Staphylococcus; species Staphylococcus sp. LCT-H4. The sequence continues at coordinate 401,542 of NZ_MODY01000002.1, read as the reverse complement.
CTTTATTTAAACTTTATCGATAAATATGACATTCTTAATCACGCCATAGATTTTATTATGGCAGAGGCAATTGAGAAATGTGAGCACTATATGTATGCAATAGAAGACGGTAAAGAGGGTATACGAGAAATACTTGTCGCCATCGATAAGCAATATGATCTCCTTAAGAAATTGATACAAAAATCAGATTTAAATATATTAAAACAGACACTTTCAGAGAAATTCATGAAATCTATTAAGCAAAAAGACAATGAAATAATGACACAGTTTTTAGGTTCAGCAACAGTAGGCGTTATCGTTTGGTGGATTGAACAATCTAGACCATGCTCTATTGATGAATTAAGTAATGAACTATGGCGTTTATTAGCACCACATATTGAATCATTTCTATAAAAATATGCACAAAAAAACTGTCAACAAAATCAAAAATTCTGTCGACAGCTTGAAGCAATCACATAATGAATGACTGCTTTTTCTTTATAAACCAAACATTTTTGTAATTGGTCCTTGTGGCAAGATAATACCCAAACACATCGTAATGATAATGACGATAATCGTTGTCCACATTAATCCATGGCTTGGTTGGCTTTTCTTCCTTTTCGCAATGGTAACTTCCATAAGTGCAACAGCTGCTACGCCGCCTAACATTTTCAATGTTAGTAACATATGCCCTCCAGCATTATCAGAAGAAAAAGCTTGAATCCATAACCAAAATCCTGAAATTAAAACTAATACCATAAAGAGTCTTAATACCATATGAATTGGTTTAAAGTAAGGTGTTGCGCCTTGTTTTACTGAAAAGTTAAAATACGCAGCAAAGAACAAAATAATTGCAAGCACCCATGATGTAATATGAATATGTAACATTAAATAACCCCCACACATATTTTTTATCACTTCATACAACTATTAACTACAATAATTATATATAAGTAAAATTTTTGTAGTCTTTGAATTGCAAAAATAATATGCTTCCATCCTTATCATACTCAATACTTTGTCATTTTTCAAAAAGAAATTCAAAATCTATTTTCTTACAATTCATCATTTATATCAAAGTCCCTAATTTCCATAGTTAAATCACTCAAAAAACGGACTAACAATCTCAAATGTTAGTCCGTTTAAGTATATTTATTTTTCAGCAATAAAGTTCGTTAAAGTACCAATGTTATCAATCGTTACTTTAACTTCATCACCAGGTTGTAAGAATTTGGGTGGATTCATACCTGCACCGACACCTGCTGGGGTACCTGTCGCAATAATATCACCTGGATGTAACGCAACATATTTAGATATTTCTTCTATTAATTCATCTATTTTAAGAATCATTTGACCTGTATTACCATCTTGACGAATTTCATTGTTAACTTTTGTTACAATATTAACATCTTCAGGTGTAGGCAATTCATCTTTAGTTACAATATACGGACCGACTGGACATCCACCAGTTAAACTTTTAGATAAGAATGCTTGGTCTTGTGCCTTTTGAGCTTTACGATCTGTAATGTCATTAATAATAGTGTAACCATACACATAATCTAACGCTAAGCCCTTAGGTATTTTTTCACCAGATTTTCCAATGACGATACCTAATTCACCTTCATAATCTAATTGATCAGTAATATCTTGGTGATTTGGGATTGTGCTATTATCACCAGTTAATGACGATGCCGCTTTTGTAAATACATATAACCGTTGAACTTCATGATTTAATTCATTTGCATGTTCTTGATAATTACGTCCAAAAGCAATTATATTATTTGTTGGTGTAACTGGAGGTAAAAATTCAACGTCAGCAAATTGTACTTTATAATCCTCACCTTTGCCACTATCTTCTGCAGCAACAACTGCTTTACGCACTTGTTCTTGGAAATCTACGACTTGATTCTGTTGAAGGCCATGTAATAATGTTTTAGGATGAAACTCTCCTTCAGCAAAATCAGCAAAGACTTTTTTCAAATCCCACGCTGCTTCTTCACGCTTTACTTTTACACCATAAGATGTCTGTCCTTCATGTCTGAATGATAGGAATTTCATTCAATATCAGCTCCTCATCTATATCTTAATACATATTATAACTATATTTACTACCAAATAACAAATAAATACCTGGTATTTTCTAAAAATTCAATCAGTTTAGAAATAATCGTACAATTACTTTAAATATGTTATTTTTCTCCACGCCCATTCAACCGGACCTTGTTTGAATTTTTTTAAATAGTAATAACTAGCGCAAACTTGTAAACTATATACAATAAGTACAATGAGATAGGACTGATAAAGCTCTAGCTTGTTATATAAACCTAACCCCATATAAATCAAAGTAAAAATAATACTTTGTGATAAATACACTGTTAAACTTAACTTTCCAGGATATTCAAACAGGTGGACAACTTTTCTAACTTTTGACACTTGGCATAAACGTAAAAATATTAAAATATAGCCTGCTGCTACAATCGGACCTCCAACCATGGCACTTATATATTGAAAAGCATTATTACTATAATCTATGGCGAATGGCACTTTCAGAGTATACCCTATAACTATACATAGCATTCCCCAGAAAGTCGTGCGTTTTTGATTGTTATTGTTACGTAGAACAGTGATTAAATTTAATTTTTGCGCTATTATACCACATAGAATGTATGGTAAAAACTCTAAGTACGCCGATGTTGTCATAACATCTAAGACACTCATCACTGTTTCATTGATATTTATTTTTAACAAGTCAAAATAATTACCATTTTGCTTAACATCTATGAGTTGTCCCAAAGACATACCTGAAAAGTTATTTGTATCATTTCTTCCTGTGTTCCATGAGAATACTGAAAATGGTATGACAATGAGGATAATTTTTAATACAAACAATATTGTTGCCGCTTTAATCAATGTTTTCGTTTTCTTTTTAATTAACAACACTGCGAGCATTCCTGTAAATGCATACCCAAATAAAATATCGCCAGAAAATATAAAACACCCATGTATTAAACCGATAATCAATAAGCAAGCTAACCTTCGATATATAATCGGATAATAACGAAGGCCTCTATATTGGATATTTTCATACATAATTGCTAATCCATATCCAAATAAAAATGAAAAGATTGGATAAAATGAACTGATAACGACAAGCGTAACTATTCGTAAAAGTCCTTCGTTGATGCCGTGTACTATATCCGGTAAATAAGCTTCTTCATATGGCATACTAAAAACTAAAATGTTCATAAGCACGATACCAAATAAACTCAATCCCCGTAATGCATCTAATTCGAATAACCGCTTTTGTGGTGGCACAAAACAACCTCCCTTTAGATTCTAAGAATCAATAGATAGTTGACCAAATTTAAAGAAATATAAATATCCTTTAACGTCAGCATTTAACAGTGTTTCTAATGTATTACGGTAATAATCCATTTGTACTTTATACCGTGACCTTAACTGTTCACCTATTTCTTCATCTGTCATATTTCTCCTTCTGTTAAAAGCGTCTGTTTTATAATCAACGAAATAATATTGTCCTTCTTTTACAAAAATCAAATCAATCATACCTTGAATTATCGAAGCATCTTCTTCTACTTCTCTCATCGATTCTACTTTAGACTGATTTACAACAAATGGTAACTCTCGGTAGATTGCGTCACTTTGTGCGATGGTTTCATATAATTCACTTTGAACAAAATACGTTATATCGTCATAACGTATGTCTGTTTTCGCATCTTCAGGAATGATATGTTGCTCAATGAGTCGTCCAATATATTGTTCTATTTCTGATTGGTTCAGACCACCACTTCGGAACGGTAAATGTTGCATGACAGTATGCATCAATGTGCCTATTTCATTCGCTTTACGCTTGGAGCTGTGACTTAAAAAGTCTGGTCTATCGTAGGCTGCTGAACCAATACGATATTGGCGGACACGATCATAGTTGGTATCAGTTTGCTCGGTTTCTAATTGTCTTTTAAGTTCAGATACAGACTGTTTTGATGGCTTATTAATTGCCATCTGAAATGTATATTCATGTGTTAACTGTGTTTGTATTTGTTCTTTTATGGCATCATTGCCAGTATTTAATGCATGAATATCTTGGATTGTCCGCTGCTCGCTTTCTTCAAATACTGTTTCTGAAGCAATATCTTGATAAAAGTCTGTTGTTAGATGAACATAAGGTATCATAGATGCTTCTATATCATGAATTGAATTTTCAAAGCGTAATTCGTTAGGTAACGATGTAGATTGATATTTGGCCAATATTGGATAAATCATATCAATAGGTCTTTGTGCAGTTATACGGTAACTGACGGGTAAATGTGTATCTGACACTGGTGCTTGTTCTAATTGCTGCAGCTCTTTCTCGTCTTTGACACGACCGATTAAAAACAATTGCTCTTTTGCTCGCGTTAATGCTACATAAATTAAACGCATTTCTTCTGAAATCATTTCTTTTTCTGTGATAGCTTTATAAGTTACTGAAGACAATGACGGATAAGAAATATTACTTTCTACATCATAGTAATTCATGCCAAGACCGTAGGTTTGATTAAGAATTACAGATTTATACAAATCATCTCTTCTAAATTTACGAGATAATCCTGAATAAATTACAAAAGGAAATTCAAGGCCTTTACTACTATGCACTGTCATCATTCTCACGACATCATCATTGGGACCGATAATATTTTCTTCGCCAAAATCTTTTCCACGTTCCATTAATTCATCTATAAAACGTATAAATTGATATAAACCACGGAAACTCGAATTTTCAAATTCCACAGCTTTATTAAACAAGCCATATAAATTAGCACGACGCCCTTTGCCACCTATAATACCACTGAAATATTGTATAACGTAATGGTCATTATAAAATTCATCAATCAATTGGTAGACTGGATGACTTTGACTATACATTTGATACATTGCTATATCCTGTAAAAATACTTGTAATTTTTCCACTAAATTTTTATTGGATGCTTCATGAGACATATAGTTTTGGATAGATTGGTAGAAATAATCATCATTTGGACTAAGGACACGAATATTTGATAATTCATCCTCCGTAAATTGATAAATGACTGAACGCATCAATCCTACCAAATAGATATCTTGTAAAGGGTTATCTACTGTTCTTAAAAATGATAAGACTAATTGGACTTCAGTTTGTTCAAAATACCCTTCCTTACTCTTAACATGGAACGGAATATTATGATCTTTAAAAGCTTGTTGAATCTTTCTAGCCTGCCCATATGACCTTTCTAATATGACAATATCTTTATAACTTGGCTTACGATATTGATTTGTTTTCATATCATATATTTCGTGCTCATCCATAATCTTCTCTACTTGTTGCACTATATATTCTGCTTCTTGTTCTGAACCATTTAAATCTGATGAAGGGTCTTCGACCAACATATTCATTTGTACATCATGTGGTTTATCATCGAATGCGGCACCATAGTAGAGTTGTGCTGCATTATCATATATAATTTCTCCTACGGATTCATCCATCATATGTTTAAATAAATAGTTTGTCGTCGTTAATACTTCTTCTCGAGAGCGGAAGTTTTGAGATAAATCAATACGCATACCATTGTTAGAACCATCTAATGTAAATCGATTATACTTATCGATAAATAAACTTGGATCGGCTTGTCTAAATTTATAGATAGATTGCTTAACATCACCTACCATAAATAAATTGCCATCAGCTTCAGTTCCACGCTTAAAACATGACAATATCTTTTCTTGCACTCGGTTTGTATCTTGATATTCATCGACCAAGATTTCCTCGAATTGTTGTCGATATACATCAGCCACTTCTGAAGGCGAGCCATCCTCATTCATCAATATGCGTAAGGCAAAGTGTTCATAATCAGAAAAATCTAAGAGATTTCTGCTCCGTTTCTTTTGATCAAATTGTTCAATCACATCGGCTGTGACTTTAGATAAATAAGAAACCCTTGGTGCTAATTTCTGCATGTCTTGTTTCAAATCTTGCGCATCTCGGGAAAAATAATCTTCCTGCACTTTCGAGACTAATGATTTATAATGATCATAATGCTTTTTACCGTCATCATAAGCATCAATCATCATTTCATTTGCTTCCTTTATCTTTTTATTCTTTGCTGGAAAACGAGCTTCAAATTGATGTTGTGCAATCACTTCGGAATTTAACTGTCCATCTTCCATGGCTTGATTTAAAAATGCTCTTTCCTTTTCTAACACTGCTACTTGCTTATCTACTTCTTCCAACAACATAAATAAGTTATAACTTTTATCTAGTGCTTCTAACGCTGACTCCATAAAAATCATAGCCAATTCATTCAATAATTGTAGTAATTCATTTTGCTGTGCTTCATCATAATAAGGACTTGCTAAATTTCGGAGCCATCCGTATGGATTAGGATTTGCTATACTAAAATAATACATTTGTTTAATTGTATTACGCAGTTGATCATCGTTTCGATCGGATGATAATTGTTCTGTTAAATCAACAAAACTAGGGTCAAGGATATCATAATGTTGCTCTAAAACTTCATCGATTGTTTGCTCTAATAACAGTATATTTTCCGCTTCACCACTTGTTCTAAAATTTGGATCTATATCTAATACATCATAATGATGTTGAATTAATTTCAAACAGAAACTATGTAGTGTAGAAATTTGAGCTTGATGTATTTTAATTCGTTGGTTTTTTAAATGTTCATTATCAGGCGCCTCTTGCGAAGCTTCTTGTATCCGTTGATCCACACGATGTTTCATTTCACGTGCACTTGCATTCGTAAATGTCACGACAAGTAATCGATCTACATCAATTTCATCATTTAAAATGCGCTGTATAATACGTTCAACTAATACAGCTGTTTTCCCAGAACCTGCAGCCGCTGCTACAAGCACATCTTGCCCTTTTGCATAAATACTTTTCCACTGATTATCCGTCCATCTAACATCAGCGGGTTTCACTGGAATTTGGCTCATATTTGATCATCCTCTTCTAACGCCACTTTTTGAACTTCTTCTAATGGATCAATAGATTCATCTACTGTACGATATCGTTTACTATCAATCATTCCGTCTACATGACAAACCGATTTATAATTACAAAAATCACACGGTAAAGTTTGATTATATTTCAATGGAGCAACTTCTGTATGGCCGTCCATAATATCTGATGCAGTCTCAATAAAATTTTGTTTATTGTGTTTAATGAGTTTATAAATGGTCTGTTCATCTGCAACTTTACTATTGCTTTTAATACCGCCATCTTTTTTCAATCCGAGTGGTACAATATCAGACGTATAGCTCGGTTCAATTCTTGTATCAAATGCATCTAACACAGATTCATCACTATTCAACAATCCACTCAATTTAAATGAATTAATAAATGCTTCGTCTCTCTTTTCTTCACTTAATTGGTTCCACGCTAGTTTAATACGTGGTTCATGAACATGGAAATAGAGTAAGCCGCCAGGTTTGGTCATTTCAGTTAAACCAAGTCGTGATTTATTTTGAAGAACAATATCCATATAAGTCATCATCTGCATTTGCATACCATAATATACCTTTGTTAAATCTAAAGTACCACTATATTTAGACGATTTATAATCAATAATATTTACAAAGCTTTGTTGCCCTTCATTGTAAGTATCAATACGATCTATTTGTCCGCGAATATTGATTGGAATACCTTGTGTTGTTTGCAATGCCTCTGCAAAAAGTTCGTCATGGTCTCGTGGTTTTCTTCTAAAGCCAGCTTCAAAGCGTTGTGGTGTAAATTTAGTATAATTACCTTGATATTTCAATGCGGTCAATGTTGTTTCAACTATTGCGCCAATTCGCTGTGATAAATAACGATAATACGCAGTTGAATTCAATAAATTAAATTGAACCTCGGGTAATATTTCCGATAAGGCTTCAACCGTCAATTTATGAATTTGCTTTGTATTCAAATTTTTAAAATCGCCATTCACTTTTTCTGAAATGAATTTTAATACTTGGTGAAAAATATCACCTAAATCAAAATGTTCTAGTTTATATTTTGTTCGTTCATTCAACCTCAAACCATGTGAAGCAAAGTGTTTAAATGGGCATGCTTGATATCCTTCAAAACGTGAAACACTGGCATTTATCGTACTTCCATATAAATCTTTAGATAGTGATTCGCTTAATTGCACCGTTTTATTATCATATGTCAGTGCAGATAACAAATAATTCAATCCTTTATTTAGACGATCATCATCTCTCATAACTTGATATGTATCTAACCAAGTATCTGCAACTATTTCATCGTCTAACCATGCTTTTAATGATTCAAATAACACAATTTTTGTTTGGTGTGGATGTTCCATTAAAGTAAGTGGATTAGCTTGATGTTGATGATGTATATTTTGAACTTCTAGATTTGTAAACAACTGTTGAATTTGATTTAAAAATGGACTCGGCTCTTTTTCATCACCATTTGTTCCCATAAGTGAATAAGAGAATGTCACAGCCACACGACTTCTCGTCATTGCAATATAACAGACAAAGGCTTCATCCATTTGTAGTATATCTGCTGTAGGACTTAATTCTATTGATGCTTGTTCTTGAAAATATTTCTTCTCGTCATCCGTGATCAAACTTGAAGATGAAACAGTTTGTGGGATAACACCATCATTAGCCCCTACAATGTATACATGTGCTTTGTTATCAACTTTAGCCAAGTCCATTGTACCAATACTCACTTGATCTAATGTTTGCGGAATCATGACAAATTCCAATTGATCTAAACCAATATCAAATAGCTCTAAAAATCTAGTTTGGGACATACTTTTATCTCCGAACACCGTAACAAGATCGTCTAAAGTTTGAATCAAGCCGTTCCATATTTGGTCAATTTCCTCTGCTTTTTTATGTTCACCTTCTACATCTAGTGTATCTCTTTCCGTCATTAATAAACTTGGTAAATCAAAGGCTTCCAACGCTTCATAAAATGCAGTTGCAAATCCAACCGCTGTATTCGCTTCACTCATTTTTGTTTCAAAGTGCATAACTTTGTCAATGACATCAGCTTTCAATTGAATTACACGTTCAAAAGTTTCTCGTTCATCATCTGTCAGCGGCTGACGTTTTAACCCCATTTTTCTGAACTGCTCTACATGGAAATACTTTTCGTCTATCCAACGTTTGCCATAAATGCCACGTTCCAACACAAAATTTTCTAAGATATCAATAAGTAGATGACTATCTTTAAATTTCTTAGTTAAAACATTTGTTTTAAACAAACGCATCAGTGGATCAAACTTCCAATTAGTTTGAATTACTTCAATAAGTGAACGCAACATTTCCATGATTGGATGATGTGTCATAGACTCTTTCACATCAATGTTATACGGAATACCATATTGTGGTAGGATAGACTCCATCAGATAAGCATAGGATTCGTCTCTATACAATATGGCTATATCTTGATAACGACGTCCTTGTTCACGTGTTTCTCTTAAGATACGTCGTGCAATTTCATTGATTTCTTCTCTCATTATAGAAGACTCTAAGATTTCTATATTACCTTGTGTCGCTATAGGCTCAAATTGCAAAGCATTAAAGCTCTGTTCTAATTGAGATAAATCATTATTTTTAAACCTATATGCTTGGTTAAAACGCTTAACATTTAATTGTAAGTTTAACTGCTGTGCTATATCTTCTATATGCGTAAGTGATTCTGATGGTTTTCTAAATAAACTAAACGTATCTTTATCACCATCTGTTGTTAATAGTATCGTTACCTTTTTGGCATACTTCACTAAGCTTTGAATGATTTGATACTCCAACGTTGAAAAGTTATGAAACCCATCGATATAAATTTCAGTACGTTTGAGCCATTCAGATTTGTCCATCACCGTTATAAAACGTTGCAAACTATCTTCAGTAGATACATATTCTCCATTTATTCTATCTTCTAAATGTTTGTAAATAAGTGCTATATCTTGAAGCTTATGTTTGGTTCTAGTTTGTAGTGTATTTGTCTCTATGTATGATGTTAACTGTTCAGGGGATACTGCATATTTCTTAAAATCTTGTATCTGCTCATAGAGTTTCTCACTAAAACCGTAATATTTAACTTGAGAACGATAAAGCTTTAAGTCCGATTGGTGTTGTTGAATGATGTCATAAATCATCATTTCTGTGCCTGCTTTCGACAATTGTTGTTCCATCAAACCGCCAACTTCTTGAAAGACACGATAACTTAGTCGTTCAAAGTGTAATACTTCTGTTCTCAGACTACCGTTCAGTTCAGAGTCATTTACGAATGCTTGCTCAAGTTGAAAAGTATTTTGTGTTGGAGCAATTAAGACAATCGGGTCGCCTAACGGATCTTGTTTCATTTTGTTTTTTATTTCTTCTATCATTGCATGTGATTTTCCCGTACCTGCTCTTCCAATATAAGCATTTAATTCCATGACATCTTCCACTCCTTTGACTTATATTTTAACATATAAAAGGTTGTGCATCGTTAATCTAAATACTCATAAAGCTATATTCATATTTTAATCATCAACTCATATCACAATTACTTTTATAATATTTTAAGGTTTAGAAAAACCGATTTATTAATACTTAATATGACTTATACACATTCCGGATAACAAAAAATACTAACAAAGGTTTAAACTTTGTTAGTATTTTAAATTAAATATTATTTATCCTCTTTTGTATCAGGATCAAACCCAAATTTCATTTCATTTAGCGGCCAAAAGCTAAATGACACTTTACCAACGACTTGATCTTCATCAATCAAACCAAATGAACGACTATCTTTACTTACCTCACGATTGTCGCCGAGTACAAGTAATTTACCTTTTGGAATTTTATTTTTCTGATCTACCTGATTAATGTCTTTGGTTTCAAAACTACCAGTAATATAATTATACTGCTTATGTTTCTCATTATAATTTAAATATGGCTCGTCTACCTTTTTACCATTTACATATAGTTTATCTTTCTTATACTCTACATTATCGCCAGACGTACCAATAACACGTTTAACATAATCACTGTCTTTCGTTGCATGGAACACAATCACATTACCTTTTTTAATGTCTCCAAATTTATAACCAAATAAATTTACGACTACGCGTTCTCCATCTTTTAAAGTAGGATCCATAGAATCCCCTTTAACTGTATATGACTGCGCCACAAAGTTTACGATAAGTAATACTAATGCAACTGCAACAACGATCGACACAAACCATTCCAATATCTCTTTTTTCAATTTTTACACCTCATCTATTTAATTAAAGTTCATTGTGAATTTTTTAAAAGGATAATATCTCAAACTCACATCGCCTATGATATCGTTTCTTTGTATAAAACCAAATGTCCTCGAATCATCCTCATGCTTCCGTTGGTCATTAAGAACGAAATAGGCATTGGGTGGAATAATATCTTCTTCAGAATGTTTAAGATTCCTAAGTGATAAATTAGTTATACTTTCATTATTAACATAGGGTTCATCTACTTGTCTATCATCTCTATATAGCGTGCCATTTTTATACGCAATAGACTGTCCTGGCTTTCCAATAATTCTACTTACTTTAATATCATTACCTTCACGATACATTATAATGTCATTATTATCTAGTAAATTAAAAGTTGTTTTAACTTTATTTATTATCACTCTATCCCCTAGTTTCAAACTCGGTTCCATAGCGTCATTCTTTATGACTGTACCAGTGACAATAAAAGCCTGAATCAATAGTACAATAATAATCGCAATAATGATGGAAATCAAATGTTTTAATATGCTTCGCATAATGTCACTCTCCTGAAGAATGCATAAAGTACTTCTCGATTTTGCGTCCAATAAACCATACAATAACAAACACAATCATAATTAAAATAAGTCTTGTAGGATTTGTAAATAATGTCGTTATATCATTACCTAGCCATCCAATAAGGCCAATCATAACTAATTTCGATGCAAAAAGTACTGTTAAATATACATGTGCTCTAATATGAGATAAACTAGCTACAATATTTACAAATGCACTAGGTGTAAATGGAAAGCACAATAAAATAAATATAGGTATAATGCCACGTCTATCAATAAAATGTATCAATCTTTGAACTGATGTGCGTTGTTGCAATTTCTTCATATATTTTGTATGTGTAAGTCTCCTGAAAATAAGAAACACAAAATAGCTACCAACCACTGTTCCAAGCCAAGCTAACAACGTACCAATAACCAAGCCATAGGCATTGACGTTCACAATTACAAATACAATGATTGGTAAAATAGGAAGAAATGCTTCAATAAACGGCAATAAAAAACCTATAATATAGCCTAGACTTCCAAATAAATCAAACCAATGCTGAACTTGTTCTTCCGTCATCAAATCATTCCTCATAATATTACTATTCTTCGTAATTATAATTGTAACCTCAAACTTTTCAAACTATAAAGTGTTAGTTTGCTCATAAATCAGCCTTAAGAACGAATAAGTATGCTTATCATCGACTCATAGATTTTTTACTTAAATAATGTATTTAGATAATAGAGTATTGCTTATAGTCATTCCTAAACATAAATAAAAAAGTGACTCATCTAAATCTGAATTTAGGATGAGCCACCTTTTTATTTATTCAATTTAATAGATAGAAAACGAACAAATTTAAATTTCATACATACACGTACATATTTTATTATGAAGTCATCAATGAAATACGATTTAAATTATAGGCGTTTTTCTAATTCTTGTTTTTTGTCTTCAAATCCTGATTTACCTAATAATGCGAACATATTTTGTTTATATGCTTCTACACCTGGTTGGTTAAATGGATTAACACCCAATTGGTATCCACTCATAGCACAAGCAAGTTCGAAGAAGTAAACTACATAACCAAATGTTTCTTCATCTAAACGAGGAATATTAACAACTAGGTTAGGAACACCACCATCAGTATGTGCTAAAAGCGTTCCTTCAAATGCTTTCGTATTGACTTCATCTATTGTTTTTCCAGCTAAATAATTTAAGCCATCTAAATTATCACTATCTTCTTCAATAGTAATATTATGTTTTGGATTGTTCACTTTGACTACTGTTTCAAATAAGAAACGACGTCCTTCTTGAACATATTGTCCAAGTGAGTGCAAATCAGTTGTATAGTTTGCGCTTGAAGGATAGATACCTTTGAAATCTTTACCTTCTGACTCACCAAATAATTGTTTCCACCACTCGTTAAAATATTGCATAGATGGTTCATAGTTAATTAACATTTCAGTGTCATAACCTTTTGCATATAATACGTTACGAATTGTTGCATATTGATATGCAATGTTATCTTCTAAATTTTCTGATGACAATTCTTCACGGGCTTTAGCAGCACCTTGCATCATTGCTTCAATGTCTATACCAGCTACCGCGATTGGTAATAAACCTACTGCAGTTAATACAGAGTAGCGGCCACCAACATCATCAGGTACTACAAATGTTTCATAACCTTCGTTTGTAGCTAATTGTTTAAGTGCCCCTTTTTCTTTGTCTGTAGTAGCGAAAATACGTTTTTTCGCTTCTTCTTTGCCATACTTACTTTCTAATAACTGTTTGAACAATCTAAATGCCACTGCTGGTTCTGTTGTCGTACCAGATTTAGAAATAACGTTAACTGAATAATCTTTACCATCTAAATAATCAATTAATTCTTGTGTATAAGAAGAAGATAAATGATTACCTACAAAAACGATTTCTGGATATTCATCACTATTTCTAAATGAAGACGTTAACATTTCAATCGCCGCACGCGCGCCTAAATATGAACCACCAATACCTATTACTACAAATACGTCAGAATGCTCTTTCACACGTTTAGAAGCTTCTAATATGCGTGAGAATTCTTCTTTATCATAATCTACAGGAAGGTCTATCCAACCTAAGAAATCACTGCCAGCACCTGTACCTTCATGAATCGTTTTATGAATCGATTTCACTATATCTTTTTGTTGTTGTAATTCATGTTCGCCAAAAAATTCTAAAGTTTTACCATAATCTAATTGAATATGAGTCATTTGATTTGCCTCCAGTGTTTTTAATTTCAAAATCATTTTACTAATTTTATTTTCACTATTCAAACAACTAGCCTATAGATAATTGTAAATTATGACAATTTCGTCAAATTTTACTATTTAAACAACTTGCATCATATTCATATTTATATGCATTTATAATACACCCTTCAAACGCTCTTAAACTTACATACACATTCCTTGGTAATCATAATTCAAAATTCACCACCGAAATATTTTTGTATATTTATGTATAAAAATGGTTTTATTTTCATTTATTATCTGCTATACTAATCAATATCAAATTAACAAAACAAATTATTAAAATTACAAATAGAGGTGGAAGTTATGAAAGAGAAAATTGTATTAGCATATTCAGGCGGATTAGACACAAGTGTTGCAGTAAAATGGTTATTAGATAAAGGTTACGATGTTGTAGCTTGTTGCTTAGATGTTGGAGAAGGTAAAGATTTAGATTTAGTACATCAAAAAGCATTAGATATGGGGGCAATTGAGTGTCATATTATTGATGCTACTGAAGAATTTAGTGAACAATTTGTATCTTATGCTATCAAAGGGAACTTAATGTATGAAGGTACATATCCATTAGTTTCTGCATTATCAAGACCTTTAATTTCTAAAAAATTAGTTGAAATTGCTGACAAAACAGATGCTGTAGGCATTGCTCATGGTTGTACAGGTAAAGGTAACGACCAAGTGCGTTTTGAAGTGGCGATTAAAGCATTAGATCCAAATTTAAAAGTCTTCGCACCTGTTAGAGAATGGGCTTGGAGTCGTGAAGAAGAAATTGATTATGCAATCAAACATAACATTCCTGTTCCAATTCAACATGATTCACCTTACTCAATTGACCAAAACTTATGGGGTAGAAGTAATGAATGCGGTATATTAGAAGATCCTTATGCAGCTCCACCAGAAGATGCATACGATTTAACACAAGCGTTAGAAAATACACCAGATGAAGCAGAAGAAATCGTTCTATCATTCGAACAAGGTATTCCTACCGAGTTAAACGGTCAATCCTACAAATTAAGTGAACTTATTTTAGAACTCAATCAACTTGCTGGTAAACATGGTATTGGTAGAATCGACCATGTTGAAAATAGATTAGTTGGTATTAAATCAAGAGAAGTATATGAAACACCTGGTGCGGAAGTAATTGTCAAAGCACATAAAGCGCTCGAAACGATTACACTTACAAAAGATGTCGCTCATTTCAAACCTGTCATTGAAAAACAATTTTCAGAACAAGTTTATAACGGTTTATGGTTCTCACCATTAACTGACAACTTAAAAGTATTTGTAGATAGTACGCAACAATATGTGTCTGGGGATGTACGTATTAAATTGTACAAAGGGAATGCCATAGTTAATGGTAGAAAATCTCCTCATACATTATATAATGAAAAATTAGCAACTTATACTAAAGAAGATGCATTTAATCAAGAATCAGCAGTTGGTTTCATAGATATCTTTGGCCTACCTACTCAAGTGAATTCAATGTTACACGGTGGTTATCACGATGAGCACTAAAGCTTGGGGTGGCAGATTTAGCGAACAGCCTGAGGAATGGGTTGATGAATTTAATGCTTCTATACACTTTGATAAGGCATTAATTCAATATGATGTACAAGGTAGTATTGCGCACGCAACCATGTTGGCCAAACAAGGTATCATTTCTGATTCAGACTGCGATCAAATCATTAAAGGTTTAAACGATATTTTAACTGATTATGAACAAGGTAACTTATCTTTAGATGTTTCTTTAGAAGATATTCATTTAAATATAGAACATGAATTAATTAAGCGCATTGGGGATGCTGGTGGAAGGTTGCATACTGGTCGTAGCCGTAATGATCAAGTAGCTACAGATATGCATTTATATACAAAAGAAGCAGTATCTCATTTGATTGAACTCATCACTTCTTTTCAACAGACAATTGTTAAAGTTGCTGATGCGCATATTGATACCATTATGCCTGGATATACGCATTTACAGAGAGCACAGCCAATATCATTTGCACACCATATATTAACGTATTACTGGATGCTAGAAAGAGATAAATCTCGTTTTCAAGACAGTATGAAACGTATTGATATCTCCCCACTTGGCGCTGCTGCATTAAGTGGTACAACATATCCAATTGATCGTCATGAAACGCAATCTCTATTAAACTTTAGCGCTATATATGAAAATAGTATGGATGCAGTGAGTGATAGAGATTATATTGTCGAAACATTACACAATATATCTTTGACCATGGTTCACCTATCTCGTTTTGCTGAAGAAATTATTTTCTGGTCTTCTGCCGAAGCAAACTTTGTTACATTATCTGACGCATTTTCTACTGGATCATCTATTATGCCTCAAAAGAAAAATCCCGACATGGCCGAATTAATTAGAGGTAAGGTTGGTAGAACGACTGGTCATTTAATGAGTATGTTAATGACATTGAAAGGCTTGCCACTTGCATACAATAAGGATATGCAAGAAGACAAAGAAGGATTATTTGATGCGATTCACACGCTCAAAGGCTCATTACGTATCTTTGACGGTATGATAGATACAATGACAGTCAACGTAGATCACTTACACCAAACCGTCTACAATGACTTCTCTAACGCAACAGAACTTGCAGACTATTTAGTGAATAAAGGCGTACCATTTAGAAACGCTCATGAAATAGTTGGTAAAATTGTACTTTGGTCTATTCAAAATAATGTTTATTTATTAGATGTGCCTTTAGAAGAATATCAAAATGCTCATACAAGTATCGAATCTGACATTTATGATTATTTAAAACCAGAAAACTGTGTAAGTCGTAGAATCAGTTATGGTTCAACTGGACAAGAAGCAGTTAAACAACAATTAAAAGTAATCAAAGCACAAAAATAACTTTAAACTACATTTAAGGATTGGAACAAACATAAATTGTTGTTCCAATCCTTTTTCCGTTTTTTAATTTTTTTTATTTCATACTTCTTTTACATACCTTTAATATTTTACAGTAAAAAAACAACTAATTAACTTGCAATTAATATATCAAACTATAATTAATTTTTTATACTTTTAATTAAGAATACGTAAATAGTGTTTAAAATATTATATTCAAAGGTAATATGAATGTACAGTTCAAATTAAGGAGTGAAGCACTATGAAAAATGTGAAAAGAATTATGGTATCAAGTATGACGGTTTTATCTTTATCATTACTAGCCTCTACCTCTATGGCAAAGGCTGATGAAAATAACGATGCATCTCAAGTTCAAACAAAACCATTAGCACAACAGCAAGATACCCAAAAGCAAAATCAATTCAACACTCAAGAACAAACTCAAAATACTACAGAGACAAAAGAACAAGACTCACCTCAATCACAGTCTTCTACGAATGAACAATCATCTGTAGCATCCCAAGATGATACTACTAAAGAACTGGAACCAAATGCTTCACAAACACAACCTCAAGATACTACTAAAAACCAAACACAACCAACTGAACATACAAACAACGAAAATACTACTTCGTCAGCAAAAACAGTTAACGAGGCCGACGATAAAAGTGCAGATACTAAGGAGATACATAATTTAAATGGAGAGAAATATGCAACGATTGCTCATAGAGGTGCAAGTGGCTATGCACCAGAGCATACATTTCCCGCATATGATAAGAGTCACAATGAAATAGGCGCTTCATACATTGAAATCGATTTACAAATGACTAAAGATGGTAAACTCGTAGCAATGCACGATGAAACTGTAGATAGAACAACTAACGGCACAGGTAGAGTAGATTCATATACATTAAAAGAACTTAAAAAACTAGATGCCGGTAGTAAATTTAATGAACAAAATCCTGACTATGCTGATGAAGCATATAAAGGAGCGAAAGTCCCTACATTAGATCAAATTATTGATCGATATGGTGCAAATGCTAATTACTATATCGAAACGAAATCACCAGATGTTTACCCAGGTATGGAAGAAAAGTTACTTGATACCTTAGATAAGCATAATTTACTTACCAACGATGCTTTAAATAATGGACATGTCATCGTTCAATCTTTTTCACAAGATAGTATTGAAAAAATGAACAACTTAAACCCAGATGTTCCTTTAGTAAGACTTTTAAATAAGGGTGAGTTGCCTAATCTGTCCGAACAAGATTTAGAATACATCAAAAAATTTGCGATTGGTGTAGGTCCTCATTATACTGATTTAACTAAAGATAATGTAAAAAATTTAAAAGAACTCGGCTTCTTAGTACACCCTTATACTGTTAATACCAAAGCAGATATGGAACGTTTAAATAGTTATGGTGTTGATGGCGTATTCACTAATTACGCTGACATTTATAAACAAGTTGTAGAAGATAGTAAATAAATATCTACACACTTTAAAATACTTTAATAATAAAAGTATGAATACGCCTTTTTAGATTTAAAAGAACCCATTCGTTAGCAATGAATGGGTTCTTTTCTAGATTATCCAATAATTTTATAAGTATTCATCCTAATCGCTAATTCATTAAATCTTACAATCTTTCATATATAGTATGCTTTACAATGTCACGCTTCATAGAAGTCAGTGATTAATTATAAACTAAATATTTTAATATGATTGCGTTAACGTTTTGAATCAACACCGAAATGTTAAATCTAGTAAGTAACCTTTAGCAACAACATATACTTACTTACTTACTAAATTTAATATAAAAAAGGTGATTTCTATTTTTATTTCAATAGAAATCACCTTTTTAAATTCTGAGAATTTCATATCCCAGATACTGCTTCATCTATAATAGATTAAAGTCCTACGTTCACTTATGCCCAACCACGATATCGTGCAGCTTCTGCTGTACGTTTAATACCTACAATATACGCTGCTAAGCGCATATCAATTTTACGGTTTTGTGATAATTCATAAATCGTATCAAATGCAGTTATTAATTTTTCACGTAATTTTGTATTTACTTCTTCTTCAGTCCAATAATAACCTTGGTTATTTTGCACCCATTCAAAGTAAGAAACTGTCACGCCTCCAGCGCTCGCTAATACATCTGGTACCAATAATATGCCACGCTCAGTTAAAATACGTGTACCTTCTGGCGTAGTTGGACCATTTGCTGCTTCAACCACAACATCAGCTTTAATATCATTAGCATTTTCAGCTGTAATTTGATTTGAAATTGCTGCTGGTACTAATACATCACAGTCGATTTCAAATAACTCTTTATTTGAAATTGTTTCCTCAAATAAATTAGTTACAGTGCCGAAGCTATCTCTTCTATCTAGTAAATAATCGATATCTAAACCTTCTGGATCGTGTAATGCACCGTATGCATCTGAAATACCTACAATTTTTGCTCCCATGTCATATAAGAACTTAGCCAAGAAGCTACCTGCATTACCAAAACCTTGAATTACGACGCGTGCACCTTCGATTTCAAGACCTCTTCTTTTAGCAGCTTGTTCAATTGCAATGACTACGCCTAATGCTGTTGAACGATCACGACCTTGTGATCCCCCTAAAACAATAGGTTTACCAGTAATAAAACCTGGTGAATTGAATTTGTCTAATGAACTATATTCATCCATCATCCATGCCATAATTTGAGAGTTTGTAAATACGTCTGGCGCTGGAATATCTTTAGTCGGTCCAACGAATTGAGAAATTGAGCGAACATATCCACGGGATAAACGTTCCACTTCATGTATACTCATTTGTCGTGGGTCACAAATAATTCCACCTTTACCACCGCCATATGGTAAATCCACAATGCCACATTTCAATGTCATCCACATTGATAATGCTTTAACTTCCTCTTCGTCCACGTCAGGATGGAATCTTACTCCACCTTTAGTTGGTCCAACAGCATCATTATGCTGCGCACGGTACCCAGTAAACGTTTTAACAGTACCGTCATCCATACGTACAGGAATTCTGACCTGTAAAAATCTTAAAGGTTCCTTCACTAAATCGTACATACCGTCGTCAAATCCCAGTTTATGCAATGCTTCTTTAATAATTTGTTGCGTAGAAGTAACTAAATTATTATTCTCAGTCATGATCCATTTCGCCTCTTTTTCGTCACTAATGATTTCGCTTTCATGCTAATTGTAACATAAGATTTTTCTTTTTAAAGTCTTTTCAAAACTTATGTTATGGAACTGTATATTTACGCAAAAACGCTTCTTACTTTGTCTAATGCAAAGTCTAATTCTTCTTTTGAAATAATGAGTGGTGGCGCAAATCTAATCACAGTATCATGTGTTTCTTTACATAATAATCCCTGCTCTTTTAGCGCTTCACAATACGGTCTAGCATTCTCATTTAATTCAATACCAATAAACAATCCACGGCCACGCACTTCTTTAATTGAAGGGTGGTCTATCTTTTCTAATTCTGATTTGAAGTAGTTACCTAATTCTAATGATCGTCCAGGTAAATCTTCGTCTACAATCACATCTAATGCTGCATTGGATACCGCGCAAGCAAGTGGGTTACCTCCAAATGTAGAACCATGTGATCCTGGTGTAAATACGCCTAAAACTTCTTCATCTGCTAATACTACAGAGATAGGTAATACTCCGCCACCTAAAGCTTTACCTAAGATATATACATCTGGCTTAACATCGTCCCAGTCTGTTGCAAATAATTTACCAGAACGGCCTAATCCAGCTTGAATTTCATCGGCAATAAATAAAATATTATGTTCATCACATAATTCTCTGATTGCTTTTAAGTAACCTTCTGGCGGTACATTAATTCCAGCTTCACCTTGGATAGGTTCAATTAGAATTGCAGCAGTATTTTCATTGATACCAGCTTTAACAGCTTCGATATCTCCAAAATCAACTTTACGGAATCCTTCTAATAATGGGCCGTATCCACGTTGATATTCAGCCTCTGATGATAATGATACTGGCGCCATTGTACGACCATGGAAGTTACCATTGAACGCAAGAATTTCTGCTTTATCTGGCTCGATATTTTTAACATCATAAGCCCAACGACGTGCTGCTTTCAAAGCAGTTTCAACCGCTTCCGCACCTGTGTTCATTGGTAAAGCTTTTTCTTTACCTGAGAGCTTACAAATTTTTTCATACCATTCCCCTAGATTTTCACTATGGAAAGCACGAGAAACTAATGTAACTTTATCCGCTTGATCTTTTAGTGCTTGAATAATCTTTGGATGTCTATGGCCTTGGTTTACAGCTGAATAAGCTGATAACATATCCATATACTTGTTACCTTCTGGATCTTTCACCCAAACACCTTCAGCATCCGAAATGACAATCGGAAGCGGTACGTAGTTTGACGCTCCATAATGATTTGTTAATTCAATGATTTCTTCTGATCTTGACATGATATCTCCCCTTAGTTTAAATTTAAGAGCCTTTAAACTCTTTAAATGATACTCATTCATAGCATAACGTATTTGCAAGACAACTGAAACTATTTTCTTAAAATGCCCAATTCCCAAGGGTTATGAATCGAAAAGTACCACAAAGTACAATTAAAAAAATATCACTTTAACTTCATTTCTTTTGTGTAAGCCCTTACATATATAATGACATATATCCTTACACTTATACAAGGCAATTCTATTATTTTATAAAATTAATTTATTTCCAATTAAAATTACAATAAATTGTATAATTAGTCATATCAAAGCTTGCTGTAACGCTTATATAAACTTTCGTTATTCATTAGCATTCATTACTTTAAAAAGAAGAATAAAAATTATTTTGATTTAATAACTTTCTTTCCAATCATAAATAAGTTGCTGATAATCTGCCGAAAATGCGTTTATATGTATCATATTATTTACTTGAACATGAATCCATGTCTTAAATTCATTAATTAAATATTGTCTGATCACGCTTTAAACCACCTTCATATATAAACTTTCATATACTAAGGTTAATAAGTTTGATTCATAAATACATCCATCTTTAGACTTAAATAACAAATGGAGTATAGATACACTGATATCAGGGTATCTATACTCCATGGTTATATGCTAAATTCTATTTTTCATCTTTTCTAGGAAGTGGATAAAATCTTTGATTAAATTGTGTCCAAAGTTTTTCTGGTAAATGGTGTTTGTTTTCATCATCAGGATCAAATTCGGAAATAATTTGGTCTTCGTTACCTTCTTTAATTTTGCTCACAAAATTATGATCTAATAAAATGCCTCTACCTAATGCAATTAGTTCTGCATTTGTTGATTCAATACCATCTAAAGCTTGTTCTGCTGTGAAGATTGAACCTATACCTATAAGCGGCATACGACCATCAATCCATTGATGTAATAAATCAATGCGCTCTTGACCTTCATATTTACCTTCACGTGTTTTAGAATGAATATCAAATAATGACACATGTAAATAATCTAGCGGTTTTTCAATAAGATGTTTAATTAATGTTTCAGTTATTTCCATACTTATTCCTGGTGACTCTGCTTCTTCTGGTGAAAATCTATATCCTACGATAAAATCTTTATTACCATATTTTTTAACTGTTTCAGTTACTTCATCAACAACTAAAGAAGCAAATTTCAAACGATCTTCGCCCCATTCGTCATTTCTACGGTTATAATAAGGTGATACGAATTGATGGATTAAATAATGGTTAGCACCATGAATTTCTACACCGTCAAATCCCGCTTCTATTACTCGGCGTGTAGCTTCACCAAAGTCTTTAATCGTATTTTCAATTTCTTCAACTGTGATTTCACGTGCATGATGTTCTTCTTGTTCACCAAAACTTTTCATTGAGATAGGACTTGGTGCTGCTACATCCCCATTAGGTGTTAAGTTTGGTAATGCTTGTGCACCACCATGATGAATTTGTACCACTGCTTTTGCACCATTTTTCTTCATGGCTTTAGCTAATCGTTTTAAGCCTTCTAAATCTGAATCATGTGCTACTGAAGGTTGACCTGGAAAAGCTTTACCAATATCAGTAACATTACTTGCTGCAGATATAGCTAAACCTACATCTTTTGAGCGTTGCTCCATATACACAACTTCTTCGTCTGAAATAGTACCATCATCGTTTGATGATACATGTGTCAATGGTGCTAATACAAATCTATTTTCTAACACTACCTTATTAGGTAAAGTTAGTTTTTCAAATAACGGTTGGAATTTTTTATTCATTTCGATATTGCCTCCTAAATTTTAATACTCGTTCAGTGCTCATTAATTCTAACTACTTTGCTATAAAATATAAAACAATATGCTCATGCATGTATTTTTAATTTCATTTATAATATCTTACATGGACTATATACCCATCACTAAAATATAAATACTTCTATACAAACGAAAAACCACTCAACATCTCATAAAATGTTAGTGGTTTTTTCGAAAGATTATTTTTCATCTTTGATCGCGTTTTTGGACTGTTTAATCCAAACCGGTAAGCGTTCTTTAATTGTTTGAAACCCATATTTTTCGGTTTCTTTAATTTCATCTAATACTGATTGCTTTTCTTTCTTACGTTCATAATTTTTAAAATAGTCATTATCTTTTAAAGAAAAGTTCAACTTTCCTTCTTCATCAATTGAAATTACTTTCGCTCTTACAATTTGTCCTTCTGATAAAAACTTCTTCAAGTTATGGACGTAATCATCCATGATTTCAGAAATATGGATTAATCCTTCAGCATTGTCAGGGGTTTCTACAAAAGCGCCATACGGTTGAATACCAGTCACACGAACTTTAATATGTTGACCTACCTTATAGTGATTATTCAACGTGATAACCCCTTATTTCGTAATACTTAACACTATTATAATAGCATAAATTATAGGAAGTCACTAACATTAATATAGAAAAATTTCACGATTTGTTAGATTATAGTTTTGACAATAAAAACTCAAATAAGCAAATATAACTGTTATAACAGCATTACTAAGTTAAATTGCACGAAAAAAAGGCTTAAATATATACACGATGCTACTACTACAATGTGCACACTTTAAACCTTGTTCATTCTATTTATCATTTATATTCTGCCTCTAATTGCAATACTTAATTTGCCATTTGAAGACACACTTCCTAATCTAGAATTTCATCGAAATGAAAATCCGTAAATTATTTGAAATGGTTGAGCTATTTCTTCAACTTCCCTAATAGAAGTGTTGCATCCATGTGATCATAGACTTCAACATCTCCCACTGTGGTATTTGAAAATTGCATAAGATTTTAAGCGGGCAACAATTTATATAATTGTTGCCCGCTTCATAATCATTTAATATTATCTTTCTTCGATATCAATAGAATCAATTGTAATATCATGTAATGGTTTATCTTGAGGACCCACTTTTGTACTCGCAATATCTTCTAAAGTTGTTTCACCTTCAATTAATTGTCCAAAAACTGTGTGTTTTTGGTCTAACCATGGCGTACCGCCTTTTTCGCCATAAGCTTTAACGATTGGTTCTGGCCAACCACCATCAGATAATTGACCTAACATTGATTCAGGTACGTTGTTCATTTGAACAATAAAGAATTGTGATCCATTTGTATTTGGACCTGAGTTCGCCATTGATAAAGCACCATATAAATTAAATGCTTCAAGTGAAAACTCATCTTCAAATGGTCCGCCATAAATACTTTCGCCGCCCATACCTGTAGCTGTAGGATCTCCACCTTGTACCATAAAATCATTAATAACGCGGTGGAATGTTATACCATCATAGTATCCATTTTTAGCATGTGTCACAAAGTTTTCTACTGTTTTAGGTGCCACATCAGGCAATAATTTAAAAGTCATATCGCCTTTATTAGTATGCATTACTAATTTAATTTCATTACCATTTATTTCTGAATTTAACTGAGGATAGTTAGTCATTTTCATTCTCCATTTCATGTTAAGATGATATATGTATTCTAACATAAATGAAGGGAAGGAATGAACGATGTTATATCGATTTGCACATAAAACTGGAAGTTATGGTGTCTCAATAGTAAAAAATGATAAAAATCAAGTATTAGTACAAGTTGAACAAGTAATTAAACACCCAAAACAAGGCGATTTACATAACCCTAATGAAACCGAAAATGTTTTTTTTCATGAACGTAAAGCACTCAGCCAATTTGAGAAACGTTATACAACACAATCACACCTTAAAACTTTTAATGTAGAGGAAATGCCCTATGTAGATTCTTTGCAACAAGCAATCACAAATTTAGAACAAAAATTAAAAGCACAAGGTACATTACACGCAGCAAAATCCTTAGAAAATTTACAGCAATTAAAAAAAGATTATGCAATCCAATATAAACAAAATTTTGAATAAAAATACCGTGTTTCTTCTTATTTAACTAAACATGTATCTCAACTGTTTCAAGGGATAATCACGTTTTTCAGAATAGTCTAAATCATGTATAATAAATTTTATACTATATTTTCAAAGGAGGATAAAATAATGAGTTTGTTACATATAGCGGCACTCTTACCGTTAATATTTGCACTCATTATTCCGTTTGTATATCGTCTTCAAAAACGAATACATATAGGATGGTTTGTGTTACCCATCCCTGTCGTCTTATTTATATATTTTTTATCATATATTTCAACAACCATGTCCGGTCAAACCGTCATGCAAAACGCAAATTGGATGCCCCATTTTGGCATGAATTTTAATTTGTATGTTGATGGCTTGGGGTTACTTTTTAGTTTACTCATCACTGGTATTGGTAGTTTAATCGTACTGTATTCTATAAGTTATTTAAGTCGACAAGAGCAGTTGGGGAATTTTTATTGTTATCTTTTACTCTTTATGGGCGCAATGTTAGGAGTTGTATTATCAGATAATATTATTATTTTATATCTGTTTTGGGAGTTAACTTCTTTTTCTAGTTTTCTGCTCATTTCCTTTTGGCGTGACAAACAAGCTTCCATTTATGGTGCTCAAAAGTCAATGCTCGTCACTGTATTTGGTGGCCTGTCGCTATTAGGTGGGCTTATCCTACTCTCAATGGCAGGTGGTACAACAAGCTTACAAGAATTAATTGGTAATGCTTCAGAAATACAAATGAGTCCAGTCTTCATTTTATCAATGATATTTGTATTAATTGGTGCAATGACAAAGTCTGCTCAATTTCCATTTTATGTATGGCTACCAGATGCAATGGAAGCACCAACCCCAGTTAGTGCCTATTTACACTCTGCAACAATGGTAAAAGCTGGACTCTATCTCGTAGCTCGAATGACACCTATTTATGCGGTCTCACAAGGATGGATATGGACAGTAACTGCAGTAGGGTTAATTACATTACTCTGGGCATCGTTAAATGCAAGTAAGCAACAAGATTTAAAAGGCATCTTGGCATTTTCTACAGTTTCACAACTAGGAATGATTATGTCCATGTTAGGTATTGGTGCAGTGAGTTATCATTTTGAAGGTGCTCAAAGCCAGCTCTATGTTGCAGCATTTACTGCAGCTATTTTCCATTTAATCAATCACGCAACTTTTAAAGGTGCGCTATTTATGATTACTGGAGTCATTGATCATTCGACAGGTACACGTGATGTTAAAAAATTAGGTGGGCTCTTAACAGTTATGCCTATCTCATTTACGATTACCATCATTACTGCTTTAAGTATGGCGGGTATACCACCCTTTAATGGTTTCTTATCAAAAGAGAAATTTTTAGAAAGTATGATTGATGTAAGCCACGCAGGCATATACAACTTAAATACCATTGGCATATTGATACCAATCATAGCCATTATTGGTAGTATATTTACCTTTGTATATTCTATAAGATTTATTACTCAAATCTTTTTAGGTCAAGGCAATGTAAATGCTTTACCTAAAAAAGCGCATGAGGCTTCATTCTTATTATTAATATCACCAATCATTTTATCGATATTAGTAATCGTGTTTGGATTCTTCCCATCGCTTTTAACAAAATCAATTATTGAACCTGCTGTTAACTCAATTAGTTTACATACTGGTAATACAGCAGAATTTCATATGTTCCATGGTTTTACACCTGCTTTTATTTCTACAATTATCATATACATTATAGGGATTTTATTGATTTTAAGTATTGGCTATTGGGTGCGTTTACTTAAAGCACAACCACGCAAGCTTACATTCAATTACTGGTACGATAAATTCGGAGATTATGCGCCAAATTACTCAAGCACTTTCACTAATACTTATGTGACAGGCTTTACGCGTAATAATTTAGTTATTATCTTTACTTCTTTAATTGTTATTACGTTGGTTACATTATTAGTAACGCCTTTCAGTATTGATCTTAACAATGTGAGTGAGATAAGACCTTTTGAATTGATTATCGTAGTACTGATTATCACTGCTACATCTATGATTGTATTGGCAAACTCTAGATTGTTCAGTATTATCATGGCTAGTGCTGTGGGTTATTCAGTCGCAATATTCTTTATTTTCTTTGGAGCTCCCGATTTAGCACTCACACAATTTGTTGTTGAATCTATTTCTACAGCTTTGTTTTTACTATGTTTCTATCATTTACCAAACTTAAATCGTCATCAAGAATCTCGTTCATTCAAACTCGTAAATGTATTGATTTCTATAGGCGCTGGCGCTGTAGTGATTATCCTTGGCTTAATTGCTTATGGTAATAGGCACTTTGAATCTATCGGCGCATTTTATAAAGCCCATGTATATGACTTAGCCCATGGTACAAACATGGTTAACGTGATTTTAGTAGATTTCCGTGGTACCGATACTTTATTCGAATCTGCAGTCTTAGGTATTGCAGGTCTCGGTGTCTACACTATGATAAAACTACGTACAAAAAATAAAGCTACAGAAGAAGGAGGTAAAAACGTTGAACAGACAGAAAAATAATTTAATTTTCCAATATTCAGCTGTGATTATCTTCTTTCTAATAGTTATGTTTGGTCTATCATTATTTTTAGCAGGACATTATACACCTGGTGGCGGATTCGTAGGTGGCCTTTTGCTATCAAGCGCGCTTGTCATAATTACGGTAGCTTTTGATATTAAAACGATGAGAAAAATATTCCCCTGGGATTTTAAAATATTAATTGGTATTGGGCTACTCTTTTGTGTAGCAACTCCTATGGCAAGCTGGTTTTATACTAAAAATTTCTTTACGCACACACCTTTTGAAATACCACTTGGTTTCTTAAAACCGATGGAAATGCATACTGCAGTATTCTTTGATTTGGGTGTAATGTGCGCAGTTATCGGAACAATAATGACTATAATCTTATCGATTGGAGAGAATGAGTAATGGAAATAGTTATGATTTTTGTTTGTGGTATTCTCACAGCAATGAGCGTCTATCTCATTCTTTCTAAGAGTTTGATACGCATCATTATTGGAACTACCATACTAACGCATGCATCAAATTTATTTTTAATGACTATGGGTGGATTAAAGAAGGGTGACGTTCCAATTTATGAAAAAGGGATTACTTCATATGTCGATCCAATACCCCAAGCATTAATTTTAACAGCTATAGTAATATCATTTTCTGTCACAGCTTTTTTCTTAGTATTAGCTTTTAGAAGTTATAAAGAGCTAGGTACAGACAACGTCGAAAGTATGAAAGGAGTACTTGATGATGATCGAGAATAATCTCATTATTTCACTGCTTGTCATACCCATGTTAACTATTATTCTATTAATATTTATCGGTAAGCGCCCTATAATCAAGCGTTATGTCGCATTGATTGGTACTGGTATCACATTGGTTTTTGCATTTATAAATTTAAGTAATGTATTAAAAGATGGCCCTATTAAATTAGAACTTGGTTCTTGGTCTGCACCATATAGTATTGTATTTGTACTTGATATATTCAGTGCATTGCTTGTAATTACCAGTCTAATCGTAACTATGCTCATCATTTTATATTCTTATCAGTCTGTTGGTATTGAACGTGAAACATATTATTATTACTTTGCAATCATGTTTATGGTTACTGGAGTAATAGGTTCATTTATCACGGGTGATATTTTCAACTTATTCGTATTCTTTGAAGTATTTCTAATGGCTTCCTATATCTTATTAGTCATTGGAGGTACAAAGGTACAATTAAGTGAAACTATTAAATATGTCCTTGTTAATGTAACTTCATCTGCATTTTTTGTAATTGCAGTAGCCATGTTATATTCAGTAGTCGGTACATTAAACTTAGCGGATATCAGCCAAAAACTGAGTCAACTGCCCTCTCAAGATAGTGGGATTGTGAGCCTTATATTTATAATGTTTATTTTCGTCTTTGCAACAAAAGCTGGTGTGTTCCCAATGTATATTTGGTTACCTGGGGCATATTACGCACCGCCTGTAGCAATCATTGCATTCTTTGGCGCCCTACTCACAAAAGTAGGCGTATACGCTATTGCTAGAACAGCAAGTCTCTTTTTCAGAGATACAACAAGTTTCTCCTTCTACACGATACTTTTCTTAGCTCTCTTAACCATTATCTTTGGTTCTGTAGGAGCGATAAGTTACTATGATACGAAAAAAATTATCATTTATAATATTATGATTGCTGTCGGTGTTATTTTAGTGGGCGTCGCTATGATGAATCAATCAGGCATGATGGGTGCGATTTACTACACTTTACATGATATGTTAATTAAAGCAGCTTTATTTTTCTTAATTGGTATCATGTATAAAATTACTAAAACACACGACTTACGTAAATATGGAGGTCTTATTAAAGATTATCCAGTACTAGGATGGACATTCTTTATCGCATCACTTAGCTTAGCAGGTATCCCTCCATTAAGCGGCTTTTATGGGAAATACTACATTGTTCAAGCCACTTTTGAGAAAGGGTTCTATATCAGTGGTATTGTCGTACTGTTATCAAGCTTAGTAGTACTTTATTCCGTTATTCGCATTTTCTTAAAAGGATTCTTTGGTGAATCTAAAGGGTATAATGTAAATCATCATTTACATTATAAAGGATTACTTGCAGTAGCGATTATTTCAGTTATACTTTCAGTAATGTTCGGATTATCTGCGGACTATTTACAACCAATAATCAAAGAAGCGGCTGAGACCTTCTATAACCCTAGTGTCTATATTGAAAGCGTATTGGGGGGTAAATAATATGGCAGTTCAAATATTAGTGAATTTAATACTTACTATTTTTTGGTTATTCTTAACAGGTAGCTACACTATTAATAACTTTATATTAGGTTACTTATTTGGTTTATTATTAGTATTTATCATGCGCGGTATTTTACCTGGAAGATTTTACCTTATAACGATTTATAAGATATTAAAACTCTTCTTCGTATTTTTAGTTGAATTAGTCAAAGCAAATATCGATGTCATACGAATTATTATTAAACCAACTATCAATAATGCACCGGCATTTTTTACTTATCATACTGATTTGAAAACAGATTGGCAAATCGCCTTATTATCTAATCTAATTACGCTTACACCAGGTACTGTTGTATTAGGAGTCAGTGATGATCGTACTAAAATTTATATACACGCCATTGATTTTAGCACTAAGGAAGAAGAAGTTGAAAGTATCAAATCCTCCCTTGAAAAAGTGGTTAGAGAGGTTGGCGAAAATTAATGAACTATAATATCATTTTAATCATTGCATTGGTAATCGTAGCGTTATCTATGCTAGGTATGCTCGTACGCGTCATCATCGGTCCTTCTCTTGCTGACCGCGTCGTTGCATTAGATGCAATGGGAATACAGTTAATGGCCATCGTTGCTCTATTTAGTATTTTCTTAGGTACTAAATATATCCTTGTTGTCATCTTAATGATTGGCATTTTAGCTTTTTTAGGCACTGCAGTCTTCGCAAAATATATGGATAAAGGTAAGGTGATTGAACATGATAACTCAGATCGTCATTAGCATCTCACTTATACTCGTTATTCTTGGATCAATCATCAGTGCGCTTGCAGCAATTGGCCTATTACGCCTAGATGATGTCTATTCCAGAGCACATGCAGCTGGAAAAGCAGCTACACTCGGTTCAATGTTGTTAATTAGCGGCGTATTTTTATTCTTTATAGGCAAAGAAGGATACGTAAATATGCAATTGCTTGTCGGTATCTTATTCATCTTGATTACTGGTCCTTTAGCAAGTCATCTTATTATAAAAGCAGCTTATAATTTAGATACACCTTCTTCTAAGAGAACAAAGCTCGATGATATCAAAGATGATTTGAAAAACACAAAATTATAATCGTTTATATGCAAATTTGAAAAGCACCTATCTTAAAAAGATAGGTGCTTTTTAAATTACAAATTTATCAGAAATAAATATTTGTCATACACTACAATCAATGTTATATTAAATCGTAATTATTACGATTTAATAGGAGGTTATGTCATTATGGCTACTTGGACTATCATCGGTGGCGGTATTCAAGCAGTAACAATCGCTATCAAATTAAGATCACAAGGTTTAAGTCCGCATAAATTACGTATCATAGACCCTAACCGTAATCTATGTCAGCAATTCAATCAATTTACCCAACGTATCGCTATGCCTTATCTTCGATCACCTGGTGTGCACCATACGCATCCTAACCCATTTCATTTAAAGCAATTTGCTAAAAAATGCCAATATACCAACGCCTCGTATGGGCCATACCAACGCCCAAATCTTGAGATGTTTATGAATCACACACACGAACTTATTCATCAATATCATTTAAACCATAGTCATATTCAAAGTTCTGTATGCAATATTAAGCAACTAGACCAACTTTGGCATATACAATTAGCGGATCAATCTTGGATTTCAACGACACATTTAATTATTGCATTTGGTTGTAACCACAATACATATACACCAGCACTATTTAAGGATGAAGCAGATGTATCCCATATTTTTGATGATGACGACAAAAACTATGACCATACTTCTCACGTAGTCGGTAGTGGCATAACAGCTGCACACTTGACCTTAAGATTACTCAAAATAAATTCTGAGAAAGTCATTCATTTATGGACTAACAAACCACTTGAGGTCCATGATTTTGATGCTGATCCTGGTTGGTTAGGTCCTAAAAATATGAATAAATTCCGTAAAATTCACTCATCTGAAGAACGTTTAAAGATTATTAAACAAGAACGTCATAAAGGCTCAATACCTAAAGAAATTGAATTAAGGCTTAAAAAGTATGTAGAGCAAAAAAGATTAGTCATTCATACGAATGAACTTGTTGAAGTTCAACATCATCATATTTGTACGCATCGTTACTGCTTATACTATGATCAAATATTATTAGCAACTGGTTTTCAAGATGCTATCATGGCACAACCTATTATCAAACAACTCATAAATAAACATCAGGCCCCAGTGGCTGACTGTGGCTTGCCGTCTATCAATAATAATTTAGAGTGGCTACCTAACCTTTTTGTTTCAGGCGGCTTATCAGACTTAGAACTTGGTCCATTTGCTAGAAATATTATGGGTGGACGAGAAGCTGCTATTCGAATATCACAAGCTTTCAATAACATAGAAAATGAAGCAATAACAAAAAAAGCACTATAAAGTTCCATATACTGATTGTTTACACAAAGTGTGAGCTGCTTCCTCCCACTTTGTGCACAGTATAATACTTTATAGCGCTTTGCTAATATTCATATTTCATTTTCTCGCTTTAATCGCAATCGTCCCACGCATGATACTAATTAAACGATTGTTGTCATCTTTAATTTCTATATTCCACACCTGTGTGGTCTTTCCTTCATGGATAATGGTCGCTGTCGCATATACTATACCTTCAGTAGTACTACTTATATGGTTAGCATTCATCTCTAAACCTAAAGGAACATACTGATTC
Organism: Staphylococcus sp. LCT-H4; assembly: GCF_001866145.1. NCBI lineage: Bacteria > Bacillati > Bacillota > Bacilli > Caryophanales > Staphylococcaceae > Staphylococcus > Staphylococcus sp. LCT-H4. Next base: position 368,670 of record NZ_MODY01000002.1, on the reverse strand, counting down.
GTATCAATCATATTTGCCGCACCTAAAGAGCAAGCCGTTTCACCCAGAGCTAAACTTGCCCCACCATGTAAATATCCAAAAGGTTGTTTAACACGATCAGTCACAGGCATCGACATTACAATTAATCCATGTGCTTTTTTTTCTAATTTCATGCCTAATGTTTCTAACATATTAGTCATTTTGACACCCCGTCTATTCATTATTAACTTTATAATATCATAGCCGCAATAGTACCAAAAATAATTAATGGAATATTGTAAAATATGAAGTTAGGTATACATGTATCTCTAATATGATCATGTTGTCCGTCTACATTTAAACCTGCAGTTGGTCCAAGCGTAGAATCACTTGCTGGTGATCCAGAATCACCTAAGGCACTTGCTGTACCTATAAGCGCAATTAATGCCATCGTACTTAAGCCAAGAGACTCGCCTAATGGAACAAATAATGTAGCGATAATCGGGATTGTAGCAAATGATGAGCCTATGCCTAATGTGACAATTAGACCAATGATGTACATTACAATAATGCTAATGAGTTTATTATCGCCAGTAATACCACTTAAACTATGGACTAATTTAGTAATATCACCTGTCTCATTCATTACACCTGCAAAACCATTGGCAGATAGAATTACAACACCAATAAATGACATGATTTGAATTCCATCTACAAATTGTTTATCTAATTCCGTCCATTTATAAACTCTAAACACAAAGAATATTAGCACCCCAGCTAATGCACCAAAAATCATTGAATCAGTAAGTGTTTGTACAATAAATGTGGCCAATATAGAAATAATTGTCACTACCAGTACATAGGGTTTCAGTTCTATATGACTCATATCTTTAACATCTTTATATTCTTTATATTTTCTTGGTTTTCGAAAATAGAAAATACCAGCAATCAATCCAAAAACATACCCTAATGATGGAATAATCATTGCTTTCCAAATCATTCCCATTTCAATTGGATGATGTGCTTTGGTAAAACCATTTTGTATAATTTGGTGGAATATTTGACCAAAACCAAATGGTAGAAGTATATATGGCCAACATAATCCAAAACCTATAATGATAGAGATTTGTCTTCTATCAACGTTAAGTTCGTTAAATAAACTTATTAATGGAGGTACTACAATTGGTATAAATGCAATATGTACAGGTATGATATTTTGACTCATAATACTAAGTATTAATAGTGCCACGATAATAATAACCTTTACCTTCACACGAGACATTTTACTGTTTTCAGCGTGAATGCTATTTATAATTTTATTTACTAAGTAATCAGTAATTCCACTGTATGAAATGAGCGCTGCGAAACCACCTAATAGTGCATAACTTAACGCTACCTCGGCTCCATCAACTATATTTTTACCAAATACGGAAACAATTTCAGGTATACTCATACCTGCAACTAATCCACCGACTAATGCACTGACGAACAAACTAATCACTACATTTAATCTACATAAACATAAGATAATCATCAATACAACTGCTATTACAACTGCATTTATCACAAAGCATAACTCCTTTATTACGTTATCGAACTAAAGTATCACGAGATTTATACTATCAATAACCACTTAAATTGTCAATCTTATCTTTTCAGGTTCATAAATATTTACACAAGCTTTTTTCAATAAATCTTTTGCACTTTGTTTATTATAAAAAAAGAAAAACTCATTTAATGATTAGCGAGTTTTTCCTTTCAATTATATTATAAATTAAGTATTGCGTGTGCTATTGTTTTCTCAACCATTGAACTATGGTAGAAATTAAGTAACCTGTTGGTCCTTTAGGCCCTTTGTGTGTATTTTTATTTATCGTAGCAGGGCCAGCGATATCAAAGTGAAGGTGTGGTGTTTCACCAGCAAAGTGATTAATAAATGTAGCAGCAAACAGTGCTTTACCATGACCATTTGTATGATTTACTAAATCCGCAACGTCACTATTACGAATTAGAGCTTGTTCTGTAGATGTCATTGGTAATTCAAATACAAATTCATCCATTTTTTGCGCTTCTACCAATATCTCATCCAGCTGCACTTTTGCCTTTTTATTGAAAACTGCAGCCTTATCTTCACCAAGTGCAGCAACAGCAGCACCAGTCAACGTAGCAAAGTCCAATATTACTTTAGGTTGAAATTGATTTGCATAGAAAACTGCATCTCCTAATACTAGGCGCCCTTCAGCATCAGTATTAAGAACTTCTACCGATTCTCCGCTTAATGCTGTGAATACATCGTCCGGTTTCATTGCTGCTTCATTAACCATATTTTCAGCTGCAACGATCACACCGATGATATTTACTTTGAGGTTTAAGCGTTGTGCTGATTCTATCATTGCAACGACATTGGCGGAACCACACATATCATATTTCATAGTTTGCATGCCGACTTTTGATTTAATTGAATAACCGCCTGAATCGTATGTGATTCCTTTTCCTACAAGTGCTATAGGCTGTTCTCCTTCTTGTCCCCCGTTGTAAGTTAAAGTAATTAATCTCGGATCATTTTTTGAACCTTTACCTACTGCATGTATCAAACCAAATCCTTCACGTTGTAAAGTAGCCCCATCTTTTACATCTACAGTAACTTCTGTATTGTTAAAATGGTTAGATATTAGTTCTGCATAATAAGCAGGTGTCAAAATATTAGGCGGCATATTACTGTAATCTCTTGCAAGATTTATAGCAGAAGCCAAAGCTACGCCATCTGCAAGCGCATGCTTAACATCTTCGTCATTTGTATGTATGTCTAAATCAATTTGATATGGTGCAGTTTTATCTGTTTTATAACTATCAAATTGATAAATAGATTGCTCACTTTGTCTTCCTAATAATTCAGCAAGCTCAAGTTTACTCAGTATTTTAGATGCAAAAGTATCAAATAGTAATGCACCTTTGAAAATTCTATCATTTTTTAAATGCTGGAATAACTTTCCAAATACAATTAAAAAATCACTGGAGTCAGATGTTTTTAAGTTGCCTAAACCTACTGAAATCAACTTAACATAGTTACCATTTAATAAAACTTGCGTGCTCGATACATGTCCTACATTACTGCTGATGATTTGATTATGCTTCAACGTTTTTAATAATTCATTTATATCTTCGTCTTCTACTACAATCTGACTTAATTGGTTTATATGTTCAGGTACACCAACAATTAAAGTAGTATGCTTGATTTCTGCATTGGGTTTTATTGTTGCTTGCATATGGAATCCCTCTTTTTCACATTTATTTTCTTCAAATTATAACAATAAATCTTATATTTCTCGAAATTAATTGCCATTTGTTAATAAAAAGACCTATCTAGTAATAAGATAGGTCTTTTGTATGTACAGTACACGTGTATGTGTTGCTGTATGAAATCTATTTATTTATTAAAATTTACCTTTTTTGAATGCTAAGCCGATACCGCCAAGTTTGAATACAGCACGTGTATCGATAACTTTTTTCATAAACGCAGCTTTTTTACCTTGGATATCTTTACCATATACAACACCAACACCGTCGCCAGAACCTAATGAACATACAGTACCACGGTCAACATAAGAGAATTCTTGTGTAGGTTGACCTTCTAAAATATTTATAATATTTTTCGCAGTGTGTTCACCTTCTTGCATAGCGATTTGTGCAGTTGTTGGTAATGGACGTTCTTCTCCAGCAGGGATGAATGCAGAACAGTCACCAATTACAAAGATATCGTCATAACCTTCGATTGTTAAATCTTGTTTTGTAACGATACGACCACGTTTAACGCCTTCAAATGATTCTTCCATTAATTTACTACCACGAACACCAGCAGCCCATACAACTGTATTTGCTTCTAATTGTTGTTCAACATCATTAACTTTAACTACGAAACCTTTTTCGTTAGCAGCAACGATAGGTGTAGCAATCTTGAATTCTACACCTTTACTTTCTAAATAACTTACAGCGTGATTAACTAATTCGTCAGAGAATTGTGGTAACATTTTTGGAGCAGCTTCAACACAAGTCACTTTTACTTTACCTTGTTCTACGCCATATTTATTACATAACTCAGGAATACGATCTGTTAATTCACCGATAAACTCGATACCAGTGAATCCAGCACCGCCGACTAAAATAGCTAAATCTTTATCATCTTTTTGTTTTGAAGATGCATAGTTAGCAAATTTATCTTCGATATGACGAGATAATTTACGCGCAGTTAATACATTTTCAATTTGGAAAGCATGCTCTTTCATACCTTTAATACCAAATGTTTCACTTTCAAAACCTAATGATACTACTAAGATATCAAAGTCAAAAATACCGGCATCAGTTTCAACTTTTTTAGCATTACGATCAATTTTTGTAACTTCTGCTTTAACAAAGTTAACTTTGTCTTTATTTACTACACTTTCAACTGGATATAGTAAATCTTCATAGCTAAGTGTACCTGCTGAAGCTTCATGTAACCAAGTAGCTTCATAGTGGTAATCATTTTTATTAATTAACGTAACTTCAGCTTCATCTGCTGAAATTTGCTTTTGTAATTTTGTAATAGTTTGTAATCCAGCATAACCAGCACCTAGAACTAATACTTTTTTACGATCTTGAGCCATTTCATTCACCTAAGCTTTCATAATTTTTTTGTTGCGTCAGTCTTTTTCTATACCCTAAATGAAACATATGTAAGTCACAAAAAAGACAATTTTTATCCAACACCAATTTTATAGCTTTTATTCTTCATTTTCAAGCGCTAACGCACATATTGTTTATTTTTTCACATAAACTTATAAAAGACTATAGTTCACACTTTATTTTATGCGTACTATAGCCTTCATTTTTTTTACATGCTACTAACAATCTTCTGGTGAACCCGCAACTTTTGCAGTTCTAAATGAACTTCCACAACCACATGATGCAATTGCATTTGGGTTATCAATTTGGAAGCCACCACCCATGAGAGATTGTTTAAAATCAATTGTAGTACCTTCTAATACTGACTTATCAGTTTTATCTATTAGTACTTTTAAACCATGAAATTCAATAACTTCATCATTTTCACCTGGTTCAGCTTCTGCTGACATGCCATAAGTAAGTCCAGTACAGCCACCGCCATTTACTTTAACTTTTAAATAGCCATCTGCCATATCATTTTGTTGTAACATGTCTTTTACTTCATATACTGCTGCTTCTGTTACTTCTATTACTGCCATCGTAAATACCTCCCTAGAAAATCCATGTTTCTTCTATATGTGCATAAATATTTTGTAGTAAGTCGTCTGGCGATTCACCTTCAACGATATCACCATTAACCAATGCATACAACCCACTTGAACATAGTCCACAATTTTGTAAGCAACCATATTCTAATACGTCGACGCCTGGGTCATTTTCAAGTTGATTATATACAAAGTCCCCACCCTTCGCTAAATTCGAAATGCAGAACTCAACTATTGGATTCATATTACACCCTCTCATTAATTATCAGTTATACAATTATAACAAAAATCAGATGATAATGACTACATTCTAGCTTACAATAATTGCTTCTTAAAAAATTTAAAATAATAAGAAGATACTTATAAAATTTTTTTGTGTAAATTAACAACCTACCTTTCAAACTTGCTAAAGCCTATATCTAGTGCCATTAGCCGTTTTAAACGAAAGATACTTTCTTATTTAAAACGATTACAATTACAAATTTTACTATCTTTACTTATTTGTAGTAGTTTATAAAAAAGCATATAATATATATAAGTAAGCTGATTATAGAAAATTGGTATATCGATGCAAGGTAAGGTATGATTAAACCATATTAAATTTAATAACTTACATTGTAGCATTTAAGGAAGCTTTACTATCTCATAAGATTAAAGTTATTGTGTTTTATGAGTTTTCTGTAAATGCTCAACACAATATTTACTAGAGGGGTATTACAAAATGAAAAATTTAGTACTGTTAGGTGGCGGCTATGGTAATATGCGCATTATGTCACATATTTTACCTAATGCTCTACCAGAAAATTATTCTATTACATTAATCGACCGTATGCCGTATCATGGTTTAAAACCAGAGTTTTACGAATTGGCTGCTGGTACTAAATCCGATAAGGATATTCGTATGAGTTTCCCTGACTCTGATCGTATTAATAATGTTTATGGAGAAATCAATGATATTAATTTAGATGATCAAATTGTATCGGTTGGTAATACTAAAGTAGACTATGATGAATTAGTCATCGGTTTAGGCTGTGAAGATAAATATCATAATGTGCCTGGCGCTGAAGAATATACGCATAGTATCCAAACATTATCAAAATCTCGTGAAACATTCCATCATCTTAGTGAATTACCAAATGGCGCTAAAGTAGGAATTGTTGGTGCTGGTTTAAGTGGTATAGAGTTAGCAAGCGAATTACGTGAAAGCCGTGAAGATTTACAAATCTTCCTATATGACAGAGGTGAACGAATTTTAAGTCGTTTCCCAGAAAAATTAAGTACTTATATCGAAAAATGGTTCAGTAAAAATAACGTTACTGTCGTACCAAATTCGGATATCAATCGTGTTGAACCTGGTCGTATTTATAATAACGATGTACCAGAAGATGTAGATTTAATCGTCTGGACTGCCGGTATTCAACCCGTAGAAGTCGTTAGAAATTTACCAATTGATATCAGTAAAGGTGGCCGCGTGATTTTAAATCAATATCACCAAGTACCAACTTATACTAATGTATATGTTGTTGGAGATTGTGCTGAACTACCACATGCACCAAGTGCCCAATTAGCTGAAGCCCAAGGTGACCAAATCGCAGATGTTATGAAACTACAATGGCAAGGTAAAAAATTACCTGACAAAATGCCTGAAATTAAAATTCAAGGTTTCTTAGGTTCTCTTGGAGATAAAAAAGGGTTTGCTTATATTATGGATCGTACCGTAACAGGTCGCCTAGCTTCAATCCTAAAATCAGGCGTACTTTGGCTATATAAATACCATAATGGTTAGACAAATATTGAGTCTGTAAGTTAATGACTACAGATAACTAATAACTAAAAAAGATGGTTTCTATGTCATTTTACATGGAAATCATCTTTTTTATGTGTGCTTATCATTTAGTTTTTAATACTCCAAAATGGTCTGTTAAATATCGTGAACTAACAATTTATTGTTTATCCATAAATTGAGTAATGTCTTTTAATTGTACATAGCCATCTGTGACATATTCATCGTTCATTGTAATTAGAGGATAAAACAATTCATCTTCTTGTATACGTTCTATATATTGTTCATCGTGATCAGTTAAATTTTCTGTATCCTTTTCAATATCAATATAAGTAAATTCAAAATGCATTTCCGGATATTTTCTTTTTAATAATGGCTGCAACCAATCATAGGTATTACGTGCGGTTGGTGCATTAACACAACTTGCACATACAACATCTGCACCATAGACAACTACGCTCACTTTATTCATTTAGGCTTATCCCCTTTTATCTTGATTTATAGATTTTTCAGTACATTTCTATTATAATAAAAAGATAAGTAGAAAATGAAATAATTTACTTGAAAGGAGGCATATCCATGCCAACTGAAAACGTAACAATGTTTGATCAAGTAGCAGAAGTTATTGAAAGATTACGTCCTTTCTTACTACGTGATGGTGGTGACTGTTCACTCATCGATGTAGAAGATGGTATTGTTAAATTACAATTACATGGGGCGTGCGGTACATGTCCTAGTTCAACAATCACTTTAAAAGCCGGTATCGAACGTGCTTTACATGAAGAAGTACCCGGAGTAATAGAAGTAGAACAAGTATTCTAATTGATACAATAATCATATATAAATAAAGAACGTCTTAAGATATAATTTCTATCGAACATTTCTAGCCTATCCATATATTTGGATAGGCTTTTTTTATTAAAATTATCATGGTCATTGTTTTAATAATTTCATTTACGATAATGTTGAAAACGGTTTAACCCTTTGCATTAAATTCGTTGTATTTTCATTTTATTTATGTCACCTCATATTCATTTAAACATTTTTTTATCATTTGACTTACTTCCACGTAAAAGCTACACTCTAATTGACCACATCGGTCATTTCATTTAGAAAGGAGCAATTGCTTATTAATTATATGTTTACTCAACTACACAAAGATAAACAGAATAATATTATTAATGTTGCAATGAATGAATTTGTAAAAAATGGTTTTGACAAAGCCTCTACGAATCATATTGTAAAAAAAGCTCATATTTCCAAAGGGTCATTGTTTAATTATTTCAATAATAAAAAGGATTTATATTTATACCTCATTGATTTCAGTATTCAAACTATAGAAACTATGTATGAACATATTGATTTTAAAGAAAGAGATTTATTCCAGAGAATTGAAAACATAGGATTACAAAAATTATACATACAACAAAAGTCACCTAAAGTGTTTGATTTTTTAAAATCCTTATCTCAAGAAAGCTCAGCTGACGTACAAGATATCATTAAAGCAAAAATAAGTTTAACTTATGAAGAAGGTACAAAAAAGATATTTCATAACCTTGATTATTCTAAATTTCGAGAAGATATTGATATTGAAAAAGCTATAGAAATACTAAATTGGACGATGCTTGGATTTGGAACAAAAACACTTACGCAAATCACTACTTTTGATAATTCATCTCAATTTGGTGAGACATACCTAAATGAATGGAAACAATACGCCCAGATATTAAAATATAGTTTTTACAAATAAACATTTGGAAAGAAGCGTGCATTGCTATGGAGAAAATTATTAAAGTCAGTAATTTACAAAAAAAATTCGGTAAATTTGAAGCATTACGTGATGTAACATTCTCAGTCAATTGTGGTGAAGTTGTTGGCTTCATTGGACCTAATGGCGCTGGTAAATCTACTACCTTACGCACTTTATTAGGCGTCATCAAACGAGACAAAGGCGATGTAGAAATATTTGGTAAGGATGTTTGGAAAGAAAGTACAGAAATTCATAAAAGAATATCCTATGTACCTGGGGACGTCGTATTGTGGGGCAATTTATCTGGCGGTGAAATCATTGATTTATTTATGAAATTACATGGCTGTGGCGACAAACAAAAACGTGATGCTTTAATACAACGTTTTGAATTAGATCCAAAGAAAAAAGCCAAAGGTTATTCAAAAGGAAATCGTCAAAAAGTTGGTTTAATTGCAGCGTTAGCCGTAGAATCAGATTTATATATCTTTGATGAACCGACATCGGGCTTAGATCCTCTAATGGAAAAAGTTTTCCAAGAAGAAGTTGAACAACTTAAAAAATCTGGAAAGACAATTTTACTATCTTCACATATTCTAAGTGAAGTTGAAAGGTTGGCTGACAGAGTAGTTATTATTCGACAAGGAGAAATTGTAGAAAGTGGTACACTTCATGAATTACGCCATTTAACACGATCCACAATTACCATAGAAACCGAAAGAGATGTGGCTAAAATAGCTACTTTAGATGGAGTATTTGACTTTGTACAGGTTCACAATCAAGCGACATTTTCGGTAGATAACCAATATCTCAACGATATTTTAATCCAACTAACTCAATTAAACATAAAAAAAATAGAATCTATCCCTCCAACACTTGAAGATTTGTTTATTCGTCATTATGAAAATTAAGTTAATGAAATGAGGGCTGCTTTATGAAAGAAAGCTTTATATACTGGAACCTTCTCTTTTTAGAACATTTAAAAAGAGATTGGAAAAAAATCATAATTTGGATTTGCGGACTTTCTGTATTTTCATCTGCCTTTATTCCATCATTTGAAGAGATTGCAAAAGGTAATGGTTTAAGTGGTATGTTCGAAACTTTAAAAAACCCTGCAATGATTTCAATGGTTGGGACCACGCCTATTGTTCAAGCAACTCAATACACTTTAGGTGCCCTTTATGCACATGAAATGCTATTGTTTTGTAGTTTACTTTCAATGATTATATCTCTTTTACACGTAATTGCACATACACGTAAAGAAGAAGACATAGGTCTTTCAGAATTCGTGCGTGCTTTCAAGGTAGGTAGGCAATCAAACACCTTCTCAGTATTTGTAGAAATCATTCTTATTAATGCGATAGTATCCATTTTTATCACTGGTATATTATTGAGTTTTAATGCTCAAACAATCACTATGCAGGGTTCGCTATTATATGGCGCAACAATTGGTATTGCGGGTATTATTGGTGCAAGTATTGCTCTTTTAACCGCTCAAATAATGCCGAATGCTTCCGCCTCAACTGGATTGGCACTTAGTATCGTAGGGTTACTTTATATTATTCGAGGTGCCACAGATATCACGAATGTTGAATTAGCTAAATTCAACCCTATTGGTTGGACTTATATCACTTACCCATTCACAGAAAATAATTGGGGCCCTTTAGGATTTGCTGTTATTTTCATTGTAATTATTGTAGTAATAGCTTTTATACTTGAATCCTCACGTGATATGGGTACGAGTTATATACCTGAAATAAAAGGTAGACCCACAGCCAAAAATTCTTTGCTATCGGTTAGGGGTTTATTGCTTAAAATAAATAAAGGAACTATAATAAGCTGGTTTATTGCTTTTATAATAATGGGTATTGCTTATGGTTCAATTTATGGAGATATGCAAACCTTTTTAGCAAGTAATGAATTAATGAAACAAATGTTTTCACAATCTAATGTATCTATAGAAGCTTCATTTACAAGTAAAATTGTAATCGTAATGATTTCTTTAGTGACAATATTACCTATCGCAATCATCAACAAATTATTTAATGAAGAAAACAAAGCACATCTAAATCAAATGAGTGCTACAAAAGTGACACGCAATCATCTATATTGGACCAATATAGGTTTAGCACTTTGTACAGGTATAATCGGCATATTTTTAACTGTATTCAGTCTTGGCGTTACAGCACTTACAGTAATGACGCATCATGAAAATATAGATTTAGCGGATTTCCTTATCGCCGGTTACAATTTATTGCCAGTAGTATTATTTTTCACGAGTATGACTGCTCTAGTACTTGGTTGGATACCTAAAATAGGTAAATTGATTTATTTATATCTTGGTTATGCCTTTGCAATAAATTATTTTGGCGAAGTTTTAGAATTTCCAACATGGTTTTCAAAAACTTCTGCTTTAAATTGGCTGCCACCGATGCCAAAAGAAAGTTTTGAATTCTCTACCTTTTTTATAGTAGGTATAATCAGCCTCGTATTAATGTTTATAGGCTACTTAGGGTATATCAAACGTGATTGGATTGGATAAGCATCTATGACGCTATAAAATAAAAAGGTAGCCTTAAAATAAGGCTACCTTTTTATAATTTATATATCAGACTTATGCTAGAGAAAATAGTGTTCACTTTAAAAGTCACTTATATGTTTCTCAATGTGTTCACCTATATAACTCCAGCCTTTCCATCCAATGTGTACAGCATCACTTACGACATAAGGTTCATAATCTTTGTCTGTCATATCATAGACATGACCGTCTCTTTGTTCTATCGTTTGATTAATTTTTTTATAAACCTTTTGTCGTCTATCTTTATCAATACCAATATGATCATACCATTTACCATTAGATGGTAAATTAATATATGTTACATCTGCACCCGCTTCATGTAATGTATCTACAAGTAATGCTAGATCTTTAAATTCTGGGGAGTTAATATTAAATTCATAATCTCGATTAATTTTACGTTTGTGTTGTTTTATTAAATCCCAGTATTTATCTCTAATACCAAATTCATTTGACTTCACTTGATTGGAACCATACGCTTCAGCGCGATTTCGAATTGTCTTCCATGAGTCTGATTTATTTACTATGGGTTCTACATGTGAAAGTGGTGAACTACGTACTGGAAAAATAGACTTAATTGCTTCAATTTTTTTTAATTGATTGTCTTTGAAACTAGAAATATAATTCCCCTTCACTGCATTAGGGTGATGAGCTACTTGCTTTAGATAGCTTCTATTTTCGACCTTTTTAAATTGCAATAATCTTCGCGCATAGCGTTGCTTTAGTTTTGGGCTTAAAGTGTCTTGATTAAACAACTGATTTAACTGCGCTTGAGATATACGTGCTTTAAAGTTGGAATTGGTCAAACCATGATTTGTAAACCACTGTGGTGAAATGATAAAGGCCATTTTCTTACCTTTTAAATTGTCACATTGTGATGCTAATTCCACAGCATTTACTAAATCAGTCGAACCTCCCGTACCAATTAGAAACGGTTTTTGAGATATTTCTTTTTTCCCATTTAATACTATGGCTGGATTAAATGGGTCATCTTTTTCAAGTTCACTTGAACCATAAATGGGATAATAATCATTAGATTGATACATCTTATCTTGAACCAATGTACCTTTAAGTACTTGATCAGTTAAAGCTATGCGTTGTGATTCTAATGTTTTACTATTAATGAAACCTGTAAACCAACTGGCAGGCATGATTAAGAAAATTCCAAACAATAACAGACTTACAATAATTGGTATAAATGGTTTCAATTTCATCTTAATGCTTCTAATACTGCTACTATCTTATTAGGTGTCGCCCATTCATCTCTATCAAAATCCATAATAGATACTTCAATATCTAATTTATTTTGAATTTCTAGTAAAAGTCCTACCGTTTGGAATGAATCTATAATACCTTCTTCAAATAATTCCACATCTGGGTTTTCTTTAACCACACTACTTTCACTAACGTCTTCCAATACATCTAATACTTGATTTCTAAATTCCATAATAATTTTTCCTCCAATTTTTTAAAATAATTTCCCTGAAAAGATTAGAAAACCAAAAGCTACAAAATGAAACGTTATGATGATGCTTATTATTGTAGTTATTTGATTTTTCCATCTAGGGGGATGAGTTTTTCTCCATCTTTCATAATATCCATAACCTATAAATAGTAATGCATGATATAAGCCATAAGCAATATAGTAAATTTCAATGCCATGCCATATCCCCATGATTATAAAATTGAGTGAAAAGGCAATATTAGACATTGCAAATTGGCTTTTTAATAACTTCTTCTTAGATAAGAAAAATAAAGTTCTCATATAAATACAATCTCTAAACCAAAATGAAAGGGTCATATGCCATCTATTCCAAAAATCTTTAATATTTTTAGCTTTAAATGGTTGTTTAAAATTTGGCGGTGTTTGTATGCCATATATATAACTAAAAGCAATTGCAAATAGTGAGTATCCAGCAAAATCAAAGAATAAATACAAACTGTAGGCATACATATAAAGCCATTTTGTAGTAAACCCATTAAAATCTAGCATCAACGGATTAATGGCATAGACTTGAATTAAGTACGCAATAATATATTTGTATAAAAATCCAATCATAATAAAGTGAACAGCCTTCAATAACATCTGATGATATTGCATACCGCTTGGTATTTTTTGATCGTCTTTTGCAAACCTTTTATAACGATCTATAGGACCTGATGATATTGTAGGGAAGAATGATATAAATTGGATGATTTTCCAGAAGTTTACCTCTTTAATTGAACCATCACGTATTTCCATTAACAATTGAACACTTTTAAAGGTAATATAAGAAATACCTAAAAATCCAATTAATTCAACAACCTTACTCTCATGAAAATGTATGCTTGAAGCGCCTATCAAGGAACTTTGAGCTATTTTAACAATGACTAGCGGTAAAATAGATAGTACGATAACTATAAAAAATTTACTAAACATATTATTTTTTGCACGTGATTTCCAATAATATAATATAATTGCGACTTGCCACAGGATATACAGTATAAAGTTAATAAATTGTACACTTAACCATGTTTGTCCAAATAGATTATGTTTATCCGAAGAGAATATGAGTTCAATCATTACGAGTGTGCTGAGCCCGTTATAAATACGACTTCTTTTACCTTGTAACCCCAATATAATAACTGGTATTAATAATACAAATGCAATTAAAAAGAAAGTAAATGTGCCATAAGGAATCATTAATTTACACCCTCAGCTATCTTTTTACGATCTAATTTACCGTTGACCGTTAATGGTAATTTATCCGTAAAGTGTATTTTTTTAGGAATCATATACTCGGGAATATGTTCCTTTAATGCTCCTTTAATATCACGAGTCATTTCTTGTTCAGTTAAATCAATATGATTTGGTCTATTAGATACAACCACTGCATGTATTTGTGTGACTTTGTTGTCTTTATATATAGGCACGACAACCGCTTCTTTAACACAGTCTATCTGTCTCAATTGAAATTCAATTTCTTCTAATTCCATCCGATAGCCGTTCAATTTAATTTGAAAATCTATACGACCGTTAATAAACCACTGCTTGTCTCTTTGCTCAGCTTTATCACCGGTGTGATAAGCGCGTTGGTTATTGGCTTTTTTAAATACCTTATTCGTTTTAATCTCGTCGTATACATAGCCCATACTGACACAATCGCCAGTTATAATAAGTTCATCATTATGTCCTAAAATTAAGGAAGTTCCCGGCCTTGGCGTCCCCACTGGTAACGGGTTATACTCGCGTAATATCTCTTCTGTTATTAAAATACTAGTAACAGCTACAGTGGCTTCAGTTGGGCCATAAGTATTATAGATCCATGCAGAAGGAAAACGTTGTAAAAGCATTTTAGCAGTTCTATGTGCAAATATTTCACCGCAGAAGAAAAACTCTTTTAAACTAGCGTATTTCGTCTCTGTTAACTGTGGTAACATCAAGCACATTTCCATAAATGATGGCGTTGAAACCCATACATTAATTTTTGCTTCATCCAACATCTCACTGAGTTGTTTAGGTTTATTAATCATCATCTTATCGACTAAATTTAAAGTCCCCGACGTTGCTAAACAAGGATATATAGCCATCACTGATAAATCGAAAGAAAATGGCGCCTGATTTAACCATTGTTGATATTCTCCTAATTGATTCAGATTGACCATCCATCGGGTAAAGTCGTTTAGACTTTTATAACTAATTTGTACACCTTTAGGCTCCCCTGTAGAACCAGATGTAAATATTGTATAAGCAATATCATCTGCATTAATTTTAGACTCAAATGTAAGTTCGAAAGTATTGTTTTTTATTGTATTGATATCAATCACATTTAATTCAAATTGCTCAATGTTTTCATCAGTTGTATTGATTAAAAATTGAGGATTTATTTTTTTTATAATTGTGCGCAAACGGTCTTGAGGTAAAGATGTATCCAAGGGTACATAACCACATCCTGCTTTAATACTAGCAATCATTGCTACAATCATAAACGGCGACATGTGACCATACGCTATAATAGGTCTATCCGTTTCTTGTATCATACGAGCAAGTATATTCGAATATTGATTTAATTCTTTATAGGTTAATCGCTCATAATTATGTTGCACAGCTATGTGATGTGGGCAATTTTTTTCACTTTCACTTAATGATTGAATTATATCTTTCATGCTTGTCTCCTTCATTAAAATTCATTATAAATAAAGTTATTATGTGTATCACCACTACCATAAATTAAATATAGTGCTATAAATATTACAAGATATAATAGCGTTAGCAAGTATGGTTTCACTGTGAGATATTTAGTATTACCTTTATCGTTATTCATAATTCACCTCTTTTACAATTATTGAATGTAAGTATTTAAATCTATCTAAAATATGTATAACGAC
Organism: Staphylococcus sp. LCT-H4; assembly: GCF_001866145.1. Lineage (NCBI taxonomy): Bacteria > Bacillati > Bacillota > Bacilli > Caryophanales > Staphylococcaceae > Staphylococcus > Staphylococcus sp. LCT-H4. Next base: position 352,993 of record NZ_MODY01000002.1, on the reverse strand, counting down.
TTTTTACAAATTTCCCAATTTATTATACATTCTTTTCAACGATATTACAATTTAATAAACAATTTCCTATATAACAAATATGTTATATTGAATACGTCTCAAATTTTGAGCATATTTTTTAAAATAAAAAATAAAAGCCGATAGAAATCCTAAAAAGGAACTCTACCAGCTTTTATTATTATAAATTATGCTATAATCTATTCACTTTAATAACTTTACATACATTTTTAAATAGCTTTTATAGGCGTTTTGGGTTGTTTATTGCTTAAAACTAAGCGAATATTATCAACACAAAGTTGAATCATACGATTTCTAGTAATAACTGATGCACTTCCAATATGAGGCACAATCAATGCGTTGCTCATAGAGAGTAGTGGATGCGACATATCTATCGGCTCTTGTCGCAAAACATCAAGACCACAAGCTGCTATTTCTCCTTCTTGCAGTGCTTTGACAAGCGCTTGTTCATCTACAACTGCGCCACGACCAATATTAATAAAAATGGCATCATTTTTCATTTTCTTAAATGCCGCTTCATTAAATTTATCACGTGTATCTTCTGTAAGCGGCGCTGTACAAACAATAAAATCACTATTTTCTAATAATGTATCAAATGATACATATAATGCACCTAATTTTTCTTCAGCATCTTTATATCTCGTTCTATTATGATACATAATATTCGTGTTAAATCCCTTAAGTCGACGTGCAAAAGCTTTACCTATGTCGCCCATGCCGAATATCCCGACTTTAGTATTGTATAAATCTTTACCTGCTAGTAAATAAGGTCCCCAACTCTGCCATTCGCCTCTTTGCACATATTGTTCAGCTTCAACAATGCGTCGCGCTACACTTAACAATAATGTGATACCTAATTCAGCTGTCGTTTCTGTAAGTACTTCAGGCGTATTCGTAGCGATAATACCTTTACTATGCACTAATGGTACATCAATATTATCAAATCCAACTGCCATATTAGCAATTACTTTGAGATGTGGTGCAGACTCTATAACAGCTTCATCAATTTTCTCACTTAACGTAATAAAGCATGCTGTAGCATCTTTTAATGAATCTAAAAACTTTTCTCTCGGCATTGGTGTGTATGACTCATTCCATACTTCAACTTCTGCAAATGCTTCTAGTTGTTCTATAAATGGTTGTGGTATCTTTCTTGTTACGATGACTTTTTCCATTCAATCACTCCTACCTTTTGAGTTCGTTGATAACTTCATTTAAATCTTTAAACGTGTATGTCGGAGGTACATCTTTCACTTCAATTTCTTCTTTCGTAGTCACGCCAGTTTGGACATGAATTGTATCTATATTAACATTAATCCCAGATAAAATGTCAGTATCATACAAATCACCAACCATTGCTACTGCAGATGGATCGATGTCTAATGTTTCTAGAGCCTTATTCATGATAATAGGTTGCGGTTTGCCTATAAATGTAGGTTGAACACCCGTTGACACTGACACCACACTTGTTATCGCGCCATTACCAGGTAAAAATCCACGTTCTTTAGGAATAGATAAGTCTTGATTCGTTGAAATAAATTTGGCACCATTACGTACACCAAGTGTCGCAGTTGCTAATTTTTCATAAGTTACCGCTTCATCTAAACCAATAACCACATAGTCTACAAATTCATCATCTTTGATTTCTAAACCATAGGCTTTTAAAGCTGTTTCTAAGCCACTACCGCCTAACATATAGACTGAAGCGCCGGGCGCTTCCTCAGCTATATATTCTGCAGTAGCAAGCGCTGAGGTAACGACTTCATTAGGCTTTGCATCTATGCCCATTGTATGTAATTTTGAAGCTACATCTTCAGGCTCTTTACTTGAATTATTCGTCACATATAGGTGTGGTATTTGTTGTTGATTCAAATATTCTATAAATTGTGCTGCCCCATCGATAATTTCATTACCTTTATATAACGTCCCATCTAAATCTATAAGATAAGCTTTATAATTTTTCATTTCTGTTTACTCTCCCTTTTTACCAAATGCTGTAATCGGTACATCTTCATTTTTTAAAAATTGTGTTACTTCTTTAATGTATTGCTGATAATATGCTAAAGATTCATCAAAGAGTGGCACTAATTTGTTTACGTCTAATTCATCATAATAATGGACAAAGTGCTTTCTAACTTCGACCGTTTGATTAATCTGCACCTGTGTTTCTTTAGAAATTACATTTTCTAACTCTAAAATATCAATAACATCCTTATAATTTCCAGGATCTCTTAATATAAAAGCATCAATAATCATATTGCCAATATCGACAGCTGATTCTATAAACATCTGTGAAATACGTTCAAATGCATAATGATTATCTTTATTTTGAGGATAATCTGTTATTAATTGTTGTAAGTAATTTAACTTTGTATTTAATTGATTCTTATTCACGAAATACATTATTTTCACCCCTATTAATGTCATCATACCATACCTTTGCAGTCGAATTCATTTATGGTTATACTAAATATTAAGACTTTATTGGGTTAGTAAAATTCAATGTTTAACGAATTATTTTTTATAAATCACAATCTATTATTAGGAGCGTTTTAACATGATTGATATGTATCTATATGACGATGATGAATCTGCACAAGTCCAATTTGTTGGTTTTGTTGGTGAGCACAGTCGCTATGATTTAATGTTAGTACAAACAAACCGCCATTATGGTAAATCTATTGTCCTCAATATGCAAACGAATAAGTTTGGTATTATAGGAACTGATGATTTAGAAGAAGAAGGTTATATTTCCCATATACTTGGCGTGAATGAAGAAGAAGGCAACGAAATTACTGAATACCTTAACGAAATCATTCAATAAAACAATAAATCATTTATATCAAATATATTAATAAAGAACCAAGCGTCTATGTATGACACTTGGTTCTTTATTTGTCCGTTCGTTGTATACTTGGCTGAATCTTCACATCATGAAGCTTATTCTCTTCGAATTCAGCATCAGCTATACGTGTATCATCTATATGACGCTTTGCTTCCTTTTCAGAAACACGTCTTAAAATAAAATAAGGGCAACCAAAGTTACAATACTCTAACAGATAATCTTGTATTGTGGAAAATCGTTTACTTAATTCTGCTTTTTTATTTGTATCATTATAAAACCCTTTTAATCTTAATTGATCATACCCAAAATCGCCTACTATAAAATCATATTTATCTAAAATATCAGAATAACGATTTGCAAATGTTTCTTCGTCAAATGATGCTCTATAATCTTCAATTATTTCAAAGTATTGTTCATTCACTTTTATCATTTCATTCACCTAATCTAAATATGTCACATATCAATGTAGTATTAAGAAGTGCTATTACATTTCACGACATATATGAATTATATTTCTAATAAAGACTTAGCTCACAAGAATACGCTGTATTGAAGCATAATTCTTTATTGAACTAAGTCTTTGATTTCTATCTTAAATTATTATAAATTTGTCTCTTGATTCAACTGTTCTTCACCTAAACGTTGTCTCTCTTTTGCTGCTTCATTAACTTGCTCATCAGCATGATATGAACTACGTACAAGAGGTCCAGCTTGGCAATGTTTAAAACCTTTGTCCATTGCTATTTTTCTTAATTTACCAAATTCTAGTGGTGTGTAGTATTTTTCAACTTTTAAATGTTTGCGTGAAGGTTGCAAATATTGTCCAATTGTTAAAATATCTACATCATTTGCACGTAAGTCATCCATTGTTTCATAAATTTCTTCGTGTGTCTCACCTAATCCAACCATCAAACTAGATTTCGTTGGAATATCTGGTTGTAATTCTTTTGAACGTCTTAAGAATTCTAATGTACGATCGTAAGTCGCTCGCGCACGAACTCTTGGCGTTAAGCGGCGTACGGTTTCGATATTGTGGTTAAGTATATCTGGTTTCGAAGCCATTAACGTTTCTAAAGCTTCAAAATCTCCACCCATATCAGAAGGTAAAATTTCAATTGAAGTAAACGGATTACGTTCACGTACTTTACGTACTGTTTCTGCATATACGTTAGAACCAGCATCTCTTAAATCATCACGTGCTACTGCTGTAATTACAACATGTTTCAAGTTCATTAATTCAACAGATTCAGCTACACGTTCTGGTTCGTCTAAATCTAATTCGTTCGGCAAGCCAGTCTTTACTGCACAAAAGCGACAAGCACGTGTACACACTGCACCTAAAATCATAAAAGTAGCAGTACGTCGTTCTCCCCAACATTCATGTATATTCGGACATTTTGCTTCTTCGCAAACTGTGTGTAAATTCTTTTCACGCATCATTTTCTTAAGACCAGTGTAGTTTTCGTTTGTGTTCAGCTTTATTTTCAGCCAATCTGGTTTACGTAAAATTTCTTCATTTTTAGTAGCCATAACCGCACAATCCTCCTGATTTGAAATCTCTACTCATTATAACGAAATTTTCACTAAATTAAAACGTAAATCGGTTATAATTTAATATTCTAGTAATTTCTCTTTAAATATATCTCTTAAAAACTCGGGCATTAAATAATCTGTCGGTTGGTCTTTGAGTGTTGGAAAGTAACGACCAAAGGTATACATATCTATAGTTCCCAATATATATGTAGTTTCGTCATCAATCTCTTCACCGTTTATAAAATACTTTGATTCTGATTCAATAAAGCCTAAATTATACAGAATATATCCTCCAAAGATATCACCTCTAAACCCTAATCCTTGCGCATGTTCATTAATATATTCTTGTTTTTGGCTTTTTAATATTACATTTTTTAATTCTTGCCCGTTCAGTTTAATACGTACGACATTGATAGGATGTGGTAACATTTGATGAATGTCATATTCTGTCACTTCATCTGCAATAACATCCTTAACAATAAGGCCAGCGTTAATAATTGTACAATCAGCATTAGTAAATTCAAATACACTTTCAGCTAACATATATGCCGTTTGTGAAATGACATTCGTCTTTCTAGGTAAATTCACAGGACGATTGATAATAGCATCACTTAAAAGCGCCTTGCCCTCAGCTTCAAAATTTGTTTCAAAGTCTGGTAATGTTTCAACCGGATGCAACTTAGCTACTTTGTTCACAACGCTTTTATTTTCAATTTCTAATGTCACTTCACCTAAAAAGTAACCATATTTACCCGCTGCAGCCATTAATACACCATTATTCATTTCACCCTGTTCAAAATAATGATGTGTGTGACTCCCTAAAATCAAGTCAATCTCTGGAATCTCTTGACATAATTTTTCATCAAAGAATACACCTACATGACTCATAATTATAAGTAAATCATATGCGCCTTCATTGGCTTGCACTTCATCCTTAATTGCTTCTAATGGATTGGTTACTACCCAATCTAAAGCACGGTAAAACGGTGTGAACGGAGCTGTAGCAGCAATAAATAAAATTCGCACACCTTCAATTTCTTTAATGTAAGAAGGTGACATATTACGGGGTAAACGTCCCTGTTCATCAAAAACATTTGAACATGTTACATGAAAATTTGCTTTATCGTATAGCGTATTTAGCGCATCATGTGAAATCGTCATGCCTTCATTGTTACCAATCGTTGCAAGATCACATTGTGCTTGATTTAACAACTCTACATTTTTAATACCCATTGTAGCCTCTGTGACTGGCGCAGATAAATCAACATGGTCGCCGATATCTAAATAAAGAGAGGGATGATCCAACTTCGGTCTTGCCTCAGCTAAATAAGCTGAAATACGTGCGTATTCATGTAGATGACTGTGTATATCATTAGTATGATAAATCGTTAACTCCATCTCTAATTCCCTCCTCTAATACTTATAAAAATGCTTTTATTATTAAATATATACCCATTAACAACATGACTGTACGCAATAGATTTACAACTGTAGATGATTGAATAGAATGGTTAACTTTCACACCTATTTTAGCACCAAAATAACTAGCTATGATTAAGACGATAGAATAAATCCACGCCACATGTCCGAGCGCTATATGACCTACCGAACTCATCACACTTGAGAAGAATATCATCATCATACTTGTTCCAACTGCAACATGAGGTGGGAACCTAAATACGATGAGCATTAATGGGGTCATTAATGCTCCCCCACCAATTCCAAATAATCCCGTTAAAATACCAATAAATAGTGTTGCTATAAATGCAATAACAGGTGGTACACTATAGTGATAGGTTGTCCCATTACCATCGACATATGTACGTTGATACTTGGGTTTATCAAAAACTTTCAATGGTTTAATTTTGTTTCTTATCATTAGTAATATAGCTACAAATATTAAAAATATACCAAAATATAGGTTAAATGATTCTAATGTTAAATAACGACTTAGTATTGAGCCAATGAGCGACCCTGGTAACAAACCAATTAAAAATATAGATCCATTTTTCACATCGACTTGCTTTGTTTTCAAATAACCTAACGTAGATGATAGACCTGTCACAATTAATATTACAGATGACGTTCCTATTGCTATTTGTGGTGTAATGCCTTGGAGTAAATCATTATCTACGCCGAGATAAACGAGCGTAGGCACGATGATGATTCCACCGCCAATACCTACTAATGACCCAATAATTGCTGATAAGCCACCAATTATGATCAATAATACTATAGTTAACATTTTATCGCTCCTAAAATAATTTTAATTGCTGTGGTGCTAAACCTTTATAATCAATTCCCAATATCTTTTGATATGTTTTGGCATTTTGTGCTGCATGTCCACCGGAATTATTGTTAAATACAACGTAAATTTTTTTTGCTTTATGCTCTAATACTTTCACTTTGTTTACTAAAGCTTCTAATTCTTGCTGGCTATAGTCATAAAGATATCTGACATCTCTCCACGCCTCATCAGTCATATCTTTCTTCGTCCATCCGTGCACATTGCGTCCATGGTAACGTACAAAAGCAGTATCGTGTGTAATTCTATTAACTAGCGGTACGGAGCCTTGACCCGCCTGTGGTTCATCACAAACAGCATGTATAATTTGTTGCTGTGTTAAAAATGCTAATGTTTCCTCTTTATATGTTTCATTGAACCATGATTGATGTCTAAATTCTACACAGATAGGAAATGATTTTAATTGTTCTCGGACGTAACGGATATATGTAATATTTTGCACTGAGCAATCAAACCAAGGTGGAAATTGTACTAATACCATTGCGAGCTTACTTTCTTCTTGAAGCGGTTGAAGCATAGCTTTAAACTGATTAAATAATTCTTGGCGTGTTTCTGCGTAATCATGATAGTCTGCATGTAATGTTAGAGCTTGATGAATTTTAACTATAAATTCAAAACGTTTAGGTGTTTCTCTTATCCATTTTTTTATATTTCTTTCAGGCTGAATTGCGTAATAAGTAGCATCTAATTCCACTATAGGAAAATGACTTGCATATGTAATTAGCTTATCTGATTTACGTTGCAAATCTTCATATAAGGTATCATGATCTCCCCAACCTGTTAATCCAATATTTATCATATTATCACCAAATTAATGATACCACAGATGTTTTATCGGATTCACTAGATTAAATTCAATTTACGTTAACTTAAAGAAATAGAACTATGCTTTCATAACTTTCTATAAATCAATACTGGGCTTCTCATTATGTATGATTAGATATTAATAAAAATGGCGCTAATTACATCATGTATTAGCAGCCATTTTATTATATATTTAAAACGTTATTTCATTTCAATTTGCTTTGTTTAAGACATTATATATGCTATTGCTGAAGTATATTTTCAGCTTCTTTCACAACTTTTTCAATCAATAATGCTGCCGAAAGGCGTTGTGCTAATCTTGGACTTTGTCCACTCCATAAATGCGTCCACTGTGCATTCCCTTCTTTAGCTGCAGCTTTGCGAATAGCATTTGTCAATTGATTTTGAATTGGATAATCTGGAATATCGTCATTATAACCTTCCATATTATGAATAAATTCATTATCAATACCACGTGCTGGTTTACCACTAAAGACGTTAGTAACGACTGTATCTGTTTCTAAACTTTGCTTGATAGCATTTTTATATAATTCAGTAGCTGCACTTTCTTCCGTTGTGAGGAAACCGGTGCCCATTTGTACAGCTTGTGCGCCTAATACTAATCCTGCTACTAAGCCTCTTCCATCCATAATTCCACCAGCAGCAATCACCGGAATATTTACATTATCAACAATTTGTGGAACGAGTGACATCGTACCGACTAAAGGCATTTGGTTATTGGATGTTCTGGTAAACGAACCTCGATGCCCACCTGCCTCACTGCCTTGTGCAATGACTACATCCATGTTTGCACTTTCATTCGCAATCGCTTCTTCAACTGAAGTCGCAGTACCTATTATAATAATATTGTGCGCTTTCAATTTTTTTATAACTGCTTGGTTAGGAATGCCAAACGTAAAAGAAACAATCTTCACACCTTTATCAATCACAATATCAATTGCTTTATTAAACACCTGTTCCTCACTAATATTTAGTACAGGTTCTTCTAAATTAAACGCACGTCGATACGGTCTCAACCAAGCATTCATGTGTTCAATTTTTTCTGGAATATATAATTTTTCACTTGGTACAAATAAATTTACTGCAAACGGCAAATCTGTTAACGCTTGAACACGTGTGATTTCTTGTTCAAGTTTTTCAGAATTGAAGTAGCCTGCACCTATTGTTCCTAAGCTGCCAGAGTTACTCACTGTTGCAACTAATTCTGGTGTTGTACTACCAGCCATCCCTGCTTGTATTATTGGGTATTCAATGCCTAACAAATCAGTGATTCGTGTTGATAACTTCATGTCATACACTCCTTTTAAAACATATCTCATATTCATAACATAAATATATTCATCATTTATTATTGTATGCTTTCATTTGATGTTTAAGCTTTTCTTTTTCCTCTTCATCCATCTCATCTTCTATTTCCATACCTAACATTTCTTCTATTAAGTCTTCGTGTGACACTATTGCATCTGTACCTCCATACTCATCTAATACGATAGCTAAATGCTTACGTGCTACTGTCATTTTTCTTAACACCCATTCTGCCTTGTTATGCTCATTCACAAACAAGGGCTCCGACGTGTATTGTAAAATATCGTTCGAAGTCTCTCTACTCCATGCTAATAAATATTTCGAATGAAAAACCCCAATAATATGATCCATATCGTTTCCATACACAGGATAGCGCGTATAAGGTTTAGAGATAATCACATCATATGCCTCTTCATATGAAATATTAGAAGGGAACGCAGTTACATTAATTCTTGGCGTTGTACTAATATCTTTAATTTTTAGCTTTTCAAAATTCATAACACCTTGAATGCGTTCTCGTTCCATTTCATTCAATGCACCTTCTCTATCTGCAATTGCGAGCATGTGTCTAAGTGCATCTTTTGAAAAATCATGATTCTCTTGCCTACCATCTATAATATTATTAACTATGCCTGCAATAACGTTAAGTACTTTAGTCATAGGCATAAAAACCACAACAAAAAAGAAACAGGTGCATAAACTAAATGTGAAGTTTTATAAGGATTTGCCGCGGCAAATGATTTAGCAATTACTTCTAATATCGCAATGACGATCACTGTGATTAGGGCAGCAAGTATTCCAACCTTTACACCCGACCTTATCGCTATAATCGTTACAAGTGCTGCTAGAATAACTTTTGATATATTCTTCCCAATAAGCATAGTCGTTAACACAGTACTCAGTTTAGTTAATAATTGATTAACTTGTGCTGCCTTGTTATTTCCTTGATCAGCTTCTGTTTGTATCTTTATTCTATTCACGGTAGTTAGCGCAGTTTCACTACCAGAAAAGAAAAAAGAAGCAAATAAAAGTATGATTATTACAATAATCATAAATACATAACTCCTTAATATTAACTGTATTTAAAAATTGATAGATTATTAAATGATTCCCGTCTTTTAATTTATATAAACGCCTTAGATACAAAGTTGTAAACATTATCACTTTATGATGTTAATCCTATTTTCGCATTTATTTTTTTAAATTACGTTAACTAAGCCTTATATGATGATTAATTATGCAAGTTTTTTGGGTTGCATCGCATTAAAAAGAAATTCAATTAAGTTTACCTTAATGTATTGAGGGTATTGATAATGCCATATGTATTTACATCTTGAATTTTCATCATAATATTAAATTAAGTTGGAGCGATAAAACACATGCAAATTTTAGATTACGAAGTAGGCATTAGAAATATTAATTATACAGTCAAAACAGAAGACGGCATTATTTTTTCTCACAAATTACCTAAGGACACTTCATCTATACAGGTTAGAAAATGTTTGAAAGTCATAGCTAATAAACTGGATGAACGCAATAAAAGTTAATTGAATAACATAAAAAAAGCACAATACAATACAGTTTCCGATAACATTCAATCATAAGTGTTATCAAAATCGTATTGCATGTGCTTTTATTTATTTGAAAGCTTTAGATTTCAATCTATAAAACTAACCGATACTGCCTTCCATTTCGAACTTAATCAAACGGTTCATTTCAACAGCATATTCCATAGGAAGCTCTTTTGTGAATGGTTCAATGAAGCCCATTACAATCATTTCAGTAGCTTCTTCTTCAGAAATACCACGGCTCATTAGATAGAATAATTGTTCTTCTGAAACTTTAGATACTTTCGCTTCATGCTCTAATGAAATATTATCATTAAATACCTCATTATAAGGAATCGTATCTGAAGTAGATTCGTTATCTAAGATTAACGTATCACATTCAATGTTTGAACGTGCGCCTTTCGCTTTACGTCCAAAGTGCACGATACCACGGTAAACAACTTTACCGCCATCTTTAGAAATAGATTTAGACACAATTGTTGATGATGTGTTTGGCGCTTTGTGAATCATTTTCGCACCGGCATCTTGTACTTGGCCTTTACCAGCGAATGCGATAGACAATGTGCTACCTTTAGCACCTTCACCCATAAGTACACAGTTAGGATATTTCATAGTTAATTTAGAACCAAGGTTACCATCAACCCATTCCATATTACCATTTTCGTATACTAATGTACGTTTAGTAACTAAGTTATAAACGTTGTTCGCCCAGTTTTGAATTGTTGTATAACGTACGTGTGCATCTTTGTGTACGATAATTTCAACAACAGCTGAATGTAACGAGCTTGTTGTGTAAACTGGTGCAGTACAACCTTCTACATAGTTTACTGAAGCGCCTTCGTCAGCAATGATTAATGTACGTTCAAATTGACCCATGTTTTCAGAGTTAATACGGAAATATGCTTGTAATGGTGTGTCTAACTTAACATTCTTAGGAATATAAATGAATGAACCACCAGACCATACAGCTGAGTTTAATGCTGAGAATTTGTTATCTGCAGCAGGTACTACAGTTGAGAAATACTTTCTAAATAATTCTTCATTTTCTCTTAACGCACTGTCTGTATCTTTAAAAATAATACCTTTATCTTCTAGTTCTTTTTCCATGTTATGGTAAACAACTTCTGATTCATATTGCGCTGAAACCCCAGCAAGATACTTTTGTTCTGCTTCCGGTATACCTAATTTTTCAAACGTAAGTTTAATTTCTTCAGGTACTTCATCCCATGAACGCTCTGTATTTTCTGAAGGTTTAACATAATAAGTGATATCATCAAAGTCTAATTCTGATAAGTCTCCGCCCCATTGTGGCATCGGCATTTTATAGAACTGTTTTAATGATTTCAATCTATAGTTAAGCATCCATTCAGGTTCTTCTTTCATGTTTGAGATTTCACGGACAATATTCTCCGTCAAACCACGTTCTGATCTAAAAATGGAAACATCTTCATCGTGGAAACCATATTGATAATCTCCAACATCAGGTGCTTTTTTAGCCATTTCAATCACTCCTTTTATATATTAAAAACGACTTGTGTGCAAGATCATTTACTGTATTTTTACCTTCAATGACTGTAATGAAAGTCTGTTTATATTGAATTATTCTTAAATTTAGTTCCCTGTTGTATCTACTAGTTTGAATGGAATATTACACGATGTCAATGCATCAGTTCCACTTAATCTTCTGTGTTACCTTCTTTTTCAACTGTACCCTTTTCTAAAGCTTTCCAAGCTAAAGTAGCACACTTGATTCTCGCTGGGAATTGAGATACACCTTGTAGTGCTTCTATGTCGCCCATCTCTTCAGTAATTTCGAAATCTTCACCAAGCATCATTTTTGTGAACTCTTGGCTCATTTTCATAGCTTCAGCTAATGAATGACCCTTAACAGCTTCAGTCATCATAGAAGCACTAGACATTGATATTGAGCAACCTTCTCCATCAAATTTTGCATCTTTAATGAAACCATCCTCTATATCAAACGTAAGATGAATACGATCCCCACATGTTGGATTGTTCATGTCTACAGTCATGGAACCATTATCTAATGTGCCTTTGTTTCTCGGGCTTTTATAATGATCCATAATAACTGAACGATACAACTGATTTAAATTATTAAAATTCATATGAGAAAAACTCCTTCGTTTGTTTCAAGGCTTCAACCATTTGGTCAATATCTTCTTTAGTGTTGTATATATAGAAACTCGCACGTGCTGTTGAAGATTGATTCAACCATTTCATAAGAGGCTGTGCACAATGATGACCTGCTCTGACAGCTACACCTTCTGTATCTACTGCTGTAGCAACGTCATGCGCATGAACATCAGTCATGTTAAACGTAATCACGCCAGCACGACGTTCTTTAGAAGGTCCATATATTTCAATACCTTCTATTTCAGACATTTTGTCGTAAGCATATTGTGTCAACATCGTTTCATGTTGATGAATGGCATCGAACCCTAAACTTTCAAGATATTTTATTGCTTCTGCTAAACCGATTGCTTGTGCGATTAAAGGTGTACCGGCTTCAAATTTTGTAGGTAAGTCAGCCCAAGAAGCATCATATTTCCCTACAAAATCAATCATGTCACCGCCAAATTCAATAGGCTCCATGTTTTTCAATAAACGACGTTTACCATATAACACACCGATACCTGTTGGACCAAGCATTTTATGACCACTAAAACTATAGAAATCCACGTCTAGGTCTTGCATATCTAAGTCCATATGAGGGGCAGCTTGTGCACCATCTACACTTATAATCGCGCCATGTGCGTGTGCTACTTCAGTAATTGCCTTGATATCATTTACCGTTCCAAGCACATTAGATACATGAGTGATTGCAACAATTTTAGTGTTATCATTTATTGTTGCTTTTACATCCTCGATATTTAATTCTCCATCTTCAGTCATAGGAATAAATTTCAATTCTGCATTTTTTCGTTTGGCTAATTGTTGCCAAGGCACAATATTCGCATGATGTTCCATTTCAGTAACGACAATTTCATCGCCTTCAGAAATGTGAGCATCACCATAACTATGCGCAACAATATTAATACTTGCAGTTGTACCACGCGTAAATATAATTTCTTCAAAATATTTTGCATTAATAAAACGTCTAACTGTTTCACGGGCGCTTTCGTAACCATCAGTAGCTAAAGAGCCAAGTGTATGAACACCACGATGAACATTAGAATTATAACGTTTATAGTAATCATCAATCGCATCAATCACTTGTACTGGCGTTTGACTCGTCGCTGTAGAATCTAAATATGCCAGTCTGTTGCCATTAACTTGTTGATTAAGAATTGGAAAGTCTTTTATAATTTCATTAACATTTAATAATTCGGTCAAATTATCCACAGACCTTTCTAAATTAAGAATCTATAATCAGACCTTAGTATATGATAGGAACATGCTGTAGCACCATCTATAATAAGCACTATAAATGGTTGCTTTGGCCGTTCCTAGCACTTTAGTACTATTGTCTTGAGTTTAACTTCTATGGTTGATTACTGTTTATTTATTAACTTTAAGTTCGATGACTTCACTTAATTGTCGTTTTACATCTTCAATTGGTAATTCACGTACTACTGGGTCTAAGAAACCATGAATAACTAAACGTTCTGCCTCTTGTTGAGAAATACCGCGACTCATAAGGTAGTATAATTGTTCAGGATCTACACGACCAACTGATGCTGCATGTCCTGCTTCTACATCATCTTCATCAATTAATAATATTGGGTTAGCATCTCCACGTGCGTGCTCTGAAAGCATTAATACACGAGACTCTTGGTTAGCCACAGATTTCGTGCCACCGTGCTTAATATATCCAATTCCATTAAAGACAGTAGATGCATGTTCACGCATTACACCATGTTTTAAAATATAGCCATTAGTTTCTTTACCATATTGTACAATCTTAGAAGTTAAATTAATTTTTTGATCTCCAGTACCAACTACTACAGATTTCAATGCACTCTCAGAGCGGTCGCCAATTAAATTCGTAGTATTATCAATAATTTGACTACCTTCATTCATTAGACCTAAAGCCCAATTAATCGTTGCATCTTCTGCTGTGACACCACGGCGAATAATATGACCAGTAAATCCTTTATCTAAGTAATCTACTGAACCGTAAGTGATTTTTGAGTTTGCACCTGCATTGACTTCTGAAATAATATTAAGTTGCCCAGCTTCACTAGCAGCATTTGATAAGTAGTTTTCTACATATGTGACTTCTGCACTTTCTTCAGTCGTAATAATCACATGATTATAAAAACTAGCATCAGCATCATCATGTAATACAACATATTGAATTGGATGTTCTACAACTACATTTTTAGGAACATATACAAAAATACCACCATTGATAAGTGCTGTGTGTAATGCTGTTAAGCGATGTTCATCTACAGTCACTGTTTCATTCATTAAATGTTGTTTTACTAAATCTGGATGATTCACTAGTGCTTCTGATAAACCTTCAACAATAACACCATCATTGCTTGCTGATTCTGAAACCTTAGTAAATGCAAGCGTATTATTATGTTGTATAATTAAATTTTCAGAATTTTTAATATCAATGATTTCTTTTACCGCTTCAGGCAATTCATCTAATGCATTGAAAACTTCTCCTGTCGTTTCATGTTGTTTAAATGAGTCAAAATCCCATTTATTTATTTTTGTTTTATCTGGTTTTGGCATTTCTAAAGTTTCAGTTAATTTCAACGCTTCTTTACGTAATTCTGTCATCCAAGCAGGCTCATTATGGGCTTGTGAATATTCAACTAGTTGCGCTTCAGAAATGTTCAAAGTTTCAGTCGTCATACTTTTTTCCTCCCATTTGATGATTGTATGATTCGTTTATAGTATCTAAATCAAACCTTAAATCTTCATCTAAATTAATATTTACATATGAGTTGAGACTTATTCTGTAGCACCGAACTCTTCTTTAACCCATTCATAACCTTCTTCTTCAAGACGTTTAGCTAATTCAGGTCCTCCTGAAGTTACTACTTTACCACCGAACATTACATGTACGTGATCTGGTGTAATATAGTCTAATAAACGTTGATAGTGAGTGATGATTAATGCACCAAACGCTTCTCCACGCATTTTATTGATACCTTTAGAAACTACTTTTAAAGCATCAATATCTAGACCAGAGTCAATTTCATCTAAAATAGCGAATTTTGGTTCTAACATCATTAATTGTAAGATTTCATTACGTTTTTTCTCTCCACCTGAGAAACCTTCATTTAAATAACGTTGCGCCATATTTTCATCTATATCTAAATAACCCATCTCTTTATCTAATTTTTTGATGAATTGCATTAAATTTATTTCATCGCCTTCTTCACGTTTCGCATTTATTGCTGAACGCATGAATTCTGCATTTGTAACGCCTGTAATTTCTGATGGATATTGCATTGCTAAGAACAATCCAGCTTTTGCACGTTCGTCAACTTCTAATTCTAAAATGTTAACGCCGTCTAATAATACTTCACCTTGTGTTACTTCATAGCTAGGGTGTCCCATAATCGCAGATGATAATGTTGATTTACCTGTACCGTTAGGCCCCATAACTGCATGGATTTCATCCGTGTTAATTGTTAAATTAACACCTTTTAGAATCTCTTTATCTTCAATAGACACATGTAGGTCTTTAATTTCTAATGTTGATGGCATACATATTCCCTCCGTAATATATGATATGTTTTTCTTTACTAGTTTATAATAATTTTAATCTACAGTCAAAAGACTAAAACTAAATTACATCCTCTAATTATAACGTAGTTATATTTGAATATAAACCTTTTCAAGCGCTAAATTAAAATAGTTATTAAAACATAATCATTTTCGATAACAATACTAAGATTTTCGTAACTGATAATTTAAGATATGATGTTCTCAATAATATTCGCTATGTATAGTCATTGTTACAATAGAATGCATGTTAAAGTCATATATTACGTTTAATAACTCACTTTAATATTGTAATACTTAAATTTTATGATAATATCATTTATACAATTTATATAGAAAGGAGATAAATATGTCGAAGATTAAATGGTCTAATTTATGGCGTGGATTCGCTATGGGGACCTCAGATTTAGTTCCTGGTGTTAGTGGTGGTACGATCGCCCTTTTGCTAGGCATATATAATGATTTCATACGTTCTATCAGTGGTATTTTCTCTAAACGTTTTTGGGAAAGTTTAAAGTTTTTAATTCCCATTGTACTTGGAATGTTAATCGCTATTGGTTCATTAAGTAAGTTGATTAACTTTTTATTAAATACACACCCTATCCCAACGTTATTCTTTTTTGTTGGACTTATTTTAGGTATTATTCCATATTTATTAAAAACTTCACGCTTCAAACAAACTTTTACAGCTAAGCATTATATGCTAGTAGTATTGGGTATTGTCGTTATTGTAGTGATTACTTTATTAAATAATGGTAATAAACATGCAGGTGAAACGCTAACATTTTCTACAAGTCTTTTTATTAAATATTTTATCGCTGGAGTTTGCGCTTCAAGTGCAATGTTATTACCAGGTATTTCAGGTTCATTTATGCTACTAGTATTTGGAGCTTATGGCACAATTATGTATGCAATTTCAGAATTTTTATCATTCAATTTCAATGCCGTGCCCATATTATTAACAGTTGGACTTGGTATTATCGCTGGTTTCTTATTATCTAGTAAAGCAATACAATATTTCTTAAACTATCATACATCTTTAACCTACGCCTTAATTATTGGATTTGTGGTAGGTTCACTCTATGCAGTATTTCCTGGATTACCTACTTCTATATTCATGTGGTTTATTTCAGCACTAACATTAATTATAGGATTTTTCATTAGTTATAAGTTAGGTCATATTAACGAAACTGGTCATTAATATTTATATAAATCACTCATATATTTTACAATGTAGATTAGTTAATTTCTTTTATCTCATCCTTATTTTTAACATATATTGTGGATTTTCATTTTTAACGAGATAAAGTGTAATTCGTTACAGTAGCAATCATTCATATATTTTTATATAATAAATCTTCAATCTTTTAAAGATTGAAGATTTATTATATCGGAGGAATTAATTAATTTTTGGGAACCTTTATTAGTTTAATTACATTTATCATTCTATTAGCACTTACCGCTTTCTTTGTTGCCACAGAATTCGCAATAGTCAAAGTGCGAACATCGAGAATTAATACACTGGCCAATGGAAATAATAAAAATGCGCTTGCAGCTCAAAAAGTTGTCACGCATTTAGATGAGTATTTGGCGGCTTGTCAATTAGGTATTACAATCACTGCTTTAGGTATAGGTATGGTTGGAGAATCAACCTTTGAGTTCTTATTGCACCCTCTTTTCAGTAGCTTAGGCTTGTCTGAAACTATGATCCATATTTTCACACTTATTAGTGCCTTTATCATTGCCACTTACTTGCATGTTGTAATTGGTGAAATGGCGCCTAAGACGATTGCCATTCAAAAAGCTGAACAACTTACTTTATTAATTGCTAAACCTATTATTATGTTTTCTAAATTATTTTATCCATTTATATTTATACTCAACGGTTCGGCACGCTTAATTTTAAAATTGTTCGGTATGCAACCTTCTAAGGAAAGTGAACTTTATCATTCTGAAGAAGAACTAAAGTTACTTATTAAAGAAAGCCATGAAGGCGGCGAAATTTCTGAGAATGAATTAACGCATATCAATCGTGCATTTGCCTTTGATGAAATGACTATCCAAGATGGCTATATACCTATCAAGGATGCTTCGCTAATTAATATAGACAAGTCAATTAGCGAGACGAAATCTTATATCAGTCATGCGCATTATACTCGATTTCCTGTATATAAGGAAAATAACACAAATATCATTGGTTATATCCACGCCAAAGATTTGCTAAACGACAGTGTTACTTCAATAAAAAGCATTACCCATGATATCCTTAAAATACGTCTCAATACCAAATATCATCAAGTACTCGAGCAAATGAAGAGCAACCAAATTCATATCGCACTCATAGAAGATGAAAATGGGCAGCCCCTAGGTATTATTACTATGGAAAACATACTCGAAAACATTGTCGGCGATATCAAAGACGAACATGATCAACGCTAAGCAATGACATATGATTACGTCTTGATTCAACTTTAAAATCGTAAAGCTATGCATCGTTTTACTAAAAAAGTACACTTCCACTTAAATGGAGGTGTACTTTTTTATATTAAGCGCTCGATCTATCATGACTAGGATAGCTTTACAATTTCTATATCGTCTCTTTTATGATTGGTATCGTTTGGTTAGAATTTAATTTAGCTACTTTTAAAATTTATGCCACAACATGAAACGATAAATTTAAATATCTGATGTAATATAATTCCAATTACTCTCATTGATATAAATGACAGTTAAATTTATTGATTTTATTACTATAAAAAGATTGAAAAAATTTTAATAAAGCGTATTATAATTATCTATTAACATAAACTCTAAAAAATTAACGTGAAAGCATACGTTATAATCAAGTTTCCTAGTTATTAAGTAATGAAAAGCCAAAATATAATTGTTCCATAAGGAGATTGTATACGTGAATAAAATAAATAAACCTATATATTTTTATCTTTTGTTATTTTTATCAACTACATTAGTTGGTGCTGCTTTATTATATCTTCCCTATACAGGGAAAAAGCCATTAGATTTTATAGATGCTTTATTTATTGCGTCCAGTGCTTTTACAGTAACTGGTTTGTCTACTATAGACATTTCATCACAATTTAATATGCTTGGTGAATCTATCATCCTCTTACTGATTCAAATTGGTGGATTAGGTATTGTAACCGTTACTTTACTTACCTTAATATTTTTAAATAAAAAAATAACTATTAAAAATAGGCACCTACTCATGATAACTTGGAATATTGATGAACCTGGCGGTGTAGTAAAATTAATTATCCATTTATTAATTTATAGTTTATCTACCGAATTTATTGGAGCGTTATTACTATGTTTATCGTATATACCAAAATTCGGTGTTGGCAAAGGTATTTTCGTAAGTTTGTTCACATCCGTATCAGCATTTAACAATGCTGGTTTTGCACTTTTCAAAAACAATCTAATGGATTTCACAAAGGATCCTATTACAATGACAGTGCTTCCCCTATTAATAATAATGGGAGGAATTGGTAATTTTGTATTAATTGATTTAATTCATTCTAAAAAGTTAGCAAAGTTATCTTTACATTCAAAAGTAGTTCTAGCAACCACGCTTGGCTTAATCACTATTGGTGCACTATTTTTCTTTATTCTAGAACAATATAATACCTTAAATGGTATGACATTGATTGAAAAACTAGGCGCTTCATTTTTCCAATCTGTGACTACGCGTACTGCTGGATTCAATAGCGTTGATATTGGTGATATTCACACATCAACAGCGCTTCTAATGATGGGTCTAATGTTCATAGGTGGCGCGCCATTAAGTGCTGCTGGTGGTATAAAAGTAACTACTTTCGCTGTAATACTTGTATTTTTATTCAGTAGCTTACGAAATGTTGAGCGTCCTTCACTGTTCCATAGAACTATTTCGGAAAAAACAATACGTAACGCATTAACAATATTTTTATTATCATTTATTTATGTACTAGCTACGACTTTCATTTTGAGTCTTTTAAATGCTGACACACTATTTGTAAAAGTGTTATTTGAAGTTATTTCTGCATTTGGAACTGTTGGATTAAGTATGGATTTTACAACGGAATATGGCACTATAACCAAAATTATAATTATTATAGTAATGCTGAGCGGAAAGATAGGCCTATTAACGCTAGCTCCTATTTTTGTAAACCCTAAAAATCGCAGATATTATTATGCCAAGGGCCATATCCACTTATAAATATTTAAATAAACTATATCAACTTTTCATAGTAAACATCATAGCACTCCTTAAATAGCTTGATTATATATACCGATAGCTTCAATTACAAAATCACACCACCTAAATGTTATACTTATCATTAATAACATTTAGGTGGTGTGACATATGGTAAAATTAGCTACAATAACTTTTATTAATGACAATCGTATTGACTTATATAAAGATACTTATATCCATGCTGTAAAAAACATCTCAAATATAGATTATTTTAACAGCCAGGTTGTGTTTTCTAATACTTTAAATAACCACATATCATCCATAAGTGATTTAGATACCTCAGACTTTGAAAAAGTAATACTAGGTATTTTTGCTGAATGTGATTTCTTTAAAATCAGTGACATCCAAGACCTTTATTTCAAATGTTCTTCTATTCATTCAATTAATTTTCTGAAATAATTGAGCACTATACGCAAACGATTATATTTTTAATTTTTCTGACTTCAAAGTTGCTTATACTTTCTAGTTGTTTTATACAGCAAGACGGTATTATAGTTCTTCAAGCTTTTTAAAATGGATATACTACTATCACAACAAATTCAAATAACACAAAAATTATCCTTTGACCAGCGCTTGAATTATAAAAATGCATGTTATGTATGCATTGCGCATTCATAAATTACCACCTTTTAATTGAGGTGGTTTTTTCATTAAACTGCAAAAACAAATACGACTTGGACTTGAATCGTAAATATATTTCTCTTTAACTAGTATTCAATGTTCATCACTACTTATAATCGCTTTGATAAACAAATCATATCCCGACATAAAATACCATGTTCATATATTGGATCTTCATAATTCCTTTCAAAGAAGCCAAAATCTATACTCGTAATTCTAAAACCTGATTTTTGATAAAATAAAAGTGGTTGCACACTTGAATTTCCCGTTCCTACACAAATTTCTATATAACCTTTTTCTTTTGCATAATCACAAGCATTGGCTAATAGTTTCTTACCAATGCCTAAGTTTTGCTTACTTTCAGCAACTGCTATATTAACGATTTCCACAGATTCCATGCTTACTTCTCTTAATATATAGCATCCTATAATTTCCATATTCTCCTTAAATACAAAACATTCTCCTTTTCTAAGATGCTCTAAAATGAATTCTTTTGAAGGATCTGCTAATAATAACAGACTGAACGGTGCTTCTTTGATGCTGTCAATTTTTTCTATCATAAAAATTCACCTCTTATTAAGTTAAACTAATATCTTTAATTAAAGTCATGTGCTCTCAAACTTTGTAAGTGTAACGCTACATTTATAATATACAACATGTAACAAGTGATTATTGAGTCATCTATTATTACGCAGTTTTCAATATACATTTTAAACACTTTTACAAAAAAACACCTCTCAACTGATATCGTTAAGAGGTGTTTGTGATTCATTCGCTATTATTTTGCTGGTACAACGGCGCCATCATATTTATCATTAATGTAGTCTTTAATCTCTTTAGATTGTAGAACATCCATTAGCGCTTTAATTTTTTTGTCATCTTTTTGTCCATCTTTTACTGCAATTAAGTTAGCATAAGGATTGTTTTTCGCTTTCTCCACTACAATTGAATCTTTCTTAGGACTTAATTTTTGGTCGATAGCAAAGTTAGAGTTAATAATTACGGCATCTGCTTTTTCATTTTGATAAATCTTAGGTAAGTATTCTGCAGATTGTTTATTATTAAATTTAATATCTTTTTTGTTTTCAGCGATATCTTTAAATGTTGCATTTTCAGGTTTTACACCTTTTTTAAGTTTAATTAATCCTGCATCTTCAAAGAATTTTAAGAAACGGCCTTCTTCAGCTGGATTGTTTGAAACATAAACTGTCGCACCTTTTGGTAAATCTGTTAACTTTTTATATTTTTTTGAATAAACTGCCATTGGTTCTAAATGAACATTACCTGCAGATTCAATTTTATAGCCTTTATCTTTTTTATCTGTTTTCAAATAAGGTGTATGTTGAAAGAAGTTTGCGTCAAGTTCACCTTTATTTAACAACTTATTAGGCGTTGTATAGTCGTTAATAGTTTTAATTTTCAAATCATAGCCTTTATCTTTCAATAATGGTTTAGCCTTTTCTAATATTTCAGCATGTGGTGCAGGAGAAGCTCCAACTGTAATGGTCTTATCTTTTCCACCACCGCCATTACCACAGGCTGCTAAAACTAATGCTAAAACTAATACTGAAGCTAAACTGAATAATTTTTTCATTATATTAAAGTCCTCCTTTAAAGTTTATCGTTTATCAACTTTGTTTGTAGCCCAGTCACCAATAAATTGAATGATGAACACAATGATTAATATTAAAATTGTAGATACTAAAATAACGTCATTTTGATTTCGTGTAAATCCAGTTAAGTAAGCAAGGTTACCTAAGCCCCCTGCACCAATTACACCTGCTATTGCCGTAGAACCAACTAAAGCAATTGCTGTAACGGTGATTCCAGAAATTAGTGCTGGCATAGCTTCTGGTAAAAGTACTTTCTTCACAATCGTCCAGGTATTTGCCCCCATTGACCAAGCTGCCTCAATTACACCCTTATCAATTTCTTTAAAGGCAATTTCTACAAGTCTGGCATAGAATGGTGCTGCACCAATAATTAACGCTGGTAGTGCACCAGTCGGACCGCTTATTGTACCTAATATTAAACTTGTAAATGGTATTAATAAAAGGATTAAAATAATAAATGGAATAGCTCTAAATAAATTGACTACAAATGAAACGATACTATAAAACACTCTTGCTACCGATGATTTACTCTTCGCTGATAAGAACAGTAGCACACCAAGTATAAGACCAAATATACATGAAAATATTGTCGCAATCACAGTCATATATAATGTTTCATAAGTGGCTAACCAAACTTCACTCCAACTCACATTTGGCATTGTAATCATCTCTTGGAGAATGTCACTAAATGAATTACCCATGCTTTAACACCTCCACTGAAACATGCTGCGCTTCTAAATCATTTATGAATTTTTCGAACTTTTCTGAATTTACATTCGGAATATGTACCGCCAAAAACCCAATTGATCCATCTTTGGTGTGCTTGATATTCGCTTCCAAAATGTTAACATCAATGTTGTGTGTCTTTGTGATATAGGATACTAATGGTTCCGTAGTATTTTTACCTGTAAAATTCAAACGCACGATATAATCATTTGCATTTAATGGTACAAGATCTGTAATAGATTCATCAAACTCATCATCCAAATCATCTTTAACAAAACGTTTTGTAACTGCATGTTGCGGATTCTCAAATACGCTTGAAACTTGACCTTGCTCTATAACACGACCATTTTCCATTACCGCAACCTCATCACATATACGTCTGATGACATGCATTTCATGTGTAATAATTACAATCGTTAAATTTCTTTCTTCTTTAATTTTCAATAACAGTTCTAATATTTCATCTGTTGTCTGGGGATCTAGTGCACTCGTTGCTTCATCGCAAAGTAACACGGTCGGTTCATTTGCTAATGCGCGTGCAATACCTACACGTTGTTTCTGACCACCCGATAGTTCTGATGGATAAGCATGTTCTCTACCTTTTAGCCCTACGAGTTCCACTAAATCTAACGCTCTTTGTTTCGCTTCACGACGCGATACACCAGCTATCTCTAAAGGAAAAGTAATATTATTTAATACAGTTCGTGACCATAGTAAATTAAAATGTTGAAAAATCATACTCACTTTTTGACGTTTTTGTCTTAACTCTGATTTAGATAACTTACCAATTGTATCTCCATCAATGATAACGTCACCTGAAGTCGGTTGTTCTAGGTTATTTAAAAGTCTAATTAATGTACTTTTTCCTGCTCCAGAAAATCCAACTACACCAAAAATTGAGCCTGATTGAATACTTAAATCAACATGATCTACTGCTAGTACGTCCTGTTTTTTCGTCTTGTACCTTTTGACTATTTGATTTAACTCAATCATCACAGTTGCCTCCTAAATTATTGCTCTATCAATTAAAAAATGCTTTCCCTTTGTTCACTTAAGAATAGAGAAAGCATTAATCGCTTCTCTCATCTCTAAAGTTAAAGTAACTTTATGTGACTTGGCACCATTTCTGTTACAGACGGTTGCCGGGCTTCAAAGGGCACATCCCTCCACCTCTCGTGATAAGAGTTTCATTATTTAATTATTTTTAATCCTACCATCGCACTAATGTTTCGTCAATAACTATTTCAAATTTTCTAACAAATAAGGTACTGATTGAAAGGCATAGATTCTTTTTTGTTCTTTCCCTTTCGACATGACCATAAGTACTGGCACAGATTGTATTTCATTTATTTGGCTAAAATCTGGATGAAAATTCAAATCTATTTTTGTTACTGGTAATTTTAAAATTTCATTTGCGATATCTAACATACGTTCAGATATCTTACATGTCCCACACGTCGGTGTATAACCAAATATGAGATGTTTTTCTTTTTCATCATGTTCATGTATATCTACATGTTCTTCCTTTATTACATTCATGTCAATAAACTTACCCTTTCAGCTATATAATCCAATTTTGCTTTTGCTACTTTTTCTTCATCTTTTACAGCAAAACCATGCTTACTTAACACTCTAGATAAATATGGTTTTGGACACCGAGCAACTTCGCAATATTGTTTATCTATTCTTATATGTCTACTTTCACTTAAATATCGTTTGAACCATTTACGTATTTTCTCGCCTTCACGATCTGAATCAACGAGAATAAATACTTGTTTATCATACAAAGATTCTATCATTTCGTCTAGTTTTCCGACGCCCATAGTACCGTTTGTACATATGATATCTATCGGCTGATCAATCACTTGCTTTACCCGCTTTTTGTCTGATTTTCCTTCGACAACAATCACTTGGTTTAGTAACGTCATGACATCCACCCTCTAAAAGTTGATAGTTAATGCTTTCTATTTAGTTTTTCACGATAGCTTAAGTTTATAAACATAATTTACATATTCCTAATTTCATCTTATTATCAAAACAACTTTTTGTCATCTAAAGGCTTTCAACGCACCTTTAATACATATATTAACAAGTATGCTTTACAAACTATTTATATTACACATGCGTATCTTAACATCATTAACTTATATAAAAGAAAAACTCCAAGATATGTTATATCGTGGAGTTCAAATATTTTATTCGCCAATCATTTCAGAGTATTGCTCAGCTGATAATAATTCATCTAATTGACTTTGGTCACTTAATTCAACTTTAACCATCCAAGCTTTATCAAATGGTGATTCATTTACGAATTCTGGGCTATCTTCTAATGCTTCATTAGCTTCGATAACTTTGCCAGATACTGGTGCATATAATTCTGAAACTGTTTTTACGGATTCAACACTACCAAAAGTGTCTCCTTCATTAATTTCATCGTCAACTTCCGGTAACTCAACGAATACGATATCGCCTAATTCACCTTGCGCATATTCAGTTATTCCAATTGTTACTGTGTTACCTTCAATTTTAACCCATTCATGCTCTTTAGAATATTTTAATTCACTCGGTACTGCCACGAGAATCCCCTCCTAAATGATTTTACATGTTTAATGATGCCACACGAATAGCCTTCAAGCAACTATTTCCTTGAATATAATCACAAATTCAAAGGATTTAGCACGAAAGGATAAAGCGTTTTCTTAAATTGATTAAATACTTAGTTACTTTGACAAGTTTTTACTATCTCTAGCATTACTTTTTACAACCAAGTTTCTTTATATTCGTCTTCTTTAAACCCAACAGTCACTTTTTCTCCAGAAACCGCCAATGGTCGTTTAATCAACATACCATTTTGTGACAATAAATCTAATTTCTCATCATCTGTTAAATCTTTAAGTTTGTCTTTCAAACCTAGTTCACGGTATTTTGCCCCGTGTGTATTAAAAAGTTTATTAATTTCAATATCTGTTGCTTCTATAATATCTTTAAACTCACTTTTAGTAGGTGTGTGTTGTACAATATCAATTGGTTCAAAGCTCACACCATATGCTTGTAAAAATTTAGCGGCCTTTTTACAAGTTGTACAATTAGGATACTGGTAAAATTTTATCATGATTCTGTACCTCCTATGTCTAGTTAACACTAATATATCAAATTTATTAGCAAAACGCTCTAAATATCAAGCTGATTTTTTTTATAATAGTTAAAAGTCGTCTATAATATGGTTCATAATAAGTAAATAAAGGAGTTATTACGATGCAATCAATTAATACAACTGATTATTTTAAAGAGACCGTACAAAGCGATAAACCAGTCATCATTAAATTCGAAGCAGGCTGGTGTCCAGACTGTAAAGCAATGGATATGTGGATCGATCCAATTACTGAAAAATATAATGACTATCAATGGTTTACCGTCAATAGAGACGAACTAGAAGATGTAGCAGCTGACAATGACGTTATGGGTATCCCTAGTTTGTTAGTATTTAAAAATGGTGAAAAACTTGCTCATTTACATTCAGCTAATGCAAAATCTCCAGAACAAGTTGAATCATTTTTAGAAGAAACATTTAAATAGTAAGTCATAGCTATTTTTCCTTAAAAAGGTAGGTGCATCTTTAACTGAGCACCTACCTTTTTTATATCTTATTAATATTAATTTATTGTATATTGTCAAAATTTTTTAATGATATTTTCTGTATGGCGTTTTTTATAAGGCATTTCATCTTCTAAGTCCGTTAAATATAGAAAGCCTACTAAACGTTCATCTTCTTTCACATCAAATAATGCCTCAATGTTCGGGTCAAAAATATATGGTGGTGTTTTCCAACAGCTACCAATATTCACTTCGTGCAATAACAACATAAGATTTTGAGTAAAAGCACCAAACGCCATATTGTTTTCTAAACTATCTAGTTGTTTGGTATCTTCTTTTAAAATCAAAGCCAACATGCCACCTAGATTTGTAACGACCTGATAATGATCTGCTTGCTTTTTCGGTTGCTCTGCGAATGCTATTTTGGTAAGTAATTTGCTCATATCCCCTAATCTATCTTTAGCGATGTGGACTACTCTCCATGGCTCTCTATGACCATGATTGGGTGCATCAGTTGCTTGTTTAATTGCTTTGTATAAAGCATTATCATCTATGGTCATATCTCGTTTGAAGTTTTTTACACTTCTCCGTTGCGCTATCGCATCTTGTAATTCCATAATAGTATCGTCCTTTCGTTAATGATAACTATTTTCAATTATAAATCAGGAGCCTATGATTTTCAAATTACTCATATATGTCCAATTGTTGTTGCAACATACGCACGTGTATTTGACCAGGTGCTTTAGGACTATCCAAACAACCATATGAAATTGATCCCCCAAATAAACCTTGTGCAGTTCTAGACACAATACCCAGCTTAGACATTGCAATACCTACCACTTTTTGAGATACAGCATCAGCTGTTTCTGCCATTGCTTCTAATAACTTAAGGACATCCTGTTTATCGTGTGGCATGACCGCAACTTTTAAATAATCTGGCTCTAGCTGATGCATTTTAAAATAAAGATGTTTTAAATCTTCTAAAGTCGGCGTTTTTTTGAAATTGTGATGTGACAATACCACTTTTATTTGATTATTATGAGCTTGATTAATCAAATTTTGCAATGGTTGTGTGTCTTTCATCTTATCAAATTCAATATCTAACATATCTATACATTTCATAGTAGCTATTTCACTCAACGTGTGTAGGTAATCTTCGTATGAGAGAACGCCTTCCCCACCTTGTGACGCTGTGCGATAAGTAACTAAAACTTTTTTTCCTAAATGTAATCGATAGAGATGATCTAATACCCCTGCTAAATGTGTTTTATCAAAGTTACGCCATTGATCTATTCTTAATTCAATAATTTGTATTGCATCTTGATATTGTACTAAGTCATCAATGGTAGACTGTGATAGACCTTCTGTTGGTGCTATCGTTACTGCTATATCTACTTTAGTCATAATGATTACGTCCTTTATTTTAATGATTAAAATGATTGTATAACAATTTTCGAAAATAACACAATCATTAAATAGCTTATGTGCTTAATTGAATTTATTATATATTAATACTTATTTATATGATTTAAAAATTTTTCTAAGGGTAAAGAATATTATTAAGTCTTTTAGGAGGTAATAAAATGGCAGTGAACTATGAAACGAAAGCGACAAATACAGGTGGTAGAAATGGCCACGTTCAAACTGATGATAAAGCAATTGATGTTGCAGTTATCCCACCAGCTCAAGCTGATGCAGAAAAAGGTACAAATCCTGAGCAATTATTTGCAGCGGGCTACGCTTCATGCTTTAACGGTGCATTTGATTTAATTTTAAAACAGAATAAAGTAAGAGGTGCAGAACCAGAAGTTACTTTAACTGTACGTTTAGAGGATGATCCAGATGCAGAGAGTCCTAAATTAAGTGTATCTATTGACGCTAAAGTAAAAAGTGTATTATCTCAAGAGGATGCAGAAAAATACCTACAAGATGCACATGACTTTTGTCCATATTCAAAAGCCACACGCGGTAATATCGATGTAGATTTAAATGTAGAAGTAGTAGACTAATATATTTCATACCAAACATTCAGGACACAAAGGTCCATGTTTAAAATAAAAGTATACCTTCACTTTTTAGTGGAGGTGTACTTTTTTTGATTGCACAATTATTTAAGATTATATGCTTCCTTAATCATTGTCTTATCCTATGTATTAGCATGTCGTAAAAAAATCAGTCACCCCTTATATACCAAAATCTCACTATATTCGCTTCCCTATCTTCCAATTCATTTTCAATGATTATACACCTATATTAAACCAACTTTCTTAATTACAACAATTTTATTCTCTTTTTATTCTATACTAGGTCATTACTTAAAAATAATATCAAGAAATTTATACACTCTATAAAATAATATTTTTTTGCATTTCGAATTATAAGCGCTTACATATTTTTTGTTAAAAACCAAAGATAGTATTGCTGAAATAATTTTTTTCCTTTAGTATTAGAATTAATTAACAGAACATATATTATATTTTTATAATAAATACTTCGGAAAATTCAGGAGGCCTTCAATGACTCATATTCGTTATTTAACAATTGATGATTTATCTATTTATTATACATTTTTATTGCAAGGCATCCATAAAGAGCATGAAGTTTATGCTTGGAAATTACAAAATGAAAAATGCTTAACCAAGACTAATATAAAAGGCTTACTGTCAGAACATAATACCAATTACACAGTCATTGGTATTTTCGAACAAAATGAATTAATTGGGGCAGTGACACTCATTCATGATAATACTTACGATATCTCACATAAAGCAGTTATGGAAAATATGTGTGTTAAAGGAAATGATCATAGTTCAAAAGAACGTATCGCTAAATTATTAATGCGCTATATCTTTCAAATTTGTCATGAAAAAGAAATTGAAATTTTAATGACTTCCCTTGTTTCAAATAATATCAGTGGCAAAGTATTTTTTAGCAACCTTAACTTTGAAACACTTGGTTTAGAACATCACGCTAGAAAATACGACAATTATTATGTCGATGAGCATTGGTTGATTTACTACTTTAACGGCAATGACTTCGAGATATTTGATTAAAGAATAAACAATTGTGTATCTGTTAGTCCATTGCACAGTTTGAGCTATAAACTCTTCTCATTTGAAATATAATTTTTTAAAATAACTTGCAATTACTTTAATAAGACAATATCATTTTATTAAGTTATCCTTCGTCACATCTATTCAGTTTCTATTTGTGACTTTATAAATCATCTTTCATATTTAGAGAGGACTGAACATTTTGAAATATGCTACGACGTTATTATCATTATTTTTATCATTAATCACACTTGCCACGCCTTTATTATCAGTTAATAAAATATTAGATGGTAACCTTTCTATATTGGCTGGAGGTTTGTTTATTTTAGGTGTTTTATTGTTAAATTTATATGCTCTTTTACGTGGCGATCGCATCGCTAATATATTCGCAATGGTTGTATCGATATTTTCATTTATCTTATTAAGTTATCCTTTATGGTATACATATATAACAGCTTTTATAGGTTAAAACTTCAATTATAGAATGACTATTGCATGTTTAGCCTTATCCTAAACGCTTTGTACTAAATTCAAAATTAGTATAAAGCGTTTTTCTATTGCTGTTTATTTACTTTAAATTATTTATTGGGATTTTTCACATTTTAATTTTACAAATATTCTGAAAGCGCTATAATGAAAAAATAAGGGGGGAATAAGAAATATGAATTTAGCTATATTAGGTTTTGTCATGATTGTCATTTTTATGATATTAATTATGACACGAAAAATGTCAGCATTAATTGCCTTGATTGTCATTCCGACAATTTTTGCATTAATAGGAGGTTTCTATGCTGGTCTTGGTAAATACATGCTCGAAGGCATAGAGACTGTCGCACCAACTGGTATCATGCTTACATTCGCTATCTTATATTTTGGGGTTATGATAGATGCAGGTTTGTTTGAGCCTGTCATCAACCAAATCATTAAAGTGGTCAAAGGGGATCCAGTTAAAATTGCAATTGGTACAGTTATTTTGGCATCAATGGTTGCCTTAGATGGCGATGGTACAACTACTTTCATTATAACTGTGACAGCAATGATGCCACTTTATAAAAAGATTGGTATGAGTTTATACACACTTTCAACATTAGCACTTTTATCTATAGGCGTTATGAATATGTTACCTTGGGGTGGACCCACAGCACGGGCCATTTCATCGTTACAGGTCACTACTGAAGAAGTATTTGTACCTATCATACCTGCTATGATTGCAGGTATTGTATTTGCATTTGGTGTCGCGTACATCTTAGGACAGCGTGCACGAAAATATATCACATCTAGTACAAATATTGATTTAAACGATGTTAAAGTAAATAATACAAAAGAAGAATCTTTATTAAAACGTCCAAAAATGATTATACCTAATGCAATATTGACAATTTCTTTAATTGTTTGTCTTGTTATTGGTTTATTACCTATACCAGTTATGTTTATGCTCTGGTTTGGTGTAGCATTATTAATCAACTACCCTAACCTGAGTATTCAAAATTCCGTAGTAAAAAAACACGCTGGTGATGTGCTAGCTGTAATCAGTCTAGTGTTTGCTTCTGGTATTTTCACAGGCGTCATGAACGGAACGAAAATGGTTAACGAAATGGCTAATGCTTTAGTACATATTATTCCCGATGCAATGGGTAATCATTTTGCATTAATTACTGCCATTCTTAGTGGTCCATTTACATATTTTATGGCTAATGACCCTTTTTATTATGGAGTTTTACCAATACTTGCAGAATCGGCACAACAGTTTGGTATTTCTAAAGTAGATATGGCAAGAGCATCCGTTTTAGGACAACCGTTACATGTATTAAGTCCTTTATATGCTGCAGGTTATTTACTCGTCGGTATGCTAGATATTGAATATGGACAAAACCAACGTATTGTTATTAAGTGGGCAGTCGGCTCAAGTTTATTTATGATATTAGTTGCTTGTATCCTTGGTATCATACCTTGGTAATAACTACAAAATCATTTTAATATAAAATTAAACCTGGAAGCACTCGATAAATGTGTTTCCAGGTTTTTTATATGATTCACGTCATACATTTATACATAATATAAATATATCTACTTTGAACAACAATTAATAAATATTTAAAAATATTTTGATTAATTTAGTTCGTAACTTGGGTATAGATAAGAAACATAACACCTTAACAAACGTTATTACAAAACTAGGGAATATAATTCAACATAAATCATTTACTAATTATCGTTTTAATTAATGCCTATCGGGTAAAAGTTAACGTAGAATTTACATTATTAAGGAGTGTTTTTTATGAATCGGCTTAGTGAATGTAATTATATTAATCCTTCAAAAGTTTCACTAGATTGGGAATGTTTTGTTCTTAGTAAAACTGACATGGAATTGGATGGATTGCCAAAAGAACTAATCAATGCTTGGATGGCAGAAAATATAATTGAACCCTTCTCTATTAGAAATAACGAATTAAATTTTAAAACCAAAGATATTAGAGAAGCACTAGCAAAACAAAATTGGTACTATGAGACATAAGTCTTTTCTTATTAAGCTAAATTTAAATTAGTACGGTATAAACTAAGTGCTCTATTAGCAGAGGCCAAAACTTCATGATCCATATAATTACTATAAAAATATGAGTGTAATTCTTTATAACATGTTGCTTGTTTTGGGAAAAACTTGTCTCTTCTTATGTTATGAGCTAATTGACCAAGTGGAGTATCATCTGCTTCAAAACCTATTACAAAATCATAAAATGTCATAAGCATTACCTCGATTATATATATTTTAATCGTTACATGTTTTGTTGTATTTATATCTTTGCTTAATCATATCAAATATTTAAAATTTGTCTATCACGGTATATTTAAATTTATATCAAAATTGTTCTCACATTCTTTTCATAGCAATATTTAATTCAAATGTGTAAAAAATGTAAAAAATTTATGTCATTTTAGTTAATGTACAAAAGCGACGCCTTTCCATAATTTTGAAAGGCGCCGCTTTTGTATTTATACTAGAATATTTCCATTCTGATCAGCAGGTTTAAATAGCGTAATAATAGCTCCTACCACAGCTAAAATTTGGGGAATACCTGTCCAACAAAATACTAAATAGAGTAATCCTATTATAGTTTTTCTGGCATAAAATTTATGGATACCGAATCCACCTAAGAAGATTGCGAGGACAATATAAATGACTTTATTTACTTCATTCATGCTTTCATCTCCTTAACACTATACTTTATAATCATTTGCTATATACTATTTAAATTAATTATCACTTTATTCTTTATGAATGGTTATAAACTTCTTCAAAAAATGCTTTTTCAAGTTTCAAAATTTCTGTATATTCGCTGGGCATAATTTCATTACTGAGTTCAATCGCTCGTGATAAAACATAGTCAAGTAATTGATAATCTGTAGCAGGATGATTAAAGTGTTTTTTTACTTGCTCAATTAATGTATTTTCTTCAATAAGTACTACAGCCCTGCCATACACTTTATCTATTTTTCCACGTTGAAAGACAGGCTCTAAATAATTAATAATTTCATCAACTTGATTAAATGATTCAAATCCTGTTTGTATATGTGCTTCAATCTTACTGGCAATTTGCTTTAATCTTTCATCTTCTTGTTGATTATCTGGCATTAAATAACTACGTATCCTATTTTTTTGTTCAACAATTTCCGCTTCAACTTCCTCATACTTCAGTTGATCCCCATCATTTTCTTTTAACTCTTGTAATAATCCCTTTATTTCATCTAAATTCACATTATTTTCCCCCATTTTAATAGGCCCCTTTTTTAATGTTATTTATTAAAATAATATAGTCTTTATGTTACCTTATTTATACTTTCTAAAACCTACATTTCTAAATATTTATAGATATATGAGCGCACAATATATCTAATTTTCATATTTTACTATTGCTAGTACTTAAATAGTGATAAGATAATAATGCTATAATAATAAATTGCAATTTCATCTTTGTACATCACATCATTGATCAAACAATTTTTTCATCATTTAAAAGTTCTTATATATTGAAGGAGGTGTAGCGTTTTGAGTCTACATTTCATGATCGTCTTCTGGTTATCCTTTGTTTTTCTAGTTGCTGGCATCATATCTCTCATTGCCTACAAGATTAAAGGTTCACATGAAGCTAAAGAATCTCTACTTGGATTAACTGTAATATTAATGCTTTTTGGAGTTGTTGGGATACTATTCTCCCTTATATTTAGTTAAACCTTAAATTTTATAAAGTTCTGAAACCATGTTAAACGTAATGCTATAGTCATTATGCTATTGATTGCGTTTCAGAACTTTATTTTTTAGCTGTTTCTCTTTCAAACCTTAATCAGTTAAAAAACTGTAAATCATTAACATGATTAATATTAAAATAAAGTAATATATAAATCGTTTGTATGCTCTATACTTCTCTTCTTTAATTTTCTCAGGTGAGTGATTTACATTTTCATGCAATCGAGTATTGATAAACAAAAAAGGCATGGTTGCTAAAAAGGCAAATACTAGTGCTAAAATAATAGCTAGCAATAAATTCATATCGTCACCTCAATTTCACTTCATTTTCACTGACCTTATTCCCTAATGTTCAAAACTTAATGACTATGTTACTTACATTATTTTAATATACTATTATAAATTAGTAATTCTTTGTATTTATGGTTTATAATGTATGTAACCATATGAACGCGAGATAAACCGATAAAAATGAATTAGGAGGGATCACTTTGAAATTAACTTATTTACCCCAATGGGAAGTCATTAATCAAAGTCAAAAACAATTTGTTATTCAGGAAGATTCAAATTCCCTTTCTCTAGTAAGTCCTATAAACGACTATGCTATGGGGATATTGAGCCAAGTCTTTTTTACTATCAATAACGATGAAGTCACTTCTACAAAAGTTGAGAACAATAGTAAAGCACTTAAAATTGAAGTCAATGAAGCGCAGTCGCAAATTAAAATTTTAGATCTTTAATTAAAGTCTAAATTCGTTTATATCTCAAAATATATACCACACTAGCTTCTTACATTTATCAAAAATATTGAACTGATATTCAATATAATTCTACTAATGAATGGTGAGTGATGAATATGAAATTATTCAAAAATATACTTCTTCTTATAACAGGTGTATTAGTCATACGTGCATTGCTATTAAGTGTAGATAATTCAAACGAGGAGAAAGTTGAGAATAAAGTAAGTGTACAAGATAAACAAAAATGATAGTTTTGTTACAACACAATTACGTTTCCTTATGGAATTGTTAATTGTGTTTTTCTAATTTTATCGGCTTAAACCACTTTATTTCTAGAGCATTCTAGTAAAATAATGTAAAACATTCATTTAAATCGAGGTAATTATGTCAAACTTAAAAACACGCATAGAACATCATCAAATTTACATCTATTTTGTAGCATTAATTCTAGGTACTATTGCTGGAATGTCTTCAATTACTTTGTCTAATATTTTAGATTATTTTGTCACGTTTTTTATAGCTATATTAATGTTTAGTATGTTCTCACAAATACCATTTTCAACTATTAAAAACCATTTTTTACCGGTTAAATATATCATTGCATTGGTCATATCAAACTTTTTTCTTATTCCTATTTTAGTATATGGATTAATTCATTTATTCAATATAACTTCTTTACCAATTTTAATAGGTTTATATTTAGTATTATTGACCCCTTGCATTGACTATGTCATTGTATTCACGGCTTTAGGAAAAGGAAATGCTCAATATATGTTAATTTCAACACCTATTTTATTTATACTACAAATACTATTGTTACCCTTTTACTGTGCTTTATTTTTAAATAGTCATGTACTCACACAAATAGATAGACAGCCATTTTTAGAAGCCTTTTTAACCTTTATAGTTCTTCCACTAATATTTGCAATACTCCTGCAACTATTTAGTGGTAAGTTTAAACCTATGCAACAATTACAAGTTATGGTTGGTTGGCTTCCAGAATTGTTTATGGCCTTTGTACTTTTTACAGTAGTAGGCTCACAAATCAATACAATTATTCAAGACTTATCCATTGTATTAACTGTTATCCCTATTTACTTATGCTTCATGATGATTTCACCTTGTTTAGGTGTATTATGTGGTAAGCTTTTTCGATTAGATGTACCTACATTACGCACCTTAGCTTTCAGCAATGGTACAAGAAATGCACTCGTTGTTTTACCCTTAGCGCTCTCCTTACCAAATCAATGGGTCACAATTGCTACGACAGTCATCGTAACGCAAACACTTACTGAATTATTCGGTGAGTTAGTTTACATCAAATTAATACCTAAATTTATAAAATAGCGCAGATCTATTTCATACTAATGTAAATTATATAACTCAAAATTATATATTTAATTTAAAAGTTTATATTCGAAAAATGTGTGATACTGATATAAAATAATAGTAATACTTTTCTTAATTATGCTATTTTTTCTATGCATAGGTTAATTTAAGTAATTTAAAGCAAAGGGGCTTGATGTTTTGAAGAAACTTCCTTTATTTTTATTAGGGGCTGGTACATTGCTATTTTTAGAAATATCTATTTTTAGTTTTCTTACAGAAGATGATAGTGCCGAGATTGATGACATGGCAGATGAAGATAGAACAAATACACAGTTTTAATCTCTCCTATGATTGGAACTGAATCATTGTCGAATATTTTAATAGCAACAGTACATTCATATTAAAATGTACTGTTGCTATTTTTAATTCATTATTTCACATTATTCTTCTCTTTGTTGTCTATTTTTACGATTCAAATAGTTTTATTTTCATGTAAAGTGGTATAAACTGTTAACTAGATGTAATTTTACACTTATGTATTTTCGTTCTCTCACAACTAGTGACATACGGTTAAACCTTTGCACACTCGTAATCCCTTTAATGAGGTGATAAAGATGAAAATTTTAAGAAAAGTTAATGAAAATGAAATGCTTATTTATCATATAAAAACAAATTTAGGATTAATTATTAAAGTTAAAACACACGCGAATTTAAGTAATGAGGAAGTTGAACAAACACTCACTAATATATCTAATGATATGGATGAGAAATTAAAAAGTAATATTGAATAATACGTTACAAAGACTTTAACGTTCCCCTATTCTCTTTATATTTCCATGAGATTTTTCAATCAAATCAAAACACGCCACATTATAAAGTGGCGTGCCTACTAGAAAATATAATTTCACACTAGAGTTTGGAGGACTTCTTGTGCTTACTCTTTATATACCCCTTTTAAATAATTAAAAACTGAAATATTCAAAAAAATTAAGCGCTTTCAATAATAAATTTTGATTGGCATTCATTACTACTTATAACTTATAATTCTGCAAGTTACTTTTGTAAAAATTTAATTAAAATCAACCATACTGTTGGAAAACAACTAAACAAAAAGTTATCCTATAGATAAGGTGTTTATAAATACGCTTATTAAATAGTAATATTAACGCTGTTATATTCAAAGTGAATTTCTTTGTTATTTTAGTTTAATTAAATATATTCACATAGAAGTGTTATAGAAAAAGGGATGATGGAATGGAAATCTTACGTAAAGTTTATAAAGATGATGAGCCCGTTTACCATGTCAAAACTGACAAAGGCTCTGTTGTTAGAATTAAAGGCTCCGATGAATTAACAGAAACAGAAACACAAGAACTGTTAACGTTAGTTTCTCAGGATATAGACAAAATGAAAAAGTAGATTATGCGTGTGATAAGATATATATTAAATTTTATATTCTAAGAACAATAACTGTATAGCAGTTAAGGGGCAGTATCAATATACGCTTAATATTTCAAAAAGAAAATATAAACTCACTTTTTATTTAAAGTTAATACTTTTTAGATAATACTATCAATTATTGTCTAGAAAGCATGCATGAATGTATCCTCGACAAGTCATTAATTCCAAATATAATTTGCTATTTTTTCTGTTAAACAAGTCTTCATAATTTATTTTGAACAGATGAAATGGCGAATGTATTTCATTTTTAAAATTATATATAAAAACACCTCTGTAAATGGTATACTGTTTACAGAGGTGTTTTTGCTAAGTAAAACAGAAAATCATTTCACTTCTAAAGTCATATCAATATGAGGAATATTGTCTTCAAGATAAACCTCTGAAATACAAATAAAACCAAAAGAACTATAAAAAGATTTTAGATGTGCTTGACCGGATATCTTTATTAAAGTTTGTTTGTACTGTGCCTTTATTACATCAATCGTCTTTTGCACAATTTCACGGCCATAATACTTTTTTCTATAATTTTGCGTTACTAAAACTCTACCGAAACTTACATATGATTCATGATCGATGATGCGAGTGTATGCAACAATATCATTTCCATCTTTAAGCATGACATGTATTGCATTAAAGTCTGCTCCATCAACTTCTTGATAAGCACAATTCTGTTCTACAACAAAAACCTTCACCCGCGCTTGAAGGATATGTAGCAATTCATGATTAGTGAGTTCCTTTGTATGTTTCACAATTAAATCCATATTATCCCACCTAAGTTTAAAAATAGTACTAGCTTCATCCTATTTATCAAACTAAATATGACTATTAGGAATAAAGTTAGCACTATAAAAATATTATTTATAAAATGATTATATAAATAATATTACTCGCTTTCATATCAATACTCAAATTACTTTCAACAACTTCATTGTTCAATCAACTGAATTAAATTACCACATGTATCATCTATAACTGCTAATTTAATATTTTCGACTTCTTTGGGTTCAGTATGAAAAGTGACATTCGCTTCAACTAATGCACGGTGTACATTATCTAAGTTTTCAACTCCAAACATCGTTATAGGTATGCCTGCTTTGTATAAACTTTCTTGATAATTTTTAGCTATTGGACTTTCATTCGGTTCTAAAACAATTTCCACAGGGTTGTTAGAATGTGCTTCTTTGACCGTTAACCATTTAAATCCTCCCCCCATATCTTTATCATGTACCAGGTCAAAACCTAATTTTTCAGTATAAAAAACCTTAGCTTTTTCTTGATCATCAACAAAAATACTCATAGCAATAATTTTCAAATTTTTTCACCCTATCCTTTATTTTAAAATATGACAACTTCAGTATTCCTAAATGCATAAACTATTAGTTACATTCCCTTATAAGTGTTTTATATCCTCATAGACTTAATATATTGCTTTACCTTAATCCTAATAATCATTTGCTATAAACTATCGTAATAAAATAGTCTACACCTTCTACACTATTAGTCACTGCTGGTGTCACACTTACAATTTCATAATGTTGTGCGTCAGTCAATTGTTGTAAGTATTTATTTACCCGATCATCAAAAGCTTCAAAATCTTCTTCATATTTCATATGCAGTGTTTTAATTCTCATATTATTCTTCCCTCCTTATCCTATATACAGTGATTACTAAATCATACTTTTAAGGAACAGTTGCTTATTATTGAATCGCCTTGTTACCCTGCAATATTTCATTTTCTAACCAATCGGTAATTTCACGAAATATACTCTGATTATAAGAGCTTTCATTAAATATTTCATGTTGTAACCCATCATAAATATGCAGTGATTTATGTTTAGATCCAATTTCTTCATATAACTGCATTGAATCTTTATAACTTACTAACCCGTCATCTTTACCATGTAGTATTAATATATGCACTTTAAATGCATCTGCATGATTTTTTAAATATTGCACACCGTCCATTAGCGTGTATATTAGTCCCATTGATATTTGTTTTGCATTCAAATCATCTAATTTATATTTAGTGATTACTGATTTATCAGAGCAGACACCCTCACCTAAATCATTATCGATATACGTATGCGAAGATATACTACGATCCAATTCACCAAATAATTCATAATTATATCGTGTTAACGCGCCAGAAGTGATTACCCCATCAACGACTTTTGGATGTTTAGTTCCATATAACATCACAGTATATCCTCCCATACTATGACCAATGAGATATACTTTATCTCCATAATTTACTTTCACCTCATCAATAATTGTTGATAAATCTTCAACAATTTCTTCAACGTGACTAAAGTATGTCTGTTGTCCATCAGAACGTCCATGTCCTCGTTGATCATATCGTATAACATTAAACTGTTTAGCATTTAAATATTCAGTAATTTCATCATAACGGTCTAAATGTTCAGCTAATCCATGTACAATAATGATATTCGCCTTTGCGTCTTTGACTTCATTTATCTTAGTATATAACCTTGTTCCATCTTTAGAAGTTAAATATTTAATATAATTCATTACATACACCCTAAAATAATAATCATATTTTAAAATCTCATTTCTAATGAAGCTATCTATTATAATAAATAACTACCCTAAAATTAGCTTTAATACACTGCTCAAAATTACTATATTTATCATCTATCAAAGTAAGACATTTAAACGTATATATAGAAATAATCCTTTCCTTTAATACTATTCTAATTGTATTTTTTTAGTAAAGACAATCTTTGTCCAACTTTTACTTAACATATAATGATATGCTTAAATAGGAGCGTGATTCAAATGACAAAATATATACTGTCTTATAATTTAAATTCAATAGCTTATGGTTATGAAAAATTACCAACACAATTAAACGCATTAGGCAACGCATTGTATATATACAGAGGTTTATGGATTTTAAATAGCAGTTTAGACCAAAGTACAATTTGTAACAAAATTAAAAGTTCTTTTAATTCGAATGACGATTTCTTGGTTTTTGAAATAGCTCAAGATCCATTAGGAACATTAAATGAACAGAAATATATTGAAGTGCAACGCTTGCTTGACCTGTAATCCCTTCTCAATGGGGATGTACACAGCTTGTTTAATTTTATAAGCGTGTGCGCTCGTTCCTCATTTTTATAGATAGTATTGTCTCCTTTATACAACCCCTTCATACTAAATATATTTCAAAAAATCATTGTAATATCTCACAAATAAATATTTTAATTTTTCAGATTATTACAATAATTCCCTGTCGTTTATATGCTAAGATTAATTTATTTTAGTATTATACAAAGGGGATGAATCATTTGGGCAAATCTAATAGTAAAAAAGAGAAACAACAACCCAAAAACACTAGTAAAAAAGAGAAACAACAACCCAAAAACACTAGTAAAATGCCACATATTTACGTTATTTTATTTATTTTTGGGGTTATTGCAACAATATCTACATATTTAATACCTGCTGGAGAATTTAAACGTATCAAGGGGCCGGAAGGTAGAGAAATGGTAGATGCAGATTCATTTCATTATATAACTTCCACGCCAGTCGGTATTGTAGACTTTATTTCAATCATACCTAAGGGGTTAATTGAAGCTGGTGAAATTGTCTTTTTCACTTTAATTATAGGTGGAATGTTTATGGTATTGAGACGTACTGGCATCATTGAAATTGGCGTAGATAAACTTGCACGCCGTTTTCTAAATCACAGTATTTTTATCATTCCTGTATTGACTGCGG
Organism: Staphylococcus sp. LCT-H4; assembly: GCF_001866145.1. Lineage (NCBI taxonomy): Bacteria > Bacillati > Bacillota > Bacilli > Caryophanales > Staphylococcaceae > Staphylococcus > Staphylococcus sp. LCT-H4. The sequence continues at coordinate 311,515 of NZ_MODY01000002.1, read as the reverse complement.
TATTTGCAACTATAGCCACACTCATAGGTACTGCGGAACTTTCACTTGTATATATTCCAGTAATTATACCTCTCATTATTGCTTTAGGTTACGATTCCATTACAGCTACAGCGATAGCACTTTGCGGTACAGTAGTTGGATTTACAGTAGGTGTGTTAAATCCTATTAATACGGGTTTAGCGCAAAAGCTATCCGGGCTTCCTGTATTTTCTGGCATTGGCTTACGTATCATTATTTTTATTGTTGTACTATTTGTAACCATTATTTTTATTATGCGCTACGCTAAAAAAGTACAAAGTAATCCTACACTTAGTTCGGTCTATCAAGAAGATACTGAAAAAAGGCAACTATATAAAAATATTACAAAGCAAAACCCTATAATTGCAACAAAACGCCAAAAGATAGGTATTGCAGTGGTCTTACTCTTCTTCATTATTCTTGTATACGGTGTAACAACACAAGGATGGTTTATGGTAGAAATGTCTGGTTTATTTATATTTATGGGCATTATCGTGGGACTTGTTACCGGATTAAATACAAAAGAGATATGTGAAGCTTTTAATGACGGTTTTAAAGATGTACTGATGGGCGCAATTATTGTAGGACTCGCTCGTTCTATAGTAGTCGTGTTAGAAAATGGAAAAATCATGGATACGATTGTTCATGGTTTAGGATCAGTCATAGATGGAACAACTCCGACAGTGGCCGTAGTAGGTATGTATGCAGTCCAAGTCGCCATCAACTTCATTATATCTTCGGGAAGCGGTCAAGCATTGGTAACAATGCCTATCATGGCTCCCCTCGCAGATATGTTAGGTGTTACAAGACAAACAGCTGTACTCGCCTTCCAACTCGGTGATGGCTTCACTCACATTTTCTATCCAACGAGTGGTTACTTTATGGCTGCTCTCGCTATCGGTGGCGTTTCTTATACCAAATGGATACGTTTCTTCTTTCCATTGTTTATCATATGGGCCATTATCTCTATCATTTCATTAGTGATTGCACAACTCATTGGTTGGTCATAAGGCGTCTATACCATTTCTCATTATATTTTATGAAAAAATTCATAAAATCGACGATCTATATTGAATATAGATCGTTTTTTAATACAAAATTCATGAAACTGATATTTAATCATAATAAAAATAGTATATTATATAAATACTTACATCTAGATAATTTATTAGGATTGTGGGTTATGTATATGATTTTAATGGTTTATTTTATAAATACATATCTATGCAACAGTTTTCTTATATTTTTTAAGGAGGTTCAGTGAGTTGAAAAAAGGCATGCTATTAATCAGATTAATGTTAGGTTTAACATTTCTTATACATGGTAGTCAAAAAGTGTTTAGTGGCTTTGAAGCGCCAATACAAATGATGCAAGGCTTAGGTCTCCCAGCCTTTTTAGGTATCGTATTAGGGCTATTCGAATTCGTTGGAGGCATTTTAATGATACTAGGTATCCTCTCTAACTATATCGCTTTAGGTTTTATTATTACGATGTTAGGCGCTTTATTTACAGTTCATTTGGCACAAGGATATATGTCCTCAGAACTTGTTATTATTTTATTAGTAATGAGTATTGCTGTGACAATATCATATAAATGGAAAAAATTTATTGAATTCTATTAAAAAACAAGGCACACATAAAGTGTGCCTTGTTTTTATTTATTGATTATAATCTGGTCGTATAAACCACATTTCCGATTCATAATCATGTACTACTCTATGTGCTACTTCTGTCTTTTCTGCGCCGCCACCGTTCCAATTTTGATCTAATGATTCAAATTTATAATGATTACCATCATAATTTCCATCTGTTACGACAGCTGTATGTCCTGCTCCGTTACCAAATTCCTCATTAAAAACAACGATATCACCAGCTTTTGCTTCAAATGTTGCTGAATTCTTATAAACAGTAGCTTCTCCATCAAAATTATTTTTAGTAGGTATTTCTTTTGCATAGTCTCCTTTTAAACCATGACCATATAAGTAGTCCCATTGCTCATTCACTAAATCAAAACACTGCCAACCGTATTCATTATCATAATCCCATCCCTTACCTTCAAGAGATTTGGTATGATCCACTGATTCCTCATGCGTTGCACTTGTTGCGGCTGAAGCAGTATTTACCTGGCTACTCATCCATAAACAAGTCGTAGCCATAAGCAAATATGTAAATATTCGAACAATATATTTTGTCATAATTCTCCCTTTCAAAACAAAATTTCACATAAAATATACAAGTCACACTTATATTGTGATGCCTGAATTTTTAAGTGTAAATGAATTTTTTATTACGACAATAATATATCATACTGATTTTGCTAATTGATTACACTAATATGAAATTTATTTTAATTTTTAAATTTTATTTGTAATGTATATTACATTTGTTATAAATTTAATTATTAAATATTTGATATCAAAAAATCTTCACTTTTAAATGATATTTAGACCTGGTGGCAGTTTTTATTCATATTTCTTAGTATGTTGTTGTGAATCAGACTTCGGTTAGTCATTTTGACACAGCCGGGTCGCTTACCCACCGATGCCATATTACCTAAAAATAGTGCTTTGACTGGTAAAATGTCATGAAGGCCTCAGTTTATTTAAAATTTACAGTTAATAATCAAAAAAGCCAAACACTATATTTAGCGTCTGGCTTTTCGATATTCTGATACTCACGTTTAACGTAAGTGTTTACTGCTATTTTTTTCGAACAGCTTTTAAAATAATTGAAACGATAAGAATTAACACGATTGCACCAATTAATGCTGGTATAACCGGTACGCCGCCTAATACAGGTCCCCACATACCTAACAATTTGCTACCAATAAGTGAACCAATTAATCCAGCAATGATATTACCAATGATACCACCTGGAATATCTTTACCTAAAATTGCACCGGCTAACCAACCGATTAAGCCGCCTACAATTAACATTATTATGAATCCCATCTATATTACCTCCATATTACAAAAATTAAACGCCTTTAAATATTGTACCACTTAATATGTATACATAAACATTTTTTAAAATAAAAATAGCACACTACAATAAATGTGCTATAATAGCTTATAATATTAAGCCAAAGATGGACATTAATCACGCTATACTGTATTTAAACTTATATGATATATTGTATGAATTTCATATATTTAGCTTAAACCACTAAGTAAAGATATCTATAAACCTTTACCTTTATTTATTGAAAAATCATTCCTATACACCGCATGATTATATGTCTTTTCAAAATTTAAACGAGGTGATATATATTGAACATATTTTTAATTATATGCATTGTTGTAGCTTTAATATTAATTGCTCTGAGTCTCTTTAGCATATATGAATATAAACACGAGAGAAAAATGTTATACACGAAGTTTTTGGAATCTCATGAAAAGAATGGGATAAAAACACAAACCAGAAAAATACTTATATTTTCACTTGTGTTATTCATCTTGGCAATTGCATTTTTAGTGTTTCCACTCATCATTACATAGTTAATGAACAATGAGCAAAGCCTACAATCAAAATGATTGTAGGCTTTGCTTGAGTTGAATCCCTTAAAATCACGAAAAAGCATCGATTTCTTTTTTTACATATTTTAGTAATATCTTTAAGGCATAACGCATATTTTCAGTACTCTCATAAGCATATGACAATCTAATAGCATTTTCATCGCTGCCATAAATAAATCCAGGATTAAATAATATTTTCTCTTTGTTAAGTAGCTCTGAAAATAATTTCTTTATATTAGCCTCTTTTTGTACTTTTAACCAAATAAAAAAACCACCTTCTGGTATATTCCATGTTGCAACTTCTGAAAAATGCTCCTCTAAAATTTCTAACATATCATTTCTCTTACGCTCTAACGCATTGCGCAAATTGTCAATATGATGATCATAATCACCACTTTTCAACAGTTCATACACTACCATTTGAGATAATATACTAGAACCATAATCAATTTGCATTCTTATATCTGCTAGCTGTTCAACCACTTGTTCAGAAGCAACAATCCACCCTATTCTAATTGCAGGGGCTACTGATTTTGAAAAACTACTAATATGTAATACATTACTTTTTTTATCTAAGGTTTTAATTGGTTTTGGTGGTTTATTCTGAAACCATAAATCCTTATAAATATCATCTTCAATAAGAGGAATATTATGCTTTTCGCTATACTTTAATATATCTTCTCTATATTGTTTAGAGCGCACGTGTCCAGTTGGATTATTAAAAGTTGGTTCAATATAAATCGCTTTTTCATTACTACTTGGGTATTGGTTAATAATTTGTTTAAAATCTTTAAATGTTTCTAATGAAATCTTCACTTTTCTCATATTTCCAATATTAAAAGCATGTGTGGAATCAATATACGATGGCGTATTTGAAAAAATTATCGTGTTTTGACTCAAAAAACCAATCGATAATAGTTGGATAGCGTGTAAAGCTCCAGAAGTAATGAGTACATTTTCTTTAGATATATTAAATCCTTCCACATTCAAGCGTTTTGCAATTAACTCACGCAACTTATTGTAGCCATATCCATTATTATAACCAAACGACAAGGATTCAATATATTGAGAAACCTGATTCATTGCCTTTTTAAGTTTGTCCTGTGGAATAAGTGCTTTTCCTAATTCACCTTTACTAATATGTATATAAGCATCACTTGTTTCTAATTTATTAATTATTTGTACTGTATATCTACTCCGTGTACTTGAACTCCACTGCATCATCTCTAACCACTTATGTTTTATAAAATCTTCACTTAAATAATCGTTAACATAAGTCCCACTACCACGTTTGGTATATATAAATCCTTCTGACTCTAATAATTCTATACTTTTTATAATCGTAACTCTATTCACATTAAATTGATTGGCTAATGTTCTTTGCGACGGTAACTTCATGCCATAAAACCAGTCACCTTCTATTATTTTATTTCTTAAATACGAAGCGACTTCTTTATATTTCATAATGATGACCTCCATTCTAAATTGGTTGGGTTATTTTTATACAAATTGGTTGCACACGCTATAACGCTAATTATTTATGATAAATATATTCTAAATAAGAAAGTGTGATTATAATGAACTACATACAAAATAAGGGTAAGGTCTACTTCGCTTTTACAATAACCATCATCTTATGGGCTTCTGCATTTCCAGTAATTAAATTAGCATTAAGCGACTTTTCAGCTGTACACTTATCATCATTACGGTTGTCAATTGCTAGCTTGATTCTCTTAATTTTAATCATCATTAAAAAAATACCTATACCTGATTTTAAAGATATACCTATTATACTATTATTAGGTTTTTGTGGGTTTACCTTATACCATATTGCTTTGAGCTTTGGAGAATATTATGTTAGTGCTGGGATTTCAAGTTTAATCGTTTCAACAACACCCATTTTTTCTGCACTTTTAGCAACTTATTTTTTAAAAGAAAAATTTTCAAAACTTGCTTGGATTGGTTCGGTTATTGCATTTATTGGAGTTGCATGCATTGCTTTAGGTAATGATTCTAAAGTAATAGCAATGTGTATTGGCATTGCCTTAGTGCTCATTGCCTCTATAGGTGAAAGTATCTATTTCGTGTTTCAATCTAGTTATTTTAAAAAATATGGGTTTATTCCATTTACAATTTACACAATGCTTGCGGGATCGTTGTTCACCTTTATATTTTTACCCGGAGCTATTCATGAATTACAATATGCGGACACTAACACTTTACTTTTAGTATTATATTTAGGCGTTTTTCCAACAGTTATTCCCTATTTTGCACTTGCTTATACAATATATAAAGTAGGTGTTGCTGATGCAACAATGTCCCTGTACTTAACACCAGCCTGTGCGCTAGTACTTTCTTTTATTATGGTTGGTGAAATGCCTACCATGGTAGCAATTATTGGCGGAATCGTTACTTTAATCGGAGTGAGCATCACTACTAATCATGCAAAAAATATCGGCTAGCGATTTAATGTAGCAACACACTTGTCACTATGATTAAAAAATAACTGTTATAAATTATGTTGTCGCACATTTGTTTTATAAACACTTAAGCGTATTTTCATTGTATTGCAGCTACTAATGCTATAGTATTAGTACTGATAAGGGATTAAATATCCAACTTAAATTATCGCTCGAATGTGAAGCCTCTCTAAGATAAAGGCTAAGTTTATCTTGATTTTGATGCTCACGCATTTGAGCTTCTTTTGTTTACATACAGACAATGATACATGTGGCAAATTCGATTAGAGCGTATTGTTTTAAGTGCTAAAATACACCCCTTATTATAAAAGGATTAGCTCATATGTACAAAATAGCATTTTATAGAAGATTATATTTCAAACCATTTATTGAAGTTTATAGCCTTCTCACCATAAGCTAGACAACATGATTATTATTTTTTTAAAATCAAAAAGAACGTACGTTCTAAAAATAGGAGAATGTTTATGAATTTAACAGAATTTCAAGCACACATAGAAGATAAATTACCAGCTTTAGATAGCTTTTACGATAGAGCGATTAACTTCCAATTAGAAAAAGACAGTAGAAGACCACCTAAGAAACGTTGGTCAGAAGCAAAAATAGAAAGAGCTGCCAATAATATGTATAAAGATTTAATGAAAGGTATATATGAAAAAGTTAAATCTTTAGTTGAAGAAAGAGAAAAGCAACCCTCTCACGTATGGATAGATTATTTAGAAAAACATGAAATGTATGAACAAATCAATGAGTCACTATACGAAATTGAGTTTGAATAAACATACTAAAAGCAAAATGGACTCAATTCTAAGTCCACCTTGCTTCTTGTTAATACGATTTTGTTCAAGTACTAATGATTAACTATCCCATTTTGAACGTAAAATACATGAACAAAAATTATTTTGTGGATACTCTGGTTCGAAATATTTAATTACGTCGGATTTTATATTTCCGAAGGTTGTTTCAGGCTTATGTTTAAATCCATCGTAAAAAGATTGGATGACATCATTTTTAAAATTGCCTCTTGGGAATTTAGTGATAATTGCTTTTCTGATGTCATCAGCATATTGATCCCAATTATTCCCCATAACGTCCATTCCTACGCCATGATATAACAATGCTACATTGCTTTCTTTATGTTCAGCTACCCCTAATGTCGTATGCAATGCTATAGAATCCCAAGCTAACTGTAAATCTTGATTATTGTAATTGTAAGCCTCCAAAAATTGTCTTACAGCATTAGCGCCATCTACTTCAAATCTTAAATCATCACTACTATACTGCTCTGTTAAACCTAAATCATGAAATAATGCAGTTATATAGAGTAGTTCTTTATCATAATTTAACTTATCTTGTTGACCTTTGATTTCTCCAAATAAATAAACTCGATTTGAATGATTCCAAATTAATTCATTCCCATATTCTTTAACAATTTCTTGAGCATTTTGTATAATTTTACTATCAGGTACCTTAATGTCATTTATATTAGTTATCATAATAAATACTCCTTTATTTGTATGATTAAATATTTCATCTAAAATGAATAACGCTTTTGATGTGGCTTTGTGGAAAATTATTTATAAAAATAGAAAACCTAAATTTTAAGAAAGCTTGAATCACTATCTACCAAGTTTTTTGTTCTCATAATTCAATCACTTATGTGATTTTATTATCATTAAGTATATAGAAAATATCAGCTAGTTCTTGATTAACTTGTAAAGCAGTCTCTCATTCATCTACGTTCATTTTAAACTTAATAATTGTCTTAATTTGCTTGTTGTTTGTTTAAATAATTATCCTATGCTTTACCAACTATATAAACAGCTTATAAATGTTTAAACATAATATAGTCAATTTGTTTTTCGTCCCCCATATAAAATGAATGCGCATCAATTTTTTCAAACCCTAATTTTTCATAAAATGCAATAGCATTATAGTTCTTTTCCCAAACACCTAACCAAATATGGTCGCATGATAATTCTTTAGCTACCTCTATTGATTTATCATATAGCTGCTTGCCTAAACCAAGTTTTTGAAATTGATTTAAAACATAAATACGTTCAATTTCTAAATTGTTTCCTTCATAAAATTCTGTTTGTGCATCTTGAATATTTAATTTCAAGTATCCTGCTAATGATTCTTGATAGAATATAAAATAAAAAAATGAATTTGGATTTTGAAATTCTTTTAATACTTTCTCTTTAGTGAAAGTGCGTAGTAAATAATTATCAATATTCTCTTTTTTATTTTGTGCTCTAAATGTTTCATCAAATGTTTGATACGCTATGTTTCGTAATTCTTCTAAATCTTCCATGACACATTTTCTTATCATTCTTTTGCCACCTTTTATTTTTTATTGCATTTGCAACTATTTTACTTGATAATAATATAACATATATCAGTTATTTTTACATAGAAAGGTGCAGTGTATTCAGTGGAAAAATATAATAAAGTATCTATATTTATAATTTTATTTGCAACATTCCTATTTGCTTTCACACAATTCCTATTAATTAATGCCTATCCTACTATAATGAGAGAATTTAATGTAAATAATAGTCAAATTCAATTACTCACTTCATTATTTCTATTTACCACAATGATTTTAATTCCTTTTACAAATTATTTGTCGGATACATATAAATCTAATCACCTAATAATAGCCGCTTTATTTTTATTAATACTTGGTACTTTTTTAGGATGTCAAAGCTTCAATTTTTATATGTTATTAATTTCTAGGATCATACAAGGTGCAGGTTACGCAATTATTCTGCCAATCTCTCAATCAGTACTTTTAAAAATTGCTCCTAATAAGCATCAATCTTTTATTTTAGGATTACTTAATTCCGTAATAAATATTGCTCCAGCCATAGCTCCGCCGATTACTGGCATATTTTTAGCGTTTTTAAATTGGAAAATTATGTATTGGCTATTACTACCGTTCGAAATTTTAGTTATAATTATCTCAATAATCTATTTAAGTAACACTTTTGAAAATAAAAAAACTAAATTAAATAAAAAGATTGTTACGCTGTATGCAATGGGCAGTGTATTTCTATCTCTAATGCTTTTGTTTTTGGATTTAAATATAATATTTAGCTTATTGAGTGGTTTTATTAGTTTTCTTATTTTTACTGTTTTTATTTTTTTAGATAGGCATAGTGAAGTCTCATTGATTAATTTTAACTTGTTGAATTTTCGAATAATAAAATTGCCTACAATTGCCTTATTTCTAGTGATGATGTTGTTGCTTTCTGTTGAGAGTATATTACCAATTTTTACTCAATCAATTTTAAATTATACACCTATTGAATCAGGTTTTATTATGACCCCAGGGACTTTAATATTAATAATGGCTACATTTATATCGAGTAAGTTATATGATAAAAACCAAAACAGCAATATCATTATTATAGGAGTAATAACCACTGCTGTATCCTTAGTATTATTTATTTTTATCGATATTCATTCATATATGGTTACAACAATAATTGTATTTTGTCTATTCATGTTCGGCATTGGTTGTACTATTACACCGCTAACAAGCATTGCATATATAAATTTAGATGCAGCTTACCTTTTTCAAGGATCTGCATTAATAAATACCTTTAGACAATTTGGCCTAATACTAGGTGTGACTTTATTTTCTAAAGCTATCAATTTTATAAGTCATCTATCTGTATATCATTCAACGACTTCTAATCTATTATTAGGAATAAGAATTTCTTATATAGCAATGGCTTTAATATTAGTTATTGTTTTGAAACTAGCATTGTCATTAAAAGATTTACAAAATAAAATATCGTTATCTCATACCAATAATTCTAATATCAAATTGTGAAGTTGCTTGATAATCGTTAGGCATTACTGTAAATTTTTTGTTCTTCATATTGTAAGCAAGATTTCAAAATAGTATCAATATCCTCCCTATTCATTTAAGTTGGCTATTTAGTTATAATAATTATGTTAGTATCTTGATTTTTTAATGGAGGCTTTAAAATGAGTACTATTGGAACTTTATATTTTTTCTCTGGAAAAATGGGAGCAGGGAAATCAACCAAAGCTAAAGAGATAGAACAAACTGAAAATGCAGTGTTATTATCTGAAGATGAATGGTTAGAAAAATTATATCCAAAGCAAATTAATAGTTTTGATGATTACTTAAATTACTCAAAGTTGATAAAGCCATTATTGAAAGAACACATTCAGCGTATTTTAAAAGTCGGTAGCAATGTAGTATTAGATTTTCCAGGTAATACTACAATTCAAAGAAAATGGTTATTGAGCATAGCTTCAGAAATTAACGCAAATCATCAATTGATTTTTCTTAATATAAACGATGATCAATGTTTGAAACGAATTAATAAAAGACGTAATGAAGAACCAGCAAGAGAACAATTCGATACTAAAGAAACTTTCGAGTATGTTTCTAGTTTCTTCGAATCGCCTAAATTTTCAGAAGGTTTAAATATTATCGAAATAAAATAATAAAAGCCCACCTAGTTATTTAAGTGGGCTTTTGCATACTCTTCTTTACATTTATTACTATTTGGACAACCACTCATTTGAATGATTTTTTCGACACACTTTATAAAATTGCTAAGATCAAATTATCTATTTATTTTTACCATTCTTCAAACTAACTATTTTCGCTCTACTAACTCAAGTATCTTTTTTAATTTGATAAGCTGTTTTATCTGAACCTAGAAATTTTTGAATTGTATCATACACTTCATTGATTGCGTTCATTTAAAACACCCACCGGTTGGTGAGTCTTAAATAATGAAAAATTAGAACGTTCACATGCAAAGATATCAATTTTGACAATAAATTTTACTCATATAAAAAACGGCTATCACAGTATAGTGATAGCCCGTAAAACAAAAGCCACTACACATGATATTTACTTACTCATATGACAGATGACTTACAAAATATTTTAATTGGTATAAAAAAAATAATATTTAGTAAAATAATGATGTACTATTCAGAACATTTATTAATACTTTTAGCAAAGGACTTATTGATAGAAGGTTGAATAATATTCTTAAAGTATTAAATGACGCATTGCCTAAATATGAACCATTTCCACGCATAAGTGCTAGTTTAATCATTATTGCTTAATGATTAAAACATACACCAATTGAAGAAGTCATATCACATTATGGCCATTTATCTTACTATCCAAAAAGAAATAATAAAATATTATTATTTTAATCTAATTCACTTATCATCGATTTTAATAATACAATTTGACCGAAGTGTCGATTAGTATGAATAATAGCAAAATGGATAGATTCATTAAAATTGTTCATAACGATGTCTACATCTTTAAGCACAATTGGTTCATTTCTATCTTTCTCTAATTGCTTTTCTAGACTATTAAAGATTCTATCAAGTTGTTCATTTAGCAATACTTTTAATTCATCAAAAGAGGGTTCATTTCCATCAAAATTTATTGGTGATGTCCCCCATAGAAAATATTTTGCAGCACTTTGCTCTAAGACTTTTTGCCCATTAATAGTTTCAAATACTAGAAAATCATTTAACAATATTAAATGACCTAATTGCCATTTGATATTATTATTAGCAATAGCTGGTTGAAGTGTAGCTTTCTCTTCATCAATATCTTTAATATGCTTTTTTAATAAATTATATGAAGCTTGAAATTGTTCTCTAATCATTTGTAATCCCTCACTTAAAATACTTATTGACTGAACTGTAAACAGAATAGTATTGAAACAATATCACTTATCTTTTTTAATTGCAAAATACTCAATTTAATTCTTATGCAGTTGAGGCTAAACTGGATTATTCAAAATAAAAAGCCTTTAACCACTAAGGTTAAAGGTTTAAGTATGGAGACGGCGGGATTCGAACCCGCGTCCAGAGGTTCTGATACTAGCACTTCTACGTGCGTAGTCTATCATTAAGTTTCGCATAATGGGAGGTGATAGACATCCATCATTACGCTAGTTTGATTGATCTCTTCTAGGCAGACTTCAAACGGCAGTGCCTAACGTATCCTACTATAGGTTGAATCGCGGTTAACAGCACATAGGAGATGCTGTTAGGCGATGCAGAGTGCTATTACGCAGCTACTGCGAAATTATTGTTTTCTTTGCCAGTTATTATAACTGTGTGTGTTGGTGACGGAGACAACCCTCCGACACGCTTAACTAGCTCATGGAACCCCTGTCGAATCCAAAAACGCCCCCAGAATAATAATTAAATGTACTTTCTGTTCACTCTATCATCGTTATAGAGCTTTTAGAAAGCACATTCAATATTACCAAAGATTAAGGTCTTTGGCAATATTTTCGCTTAATAACGGGCCTTCATCTCTCTAGCTACATCACGTTTGACTGCTTTTTCTTTTAAAGCTTGTCGTTTATCGTATTTTTTCTTACCACGCGCAATGCCTAGCAAGACTTTACAATGTCCATGTTTAAGATAAAGTTTCAAAGGAACAATTGAATAGCCAACTTCACGTGTGCGCTCACCAAGCTTCTCTATTTCTCTCTTGTGTAATAATAGCTTCCGTGAACGACGTGGATCATGATTAAAACGATTGCCTTCTTCATAAGGAGCAATATGCATGTTATTCAAATACATTTCACCACGATTGACTTGTGCGTAACTATCTTTTAAGTTGGCACTGCCACGACGAATCGATTTAATTTCTGTCCCTTGTAACACAATGCCCGCTTCAATCGTATCTTCAATATTATAATCATGTCTCGCTTTACGATTTTCAGCTAACGTACCTGGTGATTTTTTCTTTGGCATTGAGTTTCACCTCTTTGTTGAGTTATTTTTTCTTCTTACGTGCTTTGTTTTTAACATTTTTATCTTTATAAAATGGTTTGTGTTTCGTATTGCCGCTACCTTTGTCAGCTTTATTACGTTGATTTTTTCCTTTGCGTGGTTTGCGCTTGTTTTGACTTTGCTTATCATCTTTAGACTTATCTAATGATTTACCACGTGTCTTAGCTTGAATCGTCTTACCGCGTGCCGGTCTTTGGCTGCCACGATCATTTTTTGGTAAAGGCATACCAACGATTTGGAAATCAATCATACGTTCATCGACGTCAACGTTAATCACTTTAATTGTTACAGGATCTCCGATACGGAATACTTTAGCTTGGCGTTCACCAATCATAGCCATTTGACGTTCATCAAAATGATAGTAGTCATCTGTTAGATTAGATACGTGCACCATACCTTCAATAGTATTCGGCAATTCGATAAACATACCAAAGTTTGCAACTGAACTAATAATACCTTCGAACTCTTCACCTATATGTTGTACCATATATTCAGATTTCTTAAGCTCATCCGTATCACGTTCAGCTTCAATTGCTCTACGTTCTCTTTGAGATGTATGTTCAGCAATTTCTGGTAAAGCATCTTCCCATTTATTCATTGCTTTCTTATCCATAGATTTTTCTACAATATACTTACGGATAAGTCTATGAACAATTAAATCTGGATATCTACGAATCGGTGATGTGAAGTGAGTATAGTACTCTGCTGAAAGACCAAAGTGTCCTAAATTCACATCATCATAGCGTGCTTGTTGCATAGAACGTAACATCATCGTTGAGATAACCATTTGCTCAGGTTGACCTTCAACTTCTTGTTGAATCTTTTGAAGTGTAGAAGGATCAATTTCTTCTCCCGTACCTTTAATCATAAGACCAAAATTAGTAATAAAATCAAAGAACTGACGTAAACGCTCTGACTTAGGTTGTTCATGTACACGATAGATAAATGGAACTTCTAAACGATCAAAATGTTCAGCTATCGTTTCGTTTGCAGCTAGCATAAATGACTCAATCAGACGCTCGCCTTCACCACGTTTTCTCAATTCTACGTCCGTTGGAATACCTTCACTGTTCACGAGTACTTTTGCTTCACTAATATCAAAGTCAATTTCTCCACGACGTTTTCTCATATGAATCAAACGTTCAGATAAATCTTGTGCTAAATCAAGCATTGGTGTGACTTCGCTATATTTTTCACGTGTTTCTGCATTTTGATCAGTAATAATTTCATTTACTTCATCATATGTCATACGATAATTTGAGTGAATTACACTATCAAATATTTCATGTTTAACTACCTCACCACGTTCATTCAACTCCATGCGACAACTTAATGTAAGTCTGTCTACATTAGGGTTCAATGAACAAATACCATTACTTAAGCGGTGTGGAATCATAGGAATAACTCGATCAACTAAGTAAACACTCGTTGCACGTTCGTATGCTTCTGCATTTAAAGCAGAACCTTCTGTCACATAATAACTTACATCAGCAATACTTACAGTTAACTGCGTATGGCCATTGCTTAATTTTTTAACACTGATTGCATCATCTAAATCCTTCGCATCTGCCCCATCAATAGTAATTGTTAATTCATCACGTAAATCATGACGTCCTTCTATTTCTGAAGGCTCAATTTGATCTGGCACTGCTTCTGCTTCAGATAATACGTTATCTGGAAACTCAATTTCTATTCCATGTTGATAGATAATAGATAAGATGTCTACACCCGGGTCATTCTTATGACCTAAAATAGCTGATACGTGGCCTTCTGGGTTATCTGTGCCATCTGCGTACTTAGTAATTTGAACTAATACTTTATGACCATCAATAGCACCAAGGTTCTGACCTTTTGGTATAAAGATATCTTGCATAATACGTTTATCATCAGGGATTACAAAACCAAAGTGACGCGCTTCACTATATGTCCCTACCACTTGCGTGACTGAATGGGTCTCTATAGATTTAACTTCACCTTCTGTTTTTCCTTTATGGTCTCCCTTAGAATTTTGCACCTCAACTAGGACAGTATCTCCATCCATCGCTCTATTGATCTTATTCGGTGGAATAAAGATGTCATCTGTGTCACCTTCTTCTGGACGTAAGAATGCAAATCCTTTTTTATTTTGACTTAATTTACCTTTTATCAATTTGGATTGCTTTCCTTTATTAGATTCCCTACGTTGGTATCTATCTGTTTTGGTACGTTCAATTAAACCAGTTTGTTCTAACTCTACAAGCACCTTAATTAAATCTCTAAATGAGTCGGCACTATTTAAGCCTAAGGCATCTTGAAAATCAGATACTGACATTGGTTCATAATCTGGTTGTTTAATAATCTCTTCAATGGATTGTTTTAAATTCATTATGCCCCTCCTTTCTATTAATAAATAATTCTAATTTCTATTCAGACCAATCTAATGATTCTAAAAAGACATATAAATCTTCAAATACAGCTTCTTTTTCTTTGTCTATTGTAATGACATGCCCTGAATTCGCATACCATTTAATATCTTTATCATCAGATTCGCTTTCATTGTATATAATGTTTGCAGAATCCGTGTTAATCATTTGGTCTTGTTCTGCTTGAATAACCAATAATGGATCCATCACTTCATCTACGTGATCTCTCACATCTTGAATTTGTCCTTGAAGTTCTTTCAAGGTCTCAGTAGGTTTAAATGCATCCATTTCTTTTTCAATTGTAGCTTCGTCTTTACCTTCATACTTCTTGAAGTTACGAGCGTATGATAAGACGCCTTCAAACATAGCTCCTTCAGTCTTAATGTACATAGGCGAACACATGGTTACAATACCCTTAACATCTCTGTTTAAGCTTAATTTTAATGCATAACAGCCACCAAGGGATAGCCCAGCAACTACAATTTCATCATAACCTTTTTCTACTAAAAAGTCATAGCCATCTAATGCATCTTTATACCATACATAAGGACTTGATTCTAATATCTCTTCAGGTGGCGCTGCATGTCCTTCATATTGTGGCGCATAACATGTATACCCTTTTTTCTGTAAAAATCGACCTAATTGTCTAACATCTGATGAATTTCCAGTAAAACCATGTAACAATAGTACTGCACGATTACCTTCTTCAAAAAAGAATGGTTCTGGAAGTTTGATTTGCATCGTGATCCAACCCTTTCGCTTATGCTTTTAACTACTTTAATAATCTATTTATATCATTTATATTATCATTAACTATAATTTCAACATCTTATATATCCATTATAAATAAAAAAGCCCGACTTTAACATTGTCGGACCTTATAAACCAAAATAACTTATGCCTAACATTAATAAGAAGAAAATGATAGACAATACAATTGTTAATCTATGCAAGAATAAATCGATGCCGCGTTGCTTTTGTTTACCAAATAACTGTTCGGATCCACCACTTATCGCACCTGATAGTCCATTACTTTTACCTTCTTGGAGTAACACAACAGTTACTAATGCAATACAATCTAAAATTAAAAGGATCGTGATTAATGTATGCATGAAAATTGTCCTCCATTCATTATATACGAATCGCATTATATCACACGTTCGTCTTTTTTAGCAAACTTCTATCTGTTGAAAGTACTTTTGCGTTTAATTGAAACGATAAACATATAAATTGCTAATATGAATGACATGACCATTACAATTGTTAACGGAAGAATATTAATCATAGATTTACTATCTAATATCGCCCCATAAACAGCGCCAATATTAATGAGGTTGTATAAAATTTGTGAAGTAAATACAGCAAACATAAACCACCATAAATACGTGTGTCTATTCCAAATTGAAATGATACCTGCTAAGTTTGCAAGTATGTACATCACACCGGTAAACTGAAAGCTATTTTTGATCGTTCCAACAGCGTTATCTGACGGTTTCTGGCCACTATTAATTAACATTTGCTTAACGACACTATCATCTAAAATAACAAATAAATGTATAGCATAAAGAATGGCGATGATTAGTGAACTATATGCAATCAGATGAGCCGTTTTCGTTTCTCTTGAACTCGGTTTTAAATCCATAATAAGTTAGGACTCCTTCTATAATTTACATCTTTAATTATATCAGTTTCAAAGTGAAATATGAACAATTTAAACAACTCCTACTATTTAAATAGAAAGTACTTAGAAATAAACGTATTCAAATATTCCTATATGATATATATAACGTTAAAATACTGCAATCCCAAATCTTATTTTATAGTCCTACTAATCTCAATTTCTTAGTCCTACTAATCTCAATTTCATTGAGAAAGTCTTTGGTCGTTTACAATAGCCTTGCTATTGCATAAGTCCTACTAATCTCAATTTCATTGAGAAAGTAGGACTATAAAAAACACGCAAGTCAATGACTTGCGTGTTAGCGCGTGAACTCTTTTTTAACTGTGTATTATTTAGCTAAATTATAGAAAGATTTAAGTCCGTCAAACTTACCTGTTTCGTATAATTCATCTTCAATACGTAATAATTGGTTGTATTTTGCAATACGGTCAGTTCTTGATAATGAACCTGTTTTGATTTGTCCTGCATTAGTTGCAACAGCGATGTCAGAAATTGTAGTATCTTCTGTTTCACCTGAACGGTGAGATACAACTGCTGTGTAACCAGCTTTTTGAGCCATTTCAATAGCGTCAAATGTTTCAGTTAAAGTACCAATTTGGTTAACTTTGATTAAGATAGAGTTACCAATACCTTTTTCAATACCTTCAGATAATTTAACAGTGTTTGTAACGAATAAATCGTCACCAACTAATTGAACACGATCGCCGATACGGTCAGTTAATACTTTCCAACCATCCCAGTCGTTTTCGTCCATGCCATCTTCAATTGTGATGATTGGATATTTGTTAACTAATTCTTCTAAGTAGTCAACTTGTTGTTCTGCTGTACGTTTAGCACCATTTTCTCCTTCGAATTTAGCGTAGTTATAAACGCCATCTTCAAAGAATTCTGAAGAAGCACAGTCAAAACCTAAGAATACATCTTTACCTGGTTCTAAACCAACTGCTTTAATAGCTTCTAAAATTGTTTCTACAGCATCTTCAGTACCTTCGAATTTAGGAGCGAAGCCACCTTCGTCGCCTACTGCTGTTTCTAAACCACGGTCTTTAAGGATTGATTTAAGGTTGTGGAAGATTTCTGCTCCCCAACGTAATGATTCTTTAAATGTTTCTGCACCAACTGGTAATACCATGAACTCTTGGAATGCAATTGGAGCATCTGAGTGAGATCCACCATTTACAATATTCATCATTGGAACTGGTAATTGTTTACCATTGAATCCGCCTAAATATTTGTAAAGTGGTTGGCCTAATAAATCAGCTGCTGCACGAGCTACGGCGATTGAAACACCAAGAATAGCATTAGCACCTAATTTACCTTTATTTTCAGTACCATCTAATTGAATCATCATTTTGTCGATAGATACTTGTTCTAAAACTGAAAATTCACCTTCAATAATTTCTGGTGCGATAATGTCATTAACATTTTCAACTGCTTTAATAACACCTTTACCTAAATAACGTGATTTATCACCGTCACGTAATTCTACTGCTTCATGTTCACCAGTAGAGGCACCTGATGGTACTAATGCGCGACCAAAAGCGCCACTTTCAGTTAATACTTCTACTTCAACTGTTGGGTTACCACGTGAGTCTAAGACTTCGCGAGCGTAAACATCTGTAATAATTGGCATGTTTATAATCTCCTTTATAAATAAGTAGTTTAGAAATATTAAATTTCCTCTTCATTATAGCCTCTAAAGCTATAAATACAAAGTAATTTAATTGTTTTTAATTTGTTTGTCCATGCTTTAAAACAACACTAATTTTAAAAAAATTCATGTATTTAAAACATTGTTGTTTTCTCATTTTTAATTTAAAAATGATTAATGATTAATTAATGATTCACCAGTCATATCCTCTGGTTGGTTAACATTAAGTAAATCTAATAATGTCGGTGCTAAGTCACCTAAACGGCCTGTTTCACGTAATGTTACACCTTCTTTAGTAACGATTACAGGAACTGGATTTGTCGTATGTGTCGTCATTGGTTGGTCATCATCAGTCAATACCATGTCTGAGTTACCATGGTCGGCTGTAATGATTGCATGACCACCCATATCGATAATTTTATCAACGACTTCACCTAGACACTCGTCTACAGCTTCTATTGCTTTAACAGTTGGTTCAAGCATACCACTATGTCCAACCATATCCGGATTAGCAAAGTTTAATAAGATTAAATCCAAATCACCTTTATCTAACTCTTCTATTAAAGCATCTTTAACTTCGTATGCACTCATTTCTGGTTTTAAATCGTAAGTTGCAACTTTAGGTGAATCAATTAAACGACGACGTTCACCTTCAAATTCATCATTACGTCCACCACTCATGAAATAAGTTACATGTGGGAATTTTTCTGTTTCAGCAATACGCAATTGTTTTAAACCATTGTCTTGAGCAACTTCACCAATTGTGTTAGTTAAGTCAACTTTTTCAAAAACAATTTCTGCGTCAACATTATCATTGTATTTCGTAAATGTTGCATAGAATAGATCATTAATTCGATCTACTTTAAAGCCTTCAAATGCTTTGTCAGTAAATACTTCAGAAAGTTGTCCCGCTCTATCCGGACGGAAGTTATAAAATATTACTGAATCGCCATCATTAATACCGTTATTTTGATCAGTAACGATAAATGGTTCAACAAATTCATCTGTTAAATCTTTAGCATAATTTGCTTCGACACCAGCTTTTGCTGACTCAAATGTTTCTCCATCGAAATTACGGATAGCATTATAAGCTTTTTCTTCTCTATCCCAACGTTTATCACGATCCATTGCATAATAACGTCCTGAGATAGATGCGAATTGACCAATGCCTAAGTCTTTAAATTTAGCTTCAGTTTCTTCGATATATTTTAATGCAGATTTTTGGTCTACATCACGTCCATCTAAGAATGCATGTACATAAACGTTTTCAACGCCTTGCTTTTTCGCTAGTTCTAATAAAGCAAATAAATGTTTGTAATGACTATGCACACCACCGTCTGATAACAAACCAAAAAGATGAAGCGCTGAATGATTATCTTTTACGTGTTGAATTGCATCGTTTAATACGTCATTGTCAAAGAAATCCCCGTCTTCAATTGACTTATTGATACGAGTCAAACTTTGATAAACAACACGTCCGGCACCAATATTCATATGTCCAACCTCTGAATTACCCATTTGGCCTTCTGGAAGACCTACATCTAAACCGCTTGCTTCGATTTGAGTTGTTGGGTAGTTACTGTAGTAACGATCAAAATTGGGTTTGTTAGCTAGTTTCACAGCATTACCGTGTTCGCTCTCTCTGTTTGCAAAACCATCTAAAATAATTAATGCAGTTGGTTGTTTAGCCATATTACTTTGCACCTTCCAACAATTGGACAAAATCTTCAACTTTAAGTGATGCGCCACCTACTAATGCACCATCAATATCTGATTCAGCCATGTATTCTTTGATGTTGTTAGGTTTAACACTACCACCATATTGAATACGAGTTGCATCTGCAACTGTTTGGCTAGATAATTCTGCAACTGTTTCTCTTACGAAAGCACACATTTCGTTTGCATCTTTAGCAGTTGATGATTTACCAGTACCAATAGCCCAGATTGGTTCATATGCGATAACAACTTGTTTCAATTGTTCTTCAGATAAACCTTCTACAGCTTTTTTAACTTGGTTGCCAACAACTTCGTTTGCTTTACCACTTTCACGTTCTTCGTCTGTTTCGCCTACACAGATGATTGGTGTCATGCCATGGTTGAATACAGCATGTGCTTTCTTGTTAATTTCTTCATCAGTTTCGTGGAAAATTTCACGACGTTCTGAATGTCCAATAACAACAAATTTCACACCTAAGTCTGATAATGCAACTGGAGAAGTTTCACCAGTAAATGCACCGTTATCTTCGAAATATGCATTTTGTGCACCGATTTGTAAGCCTTGCGCTTTACCATCGTTAATTAATGTAACTAAAGCGTCTAATTGAATTGTTGGGGCACAAATAACAGATTCTACTTCTTTTGTATCTGGTAAAGCTGGTAATGCATTAACAAAATCTTTAGCTTCTTGAACAGTTTTGTTCATTTTCCAGTTACCTGCGATAATTGGTTTTCTCATTATATTACACTCCTATTAGTTAATTATGATGAAACGTTTTAAAACGTTTCATCAATGTCTATCATTTTACTAGTTGTGCGTTTATTTATTAGCGATTGCAACAACGCCTGGTAATTCTTTACCCTCTAGGTACTCTAATGATGCACCGCCACCTGTTGAAATATGACTGAAATCATCTGCGTATCCTAATGAAATTGCTGCAGCAGCTGAATCGCCGCCACCAATGATTGTATTTGCATCTTTTAAGCCAGCAATTGCTTCACAAACTCCAATTGTACCTTTAGCAAAGTTGCTTAATTCAAATACACCCATAGGTCCATTCCAGATTACTGTGTGCGCACCTTGTAATTGCTCTTTGAATAATTCTACAGTTTTCGGTCCAACATCCATTGCTTCTTGATCAGCTGGAATATCATCTATAGAAACTTCAGTAATTACTGCATCATTTGAGAATTCTTTTGAAACTTTACAATCAACTGGTAATACAATTTGGTCACCAGCACGTTCTAATAAGTCTTTAGCGAAATCTACTTTATCTTCTTCTAATAATGATAAACCAATTTCTTTACCTTGTGCTTTAAAGAATGTATAAGACATTCCACCACCGATGATTACTTTATCAGCAATATTCAATAAGTTAGTGATAACACCAATTTTATCTGAAACTTTAGCTCCACCAATAATTGCAACTACAGGTTTCTCAGGGTTCTCAACTACACCACCGATATATTTGATTTCTTTTTCCATTAAGAATCCTGCAACAGTTTCTAAGTTAGATGCAATACCTACATTAGAAGCATGTTCACGGTGAGCTGTACCGAACGCATCATTTACAAATACGTCACCAAGTGAAGCCCAGTATTTACCTAATTCAGGATCATTTTTAGATTCTTTTTTACCGTCAATATCTTCAAAACGAGTATTTTCGACTAAAAGAACATCTCCTTCATTAAGGTCTTTAACGGCTTGTTCAAGTTGTTCGCCACGAGTCTCAGGTATGAATTTAACATCTTTACCTAATTTCTCTGATAAAGCTTCTGCAACAGGTTTTAAAGTCAATTCTGCTTTATCACTTTCTTCTTTAACTTTACCTAAGTGAGAGAATAATACGACTTTACCACCTTCATCAATAATATAATTGATAGTCGTTAATGCTTGAACGATACGGTTATCGTTTGTGATTTCTCCATCTTTCATTGGGACGTTGAAATCAGCACGGACAAGTACAGTTTTACCTTTTAATTCTATGTCAGATACAATTTTTTTAGCCATCTAAACTTCCTCCTCTTAATGGAACAATAAAGTAAAATAAGCGGAGAAGCGTTTGTGCTCCCCGCTTACTCCTAAGCTTATCGTTAAATTTAACAAAGCACATTGGGCTTGCTAAATTAATTTTTGCTTCAAATTATTTAGCTTGAGTTGCTAAGTGTTCTAATGTACGAACTAATTGTGAAGTGTAAGACATTTCGTTATCGTACCAAGCAGCTACTTTAACTAATTGACGATCGCCAACAGTCATTACACGAGTTTGAGTTGCATCGAATAATGAACCGTAAGTCATTCCAACTACGTCAGAAGAAACGATTTCATCTTCAGTGTAACCAAATGATTCGTTAGAAGCATTTTTCATTGCTTTGTTAACGTCTTCAACACTTACGTCTTTTTCTAATACAACAGTGATTTCAGTTAATGAACCAGTTGCAACTGGAACACGTTGAGCGCCACCGTCTAATTTACCATCGATTTCAGGGATAACTAAACCAATTGCTTTAGCAGCACCAGTTGAGTTAGGGATAATGTTTTCAGCTGCTGCACGTGCACGACGTTTGTCGCCTTTTGGATGTGGAGCATCTTGAGTACTTTGGTCACCAGTGTATGCGTGAATAGTAGTCATTAAACCTTCAACTAAACCGAAGTCGTCATTTAATACTTTAGCTACTGGAGCTAATGAGTTAGTAGTACATGAAGCACCTGAAACTACAGTTTCTGTACCGTCTAATTCAGTGTGGTTCGTATTGTAAACGATTGTTTTAAGATCACCAGTTGCTGGAGCAGAAATTAATACTTTTTTAGCACCTGCATTAATGTGAGCTTCTGCTTTTTCTTTATCAGCGAAGAAACCAGTACATTCTAATACAACATCGATGTCTAAGTCTTTCCAAGGTAATTTGTTTGGATCTGGTTCAGAGAATGATTTAACTTCTAAACCATTAACACGGAATCCGTCATTTTCAACTTCAACTTCTCCTGTGAAGCGACCTTGCATTGTATCATATTTTAATAAGTGAGCTAACATTTCGTCATCTGTTAAGTCATTTACTGCTACTACGTCAATACCGTCAACGTTTTGAATTCTTCTAAATGCTAAACGACCAATTCTACCAAAACCATTAATTGCTACTTTTACTGCCATTAAAATGGCCTCCTTTAATAATGATATTTAAAAAGTGAAATCACTTTTTATTACTATTGTTTGCGATTACTCTTGCCGCGCCTTCATCTGTTATTAAAACAGTGTTATTAGGCGCTATTGATAGGTAAGCTTTAATTGCTTCCCCTTTTGATTTACCCCCAGCTACTGCAAAGATAAATTTTTTCGATTCAAGATCTTCTAATTGAAGTCCAATCGTTTTCACTTTATGAACGATTTCACCTTGATCATCGAAATAATATCCAAATGCTTCACCTGAGGCATTGTGATGTTGAAGTTTATCTATAACTTCACTAGATGATTGACGTCTTCGCGCCATCTTCAGCGCATCACCAATGCCATGGATCGTAATATTGGATTGCTTTATTTTCTCAAGTGTGTGAATCACTGATGGCTCTAACATCAGTGTATTATACGTTGTCTCACTCACATTGTCTGGTACATACAATGTTGTATAATCGCCACCCGTTTGCTGCGCCATACTAGCTGCAATCGTGTTAGCTTGATATACAACATTCTCTCCAAGACCACCGCGGGCAGGTACAAAAAATACATTGTATGGCTGATGATGCATCGCTTCACTGACATATGCCATCGTAGAACCGCCTGTCACAGCAACAATCGATTTTTCATACAGTACATCTTCAACAAGTTGACCCGCCTGACGTGCTAATTCAATCTTAACTGTCTTATCAGAATCAGAGTCGCCTGGAATAACATAAACATCTTTGATGTTGTACTGCTCTTTTATAATTTGAGCAAGATGATGGTCGTCAGAATAACTATTAAAATAACTATTTAACTGGCGAACCGTTGCTTCACCTTCTTCAGTTATTTCCATACCTGTGGGCTTTACCTTTACAAGTTCTTGCTTCTTCAATGCATCCGTTTCAGATCGCAACACGCGTTCAGTTAAATCCATATATTCACTTAAGCTACGCCTACCTACAGGTTGATACTTAGAAATAGTAGTGAGAATTGAAAAACGACGATACATCTTTTCAACAATTTCAGGAACTAACTTCTGTTGAATTTTTATCAAGTCTTTCACTACTATCCTCCTCCTTATCAAAATTAAGGGCCAAGTTCTAACCACAGGTTGACTTTTTGCGTCCCTGGTGGGACAAAAAAATATAACCTTTTATATCTGCAATACTACTACTATATATTCTAAATTGCAAGAAAAATACTAATCTAATATTTAAATAAAAAGCATGCTTAAAAAATCACATTTACAACATCCTTTTCATTTACTTTTTACCCTTTCTACCTATTACTTAATCATATTTGTTTTATATTTTACAATTGAACTCCTTTCGTTCCATCGCAGCCTTTTGCTTGTAAGTGACTATGATTGAACAACCATGTAAATACCATTAAACTAAGTTTATATCAATATATTAGGAGGAAGTGCTATGGCTCAAAATGACCAACCAAAAGTGATTGATCCTGATGACGAACGATATAAAGACTCTGACTATTTTAAAAAAGGCGACGCACGACCTAACGACCGTAATTTTAAAACTTACAAATATACGAGAAATACTGGTTGTGGATGTGGACCATTAGGATGTGGTAGTGGTTGCTTTACGCTCATTTTATTATCGCTTTTCCTTACTTATTTAATTAATCTTCTATTTTAAAGCTCAGGTTGCTTCAAAATAGATTAAGGTATGAATAAATTCTATCAATAACTATAACTTCTATGTAAAACCTGCTCATTATGTCGAAACCCCTGATTTTTTTAATGTATAAAGCAATGCTCTATCAATTTAATCATAGCAGAGTCGTCTTATATGTTTCATATCACATTATATGCTTGATTTGGGTTCTATGATCATTTTTGAAAATAACTTAGAATAAAGTTCATATGCTTTCAATTACACAATACACAAAAAGGCAATACTCACGCTATCCAATGAGTACTGCCTTTTATTTTTAACTTCTACTATATTTTGAGTGAAATATTTACGATTATCAGTCGTCGTCTGTTGATTTTGAGTTAGCGCTGTTATCTTGAGAAGTTTGTTCTTGTCCACTACTTTGACTGCTTTTTGCTGATGTGGCCGGTTCACTAGTAGCGCTGGGCTTTTCTTGTGTTGTTGCAGGCTCAGATGTTGGTTCTTCAGTTTTTTTTTCCTCGGTTGAAGGTTCTTCAGTTGTTTTTTCTTCTGTCGATGGTTCTTCTGTCGTTTTCTCTTCTGTGGAAGGCTCTTCAGTTGTTTTTTCTTCCGTAGATGGTTCTTCGGTCGTTTTCTCTTCTGTAGAAGGTTCTTCAGTTGTTTTTTCTTCTGTGGAAGGCTCTTCGGTTGTTTTTTCTTCTGTCGATGGTTCTTCAGTTGAACGCTCTTCGGTTGTTTTTTCCTCTGTAGTACGCTCAGCAGTAGCAGGTTGTTGAGTCTGTTGCTGTGTTTGTTGTTGCGTTTGTTGCTGTGTTTGTTGTTGTGTCTGCTGTTGCGTCTGTTGAGACTCTTCAGTAGATTTTTCTTTTTTCTTTTTCTCTTCTTTAGTCTTATCTTTTTTATTTTCTTTCTTTTCTTGGCTTTGATTGTTTAAGCGATCATTAGCTTTATTTGAATGATCCACAAATGCGAAAATGGCAAATATCAATCCACCTACAAGTAATAATACAATGATTCCACTTACAATTTTTGCAAAACGACTCATTTTTTTGTTATCTTGATTATCAAAATCATTATCCTGCTTATGCTTTGGCATATGCTCCCCTCACTTCAATTTATATCATAACATTTATGTTTTTCTCATATATAATCCAATAGTAAAAGTATATTTTACACTATTTCATGTACGAATTAAACTTATTAACTATTTTTTAATACAGCTGTTATCGTCGTGTCATATCTATAGTAGAATAGACGTATCAATATTTTAACTATGCTCTTCATATTTCAACTTTACATTAATCTATAGGCAATCTCACTTTCAATACATTCACTGAATTTTAACCTTACCTTATTATAATTATACTACTATCATAACAGGATGTGGCGTCAATATGAAAAAACATGATCCATTACACGACTATGAGCGAATTAATCTCAAGGATGAAAAAAGTAACAAAGGACTTCGTCAAATGATGGTTGAAAACGACAACTATGAATCTCGTAAATATACAAAAACACGTTTTGTTTTCTTTATTTTTGTAATCTTTTTAATACTCATTGCTTTTGGCATCATTAGCATTTTTATTTTATAATACTACTTCTAGTATAAGTTTTATTATTAAAGTAATCAAAAGTTAAAAAGATAGTTCCTAATCATTAATTGCGTTAACATATAAATATAGGCCTATACGATACTCGCATAGGCCATTACTAAAGGGAGTCAAAATTTTACCTTCGTTAGTATATTATGGGGTATACTCGAAATAATTAAGAGATGATTAATTAATATCGAAGGTACCTTTATTATAACCTATACTATTTTAATTTAAATACTTCTAGCAAGAAGTTAATGACATATTAATGAACAAATTTTGAAAAAATTATGTCCTTCAAATGCGATTAGATTATCCTACCTTTAATCATTGCAATATTAGGCACTATTATTTAAGAGGTGATAAGATGAAAAACTATTTAATTACAGGCGGCACTGGCATGATAGGCACACAACTTGTGGAAGCCATCATTCAAAGCGATGCACATATAACTATTTTGACAAGACAAAACAAATCAAGTTCACACCCGAAGATTACTTATGTGAATTGGTCAGAATCTGATTGGGAATCTAAAATTCCTCATATTGATATTGTCATCAATCTTGCAGGTGCTAGCTTAAATCAACGGTGGACAAAAGCACATAAACAATCCATTATGTTAAGTCGCTTACAATCTACCCAGGCATTATTTGATTTATTTAAAAATCGTGAACAAAGACCTTCTGTATTTTTCAATGCAAGTGCTATAGGTTACTACAAACCAGATTTAAATAGAACTTATACAGAATTATACAAAACTTTACCATTCGATTTTCTTTCAGAAGTGGTTTATCAATGGGAAAGACGTGCCCGTCAATTTGAAGCATTAGGTACACGCGTCGTAATTGGTAGATTTGGAATGGTTCTCTCTCAATCAGGCGGCGCTCTACCTTTAATGAAACTGCCCTACGAACTTTATCTTGGTGGTAAACTTGGGACTGGAAGACAGTGGTATTCATGGATTCACTTAGATGATTTAACAAGAGCCATCCTTCATACAATTAATACCGAAAAGGCTCAAGGCGTGTTTAACTTCACTGCCCCAATCGTGGAACATCAAAATTTATTTGGCTATACACTCGCTCGCGTTACACATCGTCCACACTACACTTGGGTACCTTCTTTTGCACTCAGATTAGTATTAGGACAAATGTCAACAGTCGTACTCGACACCCAAAAAGTCATTCCAAATAAATTACAGGCTATTGATTTTAAATTTAAATATCCAGATTTAAAAATTGCTTTGGAAGATTTAGTTCACTAACTTTTATGAGAGGGATAAAATGAAAGCAGATAGTCTAACACATATATTATTACTCATTATTAGTTTATTACTTTTATTAAATGGCTGCTTTGCTTTTGATAAGTCGCTAGCTATGACGATAGTATCTTCTATTTTTATCATTGTAGGATTACTACTATTGATTGTATCAGCAAAACTTTTCTATAATAATATAGTTAAACAGAAATAGATGTCAAAAAAAGACAAGTCGCTTATAACGACTTGTCTTTTTTATTAAAACTTTAATTTTAACTTATGATTCTGGAACCATGACTTGGTCAACCAGACCATATGTTTTAGCTTCTTCAGCTGATAAGAAATTATCACGATCTGTATCTTTTTCGATTTTTTCAATAGATTGACCTGTACGGTCTGCTAAAATTTGATTTAATTTAGAACGTGTTTTAAGAATATGGTTCGCAGCAATTTCAATTTCTGTAGCTTGACCTTGCGCGCCACCTAATGGTTGGTGAATCATTACTTCAGCATTTGGCAACGCAAAACGTTTGCCTTTTGCACCAGCTGCAAGTAAGAATGAACCCATGGACGCAGCCATACCAATACAAATTGTTTGAACATCTGGTTTAATATGTTGGATTGTGTCATAGATTGCAAAACCAGCTGTCACACTACCACCTGGTGAGTTGATGTAAAGGTAAATATCTTTTTCAGCATCTTGTGCTTGTAAGAATAATAATTGAGAAACAATAGAGTTTGCTACATTATCATCGATTTGTGAACCTAACATGATAATACGATCTTTTAATAAGCGTGAGTAAATGTCATATGCACGTTCCCCACGATTTGTTGTTTCAATTACTGTAGGTATTAAATTCATTAATATTGCCTCCTTATTTCTAACTGATAAATATATTTTAACCTAAAAGTCAAACATGGTCAAAAAATAACGCTTGAAATTTTCACGAAATTTCTTCAGTTGTTATTGACCATTGCTATTAAGATTTGTACACTTAAAGTATTGTTAAATTCCCCCCTCGTAGTGTAATGGATAACACATAAGATTCCGGTTCTTAGAATAGGGGTTCGACTCCCTTCGAGGGGATTTATAATATTATATTTATTTGTAACCGACATTATTAAGCAGATGCTGAATAATGTTTTTTTATAACAGTTTGATACTTATATTGCGTACAAGCGCATATTTCTGGTTAAAGGTTATAATAAGTGTTTAACGAACTATGACAAATACATCAACACTACTAAGCATTTGAACTCTTTATATAAACTAAACTGATAATAATCATTTCACTATTTTTAACATCGTATTAGCATGTGTTTGAAATTCATAATCTACTTTGCATTCACTAACGTTATATCCTAATTCAGTTAAATTTTTAATGATATGGTCTAAATATGCATAGCGATGACCTTCTAAATCAACCAACGGGAAGATTCTAAGCTCTTTTTTGCTCACTCTTAACAGTTCTTCTAAACATTTTATATGAAATGCATAATCTAATCTATCAGCATACATAAATAAAAAATGCGCAGATAATACGATATCAAATGCTTCATCGCAGTACGGTAATTCTGGTAATGATACAGCTTTGTATTGATTATTGTGACGCTTCATATCTTCGACACAATCTTCCAATGCCTGTTGCCGCTGATATTTCAAATCCTCTATATTTTTAAAGTAATTCCAATTATAATTATCCTCGGAATTTTTCATTTTTTCTATCGTATGTTGAATGTCCTCTTTACCTTTCGCATACAAATCAACTCTATTAAAATAATATGCTATATCACACGCTTCTATATTTAATCCTTTTTGTCTTCCTATTGCAGAAAATGAACAAGCTCCAGCAGGACAATCCAAAATATTTTTTCTCTCTAACTCAGGTAATGATAAATCAAACATCTTCAAATATTCTTTATATGTACGTCCTATAAAAATAATTCTTTCTATTTCTAATTTTTCACTTCTTAATTTATTAGTCAAAGTACCTCTCCTTAAAAATATGTATTTTGAGCGATTTAAGTAAATAATTCTTAGAAATAATGGTATCATTATTTTAATTAACTGAAAATTCTTTTTATTTATGGCATATATGAATATTGAAGAAAAACTTTTTAAAACAGCACAGCAATTTATAAAATCTAGGTACCCTGAAGGTTGGGGAGCAGCCATGTATTCAAAAAAAGGTAATATCTGTTAGCACCAGAAATTATTAATGCTTCCTCAGCCTTTGTATTGAAACAGGTGCCATTTTAGAAACACATAAAAACCAAGATGCTATTACTCATTCTATTTGCGTAGTTAGAGATGATACACAAAGTCATTTTAAAATTTTCACACCTTGCTAGACTTGCCAAGAAAGACTAGCCTATTGGGGCGGTAAAATAAAAGTAGGCGTTACTACACGTAATAATCAATTATTATACAAAGATTTAAAAGAACTTCAGCCATACCATTGGACGCATGCTTATGACGACATTAAATATTGTGATGATGACGGTACTTAATTTAAATAACTTATTAATGAAAGGCATTTATTGTGATTTCATTTGCTATATCTTGTAGCTTAGACGTTTTCTATCTAAAATATTATTTATTCTAAACTTAAAAAAGTAGTTTCCATAATTATGGAAACTACTTTTTTAAGTTTAGAAATTCGTTTTACATTATTTATATTTTCTTATAATTCTAATGGCTCACCTGTTCTTAGTTTATCAGCCATTTCGTTTAATTTTCTTAGGCGATGGTTCACACCTGATTTAGATATACTACCGGTAGACATCATCTCTCCAAGCTCTTTTAGAGACACTTCTTGATGTTCAACTCTTAATTTGGCAATTTCCCGTAGACGTTCTGGCAAGTTATCTAATCCAATTTCTTGATCAATCAATTGAATACTTTCCACTTGCTTCATTGCAGCACTAACAGTTTTATTTAAATTTGCAGTTTCACAATTCACTAATCGATTCACAGAATTTCTCATATCTCTAACAATACGTACGTCTTCAAATTTTAATAAGGCTTGATATCCACCAATCAAACTTAAAAAGTCTGAGATTTTTTCTGCTTCTTTTAGATAAGCTATGCTGCCCTTTTTTCTTTCTAAGTGTTTAGCATTTAACTCATAATTATTCATCAACTGTGTTAAACCTTCTGAATGATCTTCATATAATGAAAAGACTTCGAGATGGTAGGATGATGTCTCTGGATTATTCACAGAACCACCAGCTAGAAATGCACCACGCAAGTAACTTCGTCTCATCTCATCATCTTGTATCATTGCTTCGTCAATTTCATGCGTAAATACGCCATTTTTTAAAATACCTAACTCGTCTAATATTTCTTTCGAGCGTGCTTTGATACGACATATATATATATTGTTCTTTTTTAACTTCATTTTCTTTCTTACAAGTAGCTCAATCTCAACATTAAAAACTTTTTTAATTAACGAATATATTCGTCTTGCCGTAGTAGCATTTTCTGTCTGTACGTTAATTACAAATTGTTGATTAGCTAGACTGAGTGCACCATTCATCCGTATAAGCGCACTGAGCTCTGCTTTAGCATTTGATTCATCTACTTCTATTCTTGTTAGTTCGTTTTTCATTTCGGATGCAAAGCTCATTATTTAATCAGTCCTTTCTTAAACTAAGACATCGGCTTAATTTTTATTCATTGCTATCTTTATTTCTATTAAACTCAATTGTTTCTGTTTCTCTCATTGCGATTTCGTAAATCATTTTAGCCAATACTTCTGTATTATGACGTACATAATTTTCTGAAGAGATTTCTATTAATTCAGGATGTGTAAAAACTTCGATATCTTGTGCTTCCATTACTTCAGTATGACATTGAACAGGTTCTGCGTTCTCTTGTCTATATCGCTCTAAAACATCTTTATTATATGTCTGAGTTCCACAAATTGCATAATTAATACATCTTTGTCCGATATGGTCATGAATCGCATTAACGTGATCAAGCACAGTATACCCATTTGTTTCACCAGGTTGTGTCATAACATTTGAAACATATAATTTGGGTGCATCACCACTTAACAAAGCGTCTGAAATCCCCTTCACACAGAGATTAGATATCACACTAGTATATAATGATCCTGGTCCTAGTACTATTAAATCTGCTTCTTCTAGCGCTTCTACTGCTTCTTGCATCGGTTCTACATCTTCTGGCTCTAAAAATACACGCTGAATTTTTTTATTTTTTTTCGGAATTTTAGATTCGCCATATACAATTTCCCCATCTTCCATTACTGCATTCAAACGTACACTTGTGTTTGTTGATGGAATGACGCGCCCTCTGATATTTAGTATTTTACTCAATTCCTTCACAGCATGTCCAAAATCATCAGTGATATTCGTTAATGCTGCAATAAGTAAGTTTCCAAGTGAATGTCCTTCAACTTGATTTTCTTTAAAACGATATTGAAATAATTGTTCTAACGTAGATTCTGTCTCACTTAATGCTGAAATTACATTTCGTATGTCTCCAGGCGCAGGTATATCCATTTCACTTCTGATTTTACCTGTACTTCCACCGTCATCGGCTACAGTAACTATTGTAGTAATATCAATTGGGTAATCTTTTAAACCACGCGCCAAAACGGATAAACCTGTTCCTCCACCTATGAGTACAAGCTTAATTCTCTTCATCTTTTTGTTTCACGCCACTTTCGACATATGCATCTCTATGATGCACATACACGTTATAGTCAAACTTTTCTTTTAATTCTGTCCCAATACGTTTCGCTAATGCTACAGAGCGATGCTGTCCACCTGTACAACCAATAGCAATGACTAATTGAGATTTACCTTCTTTTTGATATCTAGGAATCATAAAAGCTAATAAATCAATTAACTTTTCATAAAACATATTTGTTTCTTTCCATTTCATAACGTAGTTATAAACTATTTCATCTTCACCTGTTAAAGGTCTCAATTCATCAACATAGTGTGGATTAGGTAAGAACCTAACATCAAAAACTAAATCTGCATCCATTTGGATACCATGTTTGAATCCAAAACTTGTCACATTGATATTAAAGGTTGGAAAATCACTACGGTTAAAGTAATCACCTATACGCTTACGCAATGCTTTGGGCTTCATATGTGATGTATCAATCGTATAGTTAGCTATACCCTTTATCTCACTCAATAGTTCTCGTTCTTCATCAATAGATTCAATTAATGAACGCTGTCCATTTTCATTTAATGGATGTGCACGACGCGTTTCTTTATAACGCGAAATAAGTCTTTCGTTTGAAGCTTCCAAGAATATCATATCAACCATTACACTGTCATTGCTTTTAATTTTATCAATTTCTTGAATTAATGATTTAAATAATTCTTTCCCTCTTAAATCAATTGCAATCGCTACTTTTTGTAAAGACGGGTTGCCTTGCTCCATCAACTCTACAAATTTAGGCAGGAGGATTGGAGGTAAATTGTCTACGCAAAAGTAACCAATATCTTCTAAACTTTGAATTACTACGGATTTCCCTGCACCTGATAAACCTGTTACAACCAACAATTCACTTTTTACCAGTTCATTTTCTTCTCGCTGCATCTATTTACACCATCCATCGCTCATTTTATAACGCAAAATTTATATCTAAGTTGTTTTAAAATTTCATTAGTATTTAAAAACGTATTGCAAGCACTATTCATTCGTCCTCATTCATTGAAAATGGCACTCCATCTTTACATACCATTAAGTTTCTATCAAAAACGTATCTACTAAATGCTATGCTATCATATTATATTTTACATTAAAAACGACTAAGGTAGTAGTATCATTGCTTATATTTAACATCATTATTAATCAAAACCTTATATACTATACGACAGTATGATTGAATAGTATATAATCATTTTCACTTTTTTCTCATAAATTCTAAGGCAATTAATACGCAACATGCCGTATCCCTATCCTGACTTTATTCATAAAAAAATAGAATGCCCTGACTCACATATAAAATGAAAGTCGAACATTCTAATTATGACTGAATTTTATTTCAATACACAGGTTGCCTAATTTTCAAGCAATATGCAAGAGGCATTCATCAGTATCATTATACTTCAACTGTATCGTTTAAGTGTTCAATATAAGCAATAGCGCTTTGTGCAGCAATACTACCATCACCAGTAGCTGTTACGATTTGACGTAAACCTTTATCACGCACATCACCAGCTGCATAGATACCAGGTACTTTTGTGCTCATATCTTCATTTGTTTCGATATAACCTACGTCGTTTGTAATACCTAAGTCTAAGAATGGTGTTGTTAATGGTTTCATACCGATATAGATGAACACGCCATCTGCATCTAATGTTTGTTCAGAACCATCTTTTGTTGATTCTAAAGTTACAGATCCTACTTTGCCATCTTTATCATTAATTGTTTTTAACGTGTGGCTCCAAATAAAGTCGATTTTATCATTTTTAAATGCACGATCTTGTAGGATTTTCTGTGCACGTAATTCGTCTCTACGGTGAACAATAGTTACACTGTCAGCAAATTTCGTTAAGAATGTTCCTTCTTCAACTGCAGAATCTCCGCCACCGATAACGAATAATTTTTTCCCTTTAAAGAATGCACCATCACATACAGCACAATAACTTACGCCACGGCCACCAAGGTCTTGTTCGCCTGGTACACCAATTTTTTTATATTC
The DNA here is from genome assembly GCF_001866145.1 of Staphylococcus sp. LCT-H4. Classification (NCBI taxonomy): domain Bacteria; kingdom Bacillati; phylum Bacillota; class Bacilli; order Caryophanales; family Staphylococcaceae; genus Staphylococcus; species Staphylococcus sp. LCT-H4. The sequence continues at coordinate 276,890 of NZ_MODY01000002.1, read as the reverse complement.
AGCACCCGTTGAAATAATCACTGCACGTGCTGTTATTTCTTTATTTCCAAGGTTGATGACTTTGTAGCCACCTTTATCTTCAATTGATTTAATATCGCCATATTGGTATTGAGCACCAAATTTTTTCGCATGTTCAAACATTTTTGTTGATAAATCTGGTCCTGTGACCATTTCAAAACCAGGGAAGTTTTCAACTTCTTCTGTATTTGCCATTTGACCACCTGGCATACCACGTTCAATCATTACAGTACTTAAGTTTGCACGTGACGCATAAACAGCAGCTGTCATACCTGCTGGTCCAGCACCAATAATTGCAACATCAAAATCCACTTGTTCAGCCATTTATATTGCCTCCTATTTATTAATTCATTATGAGCATTATATATGATTTCTTGCATTTTATAAACTTATATGCTCAACAAATAATCTATCATTTTATTTAAGCGATATTGAGAAATATGGAACCATTCTAATACCTGTTGTTTGGTCACTTTTGTCTCGGTATTGCGATAATACATATACACAAACGCTGCTACGTAGTCATCAACTGGTGTGAGATCTACATTTTCAGAAATAATAGCTTCCGCTTGATCAATCCATACGATAAACAATGTTTCGTTATTTTTCAATGATTCCACATTGTACATCATTAACATGCCCTTGTGAATAAAATCTAACTTATTTAATTTTAAATCTTGAATTAAATACGTTAGATATAATTTTTCGTAATCATTCATCGTCTCTAGCACGGCCCAGATTTCTTCAGTCATAAAAACTTCTCTACCTCTTAATTGATTCAATAAGAATACACCATAAAGTCTATGGTGACTATCGTCATTCAACAATAATGGTAATATATGATGATCAAAGTAAACCTTACTATCTGCAACAATCCATGGAGCATAACCTACATCAACTTGTGAAATCTCCTGTAATTTAGACCAAAAATACTTACTTTCTTCTAGATTACCTAAATGGTAGTGATTATAACTCAAAGCGTTGTACATTTGAATAGAAAGGAACTTTCCTTTTCTATATAACGGTTGCAGAATGTTTTGAGAAGCTTGGTATTGTTTCAAATAGCATAATACGATACCTAACTTAAACGATTCATCATCATTCATTGGCATGACTGTGTTTAAAATTTTTAAATAGCGTTCGTACTTGTCGTTATCTTTTGTATTATAAAGCAACAGTGTATAGTGACATAATGCGTGTACGTCAGTATTATCTTCGAAGAGTAAACGCTCAAACATTTCTCTAGCGATATCATACTCGTTTAAATATAAATAACACATCGCAAGCAAATTACGTACCACGCGATGTTCTTGAATAGTCTCATCTTGATCTAATATATATGTCCTTGCTTCTGACAATCTCCCTTGCGAAAATAAATATTGAAAGATTAATTGTATTGCAAATAATTGACTTTCAATTTCTATTTTCTCTGCGGAATGATAGGACACTTCGAACATCTCTTCTAGTTCTTCTTGATAGTCTTCATCATTAGAAGCCAAAACGTAATTCATCCCAAATAAAAATGATTTATTTGGGTCATTTAACGTAATATTTAATTGGCTAAGTTGATAAAAACTATCTGGAACTTCTTCAGAACGAGCGATATTCTCATAAAAAATATGCTCAGCCTTGCTACCTAAACCAAGTTGAACAAGACTTTCAGCATATTTTACTTTAATATCAAATTCTTGAGGTGACATATCAAGCACTTTCCCAAAATAATCTGCGGCCTTTTTATAATCGTGTTGAAGAAACTTCTGCTCTCCAAGCTTTTTATAAAACGGGCTATCTAGTTTCATTTGTATCACTTTATCGTTATGCGCCATCTATAATCACCTCCTAGTTACTTAATTATTTTTCATTAGCATAGGATTACCATAAGCTAATGTATGATCGGGTATATCTTTTGAGACTACAGTACCTGCACCCACTTTAACGTAATTTCCAATGCTCACCCCTGGTAAGATGATTACATTAGCGCCAATTAAAGTATGATTGCCAATATTTACTTGACCAGTTCTAAATTCATCCACTAGAAACTCATGCGTTAATATTGTCGTATTATAACCAATTACACAGTTTTCTCCTATTGAAATGTATTCTGGATAGAGTAAATCTGGCACAACTTTATAAGCAAATGCAGTATGTGCCCCTATATTCATTTTTAAAACGTTACGATATATCCAATGCTTGATTTTTACTTGAGGTAAATACCTACAAATTTCAATAATAATAGTCTGTTTAACTATTTTAAATGTCTTAACGTAACGATACATGTACCAAAGTGGGTTCTTACCTTGTGTTTTTTTAGTGTTTAATTTGCGCATTTTCGCCTCATCACTTCGCTTTTTGATTCGGCCAAGTTAAAGGTCCGACATCTTTGTAACGTGGTGCTTTATATTTTAATCTTCTAATAATCATTATGGCAATACCTACAATAATTAAAATAATAGACATGAGTTGTGCAACGCGAATATTACTCGTCAACATTAAACTATCCGTACGCAAACCTTCTACGAAAAATCTGCCGATCGAATACCAAATTAAATACAAGCAAAGTGTATCTCCAACTTTTAAGTGCTTTCTTATGATTAATAGTATGACAAATCCAGCAATATCCCATACAGATTCATATAAAAATGTAGGCTGGTAATATTTGCCATTAACATACATATTATTAATAATAAAATCTGGAATATGTAAGTGTTCTAAGAAAGATTTTGACACAGGACCTCCATGAGCCTCGTGGTTCATAAAGTTGCCCCATCTACCAATTCCTTGACCTAATAACATACTTGGTGCAATAACATCACCGATTTGAAATGGATTAAGATTTTTCTTCTTACACACAAATATTCCCGTAATAAATCCACCAATTAAGCCACCATGTATTGCAATACCGCCATGCCAAATCATAGGTATTTCAATTGGATTTTGGGCATAATATGGCCATTGAAAGATCACAAAGTAGAGTCTTGCAACAATAAAGCCAAATATAGCACTCCAAAAAATGATATCGACCAATGTATCTTTGTCATGGCCGATACGTTTTACGCTAGCTTGGGCAATAAAATAGCCTAAAAGTATACCTGTGGCAATAATAATCCCGTACCAACGTACTGAAATGGGACCCAATTGTATAGCAATTGGGTCGATGTAATTTAACGTCATCATTTGTTAGTTCTCCTCATTGTTATTGCCATTACGCATTATTTCAGCATTTAGACGATCGTTGAATTCTTCAGCAGTATTGATACCCATAATATTCAGACGATAGTTCATTGCTGCAACTTCTATAATGACTGCAACGTTACGACCTGGTCGAACCGGAATTGTTTTTTTCGTAATTTCGTTATCTAATATTTTTAATTTTTCTTCGTTTAAACCTACACGGTCATACAACTTTTCTTTATGCCAATTTTCTAAATGTATATTTAGACGTAAGCGTTTTTCAGTTAATATAGACCCTGCACCAAATAATGTCATAACATTAATAATGCCTAGACCTCTTATTTCTAATAAATGTTCGATAAGTTTTGGTGCTTTACCAATTAATTCATCTTTACTAATTTCTCTAATTTCGACATTATCATCAGCTACAAGTCTATGACCACGTTTCACTAACTCAAGCGCCGTCTCACTTTTACCTATACCAGAATCACCAGTAATCAGTACACCTACACCATATACATCAACAAGCACACCATGTAGCGAAGTTGTTCTAGCTAGCTCATGCTCTAAAAATGTTGTTAGACGTCCCATGAGTTGTGTAGTAGCAATTTTAGAAGTAATTAATGGAGTTTCAAGCTCTTTAGCCGCCTCTATAAGTTCTTCGGGTGGCTCTAAATCTCTCGTCACAATAATAGCTGGTGTTTCTGGTCTACATAATTTTCTCATACGTCCTTTACGCTCTTCATCTGGTAATAAATTATAGAAAGATAATTCCGTTGTACCTAACAATTGAATGCGATCTGAAGCATAGTGAGAAAAATAACCTGCCATTTCTAATCCAGGTCTTGAAATATCCGTATTTTTAATTTGTTTGTTTAAACCTGATTCTCCTGCAATTAAATCAAGTTCAAACCGTTCTACTAAGCTTTTTGTAGTTAACATAGGTTCACCTCTATCAATATTTCTCCTACATGTGCGATATATTATTATCATATCAAAAAGACAGGATAATCCATATTAAAAAGTGTAGCAGAGCGATAATTTAATACTTAATATGAATATCATACCGTATATTAATAATCTATGATACACGTTATACACGATTGCAAAACACTTCTTTTTCTAATTAACCTTTATTATAACAATAAAATACATGATTATGCTTAGTTTCAACAAACAGAGGGTGCTCAAATGAACACCCTCTGTTGTTTATAGTATTATCGTTTTACCGTATCTCTTTCTAAGACAGCTTTTAAATATTGACCAGTGTAACTTTCTTTTACTTCAGCAATATCTTCTGGTGTGCCTGTAGCTACAACGGTTCCGCCACCGTCTCCTCCTTCTGGTCCTAAATCAATAATATAATCGGCCATCTTGATAACATCTAAGTTATGCTCGATAATGACAACAGTTTCTCCATTTTCCACAAGTTTATTAAGTACTTTTAGCAAGCGGCTAATATCATCAACATGGAGGCCCGTCGTTGGCTCATCTAGAATATAAATGGAACGACCAGTAGAACGTTTGTGTAATTCAGAAGCAAGTTTCACACGTTGCGCCTCACCACCAGATAAAGTAGTTGCAGGTTGCCCTAACGTTACGTAGCCCAACCCAACATCCACAAGTGTTTGTAATTTACGATGAATCTTCGGTACTTTTTCAAAGAAAAATGTTGCTTCTTCAGCAGTCATTGCTAATATATCAGAAATGTTCTTTCCTTTATAAGTAACTTCTAGTGTCTCACGATTATATCTTGAACCACCACAAACTTCACAAGGGACATATACATCAGGTAAGAAATGCATTTCAATTTTAATAATGCCATCACCTTTACACGCTTCGCAACGGCCACCTTTAACATTAAAACTGAAACGCCCTTTCGAATAGCCTCTCACTTTGGCTTCATTAGTTTGAGCAAAAATATCTCTGATGTTATCAAAGACTCCTGTATACGTTGCTGGGTTCGATCTTGGCGTACGTCCAATCGGTGACTGATCAATATCTATAATACGCTCCAATTGATCAATACCTTGTATATCATCACAGTCTCCGGGTTTAACCTTAGATTTATTTATCTCTTTTGCTAATGATTTATATAACACTTCATTTACTAGCGTACTCTTACCAGATCCTGAAACACCTGTGACAACAGTCATTGTAGATAACGGAAAATCAACGTCGATTTCTTTTAGATTATTACTACGTGCACCTTTAACACTTATCTTTCTATCTGTAATTTCACGACGTACTTCAGGCACTTCTATACGTTTTTTACCACTTAAATATTGACCAGTTAAGGATTTTTTACTATTCATTACCTGCTTTGGAGTGCCACTAGCAACAATTTCTCCACCATGCTCTCCTGCACCTGGTCCAACATCTACTAAGTAATCTGCCGCCCGCATAGTATCATCATCATGTTCGACAACTATAAGTGTATTTCCAAGATCACGCATTTCTTTCAAAGTATCGATAAGTCGGTCATTATCACGTTGGTGTAACCCAATTGATGGTTCATCTAAGACATAGAGTACACCTGAAAGTCTTGATCCAATTTGAGTAGCCAAACGAATACGTTGTGCTTCTCCACCAGATAAAGAACCTGACGCACGATTAAGCGTTAAGTATTCTAAACCAACATTATATAAAAACTCAAGACGTGAAATGATTTCCTTTAATATTTGATCTGCAATTTTTTGATTTTGGTCTGACAATTCAATATGTCGATAATGATATAACGCTGTTTTGATTGAATTTTCAACAATTTCACCTATATTTTTCCCAGCGACATAAACAGATAACGCCTCAGGACTCAAACGTTTACCATGACATGTCTCACAAGGTAGTTCCGTCATGTACTTGCTCATCATTTCTCTCACGAGTTCTGAGGGAGATTCATGGTAACGTCGATTAATATTATTGATAACACCTTCAAATTCCATAGTACGTTTACGTGTTGTACCGTTTCGCTGTTTAAAGACAAATTCAATTTCTTTGCCGTTTGAACCATTAAGGATAATATCTTTTTGTCTAGCTGTTAATGTTTTAAATGGTTTATCCATGTTAATTTTGTATACTTCACATACACGATTTAACAGTGTTGGATAAAAATCAGAACTCGTTGGTTCCCATGCTACAATAGCACCTTCGTTTAATGTTTTATTTTTATCAGGTACGATTAAATCTAAGTCTACTTTTAATTTTTGGCCTAAACCATCACAAGTTGGACATGCTCCAAATGGACTGTTAAAACTGAACATTCGTGGCTCTAATTCTCCAATTGAAAATCCACATATTGGACATGCATGATTCTCAGAGAACTTTAATTCATCGCCGTCAATGATATCTACAATTAAACTACCTTCTGAAAGATTCAAGCCAGTCTCAATAGAATCAGCAAGACGCGCTTCTATGCCTTCTTTGACCACAAGTCTATCAATAACAACTTCAATTGTATGATTTTTATTTTTGTCTAATTCAGGTACTTCATTTACATCTGTAATCTCACCATCTACACGTACGCGTACATAACCTTTTTTGCTGATATCATCGATAAGTTTTTCTTGTGATCCTTTTCTATGTGAAACCACAGGCGCTAATAGTTGAATCTTAGAACGTTCTTCAAGCTGCATGACGCGATCTACCATTTGCTGAACGGTTTGGGATTCTATTTCAATACCATGATTGGGGCAGAATGGCTTTCCAACACGAGCATAAAGCAGACGAATATAATCATATATTTCAGTAACTGTCGCTACGGTTGATCTTGGGTTCTTACTTGTCGTCTTTTGATCGATAGATATTGCTGGAGATAAACCTTCTATAGTGTCCACATCAGGTTTATCCATTTGACCTAAAAACTGTCGTGCATAAGCACTCAAAGATTCTACATATCTGCGTTGTCCTTCCGCATATATCGTATCGAAGGCGAGTGAGGATTTGCCCGACCCTGATAGACCTGTCATAACAATGAGTTTATCCTTTGGTATTTCAATATCTACATCTTTTAAATTGTGGGCGCGTGCCCCTTTTACTACAATGGATGGTTGTTTCATATTTGTCACCCTTCTGCTTTTAATTCAAATAACATATCTCTAAGTTCTGTAGCTTTTTCGAAATCTAAATCTTTAGCTGCTTGCTTCATTTCTTTTTCTATATTGGCAATCGTTTTTTGTCGTTCTTTTTTCGTCATTTTCTTAGGTACTTCAGTTTGTTGTTGTTCATTTGTTTCATCATTATCAACTGTAGCACTAATGACATCGTGTATTTTTTTATTGATTGTAGTTGGCGTAATGTTATGTTTTTCATTATATGCTTGTTGAATCGAACGACGTCGCTCTGTTTCATCCATAGCGAAGCGCATAGAGTCAGTAACCTTATCTCCATACATAATAACTTCTCCACCACTATTACGCGCTGCACGTCCTATGGTTTGTACGAGTGACCGTTCTGAACGTAAGAAACCTTCTTTGTCTGCGTCGAGAATAACTACAAGCGAAACTTCAGGAATATCGATACCTTCACGTAATAAATTAATCCCTACGATGACATCGTATGTGCCCATACGCAAATCCCGAATGATTTCAATACGTTCTAACGTTTTAATTTCAGAGTGTAAGTAGTTTACTTTAATTCCCGCTTCTTTTAAATACGTCGTTAAATCTTCACTCATTTTTTTAGTCAACGTGGTAACTAACACACGTTCATTACGTTCTATGCGTTCATAAATTTCGCTGATTAAATCATCAATTTGATTTTCAGTTGGACGTAAATCAATCTTAGGATCTAATAATCCGGTTGGACGAATAATTTGTTGAACCATTTCATCTGTATGTTCTAACTCATATGGCCCTGGTGTTGCAGATACATAAACAAGTTGATTAGTTTTATCTTCAAACTCAGAAAATTGCAAGGGTCTGTTATCCAAAGCACTCGGTAGACGGAACCCATGATCGACAAGCACCTGCTTACGTGCACGGTCACCATTATACATACCCCTTATTTGTGGTAACGTCACATGTGATTCGTCGATCATCACTAACCAATCGTCTCCAAAATAATCTAAGAGTGTATACGGTGTAGAACCCATAGGTCTTAATGTTAAATGTACTGAATAATTTTCAATACCAGAACAAAAGCCCATCTCTCTCATCATTTCTAAGTCATAATTCGTACGTTGTTCTAAACGTTGTGCTTCTAGTAATTTATTCTCAGAGCGTAATTCAGTTAATCGCTCTTCTAATTCTGTTTCAATTCTTTGAATGGCCGATTTCATTTTTTCTTCGCGTGTTACGAAATGGGATGCTGGGAAGATAGCGAAGTGGTCACGTTCTCTTAATACTTCCCCTGTTAGATAATTCACTTCTCGTATGCGATCAATTTCATCACCAAAAAACTCTACCCTAATACACATTTCTTCACGAGAGGCTGGAAAGATTTCTACTACATCTCCTCTGACGCGGAACGTCCCGCGTCTAAAATCAATATCGTTTCTTGTGTATTGAACATCTACAAGTTTTCTTAAAAGCTCACTTCTATCCATTTCCATACCTACTCGAACACTAACAACTAAATCTCGATATTCTTCAGGATTACCTAAACCATAGATGCAACTTACACTTGCGATAATAATAACATCATCCCGTTCAAAAAGTGCACTTGTAGCGGAGTGGCGTAATTGATCAATTTCATCGTTAATTGAAGCATCTTTTTCTATAAATGTATCTGTAGATGGTACATACGCTTCTGGTTGATAATAATCATAATAACTGACAAAGTATTCTACTCTATTTTCTGGAAAAAATTCTTTAAATTCACTATATAATTGTCCTGCTAATGTTTTATTATGAGCGATAATCAACGTAGGTTTGCCTACTTGCTGAATAACGTTACTCATTGTAAATGTTTTACCTGTACCCGTAGCTCCAAGTAATGTTTGGTGTCTTTTGCCTTCGTTTACACCCTTTACAATTTCTTTTATCGCTCCTGGTTGATCACCTTGTGGTTCAAAGTCAGATTGTAGTTTAAATGGATAGTGTTCCATAGTGACACACGCCTCCTATATTTTTTCTAGTTACTATGAACATACTTTATGTGCCTATTCCCTATGTTAAAAATTGTATGTTTAATATCTGCATATGCTTAATCTTGTTATATATTTTAACAGATTTCAAGTTATTAAAGCAAACATTTGTTCGCATAAATAACATAGTTTACTATAAAGAAAAAACAAACATAGTGACGTTACCATGTTTGCCTTAATTGCTTATGCCAATTTTAATTTTTTATTATTTAGGATATATTATTATAATGTTTTCACTTTACTATAGCAATTTAGTTGCTCAATACACATTGTTCAGTCATCTTCTTTTTTATGTAATTTTAATTGGTCAATAATAATGTAACCAGCTAATAATGAGACAACATCGATAAAAATGATCCATTCGTTATGAAAAAATCCCTTTTCTATTGAGGCGCCAACAATGACAAATGCCAAAATTGACCCTACCCACTTGCTTCTAGTTAATACGCTAAATAATACAACGAGAATGCATGGAAAAAATGCTGCAAGCATAAACCAAATCATTCACTTCACCCATTTCTATTGTTTAGAATGGCCATCGTCGTTTCTCGTAACTCTTTTCTTGGTATAAATTTCTCTGTTAACATTTCTGGAATAATATTATCGATAAAATCTTGTACTGAACTAAGATGATCGAATTGCATGATTGTCTCTAAAGACATTTCATATATTTCAAAAAATAACGGCTCTGGATTACGTTTTTGTATTTCTCCAAATGTTTCATATAATAAATCTATTTTATCAGCGACCGATAGTATCTGGCCTTCAAGTGAATCGTCTTTGCCTTCTTGGAGCCTTTTACGATAAATATCTTGATAAGGTTCTGGAATTTCTTCATTTATAAAATGGTCTACCATTTCTTCTTCAACTTGTGAGAACAATTTTTTTAATTCCCCACTTGCATACTTCACTGGCGTTTTAATATCTCCAGTAAAAATTTCTGCAAAATCATGGTTCAAAGCTTTTTCATACAAACTTTTCCAATCAACTTCATTGCCATGGTATTCCTCTACCGTTCCCAAATATTGTGCAATTTTAGCAACTTTAAATGAATGCGCAGCGACATTATGTTCAAAGTATTTAAATTGTCCCGGTAATCTAATTAATTTTTCTAAATCAGATAAGCGTTTAAAATATTGATGTACTCCCATGACATCGCCTCCTAGTTTATTTAATGATTGATTATACTTGTTTTTATAATATCATTCAACAATCAAAATGTCTTATCAATATAACTGAAGATAGATAATTATTTTTATGATATAGATAATTTAATAAATCAATTACTTTTGTTGCCTAATAATATAACAACCACTCCTCTATATTATTGGAGTGGTTGTTATATTATTGAATGCTTATTGAATTAGAAATACACATTATGGCGAGACTTTTAGCGTCTTGTATTCTCACGTTACTGTATTCATAACATTTGATTATAATCAATCATTAATGAATATAGTTATATTGATATGCATTATGAATTGTTCTATATGACTTTTGTCCTAGGCCTTGCCAATTCATTTCTGATACTAAAATAGAGCCGTCTGCATTTTTACGTTCTACAACACCTACATGACCATATTGGCCTGCATTACTTTGAATAATAGCTCCTACTTCCGGTGTATGATTTACGCGATAGCCGTTTTGACTTGCGGCAACAGCCCAATTATTTGCGTTGCCCCATAAATTCCCAACTGATTTACCTAGTTGTTGGCGACGATCAAACGCATAGAACGTACATTGTCCACGGTCATAATAATTACGCCCATTTGAAACTACTGGTACTTCATTATTTGGCTTTGTTGGTAAATAATCTGCGTGTGAAGTGACGCTTTGTTTCGTTACTTTTAAATCTGGGGTATGTGTCCATTCATTTTGTACTACCGGTATTGCGCGGTTTGAAGTCACAGATGTGTTTGAATTGGAGGATGAATTATCGACACGGCTACTACCACTTGTATCTTGAGTATATGTTTGATTTATTTCATTAAAATATGTTTGTTGTTGATTATTTAAATGTGCCGATCCTTTTTCTGACACTGCTAATAGTTCCCCTGGATATATCATTTCTCCTACGTTCGGATTTAGTTGATACAACTGCTCCATGGTGATATTGTACTTTAACGCTATACTTTGTATAGTATCCCCATATTTTACTTCTACTATATCGCTATCTGGTAAGATTAACTGCTCACCTACACTCACATCATATTTGTCTGATAATTGATTTAATGCTTTAATTTCACTCGTTGTTGTTGCGAAGGTTTGTGCTATATCAGATAAATTAGTATCCTCTTTTACTGTATGTACTTGATCGGCTGAAGCGATACTATTAATTCCCAAAAATAATGCTGTCGATGTTACAAAAAATGCTATTCCCTTCTTCATGATGTCTCAATCCTTTGCTGTTTTAATTTTATTCACCATTAATATAGCACAAAATATTATATCTTTTTCTTATGTTACCCGAATGTAATATAACCGTTATTTTATATGTTGGGATTTTTATTTTATAACGTCAACAAAACAACATAAACATTGATCTGACAATGTTTAAACTTATTATTTACCATTCCTCAGTTTAAGGCGTGTAATAAGAGTATTTGAAAATTACATTTATTTATGTTCCTCTTTAATCAATAAAAAACCGAACACACATGTTTAAATGTATGCTCAGTTTTTGAGTTTTCTTTAATTTTCAGAGTGATCCATTTGGCTACGTAAATAAGATTCTATAAATGGTCCTATATCTCCATCCATAACAGCATCAACTTTCCCTGTTTCTTCATTTGTTCTATGATCTTTGACCATAGCATAAGGGTGAAAAACATATGATCTAATCTGGCTACCCCAACCAATTTCTTTTTGTTCACCACGAATTTCTGCCATTTCCTGCTCTTGTTCCTCAATTTTTAATTGGTACAATTTGGATTTCAATGTTTTCATAGCAGCTTCTCTATTTTTGATTTGAGACCGTTCATTTTGGTTATTGACTACTATACCAGAAGGGTGGTGAGTAATTCGAATTGCGGATTCTGTTTTGTTAATGTGTTGTCCACCTGCACCTGATGCTCTAAACGTATCAACGGTAATATCATCAGGGTTGATATCAATTTCAATTTCTGTATTATTAAATTCTGGTATAACATCACACGATGCAAATGATGTATGTCTTCTGCCAGACGAATCAAATGGTGATATACGTACTAGACGATGAACGCCTTTTTCTGCTTTTAAGTAACCATAAGCATTATGTCCTTTTATGACTAAAGTAACACTCTTAACACCCGCTTCATCTCCAGGCAAGTAATCGGCAATTTCTACCTTGAAACCTTTTTGTTCACAGTAACGTTGGTACATTCTTAATAACATGTTCGTCCAATCTTGAGACTCTGTACCGCCAGCGCCTGGGTGAAGTTCCATAATTGCACCATTTGCATCATAAGGCCTATCAAGTAATAGTTGTAATTCAAATTGATCTATACTTGTTTTGAACTCCATAACATTTTGCTCTAAATCATGTTTCATGAGCGCATCATCTTCTTCAAGCAATAGCTCTCTTGTAGTATCCATATCATCAATTTCAGATTCTAAACCACGGTATGCATTTACTATAGATTTTAATGCGTTATTTTTATCAATGACTGCTTGGGCCTCATTTTGGTCATCCCAAAAAGTAGGGTCAGTCATCTTTTCTTCATATTCTTGAATATTTGTCTCTTTTTCTTCTAAGTCAAAGAGACCCCCTAAGTTGTTCTAATTTTTCTTTATAGTTATCTATATTACGCTTAATTTCTGATAATTCCATTAGACATCTCTCCTGTTATTGTACGAATGATAAATTTATTAAACTCCAAAATCATTTTATTCAATATAACTATTCTACAAAAGTTTTATATTAATGCCAACTTTATTCGTCTCACAACATCTTTCAGTTAATATAAGATAAATTCACTTCAAGACAAATAAAACTGGAAGTTGATAGCATTACCATCAAGTCTCCCAGCTTTAAATAAGCATCACTTATACATTATGCACCGTGACAATTTTTGTATTTTTTTCCACTACCACATGGACAAGGGTCATTTCTACCTACATGTTCATCTTTAACAAAAGGCTCTGATTTTGTATCCTCTTTAGAATTATCACCATCTGCAGATACATGTTCCGCATTACCAAAGTTTGTCGTTTTATCTCTTTCTAAATCATCTTCCACAGAAACGACTGATTTCAAGATAAACTTACTTACATCTTCTTCGATATTCTCCATCATCGTATCAAAAAGTTGATGCCCTTCATTTTGATAGTCACGCAGTGGATTTTGCTGACCGTATGAACGTAGGTGTATACCTTGACGCAACTGATCCATTGTATCAATGTGATCAGTCCAATGATTATCTATTGAACGCAGTAAAATCATACGCTCAAATTCATCAAACTGGCTACCAATTTTTTCTTTTTGATCTTTTAAGCCTACTTCAACTTTAGACCAAACCACATCAAAGATATCTTCTTTGTCTTTACCTTTAATTTCTTCTTCTTTTAAATCACCTTCGTTTAAGAACACGTCATCAACATAATTAATAAATGGTTCATAATCTGGCTCATCATCTTCATCATTCACATGATAGTGTACACTTCTTTCAAGCGTTGAACGGAGCATTGCATTGACCAATTCACCGCTTGCATCACTATCAATAATTCTATTACGCTCAGTATATATAATTTCACGTTGTTTACGTAATACATCATCATATTCTAGAACACGTTTACGTGCATCGAAGTTATTACCCTCAACACGTTTTTGCGCAGATTCAACGGCGCGGGACACCATTTTGGATTCTATCGGTGTAGAGTCATCCATACCTAAGCGGTTCATCATACTTTGTAAACGTTCAGAACCAAAGCGAACCATCAATTCATCTTGTAATGATAAATAGAAACGACTATCACCTCTATCACCTTGACGACCTGAACGACCACGTAATTGGTCATCAATACGACGAGACTCGTGGCGCTCTGTACCAATAACGGCTAGACCACCAATTTCTTCTACGCCAGCGCCAAGTTTAATATCAGTACCACGACCTGCCATGTTCGTAGCAATCGTAACTGCTCCACGTTCGCCAGCGCCAGCTACTATTTCCGCTTCACGTTCATGGTTTTTAGCATTTAACACATCATGACGCACACCATTTTTCTTCAATAAATTTGAAATATATTCGCTGGTTTCAACTGCCACTGTTCCTAATAATACTGGCTGACCTAACTTATGTTTCTCAATTACGTCTGCTACAACCGCATCAAATTTACCTTTTTGGCTAATATATATTAAATCAGGTTTATCAATACGTTGAACAGGTTTGTTTGTAGGTATTTGAGTTACAGTCATATTATATATATTTCTAAACTCTTCTTCTTCCGTCTTCGCTGTCCCTGTCATCCCTGATAATTTATTATACATTCTGAAATAGTTTTGGAATGTAATTGAGGCCATTGTTTTAGATTCATTTTGAATCTTCACACCTTCTTTAGCTTCAATAGCTTGGTGTAAACCTTCAGAAAAACGACGACCAGGCATAGTACGTCCGGTAAATTGGTCTACAATTAACACTTCGCCGGCATTCACCATATAATCAACATCTTTTTGAAGCGTTACATGTGCACGCAAAGCTGTATTAATATGACTAATAATATCGACGTTTTTAACATCATATAAATTGTCAATTTTAAACATACGCTCTGCTTTATCCGTACCTTGTTCTGTTAATTGTACGGCTTTTGTTTTTTCATCAAAATTATAGTCGTCTTCGTTTTTTAACATTTTAGCAAAAACGTTTGCTTGAGTGTATAGGGAAGTTGATTTTTCTGCTTCACCTGAAATGATTAATGGGGTACGGGCTTCATCGATTAAAATAGAATCGACCTCATCAATAATAGCGTAATGAAGTGGTCTCATTACACGTTCTTCCGCATAGTTAACCATGTTATCACGTAAGTAATCAAAACCTAACTCATTGTTTGTACTATACGTAATATCACTTGCATATGCTTCTCTTTTTTCATCTGTACTCTTGCTGTTTAAGTTTAGTCCTACAGATAACCCAAGGAATTCATAAAGTTCTGCCATTTCTTCACTTTGACTACTTGCTAAGTACTCATTTACTGTGATTACATGGACACCACGTCCTGTTAATGCATTTAAATAAGTTGGCATCGTCGCAGTCAATGTTTTACCTTCACCTGTTCTCATTTCAGAGATATCACCATTATGAATTGCGATACCACCCATAACTTGTACTTTATAAGGGATCATATTAAATACACGTTTTGAACCTTCTCTCACTATAGCAAAGGCTTCTGGTAAAATATCATCAAGCATTTTATTTTGCTTTTTCACATCTTCTTCTTCACGTAATTTAGCTTGAAATGCTTTTGTTTTTTCTCTAATCTCTTCATCAGTTAATATCGACATATCCTCTTCTAACGCTAGGACTTTGTCGGCTAATTTACCAAGGCGCTTTATTTCTTTTTTATTGCCATCTGCAATTTTTGATAAAAAACCCATTCTGTTCGCTCCTTTAGCTTTATAACTCTTAGCTTACAACATCTTATGATACCATTTATAAGCTGAAATTTACATTTATTCACTTCACTCTTTAAACTCTCGTTTAGCTTGTTTAACTTGTAATTATCCTTCATTACTCATCAAGAATTTTCATATTTCTATATATTTTTATTATACACTTAAAATATACACATATTGTTGGTCAACTTTCAAATTATTACATACTAACATAGCAAAAAATGAGCGTCCATGATTTAACACAATCATGGACGCTACGGCTAATTATTATTTAGTATGATTTAACATAAATTATTCAGTTGTTTCGATTAAACCATATTTTCCATCTTTTCTTTTATACACAATACTAGTGCCGTCTGTTTCACGATCTGTGAAAATAAAGAAATCGTGTCCCAGCAAATCCATTTGTAGCACTGCTTCTTCTGAATCCATTGGTTTTAAACTGAAATTTTTTGCACGAATGATTTCAATATCATTGTCACTATCATCACTTTGAAGTTCAGCTGCTTCATTTTCTTCTGGTAATGATGCGAATACTTCTTGATCGCCACGATTACGTTTTTTACGATTGACACGCGTTTTGTATTTTCTTACTTGTCTTTCAAGTTTACCATTGATTAAATCAATGCCTGCGTATAAATCATCATGGCGTTCTTCAGCTCTTAAGGTAACATTTTTCAATGGAATAGTTACTTCAATTTTTGAAGCTGAATTTTGATAGGTTTTGACTTTAACGTGTGCAGTTGCATTTGGCACATCATTAAAGTAACGTTCTAATTTACCAATTTTCTCCTCAATATAGTTGCGAATCGCATCAGTAATAGTGAGGTTCTCCCCGTGAATTTCAAATCTGATCATAGTAATCGACTCCTTTAAAAACCTCTATATTGGTAATATTGCTTATCCTTATAATACCACTTTTCTACTATCGTGCAAACGTAAAGACATCGAATTTTCTGATTTTTCTCACAAAAAGACTTTTTGCTGCTTTATGAACCGTTATGCCTGTAGTGTATATATCATCTACAAGTAAAATGAATTTATTTTCTAAATCGATAGAACTGGTTATTTCAAATGGATGATCGACCTGTAACCGCATTTGCTTTCCCATTGTATACTGTCTTGGTCTTAATTGAGTGGATAGAAGTGTTTCATATTGAATTTGCTTGTAATCTAATACGGTAGTAACTGGGTTAAACGTACGTGCCTTATCCCTTTCTATTGGTGAAGGTATTGGCACAATATAATCATAATTTACTTTAGGTAACTCTATTTGTTCTGCTAGTATTTTACATAAAGCTACATCCTTCATAAATTTATATTTATGAATAGTTGATTTCATAATCCCCTTATATTGAAATTGACAATGCAGTCGATTCATTAATACATAATGCATAGATAAAAATAGACAGTCCCTACACTTTTCTTCGTTAATGTCTAATAACTTCAGACACCTTGGACAACGTTGGTACATAGTCATGCCCACTACTTTCCATTGTTCTATACAATGTGCACACCATGGAGATGGTTTTTTATAAAAATTTTGGGCATTGAGTGATTCGAATATATTTTCGTGGCATTGTATGCATTTAGTCATCTATCCACCCCTTGTATCGAGCTAAATCATTCATTTTTCTTATATTACGTCGGGCTTTAAGCATATTCAAAGTAATACCTTCATGAAAAAATAGTACAAGTCCCGATGGTGCTTGTGCTTTTCTTCCTACCCTACCAGCAATTTGAATTAAAGCACTACTGTCAAACGTATGACTATGCATGACAATGACATCCAAGTTTGCCATGGTAAAGCCTCTTTCTAAAATTGTAGTCGTAAAAATAATATGATATTTTCCATGTCTCAAATTTCGTATTTTTTCAAATCGCAAACTATCTTCGCTGTGTACATATGTGAGCGAAGCAATTTTCTTTTTATAATGTAGGTACATTTGTTTCATTAATTGAATATGATTGAAAAATACGAGGGTATATCGTTTTGATTGAATTTGATGCATAAATATATTTAACAGCATGTATTGTATTTTATAGGGCTGAATTTTGTAATATTTAAATTTAGGAAGAGGTAAAGCGTGTCTGTGGAATCGCGCGGGTAACGTGATAAGTGTATCATCAGGCATTTGTCGTAACAGTTTGCGGGGTGGTGTTGCTGTCATGTAAACATGACTATAACGCTTTTTTGAAGCTGCTGTTATAGCATGCATTAACGATGGATCCATAGAAAGCGGAAAAGCATCAACTTCATCTACTATGATGACATCAAAATGACGCTTAAATCGATATAATTGATGTATAGTGGCAATTATAAAATGTCCATTATACATTTGCCGTTGCCCTTGATAAAGTATATCTATATACTCTTCTTGAAAAGCCTCTTTCATGCGTGAACTCACTTCTAATACTACGTCTACACGAGGCGATACGATTGCAATATTATCACCTCGTTGTCTCGCAAATTTTATACCTTCAAATGTCATCTCTGTTTTACCTGCACCGGTTACTGCATATAATATTAATGAACGGTATCCTTGGATTGCATTGACAATTTTTGTGGAGGCGAATAATTGTTGCTCAGAGAGTTCAAACGATAAGTTATATTTTCCTCCAGAACTTTGTTGTCTTGATTCAGTAACATAAATGTCTCTGATATTATCCATTCTACCCAGGCTAATACAATTTCTGCAGTAAACAATGGTTTGACCTAATACTTTTGAAAAATATTCATAAAAATGCTTTGGCTCTGCAGTATCGCATTGATAGCATCGCCACTTGCCATCCTTTCTTACAATACCTTTTGAACGAAACTTAATTACTTCATCGGATAATATAGTTCGATCAGTGATTAACTTTCCATAATGTTTGATTGATGATGACCTCCATAAAAAAAGACATGTTTGCCTTAACTGGCATACCATGTCTTCATCAAATTCCGATTAATCTGTGCGTATATTCCTACCTGTATAACCTAAACCCATACCTCCAGAACCAAGGTGTGCTGCAACCACTGGTCCTAATTGAGAACTATAAACTTTATATTGTGGATAATTTTCTGTTAATTCTTTATACATCCACTGCGCATCCGCCTCTATATCGCCTGCAACAATATATAAAGTTACTTCATCATATGCTTTTACATGATTTATAACTTTATTTATAATCTCTTTTAAAGCGCGCTTTTTAGTACGTACTTTTTCCTCAGGTAAAATCAGTCCATCTTCAAATTTTAAGACTGGCTTCATTTTAAGCATAGTACCAATCCAAGCTTGAGCACCTGTTATGCGACCACTCTTTTGTAAGTTTTTAAGATCATCTACCATTAAAATAGCACCTGTCACTTCGCGCATTGATTCTAAGTCTTCGATAATTGCTTCAGGTGTATATCCTTGTTCGATCATTTCAACCGCACGTAACACGTACCCTCCCTCAATCATAGCTGCTAACTTCGAATCGAAGGTGTGTACTCGAATACCTTTAACCATTTCGCCTGCTTGGGTAGCTGTTTGATAACAACCACTAATTCCAGATGATAAAAACACACATATAATATCAGTGTATCCTTCGTCACGTAGTTTTTCATAATTCTCTATAAATTCACCAATAGCAGGTTGGCTTGTTGTCGGTATGGTTTTTGAGGTTTTCATTCTCTCATAAAATTCTGGCGTTGATATTGTTTCATTCTCAATATAATTTTCACCGTTATCGAACGTAACACTTAACGGTGCGATTTTAATGTTATATTTATCGATTAAAGTTTGAGATAGATAACTCGTTGAATCTGTCAAAACAGCGATTTTCATCATAATCCTCCTCAATTATACTCACAACTATAATACCTTATTTTATGTTAAAAGAAAATTTATTTTTGTATTTAATACATTATTCAATTCAGTGTATAATATATGTAATTAAAGTATTTTAAAGCTACCATCAATAATAATACTCATAATAAATTAAAAACTGAGGTGTCGTTAAAATGGAATCATCTATTATTACGATAAAACAAGAACATATAATAGAAAATGTGATTAGTAAATCACGTTTTATAGCACATATAAAGCCTGTTTCATCTGAAGCAGAAGCTAAAGCTTTTATAGACGAGGTGAAAACTCAACATAATGAGGCTACACATAACTGTTCAGCTTATACAGTTGGCGATCAAATGAATATCCAGAAAGCCAATGATGATGGAGAACCTAGTGGTACTGCTGGAGTGCCTATGCTTGATATTTTAAAAAAACTAGAGGTACACAATGTTTGCGTGGTAGTGACACGTTATTTTGGCGGTATCAAATTAGGTGGCGGTGGCTTAATTCGAGCATATAGTGGCGCTGTCAGAGATGTGATTTATGACATTGGTCGTGTAGCACTGCGCCCTGCTATACCGACGATTGTTACAATTGCTTATGACTTAACTGGAAAATTTGAATACGAACTGGAAACAACGACTTTCTTATTACGTGATACGCAATATACAGATAAAGTCAGTTATCAAATTGACGTGGTCGAACCGGAACACCCACAATTTATCGATTTTCTAAATCGTATAACATCTGGAAACTATGATTTAATCGAAAATGATATTGTTCGTTTACCTTTTGACATACCAACTACTTAAAAAGCATTTAAGATTATGGCAATACCATTTTCATCTTTCTTATTACATTCAATAAAGATACATAATTTTTATAAATTAAAACATCTTGTGTGTGACAAAGCATCATTTCTCCAAATTGATGTGTTCCACGTTTAATAGCATACGTAGAAATATATAATAAAAGGCTCGGCAGATTTCAAAAATCTGCCGAGCCTTTTATTATTCTGGTTAATACTAATAACAAACAAGTTAATTATCAGTCATCATCACTTATGATTGATTATCATTATGCTTTTCTTTGTTTTCTATTAATTTCATTAACGGGCGATAGTCATCATCGATAAGGCCAGTAAATTCTACAATTAATTCAATTGTTATTAAAATAAGTATCAACATCATAAGAACGCCCCATGGTTGAGACAAGTATAATATAATGCTAGAGAGACTAAATAACAAAGCAATAGAATAAATAAGTAATACTGTTTGACGATGAGAGTAACCAAGTTCTAATAATTTATGATGTAAGTGTGATTTATCAGCCTGCATAATATGTTGGCCTTTCTTCACACGACGTATCATTGCAAATAAAGTATCGATAAATGGTACTGCTAGAATAACGATTGGGAAGAATAGTGAAACAAATGTAATATTCTTAAACCCTAATAATGATAGGAAGGCCACTATAAAACCAATCAATAATGCCCCACTATCTCCCAAGAAAATTTTAGCTGGGTGGAAATTGAAACATAAGAACCCTAGTAATGCACCGATTAACACACTACATATCATGATGATAAAAATATTAGCTTGTAAAATTGCTATGAATCCAATTGTCATTAACGCTATCATCGACACACCAGAAGCCAAACCATCTAGCCCATCGATTAAATTGATGGCATTCGTAATTGCAACAATCCATATTACGGTAATTGGGATGGCAAACACACCAAAATGTAATGTTGGTCCGATAGGCAATGAAATAAAATCAATTGTAACGCCATAGTATACAACTACTAACGCAGCAATGATTTGTCCTAATAACTTTACAATTGGCTTCAGTTCATAGATATCATCTATGAGCCCTACCAAATAGATTAATACTGATCCAATAACAAGTGGTTTAACTTCTGTCTCTATGGGATGGCCTAGCCATATGCCCACTAAAAAAGATAAAAGTATAACCGTTCCACCAAGTACAGAAACAGGTTTCGTGTGCACCTTTCTAAAATTAGGTTTATCCACGATACCAAGTTTATGTGAAACCTTTATGATAATTGGTGTTAGTATTAAACTGACAATCATTGAAAAAATGATTAATAATAACGTATACATCAGTTCACCTTCAATAAAATAATTCTTAATTATTTTTGATTTTAAAATTTTAAGTTTAAAAAGTCTTATTTCAATGTTTCCATTAAATGATAAAAACATTAACTTCTTATTTTTCTTAATTCATGATAAGCTA
This sequence comes from Staphylococcus sp. LCT-H4, assembly GCF_001866145.1. NCBI lineage: Bacteria > Bacillati > Bacillota > Bacilli > Caryophanales > Staphylococcaceae > Staphylococcus > Staphylococcus sp. LCT-H4. The sequence continues at coordinate 254,959 of NZ_MODY01000002.1, read as the reverse complement.
TATAAATTTATTAGTCATATCAATAACTTAAGTATATAATACATGATTCGCTTTTACATATACAAATAGTAATGAGATAATTAGTAATCATACATCAATATAGTTAAATTTATTATAAAATAAGCGAATTATTTTTTATATTATCACTCAGAGGGATATTTTAACATGAAATTTAGGTGAATGTTATATATTTCTATTTACATATTGATGACAAATGGTAAGTTTTCACTTACAATAACTAGGTGTTAATTCAAAGGAGCGTAAAGTAAAATGTTTGAAGCTATTATCTATAATATGTCTGTTATTGTGGCTGGTATATATTTATTCCACCGTTTACAGTACTCAGAGAATAAAAATATGGTATTTTCAAAAGAATACGTCACTGTATTAATGACGATAGTGGCACTTTTACTATCTGTTTATCCTGTGCCGTTATTTCATGAATATTCACTCTACTTAACATTTGTACCTATATTATTCTTAGGAAGATACACAAATGTCTTTTACACTGTACTCTCAGCAATTATAGTATCAATCGTTAATGTACTCATAGGTGACTATACGGTTATTGCTGCTGTCATATTGATTGTAATCGCAGTCATCGTCGGAGCTATTGGCCCATTTTTAAAACAAAGTGATAACATTTCATTACAAATACTCAATGCCATCACTTTAGTCATTTATCTCATTTTAGCACTAATCAGTCCTTATTATGAGATTACTGAAGTATTATTCTTAATCCCATTATCATTTATTCTAACGATTACATCATCTGTTACTTTTGTAGATATTTGGCATTTCTTCTCATTAGTCAATCGCTATGAGAATGAAGATAAATTAGACTATCTTACTGGTCTAGGCAACGTTAAAGAGTTTGATAGACATTTAAATGAAACCACAGCTCTCGCTGAAGCAAATGATGAAAGCTTAGGTTTACTACTCATCGATATCGATGGATTTAAAGACGTGAACGATATGTATTCACATAAATCTGGTGATGCTGTCTTAAGACAAGTTGCACAATTATTAAAAAACTACGTGCCTCAACAATTTAATATTTATCGAAATGGCGGCGAAGAATTTTCTATTGTATTAAATAATTATACGCTAGATCAATGTGTTAAATTAGGTGAAAGTATTCGTTTAGGTGTAGAACAATCAACATTCCATCTACCAAACAAGGAAGTTATCAAACTATCTGTCTCCATTGGTGTAGGCTACCTCACTCAAGATGATCATAAATCTCAGCGTAAAGTGTTCAAGGTTGCCGATGACATGCTACACATGGCTAAAAACGAAGGACGAAATCAAGTTATGTTTAATCCTATCGTTAAGTTATAATTACAGTGATATAGCAAATTTTAATATTTATGTTTACTGACAACATACATTAGCGTATGTTGTCAGTTTTCGTATAGAAGTTAAAGCATTAAAAAGTAATTGAGTTTGTTACAATATATATATAAGATAAAAAAAGATGACGGAGCACTAAAAGTGATTGAAAGTTATAATTGTAGATTGTAAACTTTCAAGTGTTCTATTATCTATATTAGGAGGTGAGTCATCTATGTCAGAATCAATTACAATTATTGATGAAGATAAAGTCATTGATGTCGTACTAATTGCAGGAAGAATATTATTAGAAAGCGGCGCAGAAACTTACCGTGTGGAAGATACGATGACACGTATCGCTGCGAGTTACGGTTTAGATGATACATATAGCTTTGTGACATCTACAGCAATTATATTCTCCCTCAACAATCGTACGAATACAAGATTGATACGCATTCGCGAAAGAACTACTGATTTAGAAAAAATTGCTCTAACTAATGGTATATCACGTAAAATTTCAAGCAAACAACTCGATATAGATGAAGCAAAGTCTGAACTCATTCATTTGCACCACGCTTCCTTACAATTTTCATCCATTACGAAATTCTTCGCAGCAGCCATTGCATGTGGATTTTTCTTATTTATGTTTGGCGGCGTAAAACAAGACTTTATTATCGCAATTATCGCAGGAGCTGCAGCATTTTTAACGTTTGACTTTGTTCAACGTTTTATTCAAATCAAATTCTTTTCAGAATTTATTAGCGCTGCAGTAGTGATATCTGTTGCTGTAACATTTACACATTTAGGTTTGACTCATAACCAAGATATTATAACCATCGCGGGTGTGATGCCTTTAGTACCTGGTATATTAATTACAAATGCTATTCGCGATTTAATGGCTGGTGAACTCATCGCTGGCATGTCTCGTGGTGTGGAAGCCGCACTGACTTCATTTGCCATTGGAGCCGGTGTCGCTATCGTTTTACTACTATTTTAAAAAGGAGCGTTTCCATGATTATAGGTTATTATGTACTACAGTTTATAGTAAGTTACTTAGCTACAATGCTTTTTTCAATTATTTTTAACGCTCCAAGACGTCTCCTTTTAGCCTGTGGCTTTGTTGGAGCAATGGGATGGATTATTTATAAGCTTTCCGTGGACTTAGATTTCGGTAAAGTTATGGCTGCATTTCTCGGTAGTTTTATATTAGGACTTATGAGCCATGTGATGAGTCGTCGTTATAAAAGACCTGTCATCATCTTTATTGTCCCTGGCATCATACCATTAGTTCCAGGAGGATTAGCGTATGAGGCTACTCGCCTTTTAGTCAGCAATGCGTACACACATGCTGTAAATGCTTTTCTTGAAGTTACATTAATTTCTGGCGCTATTGCATTCGGCATTTTATGTGCAGAGATTATTTATTATATCTATACGCGTATTAAACAATATTTTGGTAAAATGAATGGTAAGATATATAGAAAATCATATAATATGAACAACAGAGCTTAAGGGGTGTTTTTATGAAAAATAATATAATTGATCGTTTAACAAGATATGTCATGATTGATACACAGTCTGACCCAGAATCTAACACTACACCATCTACAGAGAAACAATGGAACTTACTAAATTTGTTACATCAAGAATTAACGGCTTTAGGATTGGTTACTGACATGGATGATAATGGTTATTTATTTGCAACTTTAGAAAGTAATGTTGACGTTGCATTACCAACTGTAGGCTTTCTAGCGCATGTAGATACCTCACCTGATTTCAATGCAACGCATGTAAACCCACAAATTATAGATGCCTACGATGGCACTCCTATTCAATTAGGTCAAACCAATCGTGTTTTAAATCAAGATGTATTTCCTGCTCTAAAAAATGTTGAAGGTCACACGTTAATGGTGACAGATGGTACATCTCTGTTGGGCGCAGATGATAAAGCCGGTGTCGTTGAAATTATGGAAGCAATGAAATATTTAACGGAACATCCAGAAATTAAACATGGCCGTATTCGTATTGCCTTTACACCAGATGAAGAAATAGGCAGAGGTCCTCATGCTTTCGATGTTGAACGATTTAATGCCGATTTTGCTTATACAATGGATGGCAGTGAATATGGAGAGTTACAATTTGAAAGTTTCAATGCCGCTGAGGCAGTCGTAACCTGTCATGGCGTGAATGTACACCCTGGTTCTGCTAAAAATGCCATGATTAATGCAATTCTTTTGGGTCAACAATTTAACGCATTATTACCACAAAATGAAGTGCCTGAAAGAACTGAAGGATACGAAGGTTTCTATCATTTAATGAAATTTAATGGTGATGTTGAGAAGTCTACGTTACAATATATCATTCGAGATCACGATAGAAATAAGTTCGAACTACGTAAGAAAAATTTAATTGAAATTAAAAATGATATTAATACACATTATGAAGATGATCCTATAGAAATTGAAATTAATGATCAGTATTACAATATGAGAGAAAAAATTGAACCTAATCCACTTGTTATAGATATCGCTAAGCGTGTATTTGCTGATTTAGATATACCTGCGAATACAGCACCTATTCGTGGTGGTACTGATGGTTCTCAACTTTCTTATATGGGATTACCAACGCCAAATATTTTTACAGGTTGTGACAATTTCCATGGTCCATTTGAATATGCTTCTATCGATGTAATGTCAAAAGCTGTAGAAGTGATTATAGGCATCGCTCAAGAAGTTGTGCGTACTTATAATAAATAGTTAATATCTTATACAGTAGTTACGCTGCAATACGGGCTTAAGTACTCTAAACTAAAAAGCGTCCTAGCAGATGTTGAACATCTGCTAGGACGCTTTTTTAGTTCGATATTACATACCATCTTATTCTACTGTAGCAACTTATTTATAAGCATCGAATTCTGTTTTCAATAGCTTAATCGCTTGTACTGTATAATGTCTAATTTGAATGCCCATTTTAAAATCAGTAAAACTTTCAGGCATTTCAATAAAAGTATTAAACATCGAAGTAACACCCATCGATTCAAACAAATCAAATTTATCATCCGTAGCACATATTGCAATTGACGGCTTATTATATTTTGTAGCTAATTCTGCAATACGTATAGTTGTTGTCTCTAGTAATTGATCTTCTTCATTGACGCCTTCTCCAAAAATGATTAAATCTGCTTGTTCAATAAGTGTTTCCAAATGTGTAATTTGGTCTACAAGCTCGTGACTTGTCATAATTTCAGCACCATAAAGTCCATTTAATACTGCAGCAATACCTCCGCCTGCACCACCATTTTGAATCGGGCCTAACGCAAGTCTTAGCTCACTTTTGAAAATTTCACTTAAATACCAAATTAAATTGTCTATCTCTGCAGCACTCTCACGTGTAAGTCCAAGTGATTCATATGTTTGCATAATCTCACTATTTTTCCCATACAACTTACTGTCAAAATCTGTCATGAGTTGTAATCTAATATCTTTTAATCTTGGATGCAATTCAGAAGTATCTATTTTACGTATATATTTCAATACACTACTTCCTTGTCTTACATCTACTTCCTGAGCTTCATCGTCATAGAATTTAGCTCCTAAGGCTTGTAGCATGCCTGCGCCGCCATCGAAGCTACCAATACCACCTAGAGATATGATAATATGCTCAGAATTGTTATCTAAAGCATCTACGATTAACTCACCTAAACCATAGCTTGTACGTTGATGAATAGGTTTGTTCCCTGTTAAAAATAGATTGCCTTCAATGACTGTCACTTGATTATCTGTAATACCATAAATTGCTTCCACTTCATTCATATCTGCATCATGAGCATATACTTTATATTTCGTTCCTGACTGCCATAGAAAAACTGAGTCCATTAGTTCATGTCTCCCGTTAAATAAAGGAACTTGGACAATATCTGCGCTTTCTATTTGGCTCGCAACTGCTTCTTCAACATAACGATTGGCTTGATAGCTAGATATAATACCATTAAACTCATCCATCGCCACTAAAACTTTCATCTTGTCACCTCAAATATTTATATTAATAACTGTATTGTATGCTGATTGTGAATCCATGATATCCCGATCATGTTCTTTTTGATTTCACAATTAATCACGAATCAACTGCGTGAATTATTCTGCTATGATATCACTACATCCATGTATATATTGCTACGGTTTGATCATACTCAGTTTATTATATCAACATTTAATTCTTAGACTACATAATTTAGCACTATAGATTTGTAGACTATCATATAGTAGTCATTAATTCTCATACATCTATACATTATACATGTCATTAGTAATTTTTTCACATTATAAGAAACGCTTGTTATACTCTTTCTATTAAAAAAAGTGTAACAAGCGTTTGATAGTACTTCTATTCTTTTGTTGGTTACTCTTCAGCGTTAGCTAATGAAGTAACATTAATATCGCCATGATTTGCATGCCAAATCGCCTGTCCCTTTACAAAGTAAAACGCTTGTGGCGATTCATGCTTTACATGTGTTTTCTCTTCTATATAGTTAGATAATTCTCTTTCTTGTTGTACAACCAAATAATAACCATCCATATCTCTTTCATATAAAAATTTGTTGAATTGGTCAAATGCGTTTGCTGAAATAGGACACGTTTCGCTATGTTTCAATACAAACGCGTAATTATTTTCTTCAATAATTTGCTCAAACTGGTCAATCGAACTCAGCTTCATAGCCATTCTATTCACCTCTAAAAATATTTAACACACAATAAGTTTCTACAAGTGTGAAAGTCCCACGATATATACATATCATTGCTTCCAATTATACACAATTACCTTTTTGTTGTTAACCGTTTATTATAAATCTAATAACTTCACTCACTACATACTTTAATTATAGCTATGCTTAAGTTCACTGTATCGTTTGTCGAAAGTCTTGTCAAACTGCTCTATATCTTTACCTTCTTGTGGCAATTTATCATAGTCTATACGTTTTAATTTCTCACTATTTTCTATTGTTTCTTCTCTTGTTTCATAATAATTTTGTAGACTATAGTACATTTCAATCGCATTTTTACGTGCATCATTGACGTAACCATCTTTAATTTCAGCTTTATTTAAATCTTTAATTTCTGCAGTAATCAACGGCATGATTTCTTCGTTAATCGCATGTTTTACTTTATTAGAATCCGATGATTCTAATGCACTTTCTGCAGTTTGTCTTAAATCTTTATTGTTCTGTTCAAGTTTATGCTTAAAGTTATTTACGTCTGCCGTTTCTCCAGCATTATTAGCTTTTTGCATATTCTTTTCTACTTGTGATCTATTTTTTTCGAATAACTTCGTATAATCTAAAATATCTTCATTCGCTTTAATGGATTGATTATATAAATCAACAAATGATGTTAACTCATTGATTGCTGATTTTTTCTGTTCTACAACATCTAAATAGGATGATTTTAATTCTTTTGTTTCCTTAGATTCGGCTGGCAATTGTTTAGCTGCTTTTTCATATTCATCCATCTTAGGCACTAATTGGCTATTCAATCGATTTTGCAAATTATTAAATTCTTTCTTATTTTCGTCAGTCATATCGGTTTTACTTAAATCATCTAACCGCTTCAAATGGATATCATCTGTCACTTTTTCAACTTCATTACCTTTATTTTTGACATCGTTGAGTGATGTATCAAAATCTTTAAATTCTGAAGATGCTTTGTTTCCGCATGCACTCAGTGACACAGAAAAACAAATTACCAAAATAATACAAAGTATTTTTTTCATTTCTGCACTCCTTATTATTCCGTATTATACAGAAACTTATTTAACTTGAAAATGATATGTGATATATTATTTCAGAATTTACAGTTTAACAGTTCTATCACTAAATTTAAAGGAGTGCTCAACAGATATGTATACAAAGATACAAACATTTATAAATGAAGATACAGACTATCATTTTACTAAACTATATGAAACGTATCGTAACATACTTTTCAATTTATTAGATACGCCTATTCAATCAACACACCACATTGGTGGCACAAAACATTTCAACTATCCAACCGAGCCTATATTGGATATCTTAGTTGGCGTTGAGAGTTTACACGACATCACATCTTTAGACGAAAAGCGTTTAAACTACGCAGGGTTCTATCGTTTACATCATACTTATAAAAAGAAAGTTGTCATGGCACAATTTAATAATATGATTGATTTAAAACAAATCGCTCGTTTGCACATTATTCAAAAAGATTCATTACTCTACAATGAATATTTACAAACGAATAGTGCATTGTCTACAGATAATCATATCGCAAAAGTATATGGCGAAAATAAAGCACAATTAGCGCACAACGTGCCGACGATTCGTGCATATGATAACCAAAAACAAAAACTATTTTCAAAATTAGCCAAAGATCTTAAACGTGATGAAGTAACATTTAAATAGTTTATGAGCCTTTTTAACGATTAATTCACATAGATGACTATAAATTGTAAACAAAATATAAATTTCTATGATAATTTGCCATACTTTTTAGCAAATACATACAATCATTGGTATAATAAACAAATGAATTCAAGAGGAAAGGATGTTCTAAATTTGCATAAAGACAACATCTTAAAAGAATTAGAAGTAATTGTACCCAAAGACATTATTAAAATAGACGAACCTTTAAAACGTTATACATATACAGAAACTGGTGGAAAGGCCGATTATTACTTATCACCTACTACTAATGAACAAGTTCAGGCTATCGTACACTTTGCCTATTCAAATGATATTCCTGTTACATATCTAGGGAATGGGTCAAATATCATTATTCGTGAGGGTGGCATTAGAGGTATTGTACTTAGTTTGTTATCTCTAAATTACATTGAAGTATCAGATGACGCAATTATTTCTGGAAGCGGTGCTGCTATTATCGATGTATCATGTGCTGCTAGAGATCATTCCCTCACTGGACTAGAGTTTGCATGCGGCATACCTGGTTCAATAGGTGGCGCTGTCTTTATGAATGCTGGTGCTTATGGTGGAGAAGTTAAAGATTGTATTGATTATGCCCTGTGCGTAAATAACAAAGGTGAGTTACAAACCTTTACAAATAAAGATTTAGAATTAGATTATCGTAATAGTATCGTGCAAAAAGAGCATTTAGTGGTTTTAGAAGCTGCGTTTACTTTAGAACCTGGAGACAAACAAGACATTCAGGAAAAAATGGACGATTTAACAGAACGTAGAACGTCTAAACAACCTTTAGAATATCCTTCATGTGGTAGTGTCTTCCAACGCCCGCCAGGTCATTTCGCAGGTAAGCTTATTCAAGATTCTGACCTACAAGGTCATCGAATCGGTGGTGTCGAAGTTTCCTTAAAACATGCTGGATTTATGGTAAATGTAGACAAAGGTACTGCTACAGACTACGAAAACTTAATTCATTATGTTCAAAAAGTAGTAAAGGAAAAATTTGATGTTGAATTACATCCAGAAGTAAGAATCATAGGAGAATATCCTCAAGATTAATAGGAGATTGATACGATGGTTAATATATACGGTCCTACAGTTGATGATGAAAGTCGCTGCATCCATTACCAAACGCCATTAGATATAATTGCAATCAAATTCAAGTGTTGCAATAAATATTACCCATGTTATAAATGTCATAACGAAGCTGCTTCCCATACTATACAGCGATGGGATTCAAGTGAATTTAATGAAAAAGCAATATTATGTGGTGTATGTAAACATGAAATGACTATAAACGAATATATGATGATAGAAGCATGCCCTAATTGCGATGCTCACTTTAACAATCGTTGTAAATATCATTATCATCATTACTTTTCCATATAAGTTTGCTTTCATCCTTAAAAGCAATTATTACAATCCAATTAAGCGTAAAAATCAACTAAAAAATAGCTGATAGTTTAACTCGTTTGGCCATGTCCTATGCGAGTTATACTATCAGCTATTTTGTTTGCTTATCATACTTTCATACCACTCAAATTCGACTCAAATGATCAAGTTGCGTTTATTTAATATTATTTTCCACATATTTCACAAAGGCTTCTGCATCACCTTTTTGAATATCTTTCATTGGCATTGGACCAATGTTAAATTTGAAATTAATTTTTCCACTGTCATATTCGATGCTTTCTACTTCATTATAAGCAATACTCCTATAATAAAATTCTCCATTCATATCGACATTTAAAATAATGCGCTCATTTGTAGCAATAAAAGCACCTTCAAATTCTGTAGAACCTTGAACGGAATATTCAATGGTACCTAAAACAGCAGGCCCTTTTTTCTCGGTTGGATATAAATCATTTGGATTCACATTATCTAATATCACGTGTATCTTCCCCTTTTTTTCATCATTTTAAATCATTATACAATTTTTCAATAGAATTTTTGACTGAATTGCTCATTACTTCTTTATCATAGCATTATATAAATAATTAATGATTCTTCAAGGTTTGAAACACTATATAAAAAGAAGCCACTCATTATATATTATGAATGGCTTCTCTATTTAGCTAATTACATGGCCCACACGGCATGCTTTTTATTTATCTAATAATTTTTCTACTTCATCAATTTGCTTGATTGCTGTAGTTGTAGAACCGCTAGCAAAATACCAAAGTTTTGGATCTAACTCTAAAACTTTATTGTCTTTAATAGCGTCCACGTCTTTTATTACATCATTACCTAATGCTTGTTTTGCAGTAGATTTTCCACCAATTGCTTGTCCACGGTCCATCGCAAAAATAATACTTGGATTTTTTTCTGCAATATACTCGTTTGTTATATTTTGTCCATGCGTACTATTTTTAATATTTTCATCTGCAGATGCGAAGCCCATTGTATCAAAAATCATTGAACCAAAACGTTCTCCAGCTCCAAATGTAGATAATTCTCCTTCATTAACTAATAAGAATAGTGCTTTTTTATCTTTCATATCTTTTGTTTTATCTTTGATGCCAGCAATTTTATCATCTAACTCTTTGTTTATTGATTTTGCTTTATCTTCTTTGCCGTAAATTTTACCTATATTTTCAGCATTTTTCTTCATTGAATTGACTTCATCTTTTTCATCTGCACCAACATAAACCACTTTTGCTTTTGGCGCTGCTTTTTTAAATTCGTCTAGATTTTTTTGATTAGCTGTACGCCCAGATATGTATATAACGTCTGGTTTTGCTTCAGCTACTTTATCGAAATTCACTTCTTTAAGGCTACCTGTATTTAAATATTTTTCATCTTTAAACTCACTTAAGAAATCTGGTAATGATTTACTATCTTCACCTTTAGGAACTGCTTTAACTTTATCTTCAAGTCCCATTTCTTTCATCGTATCCAATGTACCATAATCAAACACAACTGCTTTTTCAGGATTCTTAGGTACTTCAACAGTTTCTTTTACCTCTTTAGCATCGCTACCATCACGTTTTTCCCCACTCGCTTGGTAGTTATTTTCGATTTTCACTGTCTTATTTGATTCTTCATTACTTGATTTAGAGTCTGATGATTTTTTCTCATCTGCTCCGCCATTACTACATGCTACTAATAAAAACATTAAACCTACTACTAATAATAAAGCATATTTTTTCATGTTGTTAAATTCCTCCTGTGTTTTATATCGTTTGTCTACCTTTTATGTGCCTGTAAAAACTTTATAACGTTACGTTTACATCACTCCTTTCAAAAAAGTTTACAAACTACGCTTATAACGAATGTACAAGTTCCAAATCCTGTTGTTCAGCCATCATTTCATCAAAATACACACAAATACGCTGACCTCGTATTTCTTCGATCCTTACTTCCATATCATAAAGCGTGCGCAATGTGTCTGTTTGTATGACATCATTTTTCTCACTTGCTTTAATTACAGCGCCATCTTTTAAGGCGACGATGTCATCCGAATAACATGATGCAAAATTAATATCATGAATAACTACAACAATCGTTTTATTTAAGTCTTGAGCAAGTTGTCTTAAAGTTTGCATAATTTGCACAGAATGTTTCATATCTAAATTATTTAATGGTTCATCTAACAATATATAATCTGTATCTTGTGCAATCGTCATAGCAACATATGCACGTTGACGCTGACCACCAGATAATGTCTTTAAATAACGGTGTCTAATTTCATTCAGTTGTAACAGTTCTAAAGCATATTCAACCTGTGCTTTGTCATCTTCTTTTAAATGGCCTTTAGAATGTGGAAAACGTCCAAAGTTCACTAATTGTTCAACTGTAATATTAAGCTCTGTATGATTGGATTGCTTTAAAATCGATAGTTTTTTAGCTAAATCATTACTTTTATATTTATTAATAGATTTGCCTTCTATATCTATTGATCCATCTTCAAAATCTATTAAACGTGTTATTGCTGATAATAGTGTACTTTTACCAGCACCGTTTGGTCCTATCATAGACGTTAAACGTCCTTTTTTTATTTCAACGTTTATATCTTTTAAAATGGCTTTATCCTGAATCGTTTTGTTAAGACCTTGTACTCGTATCAATTCGCATTTCTCCTTTTTATTAATAAGTAAATGAAGTAACTTCCACCTACCAAATCAATAATTATGCTTACTTGTGTCGTTGCTTCAAATAAATTTTCCACTACCGCTTGTGCTATAAATAAACTTAACCAACTCATACAAATCGTTGCTGGTAATATATACTTATGCTCATACGTTTTCATCAATTCATGTGCTAAGTTAACAGTAAGTAATCCTAAAAATGTTATTGGACCAACAAGTGCTGTTGATATAGAAACAAGAATCGCAACTAATATCATCATTACTCGCGTCACTGTTTTATATGAAATGCCTAGGTTGATAGCTTGATCTTTTCCTAATAACAGTACATCTAAATACGGAACGGCAATAACAGTTATAATCACTAAAATGATGAGCATAATACCACAGAGGGTCACGAGCTTACTGTTTGATGCATCAAAGTTTGCAAACATCGCGCTTTGTACTGCCAAGAAATCTTCAGGATTGATGATTAATTCTAAAAAGCCAGTGATACTTTTGAAAAATGTTCCAAGTATGACCCCTACAAGTAATATAAAATAAACTGACACGTCGCCAATTCTAAATATGCCTTGGAATAAAATGAGTGAAAAAACAATCATAACCACTAAAGTAATTATAAAGTTAAGATATAGATTGGTTACAAAAACAGATTGGACGCCAAAGACGAAAACTAGTAGTACTTTCACAAACATATAGACTGAATCCAAACCCATAATTGATGGTGTTAACAATCTATTAGTTGTTACAGCTTGAAAAATGACTACTGAGGCAGCTATCGCAGCGCCAACTAACAACATTAATATTAGTTTTCTTAAACGACTTGAGAATTGGTATTGAAAAATATCGAAATCAATACCTAATACAAGGTAAAGCGCCCCAGCTAATATGGTTAAAGCAATTAATATCAATAGCTTATGTTTCGCACTAATTTGCATAATGATGTCGTCCTTTCATCAGCAAGATTATGAAGATAATAGTGCCAAAGACGCCAATTGTTAATCCGATATTAATTTCATAAGGATAAACGACAATTCTTCCTATAATATCTGAAAACATAACAAATATAGCTCCTAACATCGCTGTATGAGGCAACGCATTCTTCAAGTGATCTCCTCTAAAAATAGAGACAATGTTAGGAACAATTAATCCTAAAAATGGTAACGTCCCCACTGTCACCACTACCAATGCAGTAATCGTAGCTGTAATAAATAATCCGATGTTTATTACTTTTTCATAATTCACACCTAAATTGTTACTAAAATCTTTTCCCATCCCTGCTATCGTAAAATGATTTGCGAATATGTATGTAAGTACTAATAATGGAATACTCAAATATAATATTTCATATCTTCCACTCGTGATAATTGCAAAGTTCCCATTCAACCAATTGCCAACACTTTGGACCGTATTTGTTCTTAATGCCATAAAAGTAGCAAAACTAGAGATAATACCACCTAACATAATTCCTAATAACGGTACAAAAATGACATCTTTGAAACGAATAAGTTGAACCAGTTTTACAAATAAAAATGTTCCAGCAATACTCAAAGTAACTGCAAATGCTAACTTAATCATGATGTTTTCTTCTGGAAAAAATATAAGAGAGATTAATATACCTAACTTAGCCCATTCCATCGTTCCTGCTGTAGTTGGACTTACAAATTTATTTTGCATCATCTGTTGCATGATTAATCCTGCAAGTGCCAAGGTACTCCCAGATATTAATATACTTACTGTTCTAGGGATTCTACTAGAAACAATAATATTCATCTGTTCTTTAGATAAATGAAAAATATCTGTAACAGAAACTTTACTTACACCTATAAATAAAGAAAGGATAGTTAATAATAGTAAAATAATAAATAAAACAATACCATTAAGTAAAAATTTCATAATATAGACCTTAATCCTTTCTATGTAATATTGAATCAAAAATCATAATGATTATGATAATCATTATCAATATCTATAATAAAATTTTACCATTTTCCTCTATAAATTCAATAGTTATCACAAATTTTGTTAAAATATCGTGAAATTATATGGATATATATCTAATAATAATGAAATAAAATATTTAATATTAAATATTGGTATGGATATAGTAGTAAAAATTGCTGAATTTTATGTATTTTATGAATAAATATAATTTAGAACATGAATCTCAATTTATTAGTTTTTGAAACACTTCAATCAATGCGTACTGGCAAATTTTCAATAAAAAAGGTGTGCTCTCAGATAATTGTAATCTGAGAGCACACCTTTAAAATGTAGCATGTTTGTCCCCAACTTGTTGCATTGTAAGTTGGGATATTTATACATATAACCTTACCAATCCATTTTTAGATTCAATACATATGCGTATTAATCTTCAAAGACGAAATCATCATCCGTTAATGCTTCAACATTTAACGCTAATGTATAACCATCACCTTTAACAGAGAAAAAGTCGTGATTTTTCGTAGTTGTATCTAAAGCATTTTCAATAATTGGATTAAATTCTCTTTCTTCAAAGTATGGATCGAATCCTAAGTTAGATAAAGCTTTATTACCGTTATATCTTACATAGTTTAATACATCTTCTGATAAACCAACTTCATCATAAAGTGAATGTGTATACGATACTTCGTTTTGATACAAGTCATCTAGCAATTTATACATATCTTGATCTGCTTGTTGCTTTTCACTTTCTGATAATTCATTACGTAAGCTTTGCGCATCCATACCTGTAAACACACCGTGAATAGATTCATCTAGTAATATTTTACGGATGATTTCTCCGGAAGTTGTCATTTTACCTTGCCCAGCAAGATAAAGCGGATAATAAAAACCAGAATAGAATAAAAATGTTTCTAAGAACACACTTGATACACGAGCCATATATTGATCATAAACAGAAGCTTCTTTACCCCATAATTTATGATAATTATCGATAATTTTATCTGATTTGTATTTCAAATGAGGTTCTTCAATAATCCATTTATCTAATAAGTAGTTCGTTTCACTAGATGGTAATAAAGTCGTGAAAATGTGAGAATAACTTTTCGCATGAATTTGTTCCATCATAGCCATAAATGAATATACTGCTTTCTTACGTAAATCAGTCGTATGTAACATGATTAGTGGCATACCATCATCTGCTTGATGCGTATCTAACCCTGTTAATCCTGCTAAAGCTTTTTTGAAGGCATCTTTCTCTGCTTCAGATAACGTCTTCCAACTTGCGATATCTTTTGATACTTTAAATTCAGTTTCTACCCACATTTGTGAAATATTTTGGCGCCAAAACATATTTGTCATGTCTTCTTGCGTATTCCAATTGACTGCTTTCATTTAGGTAATATCTCCTATCCATTATAAATTTAATTGAACAGTGATTTACAGCCTAATCTTTTATGAAAATTAGGCTGCTTCTAGATACCACTGTTTTTATTTTGATCTTATATTGAGCAACTTGTACATTCTTCAACGCTTAATAATTTATTTCTAGTGTAGTATAAAGATTTTAACCCTTTATGATGTGCATAAACGTATAATCTAGATAACTCACGCGTAGATATTTCAGAATTAACATAAAGAATTGTAGAAATTCCTTGGTCAACATGTGTTTGAATTGTTGAGATTAAGTCTATAAGTTTCATTTGGTCTGTGTTAAATGCAGACTTGTAATACCACATTGTTTCTGGTGATAGGAAAGGCATAGGATAAAATGTTTCAGCATTGCCGTAAGTACGACGTTCAATTTGATCTACAATCGGCATAACAGAGCTTGTTGCGTTTTGTACATAAGAAATACTTTGTGTTGGTGCAATCGCTAAACGATAAGCATGGAATAAACCATGTTTTTCCACTTCTTTTTGTAATGCTTTCCAATCTTCAGGAGTTGGAATTTCTAAACCATCAAACAATTTACGTACTTTTTCATATTTAGGTGCAAATGTTTGTGATGTATAAAATTCAAAATATTTACCATTGGCATAATCAGATTGTTCAAATCCGCTATATACTTCTTGACGTTCTTTTGCAATACCCATAGAACGTTCAATAGAGTAATAATTCATCATCATAAAGAAGATGTTAGCAAAGTCTTTCGCTTCTTCTGACTCATAACCAATTTTATTTTTAGCCAAGTAACCATGTAAGTTCATTACGCCTAAACCTACAGAATGTAACTCACTATTTGCTTTTCTCACACCAGGTGCATTTTGAATATCTGCTTCATCACTTACTACAGTCAACGCATCCATACCTGTGTGTACTGAGTCTTTGAACTTGCCAGACTCCATAACATTAACGATATTTAATGAACCAAGGTTACAAGAGATGTCACGTTTAATTTCATCTTCAATACCATAGTCATTGATAATTGATGTTTCTTGTAGTTGGAAAATTTCAGTACATAAGTTACTCATTTTAATTTGACCAATATCTGAGTTAGCATGTACTTTATTCGCATTATCTTTGAACATTAAATAAGGATAACCCGATTGCAATTGTGTTTGTGCAATCATATTTAACATTTCACGTGCATCTTTTTTCTTTTTGTCTACATTAGGATTTGCTACTAAATCGTCATAGTACTCATCAAGATTAATATCATCTAAAGTTACACCGTATTCGTTATAAACTGTATGTGGTGCAAACATATGGAAATCTTTACCTTCTTTTGCTAAATCAAAGAATTTAGACGGTACAATTAAACCTGTTGAAATTGTAGACAAACGTAAATCTTCATCAGCATTTACCTTTTTCGTATCTAAGAATTCTTCAACATCATAATGGAAGATGTTTAAATATACTGCACCTGCACCTGGACGTTGACCTAGTTGGTCAGCATAACTAAAACCGCCTTCTAATGATTTCGCAACTGGTAGCACACCTTTTGCTACGCCTTTGATGCCTTTGATTGCTTCACCACGTGCACGTAATTTTGATAAATTAATTGCTACGCCGCCACCAATTTTACTTAATTGTTTTGCAGTCGCATCAATAAAGTTGATGGAATTCAAACTATCATCCACTTCTAATAAGAAACATGAAACAAGTTCCCCACGACGCGCACGGCCAGCATTTAAAAATGTCGGAGTCGCAGGTTGGTAACGTTGTTCAATCATCGCAGAAACAAACTGTCTAGCAGTTTCTTTATGGCCATTTGCTAAATATAACGAAACTATCACAACATGTTGTTTATAATCTTCTAAATATTGACTTTTATCATTTGTTTTTAAAGCATAATCTTTAAAAAATTTACTTGCTGACATATAACTAGCAAAATTAAATTCGATATTTTTAGCAAATTCAGTGATTTCTATTAAGTCATCTTCTGAATATTTTTTAAACACATCGAAATAGAAGTCATTATCAACGAGATAACGGAGACGTTCAATTTCAGTATCAAAATAAATGGTCTTATCTTGAATCTCCTGTAAATATACTTCTAATGCTTCTTGATCTTTTTCCAAATTGAAAAAGCCATTCTCTTTACGTTTGGTAACTTCATTGTTTAACTCAATATGATTGTATTTCTTCTCGTCTATTATCTTCATTGAAATGTCCCACCTTATCTTTAAATTCGCTAATATCGTCTAATGTGCCTTGTACTTCAAACTTCATTAATAAAGGCACGTTGTAACGTTCCGAAATGGAGCGTCCAGCCTTTGCAAAATTTTGTCCCCAGTTACGGTTTCCGCTCGCTGCAACGGCTCTAATTAAGTCATTGTTCATATCTAAAAATGATTGGACAGGTTGTGGTACTTCACCAAATCCTATCGTTCCAGTGACCAATATGAATGGTTCATCTATTCGCTCAGTGCAATTATTTTGCGTAATTTCTAAAGTATTACTTACTTCCGCACGCTTTATAAATCTACGCACATTACCTGAAAAAGAAAAGTATACCACCTTCATCGGACCACCTTCTTTCTATTAATGATTTAACAAATATGAAAAATTCGCCTTTTTATATTTAAAGTTATGGTACTGGGGTCTTAAATGACGCGTTAGTATTAACTTATTGAGGTGACCACAATATATAGTAATTGCAATATCTATATGTAGTCATGTAAAAACTCATTTTTTAGGCATTAATACTATTTTTGTCATGATTAAAAGCCCAAAACAGTGTTATTTTACTTAAAATTTGGTTTATTATAAATAAATTAAACACGTACCAAAACACTATATATTGTGTTTTATCTTGGTAACAAATACTATATTATGTGTTTCATTATACATAAGTCCGGAGCCGATTAAAAGGCTTTAATTTTCAACAAAATGGTGAATGATGAATGGAAATGGCACCAATTCAACCCTAAACAGATATTTTACTTATTGAAAAAATTTTTTTGCTAAAATTAAGGTTATTTTATTTGCTTTTTCCAAAAATCATATAAGGCTTGATGCACCGTCATTTAAGTCAAAACCTGCATTCCTAGTGCTCTAAATAAATTAAAAATTTTATATTTTCAATCTACTTATTTTTTCACTATTATAAGTTGTTAAAGAACATTTGTTCGTGTATGTATTTTAATATATAAATTCCCTATTTTCAAGCATATATACACGCTTATCTCTTTTATGCTAATATGAATACGTTAAAAATTAAAAATTGAGGCGATATATGTGAATCCTAAAGTTAAGGGTATCATTGCTATCTTAATTTCAGCAGTTGGATTTAGCTTTATGTCTGTATTCTTTAGATTAGCTGGGGACTTACCAGTTTTTCAAAAGTCACTTGCTCGAAATTTAGTAGCTATGTTCATTCCGTTATATTTTATTTTCAAATATAAACAACCATTGTTCGGCAAATTGAGCAGCCAACCTCTATTAATCACTAGATCTACTCTAGGTTTAATCGGTGTATTGTTAAATATTTATGCGATAGACCATATGATTTTAAGTGATGCTGATACGTTGATGAAACTTAACCCGTTTTGGACAATTTTATTAAGTTTACTCTTCTTAAATGAAAAAGTGCGCAATTACCAATTCATTGCTATGATTGTAGCCATTTTTGGTATGCTATTTGTTGTTAAGCCCGAGTTTTCTTCTTCCATGATTCCAGCAGTTGGCGGATTATTCTCCGGTATCTTTGCTGCTAGCGCTTATACATGTGTAAGAGCATTGAGTACTCGTGAAGCACCATATACTATTGTTTTTTATTTTTCATTCTTTTCTATTATAGTATTAATACCATTTACTATATTTACGTTTGAACCTATGTCAATGATGCAAATCATCTATCTCATTGGTGCAGGTATCTCTGCTGCTGCAGGACAAATAGGTATTACACTTGCTTATAGTTATGCACCAGCTAAAGACATATCTATATTTACTTATGCATCAATTATATTTACAGCATTATTCGGATTGATCTTATTTGGAGAATCACCTGATTTGTATGCAATTCTAGGCTATATTATTATTATAGGCGCAAGCTATTATATGTTTGAGAAAGCACGCCGACAGCCCCTCACAATTCAAAAAGAGACACATAAACCAAAACACTAAAGGAGCGATATATTATGTCTGAAGGACGCAATAAAACGCAATTAGAAGATATTACTTTATTAGGTAATCAAAATAACAAATATGAATTTGATTATACACCTAATGTTTTAGAATCATTCGATAACAAACATCAAGGCCGCGATTATTTTGTGAAATTTAACTGTCCAGAATTCACCTCTTTATGCCCTATTACTGGTCAGCCTGATTTCGCTACAATTTATATTTCTTACATCCCTAATATTAAAATGGTAGAATCGAAATCTTTAAAGCTCTATTTATTTAGCTTTAGAAACCATGGTGATTTTCACGAAGACTGCATGAATATTATTATGAATGATCTTATTGATTTGATGGATCCACACTACATTGAAGTTTGGGGAAAATTCACACCTCGTGGTGGAATTTCAATCGATCCTTATACAAACTATGGTCGTCCTGATTCTAAATATGAAAAAATGGCAGAACATCGTTTAATGAATCATGATCTTTATCCAGAAAAAATAGATAATAGATAACTATTTTTTATCTACGCCTCAACTACAATGATTGAAATTTTGGGATATTAATATATGTCTACCATCATTAAACCATCGACTAAGTCACATGATTTAGCTGATGGTTTTTTGTATGCTTTCACGGGGATAAATTACTAAACTTTAATATGACATTCTCCCCCTATGTTCATAGTTTTTTAATGTATAGTGTGAAAGTTACTTATATTTGAATAATTCAGGGACACACTTGTTTTTTTTATAAAAACAGTATAGAATAAATCCAACCATTTAAGGGGAGGGAAATTATGAAAAAAGTTAATCATAGTCACGAAGAAATCATGAAAAGCATTCCAAACAAAGGTTTCTTCGGACATCCAAAAGGACTAAGCACACTATTCTTGACTGAGTTTTGGGAGAGATTCAGTTATTATGGTATGAAAGCCATATTAATTTTCTATCTATATTATAGTGTTGCTGACGGTGGCTTCGGGCTTAGCCAAGCAGTTGCTATGCAAATTGTTGCTATTTACGGAACTTTAATTTATATGTCTGGTCTTATCGGAGGGTGGATTGCAGATCGGATTACTGGAACTCAAGATGCCGTCTTCTATGGCGGGTTCCTCATCATGTTTGGACATATCCTATTATCTATTCCGGGTAATTTAACAGCAGCAATGATAGCTTTACTTCTAATTATCGCAGGCACAGGGTTATTAAAACCAAATATCTCTACTACTGTTGGTGAATTATATGAACGCAATGATCCAAGACGTGATGCAGCATTTACGTTATTTTACATGGGGATTAATTTAGGGGCATTGCTTTCACCTTTAATTACTGGGCAATTGCAAACTAAAATTGGTTTCCACGCTGGTTTTTTAGCAGCAGCAATTGGAATGTTTTTTGGTCTTATCGTTTTTGCACTCAAACGTAAAAAGAATTTAGGGTTAGCTGGTCGCAATGTGCCAATACCGTTAACAAGACCAGAAATCAAAAAATTCGTACTTATTACTGTTGGCGTTATCGTTTTATTCTTAATATATTTATGGATTCTACATTTAAATAATGCCTTAACATTAGGTAACTTTAGTTTCTTAATTACACTGTTAGGTATTGTGTTACCGGTATACATATTCCTTAATATGATATTAAGTAAGAATATAACAAAAGATGAACGTTCACGTGTTTATAGTTATGTACCTTTATATATTACTTCCGTGGCTTTCTGGATGATTCAAGAACAAGGTTCAACGATACTTGCAACATTTGCAGATAAAAAAACACAATTAGAAATGTCAGAATTAACAAATGGTTTAATTGATTTTTCAATACCTGCAGCATGGGCACAGTCATTAAATCCCATTTTCATTGTGCTCTTGGCGCCAATTTTCGCAACACTTTGGATGAAATTAGGAAAGTACAACCCGCCTACCGTACACAAATTTGCTATCGGCACGATTATCGCGGGCTTATCCTATTTAATTATGATTATTCCATTAGCTACAGGCAACGCGTTAATCAATCCATTATGGCTTGTACTCAGTTTCTTATTGATTACGATTGGTGAACTTTGTATCTCACCAGTAGGTTTATCTACAACTACTAAATTAGCACCAATAACGTTCACTGCACGTATGATGAGCCTATGGATGCTAAGTAATGCAACTGCACAAGGGCTTAACGCTCAACTTGTTGTTGTCTATACAAAGATGAATCAAAGTGACTACTTTATGTACTCAGGCCTTATCGCTGTAATAATTGGTATTCTATTACTGATTTTTTCACCAAAAGTAAGACGTGCTATGAAAGGCGTATATTAAAAATACACTCTGTACTTTTCCAAAACAGTAGTGGTACCTAATCGTACCCTACTGTTTTATTTTTTTCTAAAACAATGAATACTACCACTCAAATAAATTTAATGCAATTCATTACAAAAATTAACTGAATATTTAGAATATTGCTATTTTGAGAATATTATTGAAATTCAATTATATAAGGAGTAAAATGTTTTTTATATATTTTTACAGGGAGCAAGAAAGGACGGGAATGTTTTATGCAAAATCAAGATACAGCCCAAGATCAAGCTGTCCAATCAATTCCTCAAAGAGGCTTCTTTGGACACCCTAAAGGACTAGGTGTTTTATTCTTTGTTGAATTTTGGGAAAGATTCAGCTATTACGGTATGCGCGCATTACTTATTTTCTATATGTATTTTGCTATAAAAGATGGCGGCCTAGGTATGGACAAAGCAACTGCTCAATCCGTTATGGCAGTCTACGGCGCACTTATTTATATGACTTCGGTACTTGGAGGATGGATTGCAGATAGAATTACAGGAACACGTACAGCTACCTTAATAGGTGGCGTCTTAATTATTATAGGTCATATATGCTTAAGTTTACCTTTCGCAGCAGTCGGACTATTTGTATCTATGTTCTTTATTATCGTTGGTTCTGGATTAATGAAACCAAATATTTCAAATATTGTCGGTAGATTATACCCTCAAAATGATTTACGTTTAGATGCTGGTTTCGTTATTTTCTATATGGCTGTAAACTTAGGTGGTCTACTGTCACCTTTAATATTAAATCAATTTGTTGATTCTGGTGACTTTCATGCAGGCTTCTTAATAGCTGCAGTCGGAATGGCACTTGGTTTAATTTGGTACATTATATTTAATAGAAAAAATTTAGGGTCAATTGGGATGACAGCTTCCAACCCATTAAATCAAAGCGAAAAAAAGAAATTTACAATTTTATTTGCAGCAGCAATTATACTGATTGTAGTCGTTTTACTTGTTACAGGGTTAACTGGGACGCTATCATTTAATTTAGTCAGTACAACAGTGCTTGTAATCGGCGTACTTTTACCAATTATTTACTTTACGATTATGATACGTAGTAAGGATGTAACACCTGATGAGCGTTCACGAGTAATCGCGTTTATCCCACTATTTATCTTAGGCGTACTCTTTTGGTCTATCCAAGAACAAGGCGCTAATGTATTGAATATTTACGCCTTTGAAAGTTCAGATATGACATTAAATATTTTTGGATGGACAACAGGTTTCGGTCCTGCATTATTCCAATCTATTAACCCATTGTTTATCGTATTGCTCGCACCGATAGTTTCTATCATTTGGGCAAAAATGGCTAAACGCCAACCAAGTCTAGCAACTAAATTTGTATTAGGGACACTTTTAGCTGGTGCTTCCTATATTATGATTGCGTTAATTGGTCATTCAGCAGGAAATGCAACTGTGAGTGTCAATTGGGTGATTCTATCGTATATTATTTGTGTAATTGGCGAATTATGTTTATCACCTACGGGTAACAGCGCAGCAGTCAAACTTGCTCCAAAAGCATTTAATGCGCAAATGATGAGTTTATGGTTATTAACAAATGCATGTGCCCAAGCTATTAATGGAACATTAGTAAAATTAATCGAACCGCTTGGCTATAAGAACTATTTCTTATTCTTAGGTTCGATTGCTATTATTGTCAGTCTCATTATCCTTGCATTTGTACCTAAAATCATTAAAGGCATGCGTGGTATTAAGTAATACTTACATTCTGACTACTAAAGATATATCTTTAGTAGTTTTTTTTTATTTTTTAAGAAAATAGGGTAAAATTAGGAAGTAATAAAAACTAAAAGAAATATGGTGAATCGATTGAGTAATACAAAATATAATCACGGTGTAATATTTTATCATGAACATTCCGGTATCAAAGATATTTTTAGAGGTCTGGGGGACGTCGCATCTTCACTAACTACTTTTTGTAAACATCTCTCTATTCAATTAAGTGAAAATGAAGGCGATATTCTCAAGTACTGTCAAAAAATAAAAGATGGTAGTTATAGTGATGATGTCGATATTATTTTCATTTTAGGTGGAGATGGGACCGTTAATGAACTTATCAACGGCGTCATGCAAAGTGAATTAGAGATCCCTATCGGCATTATTCCAGGTGGTACATTTAACGATTTTGTAAAAACCTTAAACTTAAATCCAAGACATAAGGTTGCGAGTCAACAATTAATAGAAGCTGAATTAAAATCTTATGATGTAATGAAAGTAAATGGACAATACGCATTGAATTTTGTTGGTCTTGGGCTGATTGTGCAAAACGCCGAAAATGTTCAAAATGGAAACAAAGATGTATTTGGTAAATTGAGTTATGTAGGCTCTACTGTAAAAACATTACTTAACCCAGAGCATTTTGATTATAAAGTGACTGTTGATGACAAGACAATTGATGGAAACACATCTATGCTTGTAGTAGCCAATGGTCCCTTCATAGGCGGTAGCCGTATTCCATTAACTGATTTATCACCGAGTGATGGTTATCTCAATATGTTTATATTTAAAGAACAAGGTTCTAGTGTGTTAAACGACGTATTTAAACAACGTGATAGCATGAATTGGAACAATATGACTGATGGTATCCAGCATGTCTTAGGCAAGACAATCACTGTGGAAACAGAGCCACAGGCAAAAGTAGATATCGATGGCGAAATCGCCTTAGAAACGCCGCTTCAGATTGAAGTCATTCCTGAGGCAGTACAAATTTTGACATTAATTGATGACGATCAAAATAATCAAACAACATAAAACAATTGAACTTCACATTATTGTTTCACATGAAATAAAAGGTGATACCCGCTATATGGGTATCACCTTTTTAAAATTAAAATATACTACAATAGACATTAGCCACGTGTGTTTATCAAAATAATAGACAAATATTAAATATTATATTCAATATCCCCTAAGAAATAATTTTCTACGTCTTTCCAGTTATTTACTCGTGCAAATCTATCATCATGAATGTTATGCGAAGCTGTGTACATAATTGGTGTACCAGTAAATATACTCAACTGTCTTGGATTATCATCAATTAAATAATCAGCCTTCACAATATTTTTACGTCCGCAAAAAACAAATTGTTGTGGATCTAAAAATGAAAAATGCTCTCTCAACCAAGCGTATTTATCATGAAACGATGTTGGCACATCCATCGCTGCAGTCGCAATATAAACATCATAATGCGCAGTTAATTTTTTAACAACATCTTGGGCATCTTCCATAATTTCAAGTTTTTTGAAAAAGCCAGGTTCACGTAAGATTTCTGTTAATAAACCGTCATGTTCAGGCATCGCATGTCTTAATTTCTTCCCGTCCAACATATCATAAGAGATATCCAAATCTGTACGTTTATTTACATCATTAATAAGCGCACCTACTGTATCAGCTAAAACTTCATCCATATCGATAGCAATTGATTTTCTTGTCATTTACTACTCCTACTTCCTTTTAAATATCTTTATTCAACATACTTAAATGTCACAATAAAGCATTATAATCATCAAACTTAACTTAATGTTACCGCATATCATTATAGCAAAGAATGCTCATAGAAAAGCAAATTACACGCATAGTTTTAATATCATTCTTTTGTTATATGCTTTCTATAACATTTCAAACATGTATAGCTAACACTAATTTCATTACAATACTTCGTAATACATAATTTAGTTTGGCGAACGCTTGTATATACCTAAGTTTCTTTATTTATAAATCAAAATGTTTCAATACTTCAATCATTTTATCATTATGTTCTGGGAAGCCTATCGTAATACGGACACCATTGGGAAATTCTCTAGTAATACAACCTACATTCAAAAAGGCTTCGTATAAGTCATGAGGTTTATTTGTATTAATATAAACAAAATTCGTTTGGCTTGGATAAAAGGCATTACTATTTTCAAGTTCAAAAAATTTCGCTCTTTCTTGAGCATTACGTTCACGTATAGATGTCAAATACGCTTGATCTTCTAAGGCTGCTAATGCAGCATATTCAGATAAACGTCCTACGTTAAATGGTGGACGAATAATGTTCCATTTTTCAATGGCTTCTTTTGCTGCTACTACATAGCCAATACGCATGCCAGCTAAGCCATATGCTTTAGAAAATGTACGTAGTAAAAAGGCATTTGAAAATTGTTGTTGTAATGCCAAC
This sequence comes from Staphylococcus sp. LCT-H4, assembly GCF_001866145.1. Taxonomy (NCBI): domain Bacteria; kingdom Bacillati; phylum Bacillota; class Bacilli; order Caryophanales; family Staphylococcaceae; genus Staphylococcus; species Staphylococcus sp. LCT-H4. The sequence continues at coordinate 229,062 of NZ_MODY01000002.1, read as the reverse complement.
GTATTAGGAAAATCATCAGCAGTGACAAATTCTACATATGCTTCATCTATAATGACAGGAATATGACTAGGTACGCGTTGTAAAAATTGTTGTAATTCATCGTGTGGGACATAAGTGCCCGTTGGATTATTTGGATTACACAACCATACAAGCTTTGTATCATCATCTATCTCTGCCAATATACCTTCTAAATCAAAATAGCCTTTATTTAATGGAACTTGAGTGACATTCGCTGATTCAACAATCGCATTATGATAATATTGACCAAATGTCATTTCACTCGTTACAATCTTATCTCCTACCGTTAACACTGCACGTGAAATCATTAAAATTACTTCATCTAAACCTGCACCAAATAAAATACGAGATGCATCGACGTCTAAATGTTTGCTAATTGCTTCCTTGATTAATGGAGAACCCGTTTCAGGATAAAAATGTAATTCATCTAAGTGAGATTGAATTGCTTCTTTTACCTTTGGTGATGGACCATATAAATTTTCATTAGAAGCTAACTTATATAATTCACCTTCAATTCCATATGCCTCTTTTAATGCTCTAGGTGATAAACCTGGTTGATATGCTGATAATTGCTCAATTTGTTTTTTCATCGTTGTTACGGTCCTCCTTAAATTTACAGAAATTTCAAAACTTATTAACCATTATAAACCTTTATAGTGTTGAAAACAATGCTCCCTCTAACTCCATTTTTACTTTGTTAGTAATAAAATAAGCACCCACTCATGATACATATTTAAAGATATGTTTCATGAGTGGATGCTTGCAAAAAGACCAGCGTTTAATTTATTAAATGATGTTTTTCTAAATAGTTTCGAGCAACTTGATAAGGGTCTTTTTTCTTAACTGTTACCTCATAATTCATTTGTTGCATATCTTCGTTTGAAATTTTACCAGCTAATTTATTAAGTGGATCTTTAATTTCAGGATGTGCTTTTAAATATGATTTTTTAAACATTGGTGCGCCTTGATATGGCGGGAATACGTGTTTATCATCCCTTAATACGACCATATTATATTGTTTTAATTCAGCATCTGTTGAATACGCATCTATTAAATTAATATCTCCACTTTTAACAGCTTGGTAACGTAATTTAGGCTCCATTGTTTTGATATTATCAACATGTAGATGATAAGCTTTTTGCACAGCTGGATAACCATCTTCTCGATCGTTAAATTCCATTGTGAAGCCAGGTTTGATCTCACTACTCACTTTATTTAAATCCCCAATTGTCTTAAGATTATGCTTCTTAGCAAAATCTTTTTTTACTGCTAAAGCATAAGTGTTATTGTATTTCATTGGTTTCAACATAGTCATACCTTTTTTATCTTCTAAACTAGATTTAGCTTGATGGTATACCTTGTCTTCTTGCTTAGACTTCAAATCTTCCTTAGTTAATTCACCTAGCACAGTCCCCGTAAACTCAAGATAGCCATCAATATCGTCTGATTTTAAGGCATTAAAAAGAAATGAAGTTTTACCCATACCATCTTTCACTTCGACTGTGTCATCTGTTTCTTCTTCAATTAAAATTTTATACATATTAGTAATCACTGATGGCTCTGAACCTAACTTACCCGCTAATGTTACTTTATCACCTTTTTGGGCTAATATCGGCGCAATAATGACAAGAAGCAATAAAAGAATAATACAGGCCAAGGAAATGACTAATTTTTTATACGATAGCTTTTGCATGTAACGCAATACTAAATCAAATAATATAGCCAATAAAGCTGCTGGTATTGCTCCAATAAGAATTAAGGAGCTATCATTTCTATCAATACCAAGTAATATGAGATCTCCCAATCCACCTGCTCCAATTAACGCTGCTAACGTAGCAGTCCCAATAATTAGGACCATTGCTGTACGCAACCCTGCCATGATTACAGGCATCGCAATTGGCAATTCTACTTTTGCTAACCTGCGTCCCGGTTTCATTCCTATGCCTTTGGCAGCCTCAACTAAAGAGGAATCCACCTCACTTATCCCTGTATATGTATTTCTCAAAATAGGTAATAAGGCATAAACAACTAAGGCAATAACTGCAGGGACTTTGCCAATACCAAATAATGGAATCATTAGACCAAGTAAAGCTAATGATGGGATTGTTTGCAATATAGCTGCTATATTCATAACGATTTCTGATACCTTGCGCGTTTTCGTTAATAATATACCGAGAGGTACACCGATGAATGCAGCAATCAATAATGCTAGAAATGAAATTTGGATATGCTCAAAAATAGTAGTTATTAATTGCCCTTTACGTTCAGAAAGTGTACGAATGAATTCATTCATCAATTTTGACCTCCTTTACGAAAATCTGACAAAAACTTAAACATATCCTCTCGTTTAAGCACACATTGTGTTGACTTTGTATTATCTTCAATAATAATCGCCTCATGTTCTGCTAAATCAGCGTAAACTTCTTTTACTAACTGATCACTACTAAATATAGGATACCCTTTGGTTATTACTTGTTCATCAATGCTTAGATTTCCAGTAACTTCCGATAACTTTATATCATTAATCGACAATTTAGCTTTATCACCTATAAATTGTTTTACAAAATCATTATTAGGATGAGTAACAAATCCATTAGGGGTATCGATTTGTTCAACGTGACCTTCATTTAATAAACAAATACGATCACCTAACTTCATTGCTTCTTCAATATCATGAGTTACAAAAACGATTGTCTTTTTAATTTTTTGTTGTAATTTTATTAAATCATCTTGTAACTTTTCTCGACTAATAGGATCCAAAGCACTGAAAGGTTCATCCATTAATATGACTGGAGGATCAGCTGCTAGCGCTCGTACAACCCCTACACGTTGACGCTGTCCACCAGATAATTCCTCTGGCTTTCGTGCTTTGTATAATTCTGGTTCTAGGCCTACCATGTCCAATAATTCATCGATTCGAGCCTCGATATCTTGCTCTTTCCACTTCTTCATTTGAGGTACTTGTGCAATATTCTCTCTAATAGTCATATGTGGGAATAATGCAATTTGTTGTAAAACATAGCCAATATCCCATCTCATTTCATAAACGGGATATTCACTGATAGGTTTATTTTTAAAATAAATATAACCATTAGATAATGTAATTAAACGGTTTATCATTTTTAATGTTGTTGTCTTTCCACACCCTGATGGGCCGATTAATACAAAGAATTCTCCTTCTTCAATGTTAAAGCTTATATCATCTACTGCTGTTTTAGTCCCATATTTTTTTACTACATTTTTAAATTCTATCACTTTGTCACCTTCACTTTAATTTACTCTTTAGTATCATTCATTCCCATTTGAATTCATTATTCCCTAATTACAATTTTTTTATGTATTATCAGAAGGATTTTTTGAAATAAATATTCTTCAAAAGCATATTACGTACAATTCGTTGTATAAATAAAAATAGCAAAGTTAAACACATACAAAACATATAAGAAACGCATAACGTGCCTTAATATATTATGAATATCGAAATTAACTTTGCTATTTTAAGTAGATTTATTAAAAAATAAGAAAACATTTAATTTACTTTTAAAATTTTGTTGATGAAATATGTTCAAATTACAATTATTGAAGTAACTTATATTTGAGCTTTATAGGATTGAATTGTTTCTAAAAACATAGGGCAATAATGTTTTAATTTATAGCTTCCCACCCCATCAATGGAGATCATATCCTGTTTTGATTCTGGTTTTCTTTTGGCAAATTCCTCGAGTGTATAATCAGAAAATATACTCACTGGCGCGATGCCAAGATTCTCACTTAATTGTTTACGCACTGCAATCAATTCGTCAAATAATGCTCGATCAACACCTTCTACAGTATTGATATTAACTTTCTCTTTTGTCTTACGTTTAAATGGTGTAGTAAATATAGTAATTTCGTCACTTAACAACGCTTTTACAGATTTATCACATGTAAGGATTTCATCGTGCTCATTTAAGAAACCCTTAAATCTTAATTCATCAATAAGATGACTTAAATCTGATGTTGTGTACTGCTTCATAATACCATGCGTAGATAAATCATTATAATCACAATAACGAATATAATCGGAATCTTCACCACGTAACACTTGGATAATAACACTATAACTTTCTTTCTGTTTCATACGGGCGATACAACTGACAATCATTTTTGCTTCATTTGTCATGTCATATGTTTTATTTTCTCTTGTACAATTACTACATTGCTTACATTCTTCCAATTTTTCATTTGGTTCAAAATAATGTACAAGTGTCGCTTCTAAACACTTTTTGGTTTTTGTGTAGAGAATCATTTTTGTGAGCTTTTCACCCATTTTATCTTTATAATCATCATCTGCGCGCGATGATGATATAAAATATTGATGTAAACCAATGTCGCGTTCACTAAACAATAAAATACAATTACTATTCAATCCATCACGCCCTGCACGGCCAGCTTCTTGATAATAAGACTCTAAATCACCAGGCATATTATAATGAATAACAAAACGCACATTGGACTTATCAATCCCCATACCAAACGCATTTGTAGCAACAACTACTCGCACGCGATCATACACAAAATCATTTTGTGCTGCTTCACGTTCTTTATTTGATAAGCCAGCATGGTAGCTTGTGCTATTAATTCCTTTATCTTCTAATGCTTCTTGTAATTCTTCAACTTGCTTACGCGTGGAACAATAAATAATACCCGCTTCATTTTTATGAGACGTAACATATTCCATCACAAATTTTTGTCTCTGATAGGTAGGATTAACCTGAAAGACTAAATTACGTCGTTTGGTGCTTGTTTTAACCTCATTATTTTTACTAATGTTAAGGCGTTCCATGATATCTTTTTGAACTTCAATCGTTGCTGTTGCTGTGAGCGCCACAATAGCAAAATCTTGAGGTAAAGCAAACACTTTATGAATAACGTCTTGATAGCTCGGTCTGAAATCATGTCCCCACTTTGAAATACAGTGGGCTTCGTCAAACGCAACTAAATGTATTTTTAACTGTTGTAATAAACTAATAAAATAACCATTATCAAAGCGTTCAGGTGCTACATATAAAAACTGAATTTCGCCATTCCTCAATTGCGTTTCAATCGCTTTCTGTTGCTTTTGAGTTAAGCTACTATTCAAATATGCCGCGCGTATACCCATGGCCTTTAATTGATCAACTTGGTCTTTCATCAATGAGATTAATGGGCTGATTACAATTGTTGTTCCGCCTAGCATTAATCCTGGTACTTGATAACAAATTGATTTTCCCCCGCCAGTAGGTAAAACACCTAACACATTATGATGATCCATTACTCTTGATATAATTTCCTTTTGGCCTGGACGAAATGTGTCATAACCAAAATAATGCGATAAAGTTGATTCCATGTTATAAGATCCCTCATTGTTCTTTTAGTTCTTCAAGTTCACTCCATCTCGCAATATCTTCTTCATACGTTTGATTAAGACGTTGCTGTTCTTCGCTTAATTCTTTGATTTTTGCGTAGTCTGAACTTGCATTTGCCATTTCTTCGTCTATTGTTTCTAATCTCTGTTCTGTAGTGTCAATACGTTCAATAATTGTTTCATACTCTTGCTTCTCTTTATAAGATAGACCTTTTTTCTTCTTTCTTTCAGTAGGTTGCTTAACTTTACTTTGCTGTTTTTGTTGATCTTGAACCTTATCTTGGTCTTTTTTATATGCTTCATAATCTTCAAAAGTACCAATGATACGGTCCATTTTACCATCATGAATATACCAATATTCTTGAGCTACTTTATTTAAAAAGTATCTATCATGACTTACTGTAATTACTGATCCACCAAACGTACTAATATAATCTTCAAGTATCGTTAATGTTTCAGTATCTAAATCATTAGTTGGTTCATCTAATAAGAGCACATTCGGTTGATGCACTAACAATTTTAACAAGTATAACCTTTTTTGTTCTCCGCCAGATAATTTGTATATTTTTTTGCCGTGTGTTGCACTTGGGAATAAAAAACGTTCAAGTAATTGTGTGATTGAAACTGACGTGCCATCTTTTTCTTTAGCAACTTCACTTTCTTCTCTCAAATAATCAATCATTCTTACGTCCCGTTCCAAACGTTCTTCAGTTTGTTTAAAATAGGCAACTTTCACGGTTTGACCAATTTTTAAATTTCCATCAAAATCTTGATCTTCTCCACTTAAAATATTCAATAACGTTGTTTTTCCTGCTCCATTAGGTCCAACGATACCGATTTGTTGCCCACTTTGAATGATTTGAGTAATATCTTCGAAAAGTGTGATATTGTTAATATGCTTACTCAGATTTTCCATTTCAAAGACTTGCTTTCCTAGCCTAGAATAGGCAAGATTTAAAGAAGCTTTATCTTGTTGATGTTGGTTTTTTACATCTTGTTCTAAATCATTAAACCTATTTTTACGTGCTTGCTGTTTCGTAGAACGTGCTTTAACGCCTGCGCGCATCCATGCAAGTTCTTGTTTATATAACGATTGTTGTTTAGCTTGTTGCTTTTGTTCTATTATTTCATTTTCAGCACGCTGTTCAATATACGCTTCATAATTCCCCTCATATGTAGCTAACTTACCTCTATCTAATTCAATAATTCGAGAAGATACTTCATTTAAAAAGTAACGGTCATGGGTAACAAATAGCACAGTATGTGGGTACTGTTTTACATAATTAATGAGCCAGTTGATAGATTCAAAGTCTAGATGGTTTGTAGGTTCATCTAATAATAATAAATCAGGTTGCTCAATTAAAGTCTTAGCTAATCCCACTCTTTTTTGTTGACCTCCAGATAGTTCGCTTACTTCCTTTGTCGTATCATTGATACCTAATTTAGAAAGAATCGTTTTAATTTCAGAACTATAATCCCAAGCTTGATGCGTATCCATTGCTTCTTGTGCTTGCATCATTCTTTGGAAATCTGACTCACTCTGCGTGTCGTTGTATTGTTTCATGGCAGCTTCATAAGTTCTGATAATTTCTAACGTCTTTGTCTCTGAGGTTAATACCGCTTCAAATACGGACATCCCTTTATCAAAGTCTTGCTTTTGAGATGAATAACGTATGCGATAGGAGTTGGGATGAGAAATTTCAGCTTCATAATCTTCATCTTGTCCGGCGATAACTTGTAACAGCGTACTTTTTCCTGTGCCATTAATGCCAACGAGACCTATCTTTTCACCTTCTGAAATCGATAGGTGTAAATCATCAAAAATTACTTTGTCGGCATATGATTTGTGTAAATGTTCTATTTTGTAAGCTTCCATCGTCCAACATCCTTTTTAATATCGATTATTACAATTAATTCTGTTAAAATTAATTTCAGTTCCATATATTATACACCTTTTTGATTACAAATGATACAAAGGAGACAAGCTTATGTCGGAATTTTTCCAAGACTTACCTCCTTATATCCAAGCATTAATAGCTGGCATTATTACTTGGCTACTAACTGCGTTAGGAGCAGCGGCAGTATTTGTTTTTAAACGCGTGAATGATAAGATTCTAAATTCTATGCAAGGATTCGCTGCCGGCATCATGATTGCTGCGAGTTTCTGGTCTCTGTTACAGCCAGCCATTGATTATGGTAAAGATGCATCGCTTCCATGGTTACCAGCTGCAATCGGTTTTTTGTTGGGTGGATTATTTATTCGTGCCTTAGATTTAGTTATTCCTCATATACATCCCAACACCAAAGATACAAATCAGTTTCATGAGGGTGTAGGTACTAAAAAACTCAATAAAAACACGTTACTTGTTTTAGCCATTACGCTTCACAACATACCAGAAGGACTATCTATTGGTGTTGCTTTCGGTGGTATTGTTGCCGGGAATGGTCAAGCTACGTTTTTAGGAGCATTAGGATTAGCCATAGGTATAGGTATTCAAAATATTCCTGAAGGCGCCGCATTATCTATGCCTATTCGTGCTGCAGGTGCTACGAGATGGAAAGCATTCAACTATGGTCAAGCATCTGCAATTGTAGAACCTATATTCGCTATGATTGGTGCAGCAGCTGTATTAGTTATTACACCTATGTTACCATACGCTTTAGCTTTTGCTGCAGGCGCAATGATATTTGTAGTCGTTGAAGAACTCATCCCTGATTCACAAGCAAGTAATAATACAGATCTGGCAACATTAAGTTTAATGCTAGGTTTCACTATTATGATGATACTCGATGTTGCACTTGGATGAGGAAATATATTAATATCTATTACTTTATTAAAAATACGATTAAAGCTTATAAGCTTTAATCGTATTTTTATGCTTCAACACATTCAGCAATTATATCCTAAAAAAAGAACTAACACACCTTCACTAGGTGTATTAGTTCTTAAACATTATTATTTTTTCTCTTGTCCTTTAGGACCAGGTTTATATTCATAATTCGATGGTTTTATTTTTTTGAAATCTGGATTGTCATAGAATCTGAACAAGTCACCATTAAGTACATTATCGCTCATTTCTAAATCTTTTTCAGATTGTTGTTTACGTTTTTCAAAATCTTTAGGTTTTTCTGTTACCGGTTCATTATTCTTATTATCATAAATTCTACCATTTACATATTTATAATCTTTCGTTACAAAGTCTCCATTTCTGAAAGGAACTGTATCATCATGATCTTTAGATAATAAGTCTGTACCCATCATTAAGTAATTCTTCGTATCGATACCCATTAAATGTAATATTGTAGGCATAACATCTGCTTGACCAGCATATGTTTTATCTACTGTACCTTCTTTACCAGGAATTTTCAGCCAGAAACCAGTACGATTTAAATCAGTAAATTTCGCCGGTGTAATATCTTCACCTAATAATTTTTCCATCGCTTTATTATGGTTTTCAGAGATACCATAGTGATCACCATAAATCATAATAACCGAGTCGTCATAAAGACCTTTTTTCTTCAATTCACTTACAAATTGTTCTAATGATTCATCTAAATATCTTGCTGTTTGTACATAACCATCTACTGTTGAGTCGCCTGTATTAGGTCTCTCAATTGATGCGTCTTCTGGAGAAACTGTAAATGGATAGTGATTTGTTAATGTAATTAAATGACTATAGAACGGTTGTTTTTCTTTTGCTAAATAGTCAGTCGATTCTTTAAATAGCTCTTTATCTTTTAGCCCTAAGTTTTCAAGATTATCTTGTGACATATCATAATATGTTGCATCATAAAACTTATCTACGCCAAAGTGTTTATAAACTTGATCACGGTTCCAGAATGTTTTGTAGTCTCCGTGCATAACACTAGAAGTGTAACCTTGCTTTTGATCGAGAATTGCCGGTAGTGATTGGAACGTATTGTCACCTTTCAATGAAAATGCTGAACCTTGTGGCAAACCGAACAAACTATTATCCATCGTAAACTCAGAATCTGACGTCTTGCCTTGTCCTGTTTGATGGAAGAAATTCGGATAATATCTATATCCTTCTTTACCTGTAGAAAGTTTGTTCAAGAATGGTGTAACTTCTTGACCATTTACTTTTTTATTAATCAAGAAAGTTTGGAAACTTTCTAAATGGATTTTGATAATATTTTTCTTCTTAGCCGCTCCATAATATTCTGGATTAGGCTCTGTTTGTTTTTGTTTTGTATAATTTAATACTTTAGTTAAATCATCTTCATTTGCTAAAGCTTTTTGTTGATTATTTTCAATCGTTTTAACGCCATCATAAACTGTGAAGTTATATGGACCTAAGTATTTCACTAAATATTTATGGTCAAACGTACGTGTTAATAACTCTGGACGATCTGATTCAGCAAAAGCTAAGTTCAAGAAGAACAGTGCTACTGAAGCTGCCATAATCACTGGTACAAATTTCTTACTAAATACACGTTTATCAAACCATTTTTGTTTAAAGATCAACATAAACAGGTAAACGATTGTATCCGTAAAGTAGATAAAATCATACCATTTAAACGAGGCGGTAACTGCACCACCCATTGACTCTACATTTCCTACTTGGTTCAGTGTACTAAATGTTAAAAAGTCAGAGAAGAATCTAAAGTATACAACGTTAGCATATAATAAAAAACTTAATAAGAATCCACCAATAAAGATGAACCAAAAAGCTTTCTTCCCTTTGAAGAATAAGAAAATACTTAATACTAAAGCGATTAAACTATATGGATTCATTAATAAGATTAAGTTTTGTACTAATCCTTTAACACCTAAAGAAAAATCGACGTAATATGAAAAGTACGTTTTCAAGGTGACTGTTATCACCGTCAAAATAAAAAACGCAAAAAGAGTCAGTTTCTTTTTGTGTAAACTCATGTTTGTTTCCCCCGATTTTAGATTAATATAGGCTGGAAAAATATCCGCGCCTAGTAAATACTTGGCAAAATTTCTGTTAATAATGCCCTATTTAGTTATGTATCCAATGTAAATAGAGACACAGGTCGTTATTGGCGAAAGTTACATTCTTTAGGTTGGAAATTCATACTCCTTCTCATAAAACCTTACATTATGATATAGACATCAAAATTTCACTGCTTTAAAAGTTCAATTGTCATTATTAATAATATTAATTTTCCATGTATTCTTAAGATTATTGTTGTTTATTTCAAGTAACAAAATGCATGTATATAAACATCACATATTAACCTTTAATGTTCTTTTTACATTCTTTATCGTTTTGTAATCTTACTGTAACAAAACGTATACAGTTCAATTAATTAATATAAAGCAATAGTAGTCAAATATCAAGTAAAAACACACTTTTTACGAGAAATAAAGCTATTTGTTCGGCTTTATGAATGCCTTATTAACGCCACGTTAATACATTATTAAGAAATAATATGCTTTTTAATTATACTCTGATTAGAAATGATATTAATCGGACTATAGTCGCAGACAAAATAACATATTGATTATAGCTAGATTACAAAGTATTTTCTTTTTTCTAAACCATAGTATCGAGATACTAATTCTTATGTATATTTTAAGTTTATAGAAAAAGCTAGCGTAAGCGATAAAACTTACACGCTTTACTCTAGCAATTTTCTCTTAGCTCAGTATTTTTATATTTAATTCATTACCTTTTTATAAATACTTATTATTTCAACATTTCTAACTGCATTCTATATTCAATACCATGAAAAAGTTGATTTAACCAATTTGTATATTTAATTAAATTCTTTTCAGCACTTTCAATATCGATAAATTGAAATTTCAATTTTGCGCCCTGTGGTTTTTGTCCTATTTTAGTTAAATGATAACTTGCAATTGTTCCTATTTGAGGATAACTACCTAATGTATAATGATCATTTAATAAAATAATTGGCGTTCCATCTCTTTTTACTTGTATCGTACCTCTTTGCACGGATTGATGTGCCGGCATATCCTCATAAAATGCTTTTACGGGAGCACCTTCAACTAACATACCTGCTCTATTTGCTTTACTAGTCACTTTATATTCATCAAGAACAAAACGATTCAGTACATCTTTTTTGAAATCTTCTGTTCCTTTATTTTTGATTACGTGAAATACATCGGACATATAATTAAAAGAAAGTGCATAACCATCAATACCCCAGTCTGTTTCATGTTTATCTTCTAAGTTTTCGAAGAGTTTATGATGCCGTTCTGTATAATTACGCTTCATATTAACTTCGTCCCCTTTTTGCAACTGACGCCCATGAAATCCACCAATTTGTGACTTGAAGTCGGTTGAAGTAGAACCTAACCATTCGTCTAATTCAAAACCGCCGCCCACAGCTAGATATACTCTAGATGTACGACTTGTTTCAGTAAAGACGAGTACATCACCTTTTTCCATTAAATATAGTTTGTTAGGGATAATTTTCAGATTTTCTGTTTTAGCTTTAAAATTACCACCACTAAGTGCAATTAATGTAGGTTCAGTAAAACGTATACGTGCCATTCTATTTGTCATTTCTAATGTTGCTTCTCGTTTATCATTCGCCACGAGTCTATTAGCTATTTCATGTGATAATGGATCCAATGCACCACCAGGAATCACACCATCATGTTCATACCCTTGGCGACCAAAGTCTTGAAAGCTTGAAAATAAGCCTTCATCTTCTATTATAATTGACATGGTTTAAAGCCTCCTAAATCCAACGCTTCTTTTGTCGTAGGCTTAAATATGACATTATCGCCTAATTTTAATTTAGTAAACTCGGTTTGATCAGGATTAAACAAACGAACCGGTGTATATCCAATAACCAACCAATCTCCGTATGTATCAGTTGTAGTAATTCCCGTCTTTTTGCCTTCAATAATAACTGATCCAGCAGGTATAAAACTCTTTTTTCCACCTGTATGATTTACAAATAAACGCTTTGTCATTCCAGTTAGATACGGAAACCCAGGTGAGTAACCCATCATGGAGACAAAATAAGTTGGTTTTGTATGTAACTTTATAAATTTATCCATATCCATCTTATAATGAGCAAGTAAGGTATCTAAATCAGGTCCAAATGTTCCACCATATATAACAGGGATCTCCATAGCTGTTGTGTTTTTATCCTCGTGCTTTATTTCTAATTGCACCGATTGCATCAATGCTTTCATATATAAAAAGGGAGAGATAATATGATGATGCTTAATCATGTCTCGAGCATCATAACAAATCATCATATCTGATTCTGTTGGTACTATTTCTGTAATAAATGGATAGTTTTTTTCAATTAAATAATTTTTTAAAGCTAACAAATCTTCTGTTAAATCCTTAGAGACCTCTTTTTCTATAGAAACCACTATAGCTTGGTCACCTTGGCTATATATCTTCATAGATTCACCTCATAAATTGTTACTAATGATAAAATACATTGAGTCCCTGAACTATATAATTCATCAGCGCTTTCACTAAAAAATAGACAAAAACAAACTGAATGATACAAAAAATTGTGACAACAATTTGTGCAATGAAAACCGATTGTTTTTTTAGCAAATGATTTGTAATCCATTTCGTAAGCACAGTTAACATCATAATTGCCAGTAACCATATCAATATCATTCTCTTGCCTCACTCACTGTCTAAAATATGCTATATTATTATTTGACTTCTTCGTCAGTTAATCTTATATCTATTTCAAATTTTTCATTAAAATATTTTTGTCGTTGTGCTTGGTAACAATTGCAAAGTTATACTGTATTCAATAATCTATGTGCGGTTAATTGTTTAAGCTATTTATTTTGATATAACTTTTTCGCATTTTGGCTATATCTCTGTCATAGAGCTTATACCATTGTTTACGCTTTCTATATTCTATAGATAAATCTCTACATCGGCAACCTCTCGCAAACTATTTATTAGAAAAACCTGAATCTTTTCTAATTGTAGTTTCTGTTTAAACTCTTCCACATCATAGTCTTTTTGCTGTAAAACACCTTTTTCTATGAGTGATTGTCTCATACACCCTCGCAAAAAATCATGATTATATTTGGGTGTATAATACTGGTTTTCTTCCTTAATCATAATATTACCGATATCAAATTCTAATATTTTCCCCTCTAAATCATATAATAATATAATATCTGTTTCATGATTATGGTCTAAATGTGCTCTATCCGTTGTCTTATTTACAATGACACTTTCGCTTGTATTATTACTCATTTGAATGAGTTTGGCTGTAAAATTCACTTTAGTTGTGAGTTCTGCTACGACATAATCAAATGTTCCGTTAGCATCCACTAAAATTTTCACACGGAATGCACCTACTGAATACGTTTCAACTAATTTGTAAACCAAAGCATCCCAACTTATTTCATTAAAATCAAAGCCAAGTTGCTGACACGATGTTTTCATTCTATTTTTATGATAAGACAGGCGTGGAAATACGCCTGCTTCTAATCGCATAGTTTCAAATAATTGCATTATAACCTCTCCAATATTTTAGTTTTATCTTTAAATTCTTGAACCTCTAATTCAGGTATAGAATCGATCGTTATACCTGCACCAACGCCATAGATTGCCTGATTGTTCAAATATTGAATAGTACGTATAGGCACATTAAAGATAGATTTACCGTCGGGTAACAGTAAGCCAATTGTTCCACAATATATATGTCTTGGCACTTGTTCTAATAGTTTGATATATTTCATCGTATTTATTTTAGGTGCACCTGTTATAGAGCCACAAGGAAATAGTGATTCAAGCACTTGCATGAGTTGTGTTTCATGACTTAATCCTCCTGTAACCATTGTGGTCATTTGAAATACAGTGTTATACGCTTCTATATGAAAAGGCTTGTATACTTTAACTGTCCCCGTGTTAGCAATGCGGCCAATATCATTACGTAATAAATCAACAATCATCACATTTTCCGCTCTATCCTTTGCAGAGTGCGTTAATGTTTGTAGATTTTCTTGGTCTTGTATTGCTGTTTTGCCTCTAGCTATGGTGCCTTTCATAGGTTTACTCAATAAGACATCTTCCTGTTCTCCAAAAGGACCACGTTGGAAGAACAATTCTGGAGATAATGAAGCGACTTGGATCTCTTCTGTGTCTATAAGCGCTGAATAAAAGCCATTATTTTCACGTTGTAATACTTCATACAACGTATAAATAGGATAATGAATATCGTCTATCAAACGTGTCGTGTAATTCACTTGGTATGTATTACCTTCTATGATTGCGTCTTGCACTGCCTTAATATGATCTATAAGTGTCTCTTGCCCTAAGCGGAATTGAAAATTACATTTCGCTATGTATGATAGCTCACGTGTTATTGATGTGCCTGATTGTTCAGCAAAAGCATATGCTGCCCCATAAATATAAGGCCCTTCAATGAGCGCAGTTTCCATTTGACTATTAAAAAATGGTGCTGCTTCATAAGGTAAGTATAGCGCTACATAATAACCTTCTTTTTGCTTAGCTTCAGCATAGCGAACCACTTCTCCTACTTGATCCAACGACTTCGCTACCTTTTGACCAATACAGCTCGTAAAAGTATATTGGTGTTGTTCGTAATTGTCTTCATCTAATAAATATCGATAATTATATTGGATTTGCATGATAGTCCTCCACAATTTCTATGAATAATGCGATTTGAGCTAGTCCAAACTCACTTAATATGGATTCTGGATGATATTGTAAGCCATATATCGGTAATGTTTGATGTGCAAATGCCATAATCATACCATCACAATTCGATGCTGTTATTTCTAGGACAGCAGGAAAAGTTTGCGCATTTGCACACAAAGAATGGTATCGCATCACATTAAACGACTCTGGTAATCCTTTAAAAATATTTTCGCCATTATGCTGGATACGCGTGGTATGGCCATGAATCGCCTTACCACTCTTTATTATGTCTCCACCATAGTAAGTAATAATCTGTTGGAACCCTAAGCACACACCTAATACCGGTATAGATGTTGAAAATATTTTCAATATCTCATTTAAAATGGGATAATCATCTGGTGCACCTGGACCTGGTGAAATCACAATCGCCTCCGGTGAACATAACCTTACCTTTTCAATTGATAGACGTTCAACATCTATCACTTTTACTTCTCCGCTGTATTCTTGCTCAATATAATCTACAATGTTATAGGTAAATGAATCTTTATTATCAATCATTATGATCATCGTATCACCTCTTTAAGTTACTTTTTATCAATCTATTATACTCATTATCCCAAATATCAACTTGCTTTTACAACGTAAATATATTATTCTAGTCACGGTATAAATTGAATATAAAGAGGTTCCTAGCTGATACCCTCTATAAAAAACTAGACACTTGAAAAACGTCTATCTTTTTATGGAGATAGACGTTTTTTTGGCGTCATGACGGATAGAAAAAAGAAGCTAGTAAGACAATATTAAGGAGTGCAAGTATTTATGACGCAACACACATTAAATAATAACAAGGCAATCGTAGTTTTCAGTGGAGGACAAGACAGTACCACATGTCTATTTTGGGCCAAAAAGCATTTTGATGAAGTCGAATTAGTTACATTTGAGTATGGTCAAAGACATGATACTGAAATCGAAGTTGCTAAACAAATTGCTCAAGAACAAAATCTTAAGCACCATGTTTTAGACATGTCCTTACTTTCTCAACTAACACCTAATGCTTTGACACAACACGATTTAGAAATTGAAACGAATGAAGACGGTGTCCCTAATACATTCGTACCTGCCAGAAATCTCCTATTCCTTTCTTTTGCTGGCGCATTAGCGTATCAAACAAATGCAAAACATATCATTACTGGTGTGTGTGAAACAGATTTTTCTGGATATCCAGATTGTCGTGATAGTTTTATTAAATCAATGAATGTTACATTATCGCTATCGATGGACAAAGATTTCGTGATTCATACACCACTAATGTGGTTAGATAAAAAAGCAACGTGGTCATTAAGTGATGAACTTGGCGTCCTAGATTATATTAGATATAATACTTTAACTTGTTACAATGGAATTGTTGGCGAAGGTTGCGGAGAATGTCCAGCCTGTCATTTGAGAGCACGTGGTTTAAATACCTATTTAGAAGAAAAAGGAGCGGAATAAAATGTTCCAACAAAATTACCCTAGTGTTCAACATCCTTATTGTTTTGAATTAAATAAAGATTTTAATTTTTCAGCTGCGCACTATATTCCAAATGAAGATGCTGGAAAATGCATGCGTACACATGGTCACACGTACTTTGTTAATTTAACGATAGCTGGTGATACATTAGACCATAATGGGTTTTTAGTGAATTTTAGTGACTTAAAAAAACTCATACATGGTCAATTTGATCATTACTTACTTAATGATTTACCTCAATTCCAAGGTAAAAGCCCTTCAACAGAAATCGTCGCACAGACGATTTATGAAATGGTCCAAAATTCATTAGATGAACGAGACAATCAACCAAAATGCCTTCAAGTCTATGTTCGAGAAACTCCAACGAGCTATGTTGTTTATAGACCAAAGGGGTCATCACATGAGTAAGATACCAGTACTAGAAATATTTGGTCCAACTATACAAGGAGAAGGCCGTGTTATTGGACGTAAGACAATGTTTGTTCGAACAGCAGGTTGTGATTATCGTTGTAGCTGGTGTGATTCAAGTTTTACGTGGGACGGCAGCGCCAAAGATGATATACGGATGATGACTGCAGAAGAAATCTATACTTCTCTTTATGAAATTGCTGGAGACTCATTTAACCACGTAACCATCTCAGGAGGCAATCCAGCGTTGATTAAAGGGATACAAGACCTAGTAGATCTCTTTGATTCAAAACACATTCAAAGTGCTTTAGAAACGCAAGGAAGCAAATTTCAACCATGGATGACACAAATTGATGATTTGACAATAAGTCCTAAGCCGCCAAGTTCAATGATGAAACCTAATCTCCCTATCCTAGATGAAGTTATTGCACAATGTGTGCCTGAATCATTAAACTTAAAAGTCGTTATTTTTGATGATGCAGACTATCATTTTGCTAAAATGATACACCATCGTTATCCTTCGATTCCTTTTTATTTACAAGTGGGCAACCCATACTTAGATGGTGAACACGTGGAATCACACACAGAAAAATTATTATCTTTATATGAATCCCTTGTGGACCGCGTGATGGAAAGCAGTGAAATGAATAATGTTTATGTTTTACCTCAATTACACACCCTCTTATGGAGTAATAAAAAAGGTGTTTAAATTGAGTATTTCATGTGATGCGTTGTATAATGCTCTTTGTCCATACAATGCGTCACTTTTTTATTTAGTGGAATTTAGTACTATACATATAATTTTCATTTATAGTAAAGGCCTTTATATTCAACCATTCGGACTAACATCGCTGCGACACATTTATATGTATATAAATAATTTGAAATTAAAGAATTTGAATGAATATTTAACAAAAATTTAAAAAATTAAATGTTATCAAATGAATAACTTTATCTTAATTGCTATAATATTGCAGTGAAGTATCTAGGTTAGGAGAGCAACATGCTAATTAATATAATCATAAATATAGCTGCGGTATTAATCATTCTCGGAATTGATTTATATCGTCAGAATTACAAACAACTTAAGTTTAGCTCTATACTCATTGCATTGACCATCAATGCCATCATCAATTTATTTCTAATAGGAACATTTGATTACATTGCTCTATATACATGTTTTCAATTCATTCTTTGGACAATATTACAATTATATATAAACTATAAAATTCAAACTCACGTCATCACACAACAAAAATTTATTGCTATGATTCTTACTATTATATTAAGTACTTCTTTGATACTTACGTATAACACGAGTCATGACTCTTACTATATGTCTATACCATATTTGGCGCCAGCCATCTTTATGATTGGTGCAATTATACTATTCTATAGTACCTTCAAACCGCAGGAAAAAGAAAAGATTAAAATATTAACTCGTATTAAACGTCCAGTTCTTACAGGTCATTTACTCATCATCATCTCCTGTATCGTTATGACACTTTTAACGCCTTATTGGTATGCCTTCCTACTAATAAATTTAATTTTTATTTTGTTCATATTATGGCAAAATATATTTTCTAATCTAAATGATTAAGATAATATATTTTGTGGTATATATTAACAGTTAAATCATTTATAAAGGAGGCAAAATCATATGGGCTTTATACTTATGTTAATTATCGGTGGTTTAATCGGTTGGATTGCCGGTGGTATTGTCGGAAAAGATATTCCAGGTGGTATTTTAGGGAATATTATTGCAGGTATCGTTGGGTCAGCACTCGGTTCATGGTTACTTGGTGATTGGGGTTGGCACATAGGTGGTATTGCTATATTCCCAGCACTTATCGGTACAATTATACTTGTTGCGGTAGTTTCCTTTATTGTAGGTAAATTACGCAAAAAAAAATAAGACTTTGAAAAGAGGATGACACTAGTGTCATCCTCTTTTTTATCTTTTAAAACAAAAAATCAACAAAGCCGTTAAAGACTTTGCTGATTTTTAATTATCTATGATTTACTAGTTCCTTTTCACGTGCTTTCGTTTTGTCATCATAACGATAATGATTACGTTCTACTTCATCCTCTATGCTAGTCTCAATGTCGTTATTAATATCTTGTTTTGCTACTTTACTTGGGCAATTTAAATTGGAAGCCTGTACAATATACTTCGGTCGTTGTTTCACTTCATAATAAATACGTCCTATATACTCTCCAACGATACCAATTGAAATCAATTGTATTCCGCCCAGCAATAAGACTGCTGCAATTGTAGAGAAATAGCCTGGTGTTTGAATACCATTAATTACTATACTAGCAAATATAAAACCTATATAGAGAAGACTAATGAAAAATACAATCAAACCGAGATAAATCATTGCACGTAATGGTTTATTATTAAAAGAAATTAACCCATCTATACCATAGTTTAATAATTTACCAAATGACCATTTTGATTCTCCATCTTCTCTTTCTACATTTTCATAAGTAAATACTTTTGTATTATACCCTATCCATTCAAATAACCCTTTTGAAAAACGATTATACTCATTGAGTTCAGTTAACGAACTCACTGCTCTGCGACTTAATAATCTAAAGTCACCAATACCGTCTTCTAATTTTATATCTTCAACAAAATGATTGATTGCTTTGTAATACATTCGAGTCAATAATTTTCTAGATTGTTTTTCGCCTTTTCTATCTCGTTTTGCAACCACTTGATCATAGCCATCCATATAGCCCTCTATCATCTGCGGAATCAATTCAGGCGGATGTTGTAAATCGGCATCAATCATAATCACAGCATCACATGTTTTACTATGTTGATATCCTGCAATCATTGCAGACTCCTTACCAAAATTACGGCTAAACGAAATAAATTTTACATGTTGATCCTTCGTAGCTATATCTTGAATATAATTTATCGTCTTATCTTTACTACCATCATCTACAAACAATAAGTCATAATTATATTGATGTTTTTGACTATCTTTGGACAATATTGCTTTTAAGCGTTGATAAGTCTTTAATACTACTTCACCTTCATTATAGCAAGGCACTACTACTCTTATTTGCATACCTAAACACCTTCATTTCAGTTACTTCAAATTCACTTTACCAATTTTCACCGTTATTATGCTATTGTAATCAATTATATTTACTCAATCTTTATATTGCCTTAATATTCATGAATAAAACTTAATCTCTACATAAACTTTTTAAAATACAGCATAATATTTCACGCATGCTATTTGGTATTAAAATGCTGGAACTTTTCTTTTTAGTATTACAAAACCTAATAGTATATAAACTCTTTTGTAAAAATTTTATAACGGATTGTAACTAATTCACTATAAAATTATAAAATGTAACTTAAGCTTATCAATTTTCGCTGTCATTTCAAAATAAAAACCATTATTTCAGCAACTAAAAAGACTGTCTATTCCATATTTTATGAATAGACAGTCCTTGTTATATATAAATTAAGTTATTTTAAAGTACCTATTCTTACATTCTCTGGATCATTACCTTGGCGGTCGCCCCTATCTAAACTATCAATTTCTGCGATATCCGTTAATTCTAAATTAAAGTCAAAAATATCATAATTTTCTCTAATACGTTTTGGTGTTTTAGATTTAGGAATAATGAGGCGATTGTGTGCTAAATGCCAACGCAATACAATTTGCGCAGGTGTTTTATCATATCGACTAGCCATATCAGTTATAAGTTTATGCTCTAACAGTCCTTTGTTTCTCATTAATGGCATCCAAGCTGTTACAGCAATATCATGTTTATCACAAAAGTCTTGCAGTTCTTGTTGATTAAAATATGGATGTACTTCAATTTGATTAACAGCCGGCACTACATCCGTTTCTTCCATTAATTTCTCTAAATGATGTTTATTAAAATTACATACACCAATAGCACGAATCTTGCCTTCTTCATATAATTTTTCCATCGCTTTATAACTTTCAATAAATAAACCATCAGCTTCACATGGCCAGTGAATTAGGAATAAATCTAAATAATCTGTGCCTAAGTTCTCTAATGATTTTGTAAAAAATTCGATAGTTTGATCATATCCTTGGTAATCATTCCATAACTTAGATGTTATAAATAAATCTTCACGTTCTATGTCAGACTTTTTCAAAGCATTTCCTAAAGCAATTTCGTTTTTATAAAAATATGCAGTATCGAATGCACGATATCCTGCCTCCAAAGCAGTTTCTACAGCAATATCCATTTCTTCTTCTGAAATTTTATATACTCCAAGTCCAACTTTTGGCATAGGGTAACTATTATTTAAATAATATGTATCATTAATCATGGTGATGCCCCTTTCAATACATTTAATTTTATTTCTAAGGTATTATATAATATTCTAATATGCTTTTCATGAAAAATATACTATACTGCCTTGTTATACATTAAATTGGATCATAGTCACACAATTATATTTCATCTTATACTGATAACCCCATTTCCCCCTCTCCTCTAATAATAATATTCATATTCTAGAGCAGCATTTATACCTCATACATAAAAAAACACCCTATCGGACTATTAGTATCAACAGTTCATAGGGTGTAAGTATCATTTAATTATTTATCGTTATCTTCTTCATCTTCGTCTTCTTCAAGTGTTGGACGCGTATCATTATATTCAAATTTTAATATTACATTGATGATTTGATGATTATCAATTTCTGAAATAACCCAACGATCATATTCAGTATCTACAAAATCATTTTGTTGTAAATTTGTATTATGTGCTTGTAACCAACCACCGATTGTATCAATATCATCAGAATCAACAAATTCAATACCAAACTGATCATTTAAATCATCAAGCAACACACGACCATTAATTTGATATTTATTGTCACTTAATTTGACAACATCATTAACTTCATCATCATCAAATTCATCACGAATTTCACCGACAATTTCTTCTAAAATATCTTCCATAGTTAAAATACCGGCTGTACCACCGTACTCATCGATAATAAGACTGATGTGCACGTGTTCACGTTGCATACGGATTAAAGCATCGCTAATACGTGTAGTTTCTGAAATCATAGGTAAGTCATGAATATAGTTACTTACTTTAATTTGCTTACCTGAAGCATATTCTGTTAAAAACTCTTTCACATTTAAAAAGCCTTTCACGTGGTCCTTATCCCCATCTTCTGTAATAGGGTAACGCGTGAATTGATGTTCTTTAATTGTATCTAAAAGTTCGTCTACATTAAACGGTTCATTTAACGTAATCATTTGCGTACGTGGGACCATGATATCTTTAGCATGACGTTCATCAAATGAAAAGATATTTTGCATATAAGCTAATTCAGTCTGGTTAATTTCTCCACCGTTATAACTATTGTTGATTATAATCTTAATCTCTTCTTCTGACATTGCATCATTATTAGCATCTGGATCCACCCCAAACATACGTATAATCATACGTGCTGAGCCATTCATCAACCATATTAATGGTTTCATAACGATACCAAAGTAATACAACGGCCTAGAATAAAGTAACGCTAATTTTTCAGTATGTTGAATTGCTAACGTTTTCGGAGCTAACTCGCCAAGTACAACATGTAAATACGTTACAATAATAAATGCAACAATAAATGAAATCGTTGTTGTTAATGCAGCGGGTAAATGAATAGCTTCAAATAATGGATGAAGTAATTTATTAAATGTTGGTTCACCTAACCACCCTAATCCTAAAGATGTCACTGTAATACCTAATTGACATGCGGATAAGTAATAGTCTAAATTTTTCACCATTTTTTTGACTACGCGTGCGCTCCCGTTGCCTTCTGCAGCGAGCTGCTCAATTCTTGTAGTTCTGACTTTCACTAATGCGAATTCCGATCCTACGAATACAGTTGTTAATGCTATTAAAAGAAAAAATATTACTAAGTTCATTATGGTCACTGTTTCCAATTAGTTCCCTATTTCTAGGGATTCACCTCCAAATATTGTGTCACAATAGGTGACGTTTCATAAAATTTTTCGTGCTTCTTCACTATAATGTTATATACTAAATCCTTCCCATTGTAACACCTCCCTAAAAATGCGCATTTCCTTTATCTTATCACACTGTTACCTTGCAATCTATTTTATACTTATTAAAATTTCATTTGTTCAACTAGACATTTAAACGTAAATTTTAATTTGAGTCAACTTTTTGAATTAAATATTTTTTAATAAGTAAAATAAATGATAGTCGTAACACTGTTTTATTATTTTTCAAAATTATGAATTTGTCCTTCTTTAATGGTTGTTTGAACATTGATTTCATCGTCAACGATAACAATATCCGCATCTTTTCCGACTTGCAAACTACCTTTTTGATGATTTATATCTAAAGCAATTGCTTGATTCAAACTAGTTACACGCCAAAGGTGCTCTAATGTATCTCCTGTATATTGAATTAAATTCTTCAAACCTTCATTCATTTTCAAAATACTTCCGGCTAAAGCACCCGTTTCTAAACGTGCTTCCGAACCTTTTACAATCACGTTTTGACCACCCAGATCGTATTCTCCATCAGGCATCCCTTTTGCTCTCATTGCATCAGTAATTAAGAAAAATCGTTTATTTCCTTTTTGTTTATACGCAATTTGAATGGCTGCGGGATGTGCATGTATGCCATCAACGATAAGTTCTGTACTTAGTCCATCATTAGTCCATGCTGCTCCAAACAGTCCCGGATTTCGATGTTCAAAAGGTGTACCCGCATTATATAAATGTGTCACATGCTTTGCACCATTGTTAACTGCCTTATTGGCTTCTTCAAATGTAGCTACTGTATGTCCCATAGAAAAGCGAATCTTATCATGTAGCGCCTTCAATATTTCTTCTGCGCCCTCAACTTCTGGAGCAAACGTGATGACTTTTATTTGATGATTAGCAGTATCCTGAAATTGTCTTATTTTTTCTATAGTAGGTTTCTGAACATATTCAGGATTCTGTGCCCCTACTTTATGTTCAGAAATAAATGGTCCTTCTAAATGTATACCGACGATGTCCGCTGTATTTAATTTATCTTGCTGCTGCTGATAATTAACAATATTTTCTAAGGCCTTAGTAATATTCTCATCTGACTGAGTCATTGTCGTAGCCAAGAAACTTGTTGTTCCTTCAGATAATAAAGACTTAGCGAGGTGATTTATACCATCAAATGAGGCATCCATTGCATCTTCGCCATACCCACCATGAATATGGATGTCTATAAATCCGGGTAAAATATGCTGCCCTTTAGCATCGTACTTAGTCAATTTACCTTCGTATATACCTTTACCTACACCAGCGATTTTCCCATCTTTCACAATGATATAACCGCGTTCTATCGTTTCGTATTCCGTATAAATACGTCCATTTTCAATAACATATTCAGTCATTTCCATACCTTCTTTACATTAATTTACTTCAATACAGCCTATTTAATACTTTAACCTTATTTTACCAAACTTCGTTAGCTTATTATATTCAAAAGTGTCTCCTGAATGATTTAAAACTCAAAAAACCAGAAGAATATCTCATTTATTCATGAGTTCCTTCTGGCCTTTATCGTTTGCTTTTAACATCTTGTTTTTATTCGTTCATAGCTTGTGAAGCACGAATTTCATCTTCACTTAATTTCGGTTTCAGTAAGCCATACATAATCGCTGAAACAATTGCGCCTATAATAATTGCGATTAACGATTGTAAGACATGACTAAAATCAGTACCGACAATTACGAAAATACCACCATGTGGGGCTTGAATCGATGAGCCTAATCCTAATGCAATCGCACCTGCAATACCAGACCCTACCATCATTGACGGGATTACTCTTAATGGGTCTGCTGCAGCATATGGAATTGCGCCTTCAGTTATAAAGGATAACCCCATCACATAGTTTGGTACGACAGAACCTCTTTGTTCTTTTGTAAATTTCTTTCTAAAAATTAACATTGCTGTTGCAATCGCAATTGGTGGAACCATACCACCAATCATTGCTGCAGTGATTGGTGCTGCATTACCTTCTGTTAACGCTGCTGTCGCAAATACATACGCAGCTTTATTAAAGGGTCCGCCCATATCGATTGCCATCATAGCACCGATAACTAATCCTAATAACATGATATTTGTTCCAGAAAGACTTTCTAATCCATTAAGCAATAAATTATTTAACCATGATGCTGGTGGGTTTAATACATAAATCATCAATAAACCTGTAATGGCTACTGAGAACACAGGGAAAATTAACGTAGGTTTTAACCCTTCTAATGCTTGAGGTAAACCACTAACCGCTTTCTTAATACCTTGTGTGAGGTAACCTGCTAAGAAACCAGCAAGAATACCACCAATAAATCCTGAATCACCTGAAACTGCCAACATACCTCCGACTAAACCAGCTGCAAAACCTGGTTTATCAGCAATACTACGCGCTATATAACCGGCAAGGATAGGAATAATTAATGCAAAGGCACTTTTGTTTCCAATATTCCAAAGTTGTTCAGCGAATGCGTTATGTTCAGAACTTTTTGGATCAAATGAGTTTGCGCCAAATAAGAACACGATTGCCATTAAAATACCACCGGCAATAACAAGCGGTAACATATTTGAAACACCATTCATTAAGTGTTTGTAAATCGTTTTACCTACACCTTGTTTCTCATTGCTTTCTGCTTGGCTATGATTTTTATTACCACGTGCCACAAAAGCTTTACGTGACGTATCTTGGGCCATATTAATAAGTTCTTCCGGTCGTTTTATACCGTCTGCTACAGGTACTTCTACAACATTTTTACCATCAAAACGATCCGTTTCTACATGTACATCGGCTGCTACAATTACGCCTGAAGCTCGATTAATATCATCCTCGGTAAGATGATTTTTAATGCCTCCAGATCCATTAGTTTCGACCTTAATTTTAACGTTCATTTTTTCAGCTTGTTTCTTCAGTGCATCGCGAGCCATATAAGTATGGGCAATACCAGTTGGACACGCTGTAACCGCTAATACGTAAGGTTCATTTTCATCTGTTGCTGCTGATGTAGTCACAGCTTCTGTTTCCGCTTCTTCCTCTTCAGTTGCTTCGTCATCAGCTTTATCAATAATTTGTAATACTTCTTGTGGTGAAGTTGCATTAAGCAAATCTTTACGAACATTTTCATCCATTAAAACACCGGACAATTTCGCTAAAGCATCCAGATGTGTTTGCGCACCACCTTCTGGCGCTGCAATCATGAAGAAGAGATGTGCAGGTTGCATATCTAAACTTTGATAGTCAACACCTGCTTTTGATTTACCAAAAGCAATGGCAGGGGTCTCTACAGCTGCTACTTTTGCATGTGGTATCGCAATACCTTCTCCGATTCCTGTAGTACTTTGAGATTCTCTATTATGAATAGCTTCTTTAAAACTTGTTAGATCATTAAGTTTCCCAGCTTTGTCTAACTGATTTACTAATTCGTCAATGACACCGTTTTTATCATTTGAAGTAAGGTCCATAGCAATTGTATCTTTTGTTAATAATTCGGTAATTCTCATAGTTATACACTCCCATCTAGTGTCGTAATCATCACTTGTGCTTTAATTTCTTCAATAGCATGTTCTGTGGCTAAGTCATCATTAAACGCTGTCGCTGTTCCCGCTGATACTGCCTGTTTAAATGCATCTTTAATTGTAAGTCCCGTTTCAAGTCCTGCAACCATACCCGCGACAGTACTATCTCCTGAACCAACCGTATTGACTACATGTCCATTAGGCACGATAGCCTTATAACTATGTTTATCATCTACATAGATTGCACCATCACCTCCAAGGGAAATAATCACTGACGTTGCGCCCATCCCTAATATTTCACGCGCATAGTTCATGACTTCTTTATCAGATCGAATCGACGTATTAAACATTACCTCTAATTCGTCTTTATTAGGTTTAATAAATAGCGGCTTGTATTTTAAAACTGTTTCAACTAAATCTTTTTCAGCATCTACAACTAATCTCGCACCAGTTTCTTGAGTAATTTTTGCAATTTGTTCATATGCATCACTTGGTACACTTTTTGGAATACTTCCAGCAACAATAACTATATCTTGGGCTGAAGTATGCTTGATTTGTGTTAACAGTGTTTCGAACTGTTCATTCGTTATTGTAGGGCCCGGAGCGTTAATTTCCGTTTCATTATCTGTTTTTAATTTGACATTAATACGTGTATCTTCAGTCGTTCTTACAAAATTCGTATTAATATCTGCTTGTTGTAATGTGTCTTCAATGAATTGACCTGGAAATCCTCCAGCAAATCCTAACGCTGTAGATTGAATACCTAATGTTTTTAAGACTCTGGATACATTGATACCTTTTCCTCCAGCAAATTTGTAGGTTTCAGTCGCTCGATTTAATCCGCTAAGTTCAAAATCTTTAGCAAACATTATATAGTCAATAGAGGGATTGAAAGTTACTGTATAAATCATAATGTTCCTCCAATAAAATTGTATTTTTCAGCAAAGCATTTAAATGTTGTACTTTCTATGGCCTTTTTTGAAGTTATTAAAGTAATTTCTTCGTTTAACAGCACGTGAGCAAAATATACTTTGTTAAATTTAGAATGATCAACAACTACAAAATTCTGCGCGCCTAATTCCATAGCTTGATTTTTGATAACTGCTTCATGTTCATCTGGCGTTGTTAAGCCATACTTTAAATCAATGCCATTCATTCCGACAAAAACTTTATCAAAACGATAGCGATTTAATGTTTTTATTGCACTCGACCCTACTGTGGCAAAAGTCGTTGATTTAACTTCACCGCCAAGTATAAGTGTTCTTATACCTTGTTTTAACAATTCTTCTACGTGGGTAAGACCATTGGTTACTACAATAATATCTTTAGCCTTAATGTATGGAATAATTTCCAAAGTTGTTGAACCAGCATCTAAGTAAATACAATCATTATCTTCAATTTGACACGCTGCTAGGCGTCCGATTTCTTGCTTTTCTCTGAGGTTGGTACTTCTCTTATCTGCTAAATTAGGTTCTAATACAGATGATTGATTGAGTGTTGCACCACCATGAACTCTTTTTAATTTTCCCATTTGTTGGAGCTTAGATAAATCACGGCGTATAGTTGATGCACTACATCCAGTTCGATCAATAAGCTCTTGTAATGTTAAAAAGTCTTTTTCTGACAGTTCAGTCAATATTACTTCATGACGTTTTTCCGTAATCATTACTTCACCTCATCTCCATGTTATTATAATGTTTCCGCTTTCTTTTTTCAATCACTTTTTCTCAAAAACAATCAAAACCAATCATTTTTTTAATCTTAATATTCAAAATTCCGTCAATTTTCTACCTTTGAATTCTTTATAAATCATAAAAAAACACAAAGACATAAACGCGTTATGCCCTTGTGTTACTAATTTAAATATATTTTCTTAAGGATGTACTACAGGTGCAACCTTTGCTTGTGTAGCTTCAATTAACTCTTTCACAGCTATATTAATTTGCATGCCTCTTTCCCCACCACTAACATATATTTCATTTAAATTTACTGCTTGTTGATCAATAATCGTTGGAAATAATCGCTTCATTCCAATGGGTGAACAACCACCCCGAACATATCCAGTAACTTTCTTTAAATCATCTAAAGGCATTAAATGAAGTTTCTTTTCATTTATAACTTGCGCAGCGGATTTCATATCTAATGAGTCATTCACTGGAATGATAAATACAAAATGATCATGATTAGTATTTTCTAACACTAATGTTTTATAAATTAATTCAATATCAACGCCCACGCTTGCAGCTACATCCTCACCCGACATATGCTTTTCTGAAACTTTGTAACGATTTACTCCGTATTGAATATTTTGGCGATCTAATATACGCATAGCGTTTGTTTTCTTTTGTTTCATTTTTCAACACCTCGTATCGATTCACTGGTGGTTAGTAATGTTATATGTGTACATGAAATTTCATTTTACTCATTGTTAATGACTATCTAAATCTAAGTTTTTGATAAATGCTTTCAAATCTTCACGCATCGTATCATCTTTTAATGCGAATTCTATTGTTGTTTTTACAAAACCTAATTTTTCTCCAACATCATATCGATTGCCTTCAAAGTCATATGCAAAAACTTGGTCATCTTTATTTAATCTTTCAATAGCATCCGTAAGCTGAATTTCTCCTCCTGCACCGGTGCCTTGGTTTTTTAAGTAATCAAATATATCCGCTGACAGTACATAACGACCCATAATCGCTAAATTTGATGGGGCTGTGCCTGGTTTAGGCTTTTCAACAAATTGTCGCACTTCATATTTTCTGTCAATTTTAGTTAAAGGATCAATAATACCGTAACGATGTGTTTGATCTTCTTCAACTTCTTGTACTCCAATCACAGATTTGCCTGTATCTTCATAAGCATTAATCAATTGTTTAATAGCAGGAGTATCAGATTCAACAATATCATCACCAAGCAACACTGCAAAAGGCTCATCTCCTATAAATTGACGTGCAGAATAAATTGCATGACCCAATCCTTTTTGTTCTTTTTGTCTAACGTAAAAAATATTCGCTAACTCTGTAGAAAATTTTACTCTTCCAAGTAAATCTGTTTTACCTTTCGTTTCAAGAATCATTTCTAATTCTTTTTGATTATCAAAATGATCTTCTATAGCTCTTTTATGTTTGCCTGTTACTATTATAATATCTTCTATACCAGCATTAGCGGCTTCTTCAACTATGTATTGAATTGTAGGTTTATCTAATATCGGTAACATTTCCTTAGGCATTGCCTTTGTCGCCGGCAAAAACCTTGTACCTAAACCAGCTGCAGGTATGATTGCTTTTTTTATTTGTTTCAAAGTACCCACCCTTTCTATTTACATTGTCAACTTCTATTAATAATGAAATATTTTCTATTATAGAAGTAACACATTTAACTGATGTTATAATCATAACATTGATAAATAACTCTTAATACTTATTCATACCACGTTTTGTATTAAAAATACTTAATTCTTCAAAATAAAATGCTACCCCATTATATATTATTGGAGTAGCATTTTATTGATTTTAATATTTTTAAATCATATTTAAATCTCAAAATTTATTTTAAATAACTATATACTTCATTTTTCATACTAAAGAAATTATTAGTCTTAAGATATAATTCAATAAAGGTGAATTATCTTCATAAGAACTAATTGAGCGCTGGTTGACGTATAACGTCTCCAGCTTTATTTACTATAACTTTATATTCTTGTTTCATTTCCGAATTCCAAAACGTATAAAACATGCCTTCTTTAGACTCTTTAACTTTTTTCAAGCTTGCATTAGCGCCTAGTTTATCAACAGCATATTTTTGCGCAACGACTTCAGACTCCTGTGGTGATAAACATGGTTTGTTCGGTCCTAGATGATCTGTTTCACGATAGGATCGATCAAATATATGTGCCTGATTATCTTCATTTACAGTAACTCTATAATACATATGCGGTTTATCATTATTTTTAAAGGTAAAAATATAATAATAAGTTCCTTGACAGGTGCTATCGATACCATAATCATTATATGTATTAGAAATATCATTATCACGGTTAACCGTGTTTTGTGCTTCTTTTAATGCAGCGGAAAATTGTGGCAAGTTAGACTTCCCAACCTCATTATTTTTTAAATTGTGTGTTGTCAGTTTGGCTATAGGTACATAATTTTCAGCATAATACGGCTCTTGTCTGTCCTCATTCTTTTCAGTATCTTTCATTGCTGCACTGATTGAATGATTTGCTTTATGATTGGCTTGTTCCTTAGCTTTCACCACTTTATGCGAATCTGAAAAACTAGAAATTGATTCATGCACTTTAGCAAGTGCTTGCTGATTCATAGCAAGAAATAAAAGAAACGCTAAACAACAAGCAAGAAAGAGCGCCATGATTCCCAAAGTTAAATTCTTCAAATCGTTCTCCTTACCTACATTTCTGTTAACATTTCTTTATATACTAGCACATTATTTTAACAAAAAAGTTATATAGGCTACAATTTAAAACAAATGTAATCTCTGTTACACAAATATTACGCAAAACCTTTTTTCTTAATGTTTATGACATATTTGGTTAATATAAAGAAAACATTTCATTATATTAACCAAAAAAGCTCCTCCTGAAAGTTCTCACTTTTAAGAGGAGCGTACCAATAAACACGCTTTTATGATTTTAATTAAGTTTTCTGCCACTTGGCTCTGATTGCTTTTTCTACATAGATAACAAGTATGCCTAGTAACATAACGACCACTGACATATATAATGGGAATTCAAAGTTAACATCATACAGTGTTCCTGCTACTAAAGGTCCTATAAAGTTTCCCATACTCGTAAAAGTTGAATTTAATCCACCAGCAAATCCTTGTCGATCTCCAGCAATGTTAGAAAAGTAATTTGTAATCGCTGGACGTATCATATCAAAACCGATAAATACTACAAAGCTGATTAACATAATTGACCAATAACTGTGTACTAAGGTTAATCCAAGTAAAATTAATGCAGAATATATTAACGCATAAGTGATAAATGTAAGTTCTTTAAAATATTTCATAAACTTATCAAAGAAAAACACTTGGAATACTGCCCCAAATATACCGCCACCTGTAATTGCTATCGAAATATCTAATGGTGAATAATGTGCCTTATCAGCTGTATATAATGGGAACAATGTCTCAAATGCTGATAAACCAAATGCCAATACAAGCGTTAAAATAATTGGCGTTAAAAATACTTTCCAATTCATTTTAGTTAGTAATTCTGGTTGATATTTTGTAAAACCATCTTGTGTTTCATTTTTAGGATTTTTAATTAATACGACTGAAAGTATTAATGCTAAACATCCACTGAAACCAGCTACAAAGAATGGTAATCTATGAGAAAATTCAGCTAGGAAACCACCTAAACCAGGTCCTAAAATAAAACCGGAATTGATAATTGCTGACATATAACCAAAATTTTTCGCTTTGTCTTTACCTTTTGAAAGGTCTGCAATCATACCTGTAACACCTGGCATGACCATCCCTGCACTAAAACCACCAAGAATTCTTGATACAATTAGGAGCGAGAAAGTATGGCTGACCGCAAATAAAAATTCTGAAATTGCAAAAAGTGCTAAACCTATACAGATGATTAACTTTTTACCTAACTTGTCAGCAAGTGTACCTCCAAATGGTGAAATAATCATTTGCGCCAAGGCAAATGCTGCAACAAGCACACCTAAATCGCTACCATTCAATCCTAAATCTTTCAAATAAACTGGAAGAACTGGGACGATTAAACCTATACCTAAAAAGACTAGAAAAATATTAAAATACAAAATTACAAATTGCTTATTCACGTTTCTCCCTCCATTCGTAAGAATACTTATAAAATGCTTCACTCATATGGTCTTAGTATAACTGACGAAAGCACAATATTAGAACAGTTTATACTATTTTTCTTACAAAACACAATAAAAAAATCTTATTAAAACACAATTATACAATCATCGGAAAATTACTTGTATAATAAAGGCGTAAATAAAAATTTTGGATGGGGGCTCATTATGATATATCAAGTAGATGGAAAGACAATTGTACTCGTATTAGAACAAGGCGAAGATATCATAGAAGCGGTTACAGACTTAGCAAAAGAGCAAAATGGTAAGTTTGGCACAGTGAGTGGTATTGGTGCTTGTGATGATGTTGAACTTAACTTCTATAACATAGAGACCAAAACCTATGAGAAAAAAAGAATACAAGAACCTTTAGAATTAATTAGCTTGTTAGGTAATATCTCACACATTGACGACAAACCTTTTGCGCATCTTCATGCAACTTTTGGTACAAACCAATATGAAACATTAAGTGGACATCTTACAAAAGCAATCGTATCTGCTACGGCCGAAATCGTTATCCATATGACTAACTTAGACATAAATCGTAAGCACAATGAAACTATAGGACTTAACCTATTAGACCTATAACTGCATTCACCACTCTCAAAATGAATTGATACAATTACAAAGACTGATGAATTTATAGATATGTAAGTCCACAGTCTTTGTATTTTTTAACATTTTTAACTATCTCATTATTTTAAAATCACCCTACTTATAACAGCAATCATTCTTTTCAACATTTTATTTTCGTCTTTTTTAATTAAGTCAATCGTATACTAACTACTGTAACCACACTATATCAAGCTTTATTTTTTACAATATTTTATTTTTTTATCATTGAAATTTATATCTGAAGCTTGTATCATGTAGTCTCATATTGCAAAATTACGGTTTTATGTCCCTTTGAATTCCATAGGATAAGGAAAAATTTTATTAACCTTTTTATTTATCAAATTCATTACTATTTTTTTAGCTAGTGATTTTCAATATAGTTTTAAATGTTTTATTTTGAAGGAAAGTAGGTGTACTTATGAATGCTCGTTATATAGCTAGATCAGCCTTTCTTATTCTAATCATTATTTCAATTTTCTTTAATAGTTATTATAAATTTATGACTTTAAATTTATTTCTAGCATATGTGCCATTTGAATTATGCTTACTATTACATTTGTTTAAACCGAAATTTAAATTTGAATGGCCACTGTTTATAATTTTCTCTCTTATTTTCTTATTTATGGTACCTAACACGCTTTATATGGTTACTGATTTGATTCATTTAAATCAATTTACATTTAATTTTTATAGAGGCTTACTGTTAATAGAATGGGCATATTTTACTTTTCTTGTCGCAGCCGTATTACTTGCACTTTACCTGTTGATTTTAATGTTTTTAGAAATGGAACAATTTACGCATCATATATGGCTAAATAGAAGTATTATTGGGGCTATGATGTTTCTCAATGGTTTAGGCATTTATATCGGTCGTTTTTTACGATTACATTCTGTTTATTTAATTAATGAACCGCTTCGTATTTTTCACGAAGTATGGTCAAGTCTCAGTCTGACTGCTTTATGCTTTGTGTTATTGTTAGTTGCTTTACAAATATTATTATTTTCTTTTGCGAAAGGAGTACGAAGTGCAAAATGACATTAAATATCATAATACTGCTTATTGTGCTTATCGTATCCCAACTGATTATCGGACACCTTTTGCATGATATTGGATTTTCTTATACTCATAGCATCATATTGATGTGCCTTCCCTTAGGCATTGGATTATTTTATCTCCAATTATTTTATTACGAACGTCAATTTCCTAAATGGAATGTGCCTATAAAAGTAAAATTAAGATTAAAGTACATGTATATTTTAACCTTTTTCGAATATGTTGCACTATACATCTGTATTTTCAAAATGTAATCCTACACAAAGAGAGCTATCAGCTTTTACACTCTGATAGCTCTCTTATTTGATATTATCGATAATATCATTATTGTTTTAATGATTGTTTTACTTCTACCACAGAATCAGCAGAAATTTTTAATTGTGCTTGTTCTTCTTCAGATAATTCTAATTCAACTATACGTTCAATGCCTTGTTCCCCTAATATCGTAGGTACACCTAAGCAAATATCAGAAAAACCATATTCGCCTTCTAATAATGCAATACTTGGTAATAAACGTTTCTGGTCCTTTAAGATTGCTTCTAGCATACTATATATAGCAGAAGCTGGTGCATAATAAGCAGAGCCATTTCCAAGTAGTTCTACAATTTCAGCCCCACCTTTTCTCGTACGCTCTACAATATGTTCTATTTGCGCTGTATCTAGCATTTTATTCAAAGGTACGCCGTTAACATTTGTGGAGTGCACCAAAGGCACCATAGTATCACCGTGGCCTCCCAAAACTAAACCTCTAATATCTTTAATAGATACATTTAATGCTTCTGCTATAAATGTTTGGTATCTCGCTGTATCTAAAATTCCAGATTGACCAATCACTCTTTCTTTAGGGAATCCAGAAGCATTGATTACAGCATATGTCATCGCATCTACTGGATTAGTTAAAACAATAATTTTACAATTTGGGGAGTGCGTAACGATTTCTTGTGTAACGTCATACATCACTGCTTCATTAACTTGTACTAAGTCGTCTCTACTCATACCCGGTTTACGCGGTACACCAGCAGTTATAACAACAATATCAGAATTAGCTGTATCCTGATAATCGATTGATCCAGTTACATTAACATCAAATCCATATACAGGACTACTTTCTAATATATCTAGGGCTTTCCCTTTAACCTGTCCTTCATTATGTGGGCGATCAATAAGCACGACATCTGCCAACTCTTGTTGAGCAATTATAAATGCTAATGTAGCTCCCGTGTTTCCAGCACCTATGATTGAAACTTTTTTCTTTGCCATAATATCCCCTCTAACGTCTTTAATATATTTATTATAACATCTCATTTTTAATAAAGAGTTATGTATGGCTTGAAAGTGCAATTCAATTTAATTAACTAATACTATCACATTTACTTATTCTACTTTTGACGTTTTAGCCATTTCCATATCAAGAATATGATTAAAATTGCTAAAACAATATAAATAATACGTGAATAAACATCCATATAATTAACAATAGTATGCCAATTACCGCCAACTGCTTGTCCTAAATAAATTAACACCACGTTCCATATAAGTGTTCCAATCGTTGTAAATACTATAAATAAAGGCAAGTTCATACGTGTTAACCCAGCTGGGATTGAAATCAAACTTCTCAGTAATGGTACAAAACGACAGAAGAAGATTGTCCAATAACCATATTTTTCAAACCATCCAATGGTCTTATCTAAATCCTTTGTCTTCACTCGCAAAATTTTACCGTAACGGTTAATGAATCGATACAAATTACGCTCACCAATCCATGCACCAATACCATATAAGGCAATTGCTCCAAGAACTGAACCAATTGTCGAAGTAATTGTTACACCAACAAAACCTAAATCAGATTTTGTTGTCATAAATCCTCCAAAAGTTAAAATTATTTCAGATGGGATGGGCGGAAAAACATTTTCTAAAAAGATTAAAAATGCTATCCCCCAGTAGCCAAACTTCTCCATAAATTGTGTAATCCAGACTTCCATTTAATCCCCCTAAAGTTTAAAGTCATATAACATTGATCATTGTATTCTAGTGATTAAAACAAATTATTTGTCTTTGCGTATAAATAAAGTGATAAACCAAATAAAACTAGAGACATCACAGTAAGTATTAACGCTAAAATTGTCGTACGTTTATAATGTTTTATAAATGACACAAACAACAGTCCACCGTTGTATAAGAAAAATAGTCCAAATAATGTCATCATTATATTAATATCTGGATAAGCTATATTGAGTATTGCTACGATTAGTGCAAATACTAAAAATGGAAAGCTTATAAAGTTTCGTTCAAACTTAAGTTGACTTCTACGTTGTTCTTCGTTCTGATTACTCATTTTTTACTCTCCTCCAAAATTCACTTTATGGGATATCATGACCTAAAGAGGCCGTATAGATATCAAACCATTCTTGATCCGTAATTGTAATTTTCAATCCTGCTATAGCTTCATCAATACGGTCAATTTGATGTGTTCCTAATACTGGCATAATAGCGGCTGGATGTTTATTAAACCAGGCCATAACAATACCATTTGCTGTTACGTTGTATTTCTGGGTTAAAGGTGAAATCACTGTCATAATACGCGCTGCTTTCTCGTCTTCTAAATCAAATAATTTTCCACCTGCCATTGGGCTCCAAGACATTATTTTCACATCATCTTTTAACATGTGATTCATCGTGCCATCTTCAATAATATCTAATGTGTATGGCGAAACTTCAAGTTGATTTAAAGTGATATGTAACTTATCACAAACGAGACATTGATTAAGTAAATCATATTGTGATTTATTAAAATTAGAGACACCAAATGATTTCACTTTACCTTCAGTCACCAATATTTTCAACGCTTCTGTAACTTCTTGTGGGTCCATTAATGGTGAAGGTCTATGGATTAATAACGTATCAAGATAGTCAACTTGTAATTCCTTTAAAGAGCGCTCTACTGACTGTTGAATATGCTTCTTACTGTGATTATAACGATGTCCATCTGCACCTTGTATACGATGCGAAGGCAAGACGATACCACATTTAGATACTATTTCCATTTCTTCACGTAATTGTGGAGATAATTTTAGTGCCTCTCCAAATACACCTTCACATGAATAATCACCATAAATATCTGCGTGATCCATTGTTGTAATACCACGTTCCACTAATTCATTTAAATAGCGATTTAATTGTTGCGGTGTCCAGTGCCAATCTTGTGCTCTCCAAAATCCTTGTATCACTTTTGAGAACGAAACATATTGATTAATCTTTACTTTATCCATAATTACCAACACCCCTTATATTTTTATTTGAAACCTCAAGTAAATTGCAGCATCTCTAAATCGTTACGCAATCGGTTAACGTCCATTTCTTCCCCGATAAGTACTATATTTAATGGCAGTATTTCTTCGATAATTTGATAATCTGGCAACCCATGTGCATATTGAAATTCGTAAATATCATTTGGCATATCTCGAAACTTTACATACCCCTTTAATCTTAGAACATTATCCGGCAACCGTAAAATAAATTGATAAAATAATTGTCTATCTATAGGACCTGTAAAACGATACTGCATACTATTCATACCATGGTGGTGCGCATGATTACTCATATCTTTAGAAGCTTTAGGCGTTACAGATAACAATTTATTCATATCTACTTCTGCATAAGTCGTATACACTTTTGGCGCATATGCATTAATATCAGAAATTCCATTTAATGCTTCTCGTGCGGACTCATCAATTAAATCCATTTTATTTATAATGATTGTATCACTTACAGATAATTGCTCTTCCATTAAAATTTTTGTATTATTTGAATAATTGTTTCTAGCTAAAAATCTTGGTGCATCCACAAGACCTATGATGACTGGAGGATTAACGTTTTCTACGATTTCTGGGTCTTGGCACGCAGCTATGATTTCAATTGGATGAGCGATACCTGTGGCTTCAATTATAATATGTTGCATTGCACTTTCCTTTAGAAAATGTTTTAATTGTTTTATTAAATCTAGTTGCAAGTCACAACATACGCAGCCATTTAATATCGATGCAACCTTTACATCATCGCTTAATGTACTGCTGTCTATATTTAAATTGCCGTATTCATTTACGATAATGCTAGGTTTTTCGTTGTTACTAAGTAAATATTTTACATAATTACTTAAAAATGTGGTTTTACCACTACCTAAAAATCCAGTTATTACTGTTATAGATATTCTTGAGTCTTCTTTATTTGTCATACTAATCACTCATTTCTCAAAAAATGTTTGCATTAAAGGTAAATTATTCATATAATTAACCCTTTACTTGATAAATTTTAGATTTCTTCTGAAATTTAAACACAATTTATTTTAGCACGGCAAAGTGCCAAAGTATGTCTAAGGAAGTGTCACACACAACATTAGACGGATTCAGTCCGATACACAAAGAATAAAAAAACGGATAGAATGTCTGGAGGAGAACTTTATGTCTGAAGAACTTAATTTAAAGGATCAACTTTGTTTTAGTTTGTATAATGCTCAGAGGCAAGTAAATCGCTACTACTCTAATAATGTCTTTAAGCAATACAAATTGACTTACCCACAGTTTTTAGTTTTAACAATTTTATGGTCACAGTCACCTGTCAACGTGAAAAAAGTCGTTACCGAACTTGCTCTTGATACAGGTACTGTATCCCCGCTACTTAAAAGAATGGAACAGGTTGATTTAATCAAACGCGAGCGTTCTGAAGTAGATCAACGCGAAGTATTTATTCATTTGACTGATAAGAGTGAAGCAATTCGCCCAGAATTAGATACTGCTTGTCAAGATGTTGCAGTAGCTTCTTCATTAAGTACAGATGAGACTAAAGAATTAAACCGATTACTTAGCAAAGTAATTTCTTCATTTACAGAAGAAAAAATTAAATAAATATCTATTGTAAAATCTCAGTAAGAAACATATCAAAATACATTAATTAAATATACTTTATTTACATTAAGAGCTCAAACACAATTGTGTTTGAGCTCTTGATTTATTAATAACTAAAAACAACTTCTATAATTATATGGTATTCATTTCTGTCATTTGATATAAATAACCTTGTTGAGCGAGCAACATTTCATAACTTCCACACTCCACAATTTTCCCTTCATTCATTACTACTATTTTATCAAAACTTGGCAATAATCTTAAATCATGTGTCGCTACAATTAATGTTTGTGCTTTATTGTGAATCATATCCATCACTTTATCTGTATGATATATATCTAATGCTGTAGTTGGTTCATCGAGTATCCATATTGGTGCATCTTTTAAAAGTAATCTCGCAATACCTAGTCTTTGTACTTCTCCGCCAGATAATGTGTTTCCGGATATTGTAATCACTCTATCTAAATTAATATGTTGTAAACCTAAATCATCCAATACATCTCGTATCACTTCATCCGACTCTTCGGTAAATAAATTCTCTTTCACTGATCCATCAAATAATTGTTGTGACTGTAACAAAGCATTAAATTGACTATATTTTTCTTCATCTAAAATCCTAGTCATATCCTGATGATTCAACAGAATTTTTCCTTCATCACTTTGATATAGACCTAACATTAATTGTAATAATGAACTTTTTCCCGATCCTGATGGTCCAATGATTGCTATATGTTCTCCTTTAACAATGGATAACTGGATATCATCAAGTACATAACTCGATTGATTCCAATATTTAAATTTAATGTCACGTACCTCTAATAAATTGACAGCTTCTTTGACATTCGAGTGAATAGATTCAGTTCCTTGAGGCGTAGGATGTGCAATGACTTCATTGATATCGCTTAAAGCTTCATCTGTATCTGCTTTATAATAAGCTACATTACTCATAGGAATTGCTTGTTCAAATAATGTTAACATCATTAATACGATACTTGTTAAGTATACTGCGTCCAATTGATGTTGTTGGATTTGTGCTACACCTAAATATAAAGTAGCAAATAACGCTAACATCGAAACGATATTCAAACTGTACTCATACAATGATAAAAATCGTTGTTCTTTCGCTTGCGCTTTTTCATAAGCCTCTAACTGCCCTAGTACTTCATTTTGATAATATGCTGTTTGGTTAAAGCGCTCTAACTCTTCATATCCTTCTTTATAATCATAAAATTGATTTAAAAATTGCCCTTGAACTTCATTCATCTGTTTTTTTAAAGCGCGCGCTCTTTTAGCGCTTAATAAGGGAATTAAAATTAAAGATACTATCATACTTAAGCATATAATTAATGCATGGACATAAGAAAAATATAACATGACTAATGCAGAAATAAGTGCTGTGATACCTATGACAACTGGAGGATAATAAACACGTAAGTATATATTTTGTAAAGATTCTACCCTCCCTATCATTCGTGCAATCAACTCACTTGAATTGAATTTTCTATATACATCTGGGACTACAGGAGTCAGATTTTTAAAAAATTGTACTCTCACATTTCTGAGCATTGTAAAAGTAGTCCTATGAGATAATAACCTTTCGATATATCTTGCAATTGCTCTTAAGAACCCAAACATCTTCACTGTAACTATTAAAACCATTAATGCAAATAGTGGTGCACCCAAGGCGCTTTGTGTCACCATGTAACCACTTAGAAAGAACATACCCAAAGCGATTATACTTCCGGCTACACCAACAAGAATAGAAAGTAGTAAATCTTTATCTATTTTGAAATGAATATGTGGCTTCATGTTACTTCACCACCTTTAATGTTTTCATTGATTACTAATTGATCTAATGATTCCAATTGCCCGTTTTCTATATATACACGTCTATTGGCATTTTTAATTGTATGCGCTCTATGAGCAATTATAATTATTGTCGTACTATTAAATTGTTGTGAAATTACATCTTGTATAATATTTTCTGTTTGTACATCCAAGCCTGTTGCAGGCTCATCGAAGACTAAAACGTCCGGCTGTGCTACTAACACGCGCGACAGCTCTATTCGCCTCATTTGTCCGCCTGAGAGCATTTCTCCACCTTCTCCTATCCACGTATCTAAACCGTGCTTCAAAGATAGGATTTTATCTTTCATGCCAACCGCTTCTAATACCTTTAAAACTTCAGCTTCATCAATAGATTGAAACATCGTAATGTTATCACGTATTGAAGCATTAAAAATATAAGGAGACTGACTTAAAAATCCAATGCTTAAATTGGGTTGATTGTATGTTACAGTTCCTGAATTAGGTATATATCGCTGTACGATCAGTTGCGCCAATGTAGATTTACCAGCGCCACTTTCTCCTATAAGCGCAATTTGTTCGCCTTTATAAATTTCCAAATTTATCTCATTCAGTGCATTAAATGGCGCAGAGTCATATTTATATGATACCTTCCTCACTTTAATAAGCGCATTTTGTTGTGAATTAAAATTAGGTACTCTATTATCTACTTCCTCTTGGCTATCTAATAACTCAAAGACAACATCACTCGAACCTTCA
The DNA here is from genome assembly GCF_001866145.1 of Staphylococcus sp. LCT-H4. Lineage (NCBI taxonomy): Bacteria > Bacillati > Bacillota > Bacilli > Caryophanales > Staphylococcaceae > Staphylococcus > Staphylococcus sp. LCT-H4. The sequence goes on along the minus strand of NZ_MODY01000002.1, from coordinate 187,564 downwards.
CTTTGCTTTCCTGTATGGAATGACTGACCTAGATCCTTTATTGCATTATAAAATTCTGGCGCTAATATAATAGCAATTGCTGCTGTTTTAAAATCAATACTATCAAATAATATCAATCCTAATCCTGCTTCTAACGCTACAAGGCCAATTCCCAACATGCTAATAAATTCCAACATCAATCCTGATAAGAAAGCACTTTTTAAGATACGCATAGTTAAATCTCTAAACGTTGTACTCTCTTCATATAATGCTCTTTCAGTTTGTTCTGTTCGATTAAAAAGTTTTAGTGTTATAAGTCCTTTCACTTTATTTAAAAATTGTTGACTAAACTCGTTTAAGTACGTCATCTTATCTTTAGATTCATCTCTTGTTTTCAGTCCAAAAATAATATAAAAAAGTGGAATAAATGGTGCAGTCACCATCATAATTAAAGCAGTATTTAAGTGTATAAAACACATTGCTATAATAATAAAAACTGGAATCATCATTGATTTAAATACCTGCGGAAGGTAACTATTAAAAAAAGGTACAATTCCATCAATATTTTCAGTCAAGGTATTCATTTGAACCCCTATAGGTTCTTTAGACTGCTTTAAAATGAGCTGACGTCGTAAATGTTGTTTCACTTTTGTCGACATACGATTACCTATCATTTGATTAAGCGTATTAAATGTTGCCCTCGCTAATAACACAACTAATATAAATAATAGCAATGTCCATAAATCTTCTTTAGTATCTAACAAGACTGCATTTAACACTTCTGCTATTGAAATGTTTTGAACAACCACCGTAATCGCTAATAATATACTGATTACAAACATACATGCTGGATATATTTTATATTTAATTGCTAAATTTGTTAATCTTTTCACAAATATCACCTGCTTCACATTATAAACTCATTATGTAAAAATTAAATGGATTCGCTCATAATTTTAAGAGCTTTTTTATGCTTAATTCATATTTTTGTCATAAATTCAAATTACACCATTTAATAATATTTACTATAATTTTTTGAATGGTTTTATTAGAAGAATTTATTTTGTAAAATTATTTTAAGACTTGAGACTGAAATCTCAGTTATATGTGGTAAATTACATTTTCATTATGCTATCATGATAAAATGAAAATGTATAAAATTTAATAAGTGATATGAAAGTAGGTAAAATATGTTAATACTTGAATTGATAAAAGGTATCATTCTAGGTATCGTCGAAGGTTTAACAGAGTTTGCACCTGTGTCTTCTACAGGTCATATGATTCTTATCGATGACATGTGGTTAAAATCAAGTGAATTTTTAGGATCTCAATCCGCTTTTACTTTTAAGATTGTAATTCAACTTGGTTCTGTTTTCGCTGGTGCCTGGGTATTCCGTGAACGCTATTTCGAAATGTTACATATTGGTAAATATAGATCAGAACCAATTGATGGTATTGGTCAAAAACCAAAACGTTTAAACCTACTACATATATTAGTAGGTATGATTCCAGCTGGTATACTGGGTGTATTATTTGATGATGTCATTGAAAAATACCTATTTAGTGTACCAACAGTAATGATAGGACTATTCATTGGCGCAATATATATGATTATTGCAGATATTTATAGTAAAAAAGTTACAAATCCAAAAACAGTTGATCAAATCAATTACTTACAAGCTTTTATTATTGGGTTGTCTCAGGCTGTAGCCATGTGGCCAGGTTTTAGTAGATCAGGATCTACAATATCTACTGGTGTATTGATGAAGATGAATCATAAGTCAGCTTCTGATTTCACCTTTATCATGGCCGTTCCTGTAATGTTAGCAGCAAGTGCACTATCATTAGTTAAAAACTTTGAGTATATACATTTAAATCATATTGGTTTCTATATTTTAGGTTTCTTAGCAGCATTTATTGTAGGCTTAATTGCAATTAAAACTTTCCTCTTCCTCATTAGTAAAGTTAAATTAATACCTTTTGCAATTTACAGAATTGTATTAGTCATCATCATAGCTATTCTCTATTTCGGTTTTGGCATTGGTCAAGGTATTTCAGGAGAATAAACCGATGCATCTCTACTTCTTAGTTAACAACTAAAAGTAGAGATTTTTCTTTATTAGCAAATACGTTGTAATAAGCTGTAATTACAGTTTATTTTCCTGTATCATAGGGTAATAAGTAGATAGTATAAATTAAATGGAGGCAACGAGTATGGACAAAAAGCAATTAATTAAAACAATCATCACAGTATTACCTGTGTTTTTAGTACCGCTCATCGTTGAGCGCAAACGTATTAAAGATCATCCTGACGTGAAAAAAGCAACTGATGCAACAGTTAGTGCATCTAAAACCGTTGCGAATAAATCAGTCCAATTCAAGGATAGTGTTGTAGAAAAATCATCACATGCAAAAGACTACGTTGCAGATAAAAAACACAATGTAGATCAAAAACGCGAACTTAAACGTATTGCTAAAGCATACGATCCTGCTTATATTGAGAAAAAAGGCGAAAAGCTAGAAAAAGAAAATCGCAAAGAAGCAGCTAAACTAGATAAGATTCTTCAAAAAAATATCGACAAACGTCATAAGGAAGAAGAAAAAGTTCGTCAAGACAACAAAAAACAACGCATTAAAGATATGAAAAAAGCCAATAAGCACATGGAAAAAGTTGGTTTAACTCCAGGAAAACTTGATGATTCAACTGAGAAAAAAGGCGAAAAGTTAGAAAAAGAAAATCGTAAAGACATTAAAAAGTTAGATAAATTATTGCAAAAAAATATCGACAAACGTCATAAAGAAGAAGAAAAAGCTCAAGAGAAAAACAAAAAAAATCGCTTATCTGAGTTCAAAAAATATAAAGACTACGTGGCCAAGAGTGTTGTAAAACAAAACAACGAAGACAAAGGTAAATAAACTTATGACCCAAGTCATTATAGATGGAGATGCTTGTCCTGTAACCAATTCAGTAATTGAATTGACTTTAGGGACAGGCATTTTTGTTACAATTGTACGTAGCTTTAGCCATTTTTCCACTGTTGTTCAACCAAACCACGTGAAAGTCATTTATGTAGATGACGGCCCAGATGCTGTAGACTACAGAATCGTTAAGCTTGCACAAACCAGCGATATTGTAATCACTCAAGACTATGGACTAGCAAGCTTACTTCTAAATAAAGTAAAAATGGTCATGCACCATAAGGGATTCATTTTTAATCATCAAAATATTGACACACTGCTTGAACAGCGACATGCAAGTGCCCAATTTAGAAAAAGTGGCGGTCGCACAAAAGGGCCTTCCGCATTTACTGAACAAGATGTCTCAGTTTTTGAGTCTATATTTTCATCTATTATTAAGGAACAAATATCTGAAAAGGAGGAATAACTATGAAAAGAATTGCCATATATTGTGGTGCCAGTAAAGGCAAAGATGAATCATACATGAATGAAGCATACCAATTAGGAAAATACATGGCCCAACAAGAATATGAATTAGTATTTGGTGCTGGCTCCGTTGGAATTATGGGCGCAATTCAAGATGGTGTATTAGATCATGGGGGCCAAGCAATTGGCGTTATGCCTAATATGCTAAACGAACGAGAAATCACAAGTGAAAAATTAAGTGAACTCATACTTGTGGACTCTATGCATGAACGAAAAAACAAAATGGCCGAACTTGCAGATGCCTTTGTCATGGCTCCAGGCGGTGCTGGTTCTTTAGAAGAATTTTTTGAAATGTATAGTTGGGCTCAAATTGGAATTCATGAAAAACCTATTGCTGTTTTTAATATTAATAATTTCTTTGGGCCTTTGCAAACATTACTTAACCATATGATTAGCGAAGGATTTATTGACGCTAAGTATAGTCGCCTAGCACCTTTATGCGATACTAAAGAACAACTTTTCGAAACGATTCATAACTACAAACCACTAGGCGTAAGAACTTATGATTAACATTTAAACTAAAAAGAGGTCGGATACACTAATATATCTTGGATGCCATAGATTAGCTTTCCACATATATTACTCATGTCCAACCTCTTTCTTTTTCTTTTAACAAACAATCATCATTAATTGTTTGAATATTATTCCGAAAACCACCAAAATAATAACCACAGATATTTTATTGATCATTATAATGTATTTTCCCGATGTATCCATATGGCCAAGTGCTTTTCCTAAAATGGCTAAAAGGAAAAACCACAACCATGAGACACTAAGTGTCGCTATCATAAATATTCCTTTAGATACGCCTTCATAAATCGCACCATTTGTGCCTATTACCCCGATTGTATCCATAATTGCATGAGGGTTGAGTAACGAAACAGACAGAGCAAACGTGATTTGTTTCTTTGTTGACATGGGACGCGTAGTGTTTACTCTTTCTGGCTTTGCCATCCACATACTCCATGCCATATATAATAAAAATAGTAATCCAATACAATAAATCGTTACTTGTAGTATAGGAAATGACAATAAAATCACTGAAACTCCTAAGACTGCTAATATAATTAATAACGAATCACATACCCCTGCTGTAATAATTACAGGTAATACTTTGAAAATACTTTTATAATTTGCACCTTGATTAAATACAAAAACATTTTGTGCTCCTAAAGGTAATATTAGACCCAATGCTAATAAGAAACCATGAATTAAAGGTTGTAGCATATACCTATCCCCCTTCCTAATAAATTCCACAGAAAACTGTACCAGTTCATTTTATAGTCATGCTTCAAAAACTCAGCTTAATACATTGTCTGCAACGACTATGCTATAATAAATCCACAGAAAATGGACCAACCAATAGATAATAAAAATACCAACCAGATAGCATAGGAGAATATGTATGTTTAAACCAAAATACAAGCAAATTATCGATGATATCATGACACAAATAAATAAGGGAACGTTGGAACCAGGCATGAAATTACCTTCACAAAGACAAATGGTACAACATTATAATGTTAACCGTTCAACTGTTATACAGGCATTAGATATTCTTCAAAGCTATGGTGTTTTAGAGGCCAAAGAACGAAGCGGTTTGTTTCTTTCTGACAACAAACTCAATACATATATCAATAATAATATAAATTGGCATAAGTATATTAGTAGTAGCACCACTAAAAATAATCAGTATTTCATACAAAAAATAAATGAATTAGAATTTAAGCCAAATATAATTCGCTTAGGTACCGGAGAGTTAGCACCAAATCTAATACCCAATGACAAATTCCAGGATATCCTCTCTTCCAACCAAACTACCAATTTGCTCAACACTAATTATGAACCTCCATTAGGAAATTTAAATCTTAGAACAGCGATAGTTAATCATGTTAAGAAACTTGGTATCATATGCACAACAGACAACGTTTGTATTACCTCTGGTGCATTACAAGGTTTAAAATTAATTGCCGATGGGTTATTGATTCCTCAATCTAAAATTATTGTAGAAACCCCATCTTATATTAACTCTATACACACTTGGCATAATAATAGAGCAGATATCAAATACCTGCCCATAACTGAAATAAAGAAAAATATTAACAATATATTTAAAGCGCAATCCGAATATCACAACAGTATTTTTTACTGTATTCCTAATTTACATAACCCCACTCAACATTCATACACATTAGAGCAAAAGCAAAAGCTAATCGCTCAATGTAAACAAACTGGTATCCCAATTGTAGAAGATGATGTATATGGTGATTTATATTTTGAAGATTCCCGCCCTATACCATTAAAATCTTTAGAGGATAACGATAATATTTTATATTTAAGTAGCCTCTCCAAAACCGTAAGCCCTGGCTTAAGAATAGGTTGGATTATTGGTAAAGCTTCGGTTGTCTCCCATTTAGCCGATTTAAAAATGCAAAATGACTATGGTGCAAGTTCTCTGTCGCAATTCGTTGCTACTGAATGGCTAAACAATCCAAAGTACCACGACCATCATATTCAGACCTTAAAGCAAGCGCTAATAGCTAAGCGAGATGCTTTTTTGACATCGCTCACAACTTACTTTAATCAAATCGGCACATGGCAAATACCACAAGGTTCATTTTATATTTGGTGTAAACTCAACGTTGCAATTGATATGAAATCGTTATTTGATGAAGCAATAAAACATAATCTACTTATTAATCCCGGAGAGATATATGATACACAATCATCAAACTATATCCGTTTTTCCTATGCTTACATTAATATAGAGGACATAGATCATGCTTTATATACACTAAGTAAACTTATAAAATCACAATCTTAGCTACTGAAATAAAAAATAGGATACAAAAATCCATGACTTTATGGATTTTTGTATCCTATTACAGCGTCTTGCTATTTTACATATCTAGTTAAATCTTTATAATACCTTACACATTTTTTTAGGGAATGCTGTTTACTAAGGTCAGGATAATCAAAATAATCGTAAACGGTCATGCCAATCTTTTCCATGACTTTACGTGAAGGTTCATTGTTTTCTGATGTAAAGGCATATATTTCATTCACACCTTTTTCTCTAGCATAATTCAAGACTGCTTCAGCACCTTCTGTAGCAAATCCATTGCCCCAAACTTCAGGAATTAAACGCCAGCCAATTTCATTAAAAGGTAGTTCTTCAAATGAATATTTACTCTCTTTACTCACATAATTCAAACCAATGAACCCTAACCAACCATTGGTTTCTTTCAATTCAACAGCAAACAAACCAATACCGTGAGCCTTTATATTTTCATTCATTTTATTCATATCGTGTTCTGAACGTCGATAACTTAATAAGCTTGGAAAGTATCTTCTAACTTGTGGATTGGCATTCATTTGCTGGAATAATAGTAAATCTTCCTCTTGCCAGTCTCGTAACCTTAAACGTTCAGTTTCAATATAAACTGTCATAGCGTTACACCTCTAAACTGGTAAAATAAATTTCGATAGAAAAGTAACGCGTTATGAAACTTGTCATACCGCGCCACCCTCTAAATTTTCAAAAGTGATTATGCTTTTGAAATATAACTAATTAATTCAACATTTACCGCTACTTCTTTTAAACGATTACGTTCACTTTTCGGCGCAGTGAATGTTGCATCAATAAAATCATTTTTATGATTTAATCTATAGGTAGCAACAAATGTGTCTGTATCCGACTCAAAATTTGGTAAATGTGCAATCACACGTTTAATTTCACCTGTTGAATCTTTAATTTGTCTACCTGTGATATTTTCAATTTCTCTACCTAATTCTGGCAAAGTGATCGTACGACCTTCTAATAAGTTAAAATCTTTTTCATGCATAATGATTACCTCTCTCCCTATGTAGCATAATTATTTACTTCATCCTATAAAACAACCAACCCTATGAAGTAATATTTTTGAATAGTAATTAACCTTTATACGATTATTATTTTTTATATTTTTACTCTTATATATTTTACACTAAACTACATTATGATTAATGATACCCATTATAGCAATTACTAAAACCATAATACAATAATTTCCGAGGAAATACTGTACTACAATTTGATAATACCATAGAGCACGATAGAGTTATATTATACATATAGAGTAATATAATCACCGTTCATTAATTTCAAATGTAATGTTATAACACGTGCATTATTACATTATGTATCCGCACTAATATCTTTTTCTAGACTTTTTGACTTTTCTTTTAATTTATCATGTTCTTTTTTCAATTTTTCTTGTTGTTTCTTCAAATCTTTATTTTGTTTTTCTAATTTATCTACGTCTTTTTCCAATGCAGCTTTTTCATCACTTTTACCACATGCAGACAATGTAATCGTTGCTGCCAATATGAGTGTTAAACATTTTTTCATGTAGGAACTCCTTCATATTTCATTATAATATATTAATTTTATCATTATTTTTTGTTATCTTCATTAATAGTCTTTAAGTTTTTTGTCATAATTACCTTACTAATATGATAATCACGTTGAAGATTTATATTTTTCATCTGTATATTGTCATAAGCAACAGTACTTTCAATTTGTTGTACACCTAATAAAATTGCCCAGTCTTCTATTGCATCTTTAAATCGTGAAGCAAGTCCTTGTTGACGATATTGTTCATCTACATAAAGCATTTCAATAACGACTTTATCAAGATTTTTTTCATATCGCGCCCAAATAAATCCTTTTAATTGATTCTTTTCGAAATCAGCTAATATGATATCACGCTTATAGTATAAACCACGTTCAATCATTTCTTCACGTAGCGCAATAGATATTGAAGACATATGATAATTTTCATATTGACGTTCAAGTTCACGTTCATGTATTTTAGCTATTTCATATATATAGTCTTTCTGTTGATAAGAAACTTTCTTCATATTTACTCCTTTGAAAAGTAATGTTGATTTATATTGTTATATTCGTCATAATTGTCCTTATTATTATATTTTATAAAAAGGACTGCAAAATTCAAATGAAATCTACTGAAAGATTAACGCGTGAAAACAATGTAAAATCTTTGCGATTGAATAACACCGATAGAGCTATTTTTGAAAAATATATGACTTTCGTTCGTGCAGATTTAAGCGTGAACCCGCATGATTCAGAAAAGATGTTGAATCGCATCTTATATCAATTATTTAGAGCTGAAAAAGAAGGTCAACTTGCAATGGATTTCTTTAATCATAATCCTAAAGCACATGCTAAGGCAGAATTAAAAAAGCTTCCAAATGAGACATTAATAAACATCTTCAAATATATTATGCAACATTTTATATTATTTATAGGTATTTTTTGTTTTTTAAAAGGATTTATCGGCTTCTTTATTGGTGCGAATCGCCTATATTTATACACATTTCCAATCATGATTGTAGTTGGATTTGGAATTATATTTTTATTTATATGGATGTTGTTTAGAACAGTTCAAATGCAATGCTTCACTAAATCACATTGGACTTGGGTTTTAACCTATATCGTCATATTGTTGCTTTTATCTGCAATATTCTACGTGTTTTTTATACCACAATCTATTTTAGCGTTTGGACCTTATTTTATGATTAGCAATTGGACCTTTATAATTTTCTCTTTAATTATATTGCCTATAGCACTATATGTGGATCATCACTATGTAAATAAAAGCACAAATACTTCTCTATAATTAGAAAGGTAAAGCGTTATATTTCAGTTCATAGCATTTATAAAACAGACTTATCTCAATTTACACGCTTAAAAGCACCCATCTACTAAAAATAGATGGGTGCTTTTAATTTTAAATATTAGCATTGATTACTCAAATGACTGATAAAGCAATCATTAAATTCAAATGGTACCATCTCTATGATGGTGCCATACCTTCTTTTCTCTCTACAACAATACTGATGGATAAAAATACAAGACCTATCACTGTCAAAATTGGTGCAATAAGGCTTAATGATGCTAAAGGTAAATTAGTCACAACTACGCCACCTATAAAAGCACCTAAAGCATTACCTAAATTAAAGGCTGATTGATTCAGTGTACTAGCAAGCGTTGGCGCGTCTTTTGAAATAAGCGTACTTTTAAATTGTAACGAAGGGCTCATACTAAATCCTATTAAACCAAAGAAGAAAATCCCCGCAACCATTAGGAAACCGTTCATTTGTATAAAGTATAATAAGATGAAATAAAGAATAAAGACTACAAATATAACTTGTAATGCTTTATTTATATTTTTGTCTGCAAGTTTACCTCCAACAATATTCCCTAAAGTCACACCGACTCCAAAAATAATTAATAGGAAAGAAATTAAATGTTCTTGCACATGTGACACTTCAGTCAATACTGAAGAAATATATGTGAAATATGCAAACACACTGCTAAACCCAAATAATGTAACTGCTAAAGTCAACCACAAGCGTTTTTCTTTTAAAATTTTCAATTCATTAAGTACTGAAGACTTCACAGTGTCACGTTGCATTGGTACAAACACTATGATACCAATTAATGCTAAAGCACCTATAATTGAGATAATTATAAACGTCATAGGCCATCCAAAATTTTGGCCAACTAATGTTCCAAATGGTACGCCAAGAATATTACTTAAGCTTAGTCCCATAAACATTAAAGCCATAGCGCTCGCACGTTTTTCAGGTCTGACCATACTAGCTGCCAAAATTGAACCAATACCAAAGAATGAACCATGCGCTAATGAAGTAACAATACGACTTGTCATCATTAATCCGTAACTGGGACTAAATGAAACTGCTAAGTTTCCTAGTATAAAAATCCCCATCAATGCAAGTAACAAATATTTACGATTCCATTTGATTGTTAACATAACTAAAATTGGACCACCAATAGCTACACCCAATGCATAGCCAGTAATAAGTTGTCCCGCTTGGCTTACTGAAACGTCAAAATCTCGCGCAATGTTCGGTAATAGTCCCATAATAACAAATTCCGACATCCCTATCGCAAACGCTCCAATAGCAAGCATCCATATAGCAACTGGATATTTCATTTTGGCTCCCTCCAATTTCCATTTTTTTCAAACATGGTTGTGATTATACTAAAATTAAGTAAGTGAAAACAAGGGTGTTGCTCAATTTACATCATAAATACGCTTACATTTCATTTGACATTCATCAATTTGTCATTTTTTAAATTATTTGCTATCTATTTACACATTGAAATACATTTTGTAAGAAAAAAAGAGTTAGTTATCATCTAATGGAATGAATAAGTGTCACGTCTCCTAACACCTATATTTCGAAAGATTATAACTAACTCTATAAATTGAATTTTAATTGATCAATAACGCATCTATGAAGAACCAAACAACCATAATAAACATGATAAATGCTTGTGCAGCAGAACTCGCTAAGAAAGCGACAACCGATCCAAAACTTGCTTTCAATGCTTTTGCCAAATTTGGCTCTTGAATCATTTCTACAATTAGTACTGCTACAAAAGGAATAATAATAATCCCAAATGGTGGGAAAACAAAACAACCGATGATCACACCAACTAGTGCGGCATATTCACTCATTTTAGAACCACCAAATTTATTCACGAAGTATTTATTCATTAAGAAATCTGCTACTAAAATAAATACTGTAAACAAAATCATAGAAACATAGAAAACCCATGATAAATGACCATTATGAAAACCGAATTGATAAATTAGAAAACCAATCCATAATACGAGTACAGATGGAATAATAGGTTTAATTAAACCTACAAAGGCTAAAATAAAAGCTACTATAATTAATAACCATAATATAGCTGTCATTTGGACTACACCATACTTTCTTCAGTAAATTTTTGATCTTTTGTGAAATATATTAATATCATTCCTATAAAAATAGCAGCTGAAGATACAAAGAATACATTACCTAAACCAACCCATTGCCCCATAAAACCACCGAGCAAGTTACCACAAAATTGACCAATTACCATTGCATTAGCAAATAGCGTAGATGCGTAGCCTGGGAAGTCGGGAAGAATATCTTGAAAATAGCTGATGCCTAAACCAAGTAATATAGCTAAAAATATAGCTAAAAAGACTTGCCCTACAAACATCATAATTAGACTATCAAAAACACCTATACTAAAATAAAACAACCCACCAAAAAGTCCACCTAATATTAACAAAGTTCTAGTTGTAAGTTTCGCAGATAATACACCTAGCAACACCATAAATGGTACTTCAAGTCCAGCACAAAGACTCGCAAGACCACCTACAAAACCTTCTGGTTCTTTCAAATATTTCGTAACATATAACGGCATATTTAAGGTGTACATCCATTGCCCTATGTGTAATAAAATAAATGCTAAAAATGGTACGAATAACTTTTTATCTCGCAACATATTAGGCGCTGCCTTTTCAATATGAGTAATGTCAGTGACATTCTTTTTATTCGTCTTTATATCTTTAAAGAAGAACACCTGTAATAACAAGGTGAATAAGATGATTGTAATTGTACCACCAAACAAACCTGAATATCCATTCAAACTAAGTAATAGTGTACCGATTAACGGACCAAATAAGAATCCAAAAGAAAACATTGAACGTAGTACTGCATTGGCAAATTTCGCTTTGTCTTTAGAAGCCGAAGCATTAATTGACTCTCTCGCTGATGCATACATTTGAGGCATTGCTGGTGCAAAACACCCTTGGAAAATAGCATATAAAGCTATAAATATCCAAATTTCATGAATATAAAAATATATAGAAAAACTTAGTGCTCCCATAAACAATGCTGCAATAATAATAATTTTCCTATTAATATTATGTGTATCGGAAAACCGTGCAACAATAGTGTTCATAATAAATTGTGTAATAGCCGCTAATCCGAGGAGTAAACCATATTGCGAAGATGTCATGCCTAATTCATTTGTAGCAAATAAGATAAGGAAAGGCACTGTTATTGCAATCCCCATTCCTAAAAGCATCATATTTACAACAAATAATTTATAATTTTTAATATGTAATAACGCTCCAAACATTGAGTCGACCTCTATTCTTATAAATTATGTATTACTTATCATTCATCTTTAAATCACAGTATTTCAAAAATTATATTGTTGTTACTCTTTTGCGACATATTCCATCATTAAATTTATAAATGAATCCACTTGAGGTAACTGCAACATGCTCGAATCATAACTTAAAAAGGTCGAACGAATGAGCGGTTTTTCATCTATATTCACACGTTTGAACTCAAATTGTTCGCGATTAATTCGCTTCATCATAATTTCAGGCAATATCGTAACACCTACACCATTTAACAGCATCTCTTTACATGTCGCTACTTGGTCAACTGTAATCATTGCTCTATAGTCTTGCCCTATTTGGCTACCATACCATTCTTTAATTTGATTGATATAGATGGGATCTGCTTGAAATTCAATAAAAGGCATTTTGTCTACCTCGTCATTACGATCTTTAGGATGAATGAAATAATGTTCATCGTTAAATAAATGTGTGTTACTTAAATTCATAATTTTATTACCACGTATAATAATGACATGATAATCTCTGTGATTTGCTTTAATTTGTTCACTTGAACCTACTTGGACTTGAATTTCTACATTAGGAAATTGTCGCGTATATAAATTTAAAACTTCAGGTAACAATGTCTGTCCAATCAATGAAGAGCAACCTATAGAAATAGTACCATTCACTTCACCAATGTGCGCCTGCATTTTATCTAAAAATAAACGCTCTCTATTTAACATATCTCTCGCATGTTCAATAATCATAGTACCTTCTGTAGTTGTAATCAATTGTTTCTTAGTACGTATAAAAACATCTACCCCAAAAGCATTCTCTATAGCTTTTAAACGTTGAGTGACTGCAGGTTGAGAAATATATAATATTTCTGCTGCTTTTCTTAATGTTTTCGTTTCATCTAAAGTAGTTAACAAGCGATAATCATCAATCTTCATATTATCCCCCTATATTTAAAAGCACCATTCTTTGATTCACATATTGATTTATATTTTTCTTAAAGACTTGACTTATTTCACACAAATGAATCGATATATTTAAATTCAATTATAATGTTCACTATAACACGATTAAGCCCACACATATACCGAGTTTTCATGTGATAACATGACACTATATCATCTTCAACAAATGTTTCAGTTATTGATGTTTTTGTGATTCATTCTGTGATGGTTCTATTGGTTTATGACTACCATCTTGTGATTTATGGTAATTCTCAGATTGTACATGCTTATTTGGTTGTTGGTGTTTGTTTTCAGTGGACTTAGGTTCTTTAGGTCTATGCATTTTAGGTTTATGTTCTTTGTGTTTATGTTCTTTGTGTTTATGCTTTTGCGCTTTATTTTGTTTTTGAGATTTAGCTTTTTGTTTGATTTTATAATAACAATACATAATTTTTTCTTGCATTGTCGGAAAATCCGTATCGATCTTAATCATTAATTGATGTGCGATGACATACGCCTCATGATATTGTTTTTTCGTAATTTGTCCTTGATCTAATGCACGTTGTAAATCGTCTTCATCCACAAGCTCATATTCTCCATTAGGTAAGACAAGCACATCTAAACATAAATCTATTGTTCGCGCATGCCCTTTTTGCGTAACATTCTTAATATTTATGTCAAAGTAGTACTCTAATGGATTCCCTTTATCATCTAGCATCACTGTGATACTATAACGTTTCTTCTCAGGTAAGATTTGTAACCACTGATAATTGTCATCTGCAACGATAATATTCTGACCTACAACATTTACTTCTAATGGTTCGCGTACTTTTTTCATTGTAACTAATCCAATGATACCCTTGTACTTGTTATTATTCACTTTTACTTCTATATACTCTCTATCAATGATGCGACGCCAGTGACGCTTATCGATATATTTTACTTTCACTGCCACCAACTCCTTATCATTATTATATAAAACTGATTTCTGCATGTCATCCCATACTTAATATTAACCAACTCATAATTTTGTGCCGCGAAATTTATTTATTGTTATTGTACTATATTTCATAGTGTAAAAGCGAAATTGACAATCATAGTGAATTCTGTTAAATTTTACATATATTTTTCAGAAAATTCTATAATTAAAGGAGATTTAAACATGTCAGTTATTCAGAGGCCTTTCAGAGCAGATCATGTCGGTAGTTTATTACGACCACAACGCTTAAAAGATGCACGTACAGATTATCAAAATAATGTCATTACTCAAGAGACATTAAGTAAAATCGAGGATGAAGAAATTGAACGTATCATAGAAAAACAATTAGAAATAGGATTACATAGCATTACCGATGGTGAATTTCGTAGAAGCTGGTGGCACTTTGACTTTTTAGAGCATTTAGATGGTGTTGAAGGTTATCAACCTGAACATGGTTTATCATTCGCAGGTGTTGAAACTAGAAGTTACAATGTTAAAGTTATAGATAAAGTTACTTTTAATCCAAACCACCCTCATTTTAATCACTTTTCATTTTTACATAACAAAGTTGATGGACGTGCAACAGCAAAAGTTTCAATTCCAAGTCCTAACCAACTTTTCCACCCTGATATATTAAATGAAACTATCTATCCTGACATAGAAGATTTTGCTACAGATGTTTCTCAAGCTTATAGAGAAAGTTTACTTAAATTTTATGAATTAGGTGCACGCTATATTCAACTCGATGATGTATATTGGGCGAATTTAACTTCTGGTTCTCAAAAGACACGTGGCCGTGATCGCTCTGAAGAAGAAAAAGAAGTTGCTCGTCAACTTGCTTATCGCGTAATCAATGACGCAGTACAAGACTTACCTGAAGACTTACTGATTACAACTCATATTTGTCGCGGTAATTATAAATCTACATGGGCTATCTCAGGTGGTTATGAACCAGTAGCGCCATATTTATTCAAAGAAAACTTGGGCGGCTTTTTCTTAGAATACGATGATGAACGCTCTGGTGATTTCGAGCCCTTACGCTTTTTCCCAAAAAATAAGTCAGCAGCAGTATTAGGTCTATTCACTTCAAAAACAGGTGACTTGGAAGACAAATCAAGTATTTTAAAACGTATTCAAGAAGCACAAAATTATATCGATTTAAACCAAATTTGTTTAAGTCCGCAATGTGGTTTTGCCTCTACTGAAGAAGGAAATAAACTCACTGAAGATGAACAATGGCAAAAATTGGCTTATGTGGTAGAAATAGCAAATGAAGTTTTTGGCACAGCTAAGTAAAAATTAATATATAGCAACAAAAGCGAATGATACCTTCACTCAAATTGTGAAGGTATCATTCGCTTTACTAATACGCTCATTTGTTATTTTTATTGATTGTTTCTAATGACAGAGCATATTTTCTATTAATATCTTTAAGCTCTGGATATTGATTATTCAGCCATTCATTACTATATAATTCAAAGTTTTCAAATTTAAATGCAGGCTGACACATACAACCTACTAATGCGTAACCGTCCGTACCTTCAATTGATGATGCAAAAATCGTCCCTTTCGGAACAACATATTGTAAAACATCGCCACTTTCTAAATCTTTGCCAATAGTGACTTGGTGATACATACCATCTGGGTTTATCATATGAACAGTTAAAGATTGACCAGCGTGATAATACCAAATTTCATCTGCATCGATACGATGAAAATGCGATATATTATCATGTGTTAAAAGGAAATATATACTTGAGTATGATTCACGTCGTAACGTGCTATCATATGCCCCTTTTATCACTTCTCTATAGTAACCGCCTTCAGGATGTGGTAGTAGTTGTAATTGTTTTATCCAATTTTGTATTTCTTGTTTCATCTTATTTTAAATCCACATTATGAAAGACATTTTGAACATCTTCTAAATCTTCTAAAGCATCAACGAGTCCTTCAAATGTTTCTTGATCTTCTTTAGATAATTCTATATCAGATTGTGGTAACATCTCAAATTCAGCTACTTTAAATTCTTCAATCCCAATCTCACGTAAAGCATCTTGAACTTGCGCAAATTGATCTGGTTCTGCATATACAATTGTCAAACCATTGTCATCAACGACATCTCGAACATCAACATCTTTTTCCATCAATGCTTCTAATGTATCATCTCCACTTTTACCTTCAATACCAAATACGGCTGTATGGTCAAACATATAAGCAACAGAACCAGAAACGCCCATATTCCCACCATTTTTACCAAAAGCAGAACGTACATCTGATGCTGTTCTGTTAACATTGTTTGTAAGCGCATCTACAATAATCATTGCGCCATTTGGCCCGAAACCTTCATATCTTAGTTCGTCATAATTTTCTTCTCCCGCGCCTTTTGCTTTTTCAATAGCTCTATCTATAATATGATTAGGAACTGCATATGTTTTAGCGCGTTCCAACGTTAGACGGAGCGCTTGATTAGATTCAGGATCGGGTTCACCTGATTTAGCTGCTACATATATTTCTTTACCGAATTTTGCATAAATTCGACTTGTATTTTTATCTTTTTGGGCCTTTTTTTCTTTAATATTATTCCACTTACGTCCCATAATTTCATCTCGCTTTCTCGATAACTACTAATTTACTAACAAGATATATTATACAATATTTTATTAAGATAACATAGACGGATGCACATATCATTCTTAGACTGAAAATCACATTATATATCATAAATTCTGAAAATAAAGTAGCACGTTTTTGCTAATTTATTTATTATTTTAAATGTTTTATTATTTATCAGAATCGCCCCTGCAATCTATATTTCCTACATTTCAATATCTTCTAACAATGCATTATATTTTTTGATATTTGCTTTATTCATTAAAAGGTATACTTTGCGTTCGTCTTCTGATGAACGCACTTTATTTACTCTACCTTGGTCAATTAATCGTCTAATAGAAGCAAGAACCTTCGTTCGACTTAATTCTAACTCATCTATAACTATTTTTAAGAATGTCTGTAATAACATTTTTTGTTCACTACAATGTTTCTGAATGAGTTCTAATATCGCTATATCATTCATGGTTAATTTATAAGTTGAATCTATATAGTGCATTAAACTATTGTATTTTTTATAGACATTTAAATAGTATGCTTTCTTTTCTTCCTTCACCCTTTATACCTCCAATAAATATGAATTATCCAGCTATAAGATAATCATTATTCTATATATTCTGCTTCATTATCATTTGGCATTCACTCATGTATTGTGTTAAATACTATATCCTATACTTAGATTGGATATCATCCCTATTCCAAATAGAACACTAATATGCATAGTATTATATTCCATTTATGGTGTCAATTTATCGATTGTAATGATAATTTTCATATTTTATGACATTAATTCATATCTGCTAAACTAATCAATCCTTATATTCATACCCTTTAAATGTCATAGTATTATATTTAATTCATAATAATAATTTCCAATAAAAAAACACACTCAAATATACTTAAAGTGTGTTAAAAACTAACTTTTAGGGTTATCTAATATTATGTCTATAACCTATCAAACATAAACATTATGCGTGAAGTTATTTTTTGAAGCGATTTGCTAAGTTTAATACGTACTTTATGATGTGTAATAGGTTTATAAATAAATTAAAGCCCATCTCTCGTGGTGAAAATTGCCCCCGTTTCATACGATTAAAATCATATAATGTGTATAGGAGAAAAAGTAATAATCCGCCTACGGTAATAATTGTATGGAAAATTGGATTTTGGATAAACATCCCTATAAGACTTGCAACAATTAAAGCAATCAATGTTACAAATAAATATTTTCCCATACTAGCAGCATTTCCAATTAAGAAATAGCCAATAATACCAAAAGCTATAAATGCTGCAATAGCTAATATAATATTTTTATAGAATACTTCTGGCCCTAGATTCTGCAAATATATCGTGAAGGTCGCATATGATAATAAACCGACTACTATTGCATATATATGGGAAATCACGAGTCCATATTTACGTGCTCGGTTTGAAATAACCGTAATAAGGACCAATCCGAGTAGTACAAATGATAATGGTTTTCTCCACTCCATTGGTAAGTATTGTCCAAAGTAACAACCTATACCAAAAATAATCCAGTAATATACAAAAAATAGCCAAACTTTACTATATGCATGTGACTTAGACTTACTTTTAGACTGTTGCTGATGTGTGTGTTGTGCTGATTCAGCCAATTCTCCCACTCCTTAATTATCTATCATTACTTTTGTAGCCAATATAACATTTCTGAATCAAAGTTAATATCATTCACTCATTCCATTACTTTAATATTTGTATTTTCACTCATTTCTTATATTGCAAACATCATTTTGAAGTCATCACTTTCAAAATTTAACTATAAGGTACAAAAAAAGGTGCAAAAATAGTCCAAAGAAATATTACAGAATGTTAAAGTGACAGGATTAATTATAGGTATATGATGCTTTTAAAACTGCATTGTGAAGGTATTCAACCAATATATTATGATTTGATTTTAAATGTTAATAATATTACAACTCTATAACATCAAACACAAAGCAATGCTTTTTTGTTAGTATGAAACGTGAATTTAGATTAAAAATCTTAAAAATGTATTTAATTACTTAATCGGGCGTTAAATATAATAGGAATCAGAGGAGGAGTTCTTTTGAAAAAGTTAGCATTTGCAGTCACAGCTGCTTCAGGTGCAGCGGCATTTATCGCTAATCATGAAGCCGATGCTTCAACTCAGCACACGGTAAAATCTGGTGAGTCACTTTGGACTATCTCACAACAATACGGCGTATCCGTAGAAGAGATCAAACAAAATAACAATATCAATAATAATATTGTATTTCCAGGACAAGTTATTGAAATTGGTGGAAGTGCATCACAAGAAGGCTCAAGTTCAAATACTACTTCACAATCATCTGGTGGCACTACACACACGGTTAAGTCTGGAGAATCATTAAATATAATCGCTAATAATTATGGTGTTACTGTAGATGAACTCGTTTCAGCAAATAACTTAAATGGTTATATTATACAACCTAACCAAACACTAACTATTCCTGGTACTACAGGAGCAGGTGGCTCTGGTGGTAACACTACACAAACAAGCAACACAAACACTGCTTCAACAGCTAGTGACCAAAACTTATACGACTGGGGACAGTGTACATGGCACGTATTTAATCGTAGAGCTGAGACTGGCCAACCGATTAGTACATATTGGTGGAACGCTGATCATTGGGCAAACAATGCTGCTGCTGATGGTTATACTGTTAATAATACGCCAAGCGCTGGATCAATCTTACAAACATATTCAGGCGCTGTAGGTCACGTTGCATATGTAGAACAAGTTAATCCTGATGGAAGTATTTTAATTTCAGAAATGAATTACAATACACCTCCAGGTACAGTGGATTATCGTACTATTCCTGCTTCAGAAGTTTCAAGCTATAATTATATACACTAGTTCAAATTAAATCATTTATGGATTATCTCCATACCGACGTAGTTCACCGATAAATTTTCTAATGTGAGTTTAACTCACTTATGAAGATTTATCGGTTTTTTTAATTTACATACATTCAATAAAATTTAAATACTAATTCTATATATAGTAACGATATTTTCATATATTTCTATTATCATAGTTATAATTTGACAATTTCAAATATGATTTTGTATGCATAACCTCTGTGTGACCGTAACAGCAATAATCAAGGCTTATATATACTTTCTGTTGAGGTTAATTCTTTCATTTTATATTCCCTCACAATAACGCTCTACACCTCACTTATAAAAATGGTTTTTATTGCTCATATTGTATGAAATATCATAAAAAATAAGCAATAACCTAAAATGGTTTTTGCTTATTTTTTAATGTAGCTATCATCTCATGTGAAAACTACTATATATTAATACCTATTATTTTAATTGAAGTTTAAAATTAAAGGAAAATATTCATAATATAAAATATAACTGCTGCTAATACTGCCGAAATAGGTAATGTAATTACCCAAGTTATAATCATTCGCTGTGCCGTGTTCCATTTCACACCTTTAATACGGTTAGATGAACCAACACCTAAGATAGATGAAGATACAACATGTGTCGTTGATAGCGGAAAATGTAATGATGATGCTACAAAAATTGTTAATGCAGATGATAAATCTGCTGCAGCTCCATTAGCTGGACGAATTTTCATGATGTTTCCACCAACGGTTTTAATGATTTTCCAACCACCAACTGCAGTACCTAAGCCCATTGCAGTCGCACAAGCAACTTTAACCCATAGTTGTGGTTCTACACTTGAACCTGTTTGCACACCAGCAACGATTAAAGCTAGCGTAATGATTCCCATTGATTTTTGAGCATCGTTGGTACCATGTGAAAATGATTGTAATGATGCTGTGAAAATTTGGAAAAATCTAAAATTACGATTCGCTTTCGTCAAATTAGCGTTTTTAAATACGACTTTTACAATAGAGTAAATAATGAACCCTACACCAAAAGCAATAATTGGTGAAACAAGTAATACGATAATGATTTTTGCAAATCCTTGATAATGTAGTACAGCAAATGAACCTTGTGACGCTATAGCTGCTCCTGCGATTGAACCAATCAACGCATGAGAAGATGAACTTGGTATACCATAAAACCAAGTAAGTAAATTCCATAAAATTGCTGAAATAATTGCAGCTAATACTACAACTAGCCCATTTTCTAATTTAAATGGGTCTACAATATCTTTTGTAATTGTACCTGCAACCCCAGTAAAAGTTAATGCACCAATAAAGTTCATAACTGCTGCTAATAGAATAGCAGTTCTAGGAGTTAAAGCACGCGTTGAAACAGCAGTAGCAACAGCATTGGCTGTATCATGGAAACCATTGATAAAGTCAAATACAAGTGAAAAAATTACGATAGCTACTGTGATGATCAAAATATATTCCATAAGTTAGGACTCCTTAGCTATTTTTCATAATTATAGTTTCAAAGTTATTTGCTACAGCCTGACATTTATCAGCGATTTCTTCCATACTTTCGTATATCTCTTTAATTTTAATAAGTGTGATTGGATCTGTCTCACTACTAAAAATATGTTTGATAGACTGACGTAAAATACCATCACAATTTGTTTCGAATTCTTTAATATTAATTGAATGGATGCGCATGTGTGATAATTTTTTATCAACAAGTAATCCAACAGCTAGCTTCATTTCTGCAATAGCTTTTTGAATGTTGTCGACAAATTCAGCCATATATTCATCTGTGTATTCAATAGAGTACATTTCAAACATTGCTGATGTTTCTTCCATTGCATCTAAAACATCATCAATTGCGTTACATAAAGAGAGGATATCCTCACGTTCAATAGGTGTGATAAAAGTTTGATTTAAATCTGAAATGACTTGATGCATCAATTCGTCACCATGTGATTCATACGTTTTAATGTTATCTGAATATGCTTTAAGATCTAAGTGACTATTAAAATCCATTTTACCAAATTCAATTGCTGCTCGGTCTAAGTTAAAGACCATTTCCTCAAGTTGCACCATGAACTTATCTTTTTTCTTGTTAAACATCCAAAAAATCCTCCATTTACAGCGACTGTTTCCAATCACCTTCAATAAATTTAAAAAATTAAAATCCTTTCAGACAAACTAAGATTGGCAAGATTTACAATTCCCTCATCATTTTATTAATCAATATGTTTGTTTGTTATATGTATATTAATGAGTTTTTGCTCGTATAGTTTTAAAAAATCTCACAAAATGTCGATTTGTCCTTAATTGAAAATAGCACAAAATTTACAATCCCACAATTAAATTTACAAATTCTTAACATTACATTTCTGTAAACATATTGATTGTGTGTTATTACACTTAATAAATATATTGATTTGTAACTCCTAATTTATGTTCATTATTAAATTGTACGCATTTCCATTTCTATTACAAAACAATAACACACTACATATAATTGCATATTTATTATAATGATTCAACTAGTAATTTTGTTACTGCTTATATTGTTGTCATTGCTTATTTTTCTACTATGATAAAGCCATAATGTTAACCCACAAAAAAACTTTGGAATACAAAATGACTTCCAAAGTTATTGCGATAATCTTTCTATTATTTCGTTTTGATTAGGAAACATAAATTTAACTTCTGTTCCTTCTAGCTCGTGAGAACTAATATCTACCTGTATACCTAAACTATTTTTAACATTATTTACAAGATACAAACCGATGCCCGAAGATGTAGTCTCATTTCGAAAGCCTGTAGAGGTAAAACCTTTATCATAAATTCTAGGTAAGTCTTTCTTACTTATCCCCCTACCTTCATCTTTAATAACTAATGTCACATGATTATGATCATTAAAGCTTTGAATATGAATTGTCCCTTCATTGCTATATTTGATAGCATTAGATAATATTTGCCTAATCATCATTCGAGACCATTTACTATCTGTATATACTTTATACTCATTTTCAAAATTAAGATCATAATCAATACCTTTAGCCTGACTAATATATCGTGTGATTTGTATCTCTTCTATAACCAATCTTTTTAAATCAACGTATTCAAAAAATACATCATTATTTCGTGACTCTAACTTTGTTAAATAAAGTTGTCTGTCTAACATATCGTTAATGCGTGACCATTCAAAAAGAAGAGCCCGTTTTCTTTCTATATCTTGTTCTTTTTCAATCATTAATTTTAAAGCTGTCACTGGTGTTTTAATATCGTGTACAAAATCAGTGAGCGAAACCTCAGTTGAACGAATTTGTTTCTTTTGCTCAGTGACAACCATTTTTTGGTCTGTAATTTTTTGATATAAATAATCGACAATTTCCTTTTGAAATGGTGTATCAGCTAATGCTTTATGTTTAAGTGCTTCAGGCTCTATATTATTTTCCAAATGTAAATAAAACCTTATTTCTTTAATATAAGTAAAAATCAGAAAGACAACTGATAATCCAAGATTTAATACTATGATATATAAAATACTGTTCACACTTATATCAACATCTATATATGCAATACCTAAAACTATAAGATGTAATACAATCAGCCATAATATCCAATTTATACGTGACTGGATAAACTTAAAAATCCATTTAAAATGTATCATGCGCCATGTATCCTTTACCTATCTTCGTTTCAATGGCATCTTTCATATCAATATCTGCCAATTTTTTTCTCAAACGATTCACATTTACTGTAAGTGTATTATCACTTACGAAGGCTTCATCATCCCATAACGCTGTAATTAATGTGTCTCTCGTTACAATTTCACCTTGTTTTTTTACTAACATTTCTAAAATAATCATTTCAGTTTTAGATAAATAAATTACCTTATCCTCTTTAGTTATACTATCTTTAGACAAATCAAGTGTTGCCTCTAACCAAGATAATACACGTTTTTCTTCTATACTAAATTGATACACTCTTCTATAGACAGCTTGAAGTTTAGCTATAAGCACACTTGTATTAAAAGGCTTTTGTACATAGTCATCTGCACCCAATTCCATGCTCATTACTTGATCCATAGGATTATCTCGAGATGATAAAAACAAAATCGGCGTATTGGAAATTTCTCTTATTTTTCGAGTCCAATAGAAGCCATCGTATTTAGGTAATTTGACATCCATAATTACAATAGCAGGATTCACTTCTTTAAATTGCGTCAATACGTCATTAAAATCATCGATGCCATTAACTTGAAAATCCCATTGTTCAAGTTCTTCACTTAACTCCTTAAATAATGACATATCATCCTCTACTAATAAAATGTTCACAATTCCACCTCTTTTTATTTTGTGTATTTTATATCTTCACCTGACTGAATACGACCATTAAAATGTTTAATACGACAATCTATTTCAAAGCCTCTCATCATTAAACCTTGAAATGGCGATTGGATTAAATAATATATAGGCCATATTAATTTAGGTATATAGTCATATAAATGAACGATAACTGTTTGCGTACCTTGTAACTTTCGAAATTCTAGTTTACCTTGTTTCTTTAAATTTGGTTTAACTAAGGTACCACCCACTAGATGTAATGTAATTATATCTTCTTCTGTATACGCTTTGTGCAGCACAAGTAATGGCTTACTTTTATCTTTAATATATATCATATAATTATTATCGTCCCTGTAAGTATGTAACAATGTGCCATTTGTTTCATTTAACCAACTCATGTAATAGTCTACCATTTGGTTAAGTGACCAATTCATTGGTAATTGCATACTTAATGCACTACGTACATCATCATATTTTGAAACTTGAAGTTCTACAGCCACATGCGGACGTGGTACTTTTGCTTCTGTTTTTTCTACTGGTACACCATATGCAGATAAGCGTTGTACCGTTTCATCATCAAATCGCCCACCACTAATGTAAATCATTTTACTCACACCTTGTTTAGCAGCAGCGCGCCCAAAGTTATCTGCAGCAATAAGATTCATATCTCTAGCAGTAGCTTGAGTAAGTTTGGCTGAATGTTTCGTAGGATCTAAATAGAAAATAGCTATATCCATTGTTTCCATTGATTCTAACACGTCATTATAATTAAAAATATCTTTCTTTAACCATGTTATATCTTTAAAATCATCTTCTTTTGGGTATTTAGACATTGTAAATAGCTTTGCCTCTGAATTGATAAATTGAATAAGATGCTTGCCTATATAACCTGTTACACCTGCCAATAAAATATTAGGTTTCATAGTCTTACCTCCTGATATTAGTTTACCTCAATTTTATTATTGTCTAGTAAAATCATGCTAATGATGTTAAGTTATACTATAATTGCGCATTAGCAAATTAGAAATGAGGAGTGGACACTTATGGTTCATCAAATTCGAGAAATTAGTATCAATGATATAGATGCTTTCATAAAATTATTAACTACAATTTATGATGAATCTGACTATTTGATATATAATCCTGGTGAATATGCACCATCTACTACAGATGCCATATCTCATTTGGAACATTTCATAACATCGCCTTCCAACGCCATTTACGTAGCTGAAAATAATAACGAGCTTGTTGGTTTCGCGACTGTTACTACAGAAAATTTAGAACGTGCACGTCACGAAGCCAACTTTTCAATGGGCGTAATTAAGCACTACAGAGAAAAAGGATTAGGGCAAGCATTAATTAATTCTATAGAAGCATGGTGTTTAAACCATGAAATCCGTCGCATCGAAGTCTCAGTAGTACCGGAAAATGCAACTGCCGTCGACTTATTCAAATCCGCAGGATATCAACTAGAAGGCGAGTTAAGAGATAAACTTTATATTGATGGTCGCTATTACAACAAATATGTTTTATCTAAATTATTATTATAATCTACCTCTTAGATCATGAAGTAAACGTTTCTTTATTATTATTCTAATAATAAAAGCAATAAAAGCCAAATAACAATATTGTTATTTGGCTTTTATTGTTAAGTTTTTATTTTTAATACGGATTTAATTCGATGCCATTTGGATTTGATTCCCCAGATTTTAATTCTGTTTCTACACCTGAAGCACTTGTATTCCTACTTAAGAACCTCAATGTATCTTTCATATTTTGTTGTGATTCTGGTTTATTCATATGAAATTGGTACTGATGCCTCAATTGGTGCGAACCATCATAAAATAATTTATCAGTAGGTACATCTTTAGATTTTAACTTCTTATAAAATGCTATATTTTGACTATAAAATGGATCAGCATCGCCCACCGATAAAAATGTAGGAGGGTAATCTTTTGTAACTTGGTTTATTGTAGACATTTCACTTATATATTTAAATTGTTGTTCCCAGTCTCGCTTACCTGTATAACTTTCCATGAAAAGCTGTATTCTAGGAAATTCTGTAGCTTTCACTGTTTTCATATCATAAAAACCACCATAAAAAATAGCCGCTTTAATTTGATTTGGTTTAAACTGTTGTTTAAATTTCATATCATCTCGTAAAGATTTGTTAGTTTGGATTGCTGTATACTGGCTAGACAATTGTGCTCCGGCCGAATCCCCACCAAACACAACCTGATTAAAATCAATAGGTAATTCATGTTGATTCTTTTTAATAAACTGTACTGCTCGATCAATCTGATTTAATTGAGTTGGGTATTTATTGTCAGGCGCAAGGGCATAGTTTACATTTACCACTATATATCCTTGTTCAGCAATTTTGGAGAGTAATGGGTTTTTATATTGTTTATCGCCAGCGATGTAGCCCCCACCATGCATCCAAAAGATAACAGGTAATTTGTTATCTCTTTCTAATTCAGTCGGTGTTAATATATCTAATCTACTATTTGGTAACCCGCTACTATAAGTAATATTTGTAAATGCGTTTACATTTTTATTGTTGATTTGTACCTTTTCTCTTACTTCTTGTGCATGTTGTCGATCAAATTGTTGCTTCAACAACACTGCAGTAACAACTGCAACAATTACAAATATAAAAAGCGTAATAATGGTCCATTTGTGTTTTTTCTTCATGCCTTACCTTTCCTTTCGGATGCATTGTAACATAATTTATAATGACACTGTAGTAAATGTAAATACTATCGTTATATAAACAAAACCCCAGCCTATTTTTTAAGTGGCTGAGATTTATTTAATTAAGCAATATGCTTTTTATTTTGACTCTTTCTAAAATAATATTTAATAAGTACTGCAACAACTACAATTAGTCCTATCACACCCATAATTGGATATAAGAAATTAATTAGGCCAGCGAAACCAACAAAACTCAAACCATATGCTACTAATGACATAACAACTATCAATATATGATATTTTTTACTGTATGGCTCTGTAAACCTTGCTGAAAATGAATACATGAGTCCAAGAATTGTATTGTACATTACTGCTAACATAATGATTGATAATACTAACCCTAACCATGGAGTGATATTATTCGCTAAAGTTAATGTCGGAATAGAGACATCTTTAATTTTGGGATATTCTGCTTGTAATGCAAAATTGATGAGTGCAAGTAAAACAGTATAAACAACACCACCAAATAATGCACCTGAACCCGAAATTTTACGTTTAGAAGCATCTCCGCCTATAGCAACTATCGTACTAAAACCAACTGCAAACGCTAAGCCACCATAATTAATACCATACATAATACCTTTCCAAATACTCGTTTCTGGCATTGTTTGGTTTACTTTATCGAATGAAATGCTTCCATTAAATAAATAATATATTGCGATGGTTACTACCAAAATAATTAAAAATGGCGTCACCACACCTAATGCACGGACAATTTTATTAAAATCCATTAATAGCGTGATATATATTGCAATTACCATAATTAAGGCACCCAACCAAGTAGGTACACTAAAACTTTCTTCAAAAGTTGCACCAGCACCAGCAATCATTGTCACCGAGATACCAAATAAGAAAAAGATTAGTAAGTAATCTATAATTTTACTAAATACACCACCAAATAAGTAATCTAATGTTGATTCATGATTTTGTGCATCAAATGCTGTTCCTATTTTAGCAACTTGTCTTCCAATAAATCCTAAAATCAAACCAGAAAGTATAACACCTATGTAAGACCATAAACCAAATGGTGTAAAGAATTGCATGACTTCCTGACCAGTAGAAAAACCAGCACCTACAACGATGCCAACATAAGCAAAACCAATTTTTATAGCTTCTTTATTCAGCCCCATCTACTAAAAAACCTCCTTATTGTTAACACATTGAGTTATTATAACTCAATAAATATATTTTGCAACATAGTAAAATATAAAATTACAAAAAAAAATCAATACACTACTTACCAATTTAAAATTAAAAAATCTTTGGTCACCCAATAGCTTTTTGATTATATTTTAATAAACATAATTCTATTTTTTAAATTTAATTTTTACTTTAGAAAAATTTAACAATAACTATACCAGGTTTTTTTAAATAAAAAACCAGAGAACGCATATATTTAAGCGAGTTCTCTGGTTTTTATTCATCACGTCAAAGTCCAATAATAATCTTTCAATTAAAGTATATCGTACATTAATGTGCATTTTTAAATCGATTAAGTTCATTGAAATCTACCACTACATTATCCATACGTTTAGCAGTTTCTTTAAGTACGTTACGCGCAACGCTATTAGACGGATCTAATTTAAGTATTTGACGAGAAACATCGAATGCTTTTTTATCAGAAATAACTGGTTCAGGAATTGCGTGTAACAATAACATTTGTAATAAACTTTTCACTTCTTTGCCATCAGTAAGTTTTATGGATGACTCTGCATGATAAAAAGCAGAATCTAAAGCCCCTTGTAGTTCACTAAGAGGATAAACTAATAATAGAAAAGCTAAATCATGCATTTCTGCAGTCTCTTCTATTTTCATCATATCTAAGATACATGTATAAAACATGATACTTTCCACTTCATGTGCACTAGAAATATAAGCTTCTTCAAATTCCATAAAATCTGCTTCGGACATCAAACGTTTAACTGACTCAAATTCGCCGTTTAAGACATGCTTTTTAATTAACTCTTTCATGGCAATGTCCTCCTAAGTCTCCAGATTTCTATAATAGTTAGCTTCTATTTTACCATAATATAACTATTTATTCATTTAAAAAAGAAGCTATTCACTATATTAACTTAAGTTTGATCACTAGATACAAGAACACTACCTTAAATGAACTAGAACAAAAACAACCTTTTCCAAATTATTTAGACATATATACTAATCATAATTAACCAAAGGTTTTATTTAAATCCGCAATAGCATCTTCAATCGATCCACCGACAGATAATTTTACAGCTGCTGTAAAACTGCCTTCGACAATCGGGGCATTCACTTTTTCTATTTGATAATTTCCTGTATACATTTCAATAGCTAAATCTAAATTCATCTCTGCGGAACCAATATCGTAAAAACAAAGTGCATCGTCCTCTAACTCATTGACTAAAGTTTGAATATGATCATATGAAGTGCCGATGTTACCCTCGACACCACCTTGTGCAATCACATGCACTCCATTTGCCATTTGATTCAATAAATCTTTTGTTCCATTTGCGATATCTTTACTGTGGCTAACTATTACAATTGTCGTCATAACTATTCATCTCCAATCAATGCATTTAAAATATAAACACTACTTTGTGCACCTGGGTCAATATGACCAATAGATGCTTCTTTAAAGTAGGAAGCTCTTCCTTTAGTTGCTTCTATATCTTTCGTTAAATCTGCATACGATTGTAAAACTTCTTCTGTTAACTTTTCGTCATTTTCTGCTGCTTCACTTGCACGCTTAATTACATCGTACATCGTTTTTTCATTTAACTCTACTTTTCCTCTTTGAGCAATAGCCTCCGCAAAAGTATTTAATATAGTTTTTAAGTTCTTATCGTTGATGTCATCTTCTACTACTTGAGACATCTTAACAAAACTAAATCCGTATAATGGTCCTGAGGCACCACCAATATTTGACATTAATGTCATACCTGTAGATTTTAACAAACTCTGCATAGAACTATCATCAATATTATCTGGCAGTGCTTTAAAGCCTCTAACCATATTTACTCCGTGATCACCATCACCAATCGCACGATCTAATTCAGTCAATAAACCTTCTTTTTCTTCAAATATTTCTACTAAATTAAGTAATCTATCTTTCAATTCGACAACATTCATATTTATTCGCTCCTTTTTACAATGTTATATGCCTTAATTAAAGTACGAACTTTCCGTCGGTTCTGACAGTGCCGTTAATACAGCTTCGTTATATGGTATAAAAGTTAATGAAAAACCTTGCATATCAAGCGCAGTCATATAATCGCCAACCAACCAATGTTTAACTTCAATATCCCGTTGACTCAAGTTATCATTTACATACTTCGTTACTATGTTCAATTCTGATAATGGTGTAGCCCCCATTCCATTGACCATAACTATAAGTTGCTTTGCTTCAACTTCTTTCATTAATTCCGAAATTAACCGTTCCACGATTTGATCTACTGGCACTATTTTTTCTCTAGATAATCCCTTTTCACCATGAATACCGACGCCAATCTCTATTTCATCACTCTCAATATCAAAACCATATTGTCCTGTAGTAGGTACCATAGGTGCAGTTATTGCCATTCCAATTGTTTTAATTTCAGATATAAATTGTTCTACCTTCTCTTTTATATTATCTAAGTTCTCCCCTTGGTCAGCCAAATGTCCAGCATACTTGTGTACTAAGACAGTCCCTGCAACCCCTCTTCTTTTATCTTCATCACTCACTGCAATATCATCTTTAACAATAACTGTGGCCACTTGAATATCTTCCATTTCTGCCATCTCTTGTGCCATTTCAAAATTCATAACGTCACCGGCATAGTTTTTCACTACGAGTAGCACACCATTACCATTATCTACAGCTTTAATTGCACTTAGTATTTTATCAGGTGTTGGTGATGTAAAGACTTCACCACATACGGCAGCATCTAACATACCATCCGCCACGTATCCAGCATGTGCCGGCTCATGCCCGCTCCCACCTCCAGATACAATAGCGACACCTTGTTTTTTCTTCTCTTTTCTTACAACAACAGTATCTGCAATGACTTCAATTTGAGTATTCATTCTTGAAAGTCCTTCTAACATATCAGTTAAGAAGGACGTCTTTTCTTTAATTAATTTTTTCATAAAGTTAGCCTCCTGTTATCATTGTTCTCTTACATTATACCCCACTCACAAATGTAAACGCTAACACCAAGGAAGAAATCTATTTAATATTCATTTACAAAGTATAAGAAAAGGATGTAAACCACTTTCATGGTATACATCCTCATTATCAATCATTTATACTGATTTCGTTTTATACATCAAATATAAGAAATACGGCGCGCCAATAATCGCAACTACGATTCCTGCAGGTACTCCAGAAGGTTGTAAAATAACTTTCCCAATCGTATCTGCTAATACTAATAAAAACGCACCTATCAATATAGATATAGTTAAAAACAGTTGATGCCTCGGGCCAACAATAGATTTAGCGATATGCGGTCCCATCAAACCAATGAACCCTATTGCCCCAGCAACTGATACAGCTGCTGACGATAAAATCACTGCCACCAAGAGCAGAATAATACGTTCTTTGCCAATTTTCACGCCTACACCTTGAGCAATATATTGATGCGTACTCAACAAATTTAGCACATTGGATTTAAACAATAAGAATGGAATTAAAATAATAACCCATGGTAAGAATGCGATAACAAATGTCCATTCATCCCCCCATATGTTACCAGCAAACCATGAGGCAATAAATTCGGATTGGTCTTCATCAAATTTAGACATTAAAGTCAATGAACCACCACTAAGTGCTGCAGCCATCCCTACACCCACAAGTACCATGCTCGCAGGTGTAATACCTTCTCCTTTATTATAACTAAAAGAAAAGATAATCAACGCTGTTAATATGCCGCCAATCATACTTACAAAAGGCAGGATATACACAAAATTATCCGCATTAACTTGACCAACAACAATAAATAAGGCTATAACGAAACCACTACCTGCATTTATTCCCAAAATACCTGGTTCTGCTAATGGATTTCTTGTAACACTTTGTATCACCGCACCGCTCATAGCTAGTGCTGCACCTGCCAAAATAGTAATTATCATGCGTGGTAGTCTAAATTCCATCAAAATAAGTGTATCTGTATACGCTCCCTGACCTATCAACGTCTTAAAGAAAGTGCCTATCGACATTTTATATTCTCCTGAGGTCATACTCCATGCACAAGCAAGCAAGACGAGTACACATAAAATAACCATTGTTATCCATTGTTTATATCTAAGTTTTGGATTTATCATGAGAAGCGACCTCCTCTTTTAACTAAATATAAGAAATAAGGTACGCCTATAAATGAAATGATTGCTCCTACTGGCGCTTCACCTAACATACGCGCAACAGTATCTGCCACAAGCATTAACAGACCACCGACAACAGCTGTTAATGGAACAACACGTGCGTAATCTGTACCTACTAAATAACGGACGATATGTGGAACCATTAGTCCAACGAATGCAATTTGTCCAACCATAGCGACTGCTATACCAGCAAGTACCATAGATAAGACCAACGTGATACCTCTAGTGAAAGCTACATTTTGCCCTAACCCTCTTGCTAGAGTTTCTCCTAAATTCAAGATGGTTAATTGCTTACTCATAATAATAAGTACAACTAGTGAAATAATAATAAATGGGGCGGCCCAAATTAGTTGACCCCACGTTGTACCAGAAACACCACCAGCACTCCAAAAAGTAAGACTTTGATTTAATCTAAATAAAAGCGCGACACCTTGGCTTAATGCAGTTAATAATGCACTGACTGCTGCACCAGCAAGAATTATGCGCATAGGATTAAAACCATCACTTCTTGACTTTCCTATCATTAATACGATAAAACCACCTAACAACGCGCCTATAAAACCAGCAAACATCAGTACTAAAAAAGGCGCAGAAGGGTATAGTGCAAAAGTGAGTGCAAGCATAAATGAAGCTCCAGAGTTCAAGCCAATTAAACTTGGGTCTGCTAACCCATTTTTAGTAACACCTTGAATCACAGCTCCTGAGGTAGCCAATGCAACTCCTACTAATATTGCACCTATATCTCTAGGAATTCGTATTTCACTAATAATATTGTGCTGTTGGTTTTTTGAATCATAATTGAATACCGCATCAAAGATTGTAGTTATATGAATCTTGGCATCACCCAATAAAATAGACACAGTAAGTGCAATTAATAATAAGACAACACTCACAAGTAGTGTTGTCGTAAAGTTTAGTTTCCCTTTTCTCTTTGTCATCATAAATTAACTCCTAAACCTCTGTATAGCTCTTTCTACATAAATCATATGTCACTAACATAGGTTTTCCCGTTCTAGGATCCGTACTAATTTCAACATCAATGTTAAATACTTTTTCTAAATTTTCTTTAGTTAAAACTGCTTCAGTATCTCCATGAGCAACGATATCCCCATCTTTCATAGTAATTAAGTGATCTGAGAAACGTACCGCTTGATTGATATCATGTAACACCATAATAATTGTACAATCTTGTTCACGGTTTAGCTGAGTAATTAATTCTAAAATTTCTAATTGATGAGATATATCTAAATACGTAGTAGGCTCGTCTAAGAAAATGATATCTGTACGTTGCGCTAGTGCCATAGCAATCCATACTCTTTGACGTTGCCCCCCACTCAAATCATTAA
The DNA here is from genome assembly GCF_001866145.1 of Staphylococcus sp. LCT-H4. Classification (NCBI taxonomy): domain Bacteria; kingdom Bacillati; phylum Bacillota; class Bacilli; order Caryophanales; family Staphylococcaceae; genus Staphylococcus; species Staphylococcus sp. LCT-H4. The sequence continues at coordinate 153,914 of NZ_MODY01000002.1, read as the reverse complement.
TTGGACGATGTTTAAAATCATAAGTTCCCGTAACTGTCATAGCCCAATCGATTTCCTTTTTATCTTCAGCAGACAATCGACCAAAACCTTTTTGATGTGGAAAACGACCATATGAAACTAATTCTCCGACTGTCAATCCATCTGCAACCTCTGGGGATTGCGGTAAAATTGCAATTTTTTTAGCTACATCTTTTGTAGATTGCGCATGCAAACTTTCACCATCTAATTTTATTTGACCATCTTTAATTGGCAATAAACGCGACAACGCTTTTAATAACGTTGATTTCCCACAACCGTTAGGCCCAATTATTGAAGTGATTTTCCCATCAGGAATATGAATATCTAAATTATCTACAATGACATTATCTCCATAACCTATAGTAACTTGCTCTCCTAATAAACGGTTCATAAGTTCCCTTCTTCCTTATAATAAGCATAATTCTTTATCTATAATTTCATTTTATGATTTACGACAATATATTTATTTTATTTTCAATTAATTTTTGTAAATGATAATCATTATCACAGGTGTCATTATATCATTTTTTACTAATATTGACTATCAAATATTATTACTATAATTATTAATTACAGTTACTATGCCCAGAAGGAAAATCTAGTGAATTATAATTTTGAGTCGTAGAATGATCATATTATGATGCCAAAGATTATTTTGTTTTAAAAAAGCCTTGTTTCTTGGTAAAAAAACCAAAAGACAAGGCATCGCAAATTATTTGTACATCGTAATTAAATTAGTGTTCATCTATTAAAAAACCATTACCATATACATCGCGTACATCATGAATGACTAAAAAGGCATCATCATCTATTTTTCTAATTAAACGTTTGGCCTTTGTGACTTGGGTCTTTGTAATAACGACATAAAGTATGTCTTTCTCTTGTTTTGAAAAATAGCCCCTACCATTGAGTATAGTAAGTCCACGTCCAACCTGTTCATCAATAACCTTCGCAATTTCATCAGGTTTACTTGAAATAATGGTCATTGCTTTTTTCGTATTTAAACCTTCAATAACGTAATCCATTACTTTTGTGCCAATATATAATGAGATTACTGTGACTAAGGCACTGGCAATAGGTATCACCGTTAAAGAAATAACTACTACAATTAAATCAAAAAACAATAAAGCATATGGCGTGCTGACATCTAAGTATTTATTAGCTATTTTCGCTAAGATCGTAGTACCTGCAGTTGTACCACCCGCTAGTACGATAACACCAATTCCTAGACCAACACACGAGCCACCAAAAACTGCATTGACTAGTAAATTTCCAGTTTCAATATGCCAACTTTCAGTCACCTCTAGAAATACTGATATTAATATAGTCGCAACAATTGTTAAGTACATACTTCGCTTACTCAAAAACTTATAGCCTAAAGCAATAAGTACGGCATTTAATACGAAGTTAGTGATACTTGGAGAAATGTGAAAGGCATAGTAAAGTACAATTGCTAAACCAGTCACGCCTCCTTCACCTAAATCAGCAGATATAATAAATGTATTTACGCCTGCTGAGAATACAAACGATCCGAAAACAATTAATATTAAATCACGCGCTGTTTTATTCACCTACACAACCTCCTTTTATTTGGTTCAATCAATTGAATGTTAGCAAATATCAACACATACCACAATATCATTATGAATAAATGATTATCTATTTTTCTATAAAATTGAATGTATTGCCCCTTAATTAGCGACCGAATTTAATTTTTAAAAATTCTGAATTTTCGATTTACTTATACAAACTACTTTGCTATAATAAAATTTATCTTCTTATTGATAGCCAATAAGAAGCCATCTCCTTTGTGTTGTTTATAGTAACAAACAAAACAATTTTTGCTCGAGTATATTAATAGTACCTAGTCCTTACTACTAATATACAATTAATTCATTTCCCGTAAAAGCCAAGTAATGATGAATGTGTCTCCTCACTTCATTCACTTGGCTTTATTTTTGTCTTTTAAAAATTTACCTCAATATATAACATACACATTCATTGTAATAAAAAACTGATGTAGAACCTCATTAAGGTCCACACCAGTTTTTTATAATTCTATTATTTCTAGTTACCAAGCAAATAATCCTACAAAACCAGCTGTCATTAATGATACAAGAATACCTGATAACAGTAACATTGGAACATATTGAGATACGAAGTCCGAAGTTTTTTTATCAACTATGCCTTTTAATGTTCCAACAATCATTCCTATTGTAGAGAAGTTTGCGAACGAAATTAAGAATGTCGTCAGTACTGCACGTCTATGAGGCGAATAAGAATCAATTACATCTTTAATTTGACCCATTACTACAAATTCGTTTGTAACGATTTTCTTAGCCATTTGTTGAGCAACTATCCACGCTTCATCCCACGGTAAACCTAACAATAAAGCAAATGGATACATGAATACACCTAAGATTTGATCTAAACCAAAACTTCCTTTGATTCCTATCCAACCAGCTGCAATACTTGTAATTAAGTTAATGATTCGATCGATTAAATCAGATAATGCTACAAAACTAATAACAAATGCAACAATAATTAAAATTAATTTACCTGCATTTAGTACTGAGTCTCCCAAGAATGAGAAGAACGGCTGACGCTCTACTTCATTATTTTGAATACTATAAATAATATCTTCTTTTTCCTTTAATGTAACAGGATTTAATATCGAAGTTATGATAATAGCATTAATAATATTTAATGGAATCGCAGTTAATACCAAATCTCCAGGAACCATAGAAACGTATGCACCTACAATTGCGCCTGATACAGAACTCATAGACATCATGGCTACAGTTAATACACGCGTTTCTTTCATACGTTTTAACTGTTCATTAGACACTGCTAAAGCTTCTGTATTTCCTAAGAACATCATTTCAATACCAAAGAATGACTCAAATTTAGGTTGGCGTGTGATTTTTGCTAGAACCCAACCAATACCGCCTATAACTTTAGGTAATATATTTAAATACATCAAAATATCAAATAATGGTACTACTAATAGTATTGGAAATAACGCGCTTACTGCCATATCCATTGCACCAGGTTTAACCCAACTTGCAAACGCAAATCCAGTACCTGCGTGTGCAGAATCAATCATCCAAGAAATACCATTCGCTAATCCTTGTACGCCGCTTTTCCCCCAAGGAAAATAAATTAAGAACCACGCTAAACATAAGTTTAAAATGACAAGTATTCCAATAGATGTCCACTGTATGTTTTTTCTATTTCTAGAAAACAATACGGCAATCCCTAAGAACACAAATAAACCAATTATGTTAATTACTAAAAACATAATACACCCACCATTTCTATTTTATATCAAGGACAGCAAAGAATTTTTGAAAATAATTCGTCGTTATGTATTAGAAAAGTTAAGATAAACACATAGTCAATCCAAAATAACTTGAACTCATTCCTAAACCATAGTTAATATGCGCACCTTAACCCTTCTATCTATTTAAATAAATATAATTTACAAATATTAATGACCACACTTCTCATCCAATGCTTCTTTGAATAATTCACAATAATTATAGCATGTATGTACTTTAGTGAAAATAACTATTTCAAAGTTCGATTAACAATCTAAAGTAACCTAAAAAAAGCATTTAACATACGTGTTTTAGGGTGAAACCGAATACATTTATGGTCTATTTATTTGTAATTACCATTTTTTAGTCTGCTAAGTTTTGAGTATTTACAAATTGTTGATATTTTTTGTGTGATGCCATTAATTCTTGATGCGTACCTTTCCCAGTGACTTCTCCACCATCTATAAAGATAATTTGTTCTGCCTTTTTAATAGTCGAAAGTCTGTGCGCAATAACCACGGTTGTACGATTTTCCATTAATTCCTCTAATGCGTCTTGAATTTTACGTTCACTTTCACTATCTAAATTTGCTGTTGCTTCGTCGAGCAATAAAATATCTGGATTTTTAACAAAACTTCGTGCAATATCTATACGTTGACGCTGACCACCTGACAGCTTCAATCCTCTCTCGCCGACGAGGGTATCATAGCCATCGTCAAACTGTTCAATAAATTCATGACAATTCGCTAAACGTGCATAATGGATTAATGCTTCATCCGTTACCTCTCGATTAATACCATACAAAATATTATCTCTAATCGTACCATTCATTAAAGCGTTAGATTGCATAACATAGCCAATTTTTTCACGCCAATCTACTAAAGATATGTCGTATATCGATTTATCACCATAAGATATATCCCCTTTTTCAATATCATACATTCGTTCAATAATATTAAATATTGTACTCTTACCTGACCCTGACGGACCTACAAATGCAGTCACCTTACTGTGTGGAATATTAAAAGATACATCTTTTAATATAGGTTTAACATCATATTTAAAATCGACATTTTTAAAGGTTAAATCTCCATCTTTAATTACATCTTCTTGCGTTAAATATAATGGTTCTGTTGGCTCTTCCATAATTTCATATATACGACTACTCGCTCCTACAGCCTTTTTATAATCAGTAACTAATGTCGATAAGTTGATTAATGGCGTAGACAATTGAATAACATAGAAAATCATGGCAATTAATGTACCTGCCGTAATAGCACCCGTCGATATTCTAATCGCACCAAAACCTAATATAATAGCAATAGTTAATAACATAATCAAACCAGAAATCGGCTGAATAATTGCAGTAATTTTTGCTTGTTTTAAACCTAAAAAATAGATTTCTTTTAAGTTTTTATGTGCATTATCTAACTCTAAATGTTCTGTACTTGATATTTTTACTAAACGCATCTCTGTCAATACACGACCGAGCAAACCACTAAAATTAGCAATTTCTGCCTGAGTTTTTTTAGATATATTTTGCATCACTTTACCTAATGGAATCATGATTAACACAAAAATTGGAATAGTAATGAAGGTCAGTAATGTCATTTTCCAATCCATCACAAATAACATAATTAAAGAACCTATAATTGTTAAAATAGAAGGTAATAAGTTCGGTAACTTTTGGGATATAAATTCATTAATGACTTTAGTATCGTCTGTTAAACGACTCATTAATTGTCCACTTTCATTTTGATCGAAAAATGGCATTTTCAAATGAATAATATGTTTCCATAAAATCGAACGAATCGCATATATTATTTTTTCACCAATCTTACTTAATAAATATAACCCTAGACCGCTCAATAAAGCGTTCAATATAAATATTGCTATAAATGCAACTACAAAGCCCCAATTAAAATTTTCAAAAGAAAACTTATCTACAAGTTTACCCGTGAAAAATGGTACGACTAGTCCTGTAATACTTCCTAAAGATGAAATGAGCACAGCAATAACTATAAGCCCAGTCGGCCATGATAATCTTTTAAACAAATAAAATAATGGATTTTTTTGATTCATGTCTGATACCTCTTCTAAAATATTTTCAAAAATCTTTACTCTGCTTTAAAAAGCAGTTAAACGATATATTAATTAAATTTTCCACTTAAATATTTATTATATATTCTTACTACTTATATATAACATATTTTACACAACATTATACATCATAAGCTAGATATAAAATTTTTAAATAGTACTTCAATATGCTAAAATAAATCTATTATACAAAAAATTGAATATGTAAGAAGGAATGTAATTATGAAAAAGTTAGTTCTGACAATTGTAACTGCACTCTTTGCCAGTACAATTATAACACCTTTTGCAGATGCCGAAACAGTAACGCCTACTCAAGCAGCAAATCAATATGGTTATAATGTATCTGACAACTATCAGCCTGAGGGCGCAGTTAACATTGCACAATCGGGACAAGTTCTTTATCAATATAATATGAATAAAGAATGGTATCCCGCATCAATGACCAAGCTGATGACGATGTACCTAACACTTGAAGCTATTAAAAAGGGAGATTTGTCCTTAAACGATAAAGTTACTATTACAGATGACCATTATCGTATGTCTACCCTACCAGAATTAAGCAATACAAAATTATATCCTGGAGAAACTTATACTATTAAAGAATTGCTACAAATTACTGTTTCAGCTTCTAGTAATGCCGCTGCTTTAATTTTAGCAAATGAAGTATCTGGGAATACTTCTGACTTTACTGATAAGATGAACGAGAAAGCTAAGTCTATAGGTATGAAAGATACACACTTTGTTAACCCTACTGGTGCTGAAAATAAACAATTGAAAGATTTCGTGCCAAAGAAATACCAAGCTGAGGATAGTACAACATCTACAGCAAAAGATTTCGATATTTTAGCACAACGCACGATTAAAGATACACCTAAAATTTTATATTTCACTAAGCAACTTGCTCCAACCCAACACGGTGTAACTTATTACACCTTCAACCATTCACTTGAAGGTGCAGACATGAGTCTAAAAGGGACTGATGGTTTGAAGACTGGCTCAAGTGATCAAGCAGACTATAATCATACAATTACTACTAAGCGTGATGGGTTTAGAATTGTTCAAACCATTATGGGAGCAGGCAATTATGATAATCTCGGTGGAGAAAAACAACGTAATATGATGGGAAATGCATTAATGAATATGTCCTTTGATCAGTACAAATATCAAAAGATATTAGCTAAAGGAGAACATAAGATTAATGGTCATACGTATTTTGTAGAGAAAGACTTTTACGATGTCCTCCCACGCGACTTCACCAAAAAAGATTACAAATTTGTTGTAGAGGACGGTAAAGTACATATTGAATACGACCGTGACTTTATTTCTAGTAAATATGGCCCTCCATCTGTAGATGTTAATAAGCCGCTTGTACACAAAGCGACAACAATTGTAAAATCTTCATGGGATGAGCATCCATTATTAACATTAATAGGAACATTGTTTATCATTGCAGCACTCGCTATTATAATTTTTTTAATCATCGATATGGTTAAAAAAAGAAAAAAGAAAAAGTAAACAGAAACCTTCACTCTAGTTCATCATTAAAATAAGCTACGTCTCACAACAAGCAAAACACGCTAATATATAATCATCTTCAAAATAAAAGTACACCTCTATTTAAAATAGAGGTGTACTTTTTTATGCTTGAAATTTCACAATTTTGAACATTCTTATTTGTTTAAGTATAACTTTGATGGTGCAATGCCTCACTCATATCGTTCTCTAACTTAACAATACATTATACATTCTATGTGATAAAAAAAAAGACGCACGATATACTGTAAGTTCGAATATCATGCGTCTACTAAACCTTTAAGATTTATATCATATTTTTCATTTAAAGCTACTCATTTTACTATTCAAAAAAGAATAATCTTTATTTTTCTGAATCGCCATAAAGTTCTTTTTTAATTTTAGTTGTAGAAATACCTTCTGTACGATTTAAATAAGTAACTTCGCATTTATCTTTTAAGAAGTCAAACTCACCTTCCCAATCATGGCCCATAACAAATTTATCTATTTCAAAACGTTCAACATCTATTTCTTTTTGTCCCCATCCGCTTTCTGGAATAACAAGGTCAACATAACGAATAGACTCTAACATCATTTTTCGTTGTTCATAATTATAATAAGATTTCTTATTTTTAACACGGTTAAATTCATCTGTAGAAAGTGCAACGACTAAATAATCGCCCATCTCTCTTGCTCTTCTTAATAATTCAATGTGACCGTAATGTAATAAATCATACGTTCCATAAGTAATAACACGTTTCATTTTTATTTACTCCTTAACAAAAATTTTATTTTAATTTTACATTTTTAAAAATTATAGCATATTGATACAAAGTTTACGAATTCTGCAAAAATTCATCGTTTCAAATACTGCTTCAATTTCATTTTTCCTCTAAATTTTGCACGCCTCGGTAATATTTCCACTTTAAAACGATAATAGCTAGGTCTGCCTATACCCACGCTCAATAACGCTTCTCTCCATTGAGTGTAAAGTGATTTAGTCCAGTTGCTACCTCCACGTTCAAGGACACTCACAATTCTAAACAGCGCCTCACCAGAATAATCTGTTGATTGCATTGTTTTTATATATGTGATTACCGTTTGCAATAATTGTTGTGTAATTGCCTTGTGTTTCATCAAATGTGCTTGTAACAAATAACTGACAATTAATTCATCCATACGGTAGCTATAGTATATTCGTTCTTCAGGCAACAATAAAGTCTCCATAACACGTGCCCTTACATTTATTGCATCTCTTATATAAATTTCAAATTGCTCTGCACGTTGATCGGTAACAGAGCCTTCAACTTCATTGTAACCATAAACAATATTCGGTAAAAGTTGTATGTCTCTTGCTTTTTTATACGCTTGAATCATAAACTGATGTTCTTCACAAAATACAATGTCTTCATCAAATCGTATATCAACGTATTTATTACTAAACATTTTACCGCCCGGACCGATGGACTGCATGATTTCTGGACATTGCGCTAAACTTACTTTTTCTTGCTTTTGTATAGCCTGGTGTGTTGCAATGGTCTGCCATTCACCATTATTTTCTCTAGCTATTTGGCCAATAACGATGTCAACATGCTCATCCTGTTGATAATAATCTGCCATAAAATCAATACGACTTGGTAAAAACTCATCATCTGCATCTAAGAACATAAATACATCACCGGTCATACATGATAATCCTTTATTTCTACTTGCTGCAGCTCCTTGATTTTCTTGATTTATACAGACAATATTCTTATATTCTTTTTGCAACTGTTCTAGAAGCATTGCACTCTCATCAGTAGAGCCATCATTAATACATATAATTTCGTATTGATGTTTGGTATCTACTGAAGCAATAGCTCTACGCAACGTATGTGCTGCATTATATACAGGAATTATTATTGATATTTTCATACTTTCACCATTTTCTCTATATAATTAACGACTTGTTCCAAACTATCTTTACTATTGTATTCATGCCACGACTTAAATAATGGCACTAAAGGTACTGAATCTTCTTTTAATTTTTCCACTAATTGCATTTCGTCATAAACTTTATATTGACTTGGAATGTCATTATAAAATTCATTTAAACCACGTTCTTTCTCGTACCGTTGTTCGTCATAAACATAAAATAATGTGGGTTTATTTAACAGACTCGCTTCTATCGCTAATGAACTATAATCGCTAATAATGATATCTGCCATAATCATTAAAGATTGTAAATCTATTTCTGTTTGATCATCACTTGCAATAGATGGATGTAGTTTATTCAATAAAGTATAATGAGGTAATTCTGATTCGAATCTCTCCTTATCAATATCACGATTAGATTGTTGATGTTCTCGATACGTAGGGACATATATCGCGACTTTGCCCTCTATGCCATATTGAATTTTTAATTCTTGTTGTTTTTTTACAATATCTATAGTGCTATAAGGCACAAGTCTCGGCAAACCTGTTTTTAAGAATTGATCATCTGTTGCTTCAAAAGCATTTTTAAAGCAAGTGGCCATGGCATCTCCCCCAACTAAATAGTTATCTGTAGCTTGATACACTTTTCTATACTGATTAACCATATGTTTATTGGATAAATCAACTTGGTGATCTGTCAGCCCGAAATTTTTTAATGCGCCTGCAGCATGCCAAGTTTGGATAACGGTCTGATTCGTTTTCTTTTTAAAACCACCTAACATTAAATAATAAGTATCTATAATCATTATTTTTGCTATACTTAAGGCCTTTATATGTTTGAAAACTTGTTTGTTTCCTGCAGGTATAAATGTTGCATTTTCAAATGGTTGAATATATCTTCTATTTTCTTCTTTACTGATAACAGTAATTTGATAACCTTTTTTATTTAATGCTTCTATAATTGGTAGCACATCTTCTGCAAACGTCATGATCACAGCAATATGATGGTCTTGTACTTTTTTTCTACTATAAATTAAATTTAAAAAACTAATAATAGTCATATAAAGTTTTTTAATTATTTGCCTCAAAATTTCCACCGCCAACTTGAATTATGAATTCCATTCCTTATATTATATCTATCTTATAGTTAAAATTATAGAAAAATCCTTTAACGACTCTACACAAGTCATTAAAGGATATCTATATAATCATTTAAAATTCCATTCATCTATCTAACCAAGTAACTGATTATGCCTCTTACATAAAGTCTGCAAAATGATCTCTGTACCGCATGTGTAGGAAAGAACCTACCATAAATAATAGCAGTATAATACACAAGTTATAGCATGTTAGTTCCCAATGCGTAATAAAATACCATTCTTTATGTAACACTGCAGAGCGATAAGCCTCTGCTAAATAGTATATTGGATTTAATTGCATTACATCTTTAACAATACCTTCTGGTGGTACAATTAAAATAGATGATGCGAAAAATACCATTCTCATTAAAGCCTGAATCGCCTGTTGTGTATCTTTAACTAATACACCTAAAGTAGATGTAAACAAAGCTATGGTTGTTGTGAGAATTAAAGCGAATGGCACATAAAGCAATAACTGTAATGTATATATTGTTGGATAAAAACCTGATAACATACACAATAAAATGACCACTGCTAATAATGCAATGTGCCCATAGAACCTACTCATAACGATATATGAAGGTATAATTGACAGTGGAAAGTTCATCTTAGCCACTTGATTATATTTCGTCGCTATCGCTTTGGTACCTTCTAAAACACCTTGGTTTACAAAGAACCACATACTAATACCTACAAGTAACCAATAAATAAATGGAACGCCGTCTACTGGACCATTATTTCTAATTCCTAAACCAAATACAAACCAATAAACCATTATTTGTAATGCTGGGTTAATTAATTCCCACGCCATTCCCAAATAGTTATTCGTATTAGAAATTTTTAATTGGAACTGCGCTAACCTTTGAATAAGATAGAAATTTTTTAAATGCTCCTTCAAAACTACCCAAACTGCATTCATTTAACTAAACCACACTTTCAATCGATTTGACTTTATCACTATTTTCTCATGACAATAAAGCATTCAAGTTTAATATACGACTTGTTCCCTATCATAACAACAATTCTTTACTTTCGTAAATTTCCACTATTAGATATGCTATGAATATATTAATCTGTATACTAAAGATGAAAACAAAAGCTAGTGAAAACAAAATAAAAGTTGTTTTATTTTTTATATTTCCATTTATTTTATCTTTATAGTTGATTTTACATCCTAAATTCAGTAAAATTTAACAACTGTATAAGAGTTAAAATCGTTAAATTGTACTCACTTACTTTACAATAGGTTAATAAATTTAACAACTAATATAATATATAATATACTTGAAGTAACTGTAAATAAGGAAGGTTAAATTATGAATGTATCGGTTAACATTGAACATGTAACTAAAGAGTATCGTATTTACCGTAATAATAAAGAGCGTTTAAAGGATGCTATTGTACCTTTTCATAAGAACAAAACATTTTACGCTTTGAATGACCTATCCATAAAAGCTTATGAAGGCGATGTCATTGGCCTTGTAGGCATCAATGGCTCTGGGAAATCTACTTTAAGCAATATGATTGGTGGATCTTTATCACCTACTGAAGGCAACATTCAGCGTGATGGTGACGTAAGCGTTATCGCTATCAATGCTGGCCTAAATGGTCAATTAACTGGCGTCGAAAACATTGAATTTAAAATGCTCTGTATGGGCTTCTCAAGAAAAGAAATTAAAGAATTGACGCCACAAGTTATTGAATTCAGTGAATTAGGTGAATTTATTTACCAACCCGTTAAAAAATATTCTAGTGGTATGCGCGCAAAATTAGGTTTCTCAATTAATATTACTACAAACCCTGACATCTTAGTAATTGATGAAGCGCTATCTGTTGGTGATCAAACGTTTGCTCAAAAATGTTTAGACAAAATTTTCGAATATAAAGCCCAAGGGAAAACAATTTTCTTTGTAAGCCACAATATGAAACAAGTTCGTGAATTCTGTACTAAAATCGCTTGGATTGAAGGTGGAAAACTCAAACAATACGGGGAATTAGAAGAAGTATTGCCAGAGTATGAAAAATTCTTGAATAACTTCAAAAAACGTTCAAAAGCTGAACAAAAGAAATTTAGAAGCGAGTTAGATAACTCAAGATTTGTGGTTAAGTAAAAGTAAATTATCACATATAACTTATCAGATTGATTAAAAGCGTGAATTCCAGTTAGTACTAATTGGAATTCACGCTTTTAATTTTTATTTTTTTATCGCTACTTTAATAACTTTAAAAACAAACTTAGGAATAGATTTTAATCTACCTAACCTTTTCCAATCTATAATCACTCGATAAATCCATTCTATATTTAAACGTCTGAATAGCATAGGCGCTCTTTTTTTAGTTCCGCTAAACACTTCTAGAGAGCCTCCAACGCCCATCAAAACAGTTTGATTAAAACACTCCGTATAACTTTCAATCCATTGTTCTTGTCTAGGATAGCCCATACCAACAAATATATAATCTGGTTTAAAAGATATCACTTGTTCCAACACCTCTTCATCTGAGAAATCAAAAAAGCCATGATGGAAATCAAAATTGATATTAGGGTACTTTTGTTCCAATCTTTGTTTCGCTTGTATGACAACATTATTTTCTGCACCTAATAAAAATACATTTTGTTGTTTATCGTTAGCAATTTCCAAACAGCTTTCCATCATTTCAATACCGGGAACACGTTCTTTAATTGGTGTTCTCAATAATTTAGAGGCTTTAACAACACCTGTCCCGTCAGGAATAACATAATCAGCACGATTAATTAAATTACGATATTCATTATGCTCAGTAGCATAGTCTACGATTTCAGGATTAGCAGTAACGATAAATAAATTATCTTTTGCTTCTGATAAGAAAAATTGCTTAATATTTTCTTGCATATCGATTAAAGTGACATTATCAAAATATACTGATAAAATATCAACCTTGTTCAGCTTGTTGCTTTCTGTCATTATGCATATGCTCCTAACTCAATATATCTTATAATTGATTAATCTTTATTTTAATTATTGTAATTTTAACACATGACCTGCTTAACACATATAAAAATGTAATGATTCAAGAGCGCTCAGATAAAATATACATCCAAAGTCTAAATGCTTTCTCATCAACAATACTTTATACTAAAATATATGTTAAAAATTTAAAGCTAATGTATACATGCTTTTGAAAATTTAAATCGAGGTTATACTATGACAAAACTACATGAATTTTTCAGTTTCGCTATCCAACTCAATCTTTACTGGGTGATATTGGTAGCATTACTATACATAATTATTCATAACTACCGCAACAAACCTATAAATCGTATTTTAGATATCTATTTGAATTATATACCAGTGCTCACACATGAATTCGGGCATATATTATTCAATAAAATTAGTGGTGGAAAAGCAAAGGATCTAGTTATTGTAGCCTCTCCTACCGAGCGGATGGAAACATCTCAACAAGGATATGCTATTACACAATCAAAACATCGTCTTGGCCAAACTATCACAACTTTTGGTGGTTATGTAATGCCGCCACTCATGTTACTACTAGGGTTTTGGGCTATAGATACGCAATATCCTAGCTTATTTATAGCATCCTACTTATTAATCTTTGTTTATTTTTTAATATTAACTTCACGAAAGTTAGTTCCAATCATTATGATTATTTTACTTTTTACATTGCTTTACTTATTATTTCAAAATGATAATCACTTTATGATGTTCTATATCTTAACAATTACTTATCATTTCATATTAGCTGTGTTGTTAGGTGAGGTCCTACAATCATCTTGGACTATTTTTAGACTTACTTTTTCACAACAATCTATATCATGGGATGGCAGTACTTTAAAAGAATTAACACGTATCCCTACGTTTTTATATAGTATAATTTGGATTACTATCAATTTATTCACTGTCTACCAACTATTTCTTTCCTATTTTTTAGCTAACTAAAAAGCATGGTATTTATGTCTCTTACATAAATACCATGCTTTTTCTTGTATTACTATAATATTCTATGCCTTTTATTTATAAAAAAGGCAACCACAACTCAGCACTTTCAAAAAGAGCATTTCTATTTTTCTACATATATATGAGCTGCGTTATCATAACTTAAAATAGTGATATTTTCTTCTTTTTGTACAATAATCACTTTATTTGTGTCATCTTTATTAATAAGCGTAATTTCTTCTCCAATTAAAATGTCTTTGCTCGTAAGATAAACTAACAATTCTGTTCGATCTCTCACACGTTTAACCGTTACTTTGTCCCCTGCTTCATATGATAATAAATTCGTTGTATAAATCTCTTTATAATCATTATTGCGAGGGATAACGCCTCCGTGTGGGCATGTCTTTGGATAATCTAATAACTTATCCAAGCGCTCCACAAACAAATGAGAAACCTTATGTTCTAAAACTTCTGCTTCTTGATGCACTTCTTCCCAATTATATTGCAGGATCTTTATTAAAAAGAGTTCTAGTAAGCGATGTCGCTTAATAATATCTAATGTATATGTTAAACCTTCCTTAGAAAGTTGTACGCCTTTATACGGTTTTGTTTCTACATATCCCGACTTCTCTAAACGATTCACCATTTCACTGACGGATGGCGGCTTAATGTTTAAATATTGGGATAGTGTCTTATTTGAAACGAAAGAACGGTCGCCATCATGTGTTAAAATCGCCTTCAAATAATCTTCTTTTTCTTCAGTTAGCATTATCTCACCTCTCAACTCATTGACCTTATTATACCATGAATTGACTTGACACGCTAAAAGTTCATAGTATATGATTAATTAAATTAGGTTAACCTAAAAATTAAATTAAGGAGGGCTAATATGTTAGAAATTAAAGATTTAAATCTCACTTTAGGTAATAAATTGATCTTACAACATATTAATCTGGACATCCCTGTTCAAGGTGAAATCATTGGAATTATGGGGCCAAATGGTGCGGGTAAATCATCACTGCTCAAATCAATTATAGGTGAATTTAAATCGACTGGAACAGCACATTTAAATAAAACCCCTGTCGAAAATAGTTTAAAGTCTATTACCTACATTCCACAAAAAGCACATATTGATTTGGATTTTCCAATTGATGTGGAACATGTCGTTGTATCAGGAGCATACAAAGATATTGGGTGGTTTAAATGGGTAAATGTAGAAACTAAAACCAAATTAAATCAATTGATGAAAACTTTGGAATTAGAAGATTTAAGACACCGTCAAATATCTGAATTAAGTGGTGGCCAATTACAGCGTGTACTTGTTGCTCGAGCATTAATGACCGAGAGTACATTATATTTATTGGACGAACCTTTTGTTGGTATTGACTTCCATAGTGAAGAAATCATTATGTCTCAATTAAGACAACTAAAAAAAGAAGGAAAGTTACTCTTAATCGTTCATCACGATTTATCGAAGGCTGAAACTTACTTTGATCGTGTCATCCTATTAAATAAATCCATTCGCTATTTTGGAGATAGTGTTACTGCCATGAAACCAGAACATTTGAATCATACATTTTTAAATGCTCCGATTCAAAATGGCATGACTTAAATGCATTAGAAAGGACGTAACTTAACATGGAGTTTTTTAACCATTTATTTGATTATCAATTTTTAAGCAATGCGCTTATTATTTCTATCGTCGTGGGAATCATATGTGGTACAGTTGGTTGCCTCATCGTACTTAGAGGTCTCTCGCTTATGGGGGATGCTATGAGCCATGCTGTTTTACCAGGTGTTGCCTTATCATTCCTATTCGGCATACCAATGTTTATTGGTGCGTTAGTCACGGGCATGATTGCTAGTATTTTTATAGGGTTTATTACCAAGAGTAGTAAAACTAAACCCGATGCTGCCATAGGTATAAGTTTCACTGCTTTTTTAGCAACGGGAGTTATTTTAATTAGCCTTATTAATAGTTCTACAGATTTATATCATATTTTATTTGGTAACTTACTAGCAGTTACACATTCTACATTTTGGTCAACGATTGTTGTCGGTATCATAGTCATGTTATTAATCATCGTCTTTTACAGACCATTGATGGTATCTACATTTGATCCAATATTTAGTAGAATGAGCGGTTTAAACACTACATTAATACACTATTTTGTAATGCTCTTATTGTCTCTTGTAACAGTTGCTAGCATTCAAACTGTAGGTATTATTTTAGTTGTTGCCTTATTAATCACACCCGCTTCAGCTGCATTTTTAATTGCAAAAAAATTACATACCATGATGATTATTTCAAGTGTCATAAGTACCATTAGTGCTATTGTAGGTCTCTATTTCAGCTATGTATATAACATACCTAGTGGTGCCACAATTGTATTATGTGCATTCTTTATTTACATTATTATTTTTATATGCAACAAATTACAACTTTTCAACAAGAAGGGACAGGTTTCATGAAAAAATTAATATCACTCGCTCTTATTTTCTTACTTTTTTTAAGTGCGTGTAGCAATCATAAAAACGATACTTCCTCTAATGAAAAACTAAAAATAGTTACAACTAATTCTATATTATACGATATGGTCAAACATACAGCGGGTGATAACATTGAAATTCACAGTATTGTTCCAATTGGACAAGATCCGCATGAATATGAGGTGAAACCTAAAGACATTAAAGCTTTAACTGATGCTGACATTGTATTTTACAATGGTTTAAATTTAGAAACAGGTAACGGTTGGTTTAATAAAGCGTTGGCACAAGCAGATAAATCACCTGATGATAGCTCTGTAGTAAAAGTCTCTGAAAATGTTAAGCCATTATATTTAAATGATGCTGAAGGTGATGCGTCTAAACAAGACCCTCATGCATGGTTAAGCTTAGAAAATGGTATAAAATATGTTGAGAAAATTAGAGATACATTACTAAAGCATGACGAGAAACATGCGGATGATATTCAAGGTCACAGTAAAGATTACATCGCTAAATTAGAGGCGCTTAACAAAGAAAGTCACGAAAAATTTAATGACATTCCGAAAAATGAACGTGCCATGATAACAAGTGAAGGTGCCTTTAAATATTTCTCTAAACAGTATGATATTAAACCAGGTTATATTTGGGAAATTAACACTGAAAAACAAGGTACACCTGAACAAATGAAACAAGCCATTGAATTCGTTAAAGATAACAACTTAAAACACTTACTTGTTGAAACAAGTGTAGATCATAAGAGTATGCAAAGTTTAAGCGAAGAGACTAAGAAAGATATCTATGGTGAAGTATTCACTGATTCTATTGGTAAAAAAGGGTCTAAAGGAGATTCTTACTACGATATGATGAAAGAAAATATCGAAACGATTCACGGTAGCATGAAATAAAAGTTTTAGGCTATTAACCTCATTCGTAGGTGAATAGCCCCATGCCGTACGTTACCCTCCTTAAAACGTACGGCATGGTGGTATTCAAGCCTTATAATCATCTCCCATACTCCATCAACGGTTGGCTCCTCCCCCCGTTGATGGAGTTTTTAGAGTCACATATATGAACAGGCACTATTTTCTTAAGTTATTGATAATACAATGTTTTAACTCAAAAAAGCAGCTTTCCAATTTAGGAAAACTGCTTTTTTATGTCTATTTAAAATTTTAATCTGTTAAACTATCAACAATAACCATTTCATCATAATTTATAGCTTCTCGTATTTTCAAAGCTGTTACTTCACTTACTTCTTCATCTTCAACAAGTTCATTTAATACACGTCGTTGTTCTTTAAGCGCAGTTAATTTAATTTTTGTTATTGAATTTTCATGTTTAGGATTAAAGAAATTGGACGGCGTTAAATTATCTGTTCGTAACAGATAACTATCACAAATCATACCTATTTCTAGTTTATTATCTTCTGTGGTCTCTTTTGCAAGACGGCTTACTACGCGATAATGTACCGTACGCATCACATTTGAAATTTCTTGCAAGTTATCTACAACAGATAAAGAAGAAGCAGCGTTTGTTTTAACTTTATTTTTAATTCTTCTCTTTAACCACATGGCTCGAATTTCAACTTTAATACGTTGTATCAAAGATGCTTGTTTATATACTTGAGTACGTTCTGAATAACGCATATAGTTATCTAATACGTTCGTAGTAATATCTCCATTCTCAACCAAGCTATTTAAAGTATTATTCTCAACATCGAAAGCTAATTTTTGCAATCGTTGCAATTCTTTCGTGTTTTCATCTTCATTCTCAACTGTTCTTAAGAATGCTAATTTATCATGATAATCTTTAATCACATTTCCATACTGAAAACTAGATTCTACTGTAGAAGCTTGATTTAAACTATCAATTACTTTTTCCAAAATATAAACACGTGCTTGTTTGAAATTCATGCCTTGTACCTTAGGTTTTTTAGCAGTAGGTGTTACTAAAGGTAATAAAAATTGTGCAACAATCAAACTGATAATAACCATACCTGATGCTATAAAAAGTAAATCGTCTCTAAAAATAAATGAGTGGTGATTTGCTAGCATGTATGGCAAAGTCAGTGCTATGGCTAACGAAATCGTTCCATGAACTCCACATAATGACATAATAAAAGCATACATACCTCTTCTCGGTGGTGATTCTGTGGCATTATCTTCATTTTCATTATGAGAAATCATTTTTTGGAACGGACTGACTGGTAAATAAAAATATGGATATAATACAAAAACCCATAAGAACCTAAATAAATAAATCGCTAATGCAATTAAAAATGTAACGACAATTAAGAACATTAAATTGTGTGGTTCATTTTCTATAATTCTCCCCACTACTTCAGGCACTAAAAAGCCTAAAATCGTAAAGACAAATCCATTTAAAGCATATCCCAAAATATTCCAAGTATGATTATAACTCATCTGTAGTCTGGTACGTGCTTGTGCAATACGATCACGTTCAAACCCATGCACTAAACCGGCAACTACAGCAGCAATGATACCTGATGCATGGAACATTTCTGCCACTATATATGTGATGAAAGGTGTAACAAGTTGAATAAATGTAAACATATTTATATTTTCTATGCCACGTCGAGATAAAGTTACCCTAAACCTTACTAGCGCAACACCGATTAAGATACCAACTATAAATCCACCAATCGACGAAATAAGAAATTGTTCAATGGCGTTTGCCATTGAAAATGCTCCTGTTACTAGTGCAGCTACAGCAATTTTAAAAGATATGATACCCGCCGCATCATTTAGAAGTGATTCACCCTCTAAAATTGTCATAGAACCTTTTGGTAAAACTTTCCCATTAGTGATTGCTTGAACAGCTACCGCATCAGTTGGGCATAGAATTGCAGCAAGTGCGAAGGCAGCAGCCATAGGTAAATCTGGCCATATCCAATGAACAAATAACCCAACTACAATTACAGTGGTAACTACTAATCCTAATGCCATCATTAATACCGGCTTAATATAACGCCTTAGGTGCACACGCGAAACTTTAACTCCTTCAACAAACAGCAATGGCGCAATTAGTGCAACCATAAATAATTCAGAATCAAAATTAAATTCGACAGGGACCGGCGTTACATATAACAACACACCTAAAATGATTTGAATGAAAGCTAATGGTACTTTAGGAAGAAAAGTATGCACAAAGGAGCTAGCGATGACTAACGCTAAAAAAACAAGAATCGTTTCAAATATTTGCAAGGTTTCACCTCTTTTCAACTAAATTATTTGTTTCATAATTGTTGAGGTTGAAACATAAATTAAACTGTCTTCTAACGAACATAATGTGTCCCAAACCCTTATAGATTATTTACAAACAGCTTTAGGGTTTACTGTTCGCCTAATAATTTAAAAATTAACACAATTACAAATATATATTATTTTATCATTTTTTTACCCACTTCTTAAATGTATTGCACTTCTCAAGTAGTATTTTTAAAATTATTAAATTTAAATCATTACATTCAACTCGTTATACCTTTACTATTTAACAATAAAATTGCAACTTTCTTTATGTCGTGAAATTATATATTCGTTCTCCACAAAAAAATATCCCCTCAACAAAGTGCGCACTTTTGAGTGTCAACTTTGGTGAGGAGATTGTTATTTTCAATCATTTTATTGTCTATACACTAATAATCCTGCTCTTTTTCATATGTTTCACGTCTACGCTTTTCCCTGTCTTGTGCACGTTTTTTCAATTGATCAAATGTATTATTCTCAGTGGAACTCAATAAAATATTGGTTTGTCTCGGTGCATCACTTTTGCGATACATATACGCTCCTGTACGATAAGCAGCACGTGAGATCAAATGCCCTCCAACTGGTGCTGTTAAATTAATGAACACTAACGCTAAAATTAATCTTACACTCAAATAACCTTGTGAAGAAATAAAATAAATAATAACGCCTACTAACGTTAACAAAACCGAAAGCGTGGAACTTTTTGTCGAGGCATGGCTTCGTAGAAACACATCTTGGAACTTAATTAATCCAATCGCACTTATTAGCGCTATAATACTTCCTAAAAACATCATAAAAGCAGCTAGTAAATTAACGATTTCGCTTGTTATTTGCATTGAACACGTGCCCCCCTTCTATATATCTGGAAATTGACACGGAACTAACAAATGAAATGATAGCAATAAGTAAAATTGAATCTAGGAATGAAAATGTCCCATATACAATACTTAACACGCCTACAATTGACATAAGAATTGCACTTGCTGTATCAAATGCTACGACTCTATCTGCAGTTGTGGGTCCTTTAATTAACCTGAACAGCGTTAATAATAATGCTATTCCGAATATAATTAAGGCGCTTGTAATGAAAAAATCAATAAGAGATTCTATCATTCTGTCACCTCCAATATCAGTCCTTCGTATTGTCTAATACTTTTTAGCAATTTCTGTTTTTCTTTATCTGAAACATCAATGGCATGTATAAAGAACTTTTGCTTCTTCTTCGATATTCTTATAACTGTAGACCCTGGAGTAATTATAATTAATATTGTTAAAAATGAAACTTCCCAGTCACTATCTAACTTTGTTTCATAAGTTACTAAACCTGGGTTTAAATCCTTTGTTTTAAATAATATATAGTTAATTGTTGTAATACTAGATGTAATTAATTGGTACAGGTATACTACTAAAAACTTAATTGCTACCCAAACTTTTTTTAAATAAAATTGTTGGCCAAAAAAGCGATGTAATATATAAATGACTAACAATCCAATAAGATAGCCAGCGAAGAAGGTAGATGCTTTAAAGGAGTCTTCATCTTGAAATAAAACCCATAAAAAAGCTATGACAATGTTAAGTAAAACTTGTCTCATTATTTAGCCTCCTTCTTCAAATGAGGATTAACCGCTTTTTCATAGCGTCCATCATCCATATTTAAATGTGTAGCATTATCTGTAACTTTAAATATAAGTGGCGCTATAATACCCATTGCTAATACCGTGCCTACTAAAATAGCTATGAGACTCTTACGGTATACAGGAATAGCTTTAAATATTTTTTCTTCGCCTTTTTTTTCATTGCCTAAATACATCACGAAAAACACACGGAATAAACTGAACATCGCAATGAGACTAGTAATAATCATTAACGCTAACCCTATATAATTACCATTTTCAATAGCACCTTTAAATATAAACACTTTTCCCGGAAAGCCACTAAATGGTGGCACGCCACCAATAGCTAATATCATAATCACAAAAGCTACACCAAAAAACGGCTCTTGTTTAGCTAAACCATGTAAGTGTCTGTATTGCCTGTATCCAGTAATATAAACTAAACTTCCTATAAGGAAGAATAATAGCGTCTTAACGACCATATCGTTAGCTAAATAAAATATTGCCCCATTCACTCCTGCATAAGTATTTGAACCTAGTCCTAATATAATAAAACCAATTGATAGAATGACTTGGTATGCAGCAATTTTTTTAATATCTTTATAAGCAAGTACACCGAATGCACCAATTAACATTGTAATACAAGATAAAAATACTAGTAATGGATGTGTTATACCATCATGTTCATCAAATATTAATGTAAAGAAACGAATCAAAGCATAAGCTCCCACTTTAGTCATCAACGATGCAAATAGTGCCGCTAGCTCAGTATTAAGTACTGCATAAGCTTTAGGAAGCCACATAAAGAGTACTAAAGCCGCCTTTGCACCAAATGCGATAAGGAAGACCATAGATACAATAACTATTGAACTTTGATTATCCATCTCACCTATTCTTTGGGCCACCAATGCAAAGTTTAATGTACCTGTTAATTTATATAATAGGCCAATACCTAAAAGTAAAAGCCATGATCCTAATATATTTAAGACAACATATATAATAGCTGCACGTAATTGTTCTACTGATTGCCCTAATGTAATTAATACAAAGGAAGCTAATAACATTACTTCAAACATAACATATACATTAAATAAATCTGCTGTTAAAAATGAACCAATGACACCAACTGTTAAGAATAAAATAAAACTTGGTAAGTAGTAACGAATCGCCCTTTTTTCTGCTCTCCCAAAACCATACGCCATGATTAGCGTTACAACAAAACTCGAGGTTGTTACCATTAATAAACTTAACGAATCTCCTACAAACTGGATGCCAAACGGCGCCTTCCATCCTCCAAAGTCTAAAGCAATAGGCTTATTGTACATCACATAAACGAGTAACAATAATGAAATTATCGTACTCACTGCCATAGTACCAATTGAAAAGATTCTAGATAATCTACTTTGTGTACGTATGAAGACTAGTGCTAAAGCACACACTGCAGGTAGAAGTAATGGTAAAATCAACAAATTACTCATCATCATCGTCATCATCACCTCTCAACACATCAATTTCGTCTTCTTTTGTAACACGGTATGTTCGATACACAAGCACTAATAAAAAGGCAGTCATAGCAAAACCAATGACTATTGCCGTTAGTACAATAGCTTGTAATAAGGGATCAACAAAATGTTCGTTCCCCTCTCCAATTAATGGTTCAGACATATTTTTACTATAGTGTCCCATACTCATAATAATTAAATTACCTGCGTGGGTAAATATCGAAATTCCTATTACAATACGGATTAAATTGACCGATAATATCATATACGTTCCAATAAATATTAAGAAGCCAATAACTAATAATAAGATTAAATTCATGAGCGACCACCACTAATGGACAGCATTACTGTTACAACTACACCAACAACAGCTAATACGATTCCCGCTTCAAATAGCGTAACCGTCGTTAGATGAACTTCCCCTAAAATTGGTAATTGTACATGTGCATCTGTTTGGTAAAGGAACGGTTTACCAAAAAACATAGGTATGACTGCTGTAGCAAATGATACTAAAGATCCCGTAATCATTAATATTCTAAAATCTAGCGGTAAAGATACTAATACTTGCTTAACATCGAAGGCCAAGAACATCAACAGAAAGGCTGAACTAAATACGAGACCGCCAATAAAGCCTCCGCCGGGATTATTATGTCCTGCTAAAAACAGGTAAAAACCAAAAGTTAATAGTATAAATACAACAATTTTGGTTACCGTTCGTAATACTACGTCATTCTCTTTCATCTTGACCCCTCCTATCTTTAAAGTTAAGTAATGTATAAATACCTAAACCAGCAATTATAAGTACCAGTCCTTCAAATAATGTATCTAAAGCACGAAAATCTCCAAGTATCGCATTCACTATATTTTTACCACCTGTTAATTTATATGCATCGTGATAAAATGTTGATATCGTAGGCATTGAATCACTTTGCTGTGCAATAAATACAAGCGTCACAACGATAATTGCCATCATCAGTGAAACAACAATCTTCACTGCTTCACGTTTCTTATGTACTTTTGTACGTGGTACGTTTGGCAATCTTGAAAAACTGACAATAAATAATATTGTAGTAATTGTTTCTACAACCAGTTGTGTCAGTGCTAAATCAGGTGCTTTCATTAATATGAAGAAAATAGTTACACAATAACCGATAATGCCATTCAGTATAACCATCGTTAAACGTTGACGAATAAATGTTAAAGCTATTCCTAGAACAAATACAACGATGAGGGTAATTACTTCCAATGGTCCAAACTCACTTACATGAATTTGATGCACTTTTGGAAATCCTGCTTCAATGATGCCGTAAGTTACAATCATTATAAAAATCAGTAGTGTTAACGTAATGTAGTGATTTAAACGGTTATTCATCAATCCACGAATACTATATCCTGAATAATGTTCAAAATGTTTATATGAACCTAAGTAAATTTCCGTAATTGATTTCACTTTAATATGATTGGCATATTTTTTCCAATCTATTTTAAGGGCTGCTATAAAGCCAACTATAATGACGATAGCACTTAATGTTAAGGGTAAATTGAAACCGTGCCATTGTGAAATATGTGGCGCTAATTCATCTACATTTTCTCCAATTGTGATACTTCGTAATGCCGGTAAAATGATTGATTCTCCAAATAGATTTGGTATGAAAAAAATCACCGGCAACAAAATCATCATAATTGCAGAAGGTAGTGTGAATAAAAAGGGTTCGTGTGGCGATTTTAAAGGTAGATCTGCTTGCTGAGAATCCCCCCAGAAAACTTCTTTAATCATATAAACAGCATAAATCAACGTAAATATGCTCGCCACTACTCCAATCGCTGTGATAATTATAGTAAGTATAATATTAAACTGTGGTAATTCATTTGTACTTACTAAACTTTCAAAAAACATTTCTTTACTTAAAAATCCATTTAGGAAGGGTATACCCGCCATAGATAATGCAGAAAGCAACATGACAATATGTGTTATAGGAAATACCTTTCTTAACCCTGATAATCTCCGAATATCTCGTGTCCCTGTTTCATGATCTATGATTCCGACCCCCATAAATAACGCACCTTTATAGAGCGCGTGATTCATAAGATGAAATAATGCTGCAAATAGTATTAATCCATAGACCTTAGAAGCTTCTCCAGAGGGATGTTGTGCAAATCCCCCACCAAGACCTACCATTGATACAATCATCCCTAATTGGCTAATTGTAGAATAGGCTAATATACCCTTCAAATCAAACTGGCGAGTAGCATTAATTGCACCAAATAGCATTGTTATTAAACCAACAAATGTAACACAGTATATGTAGAAATCACTCAATCCCAATACTGGCGTAAATCTGAATAGTAAAAAAATACCCGCTTTAACCATTGTAGCTGAATGTAAGTATGCACTTACCGGTGTCGGTGCTGCCATGGCTTTAGGAAGCCATATATGAAATGGAAATTGTGCAGATTTTGTAAATGCCCCTAATAATATCATGATAATAATAGGAATAAATAAATTACTTTGTGCTAATTTATCACTTTGTTCTATTATTTCAGAAATTGAATTTGTCCCTGTCACTATATAAATCATTATAAATCCAGCTAATAAAGCAAGACCACCAAATACTGTAATCATAAATGATTGTATAGCGCCAAATTGACTTTCTCCCTTGTTGTACCAATACGCGATAAGTAAGAATGAAGATACACTTGTTAATTCCCAAAATACATACATGAGTATTGTGTTATTAGAAGTTACAACACCTATCATACTGAACATAAATAATAATAAGTAGATATAAAAACGTGGTAAGTTATCATGTTCTTTAGATAAATATTGTGTCGCATAATAAAAAACTGCTAAACCGATCAATGATATTAATAAACTAAAAAATAAGCTTAAACCATCAACTCTAAAATCGATATTAATATCTAATAGCGTAAGCCATGGTATTTTAACCGTTACAAAATGTCCTTGCATAACTCGTGGTATTTGCCACAAAAAGTATATTGATGAAATGATTGGTGCTATCAATACAAATTGCCCGGCATGTTGTTGTAACTTGTGATTCGTTAACGTAAATAATAATAAAATCATTATGATTAACAAAGCACTAAATAGATATAATAAGCTCATCCTATTCCTCCTTTTTATTTAATTATAAACTCAAAGCGATGGTTGTTTTACTCGCTTTTGTTGAAATACCAATAAATTTCATCGTTTCGAATGTCGTCTGGTGTCCAAGGTATTTTTGAATAATTGAAATTGAAATGCCAGACTGATAAGCATGATATGCAAACGTCTTCCTTAATGTTGTTAGCCCTATGTGTAGCATACCTAACTCATCTGCCGCAGCATGAATAATCCGATAGGCTTGCTGTCTTGAGAGCCCTTTCAATGTGCGATTCGATTGAAATAATAATTCATCATCCATCAATTGTGCTTGTGAAATAAATTGTGATAATTCTTGTCGTAATGCTTCAGGTAATTTTATATAAATACTCGGCGCATGGTCTTCTAACCAATACACCTTTATATCATCATGTTCTCCTTTAACATCTGCTACACAAAGGTTTAATAACGCCGATAACTTAACACCCGTATGTATAGCAAATTTAAACAATAAATAATCTCTTTTAGACTTACGGCTTAACACTTCATACATCGCTCTTATCTCTTTAATATCCCTAATTGGATCCACTTGATTCATATATTCACCTCTGACCATCTTAAATGTTTCTTATTTAATGATATATGATATTTAAGTAACATGAAAGTGTTTAAGATTATTTTTTTAAATTTTTTGACCATTTTGCCTTTTTATTTCGATATATATAATGAAAGGAGGTTAAAATATGAATCAAATCAATCAACTTGCTGTTACATTGTCACGTGTATTGTACGATAAAGATGGAAAAGCATCCCTTTTCAAACGTCACTTTGCTAATTTAAATACAGATGCAACGCCTGAACAATTAAAGAGCTTTAAATCTATTATCGAACAAATCACAGGAGAACGTTTTGAAACACTAGAAGTTATCAAAACAGAAACGATTAATTAAATATTAAGGGGGAGTCATTACAATGGCACAAACACTAGAACTTATTTTCAACGATGCCGTAAACAAGTCTATAAAAATTCAATTGCCCAAAATCGAGCATTTTCTCAATGATACTGCTGTAAAAGAAGGTATGAACAAATTAATCGCTCTAGATATATTCAGACCTAAAGCCGGTATTCCTACAAAAGTGCATTCAGCACAAATTATAGATAAATCAACTAAAGTTATCTTCGAAACACTTACAAAATAAATTTCACTATTGCTTATACGATATATGTAGAAACTGTTGGCAAAGGCGTGCGACTTTGTCGACAGTTTTTTCAAAATGACACGATTTCTTGAAATACATGTTTAACTTTTAATATTTAGCTGTATTAATTCCTAGATATTCACGCCAAATTATTGTTATTAGATTCATCTTGATAATAATAAAAAACCAAACGTCATTTGCGTTTGGTTTTTTATTACTCTATTTAATCATTCAATATCATTGATTTTTCAGTGGTCTCAATCTGACTCTGTCACCAAAAAATATCTTCTTTTTACCTAATTTTTTGCATAATGCGTATTGGTCATAAACTTCTATAATCTGTGCCAAATTTTTATAAGATCTTCTTGGGTTTAATATCTCAATAAATTGCTTATTTTGTATACCTTCATCGTTACCTGCTCCTACAAAAAAAGTTTCCTCATCTAAAAGACGAATTATGGAAAGTTGCTTCAATATATTCAGTCACTCACTTCTTAATAACATTCTTATTATTTAATAATATTTATTTTCTTAGTTGTGTATATTCAAGATTCATTATAATAGTTAACCTTTTTATTTCCGAAAAGATTCAACTTATATATCTTATTACACTTTGTGTGTTGTGTACATCATTATTTATTATAACTACAAAACCTTTTTCTCAAATTAACTCATATGATTATTTTACACTTTACTATATAATGATATAGACAAACTTTTCAGAAAGAGTGATTCAATGTTTCTCTTATATATAGTAGGTATTATTGCAGGTATGGTCGTACCTTTTCAGACTTCTATTAATTCTAGATTAAGTCTTTATACACGATCTTCTTTCTATGCATCCACAATATCATTTGCAACAGGGACAATTTTTTTAATTTTACTTAATATTATTATTAATCCTCATGTTTTTACACCGGACTTTTATGATAATCAATCTTTTAGTTATATATGGTTTTTAGGTGGTTTACTAGGAGTTATTTTCCTCACTGGCAACTTAGTGCTATTACCTCGTTTAGGCGCTTCTTTAACCGTGGTTATGACAGTAGCAGGGCAAATCATCATGGGCGTAACGATAGATACATTGGGTTGGTTTGGTGCAGAACAAGAAACTTTCACCTTATTTAAAGTGTTCGGTATTATCTTTTTAATCATAGGAATTGTCTTAATGAACTATGTTCGCAGTAATAAAAGAGCTACACAGACACATTCAAAAGTCTATATTTGGATTATAGTTGGTTTTATTTTTGGCTTTTGTCCACCGATTCAAACGGCTACAAATAGTGCGTTAGGGCAACAAATACACTCTTCAGTAATGGCAGCGCTTATATCATTTACAGTGGGTACAATAGCATTATTTGTCTTGACACTCATTTTTAACCGTAGCCTTAAACTGAGTTCGTATGATACAAAACAAGGTAAAATTAAGCCGCTTTATTTTATTGGCGGAATCTTAGGTGTTATTTTTGTCACTACGAATATTATTTTGATGCCTCACCTGGGCGCAGCGCTTACTACAATTATAGTTATGCTGGGTCAAATGTTGATGGGCATTATTATTGATCACTTTGGTTTACTTGGTACTCATGTCAATAAAGTTACCATTCGAAAAGTTAGTGGCATTATAGCAATTATGATAGGTATTATTTTATTAAGATTATTTTAAAATAGTAGCACCGAGTCATTTACTTTCAACATATAGTAAATGACTCGTTTTTTTAATCCTCACAAAGATTATTTGGATGTATAATATAACCATCATTACTACTAGAGGTGACATCAATGAAAAAAGTGATTATGATATGTGCAATCATAGCAATAATTACAACTATGCTTATTTTCTACTGTATCTATTTTAAGACGCAACTTTCCTCCACAAATACTTCTATTGAAACGATTAAAATAACGTATAACAAACCTTTCATTTTTGTTGGCAAAAAAGTTCCCTCGAAAATAGCTTCCATTACATATGATAAAAGCAAAGGCTATATTAATGACTGGTTTGTAAAATCAAATGATAGAATCAAAAAAAACCAAGTCCTTTTTGAATATTATAACCCATCGATTGAACAGCAAATAACTACTAAACAAAAACAACTGTTCTATTTAAAACAAAATAAAGGTTCCCATTTAAACTTACTTAAACAAGAAATGCTAAAGTTGCAAGCAGATATTCAACAATTACAAAACCAACTTCGCACAAAAGTATACGCTCCCGAAACAGGTACAATCTACGTGAATAATCATTCCCCTTCTCAAAGTGAAGATATCATTCTTCATATTTATAATTCTAAAATGCTCATAAAAGCAGCAGTTCCTGAGTCTATAATAGAATCATTACATTTAAAAGATAAAGTGATCATACGCCATTCAAAACAAAAAACTTTTTCTGGTGAAATAAGCTATATTGCAAAATTACCAATCAATTTTCAAAAAAATCTTAAACATTCTCACTATTTAGTAGAATTTATTTCGCAAAATAACCTTCCTATTGGGAAGCATGTCCAAATTGAAGTTCCAAATCATATGATTGAATTACCAAAATCCACAATATATCAAGGGCAATTTGTTTTTATACAAAAAAATAATAAATTTATTAAAAGGGTTATTAAAACTCAAAATATGGGTAATAAAGAACATGTAACAATCGTCGACGGATTAAAACCGGGAGAAGTAGTTGTTAAAAATGCTGATATTATGCGCTCTAAAAATTAGATGTGCACATCATAATTAGTAAGCGCTTTAATTTTTTTAGTGTTCTTGTTTAATTTTTATCTAATGACAAAAAATTGAAATTTGATAGAATAAAATTATTTTCTTGGATTGGTCTGTAAATAATTGTATTAAATACAGAAATCATTATTGTAACGCTTAAACACTTTTTTGTTTACTTTCTATTTTTATTTAGTTATAATAAACTAAATAAAAGAGGCTTTAATAAATTTTATTCAAATATAATTGAGTCATAAATTATGAAGAATCTTTGTATTCAACTTTGAATTAAGACAAATAATTATACAAAAATATTTTTAATATGTATACTAAATTGGGAATTAGAATAGGGAGGAATTAGGATGGCTATCACAAAGATCAATGATTGTTTTGAATTATTAGCTATGGTCACATATGCTGACAAATTAAAAGGTATTATTAAAAAGGAATTTTCTGTAAGTTTCGAGGAATTCGCAGTATTAACATATATTAGCGAACACGAAAATGAAGAATATTATTTAAAAGATATCATTAACCATTTAAACTATAAACAACCCCAAGTGGTTAAAGCTGTTAAAAACTTGTCACAAGAAGATTACTTTGATAAGAAACGTAACGAACACGATGAAAGAACTGTTTTAATTTTAGTGAATACTAAACAACGTAAAAAAATCAATGAGTTATTATCTCGTGTTAATCAACGCATTAAAGATGCTAATGACGATAAAGAAGTTTAAAAAATCTTAAAGTTACTACCCAACGCATACAAACTACCCACCACTTATAATAGTTGGTGGGTTTTTATTGTGTCTTAATTCCAATATAATAAGTAATAACATTTCTCTTCAATATTTTATAAAGCTTAATTTAATTCAAACGCTAATTTTCACCATATTTTATAATACTTAAAAAATAACATTTATGCAAACAGGAGCAATCACTAAATTATAGTAATTGCTCCTCTTCATAATCAAACTATTATTTTTTCCTTGAATTCCAAAGTTATATTTATTTAATTATTAGTTTTTAACTTTGATATTCCAAAGCATTTACAAATTTAAGATAAATCTCCATAAAATGCTCAGCTTCTTCTACATGTGGTGCATGACCTGAGTGATTAAATTCAAATATTTTTAATGAAGTAAACGCATCATGATATTGTTGAAAACTTTCTTTAGAACATAATGGATCATAGCGACCATAGATAACTAAAGTAGGAACGTTCACATGCTTAATTAAATTATTTTTATCATACTCTGGAAAATTCATCAGAGCTCTCGTTGCAATAGCACTATCTTCAGATGACTGACGACTATATATCAATTGGTTTTGAAACCACTTTTTAGCAACATCTTGTTTTTTGTACAAATAAGGAAATAAAATAATGAGCGCTTCAGATTTATCAAAGCCTTCAATTTCATCTTGATGTTCAATCATCAACTTATTCAATCCATGCACACTATTATTTAAGTTAGAAGCAATGAGTGTGAGCGATCTTACGCTTGTTTCATATTGATCAGTAAAGTGCTTTGCAATCACCCCTCCCATATCGTATCCAATTAAATGTGCCGGTTCAATGCTCAATTTATGCATCAATATATTCAAATCTGAGACATGATCTTGCAAATGAAAAGAATTAGGTTTTGATGATTTACCATGGCCTCTTACGTCATAAATAATAACTTCAAAGTACGTTTTCAATTTATTTTTTAAATCATATAAAGAGGCCATATTTCCGTCAAGCCCGTGAATTAATATAATAGGAATACCTTGACCCTCGCGGATGTATGCAATCTCGGTGCCGAAACTCGTTTCAATTTTTTTCATCATGGGTCACCTCCCTTTACAAAACTAATATACCCTCATTTTGTGTTTATTACGCTACAATTCATTATTCTTCTATATTTAATTTTTTATAAATTCTTTTATGTTATCCTACATAAAAAGCATCCATCAACAAGATAAACGAAATAATCGTTATCTTGTTGATGGATGCTTTTTCATTATATTTCACGCTTATTTTAATTTCTTGATGATATACGTATCGTATAATAAATAATCACAATAAGTAATAATACCCATATAACTATGGATCCGATTTGGGCAATGTTTGAATTCTTAATCATAGCGTCTATTGTTTTTTGACATAATAATAATCCAATGCCAGTAAATTCTAATCTTCTAAAATAAACACCTGAAATACTAAATATAATTCCTACAAAAAATACAAATTGATGGGCATATATGGTTACTGCTACGATACCTAAATTCAAATCAAATGCATGAACAATAACGAGCACAAATGCAGCACCTGCCACAATCAAACCAATAATCCTCTCAAATTT
The DNA here is from genome assembly GCF_001866145.1 of Staphylococcus sp. LCT-H4. NCBI lineage: Bacteria > Bacillati > Bacillota > Bacilli > Caryophanales > Staphylococcaceae > Staphylococcus > Staphylococcus sp. LCT-H4. Next base: position 121,754 of record NZ_MODY01000002.1, on the reverse strand, counting down.
GTTACTATACAAATAGTTTTTCCAATCTATTCGCAAGTAAATAAATATTGAAATTGGTAAAATCACCAAACAATAGAATATTGATAAACCTGAAGCAGCTTGAAATGATACATAATGCTTATCATATAAATAGGACAATAATATAAAATTCACAATAAAAAATACAATAGGATTCAGCTGCAATGTAAATAAATTGCGTTGTATGGTCAAAATAATTTCTGCTGGTGATTTACTTCTATACTCAATATAATCCTTGTCTTGAGCTTCCGATTTATGAAAATCTTTTTTCAATTTTTCCTTAATATCGTCTATTAAATTCGGTGAAAGACCTTTATGAGTGAAGTAATCATTAATATTTTCTACTAATACTTTGTCATTAACTCTCATGGTAGGCTCCTTAAAAATATTATTAAAAATTTATCCAGTAAATAATAATATTTAACTTTTTATTGATAAATGTTGTATTTGTTTACTTCAATTTAATTTATAATCTCATACTTTTTCATAATTTGAAAATAAAATAACCGACAAGTATTAAATTCACACTTGCCGGTTATGTTATTCATTTTATGTGTTGCTAGTGATGTTTATTTACTAATATCTATGCGATATAGTTTAATATCTTTATCACTTGGTGATGCTGAACTAAATTGATATGACACATCGTCATCTTGGATATAACCAAAATTACCTGTCACATTATTATAATGTTCACGTGTAATAGCATTATGGCTTACATGCTCAGTTACTTCTTTGTAAGATGGACCATCTGTATCATTATAGCTCATAGAAACACGTGTAATCTTACCTTCATTCTTCTTACCGTTTGTAGTTACGACTAGCACGCCATCATCTTGTTTAAACTCATAGTAATGCTCTTTACCATCAGGTCTATGTGAATAAATAGGTTTACTATTATTTTTCAATACACTTTGAATGGATGATCCTAATTTAGCACCTTCTAAAGTTGTGTCACCTTGTTGTAGTTGATCAACACTTTGGATAGAGTTACCTGAAGCTGCTGAAGCACTTCCTGCATTAACTCCAGAAAATGCCAAACCTGTGACTAAAACTGCTGCGACTAATTTTTTCATAGCACTCTCTCCTTCTATTAATTATGCGTTATTTTTTCCTTATTCATATTGTACTATAAATATTACTTAATTAACAGTGAGGTTACAGAAATATTACAAAAATTTCGTCACTGTAATAAGAAAGCAACTTAAAGTGGTATATTTACCATTATTGTTTTAACTGCTATTCATATTACCTTATTCAATTAATTTGTTACCGTTGTTTCGTGTTCATTAATAAAATTTTTACTAAGTTCAATAAATCTAGATTTTTCTTCTACAAACGGATAAAGACCTGATTCTTTAAAAACTTCAAACTTAACATCACCAATATAATCACCAAATTCTTTAGCTTCAACAACACTAGTACGTTCTCCATGTTGGCCAACAATAATTAATGTAGGTGAATTCACTTTCCCTAGATAATAAGAAATATTATTATTATTAAATGATTGTTTTACAGCCGACAATTCATTTTTAGTCGCGATGCCATTTGTGTTGTCTAACTGTTTCAAAAATTTCTTAACCTTTCGTTTTGAATAATATAAATGTTTATCAAGAAATTTTTGTTGCTTTTCTTCATCCCAATTCCTTATTTTGTTGGCATATTTACGATATAATCTTTCAGCTGGATTCATGTCGTTTAACATTGTTGGATTAACTAATGTTAAGGATGTAGCAAGTGTTGGAAATTCAGCTGCAATTGAAACAGCTATAGAAGCGCCCATCTCATGACCTATGAATGCACATTGTTCAATATACAAATAATCTAATAAAGCTTTTACATCTTCTGCATATGTTTTAAAATGTAGATTATTCGGTTTATCAGAATAACCGTGCCCTCTTAAATCAATTAATACAACCTGATGATTCGTATTCAATTTCTTTTCAATCTCATTAAAAACAGTTAAATTATCAAACGCAGTGTGAATCATAACAATAGCATTGCCTTCACCACTCGTTCTATAGTTTAATGTTATGCCATCATTTGTGGTAAATAATTCCATACTGTCAGCTTCCTTTCTTCGCAATTGGTAATATCGATAATAGTTCTTCCATCGTTGTAATAGTAAAATCCACCTCTTCTGGTAAAGGTTCTACCTCTACATCATCATCTTCTTTAAACCATACACTAATCATGCCCATTGCTCTTGCTGGGGCTACATCATTGAGCGCGTCATCGCCAACATACATCGTTTCTTCGGGCTTGGTACCCAATTGAGATAACATATCCTCAAAAACCTTTGGATGCGGTTTACGAAACCCAACTGTTTCAGAAGTAGTAAGATAGTTAATAGCATCTTCAACCCCTAAAGCATGTAAGCGATATTGCTTAATTTTTGATTTACCATTAGCAATAACCCCAGTCAAATATCCATATTTCGATAACTTTTCAAGTGTATATAAAGTATCATAATAAGGAAATACATAACGATAAAAATGCATTTCAAAATCATTGAATAAGTCCTTCCATGTTAATCGATCAACATGGAAATCTTTTATGATTGCTTTATATAATTCTGGTTTATCATGATCCTCATCATCATCTAATTCTATAAATTTTTTCCTGAAATCTGCAAGTTGAATACGCACTAAATAATCATGAAACCTTTCATATTGTTCTTCTATAAATTTATCTCTAGATTTTTTGCGGTCTAATAATGTACCTTCTAAATCGAATACAACTGCTTTTACTTGAGTTAAGTCCATATTCATAACCTCTTTATTTCAAACATTTATTTTCTTTTTTTATAAGTACTACAATTTATATTACATGATGGCTTTTTAAATAAGTTTTGTTATTCATACATACGGGGTTGTGAAATCATTATATAAAACAAAACAGGAATACCTAATAAAGCCAGTATAATACTTGCTGGCACTTGGAATGGATCCAAGATAATACTTCCTAACCAATCTGAAAGCACCATAATTGTACCACCAATTATCATATTAAGTATCATTTGTTGTCCCAAATCATAATTTTGGCTGTGCCTTTTTACAAGTTGTGGTATGACCATACCTACGAAGCCAATAACACCTACATATGCGACGATAACAGCAGTTAAGATAGATGAAATAAGCAAGACTCCATAAGTTACACTTTGGACATTTAATCCTAAAGATTGAGCACGTAAATTTCCAAGTTGTAATAATTTTATTTTTGAAACCATACATAATAAAATCAATCCACCTGTAACTAACACAACGCCGATATAAATAACTTCATTATATTCTGCAGAAGAGAAACCACCGAACATATAATTCACAATATTATTCAATTTATTTTGATTAAATATTATTAATACATATAACAATGCATTGAATAATGCGCCTATCATTATCCCTGATAATATTAATGTACGTACTGGGTATCCTCTCGACATTGCTGTAGTTAAAGCAATAACTAAAATAAGCGTAGTAATACTGAATATAACAGAAAACAGCGGTAACCAAAAAAATGATAAACCAAGCACTACTGCTAAACCTGAACCAAATGTAGAACCACTTGCTAATCCTAAAGTAAAACTATCAGCCAATGGATTATTTAACAATGTCTGAAACATATGCCCAGCAAGCGTTAAACCTACACCAGCTAATAACGCTTCTAATGCTCTTGGAATTCTGACCTGAAAGAGAATGGTTTTTGATAATAAACCATTTAAGTCACCAATCCCCCATAATAAACTTAATAATATACTTATAATAAGTACACTTGTCCAAATGATTAATGTCTTATAGTACTTCATTTTTTTGCCACGCTTTCAGTAGTATCTTTCAATTATTACAATACCATCTGATTTAAATTAAAACTACAGTATTTTATCTTATATACAACAATATATACTAAGATGGTATGTGCTTTTTAAACGCTTATGGAAACTAGCACCCTTTTAATATCTATCATTTAAAAAGTAGAAAAGTATACTAACCTAATGTTATCAAAAAGACAAAATTAAATCCCTTAAATTACGCAGTTAACTTTATTCTATATTGCTATAACTAGATTATAAAATAAATAACAAACAATAAACTTATGCTCTAATCATTTGTTATTCTGTGTTTACATATGTAAGTAGCTTAGCGATTAATATGCTAATAAAGTAAATTATAACTGTATAAACAACAATTAAGTTAACAGGTGTTTCTGGCTTGAAATAACTTACTGCCTGTTCATTAGAATTCAATAGATATATAGAAAATATGATGGAGCTTATCATCGAAACAATGTTTAACATTAAAACGATTACTAATTTATACTGTCCGATTGATAGACTATTCAATGTGATAAGCATTACCCCAAATACAATATAACCAATTATTGTAAACGATAGGTAATCTGTAAAAATACCTAAAAATGTAAAAGGCAATATATATGCAACTGGTATGAAATTCTTCATGATGAATCTCCTTTTAATAAAGTAACTAGTTTAATATCTCATGATATATTTTTAATTTTGAGTTATCTTTATAATAATATCAATAAAACAAAAACTTTTCTCATTATTTTTATATAATAAATATACTAAATATTTACAGTAAATAATTAATATTATTAAAATTACTGATTATAAAAGTTACTTCAAAAATTAATATTCAACATCAAGAGGAAGTAGAACAAGTAATTGAATAAGCAAGAAACGCTGGTGCTACTATCATAATTGAACTTCACAAATCTTTTCGGGGTGGTTATTCAGGATATTTTCAAGATCCAGACGGTCATCTGTGGGAAGTAGTATGAAACCCTAATTTAGTAATCAAAGAATAAATCTATATTATAGACTCTGAATACAAACCACACTACTTTGAAATAGAACAGCCAACCCAAATAAAATGGGTTGGCTGTTAACTTTATATGACTTTATTTCATTTTTAAAAGCGCTACGTTGAAGTATTAAGGTATTTTACGAAATATTTTTCATTTACACTTTAAATACCAAATTAAACTAAAAAACGAAGTTACTATTCCAGTTAGTTATTTTTATAAATAGCTTCCTTCAAGGCTTTTAAACCATCGTCTATACGTGGCCCTGGTCTAGAAATTTCGTCACCATTTACCGATTCTATGTTAGATTGCTTCACAGCGTTTATATCTTTAAATCCACCACGTTGCGATAACTCTTTTTTATAATCTTCTTTAGATATTCCCATAGTAGATATCATCATATCTGGATTTTTCTTAATAATAGCTTCCTTACTCACTTTTTGCCATCCTTCTAAATTAGAAAAGCTGTTTTGGGTTTTCAATTGCTTTAACATATCATCAAAAAAAGTATGTTTGCCAGCAGTATATATTTCTGGCTGTGATGAAATTTCCATAAATACTTTCTGGGATTTACTATTTTTAGGAATTGATGCTTTTACTTTTTCTATATTATTTTTTGTTTCTTTTACAAGTGCTTTCGCAGCTTTTTCTTTACCTGTTATTGTACCAATTTGATTGAATGTGTCATACATTTCATTAATAGATTGCGCATCTTTTACGTAAACTACTTTTACACCGCTTTTTTTCAATGATTTTAATACTTCACCACTTGTCGCTTTTTGTGACTCGTGTGCTAATATTAAATCTGGCTTTGCCTTCAACAAAGTTTCTTTGTTTAATTTCATAGCGTCAAATTGTTTTTTGTCTTTTACCTCTTTGGGATAGTCATCCACAGTTGATACTCCGACCACTTTGTTTCCTAAACCTAATTCATACAGTATTTCTGTATTACTAGGCATCAATGATATGATTCTATGATAAGAAGGGGTATCCGACTTTCCAGCTTTATGATTAGCTTGATCTTGTCCTGTCCCACAAGCCGCTAACAATAACACTAAAATGATAGAAAGATATAATATTTTGTATATTTTTTTCATTTCATTGTCTCCTCATTGTCTTTTACATCTATCATATCAAATTCTCAGTGCTTATCTACTATGTTATTTCAAAATAACAATCTAAAAATGTGTATTTCTTTTTATCTTTACCATTAAAATAATTTTTCCCAAAGTTATCTAATAGTGCATGAAATTCATTCGCATCTTCATTTGTAAAATTTTCTGGTAACATAATATGTTTTTTTAATTTTTCGTAGTTCTCAGTATGCTTATAACCGAGCTTCCTATAAATTCTACGTGTATAGCTATCAGGAATAAAGGTTACACCACCAAATATATATACTATAAGTACATCTGCTGTTTCACTCCCAATACCTTTAATTGTTAATAAAGTTGACCTTAAATCACTTTTATATTTTTCAGCTATTGCTTGATAGTCAAAATTAAATTGCTGCAACCAACGTAATAACGAGATTATTGTTTGGGCTTTGTTTTTATAAAAGCCACTAGATTTTATCAATGTTTGAAGTTCTTCTATCTCTAATTTCAAAATGTTTTGCACTTGTAATTGCGTCTTCTTTTTTAATGTTTGAATGGCGTAATCCGCATTTCTCCAGTTTGTATTTTGGACCAATATCGCCCCCAAAATTATTTCTATTTTAGATTCTGCTGGCCACCAACTTTGTGGTCCCATGTGCTCATATAACTTGCGATATAAGGTGTAGGTATCTAGCATAATTTAACTCAACTCCTATTCACTTAAAATAAACACCGTTCTCATCATTATAGTATGAAATAAAAAAAAGAGCTGCAATGATTTGTTAACATGGTTTGGAGGTGCATCCAACAGTGTTAACAAATCTATCGCGAGCTCTATTAAGCATGCAATTTAAACTGCTTTATTATTTACATAGCTTCTGGTGCATTAACACCTACTAAATGTAATGCGTTGCGTAAAGTAATTTTAACTGCGTCAATTAAAGCAATTAACGCTTTTGTCTTCTCAACATCATCTGTTAATACTTTTTCAGCATTATAGAATCTGTGGAAATGTGCTGCCAAATCTTGAATATAATTTGTAATTCTGTGTGGCGCTCTATGCTCTGCTGCGCTTTCGATTGTCTTTTCAAATTCCGCAACTTTCTTTAATAAATCAATGGCTTTATCATTGGTAATAAGCGCATAATCTGCATCAGTTGAAGGTGTAATTCCTCTTTCTTTTGCTTGATTTAAAATAGAACAAATACGCGCATGCCCATATTGTGCATAGTACACTGGGTTGTCTTGAGATTCTTGCTTAGCAAGTTCCATATCAAAATCAAAGTGCGTATCTGGACTACGCATAGTTAAGAAATAACGTGCTGCATCTACGCCAACTTCGTCCATGATTTCACGTAAAGTAATCGCATTCCCTGTACGTTTACTCATCTTAACTTCTTCGCCATCTTTCATTAAACGTACCATTTGCATGATTTGTATTTCAAGACGATCGCTATCAACACCAAATGTTTCCATTGAAGCTTTCAAACGATTTATATAACCATGATGATCTGCACCAAATAAGTTAATCAAAATATCATTACCACGTTGAATCTTGTCAAAATGATAAGCAATGTCTGGTAAGAAGTAAGTGTAATTACCATCTTTTTTAATTAACACTCTATCTTTGTCATCATTAAATTCTGTAGTACGTAACCATGTCGCACCATCTTGTTCATATGTGTAACCAAGTTCTGCCATTTTATCTAAAACTACTTGAATTTCACCTTTTTCGTATAGTGAAGTTTCGCTAAACCAATTATCATAATGTGTATTAAAATCAGATAAATCTGTTCTTAATTTACCCATTTCATAATCAACACCAAGTTGTCTAAATGTTTTTATGCGTTCGTCTTCGGAAAGGTCTTTTAATTCAGGTTGTTTAGTAGCTAAATCTTTACCAATATTAATAATATCTTTACCGTGATAACCATCTTCTGGCATTTTATATGCCGTATCACCTAGTGCTTCAAAATAACGCGCCTCAATAGAACGTGCTAATTTAGTAATTTGATTACCTGCATCATTAATATAATACTCTCTTGTTACATGATAACCTGCCGCTTCTAAAATGTTCGCTAACGTATCACCTACAGCTGCATTACGCGCATGACCAATATGTAAATCACCTGTTGGATTTGCTGACACATATTCCAATAAGACATTTTGACCATTAGCTTCTTCTACATGTCCAAATTTTTCATCTTTTTCAATTGCTTCAGATATAATAGCTGTTAAATACGTATTATCTAAATAGAAATTAATAAACCCTGGACCAGCAATATCTATTTTTTCTACTTTTGCTTTAGATGTATCCAAATTATCTACAATTGCTTGAGCAATTTCACGAGGATTACGTTTCGCTATTTTGGTTAAGACCATTGCAATGTTTGTTGAATAGTCTCCATTTTTATTATCTTTTGGAATTTCAATTTTTATTTCTGGAACTTCACTTACATCCACAAGTTGTGCTTGCTGAATACTTTTATAAATTTCTTCGATTAACGTCTGTTTCACCTGGTCAATTATATTCATTTACGGTGTCTCCTTATAAGTTATTTCATATTGATAAGAACCCATCTTCTCTTCATCTTGAATTAAATCATAATGTACTTTTAATTTTCCCCCATCATCTGTTACAAAGTGCAAAATGGAATGTGTACGTACGGTTAATGGTATGCGACCACCACTAATTTCATATAAAGTAATGGTATCCTCACCTTCTACAAAATGAAGGTTCATTTTTATTTCTCCATTACGAATAATTTTCACACCAGTCGCTTCGATTTTAACTGTAACATTTACAGTCGCCTCTTCGATTTGTTCCTGATAACGTATAAACTCTGCTTTACGTTTTTGCCAAGAGCCTTGTGTATTTAATGAAAATTTTTCTTTATGATCTTTTTGTTTTACCACTTGTTTTGTATGGATTTCAACATTGTTTTCCAATGTACGTTTCACCCTAATCTTTAAAATAATACACATCATTATAGCATACTTGAAATGTGCATTACAGTTGCTAAAATAATTTTAACACCATGGCTTTAATGTTTACAGCTTTCTTTTCATTCTAGTCTGTACACATGGCTACTATAAAATAAAAAGAAACCAAAATACTTAATATTTAGCACTTGGTTTCTTCAGTGGTACTTATTTACTTTCCAATACTTTGTGCAATGCTTCGTCAGAATTGTTCCACATATTTATATCATGTGTTTTCAAGAAATCTCTTAAAACTGCCTTGTTTGCTTCACCTATATGGTCAATTTCTATTTGATGTTTCATCGATTTATCCATCATATTTACATGTTCAGGCATACTTTTATACCCTCTACGAATACTTTTATTTACCAATAAATAGCACCCTGTTACCCCCGCATAGTATGGACCATTTTCTCCTCTTTCAGTAGTAACCCAACAAAGCCAGTATGCTTTTGCACCTTCACCTTCTACTACGTCTTTTTCTTTGATCCATTTTACGCCTTTTTCAACGCTAGCACGCGCATGCATTCCACCAATATCTATAAAAGCTTCCTTATTCTCAACATCAATAAATACGGGAGCGACATTATCTAAACTAATTGAACCAATATTCGTACCTTTATGTCCATCTAGCGGATCATTTTTTACTATATTAAACTTAAATCCTTTATTTTCAGCCACTAGAAAGCACCTCCTGTAATTTCAAACTCTTTAGTTTACGTTAACTATACTCATAAATACACTTTAAAACTCTGATTTATTCATCATACAGTTAATTGTATTTTACAATTTTTATACCATAAAACTCAAATCACTAAATTATCAACAAGACTGTGGTTCGCAATTATTATTAATTTAATTCATTTAATATACTAATAATCGCATTACGCACATGATCATCTTCTATTTCAGTAATAAGTTCTTTCGGATAATACAGTTTATAATCTTCTCTGTTTATTCCTGTAATACTGGAAATCACAAGTGATTGACTACTAATTTCTCTAATCTTACCATTGCGTCTCAACAAATGGATTGGCTGTCTGTTTGAACCTGGACGATCATAATCATAAGGTAAATCAGTAAATGATTCACTCACAAAGTAATAATTAGGATCTATACCTGCTTGTATGAATAAGTCATTCAATTCAGTGATTGTTATGATAGAACCATCAAATGGCATGTGTTTAAATAAATCACGGTTGATAAAACGACGCGCTAAATCGCTTAATATTTCATCTTCTTCATTAACCCATGCTTTTAAGTAATATAATACAACGACTTCATCCAAATCAACGTATTGTTCAATTGTCATGGTTCCTTCAAAGAATGGGATAAAATCGTTAGGCTGCATTTTAAATATATAACCTTCATCGTATAGTTGCTTAGCGCGTTTCAAACAACTATTAAGTAATACCTCTCCGCCCCTACTTACAGGATGAAAATAGATTTGCCAATACATTTGATAGCGACTCATAATAAAGTTCTCTACCGCATGCATACCACTTTCTTTAATTAACACTTCATCTTTAGAAGGACGCATTAATCTTAAAATACGTTCCATATCAAATTGACCGTAAGAAACGCCTGTAAAATAAGCATCTCGTTGCAAATAATCCATTCTGTCTGCATCAATTTGTGACGATATCATGGAAATCACTAACTTATTATCGTGTGTTTTATTAATAACTTCTGCCACTTGTTCCGGAAAATCATCAGAAACACGGCGCAGCACCTCATTTACTTCTGTCTCTCCAGTAATGATAGCTTGTGTAAATGCCTCATGATCAGTATTAAATATCTTTTCAAAACTATGTGAAAAAGGTCCATGTCCTAAATCATGTAAGAGCGCGGCGCATAGCGCTAATGGTCTATCTTCATTATTCCAAGCTTCTCTTCCATCAAAAGAGTCATCAATCAATCTACGCACAATTTCATATACTCCTAGAGAATGCCCAAATCGACTATGCTCTGCTGTATGAAATGATAAATATAAAGTACCCAATTGTTTAATGCGTCTTAATCGTTGAAATTCCTTTGTCTTGATTAAATCCCAAATGACTTGGTCTTTAACATGAATATATCTATGAATCGGATCTTTAAATACTTTTTCTTCAGGTAACTTCTGTGTAGCATAACTTGTAAATGTCAATTTAGTCCTCCTAGTTCACCACTATACTTGGCATATCATTTTAACGATTTACGCATCAATGCTAAGTCCATAGCTTCACCATACATTACATGAGTATATGAACGCACTTTTTCAAAACCTTTTTGTTCATAGAATGATACAGCATCGTCATTTTTATTATCGACTTCTAAATAAATATCGTCATATTCATTTTTAAAATAACTCAACCCTTCACTTAATAGGTTTGAGCCGTAACCATTATGTTTCCATGAAGGTCTAACGTAATGTGCAGACAAATATAACTCAGTTCCATTTATAAAGTTTGCGAATCCTATGATTTCATCATCTTCTTCAACAACTAAAAACAATTGATCTTCTAATCGTTTCAACAGATGTTGCTCATTATATGAAGCAGCTAACAATTCATTGACTGTCTTAGCTGCATAGATGTTTAGATATGTGTTATACCAAGCTTTCGTTGCTACATCTCTGATGCCAACAACATCTTCTGGCGTTGCTTTTCTAACTTTATGCATGATGCTCTCCCCTTATTTACGATAGGTAATAATAGCTATATTATATCATAATTCTAGTGTTCAAAATACTTTATCTGATTAGATAAAAAAAGTTTGAACAATAAAAATCATCGCTCAAACTTTCAACCATATATTTATTTATTACTTAATGTTTGTTGCCATTCTTCCGCTCTTTTCAGTGCATAAATGTCTTTTTCAATGTCACCTGGTTTTTCAGCAGTTCCAATAATATAACCAGCTAAACTTGCCCCTAAAAACTCCAAACTATATTTAACCTGTGTAATACATGGTTTCGCTTTTACTTTAGGGCAATCGCCACCAACAATAATCAATCTAAAATCTTTTTTAGACATTTGTGCTTTGAAATCTTTATATTTAGGATCCATTAATGTTTCAGACCAATGATCAATGAACGCCTTCATAGAGGCAGATAAACTATACCAATAAATTGGAGAAGCGATAATGACAGTATCACTTGCTAACACTTTATCAATAATCATTTTATAATCATCTTGATAAGATTCTATAAGCGTATTATCATGCCTTACATCTCTAACCGGATTCAATTGATATTCTGTTAAATCTATCCATTCGTAGTCGTATCCTTCTATGGCCATCTTAGTTAAATGAGCAGTATTTCCATCTGGTCGACTGCCCCCGAATAAAACTGTGATCATATTAATCTCCTTCTACTACCTTTTTAATGATATACTCATTCAAAATTTAAAAAATTACATTTTTATCAATCTACTAAACTTAATTAATAATCCTACACTAAACGGTAAGATTATTAAATAGTAGATTAAAAATACATTTATAATTTTATTTATTTGTTTCGAATACAGATATACATTTGTATATAATATATAAAAAGTAGACAAACGCACTTGGTTCATCTACTTCTTGCGCCTATTTTACTGGAAATATTTGTTCGATTTTCTCTATTTCGTCATCTGTTAACTTAACATCAAGTGTTGTTAAATTATCAACAACTTGATCAGAACGTTTAGCTCCAGGAATTACTACATCTAAAGATGGTCTAGTTAAATAAAATGCCAATACAATATGTGCCACATCTACTTTATGATTATCTGCAATATCTCTCAATTGTTCTACTTTTTCTAGATTTTCTTTAAATTTTTCACCTTGGAACTCAGGATTTTCAGCTCGTAAATCATTAAATGTACTATGCTCTGTATATTTACCAGCTAAAATTCCTGATACTAATGGGAAATATGGAATAAATGTAATTTGGTTTTCTACAGCATATTTGAAAATATGTTCATTTTCACGATTCAACAAGTTATATTCCATTTGTACCACATCTACATAACCATCTTTATTTGCTTCTTTTAATTGGTCTAAATTAAAATTCGATACACCAATCGCTTTAATCTTGCCTTCATCTTTAAGTTCCTTAAGTGCTGCTACCGCTTCATTTTTAGGCGTAGATTCATCAGGAAAATGTATATAATACAAATCAATATAATCTAGCTGAAGACGTTTTAGACTTTGCTCAACTTGTTCTTTTAAAAACTCAGGATTATTGGATAAATGTACATTACCATCTTCATCAAAATAGTGTGCACCCTTTGTAGCAATAGCATACTCATCTCTCGAAAATTCTTTCACTGTTTCTCCTACTAATTCTTCAGAACGCTCTGGACCGTATATAAAAGCAGTATCCAATAATGTAATACCATTCCTAACCGCCGTACGAACAGTTTCTTTACCTTGTTCTTCATCTAAATCATTATATAAATTATGTCCACCTACTGCATTTGTACCTAGCGCAATTGGTGATACATATACATCTGATTTTCCTAGTTGTACTTTTTTAGTCATTGTCTCAGCTCCCTGTAAAAATTGTTGGTTTAAAATTATCTCGATTAAACATATAGCGCTTGAATCACTCTTTTTTGCAAACTTCACTTTTATGTTTACCCCATTCAAACCATTTTAATAGTCCTTTATCATAATATTTTTATATAAAAACATTATAATTTATCCCTAAACAAATAATCTATATAAAATTTAGCATTATTTTACTAATATGATAAATATATTGCCTATAAAACGTTTTTTAATTATTCCTCGTAATTTACAAAAATCACATTGTCAAACTTCTTTTATCCATTCATTGGTAAAAGAAGTCTATAAAAAATCTAATATAGTACTCGCTCACTTCTCTTATTGCATGTTTTCCATAGCACTTAGTTTATAACAATGTGATAATTCCCATGAACACTGACAGTGAAATGCTTATAATCTCATATCATTAAATAATTCTGCATTAAAAAAATACACCTCTGTTTTAAACAGAAGTGCCTTTATTTTAAATAAGCTACTTATATAAGCGTCTCTTTTGGTGTTTAGTTCGTATTTTTTCGACGTGCTAACTTCTCTTTGAGCTTTTTATCTTGCTCTTCTTTACGACGCTTACGTTCTTCATTGCGTTCTCTTAAACGTTCTTCTTCTTCTGGATCTCTAGGTTTCTGTAGTTGCTTGACTACTTTGTCCATAAGTTCTTCTTCAGTCAGTGCAGCTAGCGGACGATTGTTCACAAACGCAAATGTTTTTCGTCTACCAGGGCCACAATAAGACTGACAACCAATTTCAATTTCTGCTTCAGGATCTAGCTTTGTTAATTTTTTTTCCAACGATTTACAATTAACACCCTGACAATCATCACAAATCAAAAATTTATTTTGCAACTACGTCTCCACCTTTCTAAATAGAATACTAATTTAAGTCTTACAACGTTAAGTTTCTGTTTTAATAATATAGACATATATCGATATATTCAATGTATTGTGAGCCTTATATTTACCAATTTCAACTCTACTTATTTTACTCTTTTCAGTAAAAATTTCAAGTTCTAAATTAAGTATGTAATGCAATAGTTCACCTATTTGTGTTCGCACAATGTGTATTCATAAATTAAAAAAGCAAATTATAATATGCGCATTACCCATACTATAATTTGCTTGAATCATATTGGTATTTTATGTCCACCATAGTTCTGGTGAAGCTTGTTCTATATTCACTGCTTTTAAATTACTCACGGCTTTATTAAATCCTTCTTCTATCGACATGATAGGATCTTCATGTTCTATACTTACTACATAATCATAACCGTTAATTCTAAGTGCGCTAATCATTTCCCCCCACACTTGTGGACTATGACCATAACCTACCGTACGGAATGTCCAAGCTCGAGTCTGTACATTACCATAGGGTTGCATGTCTGTTAAGCCATACATATTCACATTTTCTTGATCAATATATGTGTCTTTTGCATGAAAATGATGAATGGCATTTTCACGGCCTAATATTTTTATAGCAGCCACCGGATCAATACCTTGCCACCATAAGTGACTCGGATCCAAGTTAGCGCCAATAGCATCATTCGTTGCTTCTCTCAATTTCAACAAAGTATAAGGTGTATGTACTAAAAAACCCGCATGAAGCTCAATACCAATCTTCACGTTGTGTGCTTTTGCATAATCTGCTGCTTTTTTCCAATATGGTATTAACTTTTCTTCCCATTGCCATTCTAAAATCTTAGAATAATCTGTGGGCCATGGTGTGACTGGCCAATTCGGCAGTTTAGCTGTTTCATCTGATCCTGCTACTCCAGAAAATGTATTAACTACTGGAATCTTTAGTAAAGAAGCTAATTTAATCGTTTTAAATAACGTATCATGGTCGCGTTGTGCCTCTTCTAAATTAGGTGATATCGGGTTATTGTGACAACTCAACGCACTAATACTTAATCCTCTTTGCTGAATCGTTTCTAAAAATTTGTTGCGCTTATTTTCATCTGATAACAATGCCTCTAATGGACAAAAGTGATTTCCTGGATTGCCACCTGTACCAACTTCAATCATATCAACACCAGCACGCGCAACATAATCTAACATTTCCTCAAAATTTTTATCTTGAAATAAAACTGAAAACACGCCTATTTTCATATCCAACGCCCCTTTATTTTAATCATATTACAATCGAATACTATGACCCAATTCATCACTTTTATATATTGCATCTATTAAAACATTTATTTTTTGTGCTTGCATTGGTTGTACAACTAATGACGCTTGACCAAGACAACTTTTCACAAAATTAAGTGCTTGTCTTTGCGCAGCTATCTCCTCATCATGCTCAGCAGTTGCTTGTTCAGTAAAAAATGTGCCGAATCTCGGCTGGTAAATTTCAAAAGGATATAGACTGATCCCGCCATCTACACCAGAAATACTCAATTGTTTTGTATCTTCTTTAATATTGGCCGACCATGAACATTCAAACTGCATGGAAGATTTATCTTCAAAAGTAATAAAACTTGTGACATGATCATCAACATCAAACAATTCATTATCGAACGCCCCCCAGTCGTTAATCTGGTTAGGTATCTTACTGAGTCTATTGTAGGTCTTACCCATTACTTCTACTGGTTCAACATCACCTAACAACCACAATGATAAATCTAATAAATGACAGCCATAGTCAATTAAACTGCCACCGCCTTGTAAAGATTTATTCGTAAAAACGCCCCATCCTGGTACTTTTCTTCTTCGTAACGCTTGCACTCGCATTACCAATGCCTCACCAACAACTTTATCGTCTATAGCATTTTTGGCAGTAATAGCCGCATCTGTAAAACGGTAATGATATCCTATTGCAAGCAGTTTTCCAGCACGTGTTGATGCTTCTATCATTTGTTCACACTCTAACTGATTCATAGCCATAGGTTTTTCACAAAATACATGCACACCTGCATTTAATGCTGCAATACTTATCTCTGCATGAAACTTATTTGGTGTACAAATGGCCACAGCATCCACATATTCAAATAACGTTTCATATCGCTCAAATGTGTGCTCAATATGAAAATCTCGAGCAGTATTTTGCGCCAATGTCGAGTTGATATCTTGAACTGCAACGATTTCAACTAAATGGCTCAAATTTTGAAAAGATGGTATATGTCTCTGACGTGCGATGCCACCACAACCAATAATACCTACTTTCAACTTATCCATAGTATCAAACCTCCCCAACCTATTTCTCTTCTATTTTTTCTAATGGTTGAGCATTTCCATATTGATGTTTCGGCGTTTGATTATTACACGCCCACTTCACACCATTTTTAATAATTTGTTGTACTTGTTTATTATAGTATGTCGGATAACTTTCATGACCTGGTCTAAAATAAAATATCTTGCCATTACCTCTCTTGAAAGTCACACCACTTCGGAATACTTCTCCACCTTCAAACCAGCTAATGAGCACCGTCTCATCAGGAACAGGTATATCAAAATGTTCACCATACATCTCTTCTTGTTCTAATTCAATGTAACTATCTATACCTTCAACAATAGGGTGTGTAGGGTCAACCACCCATAATCGTTCTTTTTCATCTGCTTCTCGCCATTTCAAATCACACGTAGTTCCCATTAATGACTTAAAGATTTTAGAAAAATGAGCAGAATGTAAAACTACAAGACCCATACCATCTAATACACGTGATTTTACTCTTTTTACAACTGATTCATCTACTTCTTCATGTGCTTTATGTCCCCACCAAATTAAAACGTCTGTTTGCTCTAGTAATTGTTCAGTTAACCCATGTTCTACTTCATCTAAAGTTGCCGTTTCCACATGATGTATTTCTTTTAAAAAAGAAGCAAGCGCGTGATGAATACCTTCAGGATAAACTTTTTTTACTTCAACATTTTCTCTTTCATGACGATATTCATTCCATATTGTAATATTCATATATTTTCTCCTCACTTTTATGCATTATCATTAAGATAAACTGCTTTTCCAGATTGCGCTGATTCATAAATAGCTTCTAATATCTGTGTTACTACAAAAGCCTCTTGTGGTTTAACGACAGGTTCCGTATCGTGAATGATGCTTTGAATCCATGAACGGGCTTCTTCTTCAGCTTCATCAATCTTTTCACTATCGTAGAAATCCACTCCTTCATTATCAACTTCAATTTTCGAAGTGTATAATGTTCCTAGATTTTCACCGTGAATTCTTAAGCCCTCTTTCATATCTGCACCACCATCTGTCCCAGATAAAGAGCATTTAGCTTCATCTACATCTAAGGAATTTAACGCCCAACTCGCCTCTAATACAATTGTTGCACCATTTTTCATCTTAATAAATCCGAATGCTGAATCTTCAACAGTAAAATGTTCAGGGTCCCATGGTCCCCATGCATTTGCAGCATTTTCTTTTTTGCCTAATTTATGGAAAGTCGAACCCATAACAGATTCTGCTTCATAATTATCCATCATCCATAACGTTAAATCTAAAGCATGTGTTCCAATATCTATTAATGGGCCGCCACCTTGTTTTTCTTCATCTAAAAATACGCCCCATGTAGGAACAGCACGTCTACGAATTGCATGTGCCTTACTATAATAGATTTCCCCAAGCTCACCTTGCTGCGTCACTTCATGTAAATATTGACTATCAGCTCTAAATCTATTTTGATAACCTATAGTTAGTTTTCTATTGTTACGTTTCGCAGCTTCAATCATACTTCTTGCTTCTTTGGAAGTTTTAGCCATAGGTTTTTCACACATGACATGTTTTCCAGCATCTAATGCTGCAACAGTTATGTCTTTATGTGTATTATTAGGCGTACACACATGAATGACGTCAATACTATCATCATGTAATAAATCATTGTAATCTTCATATACTCGTGCATTTTCCACACCATAATTTTCAGCTGCCTCTTTTGCTTTGTTAATGTCTATATCACAAAAAGCTACCACAGATACTTCAGTTAATTTTTTTAAACTTGGTAAATGTTTACCATTAGCAATACCGCCACAACCAATGATTCCTACTTTTAACTTCATGATTTCATCCCCTTTTTAATTACCAATAAAAGAAAACGCTTACAAAAAATATTTTATAAACTTTTTTATACCTTTCATTCATAGTAAAATATAATGTTAAAAACACCAATAAGTTTGACGTATTTAGAAATTATATATTAAGATTAGAATGTATTTTCAAAATTCGGAAAATTTTCCAATGGATAGGTGGCCTCATTTCATATGATACTGGATCAACTCATAAATAAACACTTTGAACATTTAACAGAAAATGATTTACATATTATCAATGTCATACACCAATACAACGATCAAATTTCAAATATGAAAATTCACGACTTAAGTTTAAAAACACATACCTCAATTTCTACAATCCACAGGCTAGTTAAAAAACTTGGATTCGAAGGATATAGTGACTTCAAATTTTACTTGAAAATGGAAAGTAATGTACCACCTTCTCATCCAGTAGGCATCGATCCTATTATTGAAGATATTCAAAGAACTGTAGAACATCTCGAAATGTTCGATTACAAACCGCTTAATCAATTAATAGAAGCAGCGCCATTCATCTATATCTTTGGCACTGGCATGGCCCAACAAAATGTGGCACGTGAAGCACAACGTCATATGTTGTCCATTTCTAAAAAGTCTATTGTGCTTAATGATGAAACAGAATTTAAATTAGCTATCAATCAAATGAACGCTGATGATTTATTATTTATTATTTCTCTTTCAGGTGAAACTAAAAATTTAAAAGAACCTATACAATTAATCAAATCACGTGAATTTCGTTATGTGTCTATCACAACGTTACATGATAATTATATTGCTAAAAATGCAGCTTTCAATATATATGTTAATAGTGCACCAATTCAATTTTTTAATAAAACTGAGTATTTTAGTTTCACACCTTATTATGTTGTTTTTGACTTTATCGCAAGATCCTACCATAACTATAAAATTTCTTCAACATAAGGTCTTGTGTTGTTTTATATCGGAAAAATTATTTACAACTTATGAATAAATGCTAAGTGTCTTTATTTATAAGTTGTTCAAATGCTTCACGAACTTGTGATACAGATAAGCCGACAATCACTTGAACATTCTGACCACTCTTTACCAAACCATGTGCGCCGCCAGATGTTTTAAAGTAACTGTCATTTTTGACCTTTTCAGGATCTTTTACAGTAACACGTAACCTTGTCGCACAATTTGTTACATCGATGATATTACGCTTACCGCCCAAACCTTCTAAATACACATTTGCCTTTTCAACGTATTCATTTTCTGATGTTTGTTGATTTTCATTATTATGTTTCTTATTCGATTTATAGTCTTTTTTCGTATACAATTTTGTGTCGATATCTTCTTTTTCTCTACCCGGCATCGGTATATCAAATTTCAATATAATCCATCTAAATAGATAATAATATATAAATATGAAAAGAATACCTATTACAAACTGAGCGATATATGTCCCCCAATGTGTCCCAAATAGTGGAATCCAATTCGTAGCGGCTATTTCAATAAAACCGCCTCCTAAATTTCCTACTAATCCGAACATATTCATAATTGTAACCATTGTCGCACCTAATATAGCATGAATTAAAAATAAAAATGGTGCTACAAAAATAAAGGTAAATTCTAAAGGTTCTGTTATACCTGCAAAAACTGCTGTTAATGTTGCTGCAATTAATAGCGCGCCGACTTCTTTCTTTTTATGTGCTTTCGCCGTAGAATATATCGCTAGCGCAATACCAATAGAACCAAACATTTTAATATTTCCTTGTAGTAAGAAACCACCACCTGGATAGATTTCTTTTAATGGCTTAGTCGTTTTAGAGTATTCAGTAAGATGAGAAATCCAATAAGATTTAACACCTCCGTTCACAACAGCTGGACCATATTCAAATGGCGTATAAATAAAGTGATGTAGTCCTGTTGGAATTAATATTCTTTCTAAAAAATGGAATAACCATACACCAATATAACCAGATGAGGCTAAAAATACTTGTAATGATGCAATCCAACCTTGTACAATTGGCCATCCCCAGCTTGTCAGAAACGCTAACGGAATCATACAAAAGAAAGCAATCATTATAACAAATGGCGATCCTTGAAAAATACCCACAGATTCCGGTAATTTTTTATCATAATATCGATTATGCAGCCAAATCGCAATCCCTGAAATGATAAGTGCACCTATAATATTCGTATCTAAAGTTTTAATACCTGCTAATTCTGTGATTCCTGTTCCTTCACCTGCACTACCTTTAAAATCAACGCCAAAAGTAGGTCCCCATGTGCTTAATATGCCATTAATAAAATAATTAAACATTAAATAAGTAACTACGGATGACATGACAGCATGTCCTGCTGATTTTTTAGCAAGCGATATCGGTAATCCAATCACAAAAATAAGTTCAATATTTTCAAATAATGTCCAACCACCATTTTCAATTAACGACCATATTTGATACCACAAACTATGGCTATCAGCCAATTTTCCCATAATTGCCTCATTTTTAAAAAGTGTTGCGATACCAATGATAATACCAAAGAAAGGAAACAATAAAACTGGCACAATCATTGCACCACCAAATCTACGTATTGCTCCTCCAAATTTACGTGCTATATTCATAAAATCACCTTTTCGTTCGGTATTTTGAAAACGCTTTCTTAAAGTGATAATATGCCTAATTCACTTCTAGTTCAATGTTCGCTCAACATTTAGAGAAAAGATATCGAGGAATGATTTCTTTTTCACTAAATGGTAAATTTTCCAGTCTTTCACTACTTTGTTCTCATAAATAATTTCAACGCTTTTTAAAACCAAAAAAACAGTATTCTAATATTGCTACTAGAATACTGTTTCCTTATTATTGTCCGTTATATATATTAAATTCTAGTGGTTTTACTTCGTTTTCTATCCATTCATCATAAATCAAGCGCTTATTAATATCACTATTGATAATTGTGATACCACAATCGCCGCCGCCTGCACCAGACGTTTTAGCTGCGCCACCATATTTTTCAGCAACTGAACACAACACTTTTAAATGTGATGTTTCTATATCAATCGTAGCCTCTTTATCCATAGATTGTATAATTTCACGATTCAAGCGGATCATTTGCTGTACACCTTTAATATGATTCGTTTTAAACGCATGAATCAACTTTTCGACACATGCATGTGATCGTTCCAAGAATTTACCATAAAATGTAGGATCTGACTTCAAACGTTTAACTTCACTCACAAGATGATGAGATGAAGCTGGAGAACCAGTCCAACCAATAAGTACTTCCATGTTCTCAGGTGCCTGCAAAGGTTCAATATGAAGACCTGGCCAATTTTTCTTTAGCACTTCATTTACTGAAGTATCTTCTATTTGTTGTGAGACCCATTCATGATCAAAGGTGCTATATGCTAACCAACCTGTATAGACACTTACAGCAATATCTCCGCATGAGCTTAAGCTTTGTAGTTTCATATTAGCGATAACAGCAAGTTTATAGATATAGAGATTCGACAAATGCGTATCATAAAATTCATTTAACACTTTAACAACTGATACTAAGACTGCTGCACTTGAACCCAAACCATATTTATGACCGTTTGCATCGTCTAAATTACTATCAATCGTTAAATTAAAATGTTTTAGATGAATCTGGTTACTACGAACATATTGTTCAAATACTTCTATTGCTGTAATTACATATTTTAACTGTTTGGCTGCATGTACATCTGAGACTACAATTTTGTCTTCATTTCTTTGAAATGTTACAGGCTCATGATGTAAAGTCTTAGAATGTATAGTGCCATGGATTGCATTTGATTCTTCTATTGAAGCTGTTACAAAACGGTCTACTGCAATTAACACAGATTTATATCCAGGTTCAGTAACCGCGTATTCACCTGCAATATAAAGCTTTCCTGGTGCTTTTACTTGAATCATTTTATCTCTTCCTTATTCAATAATTTCAACGCCTGTACGTGTGATATCACTTGCAATCACTTGTTCTTCATCGAATGATTTATGTAGCGCATCTATTACAGCTTTTTGATTTTTCTTTTCCACTAGTATTTTAACATTGGGTCCAGCATCCATTGTAAAGTAACAAGGGTAGCCAGCTTCTCGACATTGATGAACAATTTCCATCACTTGATAACTATCACTTACCATATAAGTAAATGGTGGTTGTGCTCCTAAATTCGTAGCATGCATTCTTAAACCATTTGCTTCAATCACTTCACCTAATTGCGCAAAATCTTTTTGTTTGATTGCATGTTTAACTGCCGTTATATCTTCATCTACATGATCTAACCAATATTGATAGAAACGTGATGTATCACGTGTTAAAGACATACCGGTGCGGCTTGAAACTTTTTTCGACTTATTATTTATCACAACAAAAATCATCGCTAAATCATCTTCCCAATGGTCTGCCTCAATAGGAAAACTGTATGATGTCTTATCATTATGCCCTTTTTCCCATTCCACAAAACCACCAAAAATACTTCTAGATGCCGATCCAGAGCCCCTACGTGCGAGTCTAGATAAATCTTTATCTGTTAATTCTAAATTTAAAGCTTCATTACAGGCTGCTGCTAATGCAGCGTATGCACTTGCTGAAGATGCTAAACCTGCTGCTGTGGGAACAAAATTATCACTTTCAATATATGCATACATTGAAGTGCCACCTTGTTCTCGCACGATATTCATGAATTTGTTTATTTTAGTCGCTTCACTTTCATTTACAGCTTCTCCATTTAAAATAAGTGTATCTTTTGTATAGCGTTCATCAAATGTAACTTTTGTTTCTGTATAAAAGCGATCTAATGTCACAGATAAACTATTATTCATTGGAATAATGTAAGTTTCATCCGCTTTCCCCCAATATTTAATCAATGCAATATTTGTATGCGCACGTGCTTTACCACTATTAACCAATGTCATTAACCTCCTAAATATTCAATCCATGTATGATGTGCGCCTAAGCTCTGTGCGCTTTGTGCGATTTTTTCAGCAATTTCTAAATTTATAGCAAGTACAATCATGCTACCACCACGTCCACCGCCTGTTAGTTTTCCAGCGATTGCACCTTGTTTTATACTTGCTTCAAGTAATGTTTCAATTTTATCATGGCTTACTGTTAAAGTTCTTAAATTATCTTGGCACAGATTGAAGATTGTAGCTAATTTTTCAAAGTTATGGTGCTCGATTGCATCACTTGCTTCAAAGACAAGTTTTCCAATGTGTTCCACATATTGCAGATACATTTCGTCTTCTTTACATAAATTATGAACATCTTCTACAGCTTGTTTTGTAGAACCACGTACACCTGTATCAATTACAACCATATATCCATTTAATTCCAAAGGTTTTAACATGGTTACTTCACCCTGCTGAAACCACACTGGTTTATTTGAAACAATAGTTTGCGTATCGATACCACTTGGCTTACCATGCGCAATACGCTCTGCCCAGTTAGCTTCCTCTATCAGTGTTTCATCTGATAAAGGTTTATTCAAATAGTCAAAACTTGCACGTACAAATGCTACTGCCATTGCTGCACTAGACCCTAAACCTCTAGAAGCTGGCAAATTCGTATCAATTGAAACTTTAATTGGCGTTGCTATATTGTACTTTTCTATAAAACGTGTAATGACAGCCTTCAAATGTTCAGGTGCGTATTCTAGCTCGCCATCATAAACATCACTACTTATGTATGAAGAATGTGAATCTTCAATAGCATCTATAGTCGCTCTCACTCTTCCAGTTGTAAAAGGAATGGCAATTGCTGGTTCTCCGAAAGTCACCGCATGCTCTCCAATTAATATTACTTTACCATTCGCTTCCCCGTATCCATGTTGTGCCATATTCTCAATCACCTTTAGTATATTCTTTAAATTTATATTTTATGTACTTCACACATCATTTTAGACGAAATCTTAATTTACGTTACTTCGCATATAATTATGCTACCGTAATAATTTCCCAGGAAATTTTACGCTTATTTCAATTATTCGACAATCTACTACACATTTATTTTAAGTATATATACTTGCTGTCTATGCTGGTATAAATATATAGATGTTTAGCTGAATTTCATTTTTATCATTATATATTATCTCATATTTTGCATATAATGCTATACATCTCAAGTCATAGTTATTTCTTCTATTATTATAATTATTCATAGTATTTAAAGTTATAAAAAAGTTAACACCTGCTACTAATTATAATCAATACGTTCCCATTATAAAACTCTGCGGTCTTATATTCAAAAAGTTAAGTTGAATTTCAATGAATTTATTCATAAACGTATTTTTAACTACACTTTCACTATATTACTTTTTTACCTTCTATAATTCAACAATTAGCAAAAACCAACCAGGAAAATTTCTTAATTAATGCATAATTATCACTCTTAATTTCCTGAAAAATTTTTTCAAAATTTTAATCACTTTCTATATCATACGCTATTCAGAGCGTAACTATGGCAAAATATTAAATGCTTTGAGCTTTATATAGCTTGCTTTAAGTGTAAGCATATTCTATATATCGCTATATTTAATAAAAAACGCAAATCGATATTTGTTAAACAAAGTATCGACCTGCGTTTTATTCATATTATTCCATTTTACGATTAATTTTTGCGTTACGCTCTATCATTTTTTCAAAATAGCCTTCATAACTCGCCCATTCATCATCTGTAATAGGCTCCATATTTAAACGTCCGCCTAAATCTTTGAGTGCATATAATAATTGGAACATCACATCTTGTACGGTAATTGTTCTACCTAACAACGTTTCAAGTGAAGCCATACATAGCGGATCTATATTAGGATATTTGAATTTTGTTTCTTGTCCTTTTAGTGCGTGTTGGTAAAAAGCTCTCATCATAGCCGCACGTTCACTACCGTCACCTTCTACGCAAAGGTACACTTGAACAGCAATACCACCACGAACACGTCGCTGAGAAATGCCAGCAAATTTTTTACCATTAATACTTAAATCAAATTTCCCTGGACAATAAGATTGTTCTATCTCATGTGTTTCAATTTCCACATCTTCGTCTTCAAACATTTTAGCTATTAATAAATACATTACTGTAAATGCTTCATCAATTGTAATTTCATTTTTCCCTTTAAAAATAAGTGAAATATTAAGTATCCCTTGATCTAATACAACGCCAAGCCCACCGGAATTTCTTACAATCGCATTATACCCACGTGTTTCAGTTAGGTAACGTATGCCATCCTGTAAAAATGGTAAACGTGAGTCATGTATACCCAAAATAACAGTATGTTGGTGTATCCACGTACGTACCACATTACTAGATAAATCATTGCCCACACTTTCTGAAAATGTATCATCAAATGCAAATGACTGCATCGGTGCTAATCCAGATGAGTGGTCAATATAACGCCAATCTATACCACTAAAATATTTACTTGCTAAATCCATTATTGTAATGCTTGAGCAGCAGTTATGATTGATAAGTTATACACGTCTTCTATAGAACAACCACGAGATAAATCATTCACTGGTGAATTAAGTCCTTGTAATACTGGTCCTACTGCATCGTAACCTCCAAGACGTTGTGCAATTTTGTATCCAATATTACCCGCTTCTAAGCTTGGGAAGATAAATACATTTGCATCCCCTTGAATCTTAGCGTCAGGTGCTTTTTTCTTAGCAACTTCGGGCACAATTGCTGCGTCAAATTGGAATTCTCCATCAACAATAACGTCTTCAATGTTGTCAGCTGCAATTTTTTCTTGCGCTAAGCCTACTGCAGTTGATACTTTTTCAACATCGTCTGATTTTGCAGAACCTTTTGTTGAAAAACTTAACATTGCAACACGAGGTGTCATGCCAAAGCTTTTCGCAGATTTAGCACTTTCTACTGCAATTTCAGCTAAATCTTGTGCTTCAAGCGTAGGATTGATTGCACAATCACCAAAGATGTATTGCTCGTCTCCTTTAATCATAAAGAAGATACCAGAGGTTTTAGTTACACCTGGTTTTGTTTTAATAATTTGTAATGCTGGACGCACTGTGTCTCCTGTAGAGTGCGCTGCGCCACTTACTAGACCATCAGCTTTACCTGTATAAACAAGCATCGTACCGAAATAGTTTACATTTTTCAACATTTCTTGTGCTTGTGCTTCAGTCGCTTTACCTTTACGGCGCTCAACAAAAGCTGTCACTAATTCTTGCGTTAACTCACTTGTTTCTGGATCTATAATTTCTAACTCAGAAATATCCAATCCTTTTTCACTAGCTAAAGCCTTCACATTAGATTCGTTACCTAATAGCACAGGCGTAACATAATCTGTAGCTTGTAATTGAGTTGCTGCTGTTAATACACGTTCATCTTCACCTTCAGGTAATACGATTTTTACATTTTCACCTGAAAGTTTTTCTTGTAATACATCTAATAAAGACATAATGGCCTCCTCGAATTTTTAAATCTATTTATTTTCCATCACTATTATACGTCATTTTTTTATAGAATTCCATGTCACCAATTTGTAATCATTTGCTTATGTTATCTTCTTGCCTTTATGGTAGAATTTTGTTGTAAAGACAAAGAAACTTTAAAGGAGCGATTCAAATGCCACAAGCACCAGAAACATTAGACGGTTGGTATAGTTTACATTTATTATATGCTATTGATTGGTCTAGCCTACGTTTAGTTCCAGAAGAAGAACGACAATCTCTCGTAGAAGAGTTACAATCATTTTTAAATAAGCATGAACAGGCACGCACAAATCACGTTGGCGATCACGCACTTTATAATATTACAGGTCAAAAAGCTGATATTCTTTTATGGGCATTACGTCCTGAACTGAAAGACTTAAATGCTTTTGAAAATGAATTTAATAAATTAAAAATTACGGATTTCTTAATTCCAACATATTCATTTGTATCCATTATTGAATTGGGTAACTATCTTGCCGGAAAATCAGATGAAGATCCATACGAAAACCCGCATATTAAACCAAGACTCTATCCAGAATTACCACAATCTGAATATATATGCTTCTATCCAATGGATAAGCGTCGTAACGAAACATATAACTGGTACATGCTTTCATTAGAAGAACGACAAGAGCTTATGTATAACCATGGTAAAATTGGTCGTCAATATGCTGGAAAAATCAAGCAATTCATCACTGGTTCAGTCGGTTTCGATGACTATGAATGGGGCGTTACCCTATTTGCAGAAGATCCATTACAATTCAAAAAAATTGTATATCAAATGAGATTTGATGAAACTACTGCAAGATATGGCGACTTTGGAAGTTTTTATGTTGGCCATATCATTACAAAAGAAAATTTACAAAGTCTTTTTTCAGTATAATTTACTGTCAGTAATAGCTGCTTATATTGATTGTATTACTTATAACTGTCGACAAGGTCCATCACCTTGTTGGCAGTTTTTTGTTTTTATAATATATGCTATTGATTATAGAGATAACATTTATTGTGCTGATGCTTAATAATTCATTAATGTGAATGCGTATAAATATAAAAAGGCACCCTTATTCAAATATAAGGGGCCTTTTTATGTAGTGTGTCTGGGAGAACTTTAAATCACTACTTCATTATTAACTGTTATATTGTCGCTACTCAATATATGTCTGTAACAGTTAACTAATATTATATTAACCTATTTGAAACATTTGAAACATAAATGACTTCCTAGAATTGTACAAAATTTATTTTTCAAATACTTTACTCATAAATTAATACGCCAATTCGTAATAATAAAGTGTTACAATGAAAAATAATAATTCAATAACTTATTCCCACCCAATGTTTCCATTAAGCATTGCGTTAGTTAAATACTTTATTATTGGTGATTAAATGACAACATACACTCAAAATATAGAAGGTTATGATGAACGATTAATTAAAGATGTTATCGTACTTGCTGGGAGAATTTTACTTGAATCTGGTGCCGAAGCCTCCCGTGTTGAAGATACAATGACACGCATTTCAACTACGTTAGGCTATACAGAGAGTCATAGCTTTGTTACAAACACAGTCATAAATTTTGTGTTGCACAACGAGTCATACCCGAGAATTTTCAGGATAAAAACGAGAGATACTAACCTCCATAGAATTTCAAGAACAAATGAAGTTTCTCGACAATTATCCTTAGGTAACCTTTCTCTTGAAGATGCTTATCAAGAACTAACTCAGATTCACACGGAACAAAGTATAAACCATGATTTACTTTTCAAATTTATAGCTTCTGCAATCATTTCAATCAGCTTTTTATATTTACAAGCTGGTCATTTCGTCGACGTAATTTCAACCCTTGTGGCTGGTTCCTTTGGCTATATTGTTGTCGAAATATTAGATCGCAAATTACACACACAATTCATACCCGAATTCATGGGTGCTCTTGTCATCGGACTGTTTGCTGTAACTGGTCATTATTTCATACCAGGTGGTTCGATATCAACGATTATTATAGCGGCAGTAATGCCTATTGTACCTGGTGTATTAATTACAAATGCGATTCAAGATTTATTTGCTGGTCATATGTTAATGTTTACTACTAAATCTTTAGAAGCTCTAGTGACTGCTTTCGGAATCGGGGCTGGCGTTGGTACGATACTCATTATTTTTTAGGAGCAATGCCTATGTTTTGGATATTAAATTTATTATTTAGTTATACGGCTTCATTATTCTTCGGTGTCATATTTGATGTGCCGAAACGATTGTATAATACAGTTGGCATTGTAGGCGCTTGTGGTTGGATGATATATACACTTTTTTTCGAAGCCTTTCAATTACACACCATATACTCAAGTTTTTTTGGCAGTCTGGCACTTGGACTTTTAAGCCACATTATGGCCCGATTAAAAAAGGAACCCGTAATTCTATTTATGATACCAGGGATTATTCCACTTGTACCAGGTGGCCTGGCATTCGATGCCACTAAAAACCTTATAATATTGCAGTTCAGTAAAGCAATTAATACCATATTAGAAGTAATGTTAATCGCTGGTGCAATTGCATTAGGTTTACTTTTTGCCGATCAGATTTCAAAGCTCATTATTTCTGGGAATACAAAACGAAAAAAACGAATTTAAAATACAACGCTTTATTTAATGCAAACCAAAAAGCGACTCAACCCTTAGCGGACTGAATCGCTTTTTGATTTGCATTTCTTAAACAAGTACTTATTGATATTTAAAAATCCTCTGTGATATGCACCAAGAATTGTGCATTGAATCTAGCATATTGCTGTTACTATAGTAGCTACACTTTCTCTAACATTCTCAATCATATTTATACCTACTACACATTCCTAATAGGAAGCATCATGACAGCTCTACATATCTGGTAAAACAATATACGAATTAAAAGCCAACAAAGTATATGAACTTTGTTGGCTTTTAAAAATAGCACAAGTTATAACCATCACATGTAAATAACATGTTTTAAACTCTGGAAATCTTAAATACTATGCTTTATCTCCTTTATTTTCATTGATTAATATTTCCACTTCATCTTCTGTTCGATTCAAAATAAGTCTGCTCAGTTTATCATTATCCATTTTTTTCAACTTCGGATAACGTACTACAAAGAATATAAGACCTATCACTAACCAACCACCTAACGCAATGTAAGACGGCGCCGAAAGTGAAGCTGGCGAACCAGGAACTAAAAGTAGGAGTAAGAATACAAATGATACAATTGTGCCTATGATTGCAAATGTCTTGTATACTGGACCATATGTGTTACTCGATTTTTTATAACTAAAAAGTTTAGCTGCTGATAAACAAGTAATAAAGTATGCAATAGATACGCCTGTCGAAGACATGTCAACAATCCATGTTAATGCTGTACGTCCTAACCATGGTGCAATTAACGTAATAACCACTAAGAAAATAATTGCCACATATGGCGTTTTATATTTCTTATGTAACTTACTGAATATCGAAGGCATGATGCCTGAACGCCCCATTGAAAATAGCAAGCGACTAGAACTCATTAAGAATCCATTTAATCCTGTAAATATTCCCATTATTATTGCGATAGCTAATACAGCTAAACCGATATAACCAAAAGCATCTTGTGTTACTGCACCAGTTAACCATAAATTACCATTTAAGCTTGTAGAAGAAGTACTTAACCAACTTGTATAAAGTATCATCAATACATAAGTAAGTGCTGCAGCAAACAAACTATAAACGATTAATTTAAAAGTCTTATTAGGTGAAAAATCAAATTCTTCTGCTGTTTGAGGAATATTGTCAAAACCAACATATGCCCATGGCGCCACTGCCACAATCATAATAATGGAGGTAAACCAACCTTGCTTTTCATTTGTTAACGGCTGTAAATGTTCTAAAGAAAAATTACTGCCAAAAAATGATCCGAAAAACAATAGTAAGATTGTAATAACCATTGCCACACAGAAGTAAAACTGCAATGATCCCGACACACTAGAGCCTTTAATAGCAATGAACATAAAGACGATTAATAAAACTGATGCAATAAGTATTTCAGTAATATAAACGTCCCATCCTGCAATCGTGTAAAGCTTGCCAGTCTCCAAAAGATCCGGCAATAAAAATTTGATTAATAAACTAAATGCTGTTGCGTTTAACGCTACAACACAAATGTACCCAAACGTTAAAAACCAGGAAGAAAAGAAACTTACGTATCTTCCAAAACCTAAAAAACTAAATGCAAATGCGCCACCAGAAACTGGAAAACGTTCAACTA
Organism: Staphylococcus sp. LCT-H4; assembly: GCF_001866145.1. Lineage (NCBI taxonomy): Bacteria > Bacillati > Bacillota > Bacilli > Caryophanales > Staphylococcaceae > Staphylococcus > Staphylococcus sp. LCT-H4. The sequence goes on along the minus strand of NZ_MODY01000002.1, from coordinate 90,554 downwards.
ATGCACCATAACTTACTGCGATAAGTATCATTAATAAAGCACCAATGACAATACCTATTGCTGCAGATATAGGACCAGATTGTCCTATCCAGTCACCAGGTAGAATAAATGCTCCCCATCCTATGCATGAACCATAAGCAATTGCCCACACAAATTTTTCAGATAAGTTTTGCTTTAAATCGCCTCTATCGACTTGATTGTTATTTTCACTCATAAATAAAATTCACCTCAGGGTTGTATTATAACCCCAAGGCGATTTCTTAAACAATTATATTTTTATAATTTAAACGTTCCGATGACGAGCATTAACCAACCAACGATAAATAAAACCCCTCCGATTGGTGTAACGGCACCAAGTATACGAATTTGTGTTAATGCTAAAATATAGAGAGAGCCACTGAAAAATACAATACCAAAGAATAATAACCAGCCTGACCAATTAACATTGATAGAAGTAGTACCACTAATTATGCCAAGAGCTATTAACCCTAGACCATGATACATTTGATAAGTAGTTGCCTTTTCCCAAACTGACATATATTTCTCTGATAATTTATTTTCTAATCCATGTGCACCGAAGGCTCCTGTTCCTACTGCCATCATTGCATTTAGTGCACCTAATATTATAAACACTTTCATCATATTAAATTACATCCTTCCAAATTTAAAAATCAAAAATTGAATCGCCATTTCCTATTTCATCATCAGTTACTAACTTATTAGATGAAAGTGAGGTATCTGAAACTGTATGCGGTTGTGCTTGTGACGTTACATTCCCACCCATTGCGCGAAGCTCTTCAGCAGATATTCCGTGATGATTTTGCTTTGTTTGAGACACTGGATTATCCATATTGCTTTGAGATGTCGATTTGAATGAGTTAGATACTGAAGACATATTATTATCTTTATAAGTTTGATTTGACGTATGTGTAATAAGACCGGTAAGTGTGTGAATGGCATACATATGCTTTTCAAACTCTACACTGTTATGTGCTTCATCTGCTTGCACTAGTTCTTGTTCAATCAATTGTATAATTTTCTCTTTTTCCATTTTTATTCCTCACTTTCACACCAATTTATAGGAGTCATCCCCTTTTCTTGCAAGTACATATTCGTTTGTGAATATGGTTTAGAACCAAAGAAACCTCGATAAGCAGATAATGGACTGGGGTGCGGTGACTGAATAACATGATGTTTCGCAGTATCAATTAATTTAATTTTCTGCTGTGCGGGTTTTCCCCATAAAATGAACACAACATTGGATAACTTCTTAGAAACAGCTGTTATTACTTCATCAGTAAAGGTTTCCCAACCAATATTTTTATGTGAATGCGCCTCACCTTGGCGAACGGTAAGTACTGTATTCAGCAACAAGACCCCTTCTTGAGCCCAATCTTGTAAATGAGGCGTAGTCCTTTTACAACCTAAATCATCTTCAAGCTCTTTATACATATTTTTGAGTGAAGGTGGAAATTTGGCATCTGGTTGTACTGAAAATGCTAAACCATGCGCTTGATTTGGCCCATGATAGGGATCTTGACCTAATATGACAACCTTCACATGCTCAAATGGTGTTAGATCAAAAGCCTGATATATATTATCTCTATCTGGATATATGATTTCTGTCGTATATTCTTTTTCTAGAAAATCATGCATAGCACTAAAATCATGTTTCGTGGTAATTTCATGAAAAACATCTGACCATTCCATATGCGTCTCACCTCATTTAATATATTAACATATCCCAATTACGTAAGTTAGAACCACTTCTCAATTTATTGAGATTAGTGGTTCTTATGCATGAGCCTTGGCTCACGTATTCCTTTTTACACTTCTCAATTTATTGAGATTAGTGGTTCTTATGCACTCATGCGTTCTAGTCATATGGCATACAAACCTTCCAATTATCCTATCAAAAAATTAATTTCAAGGTCTTATTTTAACGCTTATATAACAATAACTACATATTTAGAATACTCGACAAACGTGATATGATATATTAAAAGATATTTAGGGAGTGAAGATTCATGGCATTGAAAAAAACATTAACAATTGCTGGTTCAGATACGAGCGCTGGTGCAGGTATGCAAGCAGATTTAAAAACTTTTCAAGAGCTAAACACATACGGCATTGTAGCACTTACCTCAATCGTTACAATGGATAAGGCAACTTGGTCTCACGATGTGACTCCAATTCCATTTGATGTATTCGAGAAACAATTAGAAACAGCAATTTCAATCGGTCCAGATGCTGTAAAGACAGGTATGTTAGGAACGCAAGAAATCATTAAACGTGCTGGTGAAGCATATATCGAGTCCGGTGCTAATTACTTTGTCGTTGATCCTGTTATGGTCTGTAAAGGGGAAAATGAAGTATTGAATCCTGGAAATACAGATGCGATGATTGAACATTTATTACCAAAAGCAACTGTCGTAACACCCAATCTATTTGAAGCAGGACAGCTTTCAAACTTAGGAACACTACACACTATTGAAGACATGAAAAAAGCCGCTGAAGTTATACATAAACAAGGTGCACAACATGTCATTATTAAAGGTGGAAAAGCCCTAGATCAAGATAAATCATATGATCTTTATTTTGATGGCTCACAATTCTATCAATTATCAACAGACATGTTCCAACAAAGTTATAATCATGGTGCTGGTTGTACTTTTGCAGCTGCTACTACGGCTTACTTGGCAAATGGAAAATCACCAAAAGAAGCTGTCATTGCAGCCAAAGCATTTGTCGCATCTGCTATTAAAAATGGTTGGAAAATGAATGATTTTGTAGGACCTGTTGATCACGGGGCATACAACCGTATTGAACATATTGACATTGAAGTGACTGAAGTTTAAAAATAATAATCTCACTTTAATATGTTGATACAAGCGAAAACATAGACTTCTGCTCGTATTATTTAATAGTAAACCCCCACACTGTAATTTGATATAGTGTGGGGGTTTTACATTCGCTCACCTTCTAAGATACTGTAACACTTTTCACATAACCATTAGTCATATGAAAAATAATATTTCCCTCGCCAACCTGATATTCATATAAGCCATCTGATGCACTTACCTTTTCACCATGAATTGGTGGCTGATATGTGAAATTCGCTCCAAATTGCACTCTCATTTCTTCTAAACTAACTGCATGCTCTTGTAAATCAAATTCAACTGAATTTGCTTTATCGCCATGTACTTGTTGGAAAATTTGATCATTAATGATTTTAACTGATGGCTGAGCTACATATTGACTGTTTACTTTAATACCATTAAATGTAACATTCCCTGAATTTAACCCATTATAAAAAGATTGACTTAACACAAATTTGCCGCCATCTGCTGTATATCCATAATAACTAAAGGAGGATTGCGTCGTAGTTGCAGTCGCTTCATTCTGAGAGATACTTCCTTCTGTAATGCTTACTCCAAGTGCAGTTCCGAATACCATACTAGTTGCTAACATTACTTTAGCAATCTTGTTCATAAAGCACCACTCCATTTCTTTTTAGAGTAATATTACTATTCAATTACAATGTTACATCTATATTACAAAATATGCAATGTGTATTTTATATAATAGCTAATTAAATGCTTCGTCTTTTGTATTATTTACTATGCGTGCTATGAAATTTACTGTTCTCTCAATATTTCACTACTTCGTCCTACGATAGTCGGATATGAAGTTGATACGGAAGCCCCATGTGATTGATTAATATATGTATTAGTATAATAAGTGTAGAGAGATAAAGGAGGGAATTACAACATGATTATCTACAAACAGGCTTTTGAAAATGGTAACCCCATATATGAAATTATCACCAAAACTTTCAAAGCGATAACTGTTAAATTCGATGAAAACTTCAGCAAAAACGAATTATATAAGTTACTCTCTCTACTTGAAGATGATATTGATAACATGAAATTGAGTTATTAAAAGCATTTTCAATCCATCGAAGAGACAACAGAAGTCCTATTGCAATAAAAAATTAGAAGAAACGATATACAAATAACTCCCGATAAGAACTTAAAAAGGTAACAAATCAAAGTATAGATAGGCCGTCCCCTTATCTATTACTTTGAATAACACATCCTTATAAACACTCACCCCTTATGAGTGACACATGAATTAGACAAAGATTGTCCCCTTTGTTTTGGCTTGGAGAGCAACCTCGAAGCTATTCTAATTCATGCGTCACTCTTTTTTATATGCAAAAAACATTTATTATGGTTACATAACATAAAAATCACCGTGTTCATCAACATTCTATTATTTTAAAAATAAAAAAAGACTCGAACTAAGTTCGAGTCGAGAACACATTTTATGCTTTATTTTAATTATACGCGCTTATCTTTTGCCCACCACATAGCTTTATCAGGATTATTTGCATAATACTCAGCTTCTTTATCAGTTTCTACATTTGGATAAGAACCTTTGAGTGATTTACCTGAAGTACTCACATGTAACAATGAAATGACTATAATACCTATCACACTAATTGCTGCCAAGTAATACGCAGGAGATAATGGATCACCTGTCTTAGCTACTAATGAAGAAGCAATTAATGGTGTTGTACCACCAAATAATGATACGGATACATTAAAAGTCACAGCTAATGTTCTATATCTAATATGTGTGTAGAACATTGTAGGTAATGAACCCGGCATAGTCGCTTCATAAGTTGATAAGAAAAAGCCTAAGATAAAGATTCCTACACAAATTAACACTAATGATGAAGATTGGAATAATGAGAATGAGATTACACTAAATACTGCTGTACCAATTAAACCAATTAAAAATACTTTTTTCTCACCTATTTTATCAGCAATTCTACCAAACATTAATGCTAATGGTATCATTACAGCCATAACCAATGTAATAAGTAAAGAAACTGTTGTACTATCAAGGTTTACAATTTCTTGTAAATACGACGGCATATAAGACGTTACCATATAGTTTGTACAATTAAAGAAGGCTACTGCTACGAAACATACCAATATATCTTTATAATAATATCTTACAATTGTTAAGAAACCTACGTTGTCTCTCTTTGTTTTAGTTGCTATTTCATTTTCATAAACTGGTGATTCTTCTAGTTTTCTTCTTAAATAGAAACCAAAAATACCTAAGAATAAACCAAGTATAAATGGAATTCTCCAACCCCATGATGCCATTTGGTCATCACTTAAGAAATAGAATAATAAACCACTTAATACTGATGCTGCTATATAACCTGATAATGTTCCTATTTCAAGGCCAGAACCAAGCGTATTTCGTTTTTTATCTGGCGTAGACTCTGCTACATACACCATTGCGCCTGCATATTCTCCACCTGTTGAGAATCCTTGTAATACTCTACCAAGTAAGAGTAATATTGGGGCCCAAACACCAATTTGATCATATGTAGGTAATAAACCAATGAGTAGCGTTGAGAATGCCATCATAATAATTGTTGTGGTTAATACTACTTTCCTACCGTATTTATCTCCAATCATACCAAAGATAATCCCACCTACTGGTCTAAGTAGGAACGCAATTGCAAATGTCGCAAATGTAAAAATTGTTTTGAGTTGATCATTTTCTACCGAACTGAAAAAGTTTTGTCCGAGTATAACTGCTAAATAAGAATATAGGCCAAAGTCAAACCATTCCATAGCATTGCCAATACCTGTAGCAAACACAGTCTTTTTAGCAGCTTTAGGATCCACCTTATTTATGTTACTTTTATCAAAATCCTTGTCATAATCCATGAACATGTCACTCCTTTAACATGTTATATTATTATACGTAGTTAATTTATTTTGTCAAATTGAATACAATTTTCTATTTTTTTATTTTATTATTTCTATTCAAAAAGCAATAAATTAGAATAAAAAAGAAAAAAGTAATCACATTTACTTTTTTTAATAAATCAACACTATATAAAAATACGCTGTCATTTAATTTTTAAGGATGTGGATTTTTACCCTCTTATCAAGATCCGAAACAATTACCTTCTCATTTTCAATATACTCAAAATGAATAAACTCACTTACTTCAACACTTTCAATGTACTTTATTTTATAAGCACTCCAATTTAATTTCAGCTTTGCAAAAACGATTTGCACTATCATTTGTCCAGGTACTATATGATTATGTATTGGATTTTCATCTTTTATAAGTTGTAAATATGTTTTCACTTCATAGGGGGTAATTTGCATCATTTGAAATATCCTCCAAAAATATTTGTGTAATAGAAATACAATTTTCTTTATTTTTATTTATTTCTAATTTAAAGGTATATTTCATAAATTGACGCACTTTTTGTTTTCCTAAAAAATACATGTGGGCATTGTACTTTTCGTTTATATGAACTGTTGCCCTTTGGTCAATTTTAGTTTCCCTCAACAATATGTTTTGACGTAAAAACGGTTGGAACAGTTGAAATTCTGACCACAATCGTGCGCAAAATAAAGATGGAACTATAGTTGATGGTTGAATCTTAAACAAATGATTATATGTTTGTACTTCTATTTCATCAAACATAATTTCTAATACTTCATGACCATCGTTCAAATAAGGTTGCATTACCCATTCCCCCTCCAATGCCCATCGTTGCAATTGTTCTATGGTGTTGTTCCATGTAAAATAATCTTGTTACTAACGCTGCACCACTTGCACCATAGGGATGCCCTGTGGCAATTGCACCACCATAGATGTTTAGTTTCACTTCTGGTATGTTTAGTGCATGCTGACTTGCTATTACTTGAGAGGCAAAAGCTTCATTTAACTCGAATGCATCGATATCCTCTATTGCATAGTTTTGCCTTTTCAATAATTTCGAAACTGCTGGTACAGGTCCTATACCTAATAATGTTGGATCAACACCGACTGTACTACTGTCTATAAAATCTAAACCTGACTTAAATCCATAATCATGAGCAGTTTCCTTTTCCATCACCATTAGTAAGACCGCGCCATCATTCTTCATACAGCAATTTCCCACTGTGATTGTTCCATTAGGTAACATCGGTTTCAAACGAGATAAAGTCCGCTGAGTTAATTTAGGTTTTATACTTTCATCTTTGTTAAACACTTTGCCATTGACATTAAAAGGCAGTATCTCTCGAGAAATAGTTTGATTTTCATATGCTGCTATAGCTTTTCTATGACTTTTCCAGGCATAATCATCCTGTGCTTCTCGTGGCACTTGATATACATGAGCTACTTTCTCTGCCGCTTCTATCATTGATGGGTCTTGTCCCTCTGGAGCAAAGGAAGCTCTCTCATAGAACTCAGGTAAATATGTCTCATATATAGATTGTGGCCTTTTAATTTTCCACGGTGCGCGACTGATACTCTCAACACCACCTGCTATGAATATTGTACCTGCACCTGCTTGAATCATCCGACAGGCATGAATAACAGCATCTAACCCTGAACCACACTGTCTATCAATTGTCACGCCAGGAATTTGTTGATTTAATCCAGCTTCTAGTAATGACTTCCTCGCTATATTTCCTCCGTTGCCAGTAACATTTCCCAAAATGACATCATCTATCGCTAACATAACCTGTGGATGCACATCTTTGAAATGGTTAAACAAAGGTTTTAATAATTGTTCAGGTTCTAAATGTTTAACCATTCCTCCATATTTACCGAAAGCCGTTCTTTTAGCTGCTACGATAACCGCTTCTTTCATGAGTTAAATCCTCCTTCTAAATAGCGCTGTTTCATTTGCTTACGTGCGATTTTACCACTTTGTGTGTATTCCATTTTATCTACTTTAATTAGTTTCGATGGTATTTGATACCGTGCTAAATGCTTTGATAAAAAGGTTTTACATGCTCGGTATGATACCTTTATATCACCTGTGTAAAGTAAAACTGAAATTTCTCCAAATTTTGCATGAGGTACTCCAATAACTAACACCTCATCAAAATATTCATAGGATTGCGCCACACGTTCAACTTCAGTAGGATAAACATTGCTTCCGCCAATAATCATACGGTCATATTTGCGACCGTGTAAAAATAAATATCCTTGTTTATCAAGTGAAGCAAAGTCTCCGGTTTCTATCCATTCTTTTTCTGAATCTTCGTCACCAACATAACCACTGAACGCCATATTACTTTGAATATTTAATAAACCTACCCCCTTTTCATCTCGATTGATTAATTGGATATTCACATTCTCAAAAGGCATGCCTACGGAATAAAGAGGAGCTTTATCATGGTAATTATAGCTAATAAAACTTGCTTCAGAGGTACCAAAAAACTCTATTAAACTAGCATTAGGTAGAAGTTGTTCTACTCTATTTCTAATTTTATATTGGAGCTTATCCCCCGTTGTAAAAATATAATGCCGCTGATATATCACTGTACGATGCGCAGTGTATGCTTCTAACATTGTAGGTACTAAAAACATAGCCACATGCTTACACTTAAGAAGCTGTATAGAATGTAATAAATTAGTCGCATCAAAGTGCGTTTGTCCTATAAATGTTCTCCCACTATACAATGCATAGATACATGCGTATAAAGATAACGAATGAGACAAAGGCCCTGGTGCAACTATCACATCTACCGTTGTATCAAAGAGCTTGTCATTCTGTTCAAATGAATAAATCCATGAAAGCTCGTTACGGTAATAGGCTTTTGGCAAACCGGTTGTTCCGGATGTAAATCCAACATGTAATAATGTCGCATCTTGCTTAATTAATTTACTATCTTGCTTCATCATCTTGATAACTTGATTATTACTATCAATAATAAAAGACATTCCATAATAGCTTATTAAAGTATCTATTTGTTGTTGCGACCACCTATAATCTAATAAACACGGAATACAGTCCTTTTCTAACAAAGCTAAATAATAAGTAATTGTTTGTAACGGATCTTCTATAATTAATGCTACATAACTCTGTCTCGGAATTTCATATAACGATTGCGCGCACTGCTGAACATTTTGTTCTAATGTTTGATAACTCACAGCAGATTGTTCAAATTTTAATGCACACTGGCTGGGTTGCACCCGTGCATGTTGTCTCATTTTATTTAACAGTTCTAACATCTAATCACACCATTTTGTAAACTTTTATATATTTTATATTAACATTACTAAATTAAAATATCTTCTTAATTTGGTGGTGACTACTTCAATAATATTCCCTTTTTTTCTACAGAAACTATTAACAATAGCTCATGCATTCGCCTATAAGTTATTAACAAAGTAAAATTGGGTAACTATTCCGATTCTATGTATTTAAAAAGCATTAACAATATAAATATTGTTAATGCTTTGAGATATAACCACCTATTCTAAATTTGCGTGGTTTTGTTGCATTGTTTCTTCATCAATATTGAGTTCAGACATTAAGTCTAACACAATGCTATCTAAAAATATTTGCGCCGCTTGTTCAAACAAACTACCTAATGGTTGTGTTGAACCTTCAGCATCATACTTGGTACCTGCAGGCAATTCAATAATAGAACTAGCAAGTTGACCAATGGCTGATGCTGGATTCGTCGTTAATAATACGACCTCAGCACCTATAGATTTCGCTTTATCCGCTAATAATTTTAAATGCTCCGTAGAACCCGATCCTGAAATAATTATAAATATATCATTCTCAGTAATTGAAGGTGTAGTAGATTCTCCAACAACATGCGCATACTTACCTAACTGGTTCAGACGCATTGCAAAACTGTTTGCAACGAAACCTGAACGCCCTTTTCCTGAGACAAATACTTGGTTTGCATTAACCACTTGAGTTAAAAACGCTTGCGCTTCACTATCTCTAACGTGAGACAATGTATGATCCAATTCATCTAAGATTAAACGATAATTTGTAATTTCACTCATATTATTTTCCTTCAATCGCAGCTTTACACTGTTTTGCTGCTTCAACAGGATCATCGGCATTGGCGATACCGCCACCTACTACAACTAAATCAGGATTCTCTGCAACAACTTCTTCAATTGTATCTGGTTTGATACCACCAATTACTGCAACTTTAGAATTCGTAATTACTGATTTAACTTGGCGTAAACTTTCTAGTGGGGATTCTCCTTCTGCTTGTAAATCATATCCAGTATGAACCGCAATATAATCTGCGCCTAAGGCATCCAATTCTTTAGCACGTTGTTTTAAATCTTGTACTGCAATCATGTCTACTAATAATTCTTTACCATTTTTATGTGCTTCTTCTACTGCACCTTTTATTGAAGCATCTTCAGCCACACCTAAAATTGTTATAACGTCAGCACCATATTTTATTGCCTGACTAACTTCATAATCTGCTGCATCCATAATTTTCAAATCTGCTAATACTTTAACGCCTTCAATGTTATCATCTAAATATTGTACTGCAGGTAATCCTTCATTAATAACGATTGGCGTGCCAATTTCTACAATATCAACATAATCTTTAACCTTATTGGCAAGTTCTGCTGCCTCTTCTTTATTTAATAAGTCAATTGCAAGTTGTAATTCCAATATGATCATCCCTTCTTGAATTAATGTATCATTAATAACTTAATAACCCATATTGCATCATGAAACATCAAATACTTTCACACAAAATGTTTACCCAAAGTGCGTTATATTAAACGAATTTATAGTTGTTGTGCTGATGCATCATCGACATATACTTCGACATTAGGGTGTGTGTGTAATATAGATGCTGGAAATTGGGAATCTGACTTAGTTTGTAATAACTTTTTAATTGCTACGCTCTTTTTTTCACCAAAAGCTAACAAAATAATTTTCTTTGCCTGCATTATAGTTGATAAGCCCATGGAAATAGCTTGTTTCGGAACTTCTGCCTCATCTTCAAAGTAACGGCTATTAGCTTTGATCGTACTATAAGTTAAGTCCACGATGTGCGTCCGACTATTTATATCTGTGCCTGGCTCATTAAAACCAATATGTCCATTTTCACCTATGCCTAAAATTTGAATATCAACAGGTCCTTGTTGATTGATAAGCGTTTCGTACCTTTGTGCCTCTTCATCTAGACATTCAGCATTGCCATTAGGTAAATGTATAAGGGAGGCATTAAAATGAGGATAACGTTTGAATAGATTTTCATTCATATAATAATGGTAACTTTCTTCATGATTATCAACCAACCCAACATATTCATCTAAATTAAATGTTTCAATTCCAGAAACATCTATATTATTACGAGAAAGTAACTCTACCAAAAAACGATAAACTTCTATCATCGTACCTCCAGTAGCTAACCCTAATTTACTATGGGGATGCTGTGTTATTTGTTTATATAATTCACAGGCTACATAAAAAGATGCATAGTCTCTTGTACCTAAATTAGTTATATTCATTATTTCTGCCCCCTAAACATGTAATAAAAGCATTTCTATATTTTTAGTATGTCATACTACTTACATATATTCATTATATGTGTCTATGATATATTTGACAGAAATAGATTTCCCTAATCATTTTAAGCTAAATATAAATTCTTTTATAAATAATTGAGCAGAGTTATACATTTCTGGTGTGGTTTTTAGTAGAATAGATAAATAATCTTAAAATAAATTGCGCTTGTTATATATAAAATTCACATTACTGGTAGAAAATGTATACAAGTCAGTTTAAACTATAAGGTAGACTTATATATTCTAAAATAATTGCGTAAAGCAATGACTATAATTGAATTTTGTAGTGTTAGGTTATGAAAGCAAGGAGGCAAAATTTTGGAACAAATAAATACGGAAAAAGTACAAGATTTACTTTCTTCATATGCAAATCAGCCTGTATACTTACATGTCGAAACCACAAACGGTGCATACGCTGCACACTTTGACCAACGTGTATTTAATGCAGGAACTTTTTTAAGAAACATCCAAGTTACTTACGAACATGCACAACTTAAAGGTGGTAACAAAGACCCTTATCGTGTAGGACTTAAACTTAAAGATAATGGTTGGGTCTATGTTCAAGGATTAACGCACTATGAAGTTAATGATAACGGTGAATTTCTATTAGCAGGTTTTAACTATGAAGGTCAACTTGCTGCTGCTCTAGAAATTAGTACGCAACCGTTTCAAGTATAAGGAGGGCGAATCATGGCAGAGGAAAGCCAAGTTTTAGTAATATTTCCACATCCAGATGATGAATCGTTCTCATCTGCAGGAACTTTAGCAAGATATATTGACAACGGTATTCCAGTCACATACGCATGCTTAACACTCGGACAAATGGGCCGCAATTTAGGTAACCCGCCATTTGCAACACGTGAATCGTTACCTAATATTCGAGAAAAAGAATTAGAAAATGCAATGGAAGCAATTGGTATTACTGATTTACGTAAAATGGGTTTACGTGATAAAACAGTAGAATTTGAACCCCATGACGAAATGGATGCAATGGTAAAATCTCTTATAGATGAATTAAATCCATCTGTGATTATTTCTTTCTACCCACAATTCGCTGTTCATCCAGACCACGAAGCGACTGCAGAAGCGGTCGTAAGAACTGTTGGTCGTATGCCTGAATCAGAAAGACCACGTTTACAACTTGTAGCATTTAGCAATGACGCACCTGAAAAATTAGGTGAACCTGACATTCTAAATGAGATCAGTGATTATAAAGAGGTTAAACTACGCGCATTTGAAGCTCATGCATCTCAAACAGGTCCATTCTTAGAACAACTTGCAACACCTGATGTCCCTGGCGAGAAAGTACACAGCTTCTTAGAAGTAGAACCTTATTGGACTTATAACTTTGAATCTTAAGTGGAGGCAATAGCATGACTGAATTTGACTTATCTACACGAGAGGGCCGTTGGAAGCATTTTGGTTCCGTGGACCCTATCGATGGTACTAAACCAACAATAAAAGAAAAAATGAAAGATTTACAAAGCACACATAAAGACTTCTTATTTGAAATAGAAGAAGTTGGAATTAAAAACTTAGTATACCCAGTACTTTTAGATCGATTTCAAACTGCTGGTAACTTTAGTTTCTCTACCAGTTTAAATCAAGATGAAAAAGGCATTAATATGAGCCGTATCTTAGAAAGTGTTGAAAAACACTATAATAATGGTATTGAGTTGAATTTCGACACACTTTATCAATTATTACGTAGCTTACAAGACAGTATGAATCAAAATGCTGCAGGACTAGATGTATCTGCAAAGTGGTTCTATGATCGCTATAGTCCAGTGACTCAAATCAAAGCAGTTGGCCATGCAGATGTTACGTATGGTTTAGCAATTGATAAAAAAGATGTAACGCGAAAAGAGATTACTATTGAAGCTGCTGTTACAACATTATGCCCTTGTTCGAAAGAAATAAGTGAGTATTCTGCACATAATCAACGCGGTATCGTCACTGTTAAAGCATATATTAATAAAAACGTTGCATTAACTGACGATTATAAAGATACAATTTTAGATGCTATGGAAGCAAATGCCAGCTCTATTTTATATCCAATTTTAAAACGCCCAGATGAAAAGAGCGTTACAGAACGTGCCTATGAAAACCCAAGATTTGTAGAAGACCTTATCCGTTTGATAGCTGCTGATTTAGTCGGCTTTGAATGGATAGAAGGCTTTGACATCGAATGTCGAAACGAAGAATCTATTCATCAACATGATGCGTTTGCAAAATTAAAATACAGAAAATAATTATTCAAAGTGTTAACATGAATCTACTAGATGTCTTGTTAACACTCTTTTTTTGCAAATTGCTAACTCATTATTCATACTTTTGCAGTTAGCTTCATTATTTTTTAAATTTCGTTAAAATATCCTACATAATTGCTTTAGAAACCTTTTATTTTTTAAAATTTTGCATATTAAATATTAAAATTTGCTAGTGTTATGTATGTAAAATTTATATTAAACTTATTATTATAAATTACCGTTAATTACAACATTTATACTTGTGGTGAATAATTATGCTTGATTATCGTTTAAATATATATAACAACGCAACTTCTCCTATCCATCGTCTACAAACAAACCATTTTTTAAATATTTACCTATTATTAGAAGGCACAATGACCTTACTACGCAATATGAATTTTCAACAACTTACCTCAGGATATCTATTTTATGTTTATGATAGTGATGCTATCAGCGTATTATCCTTTGAAGGCACTCTTTTATGTTTATCTATAAATAATTACTATGTTTACAACACGTCGATGAATCAATCAACAATTAAAAAATTATTAAATACAGTTGATGCAGCTTATCTAAAGTCAAATTTTATTGATATTATCTTTTCTATTATAAATGACTCTAATATTCAAACAGCAAAGCAATTAAATATGTTAAATCATATTAAAGTTCTATATGAAATGGACCCGGCATCAACTGATGATAATACTTTGACTTTAATCAAAAATGTCACAGCATATATTAATGACAATAATCAATATCAACTAACTTGTCAGCATATTGCTAACACATTTTTTGTACAACCTAGCTATTTATCTCGTGAGTTTTCCATAATGATGCACTGCACACTTTCAAACTACATTATTGCTTCAAAAATTTATTTTTCAATTTGTGATTTATTAGAGGGATTATTACTAGAAACAATTTGGAAAAAATATCAATTTCAGTCTTACGAGGGCTATGTATATCATTTTCAAACTATTACAGGAAATATTCCTAATAAAAAAATATTCAAACTTTTTAAATATGAAAATATAAACGCTTTGACTTTACGTCAACAACAAATACTTAAACAAATTCAAGTTAAGTTATAAATTTACTGAGGTGATAAACATGAATACAATAGCTTATGAAGAAAAAAGACTTTTAATAAAAAAAGTTATAAAACAAAATTTAAGTCTCAATTTTTCAGAAATAATAATTTTAGATAAATTACTTATGCTTGATAAAGAAAAAGTTGATTTATCCTTACTCAGGCAAGCATTAAAATTAACACACACACCTATTTCTACACAGCTTAACCACCTCATAGAACTTGGTTTCTTTAACAAATCGAGAGGTATCCAAGACGAACGCTGCATTTACTTGTTTGATATAAATCTAATTAAAATTAAAGCCACAATAGAACAATACCATGTTATCGTAAATTCAATCATTAACGCTTAAATAAAATTGATTCTTCATAAATAAAAACTGGAAAACCCCTTACAATATGTACTAGGGATTTTCCAGTCTTTAATTATTTCTCGTCATTGGACAAAAAACTTTATTTTAGATGTTCGTATGGGCTATTTTTCACAAATGAAATGATTTGGTCTACGAATAATTTTGAGCGTAATTGGAATTCATTGTTATCTAAATATAAAGTACCATCTTCTAATTTATTATAATCTGTATCGTGCGTAGCAATTTGTGTTGGAACAGCAATTCCAAGCAATGTACGAACGATAAGACGTAAATGAGATAGTGGTTCTGAACTTACGATACCACCACTATTACAAACAAGACCTACTGGCTTCATCTTGAAGTCATCCATTGTTAAGTGGTCTAAAGCATTTTTTATAATACCGGAGTAAGAGCCATGATAGTTTGGCGTACCAATAACAAAGAAGTCTGCTTCTCTAGCTTTAGTTTGTAATGCTTCAATATTTTCTTTATAGGTCTCACTAGGATGGGACGCACCTGAAACATCTAATTGATGGATGGGACGTTCAGCTAAATCAAAAATCTCCGCTTCAAATTCATGTTCTTCGAAATGCCCTTTTAAAAAATGTGCTAATGCAGTTGTATGCGAACCGATTTTCGCACTACCTACGATTATTAAGCCTTTCATTTATTCATTCACCTCATATTATTATTCATTATTTTCTTTAAGTAATTTCATAATGGCTTTCCCTACACCACTTTGTTCATTTGTATCTGTTACATATTTTGAAACTTCTTTAACTTCTGAAGTCGCATTGTCCATTGCTACAGAATAACCAACACGTTCTAGCATAGATATATCGTTCAAATTATCGCCTATTGCCATAACATTTGTCATATCAATATTAAGACGCTCTGCAATGGTTGTTAATGCAATGCCTTTTTGTGCATCCGCATGTGTAATTTCAATATTGCCTCTTGATGATGAAGAAATCGCAAGACTTTCTGATTCTGCTAATTTTTTACTCATACGATCAATTTTTGTTAAATCACTGTCAAAAGCAAGTATTTTCATAACGATTTCGCCTGGTGTATTTTCTATTTTGTCATAGTTATCTACAACTTTTAAAGTGCCATTATCTATACGTTTTTGAATACCGCTTTTTATTTTTTCTACATCTGCTGTTTGACCTGCACGTTCTGCAATATCAATATATATATCTAAATCTCGTTGAGGATTTTCTGTATAGATACCTAAGTTGGTATAAATTTGATAATAAACGTTTTCGCTAGCAAGTTCATTTGTAACTCTATTGATAAGCTCACGGTTTAAATTAGATGTACTCATGATATTAAATGATTCGTCTCTGACTTCAGCACCATTCAAACATATATACGGCACTTTTAAATCTGTTTGGTTAATCGGCGTGTTGGCTTCATAAAAAGCACGACCTGTAGCTATAACTACAGTAATTCCTTGAGATTGTGCATATTGGATTGCTTGAATATTTTCTTCTGATATTTCATGTGCTGCATTTAATAAAGTACCATCCATATCTGTCGCAATTAAGTTAATCATTCGTTCTCCTCATTTCCTACTATGATCAATAATACAAATTGAATTACACATCATTCTCATTTGCCATAATTTTGTAACATATTCATATTCTACCAAATGTTCACTCATTTGTATTATCCGCTGTTTGATTGATTTTTTTATTTTTCCTAATATTTTTGAAGAAATTTTTTAATAATTGTCCACATTCTTCTTCTAAAACACCTGTTTTTACTGTTGCACGATGATTGAATCTAGATTCTTGTAAGAGGTCCATCAGGCTTCCTGCACATCCACCTTTTGGATCTTTAGCGCCGTATACTACATGTGGAATCCGACTCATAACAACTGATCCTGCACACATCACACAAGGTTCTAATGTGACATATAATGTACAATCTTCTAATCTCCAATTTCCACACAAAGCCGCTGCTTTTTGAATTGCTATATGTTCAGCATGTGCCGTTGGGTCTTGCAGTGATTCACGCAAATTATGCGCTCGAACAATTACTTCTTCCTCTTTAACTATGACTGCCCCAATCGGTACTTCACCAATGGCCCCTGCCTTTTCAGCTTCAGCAATCGCAATTTTCATATAAAATTGATCTCTTGTCATGTGTCTCACACCTCACATATGGTACAATACTTATTGTCTATTTTAACATTGGAGCGGTAAATATGAAAAAACCTTTTATAGCTGTAGAAGGCCCGATTGGTGTCGGCAAGTCTTCTCTAGCAGATAAACTTAGTCAATCTTACAACTACTATCACGAAAAAGAAATTGTTAATGAAAATCCTTTTTTATCTGATTTTTATGAAGATATTTCTAAATGGAGTTTTCAAACGGAAATGTTCTTTTTATGTAATCGTTACAAACAATTTCAAGATATTGCAACCTTGCATTCAGGTATTGTAAGCGATTATCACATTTATAAAAATAAAATTTTTGCACACAATACACTCACACATACAGAATATAATAAATTTTCAAGAATCTATGATATTTTAACCGAAGATTTAGAAATGCCCAATATCATCATTTTTTTAGATGCAGATTTAGAAGTTTTAAAAGCGCGTATTGCACACCGTAATCGTAGTTTTGAACATCAAATTGAAGATAATTACTTACTAAATTTAAAACGTGATTACAACGCTTATTACCAGTCATTAAAAAATGATGGTGAACGCGTCATGCGCATCGATACAACCCATCTTGATTTTGTAAAACATAATGATGATTATCAATATATTTTAAATTTATTACAATCCCTAATTGGAGGAAAAATTCATGAATAAATATGGTATCCCTCAAGATGCTGTGATTACGATTGCTGGCACAGTTGGTGTAGGTAAATCAACCTTAACAAGTGCTTTAGCCGACCGTTTAAACTTTAGAACATCATTTGAAAACGTTGACCACAATCCCTATTTAGATAAATTTTATAATGATTTTGAGCGATGGAGTTTTCATTTACAAGTTTACTTCTTAGCAGAACGCTTCAAAGAACAAAAACGTATGTTTGAATACGGTGGCGGCTTTGTACAAGATCGTTCTATTTACGAAGATGTCGATATCTTTGCAAAAATGCATGAAGAACAAGGCACGATGACGCCTGAAGACTTCAAAACATACTCAGAATTATTTAATGCGATGGTTATGACACCTTATTTTCCAAAACCAGACGTCTTAATCTATTTAGAGTGTGACTATGATGAAGTGATTGATCGTATAAACCAACGCGGTCGCCAGATGGAAATTGAAACTGAGCCTGAATATTGGAAGAAATTATTCAAACGCTACGATGACTGGATTAGTGAATTCAATGCATGTCCTGTTGTACGTGTTAATATTAATGAATATGATTTACATGATGATCCAGACTCATTAGATCCTATCATTGATAAAATCAGTCGTATTATTGAAGCTTATCGCAAGGTCGACCAACGTTAGTCACTTTGACTAATCAAAAAATCTCGAATTATCCACACTCTTTAGCAGAGTCCTATTAGAACATTAAATTCTGATAGGACTCTTAT
Organism: Staphylococcus sp. LCT-H4; assembly: GCF_001866145.1. Classification (NCBI taxonomy): domain Bacteria; kingdom Bacillati; phylum Bacillota; class Bacilli; order Caryophanales; family Staphylococcaceae; genus Staphylococcus; species Staphylococcus sp. LCT-H4. The sequence goes on along the minus strand of NZ_MODY01000002.1, from coordinate 71,900 downwards.
TGTATTTAATGATTTAATATCTACTCAATGTGACTACGATAAATAATCTTTTCTATCTCATCATCTGTTACATATTTACTATAATAATCTTCATCGGTTTGTTCTAAACCAAATGTACTTGCCTTATCTTGATCTTCCGTGCCTATATAGAGTTGACCTTCTGTATCTTGATATAAGTCAAAAATAGCACCTTCATATCTTGCTTCTTGATACAATGCGTATAGTTCGTCTAAATCATCTCTTGCAACACGCTTGAAATATAATGTGTGTGCAGATGTGTTTGTCGTTTGTGCTTCAAAACCTTTTTCTAGTGCTTCGGCATCCTCAGTTACTAACACCACTTCATTGCTAATAATCTCAACTACTTTATATGTGTCTCCCTGATAAGTTGCATATTTACCATCTATCATTTGATCACCTCAATGCTATTATTAAATATAAAAAAATCATAATATACGTTATGTATATTATGACATAATTTGAGCGCGCCGCCTATTAATTTAATATACCTATAACATCATTCGCAGTTGCGACAACGTGATCAGCTTTATCAAATTCGTGTTCTAAACCAACACCAGTCAATACTGCAATAGATAGACCTAAATTGGCATTTATCCCTGTTTGTATATCATTTGCAGTATCACCTACAATCGTTACATCGCGTGGAGCTACTTTATAATTATTAAATAATGGATTTAACACTTCTGGATTTGGTTTTTCAACAGCATCAGCTTCAGTAGAAATAATAACATCAAAAAACTGACTAAAATTTGTAGCTTCTAAAAATTGTTGTACGCCTTTGTTAGAGTCACTTGTAACGATACCCATTTTATAACCTTGATTTTTCAATGTTGCTAATGTTTCATCAATGCCTTCTACAACAACATTTTCAGGAATTCGATTATCAACGAGTGTTTGACTTCTATTTTGTGCCCATTTGGTAACATCTTGATTAGCAATTTCGCAAAATGCTTGCACCATTTCATCTAATGCACCTGAGGCCATAATTGTACCAGGCTGTATCTCCCCATCTATAATGCCTAAATGCGTATATCCTGCTTCAACATCCTTGATATCTTCTTGATAAGTTGTCATAAAGTCATCTACTAACTGTAAACCAATCTTCATCCAACTACGATCAAAATATATTAATGTTCCATCTTTATCAAATAAAATCCACTTCATTGTTCGCACAGCTCCTATGTATTAACTATCTATTAGATTTATCACCATATTATATTTTAATATAAACTAGTAAAGCGAAACAAATAATGGAACTGAAAGTCATTTAATTTCAATATTTAGGCAATATTCGTATCATTAAATTGCTCTTAAGCAGTACTTTATCCTATTTGTTTTATCAATTCCAAATATCAAAAAAACTTCAACCATCACATAATGGTTGAAGCTTTTTTGTATAAAATATCCAATTAATATCTAGGTACTACAACTCTCCATCCTTGAGGGTCTTCAAGTTTACCACTTTGGATACCAACATAATTATCATATAATTTTTGAGTAACTTCACCAGTTTCATTATTGTTAATTACGATTTCAGTGCCACCGTATTTCAATTGACCTACTGGAGATATAACCGCAGCAGTACCTGTACCAAACACTTCTGTAAGGGCGCCTGTGTTATGTGCTTCAATTAGTTCATCAATAGATACACGACGTTCTTCAACTTCATATCCTAATTCTTTTGCTAATTCAATGATAGTCTTACGTGTAATACCAGGCAAGATACTACCATTCAATTCTGGTGTGACAAGTTTGCCATTCTCTACGAAGAAGATATTCATACTACCTACTTCTTCTACATATTTCTGTTCCACACCATCTAACCATAATACTTGGTCGTAACCTTGGGCAGCTGCATTTGTTTGAGCAAGTAAACTCGCCGCATAGTTCCCAGCAACTTTCGCGTGACCAACACCTCCACGAACTGCACGTACATATTCATCTTCAACGTAGATTTTCGTTGGTGTTAATGATGCACCACCATAGTATGATCCTGATGGCGATAAAATAATTAATAGTTTATATGAAGCAGATGGACGAACGCCTAAAATACCTTCTGTAGCAAAAACATATGGTCTTATATAGAGAGATTGGCCTTCACCTTCTGGTACCCAATCGCGTTCGATATCAACAAGTTGTTTCAATCCTTCTAAGATTTGTTCTTCATCTACTTGTGGCATATCTAAACGTGCTAGTGAATGGTTTATACGTTTAAAGTTTTCAGATGGGCGGAATAAATCAATTTCATCATTATGTTTATAAGCCTTTAACCCTTCGAATACAGACTGGCCATAATGGATAGCTTGTGCTGCTGGAGAAATTTCAATCGGACCATAAGGTACAATTTTTAAATCATGCCATCCTTGGTCAATATCATAGTCGAAACTTAGCATATAATCTGTGAAATATTTTCCGAAACCTAAATCAGTTGGATCCGGTTTCTCTTTTAGGTTTTCACGTTGTTCAAATTCAATTTTTTCTGACATGATGATTTCCTCCCAATGCAATTTTAAGTATTTATATTAAATTATACCAATATGAGAACTTCTGTTCAATAATTTTCAAACAATTTAAAATATATCAACAATACAATTTACTACTATTGAACAATGCTCCAATTAATTTAAGCAATACTATTCCTATTTAAGCTTTTATAATTACATGCTCTTCTATAAAATATAATGCTCATATAAATGTATAAAAATCTGTCTAACATTTAAAAGTTAGACAGATTTTTTATTTATGATTAGTCAGCTATTTAATATATTGATATTATGACTGTACTTTTTCTTTGTCTTCAATCGCTTCTAACATCACTTTAGTCATTTTGTTTAAATCATATTGTGGATTAAAGCCCCATTCTGCTCTAGCACAACTTACATCGATACTATTTGGCCAACTATCCGCAATGGCTTGTCGTACGCTATCCACTTCATAGTCTAATTCAAATTCTGGATAATATTCTTGAATTGCTTCTTTGACCATTTCTGGTTCTATACTCATAGCACTTAAATTATACGCGTTACGATTAATCAATTTAACGCCATCTGCTTCCATCAATTGAATAATTGCATCAATTGCATCTTCCATATACATCATATCCATAAATGTATTCTTATCGATGAAACTTGCATAGCGCCCTTCTCTTACTGCTTTAAAGTAAATATCTACAGCATAATCTGTTGTCCCACCGCCTGGTTCTTTAATGTGCGAGATTAAACCTGGGAATCTCACACTACGGGTGTCGACATTGAATTTTTCAAAATAGTATTGGCATAATAATTCGCCTGCAACTTTATTCACACCATACATAGATGTTGGACGTTGAATCGTGACTTGTGGTGTGTTTACTTTAGGTGTGGAAGGTCCGAAAGCACCAATTGAACTTGGTGTGAAAAATTGTAAATTAAATTCACGTGCAGCCTCCAATGCATTCATAAGTCCCCCCATATTTAAGTCCCAAGCAAATAATGGATTTTTTTCAGCAGTTGCTGATAATAGCGCAGCCATATGCATAAACGTGTCTGGTTTAAATGATTCTACCAATTCATACATACGTGTTTTATCTGTAACATCTAGTATTTCAAATGGTCCATTCGCTATAGCTGAGTCCGCTTCAGGTTCTCTAATATCTGTCGCTAATACATTGTCATTTCCATATAATGCTCTACATTTAACAACTAGTTCTGTACCAATTTGTCCTAAGGCACCAGTAATCATAATTTTTTTCATATTTCTATCTCCCTTGTGTATTACAGAAATCGTAACGTTTTTTACACGTGGACAAAAAGCGTATTTTCACATACATCATAACATGAAAGCGCTTTTATGTATACTTTGTGTGTACAATCTTTGTATATTCTATCAAGGTCGATTACTAATGTCTAGTTTTAATATAATGTTATTTATTTTAAATGTAATATTTTTTCTATTTTAACTTTCTTATAATCAAAATCAGCTGGTTGTTGGGCCAATTTCTCATTATTTTCTATAAGCGCTTTTAGTTTTTCCATTTGAAATTGCCACCCAGCAAAATCCAGTCCAATATGTAGAAACTCATATGGTAAAAATTCCTTGAATATGAGCTCAGTTGTTGCTTCATCCTGATTCAGATCAAATTTTACTTGTCCAAGATCCCAAGTATAACCAATCTCTTTATTATGCTCAAAATCAGTAATGTACATTTCTTTATATTCTTCACCATCTAAATGAAATAAAATTTTGCCATCTTTTTTTCTTTCGCATATTTCTAATTGTGGAAACCATTGTTGTATCCCTTCTGTTGTACTTAGATAATTGAAAATATTTGACGCTGTCTTATTTATAGATACTATGAGCGTTTGGTAAACCCCATTATGATCTTTATCATATTCTACTTTCATCATTTACATACCACTCCTTATATCTCATAAAAATAAGCCAGAAATATCATGAAGTTGTGCTTTTAACACTCCGATGACTATTCCTGACTTTCTTTATTATATTCTACCCATTTTCTTTTGAAATTATTTGGAATTTTTGAGTTATTTTTTTACTTTACATAAGCAATACTTAAAAAGATAAACCGTAGTGGTGATACCACTACGCCTATATGCATATTTGATGTAATAAATAAGACCATAATTACAAATACAGAAATACAGAAATAATTGTATTAACTTAGCCGTATGAATACCTTAATACATTAAAACATTTTAAGTTGCGTTCAATTTAGAATTGTTCAACTATCATACAGTAAATAAAGTGAAATAATTTATTTTATTCTTAAAGTAGCTGATAGATTCAATAACCATTATATATTCATTTAAATTATTCAAACTTTTCTTGCAAATATTTGTAATCGACACGGGAATTATATACAATAAATTAAATGCTTAAAAGTCTGAAATGATCCTTTTGACTTTTTAAGTAAAGAAAGTTTGGTGAATATGGAAAAAGATAAAAAGAAATTATTACACAAAATGGTTAAGCCATTCGCGAAGACAAGTTATACAAAAAGTACAATTCAAATTATAAATACATTACTACCTCTTTTTGCACTCATTGTTTTGGGCGGCCTTTTATACAACGTACATTGGTCATTAGCAATCATTTGTAGTATTTTTGCTTCAATATTTTTAATTAGAACATTTATTATTTTTCACGATGCATGTCATGGATCTTATTTAAAAAAACAAAAGCACAATGATTTACTAGGAAATATTACTGGATTCCTCACATTCTTTCCATACAGAAAATGGCGTAGAGAACATCTCATACACCACGCGGGTAGTGGTAACTTAGAAAAACGTGGCATCGGTGATATTTGGGTAATGACTGTTGAAGAATACCAAGCTTCATCTAAGTTTACACGTTTATCTTACAGGGTTTATCGTAATCCTTTTGTGATGTTTGTAATTGGCCCATTTTTCTTAGTCTTTGTGTCAAATCGTTTTAATTCAAAAGATGCTAAATGGAATGAACGTCTAAACACATACCTCAATAATATTTTCTTAATTATATTACATGGTGGTCTTATATTTATTTTAGGCCCAGGGCAATTTTTCGCTATGATTGCACCTATGGTATTTATTTCTGGCATGCTCGGTATATGGTTATTTTATATCCAACATACCTTCGAAGATTCTTATTTCGAAGAAGCTTCTGAGTGGGATTATGTTAAAGCAGCAATAGATGGTAGCTCTTATTATAAATTACCAAAATTTATTCAATGGGTTACTGGAAATATAGGATATCATCACGTACATCATCTAAATCCTAGAATTCCTAACTATGCTTTAGAAGCTACACATGAAAATGTTAAACCATTGCATCATGCAACTTCAATTACACTTATCGAAAGTCTATCTTCATTGAAGTTTAAATTGTATGATGAAAGTCATAAACGTTTCATTACTTTTAAAGAGTTTTCAAAAAAATATAAAATACCACGCGCACAATCACAACGCTAATTGAGTGCTAAGTACAACAATTCAAAAAGGAACACCTACTTTCTAGTAGGTGTTCCTTTTTATGAGACTATGCTTTTCTGACTCTCGCTATTTTTCAATAAGTAATGTTTTAATCGCTTTAATATCTTCTGGCGTTGTCTGACAACAACCGCCCACAATTCTAACACCCTGTTCAATCCAACTAGGTAATTGGTCTATAATTTGACTACTATTCCCTTCATTTTCCCACTGCTTAGTTTCTGCATCATAATGCGCACCACCATTTGGATATAGTGCAATAGTTTGTGACAAGTCCTTTAGACCTTTATTCATAGCTTGATTAATACCTTCTACTGTTGAGCAATTAATGCCAAATATAGGGAGCGTTTGGCTATGATGTGTCATATATTCGCATAATGTTTCAAATGCTGTGCCATCTGACAAATCCCCTTGTTCGTCAACAGTCACTGATAACCAAAACGTTTGTGTATTACTATAACGAGGAATAATGTATTCGGCTATCGCTTTAATTTCACTAAAATTTGGCACAGTTTCAAATACAAAATCATTAATCCCCCTAGAGATCAGTGCATCGATTCTTGCCTTATGAAAATGATAGTAATCTTCTTGAGTTCGCTCATAGTTCCCCGTATATTCAGAACCATCACTTAAATATGACCCATAAGGCCCTAAGCTACCTACTACAACCTGATTATCATATGTGGCCTTGTTAACTTCTTCCACAGCAGTTGAAAATAATTGTTCAATTTCTTCTACCTTTAAACCAATATCTGAAAAAGTATCATAACTGGCTTGATATGTACTTGTTAATATAATATCAGCGCCTGCTTCTGTAAAAGCACTGTGGGCTTGTTGAATTTTGTTTGGTTGATGTCGCAATACTTCACTCGACCATAAAGATGAGTTTAAATTACAACCTGCTTGTTCTAATGTGGTAGCAAGACCACCGTCTAATATAATAGGACGTTGTGCAGTTAATTTTTCTAATAAGCGCATTTATGCGTCTCCTTTTTTATTATATTTAATATAGTAATAGGCTAAAGCAAGTACTGCAAATGGTAAACCAAAGTATAACGCAGGGGCTTGATTCGGGTCAAAAATCATACCGATACATGAAACAAGACACAGCGTAAAACCGATAATAGGAACAGCTTGGTGTATTTTCAAACTTTGATCTATTCTTTTAGCATTAAAATATGAAACACAGATACTCATCCAGACAATCACAACTGCTAATCCAGCTATCGACACGAGGACTACGTACAATGAATCTGCTACATATACACTTGATAATAATGCTAACAAACCACCAATCATACTAAATAATGTTGCTCTAATTGGCATTTGATATTTATTGAGATGACCAAACCATTTTGGGAACATACCTTCATTGGATAAACTCCAAATCATTCTACTTGCTGCATACAAACCTGAATTGGCAGCAGAAAGCAAAGCAGTGATGATAACTATGTTCATAATGTCACCAGCATACGGGATACCCATTTCTTGAAAAATAACTACAAAAGGACTTTTTAATGATTTAACTTGATAACTAGGAATTAAAATAGAAATAATAATGATTGTTCCTATAAAGAAGACAATCAAGCGCCATAAAGTTGCTCTAATTGCTTTCGGTATAACTTTTTCAGGTTCTTCAGCTTCCCCCGCTGCTATACCAATCAATTCCGTACCACTAAAAGCATAATTGACCGCCAACATTGTTAAAAATACAGAGCCTAGTCCATGTGGGAACGTAGGGTTTGTATATCGTTGCGTAATTGTATGTAAACCTTGATATCCAGTATAGTGAATCAATCCTATAATGACTAAAATACCTAGAAGGATAAACACTATAATTGCGATTACTTTAACTAGTGAGAAATAAAATTCGACTTCTGCATAAAAACGTGTCGATATAATATTAAATACTAATACTAAAATAATTGCTATAGTTGCAAATATGTATACAGGTATATCTGGAAGCCATTTTTGCATCAACAAACCGACAGCTGTAAATTCAGACCCCAGTGCTACTGTCCATGTTAACCAATAGAACCATGCAACGATGTAACCAACTGCAGGATGTATGTATTTACTAGCGTATACATGAAACCCTCCTGTCACTGGGTGTTTTATCGCTAATTGCCCTAAACATAACATGACTAGGTAGACTAAAATAGAACCAATAACATAAGATAAGACCGTCCCCAACGGCCCTGCTTGTTGCAATGTGTATCCAGAACTTAAAAATAGGCCTGTACCAATTACGCCACCAAAGCTCAATAGCATTAGATGACGTTGTTTCATGGCACGTTTAAACGTTGTTTGTTCCATATATCTCTTCTCCTCATCTTTAAGCACTCAATACTTATAAAAAATTTGAGTATAATTAATCATTCTATTTATTTCTGAAAATTTAGTCAATAGTAAATAAATGACTACTACAGAAGATACTTTAATAAAGTTAAGGTATCAGTTATTAAAATGTACATTAGTCAAATGTATTTCAAAGATTTATATAACGCTTTCTAAAAATACAAAACTTATATATATTCATTATTCGATAATTTCATACATTTTACATTTTTATGATAACAATATTATAATCAACCTTAATCCCTTGGTGTATATAGTTTACGTCTATAATATAATCGTTGTTTACAAGTCTGAATTTTCGAAATATTTATAAAAATTAGATTTCTTTATTGATTTTAATTCTCAATAAAGATAACATTCTAATAGTAAGTACATATATAATAATTACGCATTAAGGAGAATAACTATGGTAGATCATAATAACTTAGTATCTTCAACACAACAGATTACTAAGGAAGCTTTAAATAAATTAGGATTCGAGGAAGGTATGTATGAATTAATTAAAGAACCCTTACGCTTTTTAGAAGTACGAATCCCTATCCGTATGGATGATGGAACTATGCAAACCTTTACAGGTTATCGCGCACAACATAATCACGCGGTCGGACCTACTAAAGGTGGCATTCGTTTTCACCCAGATGTCACTAAAGAAGAGGTCAAGGCCCTTTCAATGTGGATGACTTTAAAATGTGGCATTGCAAATTTACCTTATGGTGGCGGTAAAGGCGGTATTATTTGTGATCCTAGACAAATGAGTAACCAAGAACTTGAACGTTTATCGCGCGCTTATGTTAGAGCCATATCGCAATTTGTAGGTCCTTCAAGCGATATACCGGCACCAGATGTCTATACCAATCCCCAAATTATGTCATGGATGATGGATGAATATAGTATGATTAATCGCTCAAACGCGTTCGCATTCATTACTGGTAAACCATTAGCTTTAGGTGGCTCATTAGGTCGTAACCGTGCTACTGCACTTGGTGCAGTCATTACTATCGAAGAAGCTACAAAACGTCGAAATATTTCTATTAATAATTCTCGTGTCGTCATTCAAGGATTTGGGAATGCGGGTAGCTTTATCGCTAAAATTCTACACGATATGGGCGCAAAGATTGTTGCAATTTCCGAAAGTTATGGCGCCCTTTACGATTCAAATGGTTTAGATATAGACCATTTAATCGAACTTAAAGAACAACATGGTCGAGTAACACATTTATTTGATGACGTTATTTCTAATAAGGATTTACTAAAACTAGATTGTGATATTCTTGTACCGGCTGCATTATCAAATCAAATTACTGCTGACAATGCCAATGATATTAAAGCTAATATTATTGCAGAAGCGGCGAACGGCCCTACAACTCAGGAAGCCACACGTATTTTAAATGAACGTGGTATATTATTAATCCCTGATGTTCTCGCTAGTGCTGGTGGTGTTACTGTATCATACTTTGAATGGGTGCAAAATAACCAAGGCTATTATTGGTCCGAAGAAGAAGTAAATACTAAACTACGTCATAAAATGGTTGATGCCTTTAATAATATATATGATTTAGCACATGACAGAAAAATAGATATGCGCTTAGCTGCTTACGTGATAGGTATTAAACGTACAGCTGAAGCTTCTCGTTTTCGTGGGTGGGCATAACCTTATAACTAAAACACTCGCACAAATGATTAGAATGATTTATACGAATACCGCTCAAAACTTAGAAAACCAAACGTTAAAAAGCGTTTGGTTTTTTTATAGAATACACCCTTTCTATGAAAAAAACTATTGACGATATCCCTAAAAATACAATTTAGAGCTTCTAACTTTCCCTAAAATTATAACTAATTTTTCTATCATATTATTATATTAAATATTAGAATTTTCAGATTTATTTGAAATACTAAAGATTACTCTATATAATTATTTACAATAAAGGGGATGATTTACATAATGAAAAATAATATTTACGGTAATGTACCATGCTTTTTAAATAGTAAAAACTTAGCACAATCTAACACACTCGATACAGATGTCATTGTTTATGGTGCTCCATTTGAAGGAGAAAGCACTTGGGGTGATTATACAGGTGTCGAACTTGGCCCTAAACAAATCAGAGTATCTTCAGCGCGTTATAGTCAGTATTTACCTGAACTCAATCATATTGATATCAGTGAACATTTAACTATTGGCGATGTAGGCGATGTGCCGTTTGTTGCGCATGACAATAAACAAAGCTATGACAATATAGCTGACTTCACTAAACCATTATGGGAAAGTAATAAATTTTTAGTAGGATTGGGTGGAGAACACGGGGTGACTTATCCTATTCTCAAGTCCTTAACTGAAACAGGTAAAAAAGTCGGTATTATTCATTTAGATGCTCACTATGACAACATGCCAGATTATGAAGGTGAAACTTATGCACGTAATACGCCATTTATGAGACTCTATGAAACTGAAGGTGTACGTAATGAAAGTATTATTCATACAGGCATTCATGGTCCTAGAAACAAACCTGAAACTGGTCGTTTCGCACAAGCATCTGGTGCTGTTACATTAACCATTAACGATATTCGTAATGCAAAAGATTTAAAACAATTTTCCCGTGATATCTATAATCAAGCAAGTGAGGAAGTTGATGTTGTATATTTAACTATATGTAGTGATGTGCTAGACTTCGCTTTTAATCCGGGTGGACCGGTCGATGGCAATGGTATAACTTCTTATGAATTACTAACAATGATTTACGAATTTGCATCTCTAGGTCTTTGTGGTATGGATTATGTAGAAGTCTATCCAATGAAAGATCCAAATCAAAATTCTGCACACTTTGTATCTACAGCAGTCTTGTATGTACTTGCTGGCCACGTCGATTATCTCAATAACATCAAATAACCCAAGGAGTGGTTGGCATGTTTAAAAATGCAGGAAAGATTTTAAAATCAATTGGTCCTGGTATGATTATCACTGCTTCATTCATTGGCCCCGGTACAGTCACTACAATGTCTCAAGGTGGCGCCGGATTTGGATATAGTCTGCTGTGGGCTGTGGTCTTTTCAATCATTGCCACAATTGTACTTCAAGAAATGATTATTCGTTTATCTCTTGTGACACGTGAAGGGTTAGGTGAAGCGATTCAAGAATTATTTTCAAATAAAATTGGTAAACTGATGATTGTATGGTTCACTTTAATTGCTGTTACGATAGGTTGTGCTGCATATATTAGCGGAGATTTGATTGGTACATCTCTTGGTGCCTCCTATTTACTTAATATACCCGAAAATATTGTTGCGCCAATTATTGGTGTAATCATTTTACTTATTGGTCTATTTGGAAATTATCGTTTCTTAGAAAAAATTATGATTTTTCTTATGGTCGTCATGGGAGTCATATTTATAACCACAATGGTTGTCATTAAACCCGATATCTTAGGTATTCTAAAAGGTATCTTCGTCCCTACAATTCCAAATGGCTCTATTATTACAGTCATTGCCTTAATCGGAACAACAGTAGTTCCATATAATTTTTTTATACACTCAACAGCTGTGCATGAACGTTTTGGTGATATCAAAGCATTAAAGTTTGCGAGATGGGACACAATTATTTCAATTACCATAGGCGGTATTATTTCAGCTGCAATCTTAATTGCAGCCGCGACACTCATGCATGGAAAAGAAATCACAAGTGTCATACAACTTGCCGGGCCTTTAAAGCCTGTCCTCGGAGATGCTGCACCTGTGACAATTAGTATTGGTCTATTTGCAGCAGGATTATCTTCCGCAATTGCTTCTCCGACTGGAGCTGCTGCCACAATCAGTAGTTTATTAGGATGGAAAGGTGGCATGGAAAGTAAAAAATATAAATATGTATTCACTATAATTATTATTATCGGAATCATCACATCTGCTTTAGGTTTCGAGCCACTTCAAGTATTACTTGTGGCACAAGCGCTAAATGGTATTATATTACCTGTAATAGCTATACTCATCTTTATTATTATCAATAAAAAGAATTTAATGGGTCATTATGTCAATACAATATGGCTCAATATTATAGGCGGGTTCGTTGTTTTAGTAGTATCATTCTTAGGTTTATACAGTCTCGTTGATTCCTTAAATATGATGATTTCCTAACCCTAATTTTTACTTAATTTAAAAAACTAAGTCCCTAGTATTATAAATACAAACCATAAATTAAAAGTAAGTGAAACTGCGCTGTTTTAGCATAGTTCACTTACTTTTAATTTTAATATCTTAAATCGTGATAATAGTCCATGTTCAAATGAATATTTAGACCATAAGCTTATTGTTAATAATCTGTATTTTTACACTTTCACTTTAATTGATTCACGTTACGCATAATGCGTACTTTTTTATAGCCATGCAAGTCATGAAGTTCTTTATAAGCAGAAAATAGTTGTTCATAGCGACTTACTTTTTGTTGTTCTGGCTCTACTGTATATAAAACTGGCTCTTTCATTGCATCAATCGCTTGATTAAACGTGCGATATGTACCGCCGCTTATCGCGCCTAAAATAGCAGCACCAATAGCAGGCGCATATTCACTATCCATAATAGTAATCGACTTATTTAATACATTCGCGTAGATATCCATAAGTAATTTATTCTTTTTTGGAATACCACCACAAGCAAAAACACGATCGACTTCCATATTCCACTCTTGGTATTGATTCATAATTATCTTTGTTCCAAAAGCAGTTGCTTCCATGTATGCTCGATAAATTTCTTCATGTTTTGTCTGTAATCCTATTCCAAATAAGCAACCTTTTAAATGACTATCGCTTAATACACTGCGATTTCCATTATGCCAGTCTAATGCGATGAGACCACTTTCTCCAGGATATAATCTCTCTGCTTTCTCAGTTAAAAATTCCAATATAGAAATACCGCGTCTATTTGCCTCTATGACGTATTCATATGGTGCTTGTTCGGCTACATATTCAAATAAATCTCCGACAGCTGTTTGCCCTGCTTCATATGCATATAATTCTGGTATAATACCACCTTTAACTGATCCTGAAATACCCGGTACTTTATGTTGCGTTTTACTTAGCATAAGGTGACATGTACTCGTTCCCATAACCATAGTCATCTCTTTTTCTTGAGTTGAGCCAATACCTAATAAACTCGAATGTGCATCAATTATAAATGGACTGACTTGGGTATCTGGAGAAAGCCCCAATTTTCGAGCCATCGTTTCACTAATTGTACCTGCAGACTCTCCTATATTGATGATAGTAGCATCGACTTTTGATCTTATAATTTCAGAAAGTTTATCATCCACTTTGTCGAATAAATCATAATGAAATCCTGATTTTTCTTCCCAAAACGCTTTAAATCCTAAACCACAATTAGACCTAATATTTTGATTTGTTAACTTATTTACTATCCAATCACCAGCCTCCATAATATCAGCTGTCTCAGCCATGATTTCTGGTGCTTTATTATTCACTTCCATTATTTTAGGTATCATCCATTCACTGCTTACATTGAAACCATAGTAACCTAACCATCGCTTTTTTTCCGCTAATGCTGTTTGAAATAACAAATCAGCTTCTGCTTGCGCACCATGATGTTTCCATAATTTCACATAAGCATGGGGATGATTTTGAAATTCTAATTTGTTATGTATTGGTTCCATATGTTCATCAACAAACATAACTGTAGATGAAGTAAAATCAATGCCTATACCGACAATTTCAGAAGGTGCGATATTTGCTTCTTCTAAAATTATTGGAATGCCCGCTTCAATTACTTCCATATAATCATTGGCATTTTGTAATGCATAACTCGATGGTAATTCCCTTCCATTTAGTTCTCCTTCAATTACCCCATGTGAATACCTTTTAATATATTTACTTATAATTTCCCCATTTTCAGTATTTACAAGAAACACGCGTCCCGAACTCGTACCAAAATCTACACCTATACTAAAAGTCATCTTATCACTCCAACTCCACGGCTTATAGAAAACGCTTTCTTAAATATTGATTAATATTATCTCAAAAATAGAGTTGCTTAAACAAGCGAAAGCATTCTAGATCCTTATGGATAATACTAAGCATAGTCAAGTAACGTTGTATCACGTTTCGCCAAACACTATTGAGTTGTCCATCATTGATATAACAAACCACGGTATCCACTAAATCCAATATACACATAGTTCCAAATAATGATTGCTTTAAATATGCTTTATTTCAGGCATCATTAACAGGTTGACAAGTTGTATCAAGATATATAAATAATAGCCGACAGTTCATCTTTTCGAGTCTTGCCCAAATTAAGTCACTGCCAGCTATTTATCACTGTCTCATTCATTTATGTTATGTGAGGCATTATTTATAAATCAATATCAACTAGCCCAAAGCTAATGGTGGCTTATACACCTGAATATGATGAAAATCCACCATCTACTGGTACTACAATGCCTGTGACAAACCCGCTCATATCATAATCCATCAGCCAATATAAAGTACCTAAAATTTCTTCAGGTTCACCAAATCGATTCATAGGCGTTTGCGATAGAATTTTGGCGGCTCGCGCTGAATAAGAGCCATCTTTATTTCTTAATAACGCTTTGTTTTGGTTTGTTTCAAAAAAACCAGGAGCAATGGCATTTACCCGTATTTTACCAGCAAAATACGTGCTTAACCATTGTGTGAAATTGCTTACTGAAGCCTTAGCACCACTATAAGCTGGTATCTTCGTTAGCGGTGTGAATGCATTCATTGAAGATATGTTAATGATTGTACCCTTTTCAGATTCTACGACATCTTTACCAAAGATTTGTGCTGGCAAAAATGTGCCTGAGTAGTTTAATTTAAATACTTTATCAACACCCTCTTCAGTCAAATCAAAGAAAGTATGATCTCCCGTTTCATCATACGTTTCGTCATTAGTAGTCGCATTTGCATCATTACCACCGGCACCATTAATAAGAACTGTGACTTTACCAAACTTATCATTAAAGTTCGCTTTAGCTTGAACGAGTGCTGTCTTATCTAAAACATCTGCTACTAACCTAACCGTTTGTATTCTATCTTTATCAATTTCATCTTGTAGTTGAATCATTTTGTCTTCAGAGCGTCCTAAGATACCCACATTGGCACCTTTAGCAACTAGCGCCCTCACAAACGTAGAACCTATAACGCCAGTCGCACCAGTGATCACTACATTCACATCTTTAAATTGTAACGTCATGATTTACTCACTCCTTCAATTAAACCATTTATATATGTTGCACCTAACGCTCTATCAAATAATCCGTAGCCAGCTTTTCCAGTTTCTCCCCAAATCATACGACCGTGGTCTGGTCTAATTGTTCCTTTAAAATGAATATCTCTTAATGCTTCTGCCACCGCCTTCATATCAACAGAACCATCTTTAGATAAGTGGCCTGTTTCTACAAATGAATATTCATCTAATCGCCTCACATTACGCATGTGTACAAAATGAATATAGTCTCCAAACGTTCTAATCATTGCTGGTAAATCATTTTCTGCAAGTGATCCAAGTGAACCTGTACAGAAACAAATACCATTATGTGTGTCTTTATTAATTGATAACAAACGATGATAACTTTCTTTATTTTTTATAATACGTGGAATTCCAAAAATAGACCACGGTGGATCGTCTGGATGTATAGCTAAATTAATATCATGTTCAATTGCTGTTGGTAAGACACCTTCTAAGAAATATTTTAAGTTATCCCATAATTGATCATCAGACATTTCACGATACGCGGAAATAAGCTGATTCATCTCTTCACGTGTATAACTTTCATCCCAGCCAGGTAAATTTAAATCAGTAGTTAATGGGTCAATGTCTTTAATTTGGTCATGCTTATAAATTAATGTATTTGAACCATCAGCAAATCGATAATCTAATTGGGATCGAGTCCAATCAAATACAGGCATAAAATTATATGTCACAGTTTTTATACCATGCGCTGCTAAATTAGCTAAAGATGTTTTATAGTTTTCTATAAGTACATCACGCTGTGGTGTGCCTAATTTAATTGATTCACTAACAGGTAAGCTTTCTACGACTTCAAATTTTAATCCACTTGTTTCTATAGTTGCTTTTAATTGCGCAATCTTGGATTTTGTCCAAACCTCTCCAACTGGCACATCATATATCGCTGAGACGATGTGTTTCATATCAGGTATTTGTTTAATATATGCTAATGTTACTGGGTCATCTACGCCATACCAACGAAATGATAATTCCATATTTATACCTCCTTAATGCCTTCAATTTTGAATAAATTTAAGGCATTGTTATAACAAATATTTTTCAGCATTGCTTCTACTGTATCTTCAGACAATGCAATTTCACCTTTTTCAATTTTACTTCCAATAAAATTACATAATATTCTTCTGAAATATTCATGTCGCGTATAGGAAATCATGCTTCGCGAGTCTGTTAACATACCTACGAATTGTGACAACAATCCTATATTTCCATAATCTATGAGATGTTGTTCCATGCCCTCTTTAGTATCATTAAACCACCATGCTGCACCTAATTGAATTTTATGTTCACTATTTGTAAAATTACCTGCAGTCGCTTGAACCATCAAATGGTCGTTACCATTATTAGGATAAATAATGGTGTTAGATAATGCGCGATGGTGTTCAAGATGGTTTAACATTGCGTTTAATGCTTTCGCACTCAACTGCTCACCAACACTATCAAAACCACTATCTGCACCAACGAGTTGAAACATTTTCGAATTATTATTTCTAATTGGTCCTAAATGGAATTGTACAACCCAGTCTAGTTCTTTATAGACTTTACTAATTTCTGTTAAAATGTATCCTGCAAGTTCGTATTGCTGTGTTTCTGATATGCTTTGTCCATTTACTAAATCTTCAAAGGCTTGGTTCGCTTTTTCACTTGTCATGATCATTAATGGGATTTTTTCAAAACTCTGATCAGCACTTTTAGCACCCTGTCTGTCAAAATAATATACTCGTGATTTAAGTGCATTAATATAGCTTTCTAAATTATTAATCGTACAATCTGTTACCTTGTCTAGTTGTTCAACTTTATCCTTAACGGATGTGTCGTTTAAAAATATATAACTATCTGGCCTAAATGTAGGACACACTTTAAATGTTACTTTTTTATCTTGATTTAACAATTGATGGTATTTCAATTCATCACATGGATCGTCAGTGGTACATACTACAGAAACATTACTCCGCTTAATCAATGCTTGTGGTGTATGTGTCGACTTTGCTAATGTGCGATTCAAAGATTTATATAGCTTTTTAATATTTACTTGATCTAGATTTGTATCTTGATTAAAATAACGTTTTAATTCTAGCGAACACCAATGGTACATCGGATTACTAGCAGCATAAGGTAACATTTGCATAAATGCTTTAAATTTATCATAATCGTCTGCATTTCCAGTAATATAATCCTCTTCAATACCGTATGCTCTCATTAGACGCCACTTATAATGATCTCCTCCTAACCATAATTGTGTGATATTATCATAATTTTTATTTTCATAAATTTCTTTTGGGTCTAAATGACAGTGAAAATCACAAATCGGTATCTCTTTTACTTTTTTATACAATTTAATAGCTGTTTTACTGTTCAATAAAAAATTATCATTAATTAACGCCATAATTTTTCTCCTTACTATTACTTATTTTAAAATTTATTAGGTGCTACTTTCTTCGGTAGTGTATGCGCTTACAAAATATACCAAAAAATTTTTTCTATCTTCTACACTATTTTATGCCATCACTTTATCGTTTTAATTCCCCAAAATGTGAGGATAATTTTAACACATCATTTTCACTAACAGACAACGCATCTTCAGTTGTTGTATGTTGCATTACAGAACATTTTGTCGCAAAGTCTATCGTTTCTTTCAACCCCCATCGATGAATTAAACCGTGTAAGACCCCTGCCATAAATGCATCGCCTGCACCTATGCGATTAAGTACTGTATAAGTATATGCTTGTCCTTGAATGTAATTTTCATCAGATAATATAATACCTTGGAGCGTACTCTCTTCAATGTCCCTATTACTAGAAGCGATGATTGGTATCTCATATTGATCTTGGATTGTTTTCGCACAAACTTTAATATCATCATCCATTGAATTAATTTCTAATAAATGTGTAGCGTCTTTTTCCCCGAAAAATAATATATCAACTAACGGTAACACTGATTGAATAACTGATACTGCTTCGGATTTTGACCATAAATTACTTCTATAGTTAATATCAAAGACAATGAAAACACCTTGTTGTTTTAATGTTGTAAGTATTTGTACAATTTGATTACGAAAACTCTCATTTACTGCAAGTGTAACACCTGTAAATACAAAATGATCACCACTTTGTATATTCCTATTTAATTCGTTTAATGCTAAGTCCCCGTGTTGGGCAAAGGTAGAATTTTCGCGATCATAAATTATATTGCCACTTCTGAAACCAAAACTTTCTTCCATGTAGTAAGTTCCTATACGTCCGTCCATTTTTTTTACAAATTGCGCACCAACATTTGATTGAACTATTTTTTGTGAAGCAATATTTCCCAATGCATGAGGGGGTAATACTGTAACGATTTCAGTTTGATGACCAAATTGGGCCAATGTTACGAGTGCATTCAGCTCTGTACCACCCACCTTCACACTAAAGTTGTGTGCATCTTTTAATTGTTCATACTGCGGTGGCGTATAGCGTAATAATATTTCACCAAATCCATATATTGTCATTGTTATACCTCACTTTTCAATCCTGAAATATATTGTTCTAATGCTAATTTTCCTTCTTGTGTATAAATTTTAGTGATTTCACTTCCTATTCCTACAGCAAAGCTACCCGCATCTAACCATGCTTTATGGTTATTTTTGCCAATACCGCCTGTTGGTATAATTTCAATTTGAGGTAATGGCCCCTTAAAGTCTTTAAGCGCATTAGGTGAAAACTGTGTTGCTGGGAACAATTTCAATACTTTACAACCAAATTGTAACGATTCAACCATTTCTTTAACTGTCATACAGCCAGGAATATAGGGTACATCATATAAATTAGCGATTTTTGCTGTTTCTTCATCAAAGGAAGGACTGACAATAAACTTAGCGCCGTTTAATATAGCTGTTCTCGCAGATACGCTATCAAGTACAGTGCCTACACCTATTAAAGCATCTTCTCTTTTCGATAATTGTGCAATGATATGCATCGCGTCTGGCGTTGTTAGGGTAACTTCAATAATATTAAGCCCCTGGTCGATAATGATATTAGCAATATCTAAGAATGATTCAGCATGATCTGTACGCATAACTGCAATATGCTGACCTTCATGAATCATTTTCAAGACTTTCGTGGATTTCATATCTTCATCCCCTTATGAGTTATAGTAGTATCTAATTACATTTTTAAAAATAACAACGTTGTTATTTTTAGTCAAAAAAATATTGTATGACTTATCACTATGGTATAATTAATTCTAAATTAAATCAATTAATATCAAGGAGAAGTTTTATGGCTGTGACTTTAAAAGATGTTGCCGAAGCCTGTGGTGTCAGCTATTCCACAGTCAGTAAAGCATTGAAAAATTCTCAACTCGTTAAACCTGAAACGAAACAAATGATTCAACAAAAGGCACTAGAAATGAATTATATTGCCAATCAATCTGCAAGAGCGCTTGTTTCTAAGAAAAGTGGTACCATTGGATTAATATGGCCTTCTGTAGATCGTGTAGCCGTAACACATCTAATATCAGAGATCAATCATGCTATTAAAGCCTTAGGTTATGTCATGTTTGTATCTATTGATGATGTGTCAGTTGCATCAAAGAAATTTGTAGAATTCGGCTGCGATGGTATTGTTATTTTTGATGAAGGAGATCATACAAATTTGCCACCTGAAATTTACAATAATATACCTGTTGTCGCTTATGGTGTAGATAGAGTAACACCTTATCCCATCATTAATGTCAATCACGCTGAAGCGATGATTATGGCTATTAAACGTTTATTAGCGCATGGTGTACAACAAATTGATTATATTGGCGCGGTTGATACTACAGATGTGCGCCAAATCGCTAAAAAAGATGCCGTTTTGCAATATTGTAAGCAACAAAATATCAACCATAGGATTATTGCTTCAAACGGCTTAAACGCCATAGAAGCTGAAGCATCGATTAAAAAATTCCTACAACACGACACACTTGCACCAGGCGTTATTTGTGGGAGCTATGACATTACAGTAGGTACAATTAATGCGATGGGCACAACACAACGACCAATCATTTACTCATATGACAATATACCTCAAATAAAAAAATTGGATTACCCTGTTCACGCAATTGGTGTACCAACAAGTGTTATAGCGCAAGCCATTGTGGATACTTTAGATAAAGTCATTAATGACTTACCAACAGAACAGACTTACCATTTACATCCTACATTACAAGATACGCACTAATCACATTATACACTTGTTTACAATTCAACAAAGCGACTATAACTACATTGGACGGTGTAGTTATAGTCGCTTTATTTGAGAGAGATATTTATCTAGAGGGTTAGTCTAATATCTTATTGTTCTACTTGATTTATAAGTATTTAAAAACATTACATAGAATCATTTAATTATTGTCTTTCACTCATAGCCAACTGACTTTCAAGGCTTATATAGTGTTACTACCTATAATCATGATTCATCTATAGCTCTGAGGTTATCAATATATCATCAACGCGCAAAGGTTCAATGCACCATCTCTAACCTGTGCGTATTTCTAAATATATTGCTTCTTCTCTAAAAGACTCCTTTAGTATCATTCAAATGTTTCAGTTATGAGTCCTGATAGTTAACTTATGTTTGCGATATAAACACACGTATTTACTCTACTATGATATTAATATGCCTCGAAATACTTACTTCATCAATATCTAATGACAATGCATCAGCACTCATAACCCTCTACATTATCTATTATATTACTGTATATTGTATGATTAAAATACATAGTTGGAATATTTTAAATTCCTCAGAGGAATACTTCGAAGCTCTATAATTTTCATATCCATGCTATCGTCTTATGTCATTTAAGAATTTAATCCATTCATCAGTGACATAATTAATATAACTTTCCTTCTTCCAAATCACGCCTAAATTCCACGATACATCTGCTCCATGAAGCGGAACACCAACAACATCTTCACTCAATACGTTCACGATACTTTCCGGTAGTATACTCACGCCTATGCCATCACGTATCATGTTTTCTATGAAAGTGATTTGAGACATCTTAGCTACAGTTTTAGGATGAAACCCCACTTTTCTACAACTTTCTATAATTTGATCTTTTAAATAATAATCATCATGAAACATAACGAAACTTTCTCTCTTTAAATCACCGAGATACACAGATGTATGACTTGCTAATTCAGTATTTTTAGCTACAACAAGCAGTAAATTTTCTTTGTACAATGGAATGGCATGATATATGTCATCATCAACTGGCAATGTCGTGATACCTACATCGATTTCATCATTATTCAAATAAAATTCCACTGCTTTACCACCACCTTCAATCACTTCATAAGTAACATTCGGAAATCTATGATGAAATTGGTTTAGGCTTTCAGTAAATAACCTGACATTCATAATAGCAGAGATACCTATTCGAATATGCCCTCTTTCCAGATTGGTAACGTCACCCATCTCAAGAGACAAATCATCGAGCGCTGCCATGGCTTTTTGACATTTTTCATAAAAAACACGTCCTACATCTGTCAAGACAATACGTTTTTTACTTCGATCAAATAACGTAATATTAAATTCATCTTCTATACTTTTAATATTTTTACTGATTGTAGATTGTGCTATAAATAAGTGTTCTGAAGCTTGAGTCATTCCACCGTTTTTAACGACTTCTACAAAATATTTCATTTGTTTTATTTCCATATGATGCTCCTCAGAATTACTCCATAATCTTCAAATCGAATTTTAAGTAGTGCGTGTTCAAATGTAATCATATTATGCAGCTAACAATTTATTCTATTTGTTTAATCGCAATTTGTGCTGCTTTTGCTATGACTTTATCGTCTGGTGTTCCTTCTTTATCATCTTTTTTAGTATATACTGCGAGGATGATAGGTTTATCGCCTTTTTTAGGATAAATAAATGCAATATCATTTCGAGTCGCATAGGTTGTGCCTTGCCCACTTTTATCTCCTACTAAGTAGTGATTAGGCACACCAGCTTTAATTAATTGGTCTCCCGTCTCATTCTCTATCATCACACGTTTAAGTAATTTTAAATTTTTAGTATCCATTTGATTACTTGTTAACAATTCATTTAATGTGTGGGCTGCCGCTCTTGGTGTTGTTGTATCTGCCGTATTTGTCGGGTCATAGTTGTTTAGGTTAGGTTCCAGTCGTTGCGGGTCTGAGACATGGTCACCCAAATGTTGTAAAGCTGCTTTAAAGGACGAAATGCCACCTATCTCTCCTATAATATAATTATTAGCAGTATTATCACTTTTTAACATCGCTGCTTCTATTAATGCTTTAAGAGTCATTTGCTTCCCTACATATTTTTCCGTTACTGGTGAATATGCCACAATATCTTTTTGCTGAATTTGTATTTTTTTATTTATTTCTTTCTCAGTATAATTATTTAATAAGACGCCGCTAGCTATCGCTTTAAATGTAGATGCATATCCAAACCTTTCATCCGAATGATGCTTAATTTCTTTTCCGCTTTCAGTATTAATCCCATAGACCCCTACTGTCGTGCTATTTTCTTTTTCCAACTGATCGAATTCATTGGCTGAAGCAACTTTAGTACTTAAAGTAGCAACGGATAAACAAATTAATGCACTATATAATATTTTTTTCATGGTACATCCCCTTTTATTTTATTTCCTTCAAAAATAATTTCTTGATTTAAATTCATTATAGTTATCACTACGATAGATTACAATGAATGTTATGTCTTTTTTATCATAGCAAAACCTCCACATTAACTATGATCAATAGTGGAGGTTCAAGCATTGCTATTCACTTTTTGTCGCTTCACTTATTAAGCAATTGTTACTTCCATCAAATTTCCTTTTGGATTAAAGAATGCTGTGTAATTGCCATCATTTGTCTCATAAGTTACATATGTGCCGTCTTCATTACCGAGTTTACCTTCTTCGATGATTTTATTTGAACTGTGTGCATCCTTAAATGTTGCTTTGGATACAGTATTAGGTTTAGTAAAGAAAGTGATTTGTACTACTTCATCATCACTATTAAAACTGACTGAAGTATCATATAGTTCCTTAGTATGATCGAATTCTTTTTTAGCGTCTTGATCTACTTTATAACCATTCATTGTGACATTATCGTATTTTAATGCTCTTACAAAATTATAATCTTGTGTAAATGCTGCATTATAAGTTGTATAACCTTCATATTTATACCACGGAATTTCTGCTTTCAGACTCATACCACTCTTACCGTAACCCCAAGTTGCTTCTTTATTTACTTTTTGCTCCGCTTGCGCCTCATGACCATTCGTTGATACATATGCTGCGGAAGAACCTACGACAAGTGCTGATACAATGGCTGTTGAAGACAATACTTTAACAATTTTGTTCATAGTAAATCACTCCCCATTTTGTAGTATCCCTATTGACTATAAAAACAGCTTATTTAATGCGCTCATTATCTACAAATATGTTACTTTTATTATGAAAATATTTCATTCCCCTTTAATGTATCCGACAAAATCTACTTATCTCATACAGTCCACATGCTTATTGTCATTACACTTACTTTGTACTTTAATTATCTTGGTAAAATAACTAGATTCAATATAATTTTAACAAATTCATGGAAATAGCTATTTTTTGGGGGATTTGATAACTAAATATAGTTGTGTAATATTTCATCTTAATCATACTCCTATTTAGGACAATTGCAAGTTTTTCTTATCTTATTACATCGTTTATATGAAACCGCTTTATTGATTTAAAATATAATTTACTCTAAAATTGATGATTATATCATTTTTTAGGAAGGATGTTTATTTTGATATATATTTTACAAGTAGATTTTTCTATGGAAGGACCTTTTAGTGAAGAAATGGCTCATCAATTTTCAGATTTAGCTAAGTCCATTAATAAAGAACCTGGTTTTTTATGGAAAATATGGACCGAAAATGAATATAGCAAAGAGGCTGGTGGTATCTATGCATTTGAAACTGAGAACGATGCTCAAAACTATCTGACAATGCATTCTAAGCGTCTCGCATCAATAGGTGTAAACGAAGTCAATGCTAAGATATTTACAATTAACGAGACATTAACAAAAATCACGCATGGCCCTATCTTCTAATTTGACCTATTCGATTACTCAAAAATAAGCCTTTCAATAAATCACATTTGCTGATGATTTTGAAAGGCTTATTTCAGTACCAGTTATATCATGTTTTAGATGACTTCATTAGTTTTATTAGATCTATCTAAATAATATCCCCTAGTGATTCTAAGACCTGTACTTTAGTGGAGGTCTTAGAATCATTTTTATCCATATTTAGTATTTATTTCCTCTTAAAAATTCTTCACTTTATTAAATGACTTCCACATAAGCAATATATCTGTAAACTATATCTCTAACTACGTTTGCTGTAATTTTGTCATACGTTCCCCAAACGTTTCAAAGGATATTTTATTTTGAGAAAATTCAGCAACAAGCTGATACATCTTTTCATTTTTAGTATATTCATGTTTATATAAAAGTTGCTCTGCGTATGCTTCTTCTGGCAATGGTACAGTCACATCTCGTTCTTTCGAAAAGGCTACGAAATATCTCATGCCTAATAATCGTTGAGATTGCGCGTTAATATGTATACCATCAGCATTGGCTAACAATTGCTCTCCTGTTACGTAATAACAATTAGACTGTTTTGTCGCTACAGCTATAATTTGCGCGTTAATTTGTGCAAATTCTGTAGCACTTTGACCAAAACCTTCACGCCCTAAATAATCGCCTAATAATCCCATGACAAAAGGTACAGTTGGTACATTTAATCTATCTCTGAAATGTTGTATTAATCGGCTAAGTTTAGGGGCATAATCTTGATACTTACCATCCATACTATCACTTTCACCTTGATGCCATAATATTCCTATAAGTTCACTTGTTTCCATCGCAAACTTTGCTTCTGAAATTGCATGTCTAGTTAAGGGTTGTTCCTCTGCCCAATCGTCTATAGATGTCCCACCATCTGCACATGGAATTAATCCAATCGTTTCCTCTGGGTGTTCATCTAACCATAATTTGGCAAAAGAAGCTGCCGGTCCAATACCTGCTACTGTACGATCACTATGAATAGGTTCATCCATCATTTGCCATCGACCATTTTTCAATACTTGAATTCGCTCATCAATAATCGGCTTCACGTTATCAATAAACCCACGTCCAGCCATATTAGACTGCCCTATAAGTAATATAGATTTCATGCTATGTCCCCCTTTATAAAAACAATAACTTACTAATAATTTAAAAATAACACAACCTATATGATATAGCTATACATAGACTAAATAAAAAAGAGGGCTTACGCTCCCTCTTTTTAGCTTTAAATTATTTATCCTGCTTAACGTCTTTTGTGTCAGGATCAAAATATTGTATTGATTGTCTGCGTAATTGATCTTTATATGTATCTGACTTGCTAAAATCATTTTCATAAAGTGTAGACTCCCAACTACCATACATTGGATTTGGGAAAATAATATATTTCTTACCGAAATCTTTACTATGTTTGTTTACTAATGCTTCTCGGGATAGTTGCGTCGGCTGCTTAGGATCATCAAAGTCTAATAAATTATCTCCAAATAACATGATCAATCTATGGTCCTTTTTAACCGCTTCTCTTCGTGATGCTTTATTTTCATCATTTTTATCTTTAAGCATAATATGTTTATCACTAGCTTGTGGCAAACCTTCTGATTTAAGGTTATGTTTCGTCGCTTTAAAATCTTTTTCTTTATCTCTATCAGAAATATAGTAAATATCAATGCCTTTCTTATCTGCATATTCTAAAAATGATTTCGCTCCGTATACAGGCTTAGCTTGAGCGGATTGAATCCATTCATGCCAACCTTCAGGATAAGGTTGATTATGTAATGCTGCGTATCCTTGATATGGTGAATTATCTAAGACTGTTTCATCAATATCAAGTGCAATGGCTAACTTTTCTTTTCCTTTATGTTTTTTGAGTGCTTCATCTAAATTAGTCTTTGCATTATTATAGCCTTGTAAGTAAAGGGCTTTAGCCTCTGCCGAATTTTGATACCATGCCACTGCCATAATATTTTCAGAACCCAGATTTACCTGTTGTGGTGTTTGTTGAGATGCTTGTGTTAGCACCTCAGTAGTTGCTTGAGCAGTTGATGTGGACGCGAAAGTCATAGCACTAGCTAATGTTAATACTGCTGTATATTTTGTGATTTTATTCAAACATATCACTCCTATTCATTTTTACATCTTAACACTATATTACTACGCTACTTATCAATTTCAATAGCTATTTTTTATTTAAAAAATATAATGTTACTATCTATTTTCAACATATTTTTATTTATCCTTAAATTCAAAAAAACGTTAGGACTTTTTAAATAAGCCCTAACCTATGTTTTATATTTACTTTTGTTGTTCTAGCACTTTTTGATAGAAATAATTGGCAACTGCAATGTCTACAATCGCTACACCTACTGATTTAAATACAGTGATTTCTGATTCAGTTAAACGCCCTTCTATTTTAGATGCTACAATATTTCCTAATTCCCCATGTAAATCTGCTTTAGTGAATATACCTTCTGACACTGGTGTAATGAGGTCACCTGTTTCTTCCATTGCTACATCTACCGCTTCAACTATGACTTTATCTGCCTTGGCAATCGCATGTGATGGCAACTCTTGCATGTCAGGTTTAAATGATCCAACAGCGTTAACATGGACCCCTGGTTCTAATGCGCGATTAAATACGGGGTGCGTAGCATTCGTCGCAGTAACAATCACATCTGCATGCTCAATAGCTTTATCAACATGATCAAATACCTCTACATCTATATTTGTATATTCGCTTTGAACTTGCTTCGCAAAACGAATTGCCTTTTCATATGTGCGATTATAAAATTGGATACGTTTAATATCTCTGACCGCTAATACTGCTTTTATTATGCCTTGGGCTTGATCGCCAGTGCCTATCACACATAATGTTTCGGCATTTTGGCGTGCGAGATATTGCGTTGCTACGCCTGTAATAGCCCCTGTTCGAATTTTAGTTAGATAAGAACCTTCAAGCACCGCTAAAGTTTCTCCTGTTTCATAATCTGATAAAATGACAGAACCTACTATGGTATTTTTACCTGATTTAGCATTATTAGGCGCAACTGTTACTGTTTTTAATCCTACAACTTTTAATTCATCTGATAAGGCCGGCATGACTAAATAACGATTTGCTTCGTTAAATGGTAAAACATATCTCAAAGGCGTATCCGTCTTACCTTCTGAATATGCGCGTAATGATTCTGCAACTACTTCGACAACTTCTTCCATATTTAATAAAGCAGCTTGTTCCTTTTCATCTATAAATAGCATAAGTAGCACCTCTATTCATCATTAGTTTCTTTAAACATATCAGCCATAACATACTTTAAGTTCACTTATGATTGTCTGTTCATAATTATTCTATGCGTTCATTATTGAGCTGTATAACCACCGTCAATTAAGATTGCTTGCCCTGTCACACTTTTTGCGCCATCACTACATAAGAATAACGCATAGTCTGCAACATCTTGTATGTCGATGAGTTGTTTTTGTGGGATTAATGGAAATAATACTTCTTCTAATACCTGTTCAGAAGACACGCCTCTATGGCTGGCCAAATCTTCCATCTGATTGCGTACAAGTGGTGTATCGATGTATCCTGGACAAAGGGCATTAACAGTAATGCCTTCTGTTGCTGTTTCCAGTGCTGCTACTTTCGTCAATCCAATGATTCCATGTTTTGCACTATTATAAGCAGCTTTGCCAGCGAAACCGATGACTCCATTAATAGATGACATATTTAATATTCGACCATATCCTTGTTCTTTCATAATAGGTAAAACATGTTTTGTCCCGATAAAGCTGCCAGTAAGCATGATATCAACCATTTGTCGAAATTTTTCTGTAGAAAATGATTCGATAGGAGTCACATGTTGTAAACCAGCATTATTAAATAGTATATCTAAACGGCCATAGTGCCTCATTGTTTCTTCTATCATTTGTGCCATTTCATTTTCCTCTGTAACGTCAACTTCTATAGCTATACAATCAAAGCCTTGTATCTTTAATTGCGCTACTTCTTGGTTTAACTTATCTTTATCTAGATCCGCTAAGACTACTTTTGCACCTTTATTTAAAAAGGCTTTTGCTATCCCTAAACCTATCCCACTTGCAGCTCCAGTCATAATCATTACCTTATCTTCTACCATTATTCCACCTACTTTAAATGATTTTCAAAGCGTGCATTTGTATGTGCTTCAACTTGTTCTAACGTTACACCAGGTTGTAATTCTACAAGCTTCATCACGCTATTTTCAAATTGAAATACAGCTAAATCTGTAATTAGTGTGTTTACTACGCCTACTCCTGTTAGAGGAAGTTCACATTGCGATTTAATTTTAGAATCACCATGCTTATTCATATGATCCATGATTACTACAACTTTCTTGGCTCCAACAACTAAATCCATAGCGCCTCCCATACCCTTAACTAATTTACCTGGAATCATGTAATTAGCTAAATCTGCTGTTTCTGATACTTCCATTCCACCTAAAATAGCTAAATCAATATGTCCGCCACGAATCATAGCAAAGGATTCAGCATTATCAAAATAAGAAGCGCCTTTCGCTGCTGTTACAGTTTCTTTTCCTGCATTAATAAGGTTTGGATCTACTTCTGCATCAGTAGGATATGGACCGATACCTAACAAACCATTTTCAGATTGAAAGAATACATTTTCTACATGGTCGTTCATCTCATTAGCTACAAGAGTGGGCATTCCAATACCTAAATTAATTACCATATTACTTTTAATCTCTTGTGCTGCACGCTGAATAATATTTTTACGCTTTATATGTTTATCCATGAACATCCTCCTTAACCGTACGCTTTTCAATTCTTTTTTCAAATTTTTCTCCTAAATAGATATAGTCTACATATACACCTGACATATGTACTTCATCTGGATCAATATCGCCTAATTCCACTAATTCTTCAACTTCAACTACTGTAGTTTTAGCAGCCATCGCACATAATGGATTGAAATTGCGTGCTGTTTTTTCAAATACTAAATTACCAAAAGTGTCTGCCTTCTGTGCTTTAACTATTCCAAAATCTCCCTTAATAGCCCGTTCCATAATATACATTTCACCATCAAATTCACGTGCTTCTTTGCCTTCAGCAATAAGCGTTCCCACACCAGTTTGTGTATAAAAGGCCGGAATACCTGCACCACCCGCACGTAATTTTTCAGCTAAAGTTCCTTGAGGCGTTAACTCTACATCTAACGTTCCATTTATTAATTGTTGTTCAAATATTTTATTTTCACCTACATAAGAACTTATCATTTTATTAATCTGTTGTTTCTCTAATAAACGTCCTAAACCAAAATCATCTACGCCACAGTTATTACTAACAACAGTAAGGTATTTCGTACCTTTCATACGTATCGCTTCTATCGCATGTTCAGGTATGCCACATAAGCCAAACCCCCCAGCTAATACTGTCATACCATCATTTAAACCATCAAACGCCATATTTATATCTTCTATTACTTTCGACATAATAACCCTCGTTTCATCTTAAGTTTTTAATACCTAGTACTAAATCTGATTATACTTGAAAACGGAATTGAATTCTTTAAATCATACTTTTGCTTATTTCCACAAAAGTGGTTAGGACGATGTATCACTATCTATTTTGCTGATAATGTGCCAATCGAGGAATAGTATCAAGGATTACAAGACTTGAGTCTTTTAACTAAGAGAGTAAATGCTCAAACACATTCTCAAAATCGCTCTACTTTGAAAATAACCATAAAAAAGCACACCTCCCTTTTAAAGGGAGGTGTGCTTTTTAAGTGCAGTACTTTATGTCACAATCTTTATATCATGTTAACGCCATCATAAGCATTGCTATCAATGATTTAAGCTATTTCAATTTGGAAACGGCGTATTACTGTACCATCTTCTAATGTAGATGGCTCAATTTCTTCTCCACCATTATGCTTAATTACTGCTACTGAAGCTTCATTCTCTTTATCACATGTGACTAATGCTTCTTGAACACCTATTCTTGATAGATAGTCTAGTGATTTTTTTAAAAGTTTATTACCGTAACCTTTGCCACGATATTTCTTTCGAATGCCGTAGCCAACATGGCCGCCTACTGTTTTTAGTTTGTCATTTAAATTATGACGAATATTTGCAGCACCAATGATTTCATCATCATCGATTAAAAATAACGTCGTATTATCCACGGTTTCATCATGTGATTTATTATCTGCTAATTCATGTACTAATTCTTCAAAATCATTATACTTAGTAATGTTTGTTATAGCAGGAACTATTTTTTCATCGTGATCAATCCACTCACCCATATAATCACAATATAACGATTCGTCACCCATTGTTAATTCTCTAAATTCAACCATGTTGACACTCCTTTCCTTTACAAATACTCATTTAATGTATTGTTGTGTGTATTAAGATAGTATACATATTGATCCGTCCACGAACCATTTTCAAATATAAATCCTTTTCGTATACATTCAAATTGAAAGCCTAATTTCTCTATTAAATGTAACGACTGTGGATTATCTAAATTGATATGCGCTTCAATCCTATGAAATTGCAAAGTATCTCGTGCTTGTTTAACTAATTCTGTTAATGCTTCAAAAGCATATCCTTGGCGCCAAAATTGATTGTGTATAAAGTATCCCATTTCGCCCCATTGAAAGTTATCTCTGCTCAAGTTCTTAATATCTAACATGCCTATATGCTGCTTTGATACTTTATCAAATATACCAAAGATGTATAAATCGTCTGCTTTAATCTCTTGTCGTTGACGTTCTACAAGCGCAGCAAACCACGGCTCTGTTGCTTCGGACATATCAATGTGACCTCTGTCATGTTTGTGTTGCGATGGCTTACGGTTTACAAAACCACCAAGCCATGATTCGTAATCATTTTCTTCCAACGGTCTAATGATAAGACGTTGTGTAGTGAAATGCAACCTTAAATTTTTAGTCATTTAAAATCCCCTTCAAGCACAAACTTATTATACAAACTATAACACCATTTATTAGTAAATTATAGGCTTTAACATATCCTTCATCTCTCTTCGTAGAATTTTACATAGCTATATTTTATGTATTTATACGTCTTGTTCCGCTTTGCGTTAAATTTATGTATATGGGTATATATATTATATGAAAGCATTATCATTTGAAGCTCGTACTTCTTTATTTAGATTTTGCCTTTAGCATAAAATCACCTCTATTAAACGTAGGATGAGCGGATTTTTTATATTAAGGAGGTTGTTACTATGAATAGTAATACATCTAAATTACTCTTCACCTTTTTCGGAATTTTAGCATGGTTATCAACGATGATATTATTTATTTTGCCTATTTTAACACCTTACCAAAAGCATATCGAAAGTCAAAGTGGTTTATCTACAAATTGGGTTGTTGTATTACTGGTATTAATTACACTTTTTTATATTGGGATTTTAGTACTTGATATTTATAGTACAACGGCTACTCAAATCATGCAGTTTGTGCTATTAACTGTAGTTGTTGTATGTGCCCTGCCTTCTATTGCAGCGTTTATAATCATTTCATTTGTTGTTGATATTAGCATCATCGAAATATTTATACCAATTATACTGCTGATTTTAGCAATCATGATTCATATCTTATGGTTTGCTATTCCATTTATGCAAAATAAAGAAAAACAAGAAGACTTAAAAAACAAACGCAAAAAGTTAACAAGCTAGTTAGTGTATCATAACTAAGTCATTATCAAGCATGCTATATCTAGGTTAGGCATTCATACTTTCAAAACCATGTTGGCCATTTTATGCCTCATGGTTTTTGTTTATCGTTTTTACTATTTATTTTTATATCATTTTGAATTTTCAAGATAATATCCTCTTCACTCATTTCTGATGTAATAACTTTTTCATGATTTAAGCCTAAAAAGTCGTTAGCAACAAACCACTCA
This sequence comes from Staphylococcus sp. LCT-H4, assembly GCF_001866145.1. Classification (NCBI taxonomy): domain Bacteria; kingdom Bacillati; phylum Bacillota; class Bacilli; order Caryophanales; family Staphylococcaceae; genus Staphylococcus; species Staphylococcus sp. LCT-H4. Next base: position 39,233 of record NZ_MODY01000002.1, on the reverse strand, counting down.
GCCAGTTTTTCTTCATCAAAATCAGTTTCTTTTTTCATTAGATGCCTGCGTACAGTTTCTTTGAAAGACAAATCAAAATAGTAAGCATATGTTTCTATACCTTCATATTCTATTAATCCCCTTAACATATCTCCATATTTTTTCTTATTTAGAATCCCTTCTAAAATCACATAATCACAATGTATAAAACCGTATAAAGTTATTGTCTCAATTAATTGAATAGCCATATTGTTTGGTCTATCACGCACATTTAACATGTGTCTGCGAACCATATCTTGCTCTATTAATAAGACACGTCCTCCTACTACATTGCGTAAATTTCTTGCAATAACCGTCTTGCCACTGCCAGAATTACCTCTAATAATAATGAATTTCGTCATTAATACACTCCCACTATTATGAAAAAAAGCCCGAAGACAGTTAAGCCTCGAACTTTTTTGTATTTAAATTGGTCTTTTCATATAAGCATTATATGCTCTATGCTTATATTGTACCTAACTCTTTTCCAACTCTTTCAAAAGCAGTGATAGCTTGATCTAACATTTCTTTCGTATGCGCTGCAGTTGGCATGTTACGCACGCGCCCTGTGCCTTTAGGAACTGTTGGGAATACGATAGATTTCACGTATACGCCTTCATCTTTTAAGCGACGGCTAAATTCTTGAGTTTCTTTCTCATCACCAATAATAACAGGCGTGATTGGTGATTCTGAGTTACCGATATCAAACCCTAATGATTTTAGTCCAGCTTTTAAATAATTGCCATTTTCCCAAAGTTTATCATGTAACTCTGTAGAAGCCATTAATTTTTTAACTGCTTCTGTAATAGCTTTAGTATCTCCAGGAGCTAATGATGTTGAAAATAAGAACGGTCTTGATTGGGCTTTTAACCAATCAATTAATGATTGTGTACCTGCTACATAACCTCCAACAACACCAATTGCTTTAGATAAAGTACCAATTTGGAAATCAATTTTATCTTGTAAACCAAAGTGTTTTACAGTGCCTGCACCGTTACCCATAACACCTGAACCATGTGCATCATCTACATATGTTATCAAACCAAATTCTTCAGCAATTTCAACGATTTCTGGTAATTTAGCAATATCTCCATCCATACTAAATACACCATCTGTGATATACATAACTTTATTATATTCACCTGATTCTACTGCTGCTTTTGCTTTAGCTCTCAAATCTTCCATATCAGAATGATTCACACGAATAATTTTTGCTTTAGATAAACGGCACCCATCAATAATTGAAGCATGGTTAAGTTCATCAGAAAGAATAGCATCATTTTTATTCATTACCGCAGAAATTGCGGCCATATTACAATTAAAACCTGATTGATACGCTACTGCTGCTTCTGTACCTTTAAATTTCGCAAGTGTTTCTTCTAATTCATCATGTAAATCTAAAGTACCATTAATTGAGCGTACTGCACCTGCGCCTACACCATGCGTATCAATTGCGTCTTTAGCAGCTTGCTTTAAATCTTCATCTGTTGCTAGTCCTAAATAATTATTTGATGACAAGTTAATATAACTTTTCCCGTTGATTTTAATTTCAGCGCTATTTGCGCCTTCAATCGTATCAATTTCATTATATAAACCGTTATCTTTTAAATATTGAATATTTTCATCTAAAAAGCCATGTAGTGATTGAACCACTGCAAGTCCCCCTTTGAATTGTCTTTGTGTTTAATCTAATCATAACCTATTTTGATATTTGAGGAAAGTAGAATAACATTTGAGAAGAAAGCCTTTCCTTTGATTCTATTTAAGAATCCGATTTGTCTCTACAGTTAAGTAATTTTAAATGGTATACTAATTAAAAAGTATAAGGAAGAAGGGTTGACGTTGTTTGATTGGTTTCAACTAGCAAATGACAAAGAAAATACAATGGTGCAAGTACGCCGTTATTTACATCAATATCCTGAATTATCATTTGAAGAACATCATACACACGACTACATTATGAATCAATTGAGTCAATTGTCATGCGAAGTGCGCTCGCCTGTTGGACGCAATGGAATAGTAGCAACTTTTACAGGTCGTGGCGATGGACCAACAATCGCTTTACGTGCTGATTTTGATGCACTACCTATTGATGAATTGAATGATGTTTCATACAAATCTAAAAATGCTGGTGTAATGCATGCTTGTGGACATGATGGTCATACTGCTATCTTACTTGGCGTCGCAGAAATTATAGAATCCCACTTACAATCACTAAATGGCAATGTAGTACTTATATTCCAATATGGTGAAGAAATTATGCCTGGTGGCTCACAAGAAATGATTGATGACGGCTGTTTGCAAGATGTAGATAGAATATATGGTAATCACCTGTGGAGCGGTTATCCAACTGGTACGATTTATTCCCGCTCAGGCCCAATGATGGCATCACCAGATGAATTTAACATTACCATACATGGTAAGGGCGGACACGGTGCAAAACCTCATGAAACCATCGATCCGGTCGTAATTATGGCTGAATTTATTATGAGTGCACAAAAAATCGTTTCACGTACGATTGACCCTGTAAAACAAGCAGTAGTAAGTTTTGGTATGATTCAAGCAGGCTCTGCAGATAATGTTATACCAGATTCAGCAATTTGTAGAGGTACTGTGCGTACATTTGATACAGAAATTCAAAATCACGTTATGACGAAACTCGATAAAATATTACAAGGCTTATCACTCGCAAATGATATCACATATTCTATGGACTATATTAAAGGTTACTTACCTGTAAACAATAATCCTTATTGTTCAGATGTCATTAAACAAGCAGCGAATGATATTAACCTTCGCTACAATGAATCAGAACTAATGATGGTTGGTGAAGACTTTTCACATTATTTGAAAGTACGTCCAGGCGCGTTCTTTTTAACGGGTTGTGGCAATTCAGAAAAAGGCACAGACTATCCTCACCATAGTCCTAAGTTTGATATTGATGAAAAAGCGATGAAATATGCAGTAAGTGAATTTTTAAAAATATTAGAATTAGAGAACGTTTTTATAGAACCTAAACAATAAAAATTTCATCATATTTTAATTTAAAAAAGCAAAGCACTCAATGAGTGCTTTGCTTTTTTATTCAAGTTATTTTAATCACTCATCTGTAAAGATGACCTAACATCCTTGTTTTAAACTTACATATTGCTTTCGCTATTTCATTATTAAAACTAAGTTCTATAGTTTTTTGGCTTGGGTTTACAATAGCCTTTGCTATTGCATTAAGGGCACCTAACCTCTATAGAACTCTCATTTTATTAAAGCAGAGTTCTATAGAGATAAGGTGCCCTATAAAAAAAGGAGTCCCCCAAAGGAGACTCCAAAAATTCTATTTAGAATAGAGATTATTTAATGATTTCAGTTACAACGCCTGATCCAACAGTACGTCCACCCTCACGGATAGAGAAACGAGTACCATCTTCAATAGCGATTGGTGAAATTAATTCAACTTCCATTTCAACGTTATCGCCAGGCATAACCATTTCAGTACCTTCTGGTAAACTTACAACACCAGTTACATCAGTAGTACGGAAATAGAATTGTGGGCGGTAGTTAGTGAAGAATGGAGTATGACGTCCACCTTCATCTTTTGATAAAACGTAAACTTCAGATTTGAATTTTGTATGTGGTGTAATAGTACCAGGAGCAGCTAAAACTTGACCACGTTGTACATCGTCACGTGAAACCCCACGTAATAACGCACCAATGTTGTCACCAGCTTCAGCGTAGTCTAGTAATTTACGGAACATTTCTACACCAGTAACAGTTGTTTTACTTGATTCTTCAGTGATACCGATAATTTCGATTTCTTCACCGACTTTGATTTGACCACGTTCAACACGGCCTGTAGCAACAGTACCACGACCAGTGATTGAGAATACGTCCTCAACTGGCATCATGAATGGTTTGTCAGAATCACGTTCTGGTGTTGGGATGAAATCATCAACAGCTTGCATTAAGTCTAAGATTTTTTGCTCATAGTCAGCGTCGCCTTCTAAAGCTTTTAATGCAGAACCAGAGATTACAGGTACATCGTCACCTGGGAAGTCATATTCGCTTAATAAGTCACGAACTTCCATTTCTACTAATTCTAATAATTCTTCATCGTCAACCATGTCAACTTTGTTTAAGAATACTACTAATGCTGGAACACCAACGTTACGTGATAAAAGAATGTGTTCACGAGTTTGTGGCATTGGACCATCTGCAGCAGATACTACTAAGATAGCTCCGTCCATTTGAGCAGCACCAGTGATCATGTTTTTAACATAGTCAGCGTGTCCTGGGCAGTCTACGTGAGCATAGTGACGTTTTTCAGTTGTATACTCAATGTGTGAAGTATTAATTGTAATACCACGTTCTTTTTCTTCTGGAGCGTTGTCAATCATGTCATATGATTGAGCAAGTGAGTCACCATGTTTTGCTAATACAGTTGCAATTGCAGCTGTTAAAGTCGTTTTACCATGGTCAACGTGACCGATAGTACCAATATTGGCATGTTCTTTTGAGCGATCAAATTTTTCTTTAGCCATTATAAAATCTCTCCTATTCTGTTAGAAAATTAATTTTTGAATTTATCTCTCATGACAGTTTCTCACCATCATGAGAAGATCTTTCATTTTTTGGAATAAAGGACCATATAGTACCTTTATAATGCATTTTTCCCAAAAAATCAATTGATAAACTGTAAGCTACATAACTAAGCTTTAAATGTATTGTACAGACAGATGTCGTACGACACAAGTTTAATTATTCGCCTTTATTTCCACTGTTTTTCTTAACAATTTCTTCAGCAATTGATTTTGGAACTTCAGCATAGTGATCAAAGTACATAGTATACGTACCGCGACCTTGAGTGTTAGAACGTAATGATGTAGCATAACCGAACATTTCTGAAAGTGGTACAAAAGCATTTACAACTTGTGCATTACCACGAGGTTCCATACCATCAACACGTCCACGACGAGATGTTACGTCACCCATGATGTCACCCATGTACTCTTCAGGCATTTCGATTGTTACTTTCATCATTGGTTCTAAGATAACTGGTTCACATTTTTTAGCTGCTTCTTTAAGTGCTAATGATGCTGCAACTTTGAAGGCCATTTCTGATGAATCGACATCATGGTATGAACCATCATAAAGTTTAGCTTTAACATCAATTAATGGGTAACCAGCTAATACACCGTTTTCCATTGAATCTTTAAGACCTGCTTCAACTGATGGAATGTATTCACGAGGAACTACACCACCAACGATAGCGTTTTCGAATTCGAAACCGCCACCTGTTTCATTAGGTGAGAATTCAATTTTAACGTCACCATACTGACCACGACCACCAGATTGACGAGCGAATTTACCTTGAACTTGAGCTGATTGCTTGAATGTTTCACGGTATGAAACCATTGGAGCACCAACATTACATTCAACGTTAAATTCTTTCTTCATACGGTCTACTAAGATATCCAAGTGAAGCTCACCCATACCACCAATGATAACTTGTCCAGTTTCATCGTCTGTGTGTGCATGGAAAGTTGGGTCTTCTTCTTGTAATTTAACTAACGCTGTAGTCATTTTATCTTGGTCGGCTTTAGATTTTGGTTCAACAGATAAGTGAATAACAGGCTCTGGGAAATCCATAGATTCCAAGATAATGTCATTTTTCTCACCACATAAAGTATCACCTGTTCCAGTATCTTTAAGACCTACCGCAGCTGCGATATCTCCTGCATATACTGTATCAAGCTCTTGACGAGAGTTAGCGTGCATTTGTAGTAAACGACCTACACGTTCACGTTTACCTTTCGTTGAGTTCTTAACATATGAACCTGATGATAATGTACCTGAATAAACACGGAAGAATGTTAATTTACCAACATAAGGGTCAGTCATAACTTTGAACGCTAAAGCAGCGAACTCAGCATTGTCATCAGCTTTTGCGATAACTTCTTCTTCTGGGTTTTCAGCACGATGACCAATAATTGGTTTAACATCTAATGGTGATGGTAAGTAGTCAATTACTGCATTAAGCATTAATTGAACACCTTTGTTTTTGAAAGCAGTACCAACAAGAACTGGGTAGAATTCTACGTCGTTAGTTGCTTGACGAATAGCATTTTTCAATTCATCAATACTAATTGCTTCGTCACCAAGATATTTTTCCATTAATTCATCATTAGATTCAGCTACAGCTTCAATTAATGCTGAACGAGCTTCTTCAGCTCTTTCTTTATGATCTTCAGGAATTTCAATTTCTTCAATTTCAGTTCCTAAGTCATTTGTGTATTTGAAACATTTCATTTCAACTAAGTCGATGATTGCTTCAAACTCGTCTTCCGCACCAATTGGTAATTGGATTGGTTGTGCATTCGCTTGTAAACGGTCATGAATAGTACTTACTGAATACTCAAAGTTAGCACCTAATTTGTCCATTTTGTTTACGAATACGATACGAGGTACACCATAAGTTGTTGCTTGACGCCAAACTGTTTCAGTTTGAGGCTCAACACCTGATTGTGCATCAAGTACTGTTACCGCACCATCAAGTACACGTAATGAACGTTCAACTTCAACAGTGAAGTCTACGTGTCCTGGTGTATCAATGATGTTTACACGGTGGTCATCCCACTGCGCTGTAGTAGCGGCAGAAGTAATTGTAATACCACGGTCTTGCTCCTGTTCCATCCAGTCCATTTGTGAAGCTCCTTCATGAGTTTCACCAATTTTGTGGATACGTCCAGTGTAGTAAAGAATACGTTCAGTCGTAGTTGTTTTACCAGCGTCGATATGAGCCATGATACCAATATTACGAGTTCTTTCTAAACTAAAATCTCTAGCCATGTATTTTTCTCCTTCCAGTATAACTGCGAATAAATACTATAAATATGGCGATACCCTAAACATGCGCCAATGATAGTAATCTACCAATACGGAACATGCTCAGGGAGAAAGCTTCTATCCTACCAACGATAGTGAGCGAATGCTTTATTTGCTTCAGCCATTTTGTGAGTGTCTTCACGTTTCTTAACTGCACCACCAGTGTTGTTAGCTGCATCTAAGATTTCGTTAGCTAAACGTTCTTCCATAGTTTTTTCACCACGAAGACGCGCATAGTTAACTAACCAACGAAGACCTAATGTTGTACGACGTTCTGGACGAACTTCAACTGGTACTTGATAGTTAGAACCACCTACACGGCGAGCTTTAACTTCTAATACAGGCATGATGTTGTCGATAGCTTCTTCAAATACTTCTACAGCTTCACGACCACTACGTTCTTGAACTAGGTCGAAGGCAGAATAAAGAATTCTTTGAGCTGTTCCACGTTTACCATCTAACATGATTTTGTTAATCAATTTTGTAACTAATTTTGAGTTATGAATTGGATCTGGTAATACGTCTCTTTTTGGTACTGATCCTTTACGAGGCATAATGTAAATCCTCCCTTCCTATTATAATATATTTTCAATTTTCAATGCGAAAATTTACGCAATCTTAACCTTATTTTTTAGGTCTTTTAGTTCCGTATAATGAACGACCTTGTCTACGTCCATCAACACCTGAAGTATCAAGTGCACCACGTACGATGTGGTAACGTACACCAGGTAAATCTTTTACACGTCCACCACGTACAAGTACAACACTGTGTTCTTGTAAATTATGTCCGATACCAGGGATATACGCATTGATTTCGATATTGTTAGACAAACGTACACGAGCATATTTACGTAACGCTGAGTTAGGTTTTTTAGGTGTCATTGTACCTACACGAGTACAAACGCCACGTTTTTGTGGAGAATTCAAAGTAGTAAATTTCTTCTGTTTACTATTGAAATTTCTGTTTAATGCTGGTGAATCAGATTTTTTTGATTTGCTTTGTCTTGGTTTACGTACCAATTGATTAATAGTTGGCATTGAATGTTCCTCCTCTCTTGATTTATAATCCCACACATCCAGGTGGTTCATTTTAAGGGTAAATAAAATTTAGTAAGAACAATTCTTACTAATCTCATTTCAATAATGCAACAATTGTTGCACTAACGTTTATACCTACATATTCTCCTAAAGCTTTCTTGCTTTCGAAAAATGAAACAGGTATGGGTTTGTGATTGATTTGGCTTAACACGCGAGTCAATAAATGAACTTCAACGTCCTCAGCGATAATCAATGATGTAACTTGATCTTTATTCAAAGCTTTAAGCGTTTGTTTAAGACCAATAACATGATGTTGTTTGTTAAAGCGTGCAACTTTTTCATTAGACATCAAAATATCCTCCAAAGCTCTGCTTGCATCAACCTTAACAATAATAACATCTTAGTTACCTTTGAGTCAACTTCTATTGCTATTATTTTTGAAAAAAATTAAAAAAACAAGTGACCGAAATATATTATTTCGATCACATTGTTTGAGCACTTACTAAAATTATACTTCAGTTGTTTGAACTTCTTCAGTAACTGTTTGTTCAGGTGCTTTTTTATCGTATTTAACGTCGCTATAACGTCTCATACCAGTACCAGCTGGAATTAATTTACCGATGATAACATTCTCTTTAAGACCGAGTAAGTCATCACGCTTACCTTTAATTGCAGCATCAGTAAGTACACGTGTTGTTTCTTGGAACGAAGCTGCTGATAAGAAACTTTCTGTTTCAAGAGACGCTTTTGTAATACCTAATAATACTGGTTTAGCTGTTGCAGGGCGTTTACGCTCTTTAAATGCTTCACGGTTTGCATCAGTAAAGTTATGAATATCTACTAATGAACCTGGAAGTAACTTAGTATCTCCAGCTTCAATGATACGTACTTTACGTAACATTTGTCTTACCATAACCTCAACGTGTTTATCATCAATTTCTACACCTTGCATACGGTAAACTTTTTGTACTTCTTTTAGTAAATAACTTTCTGTTGCATTCAAACCTGAAACAGATAAATAGTTCTTAGGCTCGATAGAACCTTCAGTTAGAACTTCACCGCGTTCAACGCTTTGACCAATTTCAACTTTCAATCTTGATGTACCTGAAGCAAGGTATGATCTTGATTCATTTGCACCTTTAATTACGATTTCTTGTTGACGGTCTTTCGCAAGTTTGATGTCATCTACGACACCTTCGATTTCAGTAATCACTGCTTGACCTTTAGGGTTACGTGCTTCGAAAATCTCTTGGATACGTGGAAGACCTTGTGTGATATCACTACCTGCTACACCACCTGTATGGAATGTACGCATTGTAAGCTGTGTACCTGGTTCACCAATTGATTGGGCAGCAATTGTACCAACTGCTTCACCAACTTCAACTTTTTCACCAGTTGCAAGGTTTTTACCATAACATTTTTCACATACACCATGACGTGTATTACATGTAAATGCTGAGCGGATATACATTTGTTCAAAACCAGCATCCGTAATTTGTTTCGCTATTTCTGCAGTAATTAATTCATCTGGTTTGATGATAATTTCATCAGTTTCTGGATGACGAACTGTTTCTTTAGAATAACGACCTTCGATACGCTCGATAAATGGCTCAATCATTTCTGTACCCTCTTTGATATCAGAAACTAATAAACCACGGTCAGTTCCACAATCTTCTTCACGTACGATAACATCTTGTGCAACATCAACAAGACGACGAGTAAGGTAACCAGAATCGGCAGTTTTAAGTGCTGTATCGGCAAGTCCTTTACGCGCACCATGGGTAGAGATGAAGTACTCTAATACCGTTAAACCTTCACGGAAAGAAGATGTGATTGGTAATTCTATAATCTTACCTGATGGTGCTGCCATTAGTCCACGCATACCAGCTAACTGTGTAAAGTTAGATGCGTTACCACGGGCACCGGAATCACTCATCATAAAGATTGGGTTGGTTTTATCAAGTGATTGCATTAATTCACCTTGAATTTGATCTTTAGCAGCTGTCCAAGTTTCAACTACTGCGTTATAACGTTCAAATTCAGTGATTAAACCACGGTTAAATTGTTTAGTTATATTATCAACAATTTTTTCATGCTCATCTAAGATATCTTTTTTATCTGGTAAAACCACGATATCAGATACACCAACAGTGATACCTGCTTTAGATGAGAATTTGAAACCTAAGTCTTTCATTCTGTCTAACATCATAGAAGTATCTGTAATGCTGAAACGGTTAAATACTTCAGCAATGATATTACCTAAGAATTTTTTATTAAATGGTTCAATTAACGGCGCTTGATCGAAGTAGGCTTTCAATCCATCTTCCCCAAGTTCAGTAGCAGTAATAAAATATTTATCAGGTGTTACGCCTTCTAAATTAGCTTGAGTTGGTTCGTTAATATAAGCAAATGAATCTGGAATGATTTCATTGAATATCACTTTACCAACAGAAGTTAATAAGATCTTTTTGTTTTGCTCTTCAGTGAACGTTGGATTGTTGAATGAACCAGCATGAACACCAATACGAGAATGTAAGTGAACATAACCATTGGCATAAGCTTTTAATACTTCGTTCGTATCATTGTAAATTGTACCAGTATTGACTGAATCTTTACGCTCTAAAGTAAGGTAATAGTTACCAAGTACCATATCTTGTGATGGTGTAACAACTGGTTTACCATCTTTAGGGTTCAAGATGTTTTGTGCAGCTAACATTAACATACGTGCTTCAGCTTGCGCTTCTTTAGATAACGGTACATGGACAGCCATTTGGTCACCATCAAAGTCCGCGTTGTAAGCTGTTGTTACAAGTGGGTGTAGACGTATTGCACGCCCTTCAACTAATGTTGGTTCAAATGCTTGGATACCTAATCTGTGAAGTGTAGGTGCACGGTTTAAAAGTACTGGGTGCTCACGAATAACATCTTCTAATACATCCCAAACTTCATCATCCATACGCTCTATCTTACTCTTAGCATTTTTAATGTTAGTAGCAATTTCACGTTGTACAAGTTCTTTCATAATGAAAGGTTTGAACAATTCAAGCGCCATTTCTTTAGGTAGACCACATTGATACATTTTCAAGCTCGGTCCAACTGCAATAACTGAACGACCTGAGTAGTCAACACGTTTACCTAATAAGTTTTGACGGAAACGTCCTTGTTTACCTTTTAACATATGTGAAAGTGATTTTAACGGACGGTTACCTGGTCCTGTTACCGGACGGCCACGACGACCATTATCGATAAGTGCATCAACAGCTTCTTGTAACATACGTTTTTCATTTTGAACTATGATGCCAGGAGCACCTAAGTCTAATAAACGTTTTAAACGATTGTTACGGTTAATAACACGACGATATAAATCATTTAAATCACTTGTAGCAAAACGTCCACCATCTAACTGAACCATTGGTCTGATTTCAGGCGGGATAATTGGAAGTACATCTAAAATCATCCACGCTGGATTATTTCCAGAATGTCTGAATGACTCAACTACCTCTAAACGTTTGATTGCACGAGTAAGTCTTTGACCTGTTGCTGACTCTAACTCATCACGTAGTGATTTAAGTTCAGCATCTAAGTCTATTTCTTCAAGTAATTCTTTAATACCTTCAGCACCCATTTTAGCCGTGAATTGGCCTGGGAACTTGTCGTAATAGTCTCTGAATTCTGCTTCAGATAACAATGTCTTTTGTTCTAATCCAGTTGGACCTGGCTTAACCACAACATAAGAAGCGAAATAAATAACTTCTTCTAATGCTCTTGGAGACATATCTAATAATAGACCCATACGACTTGGAATACCTTTGAAGTACCAAATGTGTGATACTGGTGCAGCTAATTCAATGTGGCCCATTCTTTCACGGCGCACTTTAGATTTAGTTACCTCAACTCCACATCTGTCACAAACCATACCTTTATAACGTACACGTTTGTATTTACCACAACTACATTCCCAATCTTTTGTAGGTCCGAATATTCTTTCACAGAAAAGACCATCTTTTTCTGGTTTTAAAGTACGATAGTTAATTGTTTCTGGCTTTTTAACCTCACCAAAAGACCATGAACGGATTTTTTCAGGTGAAGCAAGTCCTATTTTCATATAATGGAAATTATTTACATCAATCAAGGAGCCTACCTCCTTCAATTTAGATTAGCTGTGCAAATTGATTGATTGCTCTATATCAATAAATGGAATAACCAATATTGAGATGATTACAGTCATGTAACACACCTCAATTTGGTTTATACCCTTATAAACTTAAATGCGATTAGTCAGTGATTTCTTTTTGTGATTCTGGAGCTTCTTTTTGTTGAAGATCTACTTTACGTTCAACAACTTCTTCTTCTTCTGTATCGTGCATGTCAATTTCATTGTCATGCTCGTCCATAATCTTAACGTCTAATCCTAAACTTTGTAATTCTTTCATCAATACTCTGAATGATTCTGGAACGCCAGGCTTAGCAATATTTTCACCTTTAACAATAGCTTCGTATGTCTTAACACGACCTACTGTATCATCAGATTTATAAGTTAAGATTTCTTGAAGTGTATATGCGGCACCGTAAGCTTCAAGCGCCCATACTTCCATCTCACCGAAACGTTGTCCACCAAATTGTGCTTTACCACCAAGTGGTTGTTGCGTAACAAGTGAGTATGGTCCAGTTGAACGTGCATGTAATTTATCATCAACCATGTGTGCAAGTTTCAGCATGTACATAACGCCGACTGAAATTCGGTTATCGAATGGTTCACCCGTACGACCGTCATATAATACTGTCTTACCATCACGAGCCATACCAGCTTCTTCAATAGTTGACCATACATCTTCATCACTGGCACCATCAAATACTGGTGATGCTACATGAATACCTAAGTTCTTAGCAGCCATACCTAAGTGTAGCTCTAATACTTGTCCGATATTCATACGTGATGGAACACCAAGTGGATTCAACATGATGTCAATTGGTGTACCGTCTGGTAAATAAGGCATATCTTCTTCTGGAACAATCTTAGAAATGACACCTTTGTTACCATGACGACCACACATTTTGTCACCAACGTGTATTTTACGTTTTTGAACAATATATACACGTACGAGTTGGTTAACACCTGGAGATAATGTATCGTCTCCTTCTTCACGGTTAAAGACTTTAACATCTAGAACAATTCCGCCTGCACCATGTGGTACACGTAATGATGTATCGCGAACTTCACGAGCTTTTTCACCGAAGATTGCGTGTAATAAACGTTCTTCTGCAGTTAATTCAGTTACACCTTTAGGTGTTACTTTACCAACTAAGATATCGCCATCATTAACTTCGGCACCGACGTATATAATACCACGGTCATCCAAGTTTTTAAGTGCACTATCTGAAACATTAGGGATATCACGAGTAATTTCTTCAGGCCCTAGTTTAGTATCACGTGCTTCAGATTCATATTCTTCGATATGAATAGAAGTATAAACATCATCCTTAACTAAGCGCTCACTCATGATTACAGCATCCTCATAGTTATAACCGTCCCAAGTCATGAAACCAACAACTACGTTTCTACCTAGAGCCATTTCACCAAGTTCCATAGACGGACCATCAGCTAAAATTTCGCCTTTAGTCACTACGTCTCCAGCACTTACAATTGGTCTTTGGTTATAACAAGTACCAGTATTTGAACGTTTGAATTTCGCTAATGGATAACGATCCAATTCGCCTTCATATTCTTGACCGTCTTCTTCAATAAGTTGACGAACAAGGATTTCATTAGATTCAACGTGTTCAACACGGCCTTTGCGTTTAACTACTACTGCTGCACCAGAATCACGTGCTGCCACGTGTTCCATTCCAGTACCTACAAAAGGTGATTCTGGGTTCATCAATGGCACCGCTTGACGTTGCATGTTTGCACCCATTAAAGCACGGTTAGAGTCATCATTTTCTAAGAAAGGAATACATGCTGTCGCAGCTGAAACAACTTGTTTAGGCGATACATCCATATAATCCATTTTTTCTTTAGCCATAACAGTATTATTACCACGGAAACGACATACAACTTCATCATCTACGAAACGACCATTTTCATCTAAAACAGAGTTTGCTTGTGCTACTACATAGCTGTCTTCTTCGTCAGCAGTTAAGTAATCAATTTTGTCTGTGATGGAATGCGTTTCAAGATCAACTTTACGGTATGGTGTTTCAATGAAACCAAATTCATTTACACGCGCATAACTTGATAAAGAGTTGATAAGTCCAATGTTTGGTCCCTCTGGTGTTTCAATTGGACACATACGGCCATAGTGAGAGTAGTGAACGTCACGTACTTCCATTTGGGCACGTTCACGTGTTAAACCACCCGGTCCTAATGCTGATAAACGACGTTTATGTGTTAACTCAGCTAATGGATTCGCTTGGTCCATGAATTGTGATAATTGAGAACTACCAAAGAATTCTTTGATTGATGCAATAACAGGACGAATATTGATTAATTGTTGTGGCGTGATTGATTCTGTATCTTGAATTGACATTCTTTCACGTACAACACGTTCCATTCTTGATAAACCAATACGGAATTGATTTTGTAACAATTCACCTACTGAACGTAAACGACGGTTACCTAAATGGTCAATATCATCTGTAAAGCCAATACCGCTTAATAAGTTAAAGAAGTAAGACATAGACGCAATGATATCTGCTGGTGTAATGCATTTCACTTCTGTATCTGGAAGCGCATTACCAATCACTGTTGTTGTACGTTCTTCTTCGTCATTCGGAACGTAAACTTTAATTGATTGTATTTCAACAGGTTCGTCAATAACACTGCCTTCTAACTCAAACACTTCACTGTTAGCATTAGCTTCTAATACGTCCATAATTTCATCTAAGTTACGACGGTCTAGGACTGTACCTTCTTCTGCAACAATTTCGCCTGTCTCAGTATTAACAATAGGTTCTGCTAATTTTTGATTAAATAAGCGATGTTTTAAATGAAGTTTTTTATTAGCTTTATAACGACCTACACTTGCTAAGTCATAACGTTTCGGATCAAAGAAACGTGAATATAAAAGACTTTTAGCATTTTCAACTGTAGGTGGTTCACCAGGGCGTAAACGCTCATAGATTTCTAATAATGCTTGATCAGTAGTTTCTGTACCATCTTTTTCTAATGTATTACGTAAATATTCACTTTCACCTAATAAATCAACAATTTCTTGATCAGTAGAGAAACCTAAAGCACGTAACAATACAGTTAATGGTAATTTTCTTGTTCTATCAATACGTACATAAACAACATCTTTAGCATCAGTTTCATATTCTAACCATGCACCACGGTTAGGAATGATTGTTGCATCGAAGTTTGTACGACCGTTTTTATCTAGTTTTTCATTGAAGTATACGGATGGTGAACGAACTAATTGTGATACGATAACACGTTCAGCACCGTTAATTACGAATGTACCTGTATCTGTCATTAATGGGAAATCACCCATAAACACTTCTTGCTCTTTCACTTCGCCAGTTTCTTTGATGATTAGACGTACTTTCACACGTAAAGGCGCAGCATACGTTGTATCACGGTTTTTCGATTCTTCTAAATCATATTTCGGTTCTCCGAGTCTATAATCTACAAACTCTAAAGAAAGATTGCCTGTGAAATCTTCAATCGGAGAAATGTCTCTAAACATTTCTAATAAACCTTCTTCTAAGAACCAATCGTAAGACTTAGTCTGAATCTCAATTAAATTCGGTAATTCTAATACCTCTGAAATTCTCGCATAGTTTCTACGTTTACGATGTCTTCCATATTGGACAAATTGACCTGCCAAACAGATTCACCCCTCAAAAATTGTGTGTTTACTTTTACTGAAATACCAAATATAATTAGACAAAAAGAAAACGGTAGCACACCTGATGACACCATTTTCAATTCTATCTTATATACTATGTTAATTCGTACGTAAAAGTACACACTTATTGAACATAAATTTTTACATTCTATAACTATATCAGAAGCCAGCACTTAATTCAACCTTTTACACTTCTTAAAATGTAATAGCCTTTACTTTTTTCTAATACTTCCACGTTATTAAATGTGTCTTGCATTTTTTGTTTTGCAGACGGCATACCTTGTTTTTTTTGAATTACAACACAAAGTGCACCACCATCTTTCAACTTTTCATAAGCATCTACTAAAATGCTATGAACAACTGTTTTTCCTGCTCTAATCGGTGGATTAGTAAGCACAAAATCATAAGCTTTATCTTCTACCTGTGATAAACCATCACTTTCTTTGATTTCCACATTTTCTATTCGGTTCTTTTTTTTGTTTTTTCTAGATAATGATAATGCACGTTGGTTAATATCAACCATCATTACTTCGTGATGTGGGGAAACTTTAGCAATCATTAAACCAATAGGACCATAGCCACAACCAACATCTATGATATTTTTCGTAGGACCTGGGGGATATGTTTTCAAAAAAGTTTTCACTAATAAATCGGACCCAAAGTCTATTTTCCCTTTCGAAAATACACCCGCATCTGATATTAGTTCTAAATTATGGTTATCGTAGGAGTATGTAAAAAGCGACTCATCACTTTCTACTTCAGGATTCTCATCATAATAGTGACTCATGACTACACCTCTTTTAATCTTATTCGTTTCAGATTAATACTATACCCAATTTGATAAGTAAAATAGTTATAAAACTAGGACTTGCTTTACTAGATATAGATCAAATAAGATAAAACCCCGTTATAGTGATAACGGGGTTTTCATTTCTCAAAGATTTCAGGTATTCTCGACTTAAGATTAACGTACCGAAGCAGTTAATGTGTTAAATCACTTAAATAACCTTCAATATATAATTATTAACTGTTAGCCAGCAAGAATTATTTTAATTCTACTGTAGCGCCAACTTCTTCTAATTGTTCTTTAAGTGCTTCAGCATCTTCTTTAGATAAACCTTCTTTAACTACTTTAGGAGCTCCGTCTACTAATTCTTTAGCGTCTTTTAATCCTAAACCAGTTGCTTCTTTAACTGCTTTAACAACTTTGATTTTAGAAGATCCAGCTGAAGTTAATTCAACATCGAATTCAGTTTGTTCTGCTGCTGCGTCTGCGCCGCCAGCTGCACCTGCTGCTGCTACTGGAGCTGCTGCAGTTACACCAAATTCTTCTTCAATTGCTTTTACTAAGTCGTTTAATTCTAAAACTGACATTTCTTTAATTGCTTCAATGATTTGTTCATGATTAGCCATTTTAATATTCCTCCATTAATTTTTAATAGTTACGCGCAATTATTCAGCGCTTTCTTCGTTTTGTTCTTTTTCTTCTCCAACAGCTTTAACCGCATAAGCGAAATTGCGTACTGGAGCTTGTAATACTGATAAAAGCATAGAAACAAGACCGTCATGTGATGGTAATGTACCAACAGTATTAACTTCTTCTGCTGAGATAGCACTGCCTTCCATAACACCAACTTTAATTTCTAAAGCTTGATGTTCTTTTGCAAATCCTGCAATAACTTTTGCTGGAGCAACAACATCTTCACTTGATGTTGCAACCGCTGTAGGACCTACTAAGAATTCATCTAATCCGTCAATACCAGCTTTTTCAGCTGCACGGCGAACCATTGTGTTTTTGTATACTTTATACTCAACACCAGCTTCACGTAATTGTGAACGTAATTCAGTTACTTCAGCAACGCTAAGACCACGATAGTCAACGATAACTGTAGATACTGAGTTTTTAAGTTGTTCAGCAATAATATCAACTTCTTGTTTTTTTGCATCGATGATAGCAGACATTTAGACACCTCCATTGATTTTAATTTGGTGCTTTTAATCTTGAAACATTGCCATGCAGTGTAAACTATATGCTCAACGCTCAATAAAAAAAGCACTTTCTACCCGTGGCAAAAAGTGCTTGAAAGATCTGAAATCTTCACGTTCAAGTCAATTTTAGCCTCGGCAGGATTTTACTTTTTAAGTTATTTCTAACTCCTACTGTCTTAGGTAAAATAATACATTAACCAATATAACTGGTCTCATGTATTATGTCAATATTTTATTTAAAGACTGAAGCATTAAATCTTCAGTCTTTAGTTTTAATTTTTAAAAAATTAAAGTTTGAAACTTGAAGTATCAACTTTAACTCCAGGACCCATTGTTGTTGTAACAGTAACGGATTTGAAGTAAGTACCTTTAGCTGATGATGGTTTCGCTTTTAATAAAACGTCTTGTAACGTTCTGAAGTTTTCAACAAGTTTGTCTGTATCAAATGATGTTTTACCAATTGACGCGTGAACAATACCTGATTTTTCAGCACGGTACTCAACTTTACCAGCTTTAATTTCTTCAACAGCTTTTTTAACGTCCATTGTAACTGTTCCAGTTTTAGGGTTTGGCATTAAACCTTTAGGTCCTAATACTCTACCTAATTTACCAACTTCGCCCATCATATCTGGTGTAGCTACTACGACATCAAAGTCGAACCAACCTTGTTGAATTTTTTCTACATATTCACCTTCACCGACAAAATCTGCACCTGCTGCTTCTGCTTCAGCTGCTTTGTCACCTTTTGCGAATACTAATACACGTTGTGATTTACCAGTACCATTTGGAAGCACTACTGCTCCACGGATTTGTTGGTCATTTTTACGAGTATCAATACCTAAACGGAATGCTACTTCAACTGAAGCGTCAAAGTTAGCAATGCTTGTTTCTTTAGCTAGTGCAACTGCTTCTTCAACATCATATTGTTTTGTGCGGTCGATTTTACTAGCTACTTCTTGATATCTTTTGCTTTTTTTAGCCATTTCATGTTCCTCCTTTAGTGGTTTTAGCGGAATTTCCTCCCACGTTTACTTGTTTTCACAAGTTAAGAGCAGATGACAGTGAGGTATAAAATTGTATTTTATCATAGGAATAAATCCTAAATAAATGACATTTCCCCTCATACTACGACAATATTGAACGCTGTCATCATGTTTGTCATTTCCGTCATCTGCTACTTCGTCTATCTATGATTTCATTACTGTTATAATTATTGAACTGTGATTCCCATACTACGTGCAGTACCTTCGATAATACGCATAGCTGCTTCTTCGTCTGCAGCATTTAAATCTTGCATTTTTTGGTTTGCAATTTCACGTACTTGATCTTTAGTTACTGAAGCAACTTTGTTTTTATTAGGTTCGCCTGAACCTTTTTCAACGCCTGCTGCTTTTTTAAGTAATACTGGAGCCGGTGGTGTTTTTGTAATAAATGTAAATGAACGATCTTCATAAACACTGATTTCTACCGGAATGATTAAACCTGCGTCTTCTTGTGTACGTGCGTTGAATTCCTTACAGAATCCCATAATATTCACACCTGCTTGACCTAATGCTGGTCCAACTGGTGGTGCTGGGTTCGCTTTACCTGCAGGAATTTGTAATTTAACTACTTTTTCTACTTTTTTAGCCACGATGTGCACCTCCTTGATATCGTGATGTGGTCACAGGACTAAGTTTTGCCCTCCCACTCTTCTACATTTCGTGACGAAATGAACGCTCTAAAAGCGCGACCACAGTATTATAACACTAATTCGAGTTATAAATCAATAGTTGATTTGTTATTTTCGAACTAATATTATATTTTTATTTCCTTTTTATTATTATAATTTTTCTACTTGATCAAATTCAACTTCTACTGGCGTTTCTCTACCAAACATGTCTACAAGAACTGTAAGTTTGAATTTTTCTACTTCAATTTCTTGAATTTCGCCTACTTGATTTGCAAAAGGACCTGATTTAATTCTAACTTGTTCACCTAAATCTAGTTGAACATCAATAGTTTTTTCTTTCATGCCCATTTGTTTAAGGATGAAACGTGCCTCATCAGGAAGTAGTGGATTAGGTTTAGAACCAGCGCCTGCTGAGCCAACAAATCCAGTAACACCAGGTGTATTTCTTACTATATACCATGATTCGTCAGTCATTACTAATTCAACCAAGACGTAACCAGGGAATGTTTTTTTAGTTAAAGTTTTAGACTTACCATCTTTAACTTGTGTCTCTTCCTCTTCAGGTATTACAACTCTGAATATTTGTTCAGTCATATTCATAGATTCAACACGTTTTTCTAAATTCTTTTTAACTTTATTCTCATAACCAGAATAAGTATGCACAGCATACCAACGCTTTGCGCCAACTTCTTCAGACATGTCGTCACTCCTAACTATTTAATTAACTCTATAATTCTACCAATTCCTAAGTCTAAGGCATAGAAGAATACTAAGAAAAATACTACCGTAGCTACAACAATGACTGTGTATTTAAACAATTCTTCTTTCGTTGGCCAACTTGTCTTTTCCATTTCTGACTTAACGCCTTGGAAGAAATTTTCTTTTTTAGCCATTAACAAGACCTCCGTATTATTTCGTTATTCCTTATTTGCTTATTCCATACAACAAATCAAGCAAATACAATACTCTCAACTTAGTTGGAATGATATATTTACTCAACCGATCACACTAAATATGTCGTCTTAATTACTTCGATTCCTTATGCAACGTATGTGCATTACATCTCGGACAGTATTTTTTTAATTCCAATCTCGATGTAAGATTGCTTTGTTTCGGAATATTGTAATTTCTACTGCCACACACTTCACAATTCATTGGTACTTTTTTCATTTGTCTTCACCTTACTCATTATAATACCAATCTACTATACATAACTTTGAAGTCAATTGTCAATCTTCGCTCGTATAGTAAAGTACACTGTTTTGTAATCATAGTACGTCGTTTTTCATGTTTCGTGGATGTGTGTATCACTTCAAATAATGTCTTATTTTCATTTTACAACGCTGTATCGTATTGTAAACTACTTTGATTTTTACATTTAATATTTGGGCGATTTCTTGTGGTTTATATTCTCTAAAAATATAAATCATCACACTTTGTTCAAGTTCAGTCAACTTTTCTAACCCACGGTATAAGTCATTAGAAATTTCATCAGCTATAATCTGTTGTTCTGTTAAATATATAGTTGTCGCATATTGATACTTAACTTTGAACTCGTTCACTAATAATTCATGTCGTTGCTGTGTGTACACTTTTTTACGAAGATAGTCGTTTTTTACCGTTGTAATAATTCGATTCACATAATGCTCAAATGGCGTACTTTTAGTGAAATCAAAATCACTCAGTATTCTTAATAATTTTAATAGCACTTCTTGACACAAATCTTCTTTATCATTCGGATGAATAGTAAAATGATTTAGCCTTTGCTTTATCATAGGTAAGACAGGCTCAATCATTTTAAGTGTTACTTGTGTATTTTTAAAATCGCATGGTGTTTGTGAGGTAAGTTCGTTGTTGTGTAAACTTTCAAACATGACTTGTATCCTTTCCTTAAAAGTAAACATAGGATACATAGTTGCACACCAAAAATCAAGACTTCAATACTAGTGTTTATGATTGTTACCGCGTCTTAATTTTTCAAATTCTTCAAGTATCTCATTTGACAGTTCTATGCGTGTACGTGGTTTTTGTTCATTAAAACCATCTAGCTCTTTTGATACTGATATTTCATTTTCTCTCAAATCTCTCCACATTTCTCTTGAAGAAACACGGTAAGCCCCCGCGCCAAATATTGCATGTTGCTCACTCATATCACTCGTTACAACCGTTATGTGTCGCGTATGTTTATCATATAAATCATAAACATATCGTTCAATGTAACTGTCGGCAGTTTCTTTTTCTTTCGTAAATATCGTTTTAACCCCATGGTACATATATTCTGAATGAGCGCCGGATTGCTCATAAGCATCAAATACGCAAACAACTTCATCTGCTATAACAGCATTGTAGTTTGCGATTGCAGTAAGTAATTGATCGCGCGCTTCTTCAAGATTATCTTTAGCTATGCGACTGAGCTCCTGCGACTGTCCAATCATATTATAACCATCAATGATTAAGTAACGATCTTTCATGTCTTATCTCCAATCTGGTGACGTTTACGATATACTTCGTACATCATTAAGCTAGCAGCTACAGAAGCGTTAAGGCTATTCACATGTCCAACCATTGGAATTTTAATATAGAAATCGCATTTATCTTTAACTAAACGACTCATGCCTTGCCCTTCACTTCCTATAACTATCGCTAGAGGCATTGCCGCATCCATTTCTCTATAATCTGTAGCATTTTCCGCTTCTGTACCAACTATCCAGTACCCGTTGTCTTTTAATTCTTCAATAGTTTGAGCAAGGTTAGTTACCCGAATAACTGGCACATGTTCAATTGCACCAGTGGAAGCTTTAACAACTGTTTGCGTCAGCGCTACTGAACGTCTTTTAGGTATAATCACTCCATCGACACCAGAAGCATCTGCAGTTCTCAAAATAGACCCCAAATTATGAGGATCTTCTAAGCCATCTAATATCAAGACCGTGGACAAGTCGTCTTTCGTCTTTTGTGAAGCTAAAAAATCATCAAATTCCGTATATTCATACGGGGCAATATACGCCGCGATGCCTTGATGTGGCGCATCTGACAAATTATCTATTTTTGATTTTGGTACTGATTGAACGATGATTTTATGACTATTTGCCAATTTTAAAATTTCATTTATTTGTCCCTTTTTAATAGTATCTTGTATTAAAATTTTATTAATAGTATGCCCTGAGACAATCGCCTCTTTTACTGCATGACGACCAACTATAACTATATCTTCCACAGGATCACTTCCTCTCATTTACATTTTGTATAATAGTCTCTAACAACGCTGATAGGCGGTCGTACTCTTTTTCTAAATATAAGAATCCAATGACCGCTTCTAGCCCTGAACTTTTTCTATATGTTTGTATGTCTGTATTTTTAGCTTTGGTATAACTTTTAGCATTTCTACCACGTCTAACAATATCCTGTTCACTTTCACTGAACCAATTGTGCTCCATAAGATATTCAAGTGTTTGTGCCTGGCTTTTAGCTGAAACATAGCGCTTCGCTTCTTGGTGTAATCGATTAGGTTTCGCCTTTAGCTTCAACACGATATATTCTCTTACATGTTGATCTAATACAGCATCGCCCATATATGCTAATGTCAAAGGGTTTAATAATTTATTATCCATATTAACCACGTTTAAATCTCACGCCTTGTGCCGTATCTTCTAAAATGATATTCTGCGCTTTTAGTTCATCACGGATTTCGTCAGCTCGTGCAAAATCTTTTTGCTTTCTAGCATTATTTCTTTCTTCTATAAGCGCTTCGATATCTGCATCTAACAGAACGTCACTTTCTTTGCCTTTTAATGGCACACCTAGTACATCACTGAAAATTTTGTATACTTCTTTGAAACGACTTATCACTTCTGTAGATGTTGTGTTCTCTAACACATATTTATTAGCTAATTTCGCTAAATCATACCATGCAGTTATAGCATTAGCAGTATTAAAATCATCATCCATGACAGTTTCAAATTGTTCTAATACAGCATTAATGTCATCGATATATGCTGATTGTTCTGCAATATCTGTCGCAATTGCTTCACGATCTTCAATCGCTTTATAACTGTTACGTATACGCTCTAAGCCACTTTTTGCTGCTTCAACTAATTCCACATTATAGTTGATTGGACTTCTATAATGCACACTAATCATAAAGAAACGTAAAACATCTGGATCTATCTGCTTAATGATGTCATGAACTAATACAAAGTTACCTAATGATTTACTCATTTTTTCATTATCAATATTGATAAAGCCATTATGCATCCAATAATGAGCAAACGGAGCGTGGTTGTGTGCTTCTGATTGCGCAATTTCATTTTCATGGTGTGGGAATTGTAAGTCAGCACCACCTGCATGAATATCAATCGTTGCTCCTAATTCATGATAAGCCATTACTGAACATTCGATATGCCATCCAGGTCTACCTTCACCAAATGGACTATCCCAACTGATTTCACCCGGCTTCGCCTTTTTCCATAACGTGAAATCTAATGCATCTTCTTTCTGTTCGCCTTGTTCTATACGTGCACCGACTTTTAAATCATTCAAAGATTGATGACTTAACTTGCCGTATTCTTTAAATTTACGTGTTCTAAAATAAACATCTCCGCCACTTTCATACGCATTACCTTCATTTACTAAATCCTCAATAAACTTAATAATGTCATCCATATGATTCATTACACGTGGATTAGAAGTTGCTTTCTTTACATTTAGTGCGCCAACATCTTCATAAAATGCTTCAATATATCTATCGGCAATATCTGATACAGATTCATTTAATTCTTTAGAACGTTTGATTAATTTATCATCAACATCTGTGAAATTTGATACAAAGATCACTTCGTAACCTTGATATTCAAAGTATCTTCTTACTACGTCGTAATTGATAGCTGGTCTTGCGTTACCTATATGAATGTAATTGTACACAGTAGGTCCACAAACATACATTTTAACCTTTCCTGGTTCAATAGGCTCAAACGTCTCTTTTTGACGTGTTAGCGTATTATATAATGTAATCATCTTGTATCTCTCCATTTCTTGTTTTCTCAAGTTGTTTCTCTAATTCTTTTAATTGCTCGAAAAGCGGATCTGGTAAATTGCGGTGGTCAAATGTTTTACCTATGCGTCTGCCATCTTGTTTAACAATATGACCTGGTATGCCAACTACAGTAGAATAGCTTGGTACTGAACTTAATACTACAGAATTAGCGCCTATATTTACGTCAGATTCAATTTTAATATTGCCTAATACTTTGGCACCAGCAGCGATTAAAACATTGTCGCCAATGTCAGGATGACGTTTACCTTTTTCTTTACCCGTACCACCTAATGTGACACCTTGATAAATTGTGACATTATCTCCAATTCTACACGTTTCCCCAATAACTACACCCATACCATGATCAATAAATAAACGTCTACCAACCTGAGCACCTGGATGTATTTCAATTCCAGTGAAAAAGCGAGTGACTTGAGAAATCAACCTCGCTAGAACATATTTCTTTTTTTTATATAATTCGTGTGCGATGAGGTGGCTCCACACTGCATGTATGCCTGCATATGAAGTAATAACTTCCAATGTCGTACGTGCGGCTGGATCTTGTTCGAACACCATATTTACATCATCTTTTACTCTTTTCAAAATCTTAAACAAGGTTGCTACCTCCCTATTAAAAAAAGCGCCCCTAACTCACTTGTTAGAGGCGCTTTTGCACGGTTCCACTCTTATTTTTATATACAAGTCCTCACTATAAACCATATCTATGATTTAATCATTGCTTCCCAACTCATATTCACTCATCAAAGTTATTTAATTGATATTCATACAAAGGTGCATTCCGTAATTTCTGTGGTGTGCTCACAGCATCCGCACACTCTCTTGACACAATCCATTACCTACTAATCCTTTGCTATTTTCAGTTTTAATAATAGGTGGTTTGTTGTAATTTTTCAAGTATTAACTCCCCAATACTTTTACGTTACATACCGAAATTATTTAAACGTATTTTTTCAAACGTGACAACACTTTGTCTTTGCCTAATACTTCGATAGTATTAGGTAGTTCTGGCCCATGCATTTGGCCAGTAACAGCAACACGTATCGGCATAAATAATTGCTTACCTTTAATACCTGTTTCTTTTTGAACTTCTTTAATTGTTTTCTTAATTTCTGCCGCTTCAAATGGTTCAAGCGCTTCTAGTTTGCTATACAGGTGCGTCATTAGTTCAGGTACTTGCTCACCTTCAATGACTTCTTGCTCATCTTCTCCTAATATTTGTTCATCACGGAAGAATAACTCTGAAAGTGGAACAATTTCTCCAGCATAACTCATCTCTTTTTGATACAGTGCAACTAGTTTACGACCCCACTCTAATTCTGCTTCACTAGGATTTTCAGGAAGTAGTTCTGCTTTAATAAGATGTGGTAATGCTAAATCAAATACCGTTTCAGTATCTTTTTGTTTCATATATTGGTTGTTAACCCATGCTAATTTTTGTTTGTCGAAAAACGCTGGTGATTTTGATAAACGTTTTTCATCAAAGATTTTAATAAATTCTTCTTGAGAATAAATTTCATCTTCACCCTCTGGTGACCACCCTAATAGCGTAATGAAATTAAATAAAGCTTCTGGTAAGTATCCTAAATCGCGATATTGCTCGATAAATTGTAAGATTTGTCCATCACGTTTACTTAGCTTTTTACGTTCTTCGTTAACAATAAGTGACATGTGCGCGAATCTTGGCACTTCCCAACCAAATGTTTCAAAAATCATCAATTGTTTTGGCGTGTTCGAAATATGGTCATCTCCACGAATAACATCCGAAATTTCCATATAATGATCGTCAATTGCTACTGCGAAGTTATACGTTGGAATGCCATCTTTTTTAACAATAACCCAATCACCAATGTTATTTGAATCAAATGAAATTTCACCTTTAACCATGTCGTCAAATGAGAATGTAGTATCTTTAGGGACACGGAAACGGATCGAAGGTTGACGTCCTTCAGCTTCAAACTGTTGGCGTTCTTCTTCTGTTAAGTGTGCATGTTTACCGCCATAACGAGGCATTTCTCCACGTTCAATTTGTTGTTGGCGTTCTTCTTCTAATTCGTCTTCAGTCATATAACATTTATAAGCTTTATCTTCATCTAATAATTGTTGAATTAACGGATTATATATTTCAGCACGTTCAGACTGACGGTATGGACCATAACCTTTATCTTTATCGATAGATTCATCCCATTCAATACCTAACCATTTTAAATTTTCAAATTGAGAAGACTCACCATCCGTTAAATTACGCTTACTATCCGTATCTTCAATGCGAATTACGAAATCCCCATCATAATGTTTAGCAAATAAATAGTTGAATAATGCAGTTCTTGCATTACCAATATGCAAGTAGCCTGTTGGACTTGGTGCATATCTAACTCTTACACGATCACTCATTATGTTCACTCCTGTTTAATAATATTATTAGTAATTTTAATAGCATATTGCGTTTTGAAACTCATTACATATTCTGGTTTGTTAAGTTAAATGATTTTTAACATAAAACATTGAAAATTTATAATAAATTTAGTACTAACGCTTCATAAAGTTGTTATCTTGCCGCCTATTAATAATACCATAGCTTATATTTTTTTAAAGCACTACTATACAATCTATTAACACTTCATTTTATGATTTCAACACATCATATAGTAATACAATTTCGCTATCTATTGTAGCACTTTAAGGCCTATTATGATATCACTGTGCTTAAATTCACTCTTTCTCAATAATAAAAAGGTTTCAAATGAATTTATAGTAACCAATTCATTTGAAACCTTAATAACTCATCTAGTTTAGCTTTTTAGCAAAAATAATTCTTCCTGATGAAGTTTGTAATAAGCTGATAACTTCAATATCAATATGCTCCCCAATATGTTTCTTAGCGTTATCCACTACTACCATTGTCCCATCATCCAAGTATCCTACAGCTTGTCCCGATTCTTTACCCATTTTCGTAAGTAATAGACTAAAACGATCACCTTGGTGTACAGACGGTTTAATAGCTTCAGATAAATCATTAACATTTAGTGCTTGAATCCCTTGCACATGGCACACTTTATTAAGATTAAAGTCTGTGGTAATAATGTGCGCTCTATAGTGTTGCGCTAACTTAATTAACATTGCGTCAATGTCGCTATGTGACTTAGTCGGATGTATAATTCTCGTAGGGTGATTTGTATCATAAAGTTCATTTAAAATATCTAACCCACGCTGACCTTTTTCACGTTTCACACTATCATTCGCATCTGCAACAACTTGTAATTCGTTAATAACACCTTGCGGAATCAATATCTCTCCATCAATAAATCCGCATTCAATAATATCTAAAATACGACCATCTATAATAGCACTTGTATCGATAATTTTAGGCACTGCATTTCTAGCATTAATAGACATTGAGCGCGCCATATTTTCTGGTAAAAATAGCAACATTTCATCACGCTTGCGTAAGCCAAATTGGAATCCTAGATAACCTAGAATAATTGTAATTATAATGGGTACAAAGTGATTTAATACAGTGTTGCCGATTATTTGAAAAATGAAAGATATCATAACAGAAATAAGCAAACCAATAATCAGCCCAATTGTAGCAAATAAAATTTCTACAGCACTTTGACGCATAATTGTTTGTTCTAATTCTTTAAATGCTAAAGTTGCTCTTTTTATAAACCATCCAAAGATTAAAAAGAATATTAAAATCCCTAGTAGACCATTGAAATAGTTATTCGTTAATAGTGTATAGTCAGCTAAACCAGCATCAATTGTGATTTCAGGGATGAAATATACACCTAAACTTGCACCTAAAATAATATAGCACAAGATTACAATGAGTCTTAACATATTCAAGTTTTAATTCTCCCTTCTCAAGCAAACTAGCCAGACTTAACTTGAGTCATCTGTAAGCTCTTAAATTTATTATATGCCTTATTATTTAGCTAAAGCGTATCTCAAAGCGTCGTTTACACTTTTGACACCTATAACTTTAATATCGCTTGGGAATTGCCAACCGCCTATATTTGTTTCTGGAATAATGACACGTTTAAAACCTAATTTTGCCGCCTCTTGTACACGTTGTTCAATACGTGATACACGTCTTACTTCGCCGGTCAGACCGACCTCACCGATAAAGCAGTCTAAACCATCTACGGCTTGATCTTTAAAGCTTGAAGCTGTGGCTACAACGATTCCTAAGTCGACTGCAGGTTCGGTTAATCTTACACCGCCAGCAACTTTAATATAAGCATCTTGCTGTTGAAGTAAATAATTTTCTTTCTTTTCTAATACAGCCATGAGTAAACTCAAGCGATTATGATCAATACCTGTAGCCATACGTCGTGGATTATTAAAAGTAGTAGGAGTGACTAACGCTTGTACTTCTATCAATAACGGTCTCGTACCTTCCATAGTAGAAACAATTGTAGAACCTGGCACGTTAGTTGAACGTTCTTCTAAAAACATTTCAGAAGGGTTTGCAACGCCTTTTAATCCACTTTGCTTCATTTCAAAAATACCCATTTCATTTGTAGAACCAAAACGGTTTTTTACCGCTCTTAAAATACGATAGGCATGATGCTCATCGCCTTCAAAATAAAGAACAGTATCAACCATGTGTTCTAATAAGCGCGGACCAGCAATTTGACCTTCTTTTGTAACATGCCCGACAATAAATGTTGCGATATTCATTTGCTTAGCAATATTCATAAGGCTTTGGGTGCTTTCTCTGACTTGCGAAACGGAACCAGGCGCTGAGTTAATTTCAGGATGAAATATAGTTTGGATAGAATCGACAACAAGCAAATCTGGTTTTAATTGTTTTACGGTTTCATGTATAATTTCCAAATCTGTTTCAGCAAACACATTTAACTGACTTGAATCCTCATCCAATCTTTCTGCTCTCAATTTCGTTTGGTTTAATGATTCTTCACCAGTGATGTATAAAACATTATGTGACTGCGATAACGCTGCACAAATTTGTAGTAATAATGTGGATTTCCCTATACCAGGGTCTCCACCAATCAAGACTAATGAACCATTCACAATCCCGCCACCTAACACGCGATTAAATTCATCTGACTTACTCTTAACACGCGGTGTAGTTTCTTGTTTGATGTCATTTAACTTCTGCACTTTAGAAACATTATCGCGAGTTCGTACGCCGTGCTTCGGACTCGCTGTCTTTTGCTCGACAACTTCTTCCATTTGATTCCAACCACCACAGTTTGGACATTTTCCCATCCATTTTGGTGACTGATAACCACAAGCCATACATTCGAAAATCACTTTCTTTTTGGCCAAAATTGCACCTCCATCTTTCTTTGAACAAATCTATTTTATACTTCTCTTTGATTAAAAACAAATTTTAATCATGTACATATTATTTTTGTTTTTAATTTACGCGCTTTTATCGTGAGATATATTTGCACTTTGTTGATGTATGACTATCTACAATAACTATTTAAATAAAATATCACGCTTTCCTTAATAGTACCAACAATATTATATATATTTACCGGGAAATATAGCATACTCTTCTTTATAAAGTGTACATATTAATAGCACACTAACATACACATTTTCTAAATAATTATTCTCAAAATACGCATAATAAAATACGCTCCCCAAATGAATTTTATACATTTGAGAAGCGCACTTTTTCACATATTTTAATATTATGATTCTGTTATTTCTTTATCTTTTGATGGTGCTTGTCTTTCTTGAATATCATATTTATATTCTTTACCATCATGATCAATTTTAACTGCTTTGCCCTCGATTTGGTTACCATCTAAAATTAATTCACTCAAGTTATCTTCTACTGTTTTTTGAATTGCACGAATTAATGGTCTAGCACCATATTCTGGGTCATAGCCTTCTTCTGCAATTTTTTCTTTAGCCGCTTCTGAAACCTCGATGTTTATATCTTGCTCAGATAAACGTTTAGTAAGTTTATTAACCATCATTGTAACAATTTCTTTCAATTCATCTTTAGAAAGTTTGTGGAATACAATGATATCGTCTACACGGTTTAAGAATTCAGGGCGGAAAGCATTTTTCAATTCTTTCATCATTGTTTTACGGATTGTTTCGTAGTCTTCGCCTTCTGAAGCTCCACCAAATCCTGCAAAACGCTGATCTTGTAACTCTTGTGCACCAACATTTGATGTCATAATAATTACAGTATTACGGAAATCAACACGACGTCCTTTCGTATCAGTCAAATGCCCATCATCTAATACTTGTAAAAGTATATTAAAGACATCGGGATGCGCTTTTTCAATTTCATCAAATAAGATTACTGAATATGGTTTACGTCTTACTTTTTCAGTTAATTGTCCACCATCATCATGACCTACATAGCCTGGAGGGGCACCAACTAAACGACTGACTGCATGTTTTTCCATGAATTCACTCATATCAACACGAATCATTGCATCATCTTCACCAAACATAGATTCTGCTAAAGCACGTGCTAATTCAGTTTTACCTACACCTGTAGGACCTAAGAAAATAAAGCTGCCAATTGGGCGCTTAGGATCTTTTAATCCAGCACGTGCACGTCTTACTGCTTTACTTATTGAAGTTACCGCAGCTTGTTGACCAATGACTCTATGATGAAGTGTATCTTCTAAATTAAGTAGACGATCTGATTCTGTTTCATTAATTTTAGTTAATGGTATACCAGTCCATCCTGCAATAACTTCACCGATATCATCTTCAGATAAAGAAGTATTTTCACCGTTTTTCGCGTTCTTCCATTTGTCATTTGCTTCTTCGTATTGTTTTTCTAATTTAGTTTGTTTATCACGAAGGTTAGCTGCATTTTCAAATTCTTGTGCATGTACTGCAGCATCTTTTTCATTTTTAACTTGTTCGATTTCTTGTTCGATTTCTTTCAAGTTTGGCGGTGTTGTATGACTTTTCAATCTCACTTTAGAACTAGCTTCATCAATTAAATCGATAGCTTTATCAGGTAAGAAACGATCTGATACATAACGGTCACTTAATTTTGCAGCTGAAATTAATGCTTGATCAGAAATATTAATACGGTGATGTGCCTCATAACGGTCACGCAACCCTTTTAAAATTTCAATAGTATCTTCAACTGTTGGTTCAGCAACTTGAACGGGTTGGAAACGACGTTCTAACGCAGCGTCTTTTTCAATGTTCTTACGATATTCATCTAAAGTTGTTGCACCGATACATTGTAATTCTCCACGTGCAAGCGCTGGTTTTAAAATATTGGATGCATCAATAGCACCTTCAGCTCCACCAGCACCTACTAATGTGTGTAATTCATCAATAAATAGAATCACATTTCCTGCTTGATGGATTTCTTCCATTACTTTTTTAAGACGTTCTTCAAATTCGCCTCGATATTTAGTTCCAGCTACTACTGTACCCATATCAAGTGACATCACACGTTTACCTTTTAACGTTTCAGGCACTTCATTGTTCACAATTGACTGAGCTAAACCTTCTGCAATTGCAGTTTTACCTACACCAGGTTCACCGATTAACACTGGGTTGTTCTTAGTACGACGGCTTAATACTTCAATAACTCTAGTGATCTCTTTGTCTCTACCAATCACAGGATCTAACGTGCCATCTTTTGCAATAACAGTTAAATCACGTGCAAGACCATCTAATGTTGGTGTGTTATTTGATTTATTCGCTTGCGCATTTTTATTACTCATTTCAGGACTGCCTAAAGCTTTAACTACTTGTGCGCGTGCTTTGGTGATATTTAAATCTAAATTAGCAAATACACGTGCAGCTACGCCTTCATTTTCACGAATCAAGCCAAGTAAAATGTGTTCTGTACCTACAAAATTATGATGTAATTTTCTTGCTTCATCCATTGATAATTCGATTACTTTCTTCGCTCTAGGTGTGTAATGTAATGCACCCATTTGCTCTTGTCCATGACCGATTAACTTTTCTACTTCTTCTACTACTTTTTCTTCTGTAATATCGAATTGCTCTAATACTTTTGCTGCAATACCTTCAGGTTCTTTCATCAATCCTAAAAGTAAATGTTCTGTTCCAATATTTGAATGATTTAAGCGAATTGCTTCTTCTTGAGCATGTGCTAGTACGCGCTGTGCACGTTCTGTCAGTCTACCAAATAGCATAATAGCATGACCTCCTAATTTATATGTTCTCTTAAAATATCTGCTCTTTTTTCATTTACTACTCTTTCATCTTCATCATCTAATAAGAATGGTGACTGTATCGCAATCATCAACTCATTAAATTTGAAATCTTCTAATTCAATATAGCCTAAATCAATGCCAAGTTTAACTTCACTTAACCTCAGAGAAGCTTCCTCCATAGATATTAGTCTACTATATTTTAATATTCCTAACGAACGATATACTCTGTCTAACGTTTCGGTATGATTGTGTTCATTTAAACGTTCACGAATTTGCATTTCTTCGTTAATAATTTGCTGAACAACTTCGGTTAAACTTTCTATAATATTTTCTTCCGTTTTACCTAAAGTCAGTTGATTTGAAATTTGATATATATGACCATAAACTTGCGATCCTTCACCATATATACCCCTTATTGTAAAACCAAATCGGTTAATTGTTTGAGCAATACGATTCATACGCTTCATAATTGTTAGACCAGGTAAATGTAACATCACACTCGCTCGCATTCCTGTACCAATATTAGTTGGACACGTCGTTAAATAACCTAAATGTTCATCAAAGCTAATGTCTAACTCACTATCTAAAGTATCATCTAATGTAGAAGCTTTTTCAAATAAGGTTTGTAATGATAAATCATTGCCCATTGCTTGTATACGAATATGATCTTCTTCATTGACCATGAGGCTTAAAGATTCATCTTCATTTAATAACACTGCAGAAGCAGGTTGTCTAATAAGTTCTGGGCTGATAAGATGTTTGGCTACCAGTTTGTATTTGCTTTGTTGATCCATAGTGTCTAAACGTTGTATAAACAAATCTGGAAGTGCATCTTGAACCTCGTTAATTACTCTAAAACCTTCTTGCTCGGACGGAAACATGAGCGGATGAACATGATTTTCTAAATTTCTAGCTAATCGTATTCTTGAAGACATTACGATTGGGCTTTCATCTTTATCGCGCATCCATTCACTCATATATGCGCTGATATTATTTTCACTCATCACTACTCACCTCGCTGTCTTCTTTTAATGCTTTGATTTCGTCTCGAACAACGGCTGCCTCTTCAAAGTTTTGATCTTCTATAAGTTGGTTTAAATGTGTTGTTTTTTCTTCGATTTTCTTTTTTAAAGCTAACTTTCTATATGAAGATCGAGGTGTCTTACCAATGTGCTCAATTTGGCCACCTTGCACGCGTCGTACAATATCGATAATGTCATCTTTAAATGTAGCATAGCAATCTGCACATCCAAATTTACCGACATGTGCAATATCTTTCAAAGTCATGCGGCAAGTAGGACATCTTTTTTCTTCTTTAAAAGCAATTTCATCAAAATCAATACCATGTTTAGCAGCTAAGTGCTGTAATATTTGTTTTACAACAAAAGCACCTTCAATGTCATCTTGGGACTGTATATGTTGATTCTGTGTCCAAGGGTTACCTCCTTGCGCACATGTTGGACAGACCCATTTTTCATTAACGCCTTCTTGTCCTTTCACAGCTACTTTTACTTCTGCTTCGTTTAAATGACAATTTTCGCATAGCACGACTAAACACCTCACTTTTTAATAATAATTTATTACAGGCAATAATCTTTTTAAAATATTAGCCCGTATAATATCTCTCGATAATACATCCATTTTTAATGTTTCTCTATCAATCACAGCCGAAATCATTTTCGCTTCTCTTTCGTTGATATATTCTTTATCCAGTAAACCATCTATAATATAGTACGCTTGTTGCTGAGATATTGATGGTCCTATAAGTTGAAGTAAGTGATTAATGTAACCTGTTTCGTCTCTATTTTCAATTTTCGTGATTCTAATATAGCCACCGCCACCTCTTTTACTTTCAATCTCGTAGCCATGTTCATTTGTAAATCGTGTTTTAATTACATAATTCAATTGTGAAGGCACACAGTCAAAGCGTTGTGCTATATTTGCACGCTGAATTTCTACAACGTCTTCATTGGCGTCTTCAAATAATTTCTTAATGTACTGTTCTATGATGTCAGACATGTTGTGCATGATTATCACCTCTTTTGACCTTCTTTGACTATATTATATGACCAACTTTGACCTTTTTCAACCAATATGTTTCAAAAATTTTTAATTATGGATGTTAGACGTCCTTAATTTGTTGTATTATAGGTATTAAGAAAAAATAAAAGGGATGAAGTAATTATGCATATTATCATAGGTTTGATCGGTATTGCAGTATTTCTCGGCCTAGCGTTTCTTTTTAGTTCCGACAGAAAAAATATTCGCTGGCAATACGTAGGTCTTTTACTCGTAATACAGCTTGTTTTTGCCTTTATTTTGCTAAAAACAAAATTTGGTATCACTGTCATTGGTGGAATTTCAGAAGGATTTAATTATTTGTTAGCAAAAGCAGCAGAAGGTGTAAATTTTGTGTTTGGCGGATTTGAATTTGTCGATCCGAAAAACCCACCGTTTTTCTTTAATGTATTACTACCAATTGTTTTCATTTCAGCGTTAATTGGTATCTTACAATATACACGTATTCTTCCATGGATTATCAATGTATTAGGTTTAGCAATATCTAAAATTAACGGCATGGGCCGTTTAGAATCATACAATGCTGTTGCAGCAGTTATTTTGGGACAATCAGAAGTGTTCATTTCATTGAAAAAAGAATTAGCACATATACCAAGACAACGTCTTTACACATTAACTGCTTCGGCTATGTCTACTGTTTCTGCTTCAATTATTGGTGCATACTTCACGTTAATTGAACCTCGTTATGTCGTGACAGCAGTAGCTTTAAATCTCTTTGGTGGCTTTATTATCGCTTCTATCATTAATCCTTATAAAGTAGAAGCAAAAGAAGATAAGTTAATTGTTGAAGAAAGTGAATCTGGGAAACAATCTTTCTTCGAAATGTTAGGCGAATACATTTTAGATGGATTTAAAGTCGCAATCATTGTCGGGGCAATGTTAATAGGTTACATTGCCATTATCGCATTACTTAATGGCGTAGTAAGTGCTATTTTTACAGGCCTTTCGGGAGGAAGCATTACTTGGGATTTCCAAACGCTTATCGGTTTTGTATTTGCACCATTTGCATTCTTAATTGGGATACCTTGGAACGATGCGGTACAAGCAGGTTCAATTATGGCAACGAAATTATTATCAAATGAATTTGTGGCTATGCAAAGTCTTAGCACTGTTAAAGATATGAGTGATCACGCAAAAGGCGTTATTTCAGTGTTCGTAGTTTCATTTGCAAACTTCAGTTCAATCGGTATTATTTCGGGGGCAATTAAGTCACTTAACAATGAAAAAGGCGATATGGTCGCACGCTTTGGTTTAAAACTATTGTTCGGTGCTACACTCGTTTCATTTATTTCAGCAGCAATTGCTGGATTCTTTATTTAATACAAAACAGAGCATGTAAGGTTTATAAACCTTACATGCTCTGTTTATGTTTACTATTAAAAGTATGCATCAAAGTATATTAAACTAAAGTCCCCTTATACATATACCATACATTCAAGTACTTCTGAATCTTGATTACACTGTTTCAGTGAGCGCTGATTTTACAATATGATCTATAAAATACTGTGTCACTCTATAATCATCAGTCAACTCTGGATGGAATGATACACCTAAATACTGACCTTCTTGCACAGCAACGATTTTTTCACCAACTGTACTAAGTAATTCTACACCTTCATGTATTTCGGCAATATGTGGGGCTCTAATAAACACACCTTCAATATCCTTAGCAATCCCCTTAACATCTAGTTCACTTTCGAAGCTATCTACTTGTCTACCAAACGAATTTCTTTCGACGGTGATATTTAATTTGTCTAAATACCCTTCTTCTCCAGCAATATGCTTAGCCATTACAATAAGTCCAGCACAGGTACCAAACATAGGTAATGTAGATTGTTGTAATGCCTCTTTAAAGCCATATAGATTCATCAAGCGACGTAAAGTCGTTGATTCTCCACCAGGTAATATTAAACCGTCAATTTCATTTAGTTGTTCCACGCGTTTAACTGCTAAGCCTTCATGACCACTAAGTTCAATATGACGTATATGTTCTCTGACAGCACCTTGTAATGCTAAAACACCAATTTTCATATTACCATCCACGCTCTTGCATACGATCTTCTAATGATAATTCATTGATATCTAAACCTTTCATAGCAGAACCAAGTTCTTTAGCTAAACGGCCAATTAATTCATAATCTTGATAATGCGTTGTCGCTTGTACAATTGCTTTCGCAAATTTTTCAGGATCTTCTGATTTAAAGATACCAGACCCTACGAATACGCCATCTGCTCCTAATTCCATCATTAATGCTGCATCTTGAGGTGTTGCCACACCGCCAGCAGCAAAATTAACAACTGGTAAACGTCCATTTTCTTTTATACCTTTTAATACTTCATATGGAGCACCGATATTTTTAGCCTCAGTCATAATTTCATCATCATTCATAACAGTTAAACGACTTACTTCTGAATTGACTTGACGCATATGTCTCACAGCTTCTACAATATTACCTGTACCTGGTTCACCTTTGGTACGTAACATCGCAGCACCTTCACCAATACGTCTCGCAGCTTCACCTAAATTACGACAACCACATACAAATGGAACTGTAAAAGTATCTTTACGTAAATGGTATTCTTCATCAGCCGGCGTCAATACTTCTGACTCATCAATATAGTCAACACCCATCGATTCTAAAACACGTGCTTCAGTAATATGGCCGATACGTCCTTTAGCCATTACAGGTATAGACACTGCATTCATAACTTCCTCTACGATTTTAGGATTGGCCATTCTTGCAACACCGCCAGCTGCTCTTATGTCAGATGGTACACGTTCTAATGCCATTACAGCAACAGCTCCTGCTTCTTCAGCAATCTTAGCTTGTTCTGCATTAACAACGTCCATGATAACGCCGCCCTTTTGCATTTCTGCCATTCCTCTTTTAACTCTTTCGGATCCAGTAACTTTAGACATATTTATTTTACCCCTTTACTTAGTTGATTAAATTCATTTTAAAAGATAAACTGGTATTTAAAAAGGGACAATTTCAAAATAATTTAAGGGGTCAGAATAAAATGGCTAAAAAACATCTCTATATTGATTTATATGAAAATTTAAAAAGACAAATCATCGAAGGACAATATAATTCTGGGGATAAATTCCCTTCAAAACGTGCGCTAAGCGAACATCTTTCAGTCAGTAATACAACAATTGAGCATGCATACCAATTTCTATTAGATGAGGGTTACATATATTCTAAACCGCGTTCTGGCTATTTTGTATCAGACATAGAAACCTTACCTATTATTAATAGAAATAGACACACTTCAAATCTATCTAATTCTGATTATTTCGAAAATAATGTTAATCATACATATGATTTTGCATTTAATTTATCAGAAATAGACGCTGAGTACTTTCCAATGCAACAATTTAGAAAATATGCACGAGACGCTTTTGAAGACAATCAATTAAATCTCTTACAGCACACAAACCCTAAAGGACAATGGGGACTAAGACAAGAAATTGCACGTTATTTATTTAATAGTCGTGGTGTATCTTGTCATCCAGACCAAATTATCATTGGGTCATCCACAGAGCAACTCATTAATTTATTAACTGATATCCTAAATGATGCTCAGTTTTATATTGAAAATCCAAGCTATCCTCCAATTAAACAAGTCTTAGATAAAAAACAATTTAAATATCAACAAATACCTGTAAATCAAACTGGTATTGAATTGCATTACTTTAATGAATTTGATAACAACATTGCCTATGTCACACCATCACATCAGTTTCCTACTGGCTATGTAATGAATTTGAAAAAACGTACGCAACTTATAAATTGGGCACAGCAAAGTAAAGATAGATATATTATAGAAGATGATTATGATTCAGAGTTTCGTTACTTTGGTAAACCTATTCCTGCATTACAAAGTTTAGATACTCAAGATAAGGTTATCTATATCAGTACCTTTTCTAAATCTTTATTTCCAAGTTGTAGAATTGCGTATCTTGTACTGCCTCAAAATTTATTAGCGCTTTATAATATATTACCTAACAAAGAAGGCAATACTGTTCCTGCACATATACAAAAGATGGTTGCAAACTTTATGGAGTCAGGAAGCTTCGAGAGACATTTGAATAAAATGAGAAATGTTTATAGTGAAAAATTAAAATTTATTTTAAATGAACTTAAACCCTTTCAAAACCAACTAGAAATTGATGGTGCCTTAGCTGGAATGCATTTTACATTAACAGTTACAAATGGTTTAACTCTAGAACAATGCCTCAAAAATGCTGAGAAATACAATCTAAAAATTACACCCTTCACCAAATATGATCCGACAGAACAATCAGCAAAATTCATACTCGGATTTGGAGGTATCCCTCTTTCCAAACTCAAACCCCATATTGATGTACTCATTAAGTCATTAACTTTTTAGAACCACTTCTCAATTTATTGAGATTAGTGGTTCTTATGCATGAGCTTTAGCTCAGGTATTCCCTAAAGTTACACTTCTCAATTTTCGGATAAAAAAGAGTTGTATTTATATTT